>NZ_JARZAI010000001.1 GCF_029893355.1 Kitasatospora sp. MAA4
CGAAGCAGTCACCATCGCGCCGCACCACAAGACCGCCCCGATCAACCCACCCGTCACGCTCAGGCGATCCTGGGACTACTAAGTCACTGGTATTGTGCCTAGCTCTGGTTTGGCCCGACGTTGCGTCAGCCGACCGGGTCACCAGGGGTAGGAGAACGCCCCCAGCCTCGGGCCGCGGTGGATTACTCGCATGTCAGACTTCGTGATCACAGCAGTGTGCAGGAGTAGTGATCGGAGAACACCAGGTGAGTGCCCGTTTCGAGGAGCTCGACTGGCGGCAGACGCCGCTCGGGGAGCTTGTGCTGCGTCGGAGGTGGTATCCCGGGGTGGGGCGGGATGTGTACGAGATCAAGTTGAACGAAGAGTTCCTGATGTCGAGCCTGTTCACCGTCGCCGAGGAGGAGTTGGCGCACCTGGCGCTGGCGGAGCTGACGGGGACGGGTCTCGATGTGGTGGTCGGCGGGCTGGGGCTCGGATGTACTGCGCTCTCCGTCCTGGAGAGCGAGAAGGTCGCCTCGCTGGTGGTGGTGGACGCGCTCGGTGAGGTGATCGAGTGGCACGAACGCGGGCTGCTGCCCGGCGGGGTGGCCGCGGACCCGCGGTGTCGGCTGGTGCAGGGCAACTTCTTCGCGATGGTCGGCTCGCCGCAGGGGCTCGACCCGGAGACTCCCGGCCGGCGGTTCCACGCGATCATCGTGGACATCGACCACTCGCCGCGCCACTTCCTGCACCCGGAGAACGCCGCGTTCTACCAGCCCGAGGGATTGCAGCGGCTGCACGAACACCTGCACCCGGGTGGGGTGTTCGCGCTCTGGTCGAACGACCCGCCGGACGAGGAGTTCATGGCGGTCTTCGCGCAGAGCTTCACCGAGGTGCGGGCGGAGGTCGTCAGCTTCGACAACCCCCTGCAGGAGCGCACGTCGACGAACACCGTCTACCTCGGCCGTACTCCGGCGGCCGGATAGGTCACCGGCGCTGCCGCCGGTCTGCGGGACAGGGCGCTCGGCCACCAGATACGGCCGCGCAGGTCGATGGTGAGGGCGGTGACCAGGACCGAGCGGACCACCAGGGTGTCCAGCAGCACGCCCAGCGCCACCGTGAAGCCGATCTCCGCGAAGCCGACCACCGGCAGCGTGCCGAGCACGGCGAAGGTGCTGGCCAGGATCAGGCCGGCCGAGGTGATCACGCCGCCGGTGGCCGCCAGGCCGGCCACCGCGCCCGCACGGGTGCCGCGGTGGCCGGACTCCTCGCGGACGCGGGTCATCAGGAAGATGTTGTAGTCGATGCCGAGGGCCACCAGGAAGACGAAGACGAAGAGTGGGAACGCCTGGTCCTGGCCCTGGAAGTGGAAGAAGTACTTGAAGGCGAACGCGCTGATGCCCAGCGCCGCCGCGTAGGAGAGCACCACGGTGGCGATCAGCACCAGCGGCGCGACCACGGCCCGCAGCAGGGCCGCCAGGATGACCATCACCACGGCCAGCACCAGCGGGATGACCACCTTGTTGTCGTGTGCGGCGGCCCGCCCGGCGTCCAGGATCACGGCCGTGGTGCCACCGACCTTGGCGTTGGAGTTCGGGACGGCGTGCACGGCGGTGCGCACCCGGTCGACGGTGTTCTTGGCGGCCGAGCTGTCCGGCGGCGCCGACGGGGTGGCCTGGAGGTAGGCGAGGCCGTTCTTGACCACCGGCACGGTGGTGCTCGCGATCCCGGCGGTGTTCTGGGTGGCGGTGCGGACGGCACCGGCCGTGTCGGCCGTGCTGATCAGCACCAGCGGCGCGCCGGTGCCGCCGGGGAAGTGCGCGTCCAGCACCTGCTGGCCGACCACCGAGTCCGGCTTGTTGGTGAAGGTCCCGGCGGTGCTCAGGCCGTTGGCGTTCAGCGTGACCAGGCCGACGGCGCAGGCGGCCAGCGCCAGGCCGGTGCCGACCCAGACCTTGCGCGGACGGCGGCTGATCCAGGCGCCGACGTGCGCCCAGCGCCCGGTGCGGGTCGGCTCGGGGCTCCCGTACACGGGCTTGACCGGCCAGAACACCCAGCGGCCGAGGATCACCAGCAGGGCGGGCAGCAGGGTCAGCATCGCCAGCAGTGCCACCAGTACGCCGATCGCGCAGACCGGGCCGAGCCCGCGGGTGGAGTTCATCTCGGCGACCAGCAGGCAGAGCATCGAGGCGACCACCGTCGCCGAGCTGGCCAGGATCGCCGGTCCGGCCCGGTGCAGGGCGAACGCCATCGCCTCGTGCCGGTCCTCGTGGCGGCGCAGCTCCTCGCGGTAGCGGGCGGTGAGCAGCAGGGCGTAGTCCGTCCCGGCGCCCAGCACCAGGACGATCAGGATGCCCGCGCTCTGCGCGTTGACGGTCAGGCCGGCGTGTTTGGCGAGCAGGTAGATCAGCGCCTCCGCGGTGGTCAGCGCGATGCCGGCCGAGATCAGCGGCAGCATCCAGAGCACCGGGCTGCGGTAGGTGAGCAGCAGGAGCAGGATCACCACGCCGACGGTGCCGAACAGCAGGGTGCCGTCGATGCCGGAGAACGCCTTGGACTGGTCGGCGCCGACCCCGGCCGGGCCGGTGATGTGCACGGCCATCCCCTGGCTGGCGGCCGTCGCGGTGGCGCGCATGCTGTCGACGGCGGGCTTGAGGTTGTTCCAGCCGTTGGTACCGATGTTGACCGGGACCACGGTCTGCATCGCCTTGCCGTCCGCCGAGGTCTGCGGGCCGACGATCGGGCCGAGCACGTGCGGCGCGGTGGCGAAGGCGGCGGCGTCCTGGACGGCCTTGGCGTGGTCGGCGGGGCTGATCCCGCCGGGCGCCTCGTAGACCACCACGGCCTGGGCGGTCTGGACCGGTTGGAAGGCCTGCTGCTCGTTGAGCACCTGGGTGGACTCGGCGTTGCGGGGCAGCCAGCTGGAGGCCTGGTTGTTCTCGGCCCCCATCAGCTTGCTCGCCAGCGGTCCGAGCGCCACCACCAGCACCAGCCAGATGACCAGGACGACCCATTTGCCGCGACGACCGCACGGCAGGGCGGCGAGGTTTCGGGTCGGGCTCATCGAGGTGCCCCCTAGCGGGTGGTCCGGCACGGTTCCCGTTCCACGATTCCACCTGAAGGGGCTCAGCGCAGTGCGGCCCGTGCCCGGAGCTCCTTGAGGCGGCGGACGTCGGCGGCGTGGCCGAAGCCCTCGGCGGCGCTGCGGTCGGGGGTCTCCAGGATCAACGGGACGCCCTCGGTGGCCGGGTGGGCGAAGAGTTCGCCGAAGGGGTCCGCGCCGATGTGGCCGTCGCCGATGTTGGCGTGCCGGTCCTTGCGGGCGCCTACCACGTCCTTGGAGTCGTTGGCGTGGATCAGCCGCAGCCGTCCGGGGCCCATCGAGGACTCCAGGACGTCCAGCGCCGCGCCGACCCCGCCGGGGGCGGCCAGGTCGTGCCCGGCGGCGAAGGCGTGGCAGGTGTCCAGGCAGACGCCGACCCGCGGGTGGTGGTCCAGTGCCTCGGCGTAGGCGGCGAGGTCCTCCAGGCGGGAGCAGAGCGAGCGGCCCTGCCCGGCGGTGGGCTCCAGCAGCAGCCAGGGGGCGTCCTCACCGAGGGCGTCCAGTTCGTCCAGCAGGGGCAGGACGTCCGTGCGGACCTGGGCCATCGCCTCGGCGTAGCGCGAGCCGCCGTCCGGCGCGGTGCCGACGGCGGAGCCGGTGTGCACGACGACGCCCAGCGCGCCGATCGCGTGGCCGCGCAGCAGCGAGTGGCGCAGCGAGGCGGTGGAGCGTTCGCGGGTCGCGGCGCTGTCCGAGCCGAAGTTGATCAGGTACGGGGCGTGCACGTACGCGGGGATCGACCGCTCGGCGCAGGCGGCGCGGAACGCCTCGTCCTGGGCGGGGTTCCCGACCGGGGTGGCCCAGCCGCGCGGGTTGGCCACGAAGACCTGTACGGCCTCGCCGCCGATCTCCTGCGCGTAGGCGAGCCCGGTGCCGACCAGCCCGCGTCCGGCGACCGGGACGTGTGCGCCGATCGGGTTGCGGCGGGCGGCGGGGCTGGGCGGGGGAGCGGCGTTCATGCAGGTGAGGATGTCACGCCCGCCCGAACGCGGCCGAGGCCGCCCCGGTCTCCCGGGACGGCCTCGGCTTCTCAGCGAGTCAAACAGGAACTACTAGTTCACCGTGTAGCTGTACGGGATCGCGGCGAGCACGGAACCGGTGGTCCCGAGCGCGCTGTTCGCGGTGGCCGTACCGGCCGGGCCGGAGACCAGGTACAGCACGCCGTGCACGGTGCTGCCCTTCGCGCCGGTCGGCGTGATGGTGACCTGGAGGGTGCCGGTGGCACCCGGCGCGACGACCACGGGGGTCGGCTGCGCGGCACTGGCGTTCACGGCGAGGGCGAACGGGTCACCGGTGCTCGAGGTGAGCGCCGAGTCGAACGCCTGGGTGTGGGCGGTCGCGGTGACCGTCGAGGTGCCCGCCGGGGCGCCCGCGTTGGTGAACGGGCCGATCTGCTGGACGTAGGTGCTCCAGAAGCCCGACACGATCGGCTGCGAGGCGCTGCCCGCGTCCGTGACGACCGAGATGGTGTTGCCGCCCTGGGCCTTCGTGAGGTCACCGAAGAGGTCCGGCGAGCCGGCCGTTCCGGAGAGCTCCAGCTGGGCCTTGGTGGAGGAGGCGGCCACGCCGGTCAGCTTCGTGGTGCCCGGGGGCACGATGAAGCTGGGGACGGCGGAGGTCGGGGTCAGCGGCAGGGCCACCGTGCCCGAGGTGCCGACCGGGACCAGCGGGAGGTCGACCAGGTTGGTCAGTCGGCCGTCCGCCTGGAGCTGCTGGGTGGCACCGGTGTTGTTGGTGTAGTGCACCGTCAGCGCGGTCGGCTGACCGGCCTTCAGCTTGGTGCCGGTGCTGTTCGGCAGGCCGGGCGCGGTGGCCTGGTCCTGGTCGAAGCCGATCTTGCCGGTGTACGTCTGGCTGAGCTCGGAGCCGGAGACCGGGTTGAGCACGACCACGACGAAGCGCCAGCGGCCGGCCGCGGGGTTGACCGCGGTGGTCGAGACGCCGAGACCGGTGCTGGTGACGGTGCCCTGGGCGTTGATCTGACCGTTGGACTCGATGTCCGCCGGGGTGCCGTTCGGGGTGATCAGGGCGCCCTGGAGGAGCAGGTTCGGGTCCTTGCTCAGGGTCAGGCCGACCTGGATGTCCTTCTTGCCCTTCGGGACGTCGAACGCGTAGGTGAAGCTCTGCGCGGGCGACGAGGCGCGGCCGTTGCCACCGGTGATCGAACCGGTGAAGGTGCCGCCGTTGTTCGAGGTGTCGACCAGGCTGCGCAGGATGACCGGCACGCTGGTGGTGGCACCGTTGGAGCTGGCGACCACGATCGACTGAGCGGCGTCACCGCTGCTCGCCGGGGTGGTGAGCTGGACGTGCAGGGTCTTGCTCTGGCCGGGGGCCAGGTCGGTGACCTGCGGGCTGACCTGGCCGGCCTGAACCGCACGCTGGGTGGCGGTGTCGAGCTGGACCGGGCCGGTGAAGCCGGCGGTGCCGGCCGGGGTGTAGAGGATCCCGGTCCAGGTACCGGCGGCCGGGCTCGGAACGTCGACCAGGCCGAAGTTCGGCGAGACGGCGCCGCCCTGCGGACGGGTGTTGGTCTCGTAGCGCCCGGACGGGTCGATCAGCGTCAGGCGGACCACCGGGGTGACCGAGGAAGCGCCGTTCTGCTGGGCGGCACCCTGCCACGCTATTGACGCAGCGAGCCGGTCGGCGCCGGCCGGGACGTTGAACGTCACCTTGTGCGACACCCAAGTGGCGCCGTTGGTGGCGTACTTGAACGTCGGGTCGGTGGTGGAGTTCAGCGCCACGGTCTGCACCGCGTCGGACTGCGGGGCGAAGGTGCGGGTCGAGCCGCTGACGGTCGCCGGCTTGCTGCCGGTGTTGACCACGGTGACGTTCGCGGTGTGGGTCGAGCCGGCGGTGCCGGTGATGTCGACCTGGCCGGAGGTGACGGCGACAGTCTGGCTCTTGTCAGCGCCGGTGCCCGCCTGGTAACCCTCGGCGGCCTCGGCCGCCGCACGCACGTTCAGCAGACCGGCGCCCTGCTCCTGGGCCGGCAGGCCCAGGTCCTGGGCGGTGCCGGTGAGCAGCGCCTTGACCACCGCGGGGGTGGGCGAGGTGCCGTGGTGACCGTTGCGGTAGGCCTCGATGACGACGGCGGCAGCGCCGGCGGTCATCGGGGCGGCCTGGCTGGTCCCGCCGAAGGGCTGGATCGAGGCCGGGCCACCGTTGTAGTTGGTGCACTCGGTGTACTTGCTGGTGTCGGGCGAGCAGAGCGCCCAGTCCGACTCACCGGGGGCGACGATGTCGACGGTCTTGCCGGCCTGGGTGATGCCGCCGGAGGAGAGCGCCGAGATGCGGTTGTTGGCCCAGGTGCCGTTCGAGAACTGCGCAGCGCCGTAACCGGTCTGCTGGTAGTTCTCGTTGTCGGTCGAGGCGCCGGCGGAGATCACCAGCGGGTCGGCCGACGGGGTGCCGATGGTGCCGTTCACGCCCGCGTCGCCGCTGGAGACCGTCACCGTGACGCCGGCCTTGACCGCCATGTCGTTGAAGAGCGAGATGGTGTCGTGCGCGCCGCTGTCCGGGACGATGTTGCTGCCGAACGACTCGTTCAGCACGTCGACGTGCGCCACCGAGACGGCGTAGTCGATCGACTGAAGGATCGCCGAGTTCGGGAACAGGTCGCCGCCGGCCTTGAGGGCCACCAGCGAGGCGCCGGGCGCGATGCCCTTGACCGTGATGTTGCAGCCCGCGGGGAGCGGGTGGCTGGCGTTGACGAACTTCGAGACGTCGTAGACCTGGCGGCCCTGGGCGATCATCGCGGAGGCGTCACCGAAAGCCTCGGCCGCGCCGCTGGGCGCGTCCCAGCCGTCACCGGAGAAGTCCTGGTGATCGATGATCGCGCTCTTGCCGTTGGCCCGGGTGAAGTCCGGGTTGTTCACGTCCAGGCCGTCGGCGATGTAGGCGACCTTGACGCCGGTGCCGTCGGCCAGCTCGCTCGCGCCGGGGGCGCCGGGGGCGCTGGCGGTGTGCGTGGAGTACAGCGCCTCGGGCTCCAGCAGCGGCTTCGACGGGTCGGTCGGGCAGACCGTGTTCGTCGCGTTCTCGTTGCTGGGCGCGGCGGGCGCGGCCTTGGCGGCCGGTGCAGCGGCCGGGGCCTTGACGCCGGTGGCGGCGGTGGCGGGGGTGGCCGCGGTGGTCGGCGGGGTGACCGTGACGGTCTCGTCCGCGACGACCGAGGCGACGGCCGGGTCGGCCGCCAGCGAGGCGCGCAACGCCGGGCTGACCGTGGCGGAGAACGCGTTCCCGACCACGAAGCTCTTGACGTTGGTGCCGCCGTTGGCCTTGACCCGCGCCAGCAGCGGGGCCTGGGCGGAGGCGGTGCGCTGCTTGCGCGCGCCGAGGTGTCCGGCGTCGGCCGGGACACTGGTGATCTGGTCCTTCAGAATCACAATCACCGGGGCCGGTGCGCCGCTCTCCGAGAGCGACTGCGCGCTCGGTGCGGAGGGCAGCGGGGCGCCGTTCGCGCTGGTCCCGATAGCCAGGACAACAGAGGCGGCGGTGAGAGTGACGGCTGCTAGCTGAGCTTTACGCCAGCCGATCATGAACATCCCTTCGTCTGATAAGACGTCAGGGGGCCTGTTCCGGAGCGCGCATCCGGGGTCGGACGCGTGTCTGCTCCTGGAACGCCCGTCCCGACAAGCTCACGCATTCCAGCGCACTTACCGCACCAAGACAAGGGGGTAAAGAGGACGATGTGTCGAGAGCGGGCCGTGGGGCTCGTCCGATAAACGGTCAAATGCAGTTCAGTTGGGGTGTACTGCCCTCGCGGGCAGTGTTGCAAATTGATCAAGCCGACACGCGAGGTTCACACGACAGAGGGGTGACGTGCCCGGATCCGGATATACCCACGGGCATGGACCTCCACCACACGAGCACCATTCCGGACGCCGTCCGCCGCTCGGCGGCCCGCACGCCGGAGCGCGTCGCGCTGCACTTCGAGGATCGCCACTGGACCTACCGCGAGTTGGACGACGCCGTCACCCGCGCGGCCCGCCACCTGCTCGACCGCGGCCTGCGCAAGGGCGACCGAGTGGCCGCCTTCGGCCGCAACTCGGACATTTACCTCATCCTCTTCCTCGCCTGCGGCCGGGCCGGCCTGATCCACGTACCCGTCAACTACAACGCCACAACAGCCGAATTGCACTATTTCGTCACCCAGTCCGGCAGCGCCGCGCTGCTCTTCGACGCGGACTTCGCCGACCGGGTGGCCGACCTGCCGCCCACCCCCGCGGTGAGCTGCCGGGTCACCCTGGAGGAGCTGCTCGACGCGGCCGCCACCGGCCCGGTCCCGGTGGTCGACGTCCCCGTGGACGACCGCGACCTGGTCCAACTGCTCTACACCTCGGGCACCACCGCGGACCCCAAGGGCGCGATGATGACCCACCGCGCGCTGCTCCACCAGTACCTCTCCTGCGTGGTGGCGCTGGACCTGCGGGAGTCCGACCGGCCGCTGCACGCGCTGCCGCTCTACCACTCCGGGCAGCTGCACGTCTTCCTGATGCCCTGCCTGCTCCTTGGCACCGTCAACCGCCTGGTCCGCGCGCCCGAACCCGCCGACGTGCTGCGCCGGATCGAGCGGGAGGGCCTGACCAGTTTCTTCGCGCCGCCGACGGTCTGGACGGCGCTGGAGGCCCACCCCGACTTCCGCACCGCCGACCTGAGCACGCTGCGCAAGGCCTACTACGGCGCCTCGATCATGCCCGCGCCGGTGCTGGAGCGGCTGCGCGCGGCGCTGCCGGCAACCGGCTTCTACAACGCCTTCGGCCAGTCCGAGGTCGGCCCGCTGACCACCGTGCTGCGCCCCGAGGAGCACGAGTCGCGCCCGCACTCGGCGGGCCGTCCGGTGCTCTTCGTGGAGGTCAGGGTGGTGGCCGAGGACGGCGGCGAGGCGGGGCCCGACGAGGTGGGCGAGATCCTCTACCGCTCGCCGCAGCTGTGCACCGGCTACTGGGACAAGCCGCGGGAGAGCGCGGAGGCCTTCGACGGGGAGTGGTTCCACTCCGGCGACCTGGTGCGCCGGGACGCCGAGGGCTACGTCTACGTCGTCGACCGGCTGAAGGACGTGATCAACACCGGCGGCGTGCTGGTGGCCTCGCGCGAGGTGGAGGACGTCCTCTACGGGCATCCGGCGGTCGCCGAGGCGGCGGTGATCGGCCTGCCGGACCCGCACTGGGTGGAGGCGGTGACCGCCGTGGTGGTCTGCCACCGACCGGTCTGCGCCGAGGAGTTGATCGCCTACGCACGCGAGCGGCTGCCCGCCTTCAAGACCCCCAAGGCGGTGCACTTCACGGACGCGCTGCCCAAGAACGCCTCGGGCAAGCTGCTCAAGCGCGAGCTGCGCGAGCGGTTGACCGGCTCGGCGGCGCGCTGGGCCGACTGAGGGCTCCTCACGCCTGAGCGGTGCCCGGCGGCAGTTCCAGCTCGAACCAGACGACCTTGCCGTGCCGGGTGCCGCGGCTGCCCCAGCGGTGCGCCAGGGTGTTCACCAGGTGCATCCCGCGGCCCCCCTCGTCGTCCTCCAGGGCGCGGCGCATCTTCGGCGCGTGGCTGTCGACGTCGGCCACCTCCACGGTCAGCGCCCGGTTGCGGAACAGCCGCAGCTGGGTGGGCGCGCCGGCGTGCACCATGGCGTTGGTGATCAGCTCGCTGGTCAGCAGCTCGGTCTGGTCGATCAGAGCGGCCAGGCCCCAGCCGCGCAGGGTGGCACGGGTGAACCGCCGGGCGTGGCCCACCAGCGCGCGGTCCTTGGTGAGCGAGAGGGTGGCGAGCCGGTCCGAGCCGATCGCCCGGGCCTGCGCCATGATCACCGCGATGTCGTCCTCCCGGGGCCCGGTGATCAGGGTGGACAGCACGGCGTCGCAGCTCTCCTCCAGCGAGCCCCGCTGCTCGGCCACCGTGCGGCGCAGCACCTCCATCCCGGCGTCCAGGTCGCGGTCCCGGCGCTCGACCAGGCCGTCCGTGCAGAGCACCAGCAGGCCGTCCTCGGGGAGGGTGAACTCCACCGTCTCGAACGGGACCCCGCCGACCCCCAGCGGCGCCCCGGTCGGCAGGTCGAGCACCCGCACGGTGCCGTTCGGCCCGCTCACCACCGGCGGCAGGTGGCCGGCGCAGCAGGCCGTGCAGACCCGGTCGACGGGGTCGAAGACCACGCAGACGCTGGTGGCGAACTGTCCCTCGCCGACCGTCGCGGCGGCCTCGTCCAGCCGCCGCATGACCCGCGCCGGATCCATGTCCAGGGTGATCAGTGTCCTTGCCACGGTGCGGAGTTGGCCCATCGTCGCGGCCGCCCGCAGGCCGTGCCCGGTGACGTCGCCGACCACCAGGGCGACCCGCCCGCAGGACAGCGGCACGACGTCGAACCAGTCGCCGCCCACCTCGCTCAGCTCGCTGCTGGGCAGGTAGCGGTAGGCGATGTCCAGGCCGAGCGTGGGGTGCACCTCCTGCGGCAGCAGGCTGCGTTGCAGGGTCAGCGCGGTGTCCCGCTCGCGGCGGTACAGCCGGGCGTTGTCCATGCAGACGGCGGCCCGCGCGGCCAGCTCCTCGGCCAGCGCCACGTCCGCCGGACCGAACGGCTCCGGGTTGTTGCGCAGCCGCATGAACTCCGCCCCGCCCAGCACCGCGCCGCGGGCCAGCAGCGGCACCATCAGATAGGAGTGCAGCCCCGAGTCCAGGGCCGGCTGGACCCGGTCGGGGGAGGCGACGATCCGCGCCAGGTTCTCCTCGTTGACGTGCGCGACCAGGATCGACCGGCCGCTGCGCAGGCTCTCGGCGTACAGCCGGGCCGACTGCGACACCCCGCCCACCGGGTCCGCGGCGCCGGTCAGCAGGCCGCCGGGGGCGTACTCGCCGACCGCGACCGCGCGCATCGTGATCGATCCGGAGGACGGCACCGGCGCGGTCTCCTCGCCCTCCAGCACCGACTCCATCAGGTCGACCGTGACGAAGTCGGCCAAACGGGGGATCACCACCTCCACCAGCTCCTCGGCGGTGCGCCGCAGGTCCAGCGTGGCGCCGATCCGGGTGCTCGCCTCGGCCAGCAGCGCGAGCCGCTGGTGGGCGGCGTGCGCCTCGTCCAGCGCCTGCTGGCGGGCCTTGGCCGCGTCCCGCTCCAGGGTGTAGAGGCGGGCGTTGTCGATCGAGACGGCGGCCCGGGTGGCCAGCTCCGCGCCGAGCGTGATGTCCTCCTCGGCGAGCGACTCGCGGTCGCCGCGCCGCGAGTAGACCACCATGCCGAGCACCGCGCCGCGGGCCACCAGCGGCGTGACGTGCACCGAGCGCGAGATGTTGCGCAGGTAGGCCCGCATCCGCGGCTCGGCCGCCTTCGCGGTGAGCGGCGGCAGGTCCCAGGAGGGCACCACGACGGTCTGGCCGCTGGCCATCGCCTGCGCGTACGGCGAGTCCGGCGGTATCTCGTACAGCGCGTCGGCGGGCAGGTCCCCCAGCGGGTAGGCGGAGTCGGTGGTGGCCACCGCCAGGCGCCGCACCCGGTCGCCCGGGGCGGCCGGCTCGCCGCTGACCAGCCGCTCCAGCACGAAGACCCCGCTGACGTCGGCCACCCGCGGCACCATCGCGTCGGCCAGCTCGCGGGCGGTGCGCCGCAGGTCCAGCGTGGTGCCGATGGAGGCGGTCACGTCGACCAGCAGCGCCAGGCGCTCGGTCGCCCTCGCGGCCCGCTCCTCGGCCTTGAAGCGCTCGGTCACGTCGACGATCGTCGAGCTGAGGCCGAGCACCTGGCCGGGCGGGTCCTCCAGCCGGAAGTAGGAGGCCGACCAGGCGTGGTCGTGCGTCGGGTCACGCGGTGTGCGCCCGTGCGAGCGGGCGTCGATCACCGGCTCGCCGGTGGTCAGCACGTGCCGCATCACCGCCTCGACCTCCGCCGCGTTGATCCCCGGCAGCACCTCGGTTATCCGGTGGCCCACATGCGCCGCGACCGGCAGCCCGTTCACCTCGGCCAGCGCATCGTTGAGCCGGACGAAGCGCAGCTCGGGGTCGTAGACCGCCATCCCGATCGGGGACTGCGTGAAGAAGCCGTCCAGCAGCGCCAGGTCCCCCTGGAGGCGGCGCACCGTGGTGACGTCCGTGACCACCGCGAGCACCAGGGGGCGCCCGCCGAGGCCGCTCACCAGGTGGGTGCGGAAGGCCAGCAGGACGTGGTGCCCGTCGCGGTGGCGCACCGGGTAGACGCCGGACCAGGGGTGGCCGTGCAGGATCTGCTCGAACAGGGCCAGGACCTGCGGGCGGCGGCTCTTGCTGACCAGCAGCTGCGCGGCCGACTGCCCCAGCGCCTCCTCGGCGGTGTAGCCGAGCAGCTCCTCGGCGTCGGCGCTCCAGTGCACGATCCGCCCGTTCGCCTCGACCAGGGCCGTCGCGACGGGCAGCATCAGCCGGCTGTCCAGCTGCTCCGGCTCCACGTCCTCCGGTATGTCCGGGTTCGGTGTGTCCGGGCGTACGGGATCGGCGTCCGCCGCCGTGCGGCGAGCGCCCGCGCCATCCCTTGGCTGGTCTGCCTGCATCCCAGGACCCCGCTCGGAGGTGACCGCCCCGCCCAGCCATTTTCGCACGGGACGCCGGTCTCGCAGGGCGCGCGGCGGCGGGCTCACGCCCCCCGCCGCACGCCGCTGTGCCGGTCAGCCCCGGGTTGCCTCGGCGTACCGTTCGTGCTGCTCGGACGCCCCCGGACGGTACCCGCCCGGGCGGCGGGAGCGGCGCGGGTGGCGGGTGATGCTGTACCCCGCGACGCCGGCCAGCGAGGCCAGCGCGCCACCGGCCAGGGTCCAGCCCCAGCGGGTGTTCCACTGGGAGAACCAGTCGGAGTACCAGTGCGAGGCGGCGGCCGTCGGCGCGGCGGCCCCCAGCTGCCCGGCCGCGGTCGGACTCGGGACGGCGGTCGGCGCCGCCGTCGCGTCCGGCGCCAGGGTGGCGCCGGCGTTCACCGGCGGCACCAGGGCGGCCTTCAGCGCGCCGCCCTCCGGCTGCGCCGCGTCCGCGCCGCCGGTGCTGGCGATGTGCAGCTGCGCCTGGGCCGGCAGACCGAAGTCCTGGGTCGGGGCGTCGGTCGCCGACAGCTTGACGTAGTACGTGCCCGGCAGCGGGTCGCCGGACCACGGTTCGGCCCAGGAGCGGATCTGACGCAGCGTGCAGGTGGTCGTCAGGGTGGCCGCGGTGGGCGCGGCGGTGGCGCTCTGGGTGCCCGCGGTGCAGGACTGGCGGCGGCGCAGGCCGTCGAAGACCTCCGTCGTCCAGGTCTGCGGCCCGTGCCGGTCGGCGGCGGCCGGCAGGGTGACCGTGACGGTGACGGTCGGGGTCTGTCCCTCGGCGGCGGCGAAGGACCAGTACAGGTAGTCGCCGATGCCGGCGTCCACCGAGGCGTCCTGACCGGGCGCCAGCGAGGTCGCGGTCAGGAACGAGTTGCCGGCGGTGCTCGCCGGAGCGGCTGGACCGCTCGAACTCGGGGACGGGGAAGGGGAGTCGGCGGAGGCCGCGGCTGCCGGCGCGAGGGCCAGCAGGCCACCGGCGAGCAGGGCGGTCCAGACAGCGGTTGTCGTACGCATCATCAGTTCTCCCGCCAGACAGCGATCCGCCAGCGTGCGACCCAGCCGAAGAGCAGCCCGCAGACCAGCCCGGCGCCGGTCAGCACCAGCAGCAGCGTCCAGCCGCGGCCCAGGCCCAGCACGGGTCCCTCGGGCGCGGGCGAGGCGGCGGTGAGGCCGACGGTCAGCTCCAGCGGCAGGCCGGGGTCGGTGGCCACGCCGGGCTGCGGCGCGAGCGAGTTGCTGACGACCAGGCAGACGTCGCCGCCGGCCGTGGTAGTGGACGTGGGGGAGGGGGACGGCGAGCCCGTGGCGGCCCAGCGCAGACCGGTGGAGACCACGTCGGTCCGGCCGCTGCCGGCGTCCGTGCCGCGCACCAGTTCCTGTCCGCCCGCGTCGGTGGCCTGGAGCAGCACCCCGTAGTCACGGGCCACCGCCCGGTCCAGCGAGACGCTCACCGAGGCGCGCAGCTCCTGGCCCGGCTGGACCGGCACCCGGTAGTAGCGGTGCTCGGAGAACTTCTCCCGGTCGCTGTAGACGCCAGGGGCCAGCACCGGCGCGCTCGCGCAGGTGGCGGCGCCGGTCGCGGCGGCCGGGGTCTGCCGGTAGGTGTTGTCGGCCTGGCCGACGATCTCCTTCAGCTTCTTGCTGAGCTGCTCCTGGGTGCGCACGTCGGTGTACGTGCCGCCGGTCGCGTTGGCGATGCAGAGCAGCTGGTTCTTGACGCCGTCGTCGTGGGCCAGGCCCAGCGTGTCGATCACCAGGTGGATGCCCTGGGCGGCCAGCTGACGGGCCACGTCGCACGGGTCGGGCGGCGCGCAGTCGTCCTCGCCGTCGGTGATCAGGACGATCCGGCGGGTGGCCTGGCCGGGACCCAGGTCCTGGGCGGCACCGCGCAGCGCCAGGCCGATCGGGGTCCAGCCGGTGGGCCGCAGGGTGGCGACGGCGGTCTTCGCCTCGACCTTGTTGGTCTTGCCGACCGGGTAGAGCGACTGGGTGTCCAGGCAGCCCTGCGCCTTGTCGTTGCCGGGGTAGGTGGCGCCGAGCACCCGGATGCCGAACTCGGTCTCGTCCGGGAGGGCGTCGACCACCTCGTCCAGCGACTGCTGGGCGACCGAGATCCGGCTGCGGCCCTGGATGTCCTGCGTCCGCATGGACCCGCTGTCGTCCAGGATCAGGTCGACCTTGGGGGCCTCGGTGGTGGCGGTGGTGGCGGGCGGCGGGCCGCCGGTGGGTTCGTCGGCGAGGGCCGGGCACCCGCTGAACAGCGAGAACCCGGTTATCGCCAGGGCGGCCAGCAGGCTGGGGAGCCTGGCCGCTTTGCGTCGGTTGATGATCACGGCCCGCATCTTATGGATCATCAGTTCGGCTTGGCCAACCGGAGCGGGGGCCACCGCTGATGGCGCGCCAGTGGGAGTTCTGTCATGGCCCGGCAAAGCCTTTCCCATAAGTACGACAAGCTGATGACTCATGAGGTGTCGTGCAGTCTCATGTGTCCCAGCCGTCGTCGACGGGATCAACCATCACCCCCAGGGGACACCCATGCGACGTACCACCCGCCGCCGCACCATGTCGGCGCTCGCCGTCACGGCGCTCGCCGCCAGCACCGCCCTCACCGGGGCGGGCACGGCCGGAGCAGCTCTGACGATCACCGCCGCCGGATCGGCGCACCCGGTGCCCGCCGCTGTCGGCCACCGGCTCACCGGGCACCAGTACCCGGCCCCGCTCACCATCGCCCAGTGCCAGGCGCAGCTCCAGTCCTCCTGCTACGGCGCCACCCAGCTGGAGCAGGCCTACAACGAGCACCCGCTGTTCAACAAGGGCATCACCGGGGCCGGCCGCACCATCGTGATCGTCGACTCGTTCGGCTCACCCACGATCCAGCACGACCTCGACGTCTACAGCGCGCAGTACGGCATACCGAGCGCCAACGTGAAGGTCGTCAAGTCCGGTACCGTGCCGCCCTTCGACCCCACCAACAGCGACATGACCGGCTGGGCCGAGGAGACGACGATCGACGTCGACATGGCCCACGCGATGGCGCCCGGCGCCAACATCGTGCTGCTGGAGACCGGCGTCTCGGAGACCGAGGGCACCACCGGCTTCCCGGAGATGATGAACGGTGAGGACGCGCTCATCAAGCAGGGCGTCGGCGACGTCATCTCGCAGAGCTTCGGCGCCACCGAGAACACCTTCCCCGGCTTCGACCAGGGCGACTTCTCCAGCCTGCTGAACCTGCGCTACGCCTTCAAGGACGCGGCCGCCCACGGCGTCACCGTGCTCGCCGCCTCCGGCGACAACGGCTCGACCGACGCCGAGTCGGACGGCTCGACGCTCTACCCCTACCAGGTGACCTCCTGGCCGCCCTCCGACCCGCTGGTCACCGGCGTCGGCGCCACCACCGTCAAGCTGGACGACAACGGCAACCGGCTCACCCCCGACACCGTCTGGGACGACCCCAGCACCAACAGCGGCGCCTCCGGCGGCGGCAAGTCCAAGGTCTTCAACCGCCCGCTCTTCCAGACCGGTGTCGCCAATGTGGTCGGCAACACCCGCGGCGTCCCGGACATCAGCATGCTCGGCGACCCGCTGACCGGTGTCTGGACGTACAACAGCTTCGGCCCCGACGACAACGGCTGGGAGCTGTGGGGCGGCACCAGCGTCGCGACCCCGATCTTCTCCGGCGTCGTCGCCCTCGCCGCCCAGGAGGCCGGCCACCGCCTCGGCAACCTCAACTACGGCCTCTACGCGCTCGGCGCCCTCCAGCAGGCCGGCGCCCCCGGCACCGGCCTGACCGACGTGGTCGGCGGCTCCAACACCTACAACGGCGTCCCCGGAGAGCCCGTCACCCCCGGCTACGACCTCGCCACCGGCTGGGGCACCGTCGACGCCTCCAAGTTCGTCCCGGCGATCGCGGCCCTCGGCTGACCCGACTGCCACACGTAAGAGACGCCGGCCGCCTTCGGGCGGTCGGCGTCTTTTGTTGTCCGGCATTCCGCCCGAGGCATTCCGACATGCGGGACATGAGAGAAATATCGGCCATGTCCCCTGAATTCATCCATTCGCGACAGGGACATTCCGTCAATAATCCGGACCAGTAGCCGCGACGAGTTTGCCTGCGACCGGGCCCGGGTAAGTCGCCTGGCGAACTACTGAGGAGGTGAACTAACTATGTCCGCAGCTACCGCAGAGATCATCGAGCAGGACGTCGAGCTCGTTGACCTGAGCAACCTCGTCGACGAGCTCTATGCCGAGGACCAGGTCGAGCGTCCTGGCATCATTTGCGAGATCGCCGCCTGATATTCAGGACGGCTGATATCCCGCTGACAACCCCCGGGTCCGCACGGTACCTTTCCGTCCGGCGGACCCGGGGGCTGGTCGGAGCTCTGCTTTCACTCTCGAAAGGGCCTGGTCGGCATGACCACCGATAAAGCAGTGGTACTCCCCAACGCGGACGGCTCGCGGGCCACGCTCTACGATCCGGACCGAATGTCGTTCGCCACACTTCCGTCCCATCTCGCGGAGCGGGCCCGGCGGTTCGCGGCGGCCAGTCACGGCGCCGGCGATCTGACCGCCGACGAGCGCCGGGAATGGGACGAGCTGACCCGGATCATTTCCGCTCCCTCCTTTCCGGTCCCGGCGGACAACAACAGCACCACGATCAACCAGCTGGTGATCGGCAACACCTACCACTGCAACATGGGCTGTACGTACTGCTACAACGAGCTCGACACCAAGGACAAGAAGGGCTCCGAGGTCCCGCAGGGGATGGCCTGGGAGACCGCCCGCACCAGCATCCAGCAGGTCCTCGACCAGGCGGACCCGGGCAAGCCGGTGCGGATCTTCTTCATCGGCGGCGAGCCGCTGCTGGAACGCGAGATCCTGGAACGCAGCGTGGCGTACGCGGAGGAGTACGCCGCACCGCTGGGTGTCAAGGTGCGTTTCAATGTCTACACGAATGGCACCCTGCTCACCACCAAGGTGCTCGACTGGTGCGAGGCGCACAAAATATCGCTGATCATCAGCCTGGACGGGCCGCCGGAGCTGAACAGCGACCGGGTTCTGCTCTCCGGGCGGCCGACCAGCAGGATCGTGCTGCGCAACATCCGGCGCATCATGGATTCCCAGACCTCACCGATGCGCCGGGTGCGCGCGGTCGGCCAGCCGGGCACTCCGCTGGTCGCTCTGCACAAATACCTGGTCGCACTGGGGTTCAACGAGGTCCACGTGCAGCCGATGTACAACAACGAGGGCATCACCGCCACCAGCGAGTCCGAGATGATAGAACTCCTGGACTGGTGGACGACCAATCTGGAGAACGGTGTCGTTCTCGACATCATGCCGTTCAGTGCCTTCTTCCAGAAGATCCTCCACCAGGGAAAGGCCGTCAGCTCCTGGTATCCGTGCCAGGCCGCCAGGAATGCCGTCACGGTCGGGCCCGACGGCCGGGTCTACTCCTGCCACCATGCGATAGAGGAGCCGGCGTTCGAGCTGGGCCACATCACCAAGGGCCTGCCGATCGTCGAAATCCGCAGCAAGCATTTCAAGCGCGTCGACGAACGCGAACCGTGCCGCGACTGCTGGGCGAAGCACATCTGCGGCGGCGAGTGCTACCACCGCTCCCTGTCCGCGGGCGCGGGCGAGTTCGGCACACTCCCGGCCGCCTGCCACGAGCGGAAGGCGCTGATCGGCTTCGCCCTGGACGCCTTCGCCCGGATCGCCAGGACGAACCCGCAGGCGCTGCGTCGGCTGGCTCTCGGAGACCTGACCTGCCCCGACCCGCAGGACGCGGCCTACGAGGCGGCCGACCTGCGCGACTTCGTGTGAGGTACCGCATGACCACGACGGCCCGCCAAGCAGCCCTCGACAGCCTGGTACCGGCTGCCGAGGCGATCCTGGCCGACGCCGACCCCCGCTGCGACCACGGCCGCTACGCCGCGACCGGTCGCCACCGGTCGCTGGAGGACAGCATCCAGGACGCCTGGAACCTGCGTGCGGTCTCCGGCGTCTCCCGCGTCGCCGACATCACCGGCCTCGACCGCCTCGGCATCCCCGTCTTCAACACCTATCGGACCACCGCGGCCCCCGGCAATCTGACCGTGACCTGCGGCAAGGGCCGGACCCGCAAGGCGGCCCTGGCCTCCGCCCTGATGGAGGCGCACGAGCGCTACTGCGGCGAGCAGCAGGGCCGGCAGGGCCCGGTGCTGACCGTGGCCCGGGCCCGGGAGCGGTTCGCGGAGGTCCTGGATCCGCGCGAGCTCGTCCTGGACACCAGGACCGGGTGGGAGCCGGACGCACCGCTGGAGTGGATCCCCACCAGGGACCTGGTGAGTGGCGCCGTGGTCCAGGTCCCGGCCGACGCGGTGTTCTCCCCCTACCAGGCACACGGTGCCCGCCTCTTCGCCAACCACTCGGACGGGCTCGCCTCCGGCAACTGTCTCGCCGAGGCCACCCTGCACGCGCTCTACGAACTGGTCGAGCGCGACGGCCGCTCGTTCGGCGAGGTTCTCCGACTGGGCCATCAGGTCGACCTGGACTCGCTGCCGCCGGACCTGCGCCGACTCGCCCGGACCTTCGAGGAGGCCGGCATCTCCCTCTCGCTGTTCGCCTTCCGGTCCTCGCTGGAGATCACCAGCTTCTTCGCCCTGGGCGACGACCGCCTGGCCGAGAACCCGATGCTGGTGAACGCCGGAGCCGGCTGCCACCTGAATCCGCTGGTCGGCGTCTCCCGAGCGCTGACCGAGTTGGCGCAGTCCCGACTGAGCGTCATCTCCGGTGCCCGCGAGGACTTCAGCACCCGGTACCGCGATCGCCGCGAGGAGACCTACCAGGCAGCGCACGAGCGGGCGGCCCGCTGGTCGCACGGATGGCAGCGGATCAGCTTCGACGAGATCCCGGACCACTCGGCCGGTGACCTGGGGACCGATCTGGAAACGGTCTGCCGGAGTCTGCGCGGAGCCGGCCTGCCGCGCATCCTGGTGGCCGACCTGACCCTGGCGGACCCGGCCGGGCCAAGGAGCCGCGGGAGTGTCGACGACGCCCTGCCGCGCGTCGTCAAAGTCATCGTTCCCGGGCTGGAGTTCGCCGCCAACGAGCCGTCCCGGGTCGGCAGCCGTTTCTACAGGTTCTACAAGCAAGCCCGAGGAGCGCGCTAGGCATGCACGGAGTACTGCAGCTGGAGGATCCCGACCTGCGCGGCGTCCTCGCCGGGCTCGACCGAACCGACCTGGTCGTGTTCGCCGGGCCGAGCCTGGTCGGCTCTCCGCTGGCCGAACTCGGCGGACACCTGATCCTCCCGCCGGTGCGGGACGGCGACCTGACCGCGCTGACGGAGCTGCCCGAACCCCCCGCCACCGTGCTCATGATCGACGGGTACTTCGGCGCCGGCCAGGCAGTGAACCTGACGGAGATCCAGGCCACCCTGCGCCAGGGGATCCGCCTCTACGGTTGCAGCAGCATGGGCGCACTGCGGGCGGTGGAGGCCCGTCCCTGGGGGATGATCGGCCTCGGCGCGATCTTCCTCGACTACCTGACCGGCGCGCGAACCTCGGACGAGAACGTCGTCCTCATGCACGACGACGAGTACCGCGCGCTGACCGTCCCCATGGTCAACGTCGACGCGCTGTGCGCGCTGCTGGCGTCGTGCGGTGTCGACCCGGACCGCTGCCGCGCCTACCGCCGCCGCGTGGGCGGGCTCTACTTCGGCGACCGGAGCTTCTCCGCGCTCCGCGCCCTGGCGAAGGAGTTCCTGAACGCCGGCGAGGAGGAGTCGGAACTCGCCCTGGCCCTGCACTACCTGGCTCCCGAGCGGCACGCCGCCTGGGACGCGAAACGCCGCGACGCGGAAACCTCCTTCTGCGACATCGTCCTCGGCCGGGCACCGCTGACCGTGCCGAGCGGGCTCGTCCCCGTGCCCGAGAACGTCGGTGCGCTCCTGGCGGAGGAGTAGCCGGCATGGTTCGCACGTACGGGCCCCGGTTCGAGAAGCTCTACGCGGCAGCGGTGGGCACTCGGCTCGGTGACTCCGCCCGGACCTCGGCGGTCGCCGTGCTGGGGGCGCAGCTGACCGGCAGCCCTGCGGTGCTGTCCCTGGTGTCGGCGATGTCGTTCGCGCCCTGGCTGCTCTTCGGGCTGCCGGCCGGAGCGCTGGTCGACCGGTGGGACAAGCGCCGGGCCTTTCTGCTGTCGGACAGCGTCCGCTGCGTGCTCGCGGCCGTCCTCGTGGTGGCCGCGCTGGCCGGCCGGATCTCGATCCCCGTGCTGATCGTCTTCGTCTTCGCGCTCACCAGCCTCCAGACGATCTCCGACAGCTGCTTCTCCAGCCTGCTGCCGTCCACCGTCCCCGAGCAGGACCTGGGAACCGCCAATGCCCGGCTCAGCGCCTCCCAGTCGACGGTCGGGATCGTCGCGGCACCGCTGGGCAGCTTCCTCGCGTCCGTCGGGAGCGCGCTGCCGTTCCTGCTGAACGTGGTGACGTTCGGCGCGGCCGCAGGCTGGGTCACCTCGCTGCCGGCCGACATCGACATCGACCGCGGCGGCGTCCCGGGGGCGGAGCCGGCGGCGCGGCGCGGGATCCTGCGCGGAGTCGTGCGCGACGTCCGCGACGGGCTGGGAAGTGTGCGCGGCCACGGCCTGCTGACCCTCCTGCTGGTCTGCGTCACCGTCAACAACTTCTGCAACGGACTCAACAGCGGCGTGCTGCCCCTGCTGGCGATCCGCACGGTCGGTGTCCACCCCAGCGGCTTCGGGCTCCTGACGGGAGCCAACGCCGCGAGCATGGTGCTGGGGAATCTGGCCGCCGGGCGGCTGGCCGCTCGTGGGACCGCGCACCGCCAGGTGGCCGGCCTGGCGATGGCCCTCAAGGTCCCCGGCTTCCTGCTGGTCTTCGGGGCGCACTCGCTGACGGCTCTGGTCCTGGGCATGGCCTGCCTGGGGCTCGCCGCGGGCCTGTGGAACGTCCCGGCGTCCACGCTCCTGATGGCCTCCGCGCCACGGGCCACGATCGGCCGGACCATGGCGCTGTTCCGGACCCTCTCGGTGGCGGGCATGCCGCTGGGCGCCGTCGCGAGCGGACTGCTGGCCTCCGCCGCCGGCATCCGAACCAGCGCCCTGGCGGCCGCGCTGCTGACCGCGGCCGTCCTCGTCGGCTTCCTCCGACGGGCCCGGCGCCTCTCCCCTCTCCCCGCCGTCTCACCTGGAAGGACCTGACCCGTGCCCTTCGACTCGGCCGCGACGCTGGAGCGCGTCTCGGAGTGCTGGAACGATCGCCACTGGATCGGCCGCGCGTCACTCTCCCGCGAGGTCAGTGCCGAAGGGGTCCTGACCCTGCTCACCGATCCCCACCTCCACTGGCCGTACCTGACCCTGGTCCGCTCCAGCACGCAGCCGGCGCTCACGGAGTTCACCGCCGGCGTCCCCGGGTTCCGTCAACGCGCGATCGACCCCGGCCGGCTCGCGGACCTGGTCGGGCAGGGATACACCATGAAGTTCCAGCGGCTGGAGGACTTCGACAACGCGGTCCGCGCCGAAGTCGCCGCATTGCAGGCCCATTTCGGCCTGGCCACCACGGCCTACGCGTTCGTCACGCCGACCGAGTCACGGGGGTTGAGCTTCCATCGGGACGCCTCCCACGTGCTGGCCGTCCAGTTGGAGGGGCACAAGGAGTGGGAGATCGTCCGCCCGGTGGCAGGCGCCAACCCGAACGCGGGCCTGGAGCCTGATCCGCAGGGTGAGCGGTTCACCTTCGTGCTGACCCCGGGCGACATGCTGTACCTGCCGCACGGCTGGCCGCACCGGGCCCGAACCACCTCGGACCGATCGACGCACCTCACCTTCACCCTGTCGCGCCCGCAGCCGTACGCCCTCGCTTCGCAGCTGATCGGTAGCGCTGCTGCGGGTGCGGGTGCGGGTGCGGAGTCGATCGCCGCCGCCGCCACGAGCCGACTGGGGCTCTGACCGTGACACAGCCCGACTTCATGACGGCAGTGGCAGAACTCCTCAGCGTCCCAAGGCTGGAGGGAAGCTTCCGGGTTCTGCGAGGCCAACAGGACGCGACCGACGAGTTCTCCGAGATGCGCTTCAAGGACCCGCGGCTCGGCGGCTACCTGGACCGGACGCGGGTCGAGGAACACCTGCTCGGCGACCCACTGACGCTCTGGATCCGCGGTGCATGGGCGCAGCACCGGCAGGGCCTCGACATCCCGCCGGACCGCAACCGCTGGATCGTCGCCCTCCCGCCGGGGGCGCAGCTGACCGTGAGCAGCCCGCGCCGCTCGTTCGCCGTCGCGAAGGCGGTGGTCGGCAGGATGGCGAACGCCCGCCCGCTGGCCTCCAACGGCACTCTCGCGACGGGCCTGACCGTCGAGTTGACCGCCGCGTCGACCGGACTGGTCATCCAGCTCGACTGGCTCTGCGAGACCACCGAGGTCAACCTGGCACGGGCCGCCGGCGCGGATCTCACGCCCAGCCTCGACGACTGGCACAGCGCGCCCCTGCCGGAACTGGTCGAGCGGATCAGGCAGGTGGTGCCGCAGACCGGCGAGCGCTCATGAGCACGCCCTCCCCTGCGGCGAAGGTGATCCCCTGGAAGCTGCGGCCCGTGCGCACCACCGTGAAGCCGAGCGCGAGGTGCAGATCGATCGAGGCGCGGTTCGCGGAGGAGACGAAGCACCGGACGTCCGTGTCCCGCTCCCACACCCAGGCCATCCGCCACCGGGTCAGCAGGCGGCCGAGCCCCCGCCGCCGCCAGGGGTGGTCCACCGTGACGCCCGTCAGGTAGTAGCCCCCCGGCGCCCCGTCCACCGGATGCTGCGGCAGGAACGCGACATTCGCGTACCCCGCGACCACCCCGCCGACGCGGGCGACCACGACGGCACGGCGCTCGTCGTCGAGCGCTCTCGCCAGGCGGTCGACCAGTTCCCGCTCGCTACCCCCGCGCACCCGCACCTGCAGCGCGGCGAGCACACCGAGATCCTCGCGGGCCGCCTCGCTCAGGACCGCGTCCAGCAAGGTGCGACCCGCGGGGAGATCCGGCTGGTATTCCGCGAACGACGCGCTGAGATCCGACACCGCCCCAGCCTACCGACGACCCGTCAGCACTCACATCGCCTCCCCGCCTGCCGTGAGACGGCGATGCCACCAGAGGTCAGCACGCCACGGCTGGCGATCAGGCAGCGTGCGGTCGTCAGTGGTGGGTGGGGCCCAGGGTCCCGTAGATGAGCGACAGGGTTCCCATCGAGGCCAGGGTGGAGAACATCACCGAGTCGCGGGCCAGGGTGGTGCTCAGGTTGTACTGGCGGGCGTAGATGAAGGCGTTCTGGGCGGTGGGGAGGGCGGAGCAGAGGACCACGGCGAGGAGTTGGTGTGGGGGGAGGTGGAGGAGGAGGGTGGCGGCGGCCAGGGCGATCAGGGGTTGGGCGAGGGTTTTGAGGAGGACGGCGACGCCGACTTCGGGGGTCAGGCGTTGGCCGGTTCCGCGGCCGTGCAGGGATATGCCGAGGGTGACCAGGGCGGTGGGGACGGCTGCGGCGCCGAGGAGGTCGCAGGAGTGGGTGAGGGCGGCGGGGAGGTGGAGGTGGGTGGCGGAGAAGAGGGCGCCGAGGGCTGAGGCGATGATGATGGGGTTGCGGATCGGCATGGTGAGCATGCGTCTGAGGCCGGTGGTGCCGCTGTCGAGCAGGGTGAGGATGACCGGGGTCACGAAGAGCACCTGGAACAGCACCACTTGGGCGACGAACGAGGCGTCGCCGAGCACCTGGAGGGCGACCGGGATGCCGAGGTTGGCGGAGTTGACGTAGCCGGCCGTCATGCCGCTGATCGCCTGGTCGGCGAGCGGGCGGTGGAAGAGGAAGCGGCCGGCCAGCAGACCGAGGGCGCAGACCAGGGCGGTGCCGGCGGCGAAGGCGATCATCGCGGTGCTGGCGAAGCTGCTCAGCGGGGTGCGGGCGAGCATGGTGAACAGGGTGGCGGGCATGGCCACGTGGAAGACGAAGCGGCCGAGCACCGCCTCCGCCTGCTCGCCGAGCAGCCCGCTGCGGGCGGTCAGGTAGCCGGCTGCGGTGAGGATCCAGATCGGGACGAAGGCGGCGAGCAGGGAGGACATGGGGATCATGATTCCACTCGCCGATCTTGGCGCGGCCGCCTGGGTGGAGAGGGTGGAGAGAAGCTGTCCACCCCAGGGTCCAGGTATTGAACTGCCGTGCTGCCTACGGTTGATGGTGAGTCGACGAGAGGCGGTGGTCGCGATGGGAACCCTTGCGCTCCTGATCAACCTGAGTGTGCTGCTCTGGATCGCAGCCGAGGCGGTGATGCAGTGGCGGCAGTACCGCAGCGGCGGACGGGCGGTGCGCACCGAGTGGCGTTCGCTGGGCGTGGTCGCGGCGGGCGCGGTGGCGGGGTACGTGCTGGCGGTGGCGGCGCTGCACGCGGTGCCGGGGGCGGACTTCGGCGGGCGGACGGTCACGCTGGCCGGGGCGCTGGTGGTGCTGTGGGCCGGGGTGGGGTTCCGGCTCTGGGCGATCCGCAGTCTGGGGCGGTACTTCCGCGGGGTGGTGCATGTGCAGGCGGATCACCGGGTGGTGCGGTCCGGGCCGTACCGGGTGCTGCGGCATCCCGCGTACACGGGGGCGCTGGTCGCGGTCCTCGGGCTCGCGCTGACCTTCGGGAACCTGGCCTCGCTGGTGCTGCTGACCGGCTGCAACCTCCTCGGTGTGCTCTACCGGATCCGGGTGGAGGAGGCGGTACTGAACGCCGAACTCGGGGACGCGTACACCGAGTACGCGGCGCAGACCGCGCGGCTCGTCCCCGGGGTGTGGTGACGACGGGGGGACGAGCCGCGCGGGGATCAGTCGGCCAGGTGCTCCCGGTCGTCCGCCGCGAGCATCCGGCGGACCTGGTCGAGCAGGGCGCTGGCGTCCGGGTCGGGCTTGTCGGCGGAGTCGACGGACCCGCGCAGGGCGTCGGCGATCTCCTTGAACTGGACGTCCCAGTCGTTCTGGTAGACCTGCTCGTGCTCCTCGGCGCCGCTGGGCTGGCGCAGGCCGACGGTGAGGTCGACCACCTTGCCGATCAGCGCGGTCATCCCGAACGAGAACAGCCCGAGCACCAGCACGGCGACCAGCTGCTTGCCGAGCAGGTCCCAGCCGCCGCCGTAGAACAGGCCCTTCTTGCCGGTCATCGCGCCGGTGGCGGCCAGGCCGACCATCACCATGCCGAACAGGCCGCCCCAGCCGTGGATGCCGACCACGTCGAGCGTGTCGTCCACGCCGAAGCGGTACTTCCAGCTGATCGCGAACGCGCAGGTCAGACCGGCCAGGAAGCCGATGATCGCGGCCCACATCATGTTCACGCCGCCGGCCAGCGGGGTCATCGCCACCATGCCGGTGACCGCGCCCATGCACATGTCGAGCAGCCCGACCTTGCGGGTGCGCAGGTAGACCGTCACCGCCCAGCCGGCCATCGCGGCGCCGGCCGCCAGCTGGGTGTTCATCACGCCCATCGCCGCCGCGCCGGGCGTGCCGAGCGAGGAGCCGGTGTTGAAGCCGAACCAGCCGAACCAGAGCAGCGAGAGGCCGATGACCACCAGCGGCAGGTTGTGCGGACGGATCTTGGTCCGCTCGAAGTCCTGGCGCCGGCCGGCGACCAGGGCCAGCGCCAGGCCGGCCGCACCCGAGCTCAGCTCGACGACCGTACCGCCGGAGAAGTCGACCGCGCCGACCTGCTTGGCGACCCAGCCGTCGGGCGCGAACACCCAGTGGGCCATCGGGATGTAGACCAGCAGGGTCCAGGCGCAGACGAAGACGATCCAGCCGCGCATGGTCGCCCGGCCGGCGACCGAGCCGCTGATCAGCGCGACGGTCACGATGGCGAACGACATGTGGAACACCGAGAAGATCACGGTGGGCACGCCGCCGGTGGTGGCGTCCATCCCGACCCCGGACATGAACAGGTGGTTCAGCCCGCCGATCACCCCGAGACCGCCGGCGTCCGTACCGAACGCCAGCGTGTAGCCGACCGAGAACCAGATGATGGTCACCAGGACCAGGCAGACGAAGCACATCTTGAGCATCGCGATGACCTGGCTGGTCTTCACCATGCCGCCGTAGAAGAAGGCCAGCCCGGGTGCCATCAGCAGCACCATCGCGGCGGCCATCATCAACCAGGCGCTGTTGCCGGTGTCGAGTGCGGTCACTTCTCCTGCTCCCGCCGTGACAGCACCTCGCGCAGGTCGGCGAGCAGCTGGTGGTCCGCGGCGGCCGGGTCGACCTCCTGCGCACCCGCGCCCACCGGGACCGGCACGCGGGCCTGCGTCAGCCGCGAGCGGATCTCCGAGATGGTCTCGTCGTCGTAGGCCAACTCCTCCTCGTGGCCCGGGACGTGCTCGTACTCCTCGTCGGCGCGGAAGCCGACGGTCTTCTCGATCACCTTGGCGATCAGCCAGGTGGCCGCGAACGAGAAGGTCGCGCAGGCGATCACCGCGACGGCCTGGCGCCACAGCAGCGAGACGCCGCCGCCGTAGAACAGGCCCTTCTTGCCGCTCATCTGGACGGTGGCGAACAGGCCGATGGCCAGCGTCCCGACGATGCCGCCGAAGCCGTGCACGCCGACCACGTCGAGGGTGTCGTCGTAGCCCATCTTGTACTTGAAGTTGATCGCGAAGGCGCAGACCACACCGGCGATGAAGCCGACGGCCAGTGCACCGAGCGGCGAGATCTCACCGCAGGCGGGGGTGATCGCCACCATGCCCGCCACCGCCGCGCCGGCGACGCCGAGCATCTCGACGTGGCCGAGCTTCCACTTCTCGATCAGCGGCCAGCCCACCATGGCGCCGGCGGCGGCCAGTTGGGTGTTGAAGAAGGCCATCGGGGCGGTGCCGCCGGTCTGCAGCGCGGAACCGGCGTTGAAGCCGAACCAGCCGAACCAGAGCAGCGCCAGGCCGACCACGACCAGCGGCAGGTTGTGCGGGCGGATGGTCTCCCGCTCGAAGTCCTTGCGCTTGCGCACCACGATCGCCACGGCCAGGCCCGCCGCGCCGGAGTTGATCTCGACGGGCAGGCCGCCGGCGAAGTCGAGCGCGCCCAGGTGCGAGGTGACCCAGCCGTCCGGGGCGAACACCCAGTGCGCCAGCGGCACGTAGACCAGCAGCGTCCAGGCGACCGCGAACCAGATCCAGCCGCGCATGGTCGCCCGGCCGGCGATCGAGCCGCTGATCAGGGCCACCGTGATGATGGCGAAGGCCATCTGGAAGCAGGAGAAGATCACGGTCGGGATGCCCGTGGAGCCCCAGAGGCTGGTCATCCCGACGTCGTGCATGAACCAGTGCTTGGGCGTGCCGATCAGGCCGAGGCCGCCGACGTCCTTGCCGAAGGCCAGGCTGTAGCCGATGGCCAGCCAGAGCAGGGTGACCACGGCCAGGCAGACGAAGCTCATCTTGAGCATCACCAGGACGTGTTTGGTCTTGACCATGCCGCCGTAGAAGAAGGCGAGGCCCGGTGTCATCAGCAGCACCATCGCGGTGCTGGCCATGAGCCAGGCGGTGTTGCCCGTATCGAGCGTGGTAGGCATCCGAGGGTCTCCCGGGTCGGGGTACGTACCGTGCCGGGGCGGCACGGTGACGGGTCGTCAGGTCTTGCGCATCACCGGTGCGGGTACGCCGATCAGGAGTCGGCGCACTGCGTCCCAGGCGCAGCGGACCGCCGCGGCGACGGCGGGGGAGTCGCCGCCCAGGACGCGCAGCCAGGCGCCGCTGTCGGACGGCAGCACGCTCACGCCGTACAGCAGCCCGCTGCCCGCCAGTGCGCTGTGCAGCGCGTCGGCGACCTCGGCGGCGGGAGCCAGCGGCGTGACGGCGTAGAAGGTGGACACCAGGTCGTGGGCGGCCAGCACCGCGGGGCCGGTGACCCCGCTGGTGCCCGGCTCCAGCCGCACGGTGTCCAGGGCGAACAGGCGGCTGCCCGACCCGGACGGGTCCGGGCGGCGCCACTCCAGGTCGGCGGCGAAGACCTGGTAGGCGTTGCGCTCGCCGTGCGCGAGCCGCCCGGCCAGCACCGTCTCGCCGGCCAGCACGGTGGCCGACGGCGCGACGGTGATCACGGTGCGCTGGTAGAAGCGCGAGTCGCGGTACGGGATGGTCGGCTCGGGCAGGTACTCGACGTAGCTGTCCTCGGCGGCGTGCAGGTGGACCAGCTGGGTCGCGTAGTCGGCGTCCATCCGGTGGATCTTGGTGGCCGCCTGGGTGGTCAGGTGGACCGCGCTTCCCGGGCCGCAGTGCAGGTCCATCCGCAGCCGGTCGGCCTGCACGATGCCGCCGCCGGTCGACATCAGGTAGGTGATCGCCAGGTCGGGCCGCTCGGGGTCGAAGTAGAGCGGGCGCATGATCTGCAGCGGCGACTTCTGGTAGCGGGTGACGAGTTCGGTGCGCGGACCGATCCGCTCGAAGCCCAGCTCCAGCAGGCCGACCTTGCCGGGCCGGCCCACGCCGAGGGCCTCCGGCCGGCCGGCGAGCCGGCGGACGGAGGCGGGGACGCGCTCGGGCTCGTAGTGCGCGGGCGTCAGGCGGTGCGGCGCGACGGCGGCCGCCGTGCTCATGCGGGGACCTTCCGGTAGGACTCCAGCAGGTCCGCCACCTGCTCCAGGCCCTCGCCGGTCAGGCTGTTGGTGAGCACCACGGGCTTTCCCTCGCGCACCCGGTCGGCGTCGGAGGTCATCACGTTCAGGTCGCAGCGGACGTAGCGGGCGATGTCGATCTTGTTGATCACCAGTACGTCGGAGTCGGTGATGCCCGGACCGCGCTTGCGCGGCATCTTCTCGCCCTCGGCGGTGTCCAGCACGAAGAAGAACATGTCGACCAGGACCGGGCTGAAGGTCAGCGTGAGGTTGTCGCCGCCCGACTCGTAGAGCAGGGTGTCGATGTCCGGGAAGCGCTCCAGGAGTTCGGCGCCGGCGGCCAGGTTCATCGTCGGGTCGTCGCGCACCGCGGTGTGCGGGCAGGCGCCGGTCTCCACGCCCACCACCCGCTCGGGGTCCAGCAGTCCGGCGAGGTTGCGCCGCACGTGCTGGGCGTCCTCCTGGGTGTAGATGTCGTTGGTGATCACCGCGGGGCGGCGCCCGCGCGCGATCAGCACCGGCACCAGCGCCTCGACCAGCGCGGTCTTTCCCGAGCCCACCGGTCCGGCGATGCCCACTCGCAGCACGTGGTCAGTCATGTCTTCGCTCTCTTTCCTCTGTCGCCCCCTGAGTTACTCGGATGACGGTCCGTCAGGTGGCGAACATCCGGGCCTCCGCCCGTTCGTGGCGCCCCGACATGGCGTCCGCGACCGGGACGCAACCGCCGAGGTCCGCCAACTCCCGTTCCAGCGCGGCGGCGGTGACCTCCTGGATCACCGGCGCGATCGCGCGCAGCGCGGTCTGCGCGCGGCGGTGGTCGGTCAGCCGCAACCGCAGGCCCGCTCCGACGAAGCTGACGGCGAAGGCGAACAGGTCGCTCGCCACCGCCTGTTCGGTCCCCACCCCGCCGGACGCGTACGCGACGCCGGCCGCCACCGGCTGGCAGCCGGGCGAGCGCTTGGCCGCCACCAGCTCGGCATAGCGCTCCAACGCCTCACCGCCCAGGGCAAGTCGGGCGGTGTCCAGCATCTGCCGACCGGTCCTGGTGGAGGCGAGGCGCAGCCCGCGGTTGAGCTTGCTCGCGTGCAGCCGCTCGTCCACCGCGACCACGCCCGCCCAGTCCCCGGCCTCGGCCGCCCGATGGGCCAGCGCCAGCGCGGTGGCGTCGGCCGGCCCGACCGAGTGCCGCAGCAGGTCGGCCAGCAGCTCCGGCATGCCCTCCGGATCGACCGCCTTGGCCTGCGCATAGCCTTCGAGGCCGTGCGAGAGGGTGTAGAGCCCGCTGGGGAAGGCCGAGTCGGTCAGTTGGAGGCTGACCAGCAGGGCATCGAGAGTAGGTGCCCCGGTCATGTGAGATCTCCAAGGAAGTCCTGGTCGGCGGGTCGGTCGGACGCGGCGCCCGCCGCACGCAGGGTGCGGCACGGCTTGTGGCGCGTGATAGCTGAAGGCAGTAGAGGGATTCCAGTGGCGTTAATGCAAACCAGTTTTGACGCTCCGTCAGTCTCTGCTTTAGCTTTTGACTCGTGAAGACCGAGTGCGTAAAGCGGGCGTATCGGTACCGCTTTCATCCCACCGACGAGCAGGCCGCGGAGCTGTCGTTCCTCGCCGAGGTGTCCTCCGTGCCGTTGCAGCAGGTGCTTCGGCACTTGGAAGTCGGCTTCACCAACTTCTTCGAGGGTCGGGCGAAGTACCCCCGATTCAAGTCGAGGAAGAAGTCGCGCAGGTCGGCGGAGTACACCCGGTCCGCGTTCCGCTACCGCGACGGCCACCTCGTGCTCGCGAAGATGGCCGAGCCGCTCGCCATCGTCTGGTCGCGAGCCCTGCCGGAGGGCGTGCAGCCGTCTACGGTGACTGTCTCGCAGGACGCGGCTGGACGATGGTTCGTCTCGATGCGGTGTGAGGATCCGACCGTCACGCCGTTGCCGCGTCTTGACACGGTCGTGGGCATCGATGTTGGGATCACCGCCCTCGTGACGCTGTCGAGCGGGGAGAAATGCACTAATCCGAGGCACGAGCGCAAGGACCGTGCCCGCCTGGCCAAGGCTCAGCGGGCTCTGTCCCGTAAGGCTTCCGGGGATGGGGCCAACCGGGCCAAGGCCAGGCGAAAGGTGGCTCGTGTACACGCTCGTATCGCCGACCGTCGTAGGGACTTCCTGCACAAGCTGACCACTCGACTCGTGCGTGATAACCAAACGCTCGTGATCGAGGATCTGGCTGTGCGCAGCATGGTCAAGAATCGCGTTCTCGCCCGCGCCATTTCGGATGCGGGCTGGCGCGAGATGCGCATCATGCTTGAGTACAAATCCGCGTGGTACGGACGGGACCTCGTTGTGATAGACCGCTGGTTTCCGTCCTCCAAGCTGTGCTCCGCGTGCGGAGTCATCCGGGAGAGACTGCCGCTGAACGTCCGGACGTGGACGTGCGACTGCGGAGCGGTTCACGACCGAGACGTGAACGCGGCACGCAACATCCTTGCCGCCGGGCTGGCGGTAACAGTCTGTGGAGACGGTGTAAGACCCCAACGGAGTACTCCTGAGAGGCAACGGTCGATGAAGCAGAAAGCCCGACCCGTGAGGGAAGGACTTCTCGTCCCGTAGGGCGAGAAGGAAGTCAAGCGATATAGAACAGTTGGTTGAGCGGGAGGGTCACGGCCGGTTCGATGGTGGCCGGTTCGCCGTCCAGGGTGACCCGGTAGGTCTCGGGGTCGACCTGGATCAGCGGGGTGGCGTCGTTGCGGACCATGTGCTGCTTGCCGACGGTCCGGCAGTTGCGCACGGGTAGCACCCGGCTCTGCAGGCCGAGTTGGGCCGGCACGCCGAGGTCCACCGCGGCCTGGGACATGAAGGAGACCCGGGTGGCCTGCTTGGCGCGGCCCATCGCGCCGTACATCGGGCGGTAGTAGATCGGCTGGGTGGTGGGCAGCGAGGCGTTCGGGTCGCCCATCAGGGCCCAGTTGATCAGGCCGCCCTTGATCACCAACTTGGGCTTGGCGCCGAAGGAGTTGATCGGCCACAGCACGATGTCCGCCAGCTTGCCGGGCTCCAGCGAACCGATGTGCTCGGCGGTGCCGGAGGCGATCGCCGGGTTGATGGTCAGCTTGGCCAGGTAGCGCAGCACCCGGAAGTTGTCGTTGCGCTCGCTGTCGCCGGCCAGCTTGCCGCGCTGGTCCTTGCAGTGGTGCGCGGTCTGGAAGGCGCGGGCGAAGGACTCGCCGATCCGGCCCATCGCCTGCGAGTCCGAGGAGAAGATGCTGATCACGCCCTCGTCGTGCAGCACCGTCTCGGCGGCCACCGTCTCCGCGCGCACCCGCGAGTCGGCGAACGCCACGTCCTCGGGGATGTCGTGGCTGAGGTGGTGGCAGACCATCACCATGTCGAGCAGCTCGTCGATCGAGTTGACGGTGTAGGGCAGGGTCGGATTGGTCGACGAGGGAAGCACGTTGGGCTCGCCGGCGATCCGCATGATGTCCGGCGCGTGGCCGCCGCCGGCGCCCTCGGTGTGGAAGGTGTGGATGGTGCGGCCGTCGATCGCGGAGAGGGTGTCCTCGTAGAAGCCGCCCTCGTTGAGGGTGTCGGTGTGGATCGCGACCTGGACGTCGTACTCGTCGGCGACCCGCAGCGCGGTGTCGATCGCGGCCGGGGTGGTGCCCCAGTCCTCGTGCACCTTCAGGCCGCAGACGCCGGCCTCGACCTGCTCGCGCAGCGCCTGCGGCAGCGAGGCGTTGCCCTTGCCCAGCAGGCCGACGTTGACCGGCAGGTCCTCGACCGCCTGGTACATCCGGTGGATGTTCCAGGGGCCCGGGGTGCAGGTGGTGCCGTTGGTGCCGTCGGAGGGGCCGGTGCCGCCGCCGATCAGCGTGGTGATGCCGTTCGTCAGGCCCTCCTGGACCTGCTGCGGGGCGATGAAGTGGATGTGGGTGTCGATGCCGCCGGCCGTCGCGATCAGGTGCTCGCCGGAGATCACCTCGGTGCCCGGGCCGATCACCAGCCGCGGGTCGACCCCGCTCTGCAGGCGGGGGTTGCCGGCCTTGCCGACGGCGGTGATGAAGCCGTCGCGCACCCCGATGTCGCCCTTGACGATGCCGAGGATCGGGTCCATCACCACCACGTTGGTGATCACCAGGTCGAGCGCGCCCTGCAGCGAGGTCGCCGCCGGGTCCTGGGCCATCCCGTCCCGGATGCCCTTGCCGCCGCCGTAGACGGCCTCGTCGCCGTAGTGGCCCTGGTTGAAGTCCTTCTCCACCTCGACCACCAGGTTGGTGTCGGCGAGGTGGAAGCGGTCACCGACGGTGGGGCCGAAGAGGTCGGTGTACTGCCTGCGCGGGATGATCGCCATCAGTGCTCGCCTTCCGTGGTTTCGAGGCGGGCGCCCTTGAAGCCGAGTTCGACGGCGCGTCGCAGGGCCCGGGTGCGGGTGTCGGCCGAGCCGAGGCCGCCGTCCACCAGCGCGGCGAAGCCGACCAGCCGCCGGTGTCCGGCGTACGCGGCCAGCTCCACCTCGCGGGTGTCGCCGGGCTCGAAGCGCACGGCGGTGCCCGCGGGGAGGTCCAGGTGCATGCCGTAGGCGCTGTTGCGGTCGAAGTCCAGGGCGCGGTTGACCTCGAAGAAGTGGTAGTGCGAGCCGACCTGGACGGCCCGGTCGCCGGTGTTGCTCACCGCCAGGCGCACCTTGGCCCGGCCGGCGTTGATCTCGATCGGATCGTCTCCGTACAGGTATGCGGAACTGCCCGACATGGTGCCTCTTTCTGCTGCTACTACGAGTTAGTGCTGGTGGGGGTGCTGGTGGTCGTCCGGGCCGTGGCTGTGCGCATAGCCGTGGCCGTGCTCGGCGTCGAGTCCGGCGGCGATGCCGTCGTCGCCGTGGGCGAGCCGGTGCAGGGCGTCGGCCGTGCGGGCGCGCAGCACGGCGGTGAGCGCCGGTGCGCCGAGCAGCGGGCCGCCGTCCTCGGCGTCCTGGACCGGACGCGGCGATGCCGGGCCGAAGCCCGCCGACAGCAGGACGACGCGCCGCGCCCCCAGCCGCAGGCAGCGCATGACGCCCTCGGGCAGGCCCGGGTCGCCGCCCTCGAAGGCCACTTCCACCCGCCGGTGCGAGCCGTGCCGGCTCACCAGCCGGGCGATCCGGAACAGCTCGGCGTCCTCGAACGGGCCGGCCGCCGGGGCCGCGACCAGCATCGCGCAGTCCTCCCGGCGGGGGCCCGCGGTGCGTCCGGCGGCGGCCCGCAGCCAGCCGATGAGGTGGCCGGGGGTGCCGAACGGGTCGGCGAGCACGATCCGGCCGCGCGCGCGGTCGCCCGGGCCGGTGAGCCAGCGCAGCGCCCGGGCGGTGTCGGCGACCAGGCCGGGGTCGCGGCCGAGCGTCATCGGCAGCACGCAGACCGGGCGGTCGAAGTGTGCGAGGGCGTCCGTGACGGCCGTCGTGAGCTCGCGCCCGACGGGGACGGCGCGGAACGGGCCGCCGTCGTCGCCGGCGTCACGGCAGAGCTGCTGGAGGTGGGCCGCCCGGCCGCTCTCGTGGCCGCCGACCAGGACCAGGGTGGCGGCTGCGCCGGTACGCGCCTGCTGGTCGACCGAGGCCTCGGCGGTCGTCGTCATGGCTCAGGCACCCACGGGGTCGTGGCACGAGACGAGCTTGGTGCCGTCCAGGAAGGCCGCCTCGATCTGGAGCAGCGGCAGCATCTCGCGCACGCCGGGCATGACCTCCTCGGCGGAGACGATCTTCTTGCCGAGCTCCATGCACTCGGCCAGCGTCCGGCCGTCCCGGGCCCCTTCGAGGATGGCTTCGCTGATCAGCGCGACGGCCTCGCTGTAGTTCAGCTTGAGGCCGCGCGCGCGGCGTCGGCGGGCCAGGTCGGCCACCACGTAGACATAGAGCTTGTCGATCTCCCGTGGAGCGAGGTTCATGGGTGCCGTCCTTTCGAGGGTGGGGCCCGGCCGGGACCGCTCGGACCGCAGCCGCCGGTCGGGGCGGCTGGCGTGGGTTCCGGGGCAGGTCGGGGCAGCCGTCGGGGAGACGGGTGAGGTCGGGGACGGTGGTCTGCGGGCCCGGGACGTGCGTGCGGGGGTGGGTCGCGCGTACGTCTAAATTTCACGATGCGGAAATCAACTTCCGCACGGAACGAAACGTAGAGCCGCCCTGGGGGCGCGTCAACGGTTTGTTGAGAGCCTTGGCCGTTTCTTTAACCGGACCGGTTTCCGGTTTTCTCGACAACTCCCGGGCAGGTCACGGGAGTTGGAGCATTGTGTGGGCGCCGTGAAGCGCCCGGTCGACTGGCGGCGCAGCGGGGCTGCTGCGCCGCTTCGACACAGGAAGCAGGGGTGGACTTTGGGACCGACTGGTCGGTATTAACGCCTCATGATGCGCTGAGCGAGTCGAGGAGCGCCGAGACGTGGGTGTCGACCAGCCGGTAGCGGACGATCCGGCCGTCCTTCTCCGCGGCCACCGTGCCCGAGGCCCGCAGCAGGCGCAGCGCCTGCGAGACGGCGGTGTCCCGGATGCCGGTGGCGAGCGCGAGGTCGGAGACCGCGATCGGCCCGGCGCGGTGCAGGGACAGCAGCAGGGCGAGCCGGCCGGGCTCGCCGAGCAGCGCGAAACGCGATGCCCAGGCGTGCACGCGTTCGGGGTCGCCGATCGCGTCGATGGCGTCACAGACGGTGTGCTCGTCGATGGCGCGCCAGTGCTCGCGCTCTTGGGGGACCAGGTGCATGGGCCCATCCTCACCCCTGGAGGCAGGTGATATCCAACACCTGCATATCTGTGCAGGCTTGTGGATCATGTCCGGTTGCCCCTACCGTGGTGACCGCCGTGGTGTTCGGGAAGACCGGTGACGGATCCTCAAGGGGTCCCAGACCGGAGCGGCCCTCGCCACTGTGATCGGGAAGTCACCGCACCACCCCTGCCCTGCTCGCCAGGGCAGGCGGCCACTGGACAGCCGTCCGGGAAGGCCGGGCGCGGAGGCGTTCGTACCCGTAAGCCAGGAGACCGGCCACGGCACCCGTGTGAAACCCGCTCAGCCCTCCCGGGCCGGGCGGCGCCCCCCATCGAGGTGCTGGAGAGGCTTTCCTGAGATGACCCTGCCCAAAAACGCCGCCCCCGCGGCGACCCCCGCCGCCGCGATCCCCGCGACCCCGCTGATGCGCTGGGAGCGCAAGGACTGGATACGCACCGGCGGCCTGCTGGCCGTCATCGCGGCCATGCACGTGGCGGCCTTCGGCATCCTGATCGTGATGGTCGACCCGCACCACTACGCCATCGGCACCCAGGTCTTCGGCCTCGGCCTGGGCGTGACCGCCTACACCCTGGGCATGCGGCACGCCTTCGACGCCGACCACATCGCCGCCATCGACAACACCACCCGCAAACTGATGGCCGACGGCAAGCGGCCCGTCTCGGTCGGCTTCTGGTTCGCGCTGGGCCACTCCACCATCGTGGTCGTGCTGGCCGGCGGCATCGCGGCCGGCGCGCACTTCGTCACCACGCTGACCGACGACAAGTCCAGCACCCACCAGGTGCTCGGCGTGGTCAGCACCAGCATCTCGGGCACCTTCCTCTACCTCATCGCCGCGCTCAACCTGGTCTCGCTCTTCGGCATCTACCGGGTGTTCAAGGCGATGCGCGGCGGCCAGTTCGACGAGCACGAGCTGGAGAAGCACCTCGACAGCCGCGGCTTCATGAACCGCGTCCTGGGCCGGCTCACCAAGTCGATCACCCGCCCGGGCCAGATGTACCCGATCGGCCTGCTCTTCGGCATCGGCTTCGACACCGCCACCGAGGTCACCCTGATGGTGATGGCCGGCTCCGGCGCCGCCGCCGGACTGCCCTGGTACGCGATCCTGTGCCTGCCGCTGCTCTTCGCCTCGGGCATGAGCCTCTTCGACACCCTCGACGGCACGTTCATGAACTTCGCCTACCACTGGGCCTTCTCCAACCCGGTCCGCAAGGTCTACTACAACCTCACCATCACCGGGCTGTCGATCGCCGTCGCCTTCCTGATCGGCACCATCGAGCTGGTCGGTGTGCTGCACGACCAGCTGAACCTGGACGACCCGGTGAGCAACTGGATCTCCGGGATCAACCTCAACAACGTCGGGTTCGTGATCGTCGGGCTGTTCGTGGTGGTCTGGGCGGGCGCGCTGGCGTACTGGCGCTTCGCCAAGGTGGAGAACACCTGGACCCGGCAGGCCGAGGAGCTCTGAGAGCTCGTCGGCCTGCCGGGTCGAGCGGTCAGAGCAGGGCCGCGTAGAGGGTGAAGGCCTGCGTGGTGGTCCCGGCGGCGCTCTTCGCCGTCAGGGTGAGGTGGAAGGTGCCCAGCGCCAGCTCGCTGCCGGAGATGGTGGCGGTGCCGTTGCTGCCCGGGGTGAACTTCAGGCCGGACGGCAGGGTGCCGGTGGCGCTCAGCACCGGCGCCGGATAGCCGGTGGCCTTGACGGTGAAGCTGAACGGGAGCAGCAGCGCCGCGGTGGCGCTGGCCGGGCTGGTGATCGCCGGTGCCTGGTTGACCGTCAGGGCCAGCGGCTGGGTGGCGGTGCCGACCGCGTTCTTCGCGGTCAGCGTGATCGGGTAGCTGCCGCCGCTGCCGGCGGCCGGGGTCCCGGCCAGGCTCGCGGTGCCGTCGCCATTGTCCTTGAAGGTCACGCCCGCCGGCAGGGCGCCGGTCTCGGTGAGGCTGACCGGCGCGGTTCCGGTGGTGGTCACCGCGAAGCTGCCGGCCGTGCCGGTCGCGAAGGTCACCGTGCTGGCGCTGCCGATCGAGGGGCCGGTGCTCTGGGTGACCGTCAGGGTCACCGTGCCACTCGCGCTGCCGGAGGCGTTGGCGGCGGTCAGCGTGATCGGGTAGCTTCCGGCGCTGCCGGAGGCCGCCGTCCCGGAGACGGTGGCCGTGCCGTTGCCGTTGTCCTTGAAGCTGAGGCCGCTGGGCAGTGTCCCGCTCTCACCGATGGCGGGGGAGGGGTAGCCGCTGGTGGTCACCGTGAAGGTGCCCGCCGTGCCGGTGCTGAAGGCCGCCGTGGTCGCGCTGGTGACGGCCGGGTGCTCGGCGGTGGTCAGCGTGTAGCTCTGGTTGGCGGTGCCGGCCGCGTTGGTCGCGGAGATCGTCAGCGGGTAGCTGCCGCCGCTGCCCGCGGCGGGCGTGCCGGCCAGGGTCGCGGTGCCGTCGCCGTTGTCGGTGAAGGTGACGCCGGCGGGCAGGGCGCCGGACGCCTTGAGCGCGGGGGCCGGGCTACCGGTGGTCGTCACGGTGGCGCTGAACGCGGTGCCCGCGGTGGTGGCCGCGGTGGCCGCGCTGGTGATCGACGGCGCCACGTTGACGGTGACGGTCGACGAGGAGCCCGCGCCCACCGTGGTCCACGCCGACAGGGTGCCGCCGTAGGCCTGGCCGAAGGCGGCGCCGTTGACGGTGCTGCCGCTCGGGACGGTGAGCGGGACGGCGACGGGGCTGCCGGCGCTGTTGGTGACCACCACCGCGCCGTTCTGCACCGAGGCGGTGACCGTGCCGGCGCTGCGCGCACCCGCCCAGGCGGCCGACTGGCTCAGCACCTGCGACTGGCTGGCGTCGGTCATCTGGGTCAGCGGCGCGGTGTACCAACTGCTGTACTGGGCCTGCATGTTGTCCAGCAGGCTGAGCAGCGTGTAGCCGTAGTCCGAGGTCACGCCGTTGGTGGTGCTGGTGGCCGGGCCGATCAGGTTGGTCTGGTGGGCGTAGTTCATCCGCGGGTCGTTGTTCAGCACGTGTCCGAGCATGATCCGCGACTCGGAGGCCAGCACGGTGGCCTCGGTGGCCGGCGTGGTGGTGCAGGTGGTGGACGGCGAGCCGGCGCACTTGCCGGTCTCGGCCGGGTACTGGCTGTCACCGAGGTTGGAACCGGCAGCCACGTAGGCGGTGTTGTACTCGTTCAGCTCGTCTGGCCAGTTGGCCGCGTTGTAGTAGATGTTGCTGGGGTAGCGCGGCGCCGAGCTGGCGGTGTTGGTGGCGCCGCCGGGGGCGGTGTACGGGATGGTGTACGACTGCGGCTGGCGTGAGGCGTCGGCGCCGAAGACGTTGATGCCCATGTCCGAGAAGGCCTGCGGCGTGTTGGGGTTCTCCAGACCGGAGTGCTCACCGGTCACCACGTCGTGCGAACTCCAGTTGGTGAGACCGTTGTTGGCCGCGAACGCGTCGTCCAGGCCGATCTCCTGCTCGATGCTGGAGTCCGGCGTCGTGCTGGTGGCGGGCAGCCAGCCGGCCGCCGAGGCGCAGCCGATGCCCGGGTCGGTCGCGGTGGGGTAGGTGGCCGTGCTGCCCGGGCCGCCGCCGGGGGTGGACGCCCCGGTGTCGGTGAAGGTGTACGAGGTGGCGGCGCCGGTGGCGTCCTCGCTCACCTGGCCGACCAGGCCGAACGCGGTCGAACCGGCGGGCGCGCGGTAGACGTTGTAGCCCCAGAAGCCGGTGCCGCCGGAGTACTGCGACTCCAGCTTGGACAGCGTCGGTCCGCCGCCGTTGGGCGCGTCCGGCCAGGAGAGCGCGACCGAACCGCCCGCGCCCACGGTGGCCTGCTGGACGACCGAGGGCTCGGACTCGCCGTACGCGGTGGCCGCGGTGACCTCGTAGCTGTAGCCGCCGGCCGCCAGCGAACCGGCCGAGCCGGGCGTCACGGCGGTCATCGGCAGCGGCTGCGCGACGTTGCAGCCGAGGAACATGTGCGACCAGGTGTGGGTGATCCAGTTGAAGGAACTCTGGTTCTTCAGCAGCTCGTTCACGAACGCCGAGTCGTCCGGGTAGCCGCTGTCCACGGTCTGGCCAGGGTCGGTGTAGGTGGTGCCGTTCACCGTGGTGCTGCCGACGCAGTTGGCGCCGGAGGTGGTGGTGGTGCTCGGCGCGGTGCAGGCGCCGATCGCGTTGAAGGCCAACTCCAGCTTGATGCCGGTCTTCTGCTCCCAGGCGGCCACGTAGTCCACGTCCGCCGCGCTCATCTGCACGTCCGGCGGGCCGTCCGCGGCGTTGCCGCCCACGCCGGCCGGGCAGAGCACGTCATTGGGGTTGGTGGCGCCCGGCGTGCACTGGTACTTGTTGCTCCACTCGTTGTCGGCGATGAAGAGGTCGTCGACGTCCTGGCCGAAGTAGTTGCGGTAGAGCCCGAGATGGGTGCTCTGGGTGACCCAGTTGATCAGGCCCGGCGAGAGCAGCAGCCAGGGCAGCATGGTGGGGCTGTAGTCGAAGGTCAGCGACAGCTCGGCGACGCCGGCCTGCGGGTCGGTGGCCGGGTGCTGGTAGACCGCGGCCAGCACGTTGCCGGAGGCGTCCTTGAGCCAGGGGGTGACCGGGGCGCCGGCCACCACTGTCGACGGGTAGCCGTAGGAGCCCGTCTCGAACGGGATCGGCCCCTTGAGCTCCGGCAGTTGGGCCAGCGCGTCCGGGGTCAGCTGCGCCGTCCCGGTCACCGCGCCGGCTCCGGCGGCGGTCAGGCCGAGCGCCGGCGAGGGGTACATGTAGCCGTCCAGCTGGCGGATGCCGAAGCTCGACTCGTAGGCGTCCAGGCCGGTCAGCTGGCCGGCCGCGAAGTAGGTCGGGGAGTCCGCGACCACCACGCCGTTGAAGTACCCGTGCGTGCCGCTGGAGAGCGCGGGCAGTGACACGGTCTCGCTGCCCAGCGCGCCGGTCGCGTTCACCAGGGTGTAGGCGACGCCTTCGCTGTCGAGCGCGGCCTGCCAGGCCGTCGTGGTCGGGTCCCCCGAACCGCCCCCGATCAGCAGGACCTTGAGATCGAGCTGCGGTGGCGTCGCCGCGGCGACCGGCACCACCGCCTGTGCCGTCGCCAGCAGGGTGGCTGCAGCCACCCCGGCGGCGAACCATTTCATCCTTTGCCTCAACACATGACCCTCCCAGGCAAGTTCTTGACAGCCCTACGGACTGCGGGGTCAGCATGCATCATCGTGGAGGGCGGGGAGGGTGAATATGCAGACACATGGGCAGATCTTCATACAGCCGCCTACTGTGGAACCTGCCGACTGACCGGAGATTCGCCCACTACCCGCCGACTACCCGCGCGGTCGGCTCTGCCGGTGCTCCAGCCACCCCGCGGTCCGCGACAGCAGCCCGTTGACCAGGACGTAGCAGGCCGCGGCGACCAGGTAGGTGGGCAGCACGTTGTGGTAGTACTCGCCGAGCACCTGGGCCTTGTGCAGCAGCTCCAGATAGCTGACCACGTACCCGAGCGTGGAGTCCTTGAGCAGCCGGACCAGTTGGCTCACCAGCGCCGGCACCAGCTTGCGGACGGCCTGCGGGACCACCACCCAGCGCATCGCCTGCCCGTACGTCATGCCCAGGCTGTACGCCGCCTCCGCCTGGCCGCGGTCCTGGGCCAGCACCCCGGCCCGGAAGATCTCCGCGACCACGGCGGCGTTGCTCAGCGACACCGGCAGAACCAGCTGCCAGAAGACCGGGAAGGTCACACCGGCTCTGGGCAGCCCGAAGAGGAAGACGTACAGCAGCAGCAACAGCGGTACGGCCCGGAAGAGTTCGCTGTACAGCCGGGCCGGCCAGCGCGCCCACCGGCCGCGGCTCAGCCGGGCCAGCGCGACAACCGCCCCCAGCGGAAAGGCGATCGCCGCCGCGACGCCCGTGACCAGCAGCGTCTGCTCGATCCCGGTCAGCAGGAAGCGCAGGATCGGCCACTGCGCGAAGACCGACCACTGGGAGGCCGACAGCTCGCTGTGCAGTGCGAACTGACGGACCATCAGTGCGAGTGCCCCGGCGAGCAGCACGAGCGAGCAGACCGTCGCGATCCAGGTGCGGCGGCGGGCGCGCGGGCCCGGGACGTCGAACAGCAGCCGGCTCTCCTCGCTCACCGCCGGATCGCCACCCTCCGCTCGATCCGCCCCGCCAGCAGGCCGATCGAGAGCGTCATCAGCAGGTAGACGACCGTGGTGGCGGCGAAGCCGGTCAGCGGGTCGTCGTACTTGAGGGTGGCGAACTCGGCCTGCCCGGTCAGCTCGGCGACCCCGACGGCGGCCGCCAGCGAGGTGCTCAGCGCCAGCCCGATGAAGACGTTCGCCAGTGGCTGCACCATCGACCGCAGCGCCTGCGGCAGGATGACGTACCGGATGGACTGCCCGGCGGTCAGGCCCAGCGCCCGGGCCGCCTCGGCCTGCCCGAGCGGCACGGTCCGGATGCCGGCCCGCAGCACCTCGCAGACGAACGCCGCCCAGTACAGCGCCATGGTCAGGGTCACCGTGAGGAAGAGCGAGAACAGCAGGCCGACGTCCGGCAGGCCGAAGACGAACAGCACCAGCAGCACCAGCAGCGGGACGTTGCGGAACACCGTCACGTACGCCGTGCCCAGCGCGCGCAGCGGCGGCACCGGGCTGATCCGGCAGACCGCCAGCAGCACCCCCAGCAGCACCGCGCCCATGAAGGCGAGCGCGGTCATCGCCAGGGTCAGCAGCAGGCCGTGGCCGAGCCCGCCCAGCGTGGCGGTCAGTTCCCGGGGCACCGGCCTCAACTGCCCTGCGCGGAGCCGATCACCGGCGGCGCCGGCGGCTGACCCGTCAGCGCGGTGCCGATCGTCGCCTGCCAGAGCTTGGCCCACTCGCCGTCGGACTCGATGAGTTTGAGCCAGCCGTTGACGAAGGTCTTCATCTCGGGCGAACCCAGCGGCACGCCGATCCCGTACGGCTCGGTGGTGAAGGGTGTGCCGACCACCTTCACATTCTTGTCCCGGTACTGGTCGCCGAGCAGCAGCGCCTGGTCGAGCACGTAGGCGTCGGCGCGCTTCTGCTCGACCGCCTGCTCGCACTCGGCGTTGGTCTGGAAGAGGATCACCTTGGCCGTCGGCGCGTACTGCTTGATGTCGTTGGCCGCGGTCGAACTCGACTCGGTGCAGACCGTCTTGCCGCCCAGGTCGGCGACCGCCTTGATGCTCGTGTTCGAGGCGGCGACCAGGATCGCGTCCCCGGAGGCGTAGTAGGGCCCCGCGAAGGCGACCTTCTGAGCCCGGGCCGGGGTGATCGTGTAGGTGGCGAACACCGTGTCCACGGTGCCGTTCTGCAGCAGCGCCTCGCGGGTGTCCGCGGTGACGGTCACCAGGTTCTCGGTCGGCTTGCCGGTGATGTACTGGGCGAGCATCTGCGCGAGTCCGGCGTCGAACCCGGTCAACTTGCCGGAGACCGGATCCTTGAGCGAGAAGAGCGCCGCGGCGTCCGTACCGCCGACGTTCAGCGAACCGCGGCTGCGGATCTTCGCCATCAGGCTCCCGGCCGGGATCGCCGAGGCGTCCGCCACCGGTGCCTCGTCGACCACCGACGCGAAGTCTGGCTGCCACGGACTGGCCATCACCGGAGCCCCGTTCGCCCCCTCGCAGCCGGCGAGCCCCGCGACCAGCGCCAATGCCGCAGCGGCGCCGGCCAGCGCCCGGATCGGTGTAGTCCTTCTCGCTCCCATGATGGTGACCCCTCCGTCGCGACGTGTCACACAGCATGACGACCCGACAACTCCCGTGTCTAGAAGGGCTCTCGATACGAGGTCCCGCTTTCTTCGGACGGCGGTTGGCCGTCAGGCCCGGGTCAGATGGCAGCTTTCTTCGAGAAGCTCGCGGCCTGGGCCCCGTCATGCCCTGGGTACGCTCTCAGCCAGACGTCGACTCACAGGAGCACCATGGCCGGCTACATCACCGTCTTGACCACCACCGACTCCGCCGAACGCGCCGAGGAGCTCGCACGCGCCGGAGTGAACGCCAGGGTCGCGGCCTGCGCCCAGATCGACGGCCCGATCAAGTCCGTGTACTGGTGGGACGATGCCCTCCAGGCGGACCAGGAATGGCGGGTGCTCTACAAGCTGACGACCGAGCGTTTCTCCGAGTTGGAGGAGATCATCAAGGCCGTCCACACCTACGACACCCCCGAGATCATTGCCGCGGACATCACCCACGGCAGTCCCGAATACCTCCAGTGGATCGCCAACGAGACCGCCACCTGATCGACAACTGGCTGATCTCGCCGTGCAGTTGCCTGGCCAGAGGAACGTCGAGCGGCAGCCGGGCGGCCAGCGCGAGCGCGAACGGCGCGCCGCACGTGCGTCAACTGGCGGCTCATCGTGCCAGTCGGTGAGGCCCGAGAAAGTACGACAGGGCAGCGAGCGACGGACCGTCGGGGATCTCGCCGCCAGTCAGGAGGCGGACAACCTCCGCCTCCGGCAGCCACGCGACCCTGGACGACTCGCTCTGGTCAGACGGCTCCCCCACGTACTCGCAGCCTGTGACGTGGAAGGAGCGGAATCGCATGGTGGAGATGCCGGCCAGGGCGTCGTACTCGACCAGCGGGGCGACGCTCCCCGGGCGCCAGCCCGTCTCCTCCTCCACCTCTCGACCGATCGCCGCGGCAGGGTCCTCGCCGGGCTCTGCCCAGCCAGCGGGAACCTCCCATCCCCAGCGGCCGGTGATGAACCGGTGTCGGTAGAGCAGGAGGAACTGCCCGGCGTCATTGGTGACCACGGAGGTCACGGAGGCCTTCGGCATCGTGATGACGTGATGGTCGACTCGGCCGATGCCGGGGATGTCGACGTCGTCGAGCCAGACGTCGACGTAGGGGCTGGTGTAGACGCGGCGCCGCCCGTGGCTCTGCCATTCCACCGGTCAGAACCTCCTCACACGTTGACGAACAGCTCCTCCGACTCTCCCATGCGCACCGCCAGTTCCCGCATAGGGCCTGACCCGCTCGCCTCCCGTGCCGGAATTGGTGCCCTGGTGGACCGTCACATTGCCGTCCAGTGTGCCCGGCTCAGCGAGCAGCAGCGACCGCGTCGGTGTACTGCTCGGTCGTCAGGTCACTCTCGCCGATCCCCAGCGTCGCCAGGATGGCCCGCACGGCGTCGAGCGCCTCCGCCAGCCCCTCAGGCTCAGCCTGGGTCTCCAGCTCGATGAAGGTCCCCTGGATCTGCGGCACCCGGACGAGCGTGGCCAGGAAGTCGCGCCCGTCCAACTGGAACGAGTAGTTGCGGCACCGCTTCTCGAACGCGATGGTCGGCGCGTACCCGAGGCCTCGGAGAATCGCGTGCGCGGCGTCGGCGTCCTCGACCCGGGTTTCGTGCTCCGGTTTGGATCCGGAGACCTCATCGACCCGGGCGCCCTTGTACGTCAGGACGGTACGGGTATCGGTCGCGCCGTGAACCGTGCGGATCCGCAGCTCCCGATCCCCGCTGGTCAACGCTCCAGCCGGGAGGTCGTAGTAGGTGTCCTGGTAGACCTCGGGACGCCCGGGGCCGTAGGCCTCCTCCAGTCGGGCCATCACGTCTTCGGGGTTCTGTACCCGGGCCTTGAGCTCGGCCTCGATCGCCACTGCATCTCCTTAGCGGATCACCGGCATCTGCCCTGAGCGCCAGTCGGTGAGCCGCTTCCGGATGCTCGCCACCATCGGTAGGTCGTCCGTCTCGGTCGGCGAGAACCAGGCCACCTCGTGCGATTCGTCCGAGACCCGCAGCGTCCCACCGGTCGGCCGGCCGAGGAGGCAGATCGAGAACTCCTGGCGCACCTCGCCGTCGTCGTAGGCGAAGACGTGGCCCGGGTCGGTGTAGGTCCCGACGATGCCGACGATCTCGACGTGGATGCCGGTCTCCTCCAGGGTCTCCCGGACACCGCAGTCGGAGAGGGACTCGCCAAGCTCCATCCTGCCGCCGGGCAGCGCCCACCTGCCGTTGTCCGTGCGCCGCTGGAGCAGCACCTGGCCGCGCTCGTTGACGGCCACCACCGATGCCGCCGGGACGAGACTGTTCGCCTTGGGTGCCTGCGGGTCGTTCTCGTAGTCACGCCTCGACACGTTCGATCTCCCCTACGTTGCGGCCCCGGATCCACAGCTCCTCGACATGATCGACGAAGCGGTCGAACATGCCGTCCGACTGACTGCGCCGCAGGTGCATCATCGGGGAGTCGTGGCCGACCCGGCGGGCCAGGATCGGCGTGACGATCATGTCATCGCCGAATCTACCTGCTGAACGACGGCGGGATCCTGCTGGATCAGGCCTGCGAGCGGTAGAAGATCTTCCCCGGGTGGGGCGCGACGCCCAACGCCTCATACAGTTCCAGGGCGGGCGGATTCTCCCGATCGGCCGTCCATTCCACCCGGGAGCATCCTGTCGCCCGGGCCTCCGCGTGAACTGCGTCCATCAGCTGGCGGGCGACTCCGCGGCGCCGGTGGCCGTCGCGGACGTACAGCTCCTTCAGGTACAGGCCGCTGTCGGCCCCCGCCGCAGGCCACAGGAAGCTCACCGACGCCATGCCGACCACATCGTCGCCGTCCCGTGCCAGCAGTACGGTTGCGGCCGGCCGCGCGCCGAACAGCGCTGCCCTGATCTGCTCGACGGGGGGCGGGGTGTTCGTGCCGCCGTAGTACTCCTCGATCTCGCCGAGGATCGCGGCGATCGTCTCGGCATCGGCGTCGATCGCGGGCGCGATGTCCAGTCCCATCGGGGTCCCTCTCATCCGGTCGAGGGCAGCGCCAGCAGGTCGTGCAGCACCCGCACCTCGGGTAGGCGTCGCTCGGTCTCCGGCACCGTATCGACAAGATCGCGGGCGCGGTAGAGGACCAGCGCGCTGCGGTGTTCGAGGGGAAGTGCCGCCACCGTCTCGGCGGTCAGGTGCGCCCCTTCGGCCAGCCTGCCGTCCCAGGCGAGGCACTCGGCCCGGTCGAGGGCGACGAGAGCCCTGTCCAGGCGGTTCTCCACGGGGTACAGCTCCAGAGCGCGTTGCTGCTGCTCCCAGGCACGGCCTGTGTCGTGCAGGTGGGTCCACGCACTCCCGGAGTGGAAGGCAAGCTGCGCAGCGTCGTAACCCATCGCGGACGCCTGCTGATCGGCAGAGGAGAGTCGGCCCAGGGCCGTCTCGGCGCGCTCCAGGGCGTCGGCGGCGGCGTCGCGGCGGCCGGCTCGGGCATGGACGCGGGCCTCCAGAGGCGCGGCGAGCGCGTCGGCGACGCACGGCAGGCCACCGGCGAGCCGCTGAGCACGGTCCGCCAGCTCCAGAGCACCCGCGAAGTCGCCGCCGTAGTAGAGCTGGTAGGACTCCTGGGCGTAGATCCAGGCGAGGGTGGGCCGGTCCTCGGCCTGGGTGGCGGCCGCGCGGCCGGTACGCCACCAGTCGCGGGCGCCCGGATCGTCCAACTTCAGCAAGGTGAGAGCGAGCAGGCCGGCCAGCGAGGCGCACGCGGACAGCAGGCGGCGCCGTATCGGTGCGGACTGTCGGTGGCCGAGGAGGGACCGGAGGTCGGCGAAGTCTGCGAGCAGGTCGGGGAGCAGCTCGTTCTCCGGCCGGTAGCGGGTGGCGCGGCCGTGGCGGGCGATGGTGAACTCCCACTCGTCCAGGCTGGCTTCGGTCATCGGTCCTGCTGCGAGCTGTTGGGCGAATCCGGTTTGGAGGGCTGCGGCGCGGTCGGCGGCGGGTGTCCCGGGAGGGTTGGCTGCCAGGTCGATCAGGAGACCGCCGGCTCCCAGGGCGCGGTCGAGGGTCGCTGCGATCGTGGCGGTCGGCTGGCGGCGTCCGGTTTCCAGGTCGCTGACGGCGGTCTTGGCGCAGTTCGCGAGGCGGGCGAGGTCACGGATGGAGAGGGTGCCGCGTAGGCGCCGGAGTGCCTGGGGGAAGGTCTCGCCCACCGTCTGCTCCTGTCCGAGGTGTCCGCAGAGGTGCGGACACCTGCGGACGGCTTGAGCCTCGCTACTGTGCGTGGTCAATCCGAAACTACTCCTTGGGCGGCCGAATGGCAGCCGATCAAGCAAGGGGTGAAGTAAATATGACGACTGATCAGCCGCTAGTGGGAGTTGACCTGCCGTCAAAATCACAGCTCGGCGGCACCGAGTGCATCGACTGTGGCACCGCCGCCGGTCCCCTGCACCCCGGCGAGACCATCACCACCCGGGTGGGCCCCGGCGTTGTCCAGGATGCCACCGTCGTCCGCTGCACCCCGTGCGTGAAGGCCCGGAAGTGCAAGCCCCTCGCCGGTGCGGCGGCCGCCCGATGACGACTGCACCCGCTCCTCTCAGCGCCGCGTGCGGCGACGACCGGCACGACCTGTGCATGGGCAACGCGCAGGACCAGGCCGGCCGCTTCGTGTTCTGCGGCTGCACCACCTCGGGTTGCGTGTGCCACGCCCTGGCCCAGCAGTGGGCTGCGGACGACGGCGTGGCTCGGGAGGCAGCCCGATGGAACCGGTGAGCGATCCTCGGCGTACGGATCTGTATGTGGGGGCTCGTACGTGGATGGTGCAGTTCGATGTCCATCCGGCGCCTGACGACTACTTGGGCCACGAGTACGTTGAGCTCTGTCTCCGGGGGTGGCCCACTGCGGTCGGTGCGCCTCTGCACTTGGGTGTGCAGTGGGCGCTGCTGGCCTGGCTGCTGGACGATGAGTTCGACCGGGAGGCGCGCGGTGCGTCGCCGGAGGTGGTTGATCGGCTCGTGGTGGCGCTGCTGGATGCCGTGGCGGGGGATGCGCAGCCGGGGGCTGGCGATCACCCTCTGGTGCGGGCGCTCGCGGATCTGGTCGAGCGGACGCGGGAGATGATGCCCGGCTTCTGGTGGGGACGGTACCGGCGGCAGTTCGCCGCCTGGGTCCAGGCGGCCAACGAGAAGCTGACCGACTACGTGCGGCCGGGGCGGACGCCGACGCTGCGCGAGTACGAGCTGCTGCGGCCGGCCGATGGCGGGATGCTGCTGGCCGCGATGTGGTGTGAGCTCGCCGAGCAGTGCGTTACGCCCGAGTGGAACACGCCGCTGGTGCAGGAGCTACTGCGCTCGTTCTCCGCGTGCGGGTGCCTGGCGAACGATCTCGCGGCCGGGCCTGAGGACGCGTTCACTGCGGTTGCTGCGCTGGTCCGCAGTGCCGGACTGCCGGTCCGGGACGCTGAGGAGCGGGTGCGCGAGCTGCTGCGCGCACAGGAGTTGGGCTTCTGGTGGGCCCACGCCGTGCTCGTCGCCGACGAGGCGAACCCGCAACACGAGGCAGCAGGGCTGATCCTCGACACGAGCCGATTTGCCGGCACCCTCGACCGCTTCCGGGCCGCCCTGTCCGAGTGGACGGCGACGAGCTCCCGGTACGCGCCGGCAGCTCCGGCCATCGTGCAGCGGGTCGACCGGGCACGTGCTGGAGGGCTCGTGATCGCGCGAGAGCCGGCCGACACGGGCCCACCATCCGACTCGGGGCCTCGGTCGCCGACCACATGACCGGCCGTCCGGTTCGATCTCCATGGACCGGACGGCCACATCTAGTTCCGTTCCATACCGGTCAGCAGGGGCCGGAGCCGGGACCGCCCAGGTGGAAGGAGGTCGGGGTGGTGTGGCCCGCGCTGTAGAGGGCCGGGCTGGTGGCGGTGACCGTCAGGGCCGGGCGGTCCTTGGAGCCGTGCAGCTGGTAGTCGCCGATCCAGCCGGAGCGCGCGGAGCTGCCCGGGCGGCCGTTGCCCATGTCCTCACAGGTGGCGCCGGTCGCGTGGGCGACCTCGCCGAAGGCGGTGACGACCTGGGCGCGGGTGTAGCTGCCCGACCAGAGCGAGCCGGGGAAGTAGCCGACGGCGTGGTCGTCGTAGAAGACCCACCAGTCGCCGCCCAGGTTCTCGATGGTGAACTCCGCCGTGCTGCCGGTGCGGACGGCCATCCCGGGTTTGACGGTGCGGGAGACCTGGACGAACCCGCAGGCGTTGTAGCAGCTCTCGGCGCCGTTCACCCAGTGGTAGACGAAGAGGTGCGGGCGGGTGTCGCCGTTGAGGCCGAGGTCGACGGTCCAGCCGATCTCCACCGTGGAGTTGTGGTCGGCCGACTGCAGCGCCAGCTCCTGCAGCGAGTGCGAGTTGGTGTCGCCGGGCTTGATCTCCGGATCAGCCTGGAGCATCCGCACGCTGGCGCCCGCGGTGTCGGTGAGCTGCCGGCCGGAGACGTAGTCGTAGCAGGAGCCGTACCAGCAGATCGGGCCGGCCGCGGCCGCGGTGTCGGCGGCGACGGCCGCGGAACGGGCGGGCGGCGGGCTCGGTGCGCGGGTGGCGGCCTGGGCGGCCGGGCTGCCGGAGAGCAGGGTGAGGGCGGCCAGCAGGGCGCTCGCGCCACTGAGGACGGTTCGACGGGTGCGCATGAACGGCTCCGTGTCACTGGGAATGTAAGTCTGCTTATGTTGCCGGTTAAGCTAGCGGTGGCGACTTCGGCACGCAATACCCTGGGCCCATCGAAGAGAGACGAGGAACAGCACCATGGCGAAGCGGACGACACAGGGCGAAGCGGACCCGTCACAGGACCGTGCCCTGATCGGCCGACGCGTACTGCGGCTGCGCACCGAGCGCGGGCTCACCCAGCGCGCGCTGGCCGAACCGGCGTACACCGCGGCGTACATCTCCACCCTGGAGGCGGGCAAGGTGCGCCCCTCCGAGACCGCGCTGCGCTACCTCGCCGACCGACTGGACGTCAGCTTCGAGGAACTCGCCTCCGGGCAGCCCGCCCACCTGGCCACCGACCTGCGGATGCGGCTCACCGACGCGCGGCAGGTGCTCGCCGCGGGCGCCGTACAGGACGCCGCCGAACGCTTCGCCGCGCTGGCCGGCGAGGCGGGTGAACTGGCCCTGGCCGCCGAGCAGTCCGCCGCGCTGGTGGGGCTCGGCGACTGCGCGCTGGAGAGCGGCGACCTGGACCCGGCCATCGCGCACTTCCAGGCGGCCGAGGACCTGCTGGCCGAGGCCGGCGCCCCGCTGCCGCAGCGGGTTCCGGCGCTGCGCGGACGGGCCGTCGCCCACCTGCTCGCCGGCGACCTGCGCTACTCCTGCTACCTGCTGGAGAACGCCATCGACCAGCTCAACGCGGCCGGGTTGCACGACCCGAACGCGCTGCTGCTGCTCTACTCCGCCGTGATCGCCCCCTACATGGACATGGGCGCCCAGGCCCGCGCCGCCCAGGCCGCCGACCTCGCCCTCGCGCTGGCCCCGCAGGTGGACGACCCGGCGCTGGTGGCCCGGATGCACCGCGGCGTCGCCCGCACCCTGCTGGCCGCCGGCCGGGCCGCCGAGGCGGACGCCTCGCTGGCCCGCGCCCAGGAGCTCTACCAGCAGCTCCAGATCCGCTCGGAGCTCGCCCACTGCCACTGGATGCGCGGCTACCTCCGGGCCCAGGACGGCGACCTGGCGCAGGCCGAGGACGAGCTGCGCACCGCGCGCGGCATCCTCGCCGACCGCCGGGCCACCCTGTACACCGTGCAGATCGACGTCGAACTCGCGGACGTGCTGCGCCGGCGCGGCAAGACCGACGAGGCGCAGCAGCTGCTGGCCCAGTTGATCGGCGGCCTCGACGCCGGGCTCAGCGCCGAGCGCGGAGCCGTCCACGCGGGCGGCGCCCACCGGCTGCTCGGACTGATCGCGGAGGAGCGCGCCGACCCGCAGGGCGCCGAGAAGCACTACCGCACCGCACTCAACCTGCTCGAACACGCCGGTGCGGCGGGCGACGTGGCCGACCTCTGCCGCCTGCTCGGCGACCTGCTGCGCCGCACCGGCCGGACCGAGGCCGCCCTCGACGTCTACCGCACGGGCCTCGGCCACCGCGCCGCCCCCGGCACGACGACCCTGGGCCCGGCCCCGGCGTCGCCTCCCGCCTAGCCTTCTTCCGCGCGGGTCGCGGAGACCAGGTAGTAGTCCAACAGCCCCTGGCGCCAGGCGATCAGGAAGTTGCGCGGCCACAGGCCCCGGACCGGCGTGCCCTCCAGGTAGCGGTCCAGGCCCGGCCAGACCGCGGCGCCGATCGACTCGACGCGCACCGAGGTGAAGCCGGCCTTCCCGAGGTCGGCCTCGAAGTCGTCGATCGGGTGCGCCACGTCCAGCCCGTCGGCGAAGCTCTCCAGCAGCTCGGCGAGCGGGGCGGCCGCCTGGGGGCCGGTGCTGAAGAAGGTGGTCATCACCAGCTGCCCGCCCGGGCGCAGCACGCGCGCCGACTCGCGGGCGAAGCCGGTCAGTTCGCGGAAGTGCTGGGCGGCCTCCACCGAGTAGAGCGCGTCGAGCGAGGCGTCGGGGAAGGGCTGCGCGTCGGCTGCGCCCAGCTCGTAGCACAGCCGGCCGCCGTGCGTGGCGAGCAGCTCGGCGTTGGCCGCGCGGGCGCGGGCCAGCTGCTCGGGGTGGATGTCCACACCGCAGACCGACGCGAAGTCGAACTCCCGTAGGGCCAGCGCCGATCCGAGCCCGCGCCCGCAGCCGATCTCGGCCACCCGGCTCCCGGCGGGCCGGCCGAACTCGCCGAGCACCCGCCGGTACAGATCCTGCTGGCTGCGCGTCCGGTCGGCGTCGTCCAGCTCGTCGGTGAGCGGGATCGCCTCCCAGTAGCCGAAGTTGATGTACCCGCCGGCGAACGACGGGGAGGAGCTCAGGTCCTCCGGTCCGTACATGGCGCGCACCCGCGGGGGGATCCGATCCTGACTCACGACGCGACCTGCTTCCTCGTCATCGGTTCGTGTGCTCCGTACCCGCCAGGTTCTCACGACCGGCCGCCCGGCGGGCCCAGATCGCCCGGCGCGGTCCGGCGCGGCCTGGCCCGGCTCAGACGGGCAACTCGTAGACGCTGACATGGAAGCTGCTGGAGTCGCGGAACCCGACGCCGGACCAGTCGCCGAAGCGGTCGCGCAGCCGCAGGCCGGCGGCCGCGGCCATCAGGTCGAGCTCGCCGGGAGCGGCGTACCGGAAGACCACCTGCGCGTGCCGGCAGCGGCCGTCGTCCAGGACCAGGTAGTCCGAGGTGTACTGCTGGGAGGCCGCCTGGATCCGGCGGGTGCGCAGCACCAGGTCGCCGTTGGGTGCCTCGACGGTCTGCGCTCCGGCGGCGGCGTTCGCCACCAGCGCCTCGGGCAGGTGGGCGTCCAGCACGAACAGGCCGCCGGGCAGCAACCGCCGGGCCGCCTGTGCGAAGCAGCGCAGCTGGTCCCGCTGGGTGAGTAGTTCGAAGAAGGTCCCGTTCGCGACGTAGACCATCGCGAAGCCGCCTCCGCAGTCGGTCTCCACGAAGTCCCCCGTGCTGAGGGTCAGTTCCCGGCCGCCGGGCTTGGCGAGCAGCCGCTCGACCATCGCGGGGGAGGCGTCGATGCCGTGCACCTTCAGCCCGCGTTCGGCGAGCGGTAGCGCCAGGCGGCCGGTGCCGACGCCCAGTTCGAGCACCGGTCCGCCCGGCGCGCTGCGCGCGAGGCGGTCCAGCAGCTCGACGGTGGCGTGCGTGGTCGCGGCGGGCGGCGTGAACCAGTCGTCGTAGCGGTCCGCGAGTTCGGTGGCGTAGCCGGTGCCTGGGTTCGGCGGGGTCATCGGGCTCCTCGGCAGCAGTGGCGTGGTGGTTTGGTGGGTCAACCGAGAGGGTGCGGTGGGACGTTGGGCTCGGCACGGCTCGCGGTGGGCAGCGGCCTGGCGCCGGGGGCCAGCCGCCGGACGAAGGCCACGCCGGCCGGATTTCTGGTGTTCCGGGGCAGGCAGTCGTCGTGCCCCGACGGAGCGCCGGCCGATGCCCGGTCCACAACTATCGCAGCCGGGCCGGGCCGACTACGGTGCCCGCTGTGCCGGTTGGCGGAACCGGACACCGCCAGGCGGCCGTGATGTGCCCGCTCGGTGGCCCCCTCGTACGTGCTGCCGGCCCCGCGCCGATACGTAGCGCGCCTGCTGGGACCGTTGGGGCCGAGGAGGTTGCCGCCGCCCGTCCTCAGGTCGCCCGCAGACCAGTCCGGGAACGGCCGAATCCGGCCGCGGCCCGGCCTGCACGATAGCCTGGCGGCGATGGCTGCGGCCCGCAGCGCCGGCCCAGCGACAGGCCCTAAGCTCCACACATGAGTACAGCCGAGAGCGGATGGGACGCCTACCGGGCGGCGATGTTCGGCGATCCGTACCTCGTCTGGCACGAGGGCGTGGACCTCACCGCACTGGCCGCCACGACCGGCGCAGCCCGCGAGGAGGCTGTTCGAATGCTGCTGGTGGGACTGCGGGCGGGCGATCCGGTGGCCGCGCAGGGTCTGCGAGAGCTGCGCCCGGTCGAGGCGGTGCCCGCGCTGCGCGAGGCGGCGGAGCCGGGGCGGGAGCCAGGCCTTCGCGTACGGGCGGCGCAGGCGCTGCTGTCGCTGACCGGCGACCAGGACTGGGCGCGACCGGTCGCGGACGTCCTGGACAGCACGGCGGAGTTCTGGGGCGTGCGGATCGACGCCGCCGCCGCGCTGCGCGACTTCGCGCCCACGCCCGCACTGGTCGCCGCCCTGGTCCGGGCGGCGCAGGACCCCGAGTACCTGGTCCGCTACCACGCGTCCTCGACCCTGCTCGCCTACGCGGGCCGCAAGCGGGACGTCTCGGCCTACCGCCGGTGGTTCCCCCGCCTCGCCGCCCCGCCCGCCGGCACCGCCCCGACCGACGAGCACCGCGCCGCCTGGCAGACGGTGGCCGGGGAACTCGCCGCAGCAGTGCCCGTGGCCCCGGCCGGCTGACCGCCAGCCGTCCAAGCGCGACCACGGCCGGACATCAACCGCGCCCCAACTCGTTAGACTCCCTCGTGGCTCGACGTTCTTCGGGGAGCCGTCCCTGACGGAGTGACCAGGAGCGACGTACCGGCATGACGGACGAGTTGATCATCGAGTCGTCCCGCCATGCCCCGGCGTCCCCGGTCGAGACGGCGGGTCCGATCGAGACGGCGGCCCCGGTACGCAAGCGGCGGCTCGACTCCCTCCCGCTGCTCGTCGTCGGCATGATCGCCGTGCTGGTCGCGTCCCGGGTGGTCGGTGGGCGGCACGGGCCGCCCTGGGTGCAGGCGTGGGCGACCGTGTTCATCGCCATCTGCGTGCAGGCGCTGCCGTTCCTGCTGCTCGGCACCGTGCTCTCCGCCGCCGTGGCGGCCTTCGTGCCGACCGCGTTCCTGGAGCGGGCGCTGCCGAGGAACCCGGTGCTCGCCGTGCCCATCGCCGGGGTGGCGGGCGTGGTGCTGCCCGGGTGTGAGTGTGCGTCGGTGCCGGTGGCCGGGCGGTTGATCGCGCGTGGGGTGGCCCCGGCGGCGGCGCTCGCGTTCCTGCTGTCCTCGCCGGCGATCAATCCGGTGGTGCTGGTCGCCACCGGGGTCGCGTTCCGTGGGCATCCGGAGATGGTGTGGGCCCGGCTGATCGCCTCGCTGGCCAGTGCGGTGGTGATGGGGTTGCTGTGGGACCGGTTCGGCAAACCCGAGTGGCTGCGGCCCAAGGTGCTGCAGGAGCAGGCCGTACGGGGGAAGCGATGGGTGGCCTTCCGGCACTCGCTGGAGCACGACTTCCTGCACGCCGGCGGGTTCCTCGTGATCGGCGGGCTCACGGCCGCCACGCTCAACGTGGCGCTGCCGCGCGGGCTCCTGAGCTCGGTGACCGGTCTGCCCGTGCTCTCCGTCCTGGTTCCCGCGCTGCTGGCCGTGCTGCTCGCCGTCTGCTCCGAGGCGGACGCCTTCGTCGCCGCCGGGCTGGCCGGCCTCTCGCCCACTGCCCGGCTGGCGTTCATGGTGGTCGGCCCGATGGTGGACATCAAGCTGATCGCCCTTCAGGCCGGCACCTTCGGCCGGGCCTTCGCCTGGCGGTTCTCCGCCGCCACCTTCGCCGTTGCCGTGCTGATGGCCTCGCTGGTCGGGTGGTGGCTGCTGTGAGGCGCGAGGTGCGGGCGATCCTGCACGTGCTGCTCGGCGCGGCGGTGCTGCACCTGACCCTGTTCAGTGACCTCTACCTGCGCTTCGTGCGCAAGGCGCTGCGGCCGTACCTGGTCCTCACCGGGGTACTGCTGGTGCTGATCGGCCTGCTCGCAGCGGCGTCCGTTGTCCGCGAGTTGTGGCGCGGAGACCGGCACCACGAGGGGCAGGACCACGACCACGGACACGGACACGGATACGGACACGAGCACGGACACGAGCACGGCAGCCTGCGCGTCGGCTGGCTGCTGACCCTGCCCGTCCTCGCCGTCTTCCTGATCGCCCCGGACGCGCTCGGCGCCTACTCCGCCCAGCGGATGGACAGCACCGCCGTCCGCCCGGCCAACGCGGGCGGGTTCGCCGCGCTGCCCGCCACCGACCCGCTGCCGATGCGGCTGGCCGACTTCGACGCCCGCGCGCTGTGGGACAGCAGCGGCAGCCTGAAGGGCCGTCGGGTCGCGCTGACCGGCTTCGTCAGCCCGAAGAACGGCGGCGGCTGGTACCTGGCCCGACTGACCATCAGCTGCTGCGCAGCCGACGCCCAGGCCAGCAAAGTCGAGATCCACGGTCTGGACGCCCCGCCGCAGGGCTCCTGGGTGAAGGTGGTCGGCGTCTGGCAGTCCGACGGCCAACCCGGTCAGGGCGGCGGCGCCGCCGCTCCCGTGCTGACCGTCCAGAAGCTGACCCGCACCACCGAGCCGGGTGACCCGTATGAGTAAGCACGGGCGCGGCACCGCCGCCCTGGTGGTGGCGGGCGTGCTCATCGCGCTCGCCTTCATGCCGGTCGGCGCCACCGCCAAGCCCCCGGCCGGACCCGCCACCGCCTCCGCCTCGCCCAGCGACGGCTGGGACGGCACGGTCAGCCTGGTGGACGACGGCTCCGGCGCGGACACCGGCCCGCAGCCCGGCCGGCCGCCGGTCGACAAGCTGAAGGCGGGTCAGCGGCCGCCGCAGTTCGTCGTCTTCTCCTGGGACGGTGCGACGGAGGACGCCACCCACCTGTTCTCCCAGGTCCGCACGGCTGCGAAGGCGGACGGCGCCCGCACCACCTTCTTCCTGCGCGGCGTCGATCTGCTGCCGGAGGCGAAGCGCTCGCTCTACCAGGCGCCGGGCCACCCGGTCGGCGACGTCGGCGGGCCGTCCCCCACCGACGACCGGATCAAGGCGACGCTGGCCCAGCTCGGGCAGGCCTGGACGGACGGGGACGAGATCGCCGACGGCTTCAACGGCCGGTTCTGCGCTGCGGGCGGAGCGCGTGGCGCGGGCGGCACGGGCGGCACGGCGTCCTGGAGCACGCAGGACTGGGCCGGCGAGCTCGACCTCTCCTCCTCCTTCGTCCGGTTCTGGAAGACCAACACCGGCTTCGCCGACCTGCCCCCGCTGCCCTTCGACTACTCGGCAGAGCTGGTCGGCGGCCGGACCCCGTGCCCGGAGGGCCGCGAGAACCTGCTCCCGGCCGAGCAGGCGGCGGGCTGGCGCTACGACGCGAGCGCGAACGGCCAGGGCGGCGCCTGGCCGCTCAAGAACGCCGACGGGCTCTGGGAGTTCACCACCCAGGCCGGAGACCGGCCCGCGTTCGACCGTGCCTACCAGGGCAACCGCGCACCGTTCCTGGTGGACTCCCCGCTCGCTGACCCCACCGCCGTGCAGTCCGCCGAGCACCTGATGCGCGACGTCTGCCACCGCGACGGCGTGCGCTGCGTCTCCTACCGCGAACTCGCCGACTGGCTCGACGCGCAGGACCCGGCGGTGCTGGCCCGACTGGGCGTCACGGGTTGAGCTCCGCCCACGCCCGCCCGGTTGCAGTGCGCCCGTCAGCGGGCCAGCAGGACCAGGATCGCGGCGAACGCCGCCAGGCAGGTCACCGTGATCAGCCACCCGCTCGCGCCGAGGGAGCCTCGACGGCGGCCACCGCGCCCGAAGGAGCCGCGGCTGCCGCCGCTTCCGCCGCCGTCACCGATGCCGAACCAGCTGCCGCCCCCGTGGTGGTGCCCGCTGTGGTGGTGGCCTCCGAGGCCGCCGCCGTGGCCACCCCCGTGACCCCCGCCCCCGCCTCCGTGACCGCCGTCCATCTTCTTCTCCCAGGGAATCCCGGCGTTCACGCCGGGAGGGAATGGGTCCTTGGCAGGGAGGGGCGAAGCCCCGTAGCTCACTGCGTTGTATCAGTGTCAGTGGCGTGTACTAGCTTGATCACATCGACCTGGAGGAGGTGGGCCCGTTGGACACGCAGATCCGTGCGTACAAGTTCCTGCTGCGGCCCACCACCCGCCAGGTCCAGGCCCTCGGCGAGATGCTCCGCGATCACTGCTCCCTCTACAACGGGGCCTTGCAGGAGCGCCGCGACGCCTACCGGCATGTCTCCAGGACGAGCATCAAGTACGGGATGCAGTCCGCGCAGCTCAAAGATATCCGAGCGTTCGACCCCGAGCGTCAGGGCCGCTGGTCGTTCTCCAGCCAGCAGGCCACCTTGCGCCGCCTGGACAAGGCGTTCCAGGCGTTCTTTAGCCGGGTCAAGGCCGGCCGGACCCCCGGCTACCCCCGGTTCCGGGGCCAGAACTGGTTCGACACCGTGGAGTTCCCGAAGGACGGCGACGGTGTCCGGTGGGATTCGCTGCCCGGCCACGCTACCCGCGTGCGCTTCCAAGGTGTCGGTCACGTCAAGGTCAACCAGCACCGGCCGGTGGTCGGCAGGGTCAAGACCGTGTCCGTGAAGCGCGAGGGCAGGCGCTGGTTCGTCGTGCTGACCGCCGAGCAGGCGAAGGCCGAGCCTCTCGCGCCGACCGGCTCCGTCGTCGGCATCGACCTGGGCATCGCCAACTTCCTCGCCGACTCCAACGGGGAGTTCGTCGCCAACCCCAGGTTCGGCCGGGAGAATACCGAGGCCCTCGCTGAAGCACAGCGGCAGCTCTCCGCCTTCCCCCGTGTCCGCCGGGACAAGCGCACCAAGAAGCACCGACGGGCGGTGGAGAAGGTCGCTGCCCTGCACGGCACAGTGCGCCGCCAACGCCTCGACCACGCACACAGGACGGCCCTCACGCTGGTCCGTCAGCACGATCTGATCGCGCACGAGAAACTGGCGATCAGCAACATGGTGCGTGCCCCGAAGCCGAAGCCGGACCCCGAGCAGCCTGGTGTGTTTCTGCCCAACGGTGCGGCGGCCAAGAGCGGGTTGAACAGGTCGATATCGGACGCGGGTTGGGGGCTGTTCCTCCAGATTCTCGCCAGCAAGGCTGAAAGCGCCGGCCGGACGATTATCGCAGTGGACCCCCGCAACACCTCCCGGACCTGCCCCGAATGTGGGCATGTCTGCGGGGAGAACCGCACCACTCAGGCGAAATTCCACTGCGTACGGTGTGGTCACTTGGCGCACGCGGACACGGTGGGCGCCATCAACGTTCTACGGGCCGGGCTGGTCCGCTGCGACGCCAACTCGGCGTAACAGGAAGCCCCGTCATTTATGCGGGGAGGAGTCACGGTGCCCCCTCCGGTGTGGTCGTCCTGTTCTGTCAGCGTGGCACGGGCGGTGCGCGGCCAACCTCAGGAGAAGCTCTGAACCCTCCGCGAGGAAGCGAGGAAGCAGGAAAAAGGAGTTGGGCACGGCGACCCCCGCCTGCTAACTTGCTGTCGACCGTGAAACTGTCACCAGGAGGTGAGACCCGTGAACGCTGTGTCCCAAGGGTGCTCCCCCCTGTCCTTCATGGTCGGGCGACTGACGTAGGTGTCGCCGGGAGCGCCTGAACACGAGGCTCTCCTGAGAGGCAGACACCTATGAACACCGAGAATTCCACTGCGGGTACGAGCGACCACCCGGTCGTGATCACACGGATCGCGGAACGGGAGTGGCAGGCTCTGGCCGACGACCAGGTGGTCGGCTGCGGCGACGTTTCGCCCAGGCCCGACGGGCGGGTCTTCCTGAGCATCGACGCGTGGCACGACGCGGTCTTCGACCGCCTCGCCGCCGCGATGCTGGCCGAGTTGCCGAGGCCGCTGTACACGGTGGTCGACGAGGCCGATCGCGACCTGACGTCCAACTGGGAGCGGGTCGGCTTCACCGTCCGACGCCGCGAGTGGGAGTACGTCGTGCCCACCGACCCGCAGGTCACCGGGCTCGACGCCCTTCAGCCGCCCTCGGGCGTGACGATCGTGCTCGTCGGCGAGGCGGAGGAAGGTCCGCTGCGCGCATTGGACCGCGCCATCCGCGAGGAGGTCGAGGCCACCGTCGGCTGGCAGGCGATGCCGGCCGAGGTGCTGCCCCGCCCGCTCGGGACCACCGTGCTGTACCCGTCGAAGTACGCGGTGGCGGCGCAGTCCGATCAGTACGTGGGCATGGTCCGGGTGGCGCCGCTGACCCGCAGGCCGCGGATCGGGCTGATCGCCGTCCTGGCCGACCGGCACCGCCGCGGCATCGCCCGGGCACTGCTGGCCCAGGTGCTGGGTTCGCTGCACAGCTCCGGGATCGAGACGGCATCGGCCGAGGTCAACGAGTCCAACGAGGCGGCGACGGCACTCTTCGAGGGCGTCGGCGCCCAGCGCGCCGGCAGCAACCTGGAGTTGGTGTGCCGCTGACGCCCCACCCCATCGCCAACGAGAAGAGTACGACATGACGAAGACAGCAGGAGGCATCGAAGTCGAGGGCACCGTCCTCGAATGCCTGCGCAACGCCACCTTCACGGTGGAGCTCCAGAACGGGCACAAGGTGCTCGCGCACATCAGCGGGAAGATCCGGAAGAACTACATCAAGATCCTTCCGTTCGACCGCGTACTCGTGGAGATCAGCCCGTACGACCTCGCCCGCGGCCGAATCCTGTTCCGATACCGGAACTAGCGGCGGGCGGGACGTTCGGGCGGGCAGTCATGTCGCCAGCCTGACGTGAACGGCATCGGCGTCCGGCAACCGGCCGGGCGCCGATGCCGGCCTAGCGAGGCGCCCGGCCGGACTGCGAATCAGCTCCCCGATTCGTCGGTCGGCTCTCCCGCTGGGGTGGCACCCGGGCTGCCGTGGTGGCCGTCCCGTCCCACACTCGGCAGGTGGCCGCGGCACCGGTTCGCCCGCTCAGCGCACCGGCCTCGGCCAGTGCCTTCTCGGATGGCGGACGCGGTGTCATCCTTCGGCAGGGCGGGGCGTCGGCGCGTGCCGTCGTCGGGCAACGCTCCAGGACAACGGCGACACCGCTGCGCTCGACGACCGTCAGCCCGGCCCCCGGCTGGGCGAGCGGATACCGGGCGACGACGGCTCCGGCGACGGTGGCGATGGAGAGGTAGGGCTGGTCGAGGCGCCGCCGGACCTCCAGCACGGCGCCGGCCAGGTGGTGAGGCACGACGTAGAGGTTGCCGCGAAAGGGCACTACGCCCTGGGCCGTGACCGTGCGGCGGTCGCAGACCCAGATCGGGAACGGCGTGGCGGGCAGCTCGCGAAGCGGTTCGGTGCGCGAAATCTGGTCACCCGCAAGCGCGTTGTCGTCCGCCCGAGCCTCGGGGTCCAGACCTGCCGCGAGCCGGTCCAGGCTCTCCTGTGCTCCGTCCAGCCTGGTGTCGTCCGCCATAGTGCTCCACCAGGACCGGGCGGCCCGGACGGCCCGCTCGCATGCCGGGGGTCGTCGGCCGTCGCCCGGGAGGAGCTCGGCTCTCGCACCGTAGTACCTCGCCACTTGCCGGAACGCCGACGTCATGCGGTCGCTGGCCGGGTTGTACACGGCCGGCGTCCGGCCGAGCCGCCAGCACTCGGCGGTGCCGCCCAGCCGCCTCATCACGCGCTCCATGGCCTCGACGAGGTGCGGCAGGTCCTCGTTCTCCGCCAGAACTCCGCGCCAACGGCCGGAGCGGGTGAGCGATCCCAGCAACAGGTGCGCATGGCTGCCGCAGCCCCATCCCGCCGGCGGCTCCGGAAGCTTCAGCCAGTCGAATCGGACCGCCTCCTCGCTCCGTCGAGCGGTGATCGGGCTGCTCCCGGCGGGACCGGCGCCCTCACACTCCTCGCAGGGCGGCCGGGCGTGGTGTTTGCGCAGAGCACGCGTGAAGGTCGAGTAGCCGCTCGGGTAGCCCAGGTCCACGATCTCGCCGAAGAGAACGGTGGCGAGAAGGTGCGGGTCATCCGCCAGACGTTGTCGGCAGTACGGAAGGAAGCGGAGAAAGCCGTCCGGCGGGATAATTCGGATGCCGGGGGACCGCTCTCCGAAGAGATAAGCTCGCACCGTTTTCCGATCACGCCCGAGATGCTTGGCAATCCCGGAGACGGACCATCCGTCGCGATGGAGCCCGAGTGCCTCCATGTATTCCTCCCAGCTGATCAAGAAAACCCCCTGACGGTCGATTTCAGCACCCCATGACCTCGCAAATATGCCAGAGGCAAGCCGGAAATATAGCACGGGGGATCGATGATCAAGGAGCGGAAACGTTTCTGCCGATTTACAATGACTGGGTATTTTCAGTGAGCGTCGATGGAGATTACTATGGAATGACACGCTCCACCGGGTAGGTGGACACCGTGAGCGCTGAACTGAAAAAGTACCACCCCCCCGCGCCACCCCAGGTAATTTCGGTGAGCGTCGTCGAGATCGAATATGAAACGACGCCCGGATGAACCACGAACCGGCTTGCGGTTCCCTCGTTGATGAACCGTGACATCAACATCCCAGCTCCATACCGTCGCGCCCTCCGATCAAGATCCGGTCGTCAAGATCGGGAAGTGGCTCTTCGTTCCCGACAGACGGAACGACGCGGGCGACATGTGCACCGGCTACCTCTCGTGCACCGGCGAACGCGTGCTGCTGCCTCACACCTCCTGCCTGCTGGCCAACTTGCTTCAGAAGACCCGCGAGCTGGAGAGCGACTTCGCGATGCGGCTCAGCCCCCATCCGTTCCCGGTCGAAACGTGACGCCGCTCTTCGGATACGTCGAGCCTGGCGACGATCCCCGGCTAGCCTCCCGCGACCGCGTTCAGGCCGGAACCTACGGACCAGGTGTGCACTACGACGATGGCCTCGCCTGCGCCATCGGAGTCGTGTACGGCGACTCGCCCGCTTTCAACCCCGTCGCCGAGTCGGCGGTCGGGTGGGAGGCCGAGGCGGTGTTCGTTCCGCATCCTCGCCTGCCGGTGGACCAACCCGTGCCGATCATGGCCGGTACGCCCCGACGGCGGAGACAGCCACCCAGGTCGGCGTGGCCGGAGGTGATCGGTTCTCTGTTCGGCGCATTGACCGCGGTTACGGTCACCGCGGTCTGCGTGCTGGGTTGGGCGTTCTCCTACGACCCGTTGCGGGCGTTGGCGTACTCGCGAGTGCCGCACGCACTCTCACAGCTGTGGCCGGTCATCGTCTACGGGCCGTGGCTCGCGGGATGCCTGTCGGTCCTGCGTGCCGCCCTGCACGGACGTCAGCCCGTCCACTCCTGGGCCGTGGTCGTGCTGTTCTCCACTCTCGCGTCCGGACTGTGCGTCGCCGATGTCTCACAAACTCTTCCCGACCTCGTCGTGACCGGACTGCCTCCGCTCACAGCCGTCATCTCACTCCATCAACTCGTCCGCCAGCTCACCGCCGCCCGAGGCACGGGCCGACGGCCTGGCCGCCAGGCCGCGCACAGGTCTCCGCACTGAACGGCGCTGCCGCAGAGCGCGCCACATTCTGCTGGCCGTCCCGATTTCAGGACCATTCCACACGGGCTTCGGACGTGTTCCCGAGGCCGCGGGCGCCCGCTTCCCAGTTGCGGGGAATTCGGGGGTGCCGGGTGCGGCACCAGTCGCCGTCAGCCGCCGTTCGGCACCCGGCGCAGGGCTGCCGGGAGGTCGGCGAGGGTGGGGTAGCCGTTGACGGCCATCAGCAGGTCGGCTTCGGCGAGCAGGGAGCGCAGGACGTGGACGACGCCGTCCGTGCCGCCGAGGGCCAGGCCGTAGGCGTACGGGCGGCCGACGCCGACCGCGGTGGCGCCGAGGGCGAGGGCCTTCACCACGTCGGTGCCGGTGCGGACGCCGGAGTCGAAGAGCACCGGGAGCCCGTTGGCGGCCTCGACGACCTCCGGGAGGGCGTCCAGCGCGGCCAGGCCGCCGTTGGCCTGCCGGCCCCCGTGGTTGGAGCAGTAGACGCCGTCGATGCCGGCGTCCTTGGCCCGGCGGACGTCCTCGGGGTGGCAGATGCCCTTCAGCAGGATCGGCAGCCGGGTCAGCGAGCGCAGCCAGGGCAGGTCCTCCCAGCGCAGCGGGTTGCCGAAGACCGTCATGAACTGTAGGACCACGCCCTGCGGGTCCTCCTCCGGCGGCTTGCCGAGCCGGGCTCGGAAGACAGGGTCGGAGGTGTAGTTGGCCAGGCAGTTGCCGCGCAGCTGGGGGAAGTTGGCGCTGGACAGGTCGCGCGGTCGCCAGCCGGTGGTCCAGGTGTCCAGGGTGACCACGATCGCCTTGAAGCCCGCCGCCTCGGCGCGGTGCACCAGACTCTCCGCCAGCGCCCGGTCGTTGGGGGTGTACAGCTGGAAGAAGCCCGGGGTGTCACCGAGTTGGGCCGCGACGTCCTCCATCGGGTCGACCGTCAGCGTGGAGGCGATCATCGGGACGCCGGTGCGCGCGGCGGCCCGGGCGGTGGCGAGGTCGCCGTGGCCGTCCTGCGCGCACAGGCCGATCACGCCGACCGGTGCCATGAACAGCGGTGAGGGCAGCCGCAGGCCGAACAGGTCGACCGTCAGGTCCCGTCGGGTGGCGCCGACCATCATCCGCGGTACCAGGCCCCAGCGTTCGAAAGCCCGGACGTTGGCCCGCTGGGTGTGCTCGTCCCCGGCGCCGCCGGCCACGTACGACCAGACGGACGGGGGCAGCGCCGCCTCGGCGCCCGCCGCCAGGCCGTCGAAGGTCAGCGGGTAGGGCGGCATGACGCCCTGCAGGCCGCCGGCGTAGATCTCGTTCTGGTAGTCACCGAACTGCGCGGTCATCCTGGGCGCCTTCCTCGTGGACTCCAGGGCCCTTGGCCGACGGGCCGGTTGGGCGGCCCGTGGCGGCCTCGGACCCGGCCGGTGCACCAGTATGCCCAGCCCTGCGGTCAGGCGGGCGGCGCATCCGTGGGCGGCGCATCCGTGGGCGGCGCGACGTCTGTCGGGCCTGGCTGGGTCGGGAAGGGCTGCGGTGCCGGTGCCGGTGCGGGTGCCGGTGCCGGGAAGGTGACACCGGCCTCCGCCGCGAGGACGGTGTCCAGGCTCTCCCGCCGGATCCGCCGATCCACGTACAACAGCCCGCGCGCCAGCGGGCTCAGCGGCATGCTGAGCAGACCCGCGAACGTGACGCCGATCGCCAGACTGGCGACGAAAAGCACCAGCCCGGCCGTGCTGGGGCCGCCGCTGTCCGTGCCGTCGGGGGACGGGCCGCCGCTCGACATGCCGAGCAGCAGGAACCCGAACAGGGTGAACGGGACGGAGACCATCCGCGTCGCCATCGACCCGACCAGGCTGATCAGGAACGGGATCCCCAGGCTGCGCCACCAGGCGCCCTCGTTCAGCTGCCAGGCCCGGCGGATCGCGGCGATCGGCCTCCGGTCCTCCAGGACGAGCACCGGGACCACCAGGGTCAGCCGGACTCGGCTGTAGACCAAGGCCGCCGCGGCGGGGAGCAGGCAGATCAGCGCGACCCCGAACCCGGCGCCGCTGTCGCCGGTGCCGACACCCAGCAGGATCCCCGGCAGCAGCGCGACGGCGATGACCGCCGCACTACCCAGGTCGAGCAGCAGGCTCACGCCCAGCACCCGCCACAGGAACGGCCGGGCCTCGCTCCACACCCGGCCGGTGCCGACCCGGCGGCCCAGCACCGCGTGGCGCAGCACCGCCGTACTCATGGTGGTCGTCACCGTGCCGACCGCCACCGCGCAGACCAGCACCAGCGCCGCCAGCAGGCCGAGCGCGGTGGCCAGGCCGACGCTCTGAGCTTGGGTCGGGACGTAGTCGCTCTGGTTGCGGAGCTCGTCGATCAGGCCGCTCTGCGACTGGTAGGCGAAGAACGCGCCGACGCTCACCAGGAACGCGGACCCCACCGCGACCAGCGCCGCCGGGCCGAAGACCGGCGCGGCCCAGCGCCACAGCGTGCGGAACACCCCGGTGAAGATCTCGCCGACGCCGAGCGGCTTCAGCGGGATGACCCCGGGCATCGGCGCGGGCGGCGCCACGTTCCACCCGGTCCACGGCGCCTGCCCTCCGGGGTAGCCGGGGTAGCCGGGGTAGCCGGGGTAGCCGGGGTGCCCGGGGTGCCCGGGGTATCCGGGATACCCCGGCCCGCCCGGCCCCCCGGAGTCCGCTCGTTCCCCCTGCTCACCGGGCATCTGCCAGTCCCCGTCGGTCCCCATGCCGCACACCTCTCCCACCCTGCTCCGCACCGGAGCCCCCAGAGCGTACGGGACCGCCGAATGCGACTGCCAGAGGGATTACGTGCTGATCAGCGCCGCCGGCTCCAGAAGGCGGCCTCCCGATAGCGGGTGGCTGCGGCGTGGAACTGCTGACGATCGCTCAGATGTCGTCCGAACGCCGCGTGGACGAGTCGTTCGTACACGCCGGCCGGCTCCCGGTCGCCGTCCAGCAGCCCTTGGGCGGCCGCGGCGGCCGGGGCTGCGAGGTCGAGTGCGTGCCGAATCCCGGAGGAGGAGAGCGGGTCGACGCAGAGCGCGGCGTCGCCCACGGCGACCAGCCCGGACCGCCAGGGCGGGCCCGCGCAGCCCACCATCGCGGCGCGGCGCGCGACGGGCCGGGGCAGCGGGTCGGCGGCCAGTCGCGCGGTGGTGCGCGGCGGCGGGACGGAGACCGCGCGGTCGGCGGTGTCCTGCACCTGGAGGACCGTCAGCCGCTCGCCCGCGGCACTCGGCGCGGTGTACCACCAGCCGTCGGGCGCGGCCTCGACCAGCGACCAGGGCTGCGGCCCCGGGTCGGCGGGCCGCGCCTGCCAGACGGTGCAGCGCAGCCGGTCGGCGGCGTGCCACCGGAGCCGGCCGCGGGAGACGGCGCGGGCGGCACCGGTGGCGTCGACCACCACCGGGACGGGCCGGTCGACGCCGTCCGCACCGACCACGTCCCACCGCCCGTCCGGCCGCGCCGCCGCTCCGACGCGCGCACGGACCAGTCGGGCGCCGGCGTCCTGGGCCGCACCGCGCAGCAGCTCATCCAACGCGGCGCGGTCCACCGCCCAGGGCGGCCCGTACGGGCTGAGCAGGCTGGAGCGGTGGTCGACCTCGGGGCCCGCCCAGGAGCTGCGGGCCTCGTGCACGGCGGTGGAGGCGGCGGTCAACCGGTCGGCGACGCCGAGGACGCGCAGTCGGGCCAGAGCGGAGGAGGACAGCTGCTGCCCGACGGACCGCCAGGGCACCCGGCCGTCGTCCACCAGGACCACGGCCGCGCCGGCGGTGGCCAGGTGCCAGGCGGTCGCCGCCCCGGCCGGGCCGCCGCCGATCACCACGATGTCGGGCCGGCTCACCGGGGCCCGCCGAGCGGGCCGGTGGCGACGGCGGCGGCGGCGGGAGCGACCTGGCTCACCGGGCTCACCGGGCTTACCGGGTTGGCAGGGCTGGCGGGAGTGGTCACGGTCATGGGCATCCCTCGATCGTTCTGGCGATACTCCGTTCGGTGGTGCCAATATGACGGACCGTAGTGGATCTGTATACGGAGTTGATTCGAGTTGACCCGATCGGCCTACAGAAATCGGCCTTTAGAAATCGGCCTACAGAAAGGGGGCGGGCGCACCGTGTGCGCCCGCCCCCTCGCCCTGCTGCCGTTACGCTCCGCTACCCGGCGGCGCCCGCGCGGGGACGGCCGGTGAGCTTGGCGGCGCGGTCCCAGGCCCAGCGGAGCAGGCCGGCGGTCAGCAGCAGGCTCAGGCCGGCGGCCTGCGCGGCGGCGGTCGGCGCGTCGCTGCGCAGCGCCGTCGACAGCGGCACGGTCAGTGCCGCCACGGCCACCAGCGGGCCGGCTGCGTACCAGGCGGCGAAGAGGAACGGACCGGCCCCGCCGCCGGTGCCCTGGCCGGGGGAGATCATCAGATCCTGCCGCATCACGCCCCGGCACGCGTTCACCAGGCCCGCGCCGATCAGGGCCGGCACCACGGCGGGCGCCAGCCAGGCGGCCACGCCGCCGCCGGCCAGCACCACCGCCGTCGCCCCGCCCAGCGCCAGCAGCACGCCGACCAGGGTCGGCACGATCGCGTGCCGCAGCATCAGCGCGGGGAACGGGTACGGCGACCAGGAGGCCCGGCGGACGTCGTCCGTCTCGATCCGGGCGGGCTCAAGGAGTTGGGCGACGGCCAGGTAGCCGAAGACCAGGGCGACGGCCGCGGCCAGCCAGGACAGTCCGCCGCGGGCGCCGTGCGCGAGGACGGCGCAGAACTGCGCCGGCACCGAGAGCACCACCGCGCGGCCCAGCCGGGCGGGGGAGCGCAGCAGCGCCGTCGCGTCCCGCCACGGCACGATCAGCCAGCCGCGCCGCGGCACCGGCAGGCTGATCCGCCGGCGCTGCCGGGTGCCGTCCGAGGCGCTGGTCACGGCCAGCTTCGCGCTGCGCAGCTCGACCGTGCGCAGCGCCGCCAGCACGCCGGCGGCGGTCCGGGCGCGCTCGCGCAGCCGGGTCAGCGAGACCGTCGCGGCGGCCCGGTCGGCCAGCCACAGGCAGGCGCCGGTGGGCACGACCAGCAGCGCGGCGGCCACCCAGCCGCCCGGGACGGCGGCCCGGGTCGGCTCCAGCGCGGCGATCCCGGCCCAGCCCCACGGGCCCGACCACAGCTCGACCCGCTCCAGCCAGTGCACCGGGTGCCCCGCGGCGGCCAGCCCGCTCTGCGCGCCGAGCGCCAGTACCAGCAGCGCCGCGTACGGGGTGAGTCGGCGCACCCAGTGCGCGGCGCGGTCGCTGCGCTCCACCAGCAGCCCGGCGCAGGTGGCCAGCAGCGGCAGGCAGACCCCGCCCAGCAGGCACCAGCCGAGCGCGGCGGGCAGCCCCACCCTGTCGGTCAGTCCGAGCGCGACCATGCCGCCCAGCGCCGTCACCAGGCCGGGGAAGACCGCCAGTGCGCAGGAGAGCCAGAACCACGGCCGCAGCACCGGACGCGGGCGCACCGGGTGGGCGAGCAGCCAGTCGGCCGCCGCCCGGGGCGGCACCACCGGGCCGCGCCACAGGCCGTCCCGGACGGCCAGCAGCAGGACGGCGAGCCCGACGGCGGCGATGCCGCTGGGCATCGCGGCGAGCAGCTGGCCGCCGTGGCCGGTGTAGTCGGCGCCCATCGAGGCCTGGAGGAAGAGGCCGAGGCTCGGGATGCCGCCCCAGATGACGAGCAGCAGCAGCGTGCAGTAGACGGCGAAGCCGACCTGCTTGGCGCGGTTGCGGCGGTGCGGGGCGCGCATCGTGCGCAGGAGGGCGAGGGCCTCGTCGGTCCAGTCGTCGTCGGCGGTCCACTCGGCGGGTGCCTCGTCGGCGTCCGTCTCGGTGACCTCGTCCACCAGGGCGTCGGTCACCGTGCGCTCGCCGCGCCGTTGCGGGCCGCGAACTCGGCGGCCAGCACCTTGCGGGGTGAGCCGTGGTTCAGGATCCGGCCGTCCTCCAGGACCACCACGCGGTCGGCCACGTCCAGCGCGAGGTCGGTGTGGTGGGTGACCAGCATGACCGCCACGCCGTCCGCGAGTTCGGCCTTCAGCAGGTCGGCGAGCCGGCGCCGCGCCTCGGGGTCCAGGCGCTGCTCGGGCTCGTCCAGCAGCAGCAGGTCGCGCGGCCGCACCAGGGCGCAGGCCAGCAGCAGGGCCTGCATCTGCCCGGAGGAGAGTGCCGAGGGCAGCGCGTCGGCCCGCTCGGCCAGCATCCGGTCCTCCAGCACCTGCTCCACCCAGGCGTGCGCGCCGTCGACGCCGTGCGCGACCGCGACCAGCAGCAGGTGCTCGCGCACCGTGAGGTCGGGGTAGCAGGCGACCGTGTCGCCGACCACCGCGACCCGCGCGCGGATCCGCGGGTCGTTCTCGTCCATCGGGATCCCGTCGAACAGGACCGTGCCCTTGGTCGGCAGGTCGCGTCCGGCCGCGACCCGCAGCAGGGTCGACTTGCCCGACCCGTTGTGGCCGAGCAGCGCGACGCACTCGCCGGCGGCCAGCGTCATGCTCACGGGGTGCAGGACCTCGCGGTCGCCGTAGGAGCGGCTCACCCCGGTCAGCTGCAGCAGGGCCTTCCGCGTCTGGGCGCGCGGGGCGGCGGGGATCTTGGCCATCAGGACGGTGCCTCTCGACGGGACGTCCTGCCAGGGTAACGGCCGGTCCTGGGACACAGGTTCCGAGGACCGGCCGTGACGTGGTCGACCGGTTACAGGTCGTCGCGGCCCGCGAGCGACTTCACGAACTGGTACGCGTCGACGGTGCCCCAGCCGGAGGCCCTGTCGTAGCCCTCGGTGGCGCTGAAGCCGGTCACCGTCGAGGTGCTGTTGTTACCCGAGGTGACGTCGACGATGCCGTGGTCGTTGTCGTCGCTCTGGCTCTCGGCGAGCTGGTAGAGGGCCGGGTTGATGTTGCCCAGGCGCTTGCCGGCGGCCTGGTCGGCGAGGGCGACGATGCCGGCGAACATCGGGGTGGCCTGGCTGGTGCCGCCGATGACCTCCCAGCCGGTGTGGGCCGGGTCGTAGCTGCTGTACACCCAGGCGCCGCCGGCCGGGGAGGCGCTGAGGCTGATGTCCGGGACGGCGCGGTGGCTGCCGGCCACGTCCGAGACGCCGTCCTGGAAGGCCGGCCGGTTGAACACCCGGGAGGAGCCGCCGCCCGCGGAGCTGCCGTCGCCGTCGTTCCAGACCACGTCGGGGCTCAGCCGGTTGCCCTGGTCGTCCAGGTGCAGGCGGGTGCCGCCGACGCCGGTGACCAGCGGGTCGGAGGCGGGCCAGCCGACCTCGCGCTTGGTGTAGGAGGTCTTGCCGTCGAGCATCTTGTCGGTGGCGCCCGCGTCGCCGCTGGCCGCGAGCACCGTGACGTCGTGGTCGGCGGCCGCCTTCAGGCCGTAGCGCAGTCCGTTCAGCAGGTGGTAGTCGCCGGCCTTCTTGGCCTGCTCGGCGAAGGTGTCCTCGGTCGCGCCCAGGCTCAGGCTGACGATGTCGCCGGTGCCCTTGGCGGCGACGTCCTTGACGGCGTCCATGATCTCGGGGAAGCCCTGGGTGCCCTCGGTCTCGGACACGCCCGTCTCGATCAGCACGATCTTCGCGCCCGGGGCCATCGCGTGGGCGTACTCGACGTCCAGCGTGGTCTCACCCGCCCAGTCGGTCATGTCCTTGTTCTTGGGGTCGAACGCGGGCACGCTGCCCCACTGCTGTACCTGCACCTGGGTGTCGGCCAGGCCGTACTGCTTGTCGAAGACCTCCAGGTCGTGCTGGACGGTCGGCGAGCCGAAGGAGTCGACGATCACGATCGTCCGGCCGGAGCCGTCGATGCCCTGGTCGTAGAGCGGGGCGGTGTCGTAGGCCGCCTGGTACTGGGTCGGTCCGTAGCAGTCCGAGTGGTACTTCGCCTGGCACTCGGTGGTCGACAGCGGGCTGGCCTCGTTCACGTGCAGCACGTGGCCGGCGCTGGCCGGGATCGGCTTGACCTGCGTGGTCGAGGCGGCGGCAGCGGACGTCGCCGTCACGGCGGGTGCGCCGGCGGCGGCCACGGCGGCGACGGTGGCCGCGAGGGCTATAAGGCGCGGACGGCGGAAGGAAGCGGATCCGGACATGGTGGAACCCCCGGGGGAGAGGTGTGGGAGCTGCGCTGCGCTGCGCTGGCTCGGAGTGTGACCGCATCCTGCCGCCTGCCGCCCGCCGCCCGGCACCCCCTGGGGGAGGGGTGGCGGCCCCCCGTTCGGGGGGTCTGCGGGCTGTGTGGAACGCATGCGAACCGTGACCGAAGCGGCCTTCTCCCGCCAATCACCGGTGGGGTAGCGTCACGCCCATCCGTCCGACGAGCTGGGAAACGTCCCATGACGGCAGTGCATACGGAAGCCCACCTGCGGGTGCTGGTCGTCGACGACGAGGCCCTGATCAGATCGGGCCTCGCTATGATCCTCTCCGCCTCGCCCGAGATCACGGCGGTGGCGGCCTGCGAGGGCGGCGCGGCCCTCGGCGCGGTCGCCGAACTGCGCCCGGACGTCGTGCTGTTGGACATCCGGATGCCCGACGTCGACGGCCTCACGCTGCTCGGCCGGATCCGCCGGCTCCCCGACCCGCCGCAGGTGGCCATGCTCACCGCCTTCGACACCGACGAGTACGTGGGCGAGGCGCTGCGGCTCGGCGCGGCGGGCTTCCTGCTGAAGGACACCGACCCCGAGGTGCTGGTCCGCTCGGTCCGGGCGCTGGCCACCGGCGCCGGCTGCCTGTCGGACTCGGTCGTCCGGCGGGTCCGGCAGTACCGCCGCTCCGGCACCGAGCGGGGCGTCGTCGGCCTCTCGGCGCGCGAGCGCCAGGTGCTCGGCTACCTCGGCCACGGCCTCTCGAACGCCGAGATCGCCACCCGCCTGCACATCGGCGTCGCCACGGTGAAGGACTACGTCAAGGCGGTGCTCGCCAAGACCGGCGCCGCCAACCGCGTCCAGGCGGCGGTCTTCGCGGACCGCGTCGGCCTGGTGGACGAGCACGCCCCTGACGGGCGCTGTTGATGCCTCAACCGTGACCTCCTTCACAGTCCCCGCCCCATTCCTCCCGCAGTGGTGGCCACATCCCAAGAACGGACGCGCGTCACATCCGTCGGCGGGGCCGGACCGAGCACCGCCCCCGGAGCCGGGAAAACCCGGCAAGTGGTGCGCAGTACGGGCGGCACGGTGTTCACAGCCTGCTATCAGGCGACTCCGCTTCTGGCAAGAAGCCCATGTGCACAGAGGTTTCACCGAATGGCGCTTGGCGGGGAGCAGGTCACTGGGGAGAATCTGTCGGGTCCATGCCGGGCAACCACGGTTCACTGGGGGGTGACGAACTGGACTGGAGAGCCGCATTGTGAAGTTCCGCGCCGACCGATCCACCGGAGGCGTCGCCACCCAGGCGGCACCGCAGGAGAACCGGCCGCCGGCCCCAGCCCCGGCCGTCGAGCTGCCCGAACCGGGCCAGCTGCTGACGGCCCGCGAGATCGCCCTGATCCGGGCGAGCGTGGCCGCGGTCGAGCCGTTCGCGGCCGACCTGCCCAGGTTCTTCTACGCGACCCTGTTCGACCACTACCCGCAGGTCCGCGAGCTGTTCCCGACCCAGATGGACGTCCAGCAGGACCGGTTGCTGCGCGCACTGCTGCTGATCGTCGAACTCGTCGACGATCCCGCGAACCTGGTGACCTTCTGCAGCGATCTGGGCCGCGACCACCGCAAGTTCGGCACCCTGAGCGGCCACTACGCGGCGGTCGGCGCCTGCCTGCTCGCCACCCTGGAGCACTTCGCAGGTCCGGCCTGGACCCCCGAAGTCGCCGCCGCCTGGACCAAGGCGTACAACGCCGCCGCGCAGGCCATGGACGAGGCCGCGCTCGAAGACGCGCAGCACCGTCCCGCCGTCTGGCAGGCCCGTGTCGTCGATCACCAGCGCCGCTCCGTCGACCTCGCCGAGATCACCGTGCAGACCGACCACCCGTACCCGTTCACCGGTGGGCAGTTCGTCAGCATGGAGACGCCCTGGTGGCCCAAGACCTGGCGCTACTACTCCCCGGCACACGCCCCGCGCCCGGACGGCACCATCACCTTCCACGTCCGGGCCGTCACCGGTGGCCGGATCAGCAACTCCCTGGTGCGCCGCGCCGTCGTCGGGGACGTCCTGAAGCTCGGCGCCCCGCTCGGGGACATGACGATGGACGGGCGGTCGCGGCGGGGCGTGGTGTGCGTGGCCGGCGGCACCGGGCTCGCGCCGATTCGGGCGCTGATCGAACAGGCCGTCCTGGACGGAGTGCAGAGACCCGTCGACCTCTTCGTCGGTGCCCGCACGCTCGAAGAGCTGTACGCGCTGGACGACCTGTACCAGCTGGCGCAGCGCCACCCCTGGCTCGCCGTCCGGGCCGCCGTCGCCGACGAGCAGTCGGCCGGGACCCCCGATGGGAACCAGCTGCTCAAGGCGATCGCCCGCACCGGCCCCTGGCCGCAGCACGACGCCTACCTCGCCGGTCCCGGGCCGATGATCATCGCCGCCGCCCGGATCCTGCGCCGCGGCGGGATCCCGCTGGAGCGGCTCTACCACGACCCGTTCGTTTCGCTCGACTCGCTCGATGATGTGAACCCCTCGTGACCCAGCCGGTTTCCACCTTCGGCTCGGCCGGCGAACACCGGCTCCAGGAGCAGCTCGGCAACACCGAGCGCGCCGCGGACTTCTACCATCGCCAGGTGCGGCCGCACCTGACCGCCCAGATGCAGGAGTTCATCGGCCGCCAGACGATGGTCTTCCTGGCCAGCTCGGACGCCCACGGCGCCTGCGACACCAGCTTCCGGGCCGGGCCGCCGGGATTCGTCATCGTCCTGGACGACCACACGCTGGCCTACCCCGAGTACCGCGGCAACGGCGTCATGGCGACCGCCGGGAACATCACCGAGAACCCCCATCTCGGCCTGCTCTTCCTGGACTTCACCGGCGACCGGATCGGCCTGCACGTCAACGGCACCGCCCACCTGCGCCCCGACGACGCGCTGCGCACCGCCTACCCGCAGCTGCCGATCGAGACCGCCCCGGGGCGGCGTACCGAGCTGTGGGTGCACATCTCGGTGGACGAGGCCTACATCCACTGCTCCAAGCACATCCCCCACCTGGAACCGGCCACTCGCGGCACCCGGCCACTCGCCCACCGGCCGAAGGACGCGGACTACTTCACCGGCCCCGTCGCGGACCCCGCCCCCGTCGCTCCGCCGACCGCCCCGCCCGCCGTCCAGCCATCCCCGTCCTGGGCGCGCCAACCGGAAGTGGCGACCCGCCAGGGCTGGCGGCAACTCCTGCGCCGCCCCAGCTGACCCCTGCTGCCATCAGCCGCCGCACTCCACCCAGACGATCTTCCCCAGATCCCGCCGCGGACGGCAACCCCACCGCAGCGCCAGGGACTTGACGAGCAACAGCCCGCGCCCCGACTCATCCTCCCCGCCGACCGCGCGCAACACCGGCGCCCGGTCGGCGCGGGCGTCGTGCACCTCGATCCGCAGCAGGTCGGCGTCAACTCTCAGTGACAGCCAGACAAGCCGATCCCGCGGCGTCCCGTGGATGACGGCATTGGTCACCAACTCGCTGACCAGCAACAACCCGACGTCGGCGAAGCGGCGACCGCCTTCCACCGTGCCGAGCAGCTCGACCAGCAGCCGACGGGCCGCCCGGGGCGAGGTGGGGCTGCGCGGCAGCCAGCAGCTGTCCTCTGCGGCGAGTGTTTCGGGCATGGTGAAGCCACCTTCCGGACAAGGGAGTTGAAATCGTGACCCGGATCGGCCGACGGCCTTGGCGGCGGTCGGAGCGGGCATGGGAATGCCCGGTGGTGAGCCGTCGTGATCACGTTGAGTCTTTCACTGGACTACGCTCAGTAGCGTCCTCGCAAGCCGACGAAAGTGCAAGTCCTACACTTCAAGTCGCTTGCAGAGATCGTGACCCGAGTACCATGCGGACCATCGAAGCGTGATTGACGGGGTGAAAGACGAGGGGGAAGCGTGGGCGTGGAGCAGCGGCCGACCGTGCGCAGGCGGGTGCTCGGAACCAACCTCCGGCGGCTTCGGGAGGACCACGGGCTGCTCCTCGAAGACGCTGCCACGCAACTGAGTTGCCATCCCGCGAAGATCAGCAGAATCGAGTCGGGCAAGAGCGGCATCCGTCCGCTGGACCTCAAGGCGCTGCTCGACCTGTACGGCGTGGCGGCGACGGCAGATCGCGACGGCTGGCTCGCGCTCGCCCGCGAAGGTCGCCACCAGCGCTGGTGGCGCACGCTGGAGGACCAACTGCCCCAGGACTTCCTGGACCTGATCGGCCTTGAGGACGAGGTCTCGGAATGCCGCGGCTTCCAGCCGGGCGTCATCCCCGGACTCTTCCAAACCGAGGAGTACGCGACCGCCGTGATCCGGGGCGGCTCGGTGGGACCGTTGGACGACGACCAGCGGACCAAGGTGCGGGTGCGGCTGGAGCGTCAGAAGGTGCTCACCCGCGAGCACCCGGCGCCGCTGAACGTCTGGATGGTCCTGGGCGAGGCCGCGTTGCGCCAGCAGGTCGGCGGACCCGCGGTCCTTCGGAACCAGCTCCTCCGCCTGATTGACGTCGCCCAACTTCCGCACGTCACCGTGCAGGTACTACCCTTCACGGCAGGCGCCATCATGGGCGGGCCGCTTCCCTTCCTGACCTATCGCTTCCCTCCGCCGTCAGGATTGGACGTGGTCCTTCTGGAGAGCCTCACGAGCCACGCCTGTCTGGAAGATCCGCAAGACACCGCCTCGTACGACAGCTTCTTCAACCACCTTCGTGCGACTGCCTTGAGCGCTCTGGAGTCCGAGGCCTTCATTGCCGCCGTCGCGAACGAACTGCCCCACCCTTAGAAATGATTCGGTGTATGTCATCTCAACAGTCCGAGTGGTTCAAGAGCAGTTACAGCAACCAGAACGGCGAGTGCGTTGAGACGCGCCGGGCCGCCACCGGGATGGACCTCCGCGACTCCAAGGACCCCCACGGCCCCACCCTCGCCTTCCCCGCCCCCGCGTGGCGCACGTTCGTGGCCAGCGTCCGGGCCGGGGACTTCGCTGCTGACAGTTGACGAGTCGGGAATTTCGGACGCATTGCCCTGCTATCGTCCGCAGTGTTCCGCTTTCCCCAGGCGCGGGTTGGGTCACCCCGGCGCAGTCAGAACGGGAGCTCATCTGTGAGCAGTGATGCCGTCAACCACCTCCCGGAGCAGGCTTTCCGACTGATCGTCACGGGCGGCGGTACCGGCGGCCACACGTACCCCGCGCTCACGGCGGTACGTACGCTCCAGGCCAGGCTTGCGGGCGCCGGCCAAGGGCTGGACGTCCTGTGGGTCGGGACGGCCGACGGCCTGGAGGCCCGTGTCGCCGCCGCCGAGGGGATCAGGTTCGCCGAGGTCGCCACCGGCAAGATCCGGCGGTCCAGCAATCCGCTCAAGATGGTCTCCGCAGCCAACATCCGCGACATGGGCAGGGTGCCGCTCGGTGCTGTCCAGGCGCGCAGGATCGTCGCCGACTTCGTCCCCGACGTCGTGCTGGCGACGGGCGGGTACGTGGCGGTGCCGGTGTGCCTGGCGGCCCGGCTGTGCCACCGTCCGCTGGTGGTGCACGAGCAGACGGTCCGACTGGGCCTGGCCAACCGGCAGGTCGCCCGCTACGCGACCCGCTTCGCGGTCTCCTCCGAGTCCACCCTCGCCCTTCTGCCGGAGTCGGCTCGCGCGGCTGCGGTGGTCACGGGGAACCCGGTGCGACCCGAGGTGTTGACCGGGCAGCCGGAGAAGGCAGTTCAGGCGCTGGGGTTGGACGGCTTCGACCGCGCGCTGCCGACCGTCTACGTGACGGGCGGGGCCCAGGGGTCGGCCCAGATCAACACGTTGGTGCGGGACATCCTGCCGTGGCTGCTGGAGCGCGCGAACGTGGTCCACCAGTGCGGGCCGGCGAACGTGGCTGTCCTGGCGCAGTCCGCCGCGACACTGCCCGCCCACCTGGCGGCCCGCTATCTGCTCACCGGCTACGTCGGACCGGAGCTGCCCGACGTCCTCGCCCTGGCCGACCTGGTGATCTCCCGCAGCGGCGCCGGCACCCTCGCCGAGCTGACCGCGCTCGGCAAGGCCGCCGTCTTCGTCCCGCTGGCCTCCTCCGCCGGCAACGAGCAGGCCCACAACGCCCGCCACCTCGCCGACGCCGGAGCCGCAGTCGCTCTACTCGGCGCCGCAACCCCGGACACCCTGCGGCAGGCGGTGGAGCCGCTGCTCACGGACCCCGTCCGGCGCAGCGACATGGCCCAGCAGTCCCGCCTCCACGGCCGACCGGACGCGGCCGACCGACTCGTGGACGTCCTTCTGGACGCCGCCACGCGGTAGTTCCCCTGCTTCGCGTTGGGAACTGCGATGAGCATTCATTCGCCCGTTCGAGTGGTTTGACGTGTCACTGTCCGTCTTGCCCAACTGTCGTGGCCGAGACTGGCCGCGCGCGCCACCGTGGTGCATTGCTACACAAGGAGTCCTCCATGGCCGGTTGGAGCTATACGGACGCAGGTTTGCCGTCGGACCCGCTGCAGATCGAGTCCCTTCTGGTCTCCCCGGATCCGCCGAAACCGGGAAGCACTGTCACACTCCGGATCAACGCGGTCGCGGTGGAAGCGATCGAGGACGGCGCCTACTTCGACCTCGTCATCAAGCTCGGCCTGGTCAAGCTTCTCCAGCGCCGGTACGACCTTTTCGAGGAACTGCGCGGTGGCGGCGTCGACGCCCTGAAGCTGAGTTGCGACACCAGTGACGGCAAGGGCCCCATCCCGAAGGGGCGTACGGTCCTGACCGCTGTCATCGACCTCCCCAGGGAGATCCCGAGGGCGAAGTTCATGCTCAACGTCCGCGCCTTCACCGTCAACGACGACGACCTGGCTGCCCTCGACATCAAGGTCGACTTCCAGTCCTAGTGAACCGCCGAAGTGCCCCCACCGCGCGAGGCAGTGGGGGCACACCCGTGACCGCGACCGGCGAGTCGGGCTTGTGTTGTCAGCGGCCGCCCGCTGCGGGGGTGAAGGGACCGTCCAGGGCTGCCCATTGCAGGAGCAGGATGGTCTTCCCGTCGGTGATGCGTCCGTCACGAGTCATGGCGAGGGCCTGGGCGAAGGGCAGTTCGAGGACCTCGATGTCTTCGCCGTCCTCCTCGAGTCCGCCGCCGGTCCCGGTCCGGTCGGCCGGGGTGTAGGGGGCGGCGAAGAAGTGGAGGCGTTCGGTGACGGAGCCGGGGCTCATGTAGGCGTCGAGGACGTGGGTGAGCGGGCCGAGGGTGACGCCGAGTTCCTCGGCGCACTCGCGTCTGACGGCGGCGGGCGGGTCGTCCGCGTCGAGCAGCCCTGCGGCGGCTTCGATGAGCATGCCGTCGGGGTGGTCGTTGGCGTAGGCCGGGTAGCGGAACTGACGGGTGAGCAGGACGCAGCCGCGTTCGGTGTCGTAGGGCAGGACGACGGCGCCGTCGCCGCGGTCGTAGGTCTCGCGCTGCTGGGTCTCCCAGCGTCCGTCGCGGCGGCGGTAGTCGAAGGTGGTGCGCCGCAGGACGTGCCAGCCCTGGGAGGTGAGCTCGACGTCGCGGACCTTGATGTCGGGGTTGCGGTTCAGGCCGCGTCCGGCCTGGTCGAGGCCGGTGCGGCCGCGGTGGTCGGGGGTGTCGATGCCGGGGCGGCCTGTCACGTGGTCTCCTGCGGGGTGCGGCGGGGGATCTCGGCCACGTCGTGGTAGACGGGCAGGCCGCGGCGGCGGGCGGTGGCGACGTCCTGGTCGGCTCCGGTGGAGTCACCGGGCAGGCGCAGCACGGCGTCGCAGCGTGCGAGCAGACGGTCGGCGGTCGGGTAGAGCACCTGGTCGGCGAGGGGGTCGGTGGGGCTCGCGCCGGCGGAGCGCAGGACGGGCAGGGCGATCCACTCCCCGATCACGGGAAGGTGGCCGGTGGCGAAGACCGGCCAGGCGGCCGCTTCGAGGCGGGCGAGGTTGGCTGCCATGGCCTGCGGATCGCCGTCGGTGCCGGAGCGGTAGGGGCCGGCGATCAGGATGAGCATGGGGTTGTCGGTCACGGGCGCTACCATACATGCAGAAACATGCAAGAACAGGAGAGAATGCGGATGCTAGCTGCTGAACGGCGCGAACACCTGCTCGGTCTGCTCGCGCGCCAGGGCAAGATCGTCGCCAAGGACGTCGCCGCCGAACTGGGGATCTCCGAGGACAGCGTGCGGCGCGACCTGCGCGATCTCGCCGCCGAGGGACTGTGCCAGCGGGTCTACGGCGGCGCGCTTCCCGTCTCGCCGGCGGTGGTGGACTACGCCGCCCGGCAGAGCGTGGCCCCGGAGGGCAAGCGGAGGGTCGCCTCGGTGGCAGCCGCTCTGGTGCGGCCGGGTGGCACGCTGATTCTCGACGGCGGCACCACCGCCCTCGCCGTCGCCCACGCGCTCCCGCAGGACCTGGCCTGCACCGTGATCACCCACAGCCCGACCATCGTCGCGGCCCTGCTTGAACATCCGCAGGCGGAGCTCTTCCTGCTCGGCGGCCGCATCTTCAAGCACTCAGCGGTCGCCTGCGGCGCCGCCGCGGTCGAAGCGGCGCAGAACATCTCCGCCGACCTGTGCCTGCTCGGCGTCACCGGCGTGCATCCCGAAGCGGGACTGACCACCGCAGACGCCGATGAGGCCGCCATGAAGCGCGCCCTGGCCGCACGGGCCGCGGACACTTACATCCTCGCCTCCTCCGAGAAGATCGGCACCGCTTCGCGGTTCCGCGTCCTGCCCTGGGAGAAGGTCAGCGGACTGATCACCGACGCCGACCCCCACAACGCGGTCGTCGAGCAACTCAAAGCGCTCGGGGTGGAGATCCTGGCAGCCGGCTGACAGCTACGACCCGACACGGGAACATCGACGGCCCGCTCCTCGACCGATTCGAGGAGCGGGCCGTCGGGTTCGGTGGTGAAGGTCAGTGCAGCCAGGCGTGGTAGTCGGGGTTGTCCACGCAGCCGGACTCGATCAGTGAGGCGGTGGCGCGGTCGACCGGGCAGGCCCGGCGGATGAAGTGCCGGTCGACGCCGCCGGGGAACGCTACCTCGACCTGGTCGGCGTACATGTGCTGGTCACCGATGGTCGCGTTGACGTCGATGCCACCGGGGGCGTCGATGAAGTAGTCCCAGGGCACCTTCTTCCACTTCTTGTACAGCTCGGGGTCGAAGGTGGTGCTGACGAACGGCGAGGGCTGGTTCTGGAGGACGTAACTGGTGATGTCGTACTGGCCGTTGACGTCCTTGGGGCCGAAGCCCTGGGCGAAGATGACGGACGGGTCGCGGCCGTCCGAACGGAAGAGCGGGCGACAGTCCTTGCGCCAGTGCGGCGTTGGGGTGATACGGGGTACGTCCACCTGGCGGTCCACTGCTGCGTACAGCGGGTCCGGGCCCGCCGGGATGCGCTCGAAGGCGGTGGCGGGGACGGTGACGGCCGGCCGGTCGGCGCAGTTGTCGGCGCGCAGTTCGGCGTCGTCGGCGAAGTCGATCCGGCGGCCGTCCAGGACGATGGCGACGGCCTGGGTGCCGAGTTCGTGGACGATGAGGCCATCGCACTGGGGGCCGCTCCAGAGTGCCGCCCCGCTGGGGTCGAGGCATTGGAACGGGGCGGCGTCGGCCGGGGCCGCCGGAGCGGCGACGGCCGGGCTCGCGGGGGCGAGCACGACGGCAGAGGCGATGGCAACTGCACTGGCGGCAGCGCGAATTCGGATGTTGATCACGACCACTACCCTGACGGCACGCTGCCCCGAAGGTAGCGCAACTCACCCGATCGAGGGCGTGTCCGCGGGTCGGCCAGCACCGTGAGTTCCGTATGACGATCACCTACGCGGCCCTTAAGCGGGGCGAACTATGCTGCGACGCAAGCCGGAAGGGGCGCTGGGTGAGGCTGAGCGGGGTGGGTAAACGGTACGGGCGGGGAGCGCCGTGGATCCTGCGCGGGGTGGAGCTCTCCGTGCGGCCGGGGGAGCTGGTCCGGATCGAGGGGGCGAACGGCAGCGGTAAGTCGACGCTGCTCAAGCTGATCGGCGGCGTCGAACCGCCGAGTACGGGGACGGTCGCGGTGCCCGGCCGCCGGGCGTACGTCCCCGAGCGGTTCCCGCCCGCGCTGCCGTTCGACGCGCGGACGTACCTGTGCCACCTCGGCCGCATCCACGGGCTGTCCAGCGCCGAGTCCGCCCGCCGGGCCGCGTACTGGCTGGACCGCTTCGGTATCGCGGACCGGTCCGGGACCCCGCTGAGCCGGCTGTCCAAGGGCACCTGCCAGAAGGTCGCCGTGGCGCAGGCACTGCTGGCCGAGACCGACGTGCTGCTGCTGGACGAAGCGTGGACGGGCCTCGACCAGGCGGCCCGCACCCTGCTCGACGAGGAGGCCGCCGAGCGGGCGGCCCAGGGGGCCAGGGTGCTCTTCGTCGACCACGACCCCCACCGGCTGGCGGGCGTGGCCACCGGCGCGTACGCGGTCCAGGGCGGCGGGCTGCGCGCTGTTGAACCGTCACCGGAGGCCGGGACAGACCACCTCGTACGGATCGAGGTGGAAGGTCCGCTGCCGGACCGGCTGCCCGGCGACCCGTCCCGCACGCCGTCGCAGGACGGCGGGACGGTCCTGGACGTACCGGCCCGGCACTCCGACGCGCTGCTGCGCCGCCTGCTCACCGGCCGGCCCGCCGCCCACATCCGTTCGGTCGAGCCGCACGAGAGGACGCCGTGACCGCCCTGATCCGCTATCAGCTGGAGCTGCTGTTCCGCTCGCAGCGCTGGCTGCCGCCCTTCCTGGCGTACGTGCTGCTGATGGTGATCGGCATCTCGGCGGGGGAGTCCCTGCTCGGCGCGTACGGCTTCGGCACGGCGGTTCTGCTGCCGGTCACCGCCTGGTACGTCCGCTGCACCGCTACCGGCGAGCCCGCCGCGTCGCGGGCCTGCCTCGGTGCGGCGGCGGGGCAGCCGCGTACGCATCTCGCCGCGCTGCTGGCGGCGTTGGCCACCGGGCTGTCGCTCGGACTGGCCGGGCTGCTCGGAGTCTGGGCGGTCAGCGGGCGGACCACCATACCGCCGGAGGCGGAGGCCCCGCTTCCGCAGGTGTTGCTGGCGGGGCTGTTGGGCACGGTGGTGTGCGTGCTGCTGGGGGTGGCGGTCGGGGCGCTCTGCACCCGTCCGGTGCTGCTGCGCGCGCAGTACGGCATCCCGGCGAGCCTCGGGGCGGCCGTACTGGCGCTGGTGGCGCCCGGGTCGCCGGCGAACGCCGTCGTCCGGGCGCTGATCACCGCCTCGCGCACGGCGCGGGTGACCTTCCCGGTGGCGGCCCTCGCCGAATCCACGGCGCTGGCCGCCCTCGTGACGGCCGGTGCGGCGGTGCTCGCCGGGCGCCGTACGGAAGGGGACGACTGAGCCGTCAGGAGGAGCGGAACACTGCGCCGTTCGCGGCCGCGAACTCGGCGAACGTCCGGGCGGGGCGGCCCAGCAGTACCGGCACCGCGTCGGACACCTTGGAGGCGTGTCCGGCCGCGTACAGCCCGTACAGCTCGATCAGCCCGTCGACCCGCCACTCGTCGAGGCCGGCCGCGAGCAGTGCCGCGCGGGCCTGGTCCGCCGTCGCCGCCAGGTAGTTGACGGCCCGGCCGGCCACGTCGCCCAGCTGGTCGGCGATCTCGGTGTGGGTCAGGGCCTGCGGTCCGGTGACGGTGTAGACCCTGCCGGTGTGCCCGTCCGTGGTCAGCACGTGCGCGGCGACCTCGGCGATGTCGGCGGCGTCGACGTACGAGACCGCCGCCGCGCCGGCCGGCAGGGCTATCGAACCGGCCTTGACCGAGCCGGCCATGCCCAGGAAGCCCTGGAAGAAGCCGCCCGGCGCGAGCACCGTCCACTCCAGGCCCGACGCCTGCAGATGATCGAACGCCGTGACATGCGCGGCCACGAACCGCACACCCTCGGGCCGCAGGTCGACCCCGGCGGCAGCGTGCAGCACGACCTTGGGACGCCCGCCGGACCGCACGGCGGCGTCGATCACCTGGCACTCGTGCTCGGCCATCCTCGGATCCACGCCCACCAGCAGGTAGACCGCCTCGACACCGGCGACCGCCGCGTCCAACGACGCCGCATCCTCGAAGTCCGCGACGACGGGGTGCACGCCCTCGTCCCAGGAGGCGGGCGCGGACGTCGACTTGCGGACCATCGCCCGCACCTCGCGGCCCTGCGACCGCAGTGCCGACACCACAAGGGAACCGACGGTGCCAGTGGCACCGGTAACCAGAATCATGACTCGTACTCTCTCGGTTGCGCCGACGTGACCGTGCCCGGCGGGATCATGGCACGGAGAATCAACTGGCGCAAAGGGATTATGACTTGGGGATTCCCGTGCTAGGTTCACGGGTTTTGTCGGTGCCGGGCTCTATGTTTTGTCCAACAGCCGGCCGAGGACAGGAGCGACTCCCGTGCGCATCGTCATCAGTGAGTTCATCAGCTTGGACGGCGTCGTGCAGGCGCCGGGCGGACCGGACGAGGACACCGACGGGGGCTTCGCCCACGGGGGTTGGTCGCACCCGTTCTTCGATCCGGAGGTGGTGGGCGGTGCGTTCTCCGATGCGCTCGCCACGGCGGACGCGCTGCTGTTCGGGCGGCGCACCTGGCAGACGATGGCGGCGGCGTGGCCCGGGCGGGCGGGGGACCCGTTCGCTGATCGGATGAACGGGATCGCGAAGTACGTGGTGTCCGGGACGCTCGGCGAGGGCGCGCTGGCCTGGGGTGGGACCACGCTGATCCCCGGGGACAAGGCCGTCGCCCGGATCCGGGAGCTGCACGGGAGCGAGGGCGGCGACCTGCTGGTGATGGGGAGTCCCACGCTGGTGCGGACGCTGCTGAGCGAGGGGCTGGTCGACGAGCTGCGGCTGATGCTGATGCCGGTGCTGCTCGGCGGTGGTAAGACGATCTTCCCGGAGGACGGCGTGCAGCGCCCGCTCGAACTGGTGTCGACGGCCCTCGGCAGCACCGGCGTGCAGGTGTGTACCTACCGGCCGGTAGGAAGCTAGAACCCGATGGCGTTGCGCGGGGCCTGCGGCTGGGTGAGCATCGCGGTGGCCCGGGCGAGGGCGCCGCTGGTGTGCTCCTGGACGCGGCCGGCGGCGGCCAGCGGGCCGAGCGCGGTGCCGCCCAGGTAGGCGGCGGCGAGGGTCGACGCGTCGAGGGAGAGGTCGGGCGCGGCGCCGGCCCTCGCGCGTCGGCAGTGCGCGCCCTGCGGCCCGCCGTCGAGCTGCCAGCGGCCCTCGTTCCACGGGCAGAAGGGATCGGCGACCTCGATGACCAGGGTTCCGTAGGTCTGGTAGTTGCGGTTCGACAGCGCTGCCGGCAGGTCGACCAGGCGTAGCCACAGGTCGTCGCTCTGCCGGGTGATCCGCAGGGCGCGGGGGTCGGCGAGCTGCCAGCGGAACGCCTCGTCGATGGGGCGCTTGGCCGCGACCACGCGCCGGGTGAGGTCCAGGGAGGTCAGGAAGGACCACAGGTCGGTGTAGGCGCCGGCGGACACCGCCTCCAGCCACTCGACCTCGACGGTCCCGGCGGTGGCCTGGTCCGGTGACCAGGGCGTGCGGTAGGTGGCGGCGCCGTCGACGGCGCCGGTGTCGTCGTAGTGCAGCAGGAACTGCCGGCCTCGGGGCTCCCCGCCGTCCCAGCGCCCGGGGTAGGCGCTGACCTCGCCGATTCTGGTCCGGCGGACCGTGTCGTGCAGGGCCGGCCAGGCGGCCGAGGCCGTCTGCACGTCCACCAGTTCGAGATGCCCCTGCCGGTCCACCGGGTGCAGGCCGCGGGTGTCGAGTTCCCAACGGGCCGTGTAGGTGGCGGGGCCGAAGCCGTAGCGGCCGTAGATGCCGCCCTCGGCCGCGCTCAGGCCGGCCAGCGCCTCGCCGCGACGGCGGCAGTCGTCCAGCATCGCGCGCATCATGGCGCGCAGCAGGCCGCGGCGGCGGTGGGTGGGCAGGACGCCCACGGCGGTCACGCCGCCCATCGCGACCGGTCCGGCGCCGGGGACGGTGACCTCCAGCGACAGCACCTGCGAGGTGCCGACCAGCCGGCCGTCGACGAAGGCGGCCCGAGTGCGGTCCAGGTCGCTCATCCCGGCCGCGGCGGCGAGCAGTTCGTCGTGCCCGGCGGCCCGCCCGAACCGTGACGTGAGGCCGACACCGGCGTGCCAGGCGGCGGGCTCGGGCTCCCAGTTGGGCGTGCCCGCGTAGGACGGCACGATGCGCAGGAAGTCGACGGCCTCGGCGGGGGCGATGGGACGGATCTCGGCGGTCACGGTCCCGAGTTGTACACCGCGCGGGGAGAGCCCAGCACCTGATTTACGATGTCGCGATGATCTCCACTCCAGCTGTCCCCCCTGTTGTTCCCGTCGGTCGGATGGCCGGGCTCGCGCAGCCGGTGTTCGACCTTCCCGGTGGATGGGAGCTGCGGCCGTGGGAAGTCGGCGACGCCGACGTTCTGGTGGCGGCCGCTCAGGATCCGGACATCCGCCACTGGAACTTCCTGCACATGGAGTCCCGGGAGGTCGCGCTCGGGAGGATCGAGCGGATGCGCAGTCGCTGGCAGAGCGAGCAGGGCGCCATCTGGGCCCTCGCGCGGGCGGGCGGCGGCGAGGCGGTGGGGCTCGTCGGGTGGCGGAAGGTCGACCTGCACGAGGGCAGTGCCGAGTTCGTCTACTGGATCCTGCCCGCCGCTCGCGGCGGCGGTGTCGTGGTCGACGCGGTGCGGCGGCTCACCCGCTGGGGACTGGAGGAACTCGGACTGCACCGCCTCCAGTTGGGCCACTCGGTGCTCAATTCGGCGTCCTGCCGGGTGGCCGCCAAGGCCGGGTACGCGCTCGAAGGCACCCAGCGCAGCGCGCTGCTGCACGCGGACGGCTGGCACGACCTGCACCTGCACGCGTTCGTCGACGGCGACCCGAGGTAGCGGCTCAGGCGCGGATGACGCGGACGCCGCGTTCGGTGATGGCCTTCTCCTGCTCCGGGCCCAGGGTGTCGTCGGTGACCAGGTCGTCGATGTCGGCGAGCGGGCAGATCTCGGCGAAGGTGACGCGGCCGATCTTGGTGGTGTCGGCGACGACGACCGACCGGGCGCTGCTGCGCAGGAAGGCGCGGTCGGTGTGGGCCTCCATCTCGTCGTGGGTGGTGCAGCCCTCGCCGGCGGTGAGGCCGTCCACGCCGATGAAGGCGATGTCCAGGTGGTACTGGCTGAGCATGCGCTCGGCGGCCGGGCCGACCAGTTCGTAGCTGGCGGTGCGGGCGTTGCCGCCGATGACGACGAGGCGGATGTCGGATCTGACGATCAGGTCGGCGGCGATGTTGACCGCGTTGGTGACGATGGTGAGCCCGCTGCGCTCGCTGAGCACGCGGGCGATCTCGGTGACGGTGGTGCCGCCGGTCATGCCCACCACCGCGCCGTCGGGCACCAGCTGGGCGGCGGCCTGGGCGATCCGGCGCTTCTCCTCCTGCTGGCGGCTGGCCCGGTGGCGCAGCGGGAGTTCCAGATTGACGGGACCGGTGACGGCGCCGCCGCGGGTGCGGTGCAGCAGGCCCTGCTCGTGCAGGGTCTGCAGGTCGCGGCGGATCGTCGCCCCCGACACGTCGAGGAGGGCGGTGAGCGCGTGCACGTCGGCGCTGCCCTCCTTGGCGATGTGGTCAAGGATGCGCGCGATTCGATCAGCTTTGAGCATGGGGTGAGTGTAGTCCCGGATCGAGGGGAGGCCCCGGGCCTGTGGCCCGGGGCCGTGCGGGGTCAGGCGGGGGTCAGGCGGCGGGCGGGGTGCTGAACGGGGCGGCCCAGGTCTGGTTGGTCTGGACGTTGGGGGAGGCGCCGCAGCTGTAGAGGTCGACGGGGGTGCCGCTGGTGGTGGTCGTGCCGCTGTAGACGTCCAGGCACTGGGTGGTGCCGGCGAGCGTCAGGTTGCCGTCCCGGTTGTAGGTCCAGGTCTGGTTGCCGGGCGAGCTGCCGCAGGGGGCGACGCCGGCCCAGCGGCCGGACTGGCCGTTGAGGGCGCCGGTGCTGGTGCCGCTCTGGGCGGTGAGGCAGAGGCTGCCGGCGCCGGTCTGCATCAGCTGGACGGAGCCGTCGGCGTTGCGCTGCCACTGCTGGTTGGAGTTGCCGGTGCAGGGATACACGTCGACGGGGTTGTTCACGGCGGTGCCGGAGGCGTGGTTGTCCAGGCAGAGCGAGGCCTTGCCCCAGTCGTCGCGGGAGGCGGTGATCTGGCCGCGCGGGGTGGTGGTGCCGCAGCCGGACTGCGGGGTGATCTTCAGCATCGCGTTGTCGTGCGAGGCGATGTTCAGCGCGACCGTGCCCGTCGAGGTGCTGGTGCTGTGCGCCCACAGATCGCGCACGTCGTAGCCGCAGCCGGCGCCCGAGAAGCCGAGGCTCGCCAGCGAGAGCGTGTACGGGACGGTCGCGGGGCCCTTGTTGAGGACGACCACTGCGCGGCTGCCGTCGGCCAGCGGCTTGACGACCACGTCGACGCCGCTGTCGGCGGCGGGGGAGCCGTCGGCGTTGGCGGCGCCGCCGGAGACCCGGTAGCCGCCGGCGCCCAGCGGGTCCTGGTCGACCGCGATGACCTCGGAGTTGCCGAGGATCGCGACGGAGGCGTTGAGGTGCGCGGCCTCGGCCGGGTGCGCGGCGATGTAGGAGGGCTCGAACTTGCGGGCGTCGGTGCTGATCACCAGCGGGGCGGCCAGCGAGGAGAAGAGCGCCAGCTGGCTGCGCTCCTCGGCGGTGGTCATGCCGTTGTCGCCGATCAGCAGCATGTCGGCGTCGTTCCAGGTGCCGGGGCCCTGGTAGCGGCTGAGCTCCAGGGTGTTGTCGAAGCTCTGGTAGGCGCCGAAGTTGTAGCCGCCGCTGGGCAGCGCCTGGTTCCAGGGGTCCTTGCCGTCGCCGTAGTTCCAGATGTCCGGGCCCACCCGCCAGAGCTGGCCGAGGCCGCGGACCGAGTCCATCGAGGCGAACTTGGCGCCGCCGTTGCCGAGTCCGGCCGGTGCGGAGATGTTGAACATGACGTTGGGGGTGGGGGTGCCGGCGTTGTCGGCGTTGGTGACGGCGGTGTTCAGGTCGCCGGACATCCGCGCGTCCAGGGTGGGAATCGGCTCCTGGGGGCCGCAGTTGTCGTACTTCAGCTCGTCGACGCCCCAGGAGACCAGGGAGTTGGCGTCGGCCTGCTCGTGGTACTCGCTGCCGTTGGCTTCGTTGGGGGCGGTCGGCGCGGCGGTGCTGCAGGTGTGCGTGCCGGAGGTCTCGTAGATGCCGAACTTGGCGCCGAGGCTGTGCAGGTAGTTGCCGTAGGCGGTGAGCTCGTAGTCGAAGCCGGGCTGCTGGGTGGCGTCGCGGACGTCGGTGGCGCCGCCCCAGTTGAGGGCGCCGTGCAGGTAGCCGGAGCTGTTGCGGTACATCCAGCAGTCGTCCACGGTGATCGACTTGTAGCCGGCGGCGATCAGTCCGGCGTCGGACAGGCCCTTGGCGTTGTCCTCCATGTACTGCTGGAACGAGTAGCTGAGCTGCGGCGATCCGTCCAAGGGCGCCTGCGGCGTGCAGGTGGCGCGGGACCAGTTGTTGAAGCCCATCGGCGGGACCGGGGCGATCGGGGTGTTCGGGACGGCGACCGAGGAGAAGTTCGCGGCCGGCGCGCTGACGCCGTCGTTGGCGGTGGCCGGGACGGTGCCGAGCAGGCACGCGGCCGGGACGAGAGCGGCGGTCAGGGCCGCGACGAGTGGGGTTCGGAGCGATCTACGTGCCACGGGGGTGGGCTCCTTCGAGCGGGGAGGGTGTGCTCGTCGGCGGCTGTCGGCGCGTGGGGCTGCCGAACGGGCCTGCGCACGCCGTGCGCTGAGGCAGGCTGGGCTTGACGAGTGGGTGACATAATCTGCGCATAAATGGCAGCCCGTCAACAGGAACGCGCAAGTGGGCATCGAAGCGCGCGGAACGTGGCGGATCGGCTGCCGCGATCGCAACAGTCCAGTAACGACGTCTGGACCTGGGCGTCTGCCTCGTGAATACTCCGTGGCGCAGCGGAGTCCAGTTCGGAACTGCTCGAAAGATGCCAGGTCTGAGCAGAATCAAACAGAGAGCGCCACTGAGGCGCGGGTGCGAAGGCGGTAACGGCAGTGAACAAGCGTGTGCTCGGTATGGCAGCGGTCTGTGCGGTCGGTGCCCTCACCCTCAGTGCCTGCGGCAGCAGCGGCGGCGGATCCGGTTCCTCGGCCTCGGGGCCGGTGACGCTCAAGCTGGTGGCGGCCGACTACGGGGACAAGGCGTCCAACAGCTCCACGCTCTACTGGAACGACCTGGCGAAGGCGTTCGAGGCGGCGAACCCGACCATCAAGGTCGATGTCCAGGTGATCAACTGGAACGACATCGACAAGCAGGTCAAGACGATGATCCAGAGCGGCAACATGCCCGACGTCCTGCAGACCGGCGGCTACGCCGACAAGGTCGCGGACAACCTGCTCTACCCCGCCTCCGACGTGCTCTCCACCACCACCGCCGGCACCTTCATCGACAGCTTCGCCAGGGCAGGCCAGGTCGGCGGCGTTCAGTACGGCATCCCGTTCGTCTCCTCGGCCCGCGCCTTCTTCTACAACAAGGCGATCTTCACGCAGGCCGGCATCACCGCGCCGCCGCAGACCTGGGCGGACGTCGCCGCCGACGCCGCGCTGATCAAGGCCAAGGTTCCCGGTGTCACCCCGTACGCGCTGCCGCTGGGGCCGGAGGAGGCGCAGGGCGAGAGCATGATCTGGGAGCTGGGCAACGGGGGTGGCCCGACCGACAGTTCGGGCAAGTACGCGCTGAACAGCCAGGCGAACGTCGACACCTTCAGCTGGCTGAAGTCCAACCTGGTCGACCCGGGCCTGACCTACGCCAACCCGGCCAGCACCGACCGCAAGACCGCCTTCGCGGACTTCGCGGCGGGCAAGGCCGCGATGCTCAACGGCCACCCGTCGCTGATCCAGATGTCCACGGACGGCAAGGTCGACTACGGTGTGGCGCCGATCCCCGGCAAGGCGGGCGCGCTCAAGTCCACGCTGGGTGTGGCGGACTGGATGATGGCGTTCAAGAAGAACGGCCACAAGGACCAGATCAAGGCGTTCCTGGACTTCGCGTACTCCGAGCAGAACACGCAGAAGTTCGACGAGGAGTACAACCTGATGCCGGTCACCCAGGACACCCTCCAGGCGATGACCAGCAGCGGCAAGCACCAGGACCTCCAGCCGTTCTTCGCGCTGCTGCCGCAGGCCGCGTTCTACCCGCTGGGCGACACCACCTGGGACACCGTCTCCGCGCAGATCAAGCAGAGCATCGGCACCGCCGTCAGCGGCGACCCGGCCAAGGTGCTCGGCGACCTTCAGAAGAAGGCCCAGGACGCCGTCGCCAACAAGTAAGCCCCCGGACGCGGGCGGAGGGGCACACCCCCACCGCCCGCGCCTCCCGCACGGAAGGCACCACCCGTGTCCCACACCCCCACCGCCCCCTCGCGGGGCGCACCGGCGCGACGGCGCGCCGGGCTGGTCAGCCTGGGCCCGCTGCCGTGGATCGCGCCGGCGATCCTGCTGATCGCGCTGGTCGTCCTGTGGCCGGTCTACGAGATGGTCCACACCTCGTTCCTGCGGATCAGCAGCAGCGGGTTCGTCCGCGGCTCGGCCGGCCTGGACAAGTACCGCAAGCTCTTCGCCGAGACCGACCTCGGCCATGTGCTGACCGCCACCGTCCTCTGGACGCTGGTCGTCGTCACGCTCACCATGGTCCTGTCGCTGGCGCTGGCGCAGCTGTTCAACCAGGAGTTCCCCGGCCGCCGCCTGACCCGCTGGGCGCTGATCGCGCCGTGGGCCGCCTCCGTGCTGATGACCGCCATCGGCTTCAAGTGGATGCTCAACCAGACCGCCGGCGTGCTGAACACCGCGATGACCGACCTCGGCCTGATCAACAGCCCCAAGGACTGGCTCGGTGACCCGAACACCGCCTGGCCCTGGATGATGTTCGTCGCGGTCTTCGTCTCGCTGCCGTTCACCACCTACACCCTGCTGGCCGGCCTGCAGACCGTTCCCGCCGAGGTCTACGAGGCCGCCCGCGTCGACGGCGCGAGCACCTGGCAGACGTACCGCAAGATCACCCTGCCGTTGCTGCGCCCGGCCTTCCTGGTCGGCGTCGTGATCAACCTGATCAACGTCTTCAACTCCTTCCCGATCATCTGGGGCATGACCCAGGGCGGTCCCGCCAGCGCCACGGCCACCACCACCGTCTTCATGTACCAGCTCAAGGACACCGACATCGGCGAGTCCGCCGCCATGTCGGTGGTCAACTTCGCGCTGGTCGTGGTGATGGTCCTGGTCTTCCTCAAGGTCAGCCGCTGGAACGAGGAGGAGAGCTGATGAGCCGCCGGAAGAAGACCCTCAAGCCCCGCACCCTGGTCATCGCCTCTGTGGCCTGGCTGCTCGCCGCGCTCTTCCTGCTCCCGTACGCCGAGATGGTCATCACCGCCCTGCGCCCGGCCGACGAACTGCGCGACCCCGGCTACCTGCCGCACCACTTCGCCTGGTCCAACTTCATCAACGTGTGGAGCGACTCCACCCTCGGCGACAACCTCAGGGTCACCCTGCTGGTCGCTGGCGGCTCGACCCTGCTCGCCCTCGCCGTCGCACTGCCCGCCGCCTACTACACCGCCCGCATCAGGTACCGCGGCCGCAAGTACTTCCTGCTGCTCGTCCTGGTCACCCAGATGTTCCAGCCCACCTCGCTGCTGGTCGGCCTCTACCGCGAGTTCTTCCAGCTGAACATGCTCAACTCCATCTGGACACTGGTCATCTGCAACGCCGCCTTCAACCTGGCCTTCGCCATCTGGATCCTCACCGCCTACATCGCCTCCATACCCGTGGAGTTGGAGGAGGCCGCGATGATCGACGGCCTCGGCCGGATCGGCGCGCTGCGCCGCGTCGTCCTGCCGCTGGCGATGCCCGGCGTCGTCACCGCCGTCATCTTCACCTTCATCTCGGCGTGGAACGAGTTCGTGATGGGCCTGACGCTGTCCACCGTTCCGGCCAGCCAGCCGCTGACGGTCGGGATCAACAGCTTCATCGGCGACTACACCGTCCAGTGGAACTACCTCTTCGCCGGCTCGGTCATCGCCATCGTCCCGGTGGTCGTGCTCTTCGCCTTCATCGAGCGCCAGGTCGTCTCCGGCCTGACCGCCGGATCCGTCAAGTAAGGAGTCGCGACGTGTTCTCCGAGGGCCGGGAGGCCGGCGAGTGCGTGATCGCCCTGGACGTCGGCGGCACCGCCATGAAGGGCGCGCTGCTCGACCGCGAGCTCAGGCCGCTGCTGACGATGCGCCGCCCGACCCCTCGGGCCGCCGGCCCGGACGCGGTGCTGGACGAGATCGCCGCCACCCTGACCGAGCTCGCCCGGCAGGCGTCGTTGCGGCAGTTGACGGTACGTCAGGCCGGAGTGGTGGTCCCCGGCATCGTCGACGAGGATCTCGCCCGGGCCGTCTACTCGGCGAACATCGGCTGGCGTGATCTGGCGCTGGCCGAGTTGCTGGAGCAACGCACGGCGCTGCCAGTGGTGTTGGGTCACGACGTGCGGGCCGGCGGGTACGCGGAGGCGGTGCTCGGGGCCGCTCGCGGCGCCCGGGACGTGCTGTTCGTCGCGATCGGCACGGGCATCGCCGCCGCCGTGATCAGCGACGGACGTCCGCTGCGGGCCGGCGGCTACGCCGGTGAACTGGGCCACCTGGTGGTCGAGTCGGACGGCGCACCGTGCGGCTGCGGCGCCCGCGGCTGCCTGGAGACGGTCGCCTCCGCCTCGGCCGTCGCCGCCGCCTACACCGTCCGCACCGGACGCGCCGTCGAAGGCGCCGACCAGGTCGCAGCTCTGGTGGAGTACGGCGACCCCGACGCCCGCGCCGTCTGGCAGCGCGCCGCCGGAGCACTGGCCGGCGCGCTCGCCGTCGCGAGCACGCTGCTCGCCCCCGAACTGATCGTCCTCGGCGGCGGGCTCGCCGAGGCCGACGACCTGCTGCTCGAACCCGTCCGCGCCGCCCTGGCCGAGCAGTTGACGTTCCAGCGCCGCCCGCGCCTGGTGCGCGCGGTGCTCGGCGACGAGGCCGGCTGCCTGGGCGCCGGCCTGCACGCCTGGCAGGCCGTGGGCGAGTCCGCGACCACCTTCACGACGGGGGCCCTGGCACCGTGATTCTGACCGTCACCCTCAACGCGGCCCTGGACGTCACCTACTTCGTGGACGCCCTGGTCCCGCGCAGCTCACACCGCGTCGACACGGTGCACGAACGCGCCGGCGGCAAGGGCGTCAATGTGGCCCGGGTGCTCGCTGCGCTCGGGCAGCCGACCGCGGTGACCGGCCTGGCCGGCGGCCCGACGGGCGCGCTGCTGCGCGCCGAACTGCACGCCGCCGGCCTGCGCGACGAACTCGTCCCGGTGGCCGGCGACTCCCGGCGCACCCTGACCGTGGTCTCCCGCCAGGACGGCGACGCCACCGTCTTCAACCAGGCCGGGCCACTGGTCCAGCCCGCCGAATGGGCGGCCTTCACCGACCGCTACGCCCAACTGGTGTGCGACGCCGACGTCGTGGTGCTCGCCGGCAGCCTCCCGCCCGGCCCGCCCGAGGACGCCTACGCGCGGCTCGTCACGCTCGCCGCGGCGGCGGGCGCGGTCACCGTGCTGGACACCAGCGGCCCGGCGCTGCTTGCCGCGCTGGCGGCCGGACCCGACGTGGTCAAGCCCAATACCGCCGAACTCACCGCCGTCACCGGCGAGTTCGAGATCGGCCCGGCCGCCGCCCGGCTGCGCGCGCTGGGCGCCCGTACCGTGGTTGCCTCGGACGGCCCGGCGGGGCTGCACGCGATCACCCCGCACGGCAGCTGGCACGCCACGCCACCCGAGCGGCTGGCCGGCAACCCGACCGGCGCGGGCGACGCCTGCGTGGCCGCACTCGCCGCCGGACTCGCGGCCGGCACGCCGTGGCCCGAGATCCTGCGCGAAGCCGTCGCGCTGTCCGCCGCCGCCGTCCCCTGCCCGGTCGCCGGCGACTTCGACGCCGACACCTACCACCGCCTGCGCAGCACCGTTCCCGTGGAGGAAGTCCATGCCGCTCACCCCGACCGCTGAGATCACCCGCGCCGCCGTTTCGAGCGCCGTCGGCGTCGGCGCGTTCAACGTCGTCCAGATCGAGCACGCCCAGGCCATCGCCGCAGGCGCGGTGGCGGCCGGGCGCCCGGTGATCCTGCAGATCAGCGAGAACACCGCCCGCTACCACGGCGGTCTCGAACCGATCGCGCTGGCCACCCTGGCGATAGCCCGGTCCGCGAGCGTCCCGGTGGCCGTCCACCTGGACCACGCCGAGTCGGCCGACCTGGTCCGCGAGGCCGTCAAACTCGGCTTCACGTCCGTCATGTTCGACGCCGCCACGCTCCCGTACGAGGAGAACGTCGCCGCCACCCGCGAGATCACCGAGCACTGCCACCGGCACGGCGTCTTCGTGGAGGCCGAGCTCGGCGAGGTCGGCGGCAAGGACGGCGCCCACGCCCCCGGCGTGCGCACCGACCCCGAGGAGGCGGCCGCCTTTGTCGCCGCCACCGGCGTGGACGCGCTCGCGGTGGCGGTCGGCAGCTCGCACGCGATGCTCACCCGCGACGCCGTCCTCGACTACGCGCTGATCGCCCGGCTGCGCGAGGCAGTCAGCGTCCCGCTGGTGCTGCACGGCTCCTCCGGCGTGGACGACCAGGGCCTGACGCGAGCCGTCGCGGCGGGCATGACCAAGGTCAACGTCTCCACCCACCTCAACAAGGCGTTCACCCGCGCCGTCCGCGACCACCTGGACGCCCACCCCGCGACGGCCGACCCGCGCAAGTACCTCGGCCCGGCGCGCGACGCGGTGGCGGCGGAGGTGGCCCGCCTGCTGGCGGTGCTGAGCTCCTGAAACGCGGCTACCGCACCATCGCGGCCAGCACGCTGCGCCAGTCCTCGCCCGGCCGCTCGCGCAGCGGATCGGCCAGCGCGTCGGCCCGGTAGCGCCAGGGGCGCAGCAGTTCGCCGTCCACCTGGGCGCGCAGCTCCACCGGGGAGGTGGAGCCGAGCAGGTGGGCCAGTTCGGCGGCGAACTCCGGCCAACCGACGTGCCCGCCGACCGCGTTGACGACGCCGCTCACGCGGGCGTCCGTGCAGTCGATCACCGCGCGGGCCAGCGCGGCGGAGTGCACCCAGGCGGCGCCGTACCAGGGGTGCGGGTGCGCCGCCGGGTCGGGCAGTACGAGCGGGCGGCCCACCAGGGCGGCCTGGTAGAGCGCGCTGGTGGACCCCCAGCGCAGCTGGTCGCGCAGCCGCTGCTGCGGACCCCAGACGATCGGCGAGCGGACGGCACTCGCGCTGCCGCGGCCCTGCGTGCCGGCGGCGTCCAGCAGGATCCGCTCGCAGTCCAGCTTGCCCTGCCCGTAGGCGCTGACGCCGGGCCCGGACGGCGCGCCGTCCGCGACCTCGACGGCGGACGGGCGGCCGTAGGCGTCCACGCTGCTGACGAAGACGAAGCTGCCGCGCCGCCAGGCGTCCACCATGGCGCGCATGGCGGCGACGTCGACCTCCGGCGTGGTGAACGTGCAGGCGGCGTGGATGACCGCGTCGACCCCCTCGACCGCCGCGCGCAGGCTGTCCAGGTCGGTGAGGTCGCCCTCGGCCACGTCGACGCCGTCCAGCGCCACCAGGTGCGCCGACTCGGGTCGGGCCAGCGCCCGCACCGGGCGGCCCTGGGCGAGCAGTTCGGCCAGGACGGCCGCACCGACGCCGCCGGTTGCGCCGGTGAGCAGGACGGTGCCGGCCCGGACGCCGCGGCCTGCTGCCGGTCGCCGCGCGGCCGCCGCGCGCTGCTCGCCCTGCCGGGTGTCCAGCAGCGCGGCCACCGCGCGCGGGGTGCGCTGCTGGAGGACGTCGAGTCCGGTGAGCGGCAGACCGGTGGCGGCGCGCAGCCGTTCGGCCAGCTGGACGGCGAGCAGCGAGTGGCCGCCGAGTGCGAAGAAGTCGTCCTCGGGGTCGGGCCGGGTGCTGAGCAGTGCGCCGAAGGCGTCCCGCACGGCTGCCAGCCTGCTCGGCTCGGGTGCGGTGTTCCCCGGCAGTCGGGCGAGCTGCACCGCGCCCTCGGCGTCGCGCGGCAGGCGGTCCACCAGCGTGACGGCCAGCGGCAGTTGGCCGATGGGCAGCTGCGCGCGCAGCCGCCTGCGCAGCTCCGTGCCGCTGGGCGCCGCCGGTCCGCTCGGCACCGCGTAGGCCAGCGGCGGCAGGCCATCGCGGGTCACCACCACCGCCTCGGCGATCCGCGGGTCGGCCAGCAGCGCCGCCACGGCCGGGTGGACCTCGTCCCCCGCCGGGCGCAGCGCGGTGCCCGGCAGCCGGCCGAGCCGCTGCCCGCCGTCCGCCGCCACCGCCGCGAGCAACTCGGCGAAGGCGGTCAGCAGTTGCTCGGCGGTCCGGTCGTGCAGCACATCGGTGTCGTACTGCACCAGGCAGCGCGGCTGCGGGCCGTCCTCGACGAAGAGGCCGAGGTCGAACTTGGCCAGTCCCAGGTCGACTTGGACCGCCTCGGCGGCCAGGCCCGGCAGCTCCAGCGCGCCGGGCCGCTGGACGAGGTCGCAGGTGACCGAGAGCAGCGGCGTGCCGTCCTCGCCGCGGGCGGCCGCGCCCAGCCGCTCCACGACCAGGTCGAACGGCACCTCGTGCTGTCCCTGCGCGGTGAGCAGGGCTTCGCGCACCCGGCCGAGCAACTCGGTGAAGGCGGGGTCGCCGGAGAGGTCGGCCCGGATCGGCAGCGTGTTGACGCACAGCCCCACCAGGCGGCGCAGCTCCGGGCGCGAGCGATGGCCGCTCACGCAGCCCAGCGTGAGGTCCGCCTGGCCGGTGGCGCGGTGCAGGGCGGCGAAGGCGGCGGCCAGCACCACGGTGAACGGCGTGGCGCCCTGCTCCTGGCCCAACTGCCGCAGCCTGTCCAGGGTTTCGCGCGAGAGCGGCGCGCTGCGGGTGCCGGCCGCCCGGGTGCGGGGGCCAGTTGGCGTGCGGCGGGGCAGCGGCACCGGGCGGGCGCCGGCCAGCCGGGCGGCCCAGGTGTCGACGGCGCCCGCGAGTTCGCCGGCACGGGACTGCTCCCAGCGCGCGAAGTCGGCGTACTGCAAGGGTGGTTCGGGCAAGTCGGCCGGGTGCCCGGCGAGCGCGGCGGCGTACAGGGCGGCCAGCTCCTCCAGCGCCACCGGGAGCGAACCGCCGTCGACGGCGATGTGGTGCAGCGTGAGCAGCAGGGTGTGGTCCTGCGGGCCGTGCCGTAGCGCCACCGCGCGCAGCATCGGCCCGGTGGCCAGGTCGAAGGGCCGGGACGCCTCGGCCGCCAGCAGGGCGGCCGTCTCCTCGGGCCCGGCGGCCAGTACCGGGACGGCGACCGGCGTGCTGTCGAGCACCTCCTGGTACGGCTCGTCGCCGCGCTGCCCGTAGCGGGTGCGCAGGATCCGGTGGCGCTCGGTCAGCGCGCCGAGAGCGGTGGCCAGCGCGGCGAGGTCCAGCGGGCCGCGCAGCCGGGTGGCCACCGGCACGTTGTAGAGCGCGCCGCCCTGGCCGAGCCGGTCCATCAGCCACATCCGCCGCTGGGCGTGCGAGAGCGGCGCGGGGCCGCGCTCGGCGCTGCGGGCGATGGCGGCGGGCCGGGCCGTGTCGGCCCGCCGCCGGGCCAGCCGCAGCAGGTCCGCCTGCGCGGAAGCGTCGGTGGGGATCATGCGCCCGCCTCGCCGTGCAGGGCGAGCAGCGCGCGCTCGACCAGGGCGGCCTGGCCGGCCACCGTCGGGTGGCTGAAGAAGTCCGCCAGGGACAGCTCCACGCCCAGGTCCTCGCGCAGGTCGTCGACCACCCACATGGCCATCAGCGAGTGCCCGCCCTCGGCCAGGAAGTCCGCGTCCGCCCGCTCGACCGCCCGGCCCAGCGCCCGCGACCAGGCCTCGGCGACGGCCTGCTGAAGCGGGGTGAGCGCGGCGGCCGGGGCACTGCGACGCTCGCCCGGGGCGCGCGGGTCCAGCGCGACCAGCGCGCGGCGGTCCACCTTGCCGACGTCCGTGAGCGGCAGCGCCGCCAGCACCGTCCAGGCGGTGGGCACCAGATGGGCGGGCAGCCGGTCGGCCAGATGGGCGCGCAGGGCGGCGGTCGCGGGCCGGTGGCCCTCGGTGGGGACGACGAAGGCGCTGAGCTCGGCGTCCTCCTGCCCGGCCCGCCGCACCACCACGCTCGCCTCGGCGATCTCCGGGTGCAGGCGCAGGGTGTGCTCGATCTCCTCGGGCTCGATCCGGAAGCCGCGCACCTTGACCTGGTTGTCCGCGCGGCCGTGGAAGTCCAGCGTGCCGTCCGCCCGGGCGCTCACCAGGTCGCCGCTGCGGTACATCCGCCCGTGCCCGGGGATCTCGCGGAAGCGCTCGGCCGTCAGCTCGGGCTGCCCGAGATAGCCGAGCGCCAGGCGGGTGCCGCCGATCCACAACTCGCCGCGCTCACCGGGCGCCACGGGCGCGAGCCGCTCGTCCAGCACGGCCGTGCTCGCGCCGCCGAACGGGCGTCCGATCGGCGGCGGGCCGTCGCAGTCGGCCTCGCGCAGCCGGTGCAGGGTGGTGAAGGTGGTGGCCTCGGTCGGCCCGTAGGCGTTCAGCAGGTCGAGCCAGGGGAAGGCCCGCAGGACAGTCCCGGCGTGTTCGGCGGAGAGCGCCTCGCCGCCGACGATCAACGTCCGCAGCACACCGAAGACGCGCGACTGCCGGGCGGCCAGCTGGTGGAAGAGCGCGGTGGTCAGGAAGGTGGCGGTGACGCCGAACCGCTCGACGTCCCGGGCCAGTTCGTCCGGCGTCGGCCGGTCGGCGGGGGAGATCATCACGGCCGCGCCGCGCACCAGCGGCGCCCAGATCTCGAAGGTGGAGGCGTCGAAGGTGGCGGGCGAGTGGTAGAGCACCCGGTCGCCCGGGCCGAGCGCCACCGCGTCCGGGGCGGTCACCAGCGCGGTGATCGCGCGGTGCGGGACCTCGACGCCCTTGGGTCGGCCGGTGGAGCCGGAGGTGTAGAGCACCAGCGCGATGGCCTCGGGACCGTCGATGCACGGGTGCGGCGCACCGGCGGCGGCCTCCCCGGACAGCGCGGCGTCGTCCAGGACCAGCGTCCGGTCCTGCGGGAGGCCGGCGCCGGCCAGCAGCGCCTTGTCGCCGAGTGTCAGCAGCACCTCGGCGTCCTCGATCATTCCGGCGGTGCGCGGGCGCGGATAGGCCGGATCGAGCGGGACGCCGTGGCCGCCCGCCCACCAGACGGCGAGCTGGGCGACCACCAGGCGGCTGGAGCGGGCGGCGAGCAGGCCGACGGCACTGCCGGGGCCGACCCCGCGGGCCGCCAGCTCGGCGGCCAGAGTGGCCGCGGCGCGACAGAGTTGACGGTACGTCAGGACCGTGCTGCCGTCCGAGACGGCGAGCGTGTGCGGGTGCTGTTCGGCGTGCCGGGCGATCAGACCGGGCACGCCGGCCGGGACGGTGGTGGGAGCAGGCATCGGGTTTGCGTTCCTCGGCTCGCGGGCGGTCATGCGGTCACGCGCCGGGCCTCGACCAACTCGGCGAGGCTGCGCAGGTCGGGCTGGCGCAGCAGCTGGGGGGCGCGCAGCCGTACGCCGCACTCCACCTCCAGGGCCACCAGCAGGCGGGAGGCGGCGAGCGAGTTGCCGCCCGCGTCGACGAAGTTGTCCAGCGGGCCGAGCGCGGGGTCGCCGAGCAGTTCGCGGCAGAGCCGCAGCACCAGCTGCTCGGATTCCGAACCCCCCGGCGCCGACGCCGCGGGCTGTTCGTCCGCCGCCAGCAGGGCGGCCCGGTCGACCTTGCCGTTGGCGGTCAGCGGGAAGACGTCCACCAGCCGGATCCGGGCCGGCACGGCCTGCTCGGGCAGCCAGCCGCGCAGCTGCGCCAGCAGCTCGGCCCCGGACGCGAGCGCGCCTGCGGTCACCGGCTGGACGAAGGCGACCAGCTGCGCCGCGCCGCCCGCGTCGTACCGGGCGGCCACCGCGGCGCGCCGCACCCGCGGGTCGCGCTCGAAGGCTGCCTCGACCTCGGCCGGCTCGATCCGCACGCCTCTGACCTTCACCTGGTCGTCCAGCCGGCCCTGGAACTCCAGCACCCCGTCCGGGCGCATCAGCACCCGGTCCCCGGTGCGGTAGACCCGGCCGAGCTCCTCGCTGCCCTGCGGCGGCGCGACGAAGCGGCGGGCCGTCAGCTCCGCGTCCAGGTAGCCGAGGGCCAGGCAGCCGCCGCCGATCCGCAGCTCGCCGGACACGCCGCGCGGCACCGGGTGCCCGTCCTCGTCGGTGACCAGCACGGTGGCGCCGGGCCGGGGCAGGCCGATCGGCGGCGCGTCCTGCCCGGCCGGTGCGGCGCCCGCGGGCATGGTGTGCACGGTCGTCACCACGGTGGCCTCGGCCGGGCCGTAGGCGTTGTGGACGTGCGCGGTGACGTCCGGCCCGGGTCGGCGGCGCAGCCGGTCGCCGCCGACCGTCAGATGCCGCAGCGCCAGGCCGGCGGGCCAGGGCAGATTCAGCACCGGCTCGGCCAGCGGGGTGGGCAGGTTGCCGACGGTGATCGCGGCCCGCTGCCACCAGCCGGTGAGCGCGCCCGGATCCCAGCGCACCTCCTCGGGGGCGATGCTCAGCGCGGCGCCGCAGGTGAGCGCCGCCCACAGCTCCAGCAGGTGCGGGTCGAAGGCGACGCCGATCAGCAGGCTGTGCCGGTCGCCCGGGCCCAGGCCGGTCAACTCCTGGTACCAGTGCAGCAGAGCGCCGAGCGAGTCCTCGCCGACGGCCACCGCCTTGGGGGTGCCGGTCGAACCGGAGGTCATCACCGCGTAGTACGTCCCGGCGGGTGCACCGAGCGCGTTCTGCGGCGCGGCGGGCGTGCAGGCGGCGACCAGCCCCTCCACGGGGAGCGGGGTGGCCGCGAGCTCGGGCGGCAGCAGCGCCCGATCGCCGATCAGGCAGCCGAGCCGCAGGCTCCGCGCCACCGTGCGCAGCCGCTGCTCGCCCGGGCGCGGCCCGAGCGGCAGGTAGACGGCGCCGCGCCGGGCCACCGCCAGGGCGACGGCGACCAGCGCCGGCGAGTGGTCCAGGCAGACGCCCACCAGGTCGCCGGGGCGCACCCGGTCACCCAGCGCGTCGGCCACCGCGCAGGCCAGCGCGTCGAGTTCGGCGTAGCTCCAGCTGCGGTCGCCGTCCAGCAGGGCGGGTGCGTGCGGGGTGCGGCGCACCTGGTCGAGGTAGCGGTCCAGCACGGCGGCGTGCTGCTGGGGGCCGCCGTGCACGATGCTCAGGTCAGGGTTTGTGTTCATGGTTTCGCCTTCGAGTCGTGGTGGTGGTCAACCCAGGTCAGCCCAGGCCCATGGCCCGGGCGACGATCACCTTCTGGACCTCGGAGGTCCCCTCGATGATCGTCATCATCCGGACGTAGCGGTACAGGAACTCCAGCGGATGCCCGCGCACCCAGCCGGTCGCCCCGTGCACCTGAAGCGCGCGGTCCACCACCCGCACCGCGGTCTGCGAGGAGGTCAGCTTGGCGAGCGCCGCGTTCTCCGGCGCCTCGGTGCCGGCGTCGACCAGGCGGGCGCAGGCCAGCGTGAGCAGCTTGGCGGCCTCCACCTCGGCCCGGCTGCTCACCAGCAGCTCCTGGACGTGCTGGTAGCCGCCGATCCGCATCCCGAACGCCTCGCGCTCCTTGGCGTACTCCACGCCCAGGCGCAGCGCGTACTCCGCGATGCCGTCGCACATCGCGGCGACGATCAGGCGCCCACGCGAGAGGCTGTCCACGGCCAGCGCCATCGCCGCGCCGACGCCTTCCTCGCCGCCGATCACCGCATCCGCCGATACCCGGACCCGGTCCAGTAGCAGCTCGAACAGCGGCTCGCCGGACATGCCCTCGTAGCGCTGGCCGATCCGCAGGCCCGGCTGGTCCATCGGCAGCACGAAGGCGGTCGCCCCGCCGGTGGTGCCCGCGCCCTGGTCGGTCGCGGTGACCACCAGCGCGAAGTCCGCCCGGTCGGCGTTGCTGACGAAGGTCTTGTGGCCGCTGATCACCCAGTCGTCGCCGTCCCGGCGCGCGGTGGTGGTCAGCCGGAACGCGTCCGAGCCGGCCTGCGGCTCGGTCAGCGCCAGGCAGCGCAGCGCCTCGCCGCGCACCAGCGGCAGCAGGTAGCGCTCGACCTGCTCGGGCGTCCCGTGCCGCAGCAGCGGGCTGGGGCCGTCGGAGCCGGCCAGCGCGTACGGCGCCAGCACGCAGCCGCTGCGCCCGGCCGCGTGGTGCAGCAGCACGACGGCGCTGAACGGCATGCCGGAGCCGCCGAGTTCCTCCGGGTAGTCGCCGGCGTAGAAGCCGAGCGCGGCCGAGCGCTTGCGCACGTAGGCGCGCAGGTCGGCGGGCGGCAGGTCTCCGGTCTCCGGCAGTTCGGCGGCCAGCGGCACCACCTCGCGGCGGATGAAGCTCTCGAAGGCCTCGACCAGTTCGCGGTGGCCGTCCTCCAGGACGGCGGAGGGGGCGGAGGTCACGATTTGTCTCCCATCAGGGCCCTGGCCTGGTCGGCCAGCACGGGATTGGCGAACAGGGCGCGCAGCGGCGGGCGGTGGCCGAGCCTGGGCTCCAGCCAGGCGGCCAACTGGGCGGCCAGCAGCGAGTGTCCGCCGACCTCGAAGAAGTGCGAGTCGGCGGTGAAGCGGCCGTGGCCCAGCACCTCGCGCCAGGCCTCGGCGACCAGGGCGAGCGCCGGGTCCTCGAACGACTGCTCCGCCAACTCCTCTACCGGCTCCGGAAGTTCGGCCAGCGCGCGGAGCAGGGCGGCCCGGTCGGGCTTGCCGCCGGGCAGCGTCGGCATGGTCTCCAGGGCCACCCAGGCGCCGGGGACCAGCGGGCTGGGCAACCGCTGTGCCAGCGCGGCGTGCAGGGCGGTGCCGTCGGGCTGCTCGGCACCCTCCAGGAAGCCGACCAGCCGGGGGGTGTCGGCATGTTCCCGGTCCAGCACCACCGCGCAGGAGCGGCCGCCGAGTTCGGCCGAGGCCGCAGCCTCGATCTCCTCCAACTCGATCCGGTAGCCGCGCAGTTTGACCTGGTTGTCCTGGCGGCCCAGGAACCGCAGCCGGCCCTGAAGGTCGCGGTAGCCGCGGTCGCCGGTGCGGTACACCCGCTCGCCGCCCAGTGCGGCCGGCCGCACGAAGCGTGCGGCGGTGGCCTCCTCCAGACCGAGGTAGCCCTCGGCGAGCGCCGGACCGCCGATCGCCAACTCGCCCACCCCGCCCGGCAGCAGCGGCCGGCCGCCGTCGTCCAGCAGGTGGATCCGGATGCCGGGCAGCTCGGTGCCGAGCGGGATCTCGGCACCGTCCGCCAGGTCGGCGGCGGTGATCTCGTGCACGGTGGACGTGACGGTGGCCTCGGTGACGCCGTAGGCGTTCAGCAGCTTCGCGTCGGTGTCCCGGGCCAGGCCCTGCAACGCCTGCGCGGGCAGCCGCTCGCCGCCCAGCACCAGCAGCCGCGGCGACCAGCGCCCGTCCCGCAGCGCCTGGCGCAACTCCTCGCGCACAGCAAGGTAGTAGCTGGTGGGCAGGTTGGCGACGGTCACGCCGCGCACCGCCAGCACCGCGACCAGCTCGGGCCCGGTCGGCACCTCGCGCTGCGGCAGGACGAGCGCGGCCCCGGCGGCCAGAGCCGGCAGCACCTCCTCCAGTGCCACGTCGAAGGACGGCCGGGCGAACAGCAACACCCGGTCCTGGTCGGTCAGTTCGTAGCGGTCCACGATGGCGCCCAGGTACCCGGCCAGCGCCGCCCGGCCGACCAGCACCGGCTTGGGCACACCGGTCGAGCCGGAGGTGTGGATCACGTACGCGGCGCCGTCCAGCACCGCCGCGGGCTCGGCCTTCGGGAAGGCGGGCCCGTCCAGCAGCGCGGGCGTGCGGCCCTCGACGGGCAGCGCCAGCGCGCTCTGCCGGGTGGCCAGCACCAGCGCGGGCTCCAAGCGGTCGAGCAGCAGGCCGAGCCGGGCCGCCGGATCCTCCGGCGACAGCGGTGCGTACACCGCGCCCGTCCGCAGGCAGGCCAGCAGCGCCACCACGCTCTCCACCCCGCGCGGCAGCACGGCGGCCACCGGCTGGCCGGCGCCGACGCCGGCCGCGCGCAGCCGTTCGGCCAGCGCGCCGACCCGGCGGTCCAGCTCGCCGTAGGTCAGCCGCTCGGCGCCGGCCAGCACGGCAAGGCGGGACGGCTGGTGCGCGCCGACCGGGTCGAGCAGCGCGAGGTCGGGAGCCCGGTGGTCTGCTGCGGCCGGCGCGGCGGGCGCGCCGAGGGCGGCGAGCGGGAGCTGCTGGTCGTCCAGGTAGCCGCGCAGCAGGTCCACCAGTCGCTCGGCCAGCAGCGCGGCGACCTCCTCGCCGAACAGGTCCGCGTCGTAGTCCCAGACCAGCGTCATCCCGGCGGCGCCGTGCCGCGGCCCGACCACCCGGCGGTCGTCGGGGATCAGTACGAGGTCCAGGTCGAAGCGGGTGGTGCCGGTGTTGAAGCCCTCGAAGAGCGAGATCTCCAGCCCCGGCACCTCGACCTCGGGCAGCGCTGCGTCGTGCGCGCTGAACATCACGTTGAACAGCGGGTTGTCGGCGCCGCTGGTGTGCAGGCCCAGTGCCCGGGTCAACTCCTGGACCGGGACCTGCTGGTGCGGCAGCGCGCGCAGCAGCGTGTCGGTGACCTCGTCCACCGCGTCCAGCCCGGGCACGGCCGGATCGAGCCGCAGGCGCAGCGGGAGGGTGTTGACGAACATCCCGACCGTGCCCTCGAAGCCCACCGGACGGTTGCCCACCGCCGTGCCCACCACCAGCTCGTGGTGGCCGCTGTGCCGGCGCAGCAGCTCGGCGAAGAGAGCGAGCAGCGTGCTGAACGGCGTGTGGCCGTCGGCGCGGCTGCGGGCGCGCAGCCGCTCGGCGAGGTCGGCGCCGATCGCCTGGCGCAGCTGCCCGCCGCGGTGGCGGCGCACCGCGCCCGGGCGGTTCAGCCCGGGCAGCGCCACCTCGCGCGGCGCGTCGTCCAACTGGGCCCGCCAGTACGCCAGACTCTCCTCGCGCGCCTGCTCGGGGGTCGTGCTCGCGTGCTCCTGGTAGGAGCGGGCGGGCTCCAGTACGACCGGCTCGCCGAGCACGTGCGCGCGGTAGGCGGTGAAGACGTCGCGCAGCAGGATGGCGAAGGAGTGGCCGTCGTGGATCAGATGGTGCTCGACGTGGATCAGCCGGTGCTGGTCGGCGCCCATGCTGACCAGGTGCCAGCGCAGCAGCGGTGCCTGCGCGGTGTCCAGCGGCTCCTCGGCCTCGGCGCGCAGCAGCTGCTGGAAGGCGGCCTCGGGGTCGTCGGCGTCGGACAGATCGCTGTTGCGCAGCCGCAGTTCGGCCTGCTCGCGGACCCGCTGGCCGGGCAGGCCGCCGGGTTGGGCGACCAACTCCAGCCGCAGGCCCGGGTGGTGGGCGAGTGCGGCGGCCAGCGCGGCCCGCAGGGCGGCCTCGTCGAGGGCGCCCCAGAGGTCGAGCGTCGCGGTGAAGTTGTAGGCGCGGCTGCCGGGCAGCATCTGCTCGTGCAGCCAGACGATCTCCTGCGAGGAGGAGAGAGCGAACATGGGTGGGTCCCTTCGCTGGCGGGTGTGACTCAGAAGGTGTGGAGGTGGTGGCGCAGGGTGTTCAGCAGGGCATCGAAGGCGGCCCGGGCCGCGTCGTCCGTGCACTGCTCGCGGTCCCAGGCAAGGCGGACCAGCAGGTCGTCGCCGTGCGAGGCGGAGACGGCGAACGGCGCGCCGATCGGACGTCCGGTCAGGTGGACCTCGCGGCCAGGCGTCCCGCCGAGCACCAGCGGCGGGCGCCGGTGCAGGTCCTCGAAGGTCAACAGGCCGTCCAGCGCCCCGGACCAGCTGGCCCCGGCCGAGCGCGCGGCGTGCACCAGCTCGTCGAACGGCGTGTCGGCGTGGTCCAGGTCGTCCCACCAGTAGACGCTGAGGTCGGCGAGGTCCGCCGGGCTTCCGTCGCTTCCCGGGTGCACCAGGGTGTTGAGGAAGCAGCCCAGGACCGGCTCCGCGCCCGGCGGCCGCCCGCCCCACGGATAGCCGAGTGCCGGCGTGCGCTGCGACCCGAACAGGACGGCCGCGGCCGCCGACACGCCGTCCAGCAGCGCGGGGAAGACGGCGCCGCGGGCCGCACCGGTGGCGGCGGGCAGCCGGTGGGTCACCATGCCGGTGGGCGGCGGGAGTTGGCTGCCGGTCGGGGTGGGACGGCCGGGGTCGGCGAGCGCGCCGAGCCGGGTGGCCCAGTGCGCGAAGGCCGCGGGGGAGGAGGCGGCGGCCTCGGCGGCGAGCTGGAGTTCGACCGCCTCGCGGTAGGCCGCGTCCTGCGGGTCCTGCGGGTCGGCGCTGTCCTCCTGGTAGAGCCGGCTGAGGTCCGCGGTGACGATGCCGAGCGACTGCTCGTCGCAGGCGCTGTGGTCCAGCGCGAGCGCGAGCAGTTCTCCACCGTCCGGCTCGCGGGCCAGCAGCAGGCGCAGTGGCGGTCCGTCCGGCGACCAGGCGAGCAGCGCGCGCCGCAGCGCCTCCTCTGCCGTCCCGCCCGGCGCCACCGCCACCTCCCGGACCTCGGCAGACGGCTCGCCGAGCCGCAGCACCGGGGTGCCGCGCAGCGTGGCCGGCCTGCCGCGCAGGGCGGGGTGGAGCGCCGCCAGCCGCGTCGCGGCACGGCGCAGGCGGGCCAGGTCGACGGTGCCGCGCGGGAAGGCGAAGAAGAGCGGCACGACGGTCGGGCGCCCCTGCGGGTCCAGCCGGCGGGAGAGCAGGAAGCGGCGCTGGGCGCCCGTGAGGGGGAGCAGCTCGGCCGACTGCGCGGCGACGGATCGGTAGCGGGCGAGGTAGGCGGCGGTGATGATGGCGGGCACGGCTCATCTCCACTTCGTCGGTTGGACGGGCTCAACGGGCGTCGACGGCTTCTTTGACCTCTTCGGCGATCGGGAGGTCGCGCATCCCTCGCAGCGGCGAGAGCAGCAGCGGCAGCGGCACGGCGAGCATGCCCGCGGCGCAGACCCACAGCGCGGCCCGCGGCCCGGCCGCCGCCGCGACGGTGCCCCCGGTCAGCGCGCCCAGCGGCATCGTGCCCCAGACCAGGAAGCGCATGGTGGCGTTCATCCGGCCCAGCAGCGCGGGCGGGCAGATCACCTGGCGGAAGCTCACCTGGGCGACGTTGTAGACCACTGCCCCGAAGAACACCACCGCCGAACCGGCCGCGAACAGCACCGCACCCGCACTGCCGCGCGCCAGCGGCCAGAGCAGCCCGAACGGCGCCGTCGCCGCGACCGAGAGCCAGATGATCCTGGCCTGCCCGAACCGCCGGGCCAGTGGCCCCGCGCACAGCGCACCGCTCAGCCCGCCGACGGCCGAGGCCGACAGCAGCAGCCCGATGGCGGCGGGGGAGAGGCCGAGCACCCGGACCCAGAAGACCGTCTGCACGGACAGCAGCAGGGCGGCGAAGAAGTTGGACGAGGAGGTCGCCGCGGCGATCACCCGCAGCAGCGGTTGACGTGCGACGAAGGCGACGCCCTCGCCGATGTCGGCGCGCAGCGAGCGGCCCGGCACCGGTTCGGGGCGCGGCTCGCGGGTGCGGATGCCGAGCAGCAGGAGCGCCGAGGCCAGATAGCCGAACGCGTCGGCCACCATCGCCAACGGCGCCCCCAGCAGCTGCACCAGCACGCCGCCGAGCCCCGGCCCGGCCACCTGGGCGGACGAGCGGACGACCTCCAGCGCCCCGTTCCCCGGCACCAGCTGCTCGCGCGGCAGCAGCTGCGGCACGAACGACTGGTGCGCGACCTCGAAGAACACCGTGGCCAGCCCGGTGACCAGGGCCACCAGGTAGAGCTGAGCCATCGTCAACACCCCGGCGACGGCGGCCACCGGGACCGATCCCACCGCCAGGCAGCGCACGAGGTCGGCGCGGATCAGCACCGGCAGCCGGCGCATCCGGTCCACCCATGCCCCCGCGGGCAGTCCCACCAGCAGGAAGGCGGCGGTCTCGGCAGCGGTGAGCAGGCCGACCTGGAAGGGCGCGGCGTCCAGCTTGACCACCGCGACCAGCGGCAGGGCGACCAGGGTCACCTGGCTGCCGAGCTGGCTCGCGGCGGCCCCCGACAAGAGGAAGCGGAAGTCACGATGGCGTAGGAGCGCGCCTCCGACGAGGCGCTGGATGGCGTTCACTTGTGTGACTGTCGGTCAAAGGTCGTACACCGGGCAACCGATGGGAACGAATCCGGACTTCTCCCCGTCCGACGTCCCGATTCGGCCGTCCGAGCCGGTTCGTGAGCATGATCATGTCGGGTCGCCGCCCGGACCACCCCGAAACGCAAGTGCCGCCTGGCCTGCCGACCGGTCGGTCGGCACCGGACGGCCCGTCCGGTTTTCGGGGGAGCCGCACCGCCGATCGGACGCCAGTCTTCAAATATGGCTGAAATGGGTGGGAGATGTTGAGTATTCATCTCTATTTTGCACGTGTGTGATACCCGCCCTTCCCCTTCGGGTCACCCGCGAGTCGGTCGAAGTGCCCATCCGGGCAGGTGAGTCGGACGGCCGTATTCCGCCGCCGTTCCACAATCACCGTGACGTTCAAGAAACTTGACGATCATTCAGGAACAGCTGCGCACGGCGAGATCGTCCACGCCCCGATCCCTCCGAGTTCCCGCCCGCCTTGCCCCTTGGTACCGAAAGGGCCATTCGGCCCTGCCCGTTGGAGCAACCAGGGCTGTTCGGCGGCAGCCTTCGTCCCCCCGTTGTGTGAATGGCTCTGCCCATCGGCCCTGCTCCGTTGGACGACGGAGTCAGTGCGGCGAGAGTCCTGTGGACCCAAGGAGGACTCCTGTGCGCCGCGTGGTCCCGCCCGACACCTGCCGCCCCCGGCGCCGAGCCGTCGTGGCCGCGCTGGGGGCGGTGATGACCGCGGCGGTGACCGGATCCCCCGCTGGTACCGCCGTTGGAGGCGGCACCGGAAAGCGTCAACTGCGGGGCGTCTGGATCACCTCCCTGGACAACATCGACTGGCCCCAGCGCGACCGGCTGGGCCCGGAGCAGTCGCGGGCGGACTTCACCGCGCTGCTCGACGAGGTGCGCGCGATCGGGTTCAACGCCGTGTTCGTGCAGGTCCGTCCGACCGCCGACGCCCTGTGGCCTTCGCCGTTCGAACCGTGGTCGGAGTGGCTGACGGGTACCCAGGGCCGGGATCCGGGCTGGGACCCGCTGGCGTTCATGGTCCGCACGGCCCACGAACGCGGCCTGGCCTTCCACGCGTGGTTCAACCCCTTCCGGGTGGCGATCCAGCCGGATCCCGCCGAGCTGGTTCCCAGCCACCCCGCCCGCCGCAACCCGCAGTGGACCGTCGTCTACCGCGGCGAGATCTACTACAACCCGGGCGTCCCCGCCGTCCGCGACTTCGTCCAGCAGGCCATCATGGACGCGGTCCTGCGCTACGACATCGACGGTGTCCACATCGACGACTACTTCTACCCCTACCCGGACCAGACCGAGTTCCCCGACGATGCCGCGTTCGCCGCCTACGGCCGCGGGTTCGCCGACCGCGCCGCCTGGCGTCGCGACAACGTCAACCGGACGGTCCGCGGGCTGCGCGACCTGGTCCGTGCCGCCCGCCCCGAAGCGGCCTACGGGATCAGCCCCTTCGGCGTCTGGCGCAATCACAACACCGACCCCGGCGGCTCCGCCACCATCGCGCTGCAGTCCTACGACGCCCAGTACAGCGACTCCCGCGCCTGGGTCCGCAACGGCTGGGTCGACTACATCGCGCCGCAGCTCTACTGGGTCATCGGCTTCACCATCGCCGACTACGCCGTCCTCGCGCCCTGGTGGGCCGAGCAGACCGCCGGCACCGACACCCAGCTCTGGATCGGCCAGTCGGCCTCCCGCCCAGGCGCCCCCGACCGCCCCGGCGCCTGGCAGGACCCGTCCGAGCTCTCCCGCCACCTCGCGCTCAACGCCACCCTGCCGTCCATCAGCGGAGACATCTTCTTCAGCGCCCGCTCCGTCCAGGTCGACCGCATCGGCGCCATCAGGAAACTGGCCGCCGAGCACTGGCAGCGCCCGGCGCTGATCCCGCTGCTGCCCCGCCTCGCCCACACCACCGCGCCCCGCCCGCCTGTCCTCTCGGTCCGCGTCGACCGGCGCAGCCTCACCATCACGCCCTCGCCCCTCGCGGGCCACCCCCCGCCCTTCCAGTACGCCCTGTACCGCTACGACGCCGACCCCGGCCCGATGCCGCCCCCCGACGCCGCCCGCCTCGCCGCCCTACTGCCGGCCCTCACCGCCGACCGCGTCCACCCCCCGGACACCGTCCCAAGATCCTGGTACGCCGCCACCGCCGTGGACCGCGCCGGCCGCGAGAGCCCCACCAGTGCACCGGTACGGCTGCCTACCCCCTGAGGTCCGTCGACTGTCAGTGGTGCGGTTCAGGATGGGGGCCTCGGATCTTCGGTAGGGAGGTGGGATCGCGATGGCGGTCAAGAACCAGCAGGTGGCAGGGTATTCGTTCCTGAAGGCGTTGTTCGAGGACGACTACTTCCCCGATCAGGTCGTCACCAGGGGGAAGGAGATCCTGCTGAGGCTGTGCGCGCGGATCGAGGCCGAACAGCCGTCGGACCTGGCGGCGCTCTACGCGCTGACCGAAGTGGCCACGGAGGAGTTCAACGTGCTGGAAGCGGAGTTCGAGGCAGCCGGAAGCGAGATCGAGACCTTCGCGCGTGAGGAGATCTGCGAGGACTTCGGGTTCGTGGCGTCGGCGTACGGGTTCGACGACGCCGACATCTCGGAGTTGGTGGCCGCGCGGGAGTGGTGAATGCGCCGACTGGGCCACCGGGCGGCCTCTGGTCTCTCCACCTCCGAGGAAAGGTGTTCCGACGTCTCGCGGAGCAACGAGCGCCCCAGGACAGTGCGGCCGAGGCGGTGCGTCACCGCGTCGGCCGGCGTTGCCAGCACGTACCGGGAGCTTGCCGCCGTCCACTCGCCCAACGCACCCCGGAACCGCTCCAGGGCATCGGCGAACGCACCGTCGCGCTCCTGAATCGCGGTGCGCGCCCACCAGAAGCTCAACTCCTGTGCCCGCAGCAGCTCGCGCACACGCCCCTCAGCCTCCCGAACCGAAAGTCCGGTGGTGCGGGCCAGCGCGGCGACGGCGGTGAACGTGTCCTCGGGTGTGGCGGCGAGATCGTTCGCGAGGTAACCGCATGCGGAGAACGAGCGCAGCAACTCCTGGACCAGCGGCGTGTTCCACTCGGGCGTAACGCATTGCTCGGCGAGCTCGCACCACATCGCGGCGAGCAGCATCCCGCCATCGGCTGGCCGCAGCAGTTGGTACTCGTGAAGCGTCGGGGTCCGGCCCGGTCGCACGTATTCGGTCAGCTTCTCGTTGGCAGCCTGGATCCAGGCCGCCAACTGCCGCCGGTACCGCCCCCACCAGAATCCCGGCATCACCTCCCGCGTCCGCCGCACCAGATCCGCAAGCGCCTGGACCAGAGGGTGATCGCCAGCCGCCGACTGTGGATCCCCGGCCACGGCGTCCAGCAGCGCGAGAACGAGCCGATCAATAATCTCAGGTGGAGCGTCACGCGGCTCCCGGTCAAGCTCATCGTCCAGAAGCCAGACCAGCAACGCCCACTGCGTGCCCAAGTGGAGAGGCGCGCCGATCGCAGTGGGCCACGCCCGCAGACAGAGCTCGACATACCCCTGGCCGATAAACTCGTCAGGCGCCGGATGGACACCGAACTGCACCATCCACGTACGCGCCCCCACATACAGATCTGTACGCCGAGGATCGGACTGCGCGACCTGCGGCGCCGGCTCCAGCCCGAGGTCCGCGTGCGACCGCTGCTGCCCTGTCACGACGCGCCATCCCTCATGTGCCGCTCGACCCGTTGCACGATGACGGTCATGACGGCGATGAGTTCCAGGGCCTCCGACAGATCGGCGTTCGCGAGGCCGTCCTGGGCCATTGCCCGAAGCTGCCTCGTGATCCGGGCGAGGTCGGTGCTCGCGGCCGGTTCGTCGTAGGGCCGCTCCAGGCTCCAGCCGAACACCGGAGCCGGAGGCCGAGGTCGGGCCACGGCGGCTGCGCGGGGCGCCGGTTGCGGCTCTGTCACACCACCCCAGTATGGAGTCGGCAGTGTCCGGTAGAACTGCCAGTGCTCCTCACCGAATTGGATGGACTCCCGCTGCTCTGTCATCGGCTGGCCTCCGCACAGTCAGCGCAGGAGACGACAGCCCAGGCCAAGCCGTCCACCACGCGGTGCCCGGCTGGCTGGAGTGGCGGTGCCGCAGAACCGCATGTGATGCACGCGAGTTCATGCAGCTGGTTGTACGTCAGGGATGCGTCCGCGTGCGGCAGCCCGACTCCGGGCTGCGGCTGTGCGAGCGCCGCAATATCTGCCATGACCAGCACGTTAGAGGGCGCTGATTCTCCGAGTCTGCCGTGATTCTCGTTGATTCTTCGGGGGCATCCAGCTGTGCTCGCAGATGCTCACGAGATGTCGAGAGACATCCGCACCCGAGCGATCGATCGGTGAGCCTCATGACCGTAGACGGCACTCCGGCGAAGGAAGTCCCACGCCCGGCTGTAGAGGGCGATGTCGGACTCGCTGTCGAGCCACATCTCCGCGTTGATCGTCTCCACGATCACCAGACGGTCGTCATAGATCCAGAAGCCGTGTGCGGGAGTGCGAGCCAACTGAGCGCCGAGCGGAATGATGCCCAGCTCGATGGTGTCGAGTCCGATCGCACCAACCAGTCGATCCAGCTGAGCGGCCATCACTACGGGAGGGCACACTGCGACGTGTAGTGCTGCTTCCCAGACGATGAACTGGAATCGGCGCCCGGGCTCGTAGAGCGCCTCCTGGCGACGCATGCGTGTGCGCACAGCCTCGTCTGTGTCCCTGGGGGATTCGCTGAACGTGGCGTTCAGCGCCAAGAGGTGGCGAGCGTAGTCGGCGGTCTGCAACAAGCCTGGCACCCGAGCGGACTCAAAGGCGCGAATACGTTTCGTGCGGCGCGTCTCGGCCACAGCCTCCTCCTGGCGAGCGCGGTGGCCACCACTCAGCTGTCGCCGCCACGAACGGTAGGACGTCTCGAGACCCCCCAACTGGGCATGCAGCTCAGCTGAAACGTCCGGTCGGCCGACTGCCTCGACCCACACATCAAGGTCGGCCGGCTGCGCGGTCTGCCGACCGGTCTCCAGCTTGGAGATTTTCGACTGCTGCCAACCAGTGCGATCAGCCATCGCACGACCGGTCAGGCCGGCCTCGTCGCGCAGCTCACGAAGCCGCGCGCCGAGGGCCACCCGCGCGTCTTGGAAGTCGGTACTCACACGGCAGACGCTACCCGCGCCGCGAACTCAACGGTGGGCACCGCGTGATGCCAAGCAGCATCACGCGCCTGGCAGGCTGCCAGAACCTGGGCCGACTCGGTGATCAGTTCGACACCCAGCGTCCGATCGTCCTCATCGAAATGGAACTGTGCGAGCAGACGTGAGTCGAACAGCCAGAAATCGAAGGCCGGGAGACCGAGTCGTTCGGCGTCGGCCCGGCGCAAGTTCCTGATGTCTTCCCCCGCTTGGACGTTGCCGATCCCACTGGCCAGGAGGAACTGCTGACCATCGGTGAGCGGCTCATCGACCAGCCGAACCCGTTCGAAGCGCTTGCCAGCTGCAACCTGCATCTGAACGTTGGCCCGCCAGGGGTTCGCCGGGTCGTCGACAATGTCACCGCCTTGCCGCCACCGCTGCCATTTCGGACTGTCACGGTCCGAGGCGTAGCCTCGGCGCGTCTCCAATCGCCAAGCGGTGTGTTCGAATTCAGTGAACAGGTGGGCGATCTCGCGGAAGGGGATGACGGACACGCTCTACTCCTTGGGCGCGAAGCGGGTGAGCAACTCTCGCGGGACAACGACGAAGGTCTCCGAGGACTTCACGTCACGCAGCTGCGCGAGGGCCTCTGGGTCAGTGAGGCGGTCGCCCTGGACGACGATATCGCCGGTCTCGGTCTCGTACAGGGTCGGGCAGTCGCCTTGGTCGGAGGTGGTGCCGAGGAACGTGAGCTTCATGGTGCGCTCCCTCTCTGCTGGTGGAGGCATCCAGGATGCCGCGCTGGAGCCCGGCGCGGGGCTGAAACGAAGAAGCTGGGGGACGGGCGCCGCCAGCCACGCCCCTCCCCGCAGCGCTTGGCCCGTTCGGACAGATACCTCGCCATGTGCGTTTGCTGGCAGTGCTGGTGATCGTAGGGCCGGGGCCGGGCGGCAGGAGTTGTACGGCGAAAGACTCGGATCTCATGTACCTCGCGCATCCATTGCCAGCTCAGCCGCAGACTCAGCCACTGGGCCAGGAAAGACTGGTTTGGGGGGTAGGCCAGACTGTTCCTCGAATGTCTGCTGGTTCGCGTCCACTGCCACAGTGTGACGGCCCAAGGCTGGGCGGCGGGTCGGTAGGCTGCGGTCATGTTCGAATACCACGGCTGGATCAACGTTCTGGAGAGCGCCAGCGCCAACGATGACGACTATGACGACGACCGTCTGCGGCGGATCGTGGAGGGCATCGAGCGGCGGATCCAGGAGATCGACAGCCCGTATCTGCTTGATCTGCGATGGATGAACGGTCAGGTGTTCGTCCACTTCGGCGGCTTTCCCAACCACCGTGACGCCGAGATCGTGGAGTTCTTCGAGGAGGTCGGTGACCGGGCTCCGGGTTCGTATGGCCTGCTGCATGTGCGCGACGACGAGGACCCCGCTCGGTCGAACGAGGTCCTCGTCATCAGGATGGTCCGCGGGCGGGTGACCGAGCGCTCGGAGTCGTTGCTGTCCCCCTGCATCCCTGTGCTGGAGGATCCGTTCGAGGGATAAGGGCCCGAGGCGCTCAGACTGCCGCAGTGGGGTCAGGCGGCGGTGGTCACCGCGTCGGCCAGCGTCTTCGCGGGCTCGCGGGTGGTGTCGCGGGGGAGGGTGCGGATGATGGCGGAGATTGCCGACTCCTGGCCCTGGGGGCCGCGTTGGAAGAGGCCGCCGGCCTTGGCGTCCCAGGCGGCGTAGTCGGGGTCGGCCAGCCGCAGGAGGTGGGCCTTGTGCATGTTCCAGAACGGCGTGCGCGGGTCGAGGTGGTGGTCGAGGTGGTAGCTCTCGCCGTGCATCGCGGTGAGGAAGCGCTCCAGGCCGCGGCTCTTGCGGTTGCGCGTCATGTAGAGGTTGAGGTCGTTGTCCCTCACCAGCGGGGTGTGCTCGGCCAGTTCGATGTACCAGCTGACGATCTGGAACGAGGTGAGGTACGGGACCAGCCAGAACAGGCAGAACGCGGTGAGCAGTTGGTCCCAGGCGAGGGCGCCGAGGACCAGGGCCCAGAAGGCGAGGAAGGCAACCTTGTCCCGGCGGACCCGCACCAGCTGCTCCGCTCGCTGGACCGGTCCGCCGTCGTCGTCCTGCTTGCCGCCGAGGCGGTTGACGACGAGGTAGCGGACGAAGGAGAGCGTCCGCGACCCGAAGGCCGGGCGGACGACCAGCTTCATCCACCGCTCCCGCGCGGTGAGTTCCTGCTCGTACACGCCCTGGGCGATGAAGAACCGCAGGTCGGGGTCGAGCTCGGGGTTGCCCAGGCGCGGGTGGTGGATCGCGACGTGGGAGCGCTTGTACGAGTAGTGCTGCTGGAAGATCGGGTAGGCGGAGAGCACGGTCCCCAGTACCAGGTTCAGCCCGCGGTTCGCGGCCAGCACGCCGTGCGCGCTCTCGTGCAGGATGGTGGCCAGCGCCCGCATCCGCGACCCGATCAGCACCAGGGCCAGCGGGTACAGCCACGGCGAGATCAGGTAGCAGCTCGCGACGGCGGCCGAGATCCAGAAGGCGTCCTCCGCGAACGCCAGCAGGCCGTGCCAGTTGTCGAGTTGGTTGAGTTCCCTGATCTGGTTCTCGATCTCCGGTTTTGACCGGTAGGGACGGTAGCGCTTGCCTTCGTTCGCCCAGATGTCAGACATGTTTTCCCCCATGTGTGGTGGGTGGCGGCGCACGCGTCGCCACCCGGATTCGGGCACAGCTCAGCGACCGGGCCGGTGGTGGGATCACCCCGTGGTCCTGCTCGGCCCGGTTGGTCAACTGTGCTGCTGTCAGGAAGAAGTGGGAGCCTCGGAAGTAGGAGCCCCGGAAGTAGAAGCCTCGTCGGCCGACGGCTCCTGCGGGCGGGCGCCGCGCCGGATCGCGGCGAGGCTGGCGGACATCACGCAGGCGATCCCCAGCATCTGAGTGACCGTCAGAGTCTGGTGCAGCAGCACGAATCCGATCAGCGTCGCGACGGCCGGCTCGAAGCTCAGCAGGGTGCCGAAGGCCGCCGTGGTGAGCTTGCGCAGCGCCACCATCTCCAGGACGTACGGCAGGACGGGCAGCAGCACCGCCGCGGCCGCGGCGCCCAGCAGGATCTTGGGCGTGAGCGCCGAGAGTGCGTGCGGCAGGCCGAGCGGGGCGGCGCAGAGCGCGGCCACGGTGACGGAGATCGCCAGCCCGTCGACGCCGCTGAACCGGTCGCCCACCCGCTGGGTGAAGACCACGTAGCCGCCGAGCGCCGCGCCGGCCGCCGTGCCGAAGGCGAGGCCGACCAGGTTGAGCGAACTGTTCCAGGGCTGGGTGAGGATGAGCACCCCGCTGAGCGCCAGCACCGGCCAGATCACGTCGGCCCGCCGCCGCAGCCCGGCGACCGCCACCGCCAGCGGGCCGAGGAACTCCAGCGAGCTCGCGACACCGAGCGGGATCCGGTCGATGGCCTGGAAGTAGCAGAGCGTCATCGTCGCGCTCACCACGCCCAGCGCGGCCGCGAACAGCAGGTCGCTGCGGCTGCGTCCGCGCAGCCGGGGGCGGGCCCAGGCCAGCAGCATCAGCGCGGCGAACGCCAGGCGCAGCGAGGCGGTCGCCGCCGGTCCGACGGCCGGGAACATCCAGGTGGAGACCGCCGCACCGGACTGGACGCTCACCATCGCGGCGACGGCGAGTCCGGCGGCGCCGTAGGTACCGAAGTTGAGCGATCGGGGGCGGGCGGTGGTGAGGGTCGTCATGGTCTGCGTCCGCTCTTCTTCAGCAGGGATCCAGCAGGGAGTTCAGCAGGGAGCACGCCTATCGCCCTCGGGGCGGTACGCGTGCAGGGGATGCCCGGGGTCCGGCCCGGCGCTCGGCGCTGCGGACCGGATGGGAACTCGTCCCGGCGGAGGTCAGTCCACCGGCCCGAGGGCCGTGCCGCCGCTGCCGGTGTGACGGCAGCACACGGCGGCGCGGCTGTTGCCGTGGCGGCCGATCGGCTGGACGTCGTTCACAACAGCTCCTGGGGCGGCACATTCCGGACGTGACGGCGGGCAGGCGCGACCGTCCGGTGATCGCCCTGCCACTCAGAGTCTGGTCTAGATCATCGTCCTCGTACATACTTACCCGGTGGCAACGAACTGCCGCGTCTAGTTGTGGACACGTGACCGGGGGGTCGAGGGTGGGGACGAACTTCGAGAACAGCCTCCCGATCTACCGGCTCGCCCGCGCGCACCCGGACTGGACGCCGAAGCAGGCCGCGACCGTCGTGGGCGCGCCGGAGGAGGCGGTCCGCGAGGCCGTCGACCTGCTGCTCGGCGCCGGCCTGCTCAACGAGTCGCCCGCCACCAGCAGCGGGTTCGTCCCGTCGGCGCCGGCCGCCGCGCTCAGCAGGCTGCTCGCCGGCGAGTTGGACGACCTGGATCAGCGGCGGGAGCGGCTCACCTTCCTCCAGGCGGTCGTTCCCTCGATCATCGGCGAGCTGCAGAGCGGGCAGGACCAGCCCGGCGGCTCGGTGCACACCGAGCTGATCGTCGGGGCGGCGAGCATCTCGGCTGCTCTGCAGGACGCCGCCGCGGAGGCGCGGACGGATGTGCTGAGCATGTACCCCGGGCCGAACACGCCCGCCCGGCAGCTGGAGGAGCGGCGCTCGCGGGTCGCGGACGTGATCGGGCGCGGCGTCACCGTGCGCACCATCCACCTCACCGCCGCCACCCGCGGCGCGGCCCTGGCCCAGCAGCTCGCGCAGCTGGGGGAGCTCGGCGCCGAGGTGCGCACCGCGCACACCGTGCCGCTGCAACTCGTCGTGGTGGACGACGTGTTGGCCTGCACGCCGGTGGACACCGCGGACGGCGGGAGCGCCGCGCTGGTGACCCGCGGCCCGGCGCTCACCCGGGTGTTCCGCCGGCTCTTCGAGCACTGCTGGGCCTCCGCCTCCCCGCTCGTCCAGGAGCGCATCGATCCCCGGGAGGGCCTGCGGCCGACCGACCAGCAGCGCTCGGTGCTCCAGATGATGGCCGCCGGACTCAAGGACGAGGCCATCGCCCGCGAGCACGGCGTCTCGGTACGGACGCTGCGCAGGTCGCAGTGCGCGCTGATGGACAAGCTGGGCGCCGACACCCGCTTCCAGATGGGACTGAAGGCCCAGGCACTCGGCTGGCTGGACTAAGCCGGGTCACGCAAGCACCGTTGCGGCGTGCAGGTCGAGATCGCCCTGCGAGGTCATCCGGACGTTCCCGAGCCGCTCCGAGTAGCCGGCCACCGCCCGGTCCTGCCAGAGCGGGATGTGCGGCAGATCCCGCACCAGCAGCCGTTCGGCGGCCTGGTAGCGCGCCGAGGCCGCGGACTCGTCGGGCGCCGCGTCGGCCTCGGCCAGCAGCGCGTCGAACTCCGGCCGGGCGTAGCCGGAGTCGTTGAACGGACTGTCGGAGTGGAAGAGCGGGCGCAGGAAGTTCTCCAGCGCCGGGTAGTCGGCGGCCCAGTCGACCCGGTAGATCCCGGTGACCTTGCGCTGCTCGACCGCCTCGCAGTAGTCCCTGACCCGGTCGTACAGGACGACGGAGCAGTCGATGCCGAGCACCCGCGCGACGCCCGCGCTCAGCTCGCCCAGCCACCGCCGCGCGCTCACCGGCGAGTGGAACTCCAGCGGTCCGGTGAAGCCGGACCGGGCCAGGTGCGCCCGGGCCGCCACCGGGTCGAAGGTGCAGAACCAGCCTGCCTGGCCCGGTAGATGGCCGATCACGCCCGGGACCGACCAGCCGTCGGCGGGCCGCTGTCCGCCGCCGAGCGCGTGGGCGACGAGGTGGGCGCGGTCGATCGCCAGGGAGACGGCCTTGCGCAGGTCGGGGTTGTCGTAGCCGGGCAGATAGCAGGGGAAGCCCAGCCCCTGGAGCTTCAGGTCGAGCCGCCCGACCATCCGGCCCGCGAGTTCGCGCTCGCACCGGCCGTCGGCGACCGCGTCGATCGGTAGGGCGTCCAGGAAGTCCAACTCGCCGTCCAGCAGTGCCTGGTAGGCCGACTCGCGGGTGGGGTGGGTGACCAGCGCCAGGTTCCTGACGCCGGGGCCGGGGGTCCCGCGATACTCCTCGAACGCGGTGAGCCGGTGACCGGTGGCGGGTTCGACGGAGACCAGCCGGTAGGGGCCGTTGCCGACCGGCAGCCGCAGGTAGCGTTCGCGGTCGGTGAAGAAGACGTCCGGGAGCGGGCAGAAGGCCGGTGCGCCGAGCAGCGTCGGGAAGATCGCGAACGGCTCGGCCAGCGTCACCTCGAACGCGTGGTCGTCCAGCACCCGCAGCCCGGCCAGCCGGTCGGTGCTCGGCGCCCGGTCCGGATCCTCGGGGTGCACCTCGCCGTACCCGAGGATCTTCTCCAACGAGGCCGCGTGCGCCTGCCCGTTGGGACGGTACGCGGTGTGGTTCCAGGCGTCCGTGAAGTTGTGCGCCAGCACCGGTGTGCCGTCGTGGAAGGTCCAGCCGCGCCGCAGGGCGATCGTGAAGACGGTCGAGTCGGCGGTGCTGATCGAGCAGGCCAGCGCGTGGTACGGCGTCGCGTCCTCGCTCGCGTAGCCCACCAGGCCGGTGAAGAGCAGGCCGATGACGCGGGTGCCGCAGTGCTCGGCGGTGTCGCCCGGAACCAGTGGGCGCACCGGCGGGTGCTCGTAGTTGTAGAGCCGGATCTCCCGGTCGCCGGGCATGCGCACTGCTCCTCTGGCTAGTAGTGGAAGACCGAGCCGGTGTGGATCCTGTCGATGCAGCGCAGGCCGATGACGGCGCTGGAGTCCGCCGGGATGACCCGGGCGTGGGCGCCGGCGTAGCCGTCCGGGTGGTAGAAGACGCCCCAGAGCGTCTGCCAGGGCTGCTCCGTCCCGGTGGCCGGGTCGACCATCAACTCGGTCTGCGGGACCACGCGTTCCTGGACGACGCAGCCCGCCGCGGCGCCCTCGGTGAGCGCGGTCCACCACTCGTCGTCGCCGGTCTCCCAGCCCGCGACCACCCCGTAGCCGCCGAAGAGGTTGTCCGGCTTCAGGATCAGGTGCTCGCGGCGGTCCCTCAACTGCTCGACGAGGGCGGTGTCCTGGAGTGCGGCGGGGCCCTGGAGGGAGCGGGTCCAGGGCAGCGCCCGTTCGATGACGCGGCGCTCCTCGGCCGAGAAGCCGTGCGCGTAGCGCGGGTCGGAGAGCAGCGCCATGCACGCCTTCTCGCCGAACAGGTTGCTCTGCAGCGTGTGCCACAGCAGCGTCTGCCCCGCCTCGTGGGCACGGAACACCGGCTCCGCCAACTCCAGGTTGCGCGTGTTCTCCAGCAGCTGGTCGGTGTCGAAGGCGCGCCACACCACGTCGATCGGCAGGCCGTTCAGGACCAACCGGCCGTCCTTCTCCTGGAGTTCGGTGAGTTCCGCGAGGTGCAGGTCCAGGCCCAGCCCGCGCATCACCCGGTGGAGGTTGTGCCAGATGCTGCCGAAGGTGTCCATCCCGCCCGGCGCCTCGACCAGCGCCACCACGGGCTCGCGCACGCCGTTGTAGGCCGCCGCCGCCTCCTTGATGGTGCGCACCGTCGCGCGGCCGGTGTGCACGTAGTCCAGGCCGTGCTCGCGGGCGAACGAGGCGAAGCCGTCGACCTCCAGCAGCGCCCGCGGCACCTCGCCGGCCCAGTCCCAGCCGCCCAGGTCGCTGCCGATGCCGAACTCCAGCAGCTTGAAGCCGGTGCCGTCGTGGTAGGCGTCGGCCCGGCCGGAGAGGCGCGGAGTCTCCGGCGCGTGCCGGCGCATCAGCTCGGCCCGCGCGCCGTGCACGCCGACGGCCGCCATGAAGCGGTCGAGGTCGCCGTCGAAGAGCCGCTCGGGAAGGGTGGTGAGCATTCCGAGCAGCTGCATCAGATCATCCGCGAACCCGTGGATCCGGTCCTGCGGCACGAAAACGGGGCGCGGCGGATAGGGACGCTTCCAGGTGGGAATTCGGGCATCGGCCTCCACCGTGCGCATGACGTCGACCAGCGCGTTTCCCGGTACCCGGCAGGCGGTGTTGTAGGCCCTTGTCACGGAGTTCGTCATCACTCGTTCCTCTCACGAAAGGCGCACTGGTCTCCGCGGCGGAACAAATGAATTCGGCATTCCCGCGCACGGCCGGCATTTCCCGTCGACCGACCGTAACAAGCCGCTCGGACCGTCGTAAGAGCCAATCCCCGATGCTTGGCACCGTCGGGTCAGACGGAGACGGCCGCCGCGCTCCCGTCGGGCTCCAGGGTGGCGGGCAGCTCGCGCATGGTGCGGATCGGCGAGAACAGCACCGGCAGGACCGCGAGGAGCTCGCCGCTGACGCCGATCCACATCGCCGGCCGGACCCCGATGGTCTGGCCGAGCACGCCGCCGATCAGCGCGCCGATCGGCATCGAGCCCCACACCACGAACCGGATGGTCGCGTTCATCCGGCCGAGCAGCGGCTTGGGTGTCACCCGCTGCCGGAAGCTGACCTGGGTGATGTTGAAGATGATCAGCGTGACCCAGCCGAGGCCGTGCAGCGTGATGGCGAGCGCGAGCCGCCAGTCCGCCTGGTAGAGCGGGAGGGCGCCGAACCAGCACACCGTGCTGACGATCATGCAGATCCAGATCGCCGGTCCCTCGCCGAGCCGGGCCACCACCCGCTCGGTCACCAGGGCGCCGACGATGCCGCCCAGCGCCGCCGCGCAGAACACCAGCCCGCACAGGAAGGCGGACAGGTGCAGCCGGTCGGCCAGCAGCACCATCAGCAGCGAAATGCCGATCGTGCCACAGAGATTGGAGATCGCGGCGGTGCAGGCGATGGCGCGCAGGATCCGGTTCCCGAACACGAACCGCAGGCCCTCGGCGATCTCGGCCCGCAGGTTGCGGTCGGGGCGCGGCACCGGCCTGGTCTCGACCTTGCGGATGCGGCCCAGGAAGACGGCCGAGAGGACGAAGCTGACCGCGTCGATCGCGATGGCGGCCGGCGCGCTGAGGACGTTGATCACCACACCGCCCAGGCCCGGGCCGCCGACCTGGGCCACGTTGCGGGTCGCCTCCAGCTTGGCGTTGCCGTCGACCAGCTGCTCGCCGTCGACCAGGGCCGGCAGCAGGCTCTGGTACGCGACGTCGAAGAAGAGGGTGAGCACCGAGGTGCCGAAGGTGACCACGTAGAGCTGGAGCAGGCTGAGCGCGTGGAAGGCGTAGGCGAGCGGTATCGAGCCGAGCAGGACCGCCCGGCCGAGGTCGCCCGTGATCATCACGCGGCGGTGTCGCATGCGGTCCACCCAGGCGCCGGCCGGCAGGCCGAGGAGGAGGAACGCCAGGTACTGGAACATGGTGAGCAGTGCCACCTGGAACGGAGTCGCGTGCAGGCTCCTGATCGCCAGGTAGGGCAGTGCGAGCACGGTCACGGCCGAGCCGACCTGGCTGATGGAATCGCCCGTCCAGAGTTGCCTGAAGTCGCGGTGGAATAGCAGGCTGGATTTACGCACGAGGGGAGCATGCGTGATCACCTGCGGGTTGTCAATGTCACGACACAATCGGTGGCGAGGGTTCCGGATCGCGCCGGTTCCGTGAGATTCCGCCACTTGTTCGTGTCAAGTGGTTGACTCCGTACGCGGGCTGCGGTTCAATCAGCCTCGACCGTTTTCGATAATAGTCGTCAACGTCGTCATGGAATTCTTCACTGCGGGGGCAGAGAATCCAATGAATAAATATTCGGGCCCTTCGATACGCCCGGCAGGCCTGCCGCCGGGCGGACTGCCACACGCCCTGACATGAGCTATGCATTCACTGCACTCCAGGTCGAACGGATGCTCGGCGACTGGCGGGTGGAGGGGCCCGCCTACTCGCGGCTCGCCGAGGCGTTCGAGGTGATGATCACCGACGGCCGACTGCCCGCGGGGGCCCGGCTGCCGGCCGAGCGGACGTTCGCGACCCAGTGCGGAGTCAGCCGCAACACCGTCACCGCGGCCTACCGGGTGCTGCGCGAGCAGGGGTTCCTGACCAGCGGCCGGGGTGCCGGCTCGTTCGTGCTGCTCCCCGAGGCGGAGCAGAAGCAGCGGATCCCCACCTCCTGGGCGGCCGACCGGGCGAGGCAGGACATCGATCTGGCGGTCGCCTCGCTGCCCGCGCCGGAGTCCATCCTCGGCGCGGCGACCAGGCGCGCGGCGCTCGACCTCCACCAGTACTCCCACCTGCCCGGATACGACCTGGTCGGCGCCCCTGAACTCCGCCAGGCGATCGCCGACCGCTACACCGCCCGCGGTATCCCGACCGGACCCGAGCAGATCATGGTCTCCGCCGGCGCCGACCACGCGCTGGGACTGGTCATCCGCCTGCTGTCCCGCCCGGGCGACTCGGTGCTGATCGACAGCCCGACCTACCCCAACGCGCTGGACATCGTCCGCGCGCTCCAACGCCGGCCGCTCACCGTGGGGTTGGGCGCGGACGGTTGGAACACCGACGTCCTGGAGACGGTCCTGCGGCGGGAGAAGCCCGCGCTGGCGTTCCTGATGCCGGACTTCCACAACCCCACCGGGCTGGTGATGCCGGACAGCGCCCGCGCGGCGATCGCGGACGCCGCCCGGACCTCCGGCAGCTTCCTCGTGGTGGACGAGGCGACCTGCGAACTCGGCCTGGACGGTGGTACCTTGCCCCAACCGATCGCCTCGTACGGCGCGCCGGGACGCGTCGTCTCGATCGGCAGCATGAGCAAGACCTGCTGGGCCGGACTGCGGTTGGGATGGGTCCGCGCGGCCACGCCCGTCATCTCGCGGCTGGTCGACCTGCGGTGCGTCGTCGACACCGGAAACCCCATCATGACCCAGCTCATCGGGCTGCGGGTGCTCGAATCCTACGACGAACTCCTGGACGAGAGACGGGAGATGCTGCTCAGACGCCGCCAGGTCCTGACGGACTCGCTCGCCCGCCACCTCCCGGACTGGCGCTACACCGTGCCCGGCGGCGGCTTCTCGCTCTGGGTGGACCTCGGTGCCCGGCTCAGCTCGCCGCTGGCGCTCGCGGCGGCCCGCCGGGGCGTGAAGATCCTCTCCGGCGGCAGGTTCGGCGCCGACGGCACCCTGGAGAACCACATCCGGATCCCGTTCGCCGCCGACGAGGAGTCCCTCGCGGCGGCCTGTGAGCGCCTCGCCACCGCCTGGCGCGAGGTCACCACCCACCGCCGCAGCCACACCTGACCAGCTGACATCATCTGGCACAGCATCAACAGTGTCAGGTGAGTCGAGAGGATGTCAGAGTGAGCACAGCGGGGGATTCGGGCAACAGCACGGCCAACGGTACGCGGCGGCGGGCACTGCTCACCGGTGCCATCGCGGGGCTGGCCGGAGCCGCGACGGTCGCGGGAGCAGCACCGGCCTCGGCGGCGGGCACGAGCGGGCCGGACTGGCTCAACGTGAAGGACTACGGAGCGGTCGGGGACGGCTCCACCGACGACACCGCGGCGGTCCAGAGCGCGATCAGCGCGGCCTCGGCGGCCGGCGGCGGCACCGTCTACTTCCCGGTGGGGAACTACCTGGTCACCCCGAGCGGCGGCAGCCCGGCACTCGCCGTCACCGGCCGCGGCGTCCGACTGGTCGGTGCGAGCAGCAAGGCCGCCACGCTGGTCAAGGGCGGCAACGGCATCCTGCTGCGGATGTCCGGGCCCGGCTCCGACCCGACGGGGGCGACCCACCTGTCGTACTGCTCGGTCGAGAACCTCGGCCTCAACGGGAACGGCAAGAGTGGCCTGCTCCTCGAGCTCTACTACAACAACAACTCCTACTTCCGCGACGTCTTCATGTCGAGCAACAACGACCTGTGCATCGACGCGGTGGAGTTCTGGGACTCCCGGTTCTACAACCTGGTGATCGAGTCCTGCACCGGCACCCCCGGCAGCACCACCCAGCCCAACATCTGGCTGCGCAACTCCGCGGCCACCAGCGGCTGGGGCTACAGCCCCGACTCGGTCAACCAACTGCACTTCATCGGCTGCCGGTTGGAGAACTTCGGCACCGGCGCGCTGTGGATCACCCAGGGCCCCGCGGGCAGTGACAACCCCAACGGGATCTACCTGACGGACTGCAAATTCGAGACCTCCAACATGCAGGGCGGCCCGCACCTGAAGGTCGACGCGTCCTGCACGCACGTCTACGCGACCAACATCTACGCCTACGCGGGCGCCTTCGCCCCCGGCTACTCCACGGCGCAGAACATCATCAGCTGGGCGGCGATGAACGGCGCGCTGGAGAACGTCCTGATCGCCAACGGCTCGACGGCGACGATCAACTCCGGCGTCGACCTGTACTCCGGCCCCGGCTCCACCGCCGTCGTGCGCAACGTCGTGGGGCACTACACCACCAAGCCGACCGGCACCCACCTCTACTACGAGAGCTCGTCCACCGGCGACTTCCAGGTGGAGAACTGCTACGGCAGCAGCGGCGGGCAGTCCAGCGGCACGGTCCCGACGAAGAACCAGCCGAGCGCGCCGCTGCGCCTGGTGGCGGGCCCGGTCAGCGACGCGTCCTTCACGCACACCCCGGTGGACGGGACGCTCGCGGTGGACACCGTCGACAAGCGCCTGTACGTGCGGGTGGGCGGCGCCTGGCTCTGGTCGGCGCTCAACTCGTAACGCTCAACTGGTAGGAGTCGCCACGCCGTCCGGTCGGCGCGCGCCCAGCCGGGAACGGACCTGGGCGCGCAGCCGCGGGCGGTTGCGGTACATCCGGTGCAGGCGCTGGAGGGCGACGAACTCGTCCATCCGGTTCGCCAGCGTCAGGCGGTACTTGACCCGCAGCGGGGCGCTCAGCGCGCCGATCCGGCCGGCGCCGATGGCCTCCACCAGCCGGCTGACGTGCTGCTGGTAGGCCGCGCGGTAGCCCTGGTCGCCGTCCGGGACGGACCAGAAGAACATCGGGATCTCCTCGACCAGGCAGTTCCGGTCATAGGAGCGCAGGTAGTCGGCGTACTTCGACTCCGGCCGGGCACCCAGCCACTCGCGGACCAGCTCCATCGAGCGGACCCGGTCGATCACGCCCCGCGGGTCGGTCTTCTGCTGCGTGATCGACATTTCGCCGTCCTCGCGCATGCGCCAGTGGTAGATCGGCTCGGAGAGCACGTCCACGCTCGCGGCGAGGTAGTGCAGCGGCACGCTGACCGGGGCGTCCTCGTACAGGATGCCCTCGGGGTAGAGGATGCCGGCGGCGTCGAAGAAGCTGCGGCGGTACACCTTGTTCCACGCGGTGCGGTCGGTGACCAGCGACGGGACCTCGGTGACGTGGGTGCGCAGCCGGGTCTCCTGGAACGGCTTGCGGTGGGCGTGCGACGGAAAGTAACCGGTGGACTTGAAGCGCAGCGCGTTACCGGCGACGAAGTCCGACCCGGTCTCGTCCAGGGTGCTGATCATCAGCTCGTACGCGCCGGGCGGCAGCGAGTCGTCGCTGTCCACGAAGGCCAGGTACTCGACCTCCGCGCCGATGTGGCGCCAGCCGGTGTTGCGGGCCGCCCCGAGGCCCTTGTTCTCCTGCTGCACCAGCCGGAACCGGCTGTCCTCGGCCGCGTAGCGCCGGGCGATGGCGGCGCTGCCGTCGGTCGATCCGTCGTCGACCATGACGCACTCGAAGTCGCGGTAGGTCTGGGCGGCGATCGAGTCCAGGCACTCCTCCAGATAACGCTCGACGTTGTAGATCGGGACGACGACGGAGAGTCGGAGGGCCATCGGGGGCGCGGGCCTTTCGAGCAGGAGCGTGCGACCGAGCCGGGCAGTGGTCAGCGGTCACCAGGGGTCATGAACCCCAGGATCATAAGTTTCGCACGTGGTGAGCGCCAGCCCGGCCGGGTCACTGCCCGGTGGTGACCCGGTTGACGCTGCCGGCCTGGATCACCAGGCCGGTGTAGCTGCCGCCGTTGATGGTGTTGATCACCGCCCCGGGACCGGGCGCCTCAGCGCGCGGAGCCAGCTCCTCCAGCAGCGAGCGCAGCATGGCCGCCGCCGCCGGGTCCGCGGCCAGCGCCCGGCGCAGGCGGTTGCCCCACTCGGCCTCGGCGGCCGCGGCGGCACCCGGCCGGTCCTCGGCCGCCAGCAGCTCCTCGCGGGCCAGCTCCAGCTCCTCGCCGACGCTCTCACTGCGCCGCCCGAACAACGCGGCCACCCGCCCGCGCACCTCGGTCCACAGGTCGCTCGCCATCAGCCCGACCATCGTGGTCGCCCCCGACGTGGCCAGTGCCACGATCTCCGCCTCCATGACGGCCCCTCCCGCTCCGTGTTGCCTGTCCGTACCTGCCTGGTGCCTGTCCGTGAGTCCATTCAAACACCCGACGAGCCCGCCGTGGTCGATGTCCCAGGACTGCCCAGTGGTGTACAACGGCATCGTGTCCGAGAGACCCCAGACGCAGGAGAGAGCGGCGGCCGCCACCGCCCCGCGCCGCGGGTGGCAGTTGGTGCTGGGCCCCGCGCTGATCGCGGTGGCCTGGCCGGCCTACTGGTCGGTCACCGGCCGCTACTCGGAGGACCTCTTCCTGCCGCTCTGGCTGGGCTACATCGTCACGGTCGACGGCCTGGTACGGCTGCGCACCGGCGCCTCCCTGCTGACCGGGCGGGTCCGGCTGTTCCTCCTGCTCCTGCCGGCCTCCTGCGCCTTCTGGTTCTTCTACGAGCTGTACAACCACGTGCTGGGAAACTGGCGCTACCAGGCGCACCAGCGCCACGGACGGCTGGTCTGGGACCTCGTCCAAGCGGTGCTGATCACCACGGTGATCCCGGCGCTCTGGGAGACCCGCGAGCTCTTCCGGTCCTTCCCCCGGCTGGCGGGACTGCGCGGAGTCCGGCTGCCGGCGTCCCGGCGCGCCCTGCGGATCCTCTCGGCCCTCGGCCTGCTCGCCCTCGTCCTGCCGCTGCTCCTGCCCCGGCAGACGTATCCACTGGTGTGGTGCGGCCTCTTCCTGCTGCTGGACCCGCTCAACCGCCTGCGCGGCCTGCCGAGCGTGCTCGGGGAGGTGGCGGACGGCCGGTGGGGCGAGGTCGCGGTGCTGACGCTCACAGGGTTCACCACCGGGTTCTTCTGGGAGTTCTGGAACGGCGGCTCGGCCGGGTACCGCTGGGTCTACGACGTCCCGTACTTCAACACGTGGCCGCACCTGTTCGAGATGCCGCTGCCCGGCTACCTCGGCTACCCACCGTTCGCGTTCTCCGCCTACGCGTTCACGGTCCTGCTGATCGCCGCCTTCCGCCTCGATCGAACAGCTCCCCGTACGGCATCGCCCCTCTGACGGACCATCCGCCTCGCCCTCGCCCGCCTCGGCCGCGCGGCGTCAAGCATGCGTCAGGATGGGCGGGAACGGCGTAGGCCGCGCGTCAAGGGCGGGGGCGGGTGGGGCGGATCGGGGATCCACTGGTGTTGAGAGGCTCGGACCAGCGAGAAGGAAGCGCCATGACCACCAGCATCGACACCGTACGCCTGCGGGTGACCGACCCCGCGCGCTTTGTGCCCCGCCCGCCGCAGGTGATCGCCGTCCCGCTGGTCCCCGTCGACCGGGGTGATGTCGACGAGGATCCCGAGGACGACGGCCGCCGGGTCCGGGGTGCCAGCTGCCGGATCGCGATGGGCTACCTGGACTGACCCGGCAGGCTCTCAGGCCACCGCGCCCCAGCGGATCGCGGCTGCTCCGGCGTAGTCGCCGGCGTGGGCGAAGCCGCCGAGGACCACCAGGTCGCCCTCCTTGACCCGGCCCGAGCGCAGGGCGCGGTCCAGGGTGATCGGGATCGCCGCGCCGAACAGGTTGCCGCAGCTGTCGAAGGTGTCGGCGTGCTGCTCGGCCGAAAGCCCCAGCGCCTGGCGCCAGTTGTGCAGGAACGTCCGGTTGGGCTGGTTGGTCACCAGCAGGTCGATGGCGCTGGTGGGCAGTTCGAGCCGTCGGCAGAGGTCCGCGACGACCTCCGGCACCAGGCGGTTGCCGCGCTCCAGGACGGTGGCGACGCCGGCCTCGGTGAAGCCGATCCGCAGCTGGGACTCGCCGGGCTCCCAGTAGCGGCGGCCGTCGTCCAGTACGGCGGTCATGTCGCCGCCGTAGTCGACGAGATGGCGGGTCAGCACGTCCAGCACCGGGGAGGCCGCCGAGGTGGTGAGGTAGCCGACCCCGCAGCCGTCGCCGGGAATCGCGGCCTGGGCGAGCCGGCGCACCTCGGACTGGGTGAACAGCTGGCCGGCGGCGCTCTGCGCGTTGCAGATCAGCGCGGTCCTGGCGTCGGTGGTGGTGAGGATCTGCCGGGCCAGTTCGAGCATGTGGACGAAGGAGGCGCAGCCGGCGTTGGCCACGTCGACCAGCCAGCGCGGCTTGAGGCCCAGCCGCCGGGCCACCTCCGTGCCGGCTCCCACGAACGGCGTGTCCGGCAGCTGGCTGTGCACCAGCAGGACGTCCACGGCGCGGATCTCGTCCCGGCCGTGCCGCTCGATCAGCGGCGCGACCGCGCGCTCGACCAGGTCCGTGTTGGTCTCGCCCGGCGCGACGTGGTGGCGCATCGGGGGGACCTTGAACATGGGGTTGTCGCGCAGCTTGTCCTCCGCGCCGGGGTACTCGGTGTAGTACGCGGCGGGGACCGGCTCGCCGGGCAGGTAGCCGGCGACGTCGACCAGGCTGACCGTCGTCATGGCGGCCGTCACGGCGTCACCGCCGTGGCGGCGCGGTGCTCCAGGATCGCCTTGAGGTTCGCCATCTCCACGGTGTGGCCGGCGTAGAACATGTCCCAGTAATCGCCCACCCAGGGCCGGTCGGCGCGCGGCGCCAGCCCGGGGTGCGGGTTGGCGTCGTAGTTGGGGTGGCGGCAGTTGGTCCAGGTGATCACCGAACCGGGGCGCCCCAGCACCCGCTCGGCCGGGATGACGCGCATCAGGTAGACCATCCAGAGCTCGTCGCCCTGGTCCCAGGCGCAGTGGAAGTCCACCGTCATGGCCTCGGCGTTGCTCTCCACCCGGCAGAAGATCCGGGTGCCCTCCTCCAGCCGGTCGTCACCGACCCAGAGTCCGGGGGTGCCGGTGGGGACGAAGTCGCGCAGGCTGAACGTCCACTCCTCCAGGTGCTGGCCCTGCCTGAGGTAGGCGTAGGCCTGCTCCGGCGGGCAGTCCACGTACTCCTGGATCGTGCAGTAGCGCCCGTAGACCTCCTGGTGCGGATAGGCGGGGCGGGTCAGCTCGGCGCAGCGGGCCATCAGCTGCTCCATGCCGGTGTTCTCGACCGTGGTCAGGCCGGGGATCTCCGTCGTCATGCTCTCAACCGACACGGACTGGTCCGCGCTCATGGGCGGTCTCCTTTGTTGGGCGCAGGAAGGGAAGGAAGGGGGGTATCTCGGCGGGGTCGAAGTCGAGCGCGACGAACGCCGGCCCGTCGCCCGCGTTGCCGCGCAGCAGCGCCGCGCGCAGCTGTGCGCCGTCCTCGGCCCGGGTCACGGCCAGGTCGGGGAACATGGCGGCCACGCCCGCGGCGATGTTCGCCGGGCGGAACAGGTTGCTGGGGTGCGGGGCTCCGAGGAAGACCTGCTCGCGGGTGGCGCACATGGCGTGGGCGTTGTTGTTGAAGATCACGAAGGTGACCGGCGCGGCCTGCTCGACCGCCGTGTGGACCTCCATGCCGTGCATGAAGAACGCGCCGTCGCCGGCGATCACGTACGTGCGCTGCCCGCTGGCGAGCGCCGCGCCGATCCCGGCACCGAAGGTGTAGCCCATGCCGCCCATGCCGACGGCCACCACGAAGCGGCCGCGGCGCGGGGCCGGCAGCAGGTGGATCGCGCTGGCCCCGGCGTTGCCGGCGTCCACGAAGACGTGCGCGTCCGGCGGCAGCGCGGCCTCGATCGCGGCCACCGCGGCCGGGTAGGAGGTGCCTCCCGTGCTGCTGCGAGGGGTCGACAGCGGGGTCGGGCCGGCGTGGGCGGGCACCGGGCGCGCAGCGGGGTCGAGCCGGCCGGCCAACACCCGTATGGTGTCGCACAGTTCACCGCGCAGCCAGATCCCGGGGAGATACGGCGGCTCGGGGTCCAGGCAGACCACCGGCGTCCCGCTCAGCGCCTGCTCCAGGCCGGCCCGGGCCATCGCCGGCAGCCGGGTGCCCACCAGGACGCAGGCATCCGCCCGTTCCAGGCAGCGCAGCACGTTCGCGTGGCCCATCACCCCGGCCACCCCCGCGAACCGGGCGTCGTGGTTGTCGAACACGTCCTTGGCGTCCGGGGTGACCGCCACCCAGGCGCCGAGCCGGCGCGCCAGCTCGGCCAGCTCCGCCCGCGCATCGGCCGAGGCCACGCCCTCGCCGGCGATGACGAGCACCCGGCGCGCGCTGCGCAGCAGGTCCACCGCCTGTTCCCGGACGTGGAGTTCGGCAGGCGACGCAGTTGGTACGGCCGGTTCCGGGAGCGGCTCGCGGGCCTCGATCAGCGCCTGCTGGACGTCCTTGGGCAGCAGCAGGACCGCCGGGCCCGGGGTGTCGCCGCGGGTCGCCGCGAACGCGCGGGCCAGCAGCTCGGGGACGGCGTCCGGGTCCTCGACCCGGGCACAGAACCGGGACACCGGCGTGAACAGCTCCCGCGCGTCGATCGAGCCGCCCCGGCCGCTGGTGTCCTGGAAGGCCCCGCGCCCCTCCTGCGTGGTGGGCGGCTGTCCGACGAACGCCAGCAGCGGTACCCGCGAGGTGTACGCCTCGGCCAGCCCCGGCAGCAGGTTCACCGCGCCGCCGCCCGAGGTGACCGCGACCACGCCGAGCCGCCCGGTGGCCCGGGCCTGCCCGTCCGCCATGGTGGCGGCGGAGAACTCGTGCTTGGCCACCACGGTGCGGATCACGCCGCCGGTGGCGTGCAGGGCGTCGTACAGGTCCTCGATGTTCGCGCCGCCGACGCCGAACACGTGCCGGACGCCGGCCGCGGCCAACTCCCGTGCCAGGTAGTCGACAAGCCGGACTGTGGCAGTCATGCGGAGCTCCTGTCCGGCTGCTCGGGCAGCACGATGTGACCCGAGGGCGCGAGGGTCTGGAAGCGGTTGCGGTACTCGTTCGGGGTCAGTTCCAGGGCCCGGCCGAAGGAGCGGAAGAAGGTCTCGGAGGCCGGGAAGCCGCACCGGCGGGCGATCTGACCGACCGGCAGGTCGGTGGTCTCCAGCAGTTTGCGGGCCCGGGCGATGCGCATCTGCTCGATGTACTGGCCGGGCGGCGTGCCCACCTCGCGCCGGAACACCCGGGCGAAGTTGCGCAGGCTCATGCTGGCGCGCTCGGCGATCTCGGGCAGCGGCAGTGGCTGCTCGAGGTGTTGCAGGATCCACTCCTGTGCGGCGCGGATCGGTGCGCGGTCGGCGAGTTGGGCGTCCAGGATCGCGCTGAACTGCGACTGCCCGCCGTTGCGCTTGAAGAAGAGCACCAGGAACCGGGCGGCCTCCAGCGCGTACGCCGCACCGTGGTCGGCCTCCACCAGGGACAGTGCCATGTCGATTCCGGTGGACACCCCGGCCGAGGTGACGAACCGGCCGTCCCACACGAAGATCGGCTCGCGATCCACCGTCACGTCCGGGTAGCGCTCGGCCATCTCCGCGCAGTACGCCCAGTGCGTGGTGGCGCGGCGCCCCCTGAGCAGGCCCGCCTCGGCGAGCAGGAACGCACCCCCGCACACCGAGGCGACCCGTCGCGACCGGCCGGCGGCCCGGCCGATCCAGCCGACCAACTCCCGGTCCGCCAGCGCCTCCTTGAGGCCCCACCCGCCGGGGACGAGCAGGGTGTCGATCGGGCCGTCCCCCGCCGCCAGCGGCTCGGCCGCGACCACCATGCCCGAGCAGGTCCGCACGAGCGGCGCGTCGGGCGAGACGAACTCGACCTGGTAGCGGACACCCGTCGGCGCGAGCTGCCGGTTCACGGTGTCGAACACCTCGATCGGGCCCGCTATGTCCAGTGCCTGGGCACCGGAGTAGATCACCACCACCACACGTCGCTGATGCACGGTCACAGCCTGTATCCGGCGCATGGTGGCCGCAATGACGGCCTACTGACGAATTCGGCCACCTGCGGGGATCGGGAGGGGGCCGATAGCTACTGACCAGTAGTTATCACGCAGAGTCAGAGAGCGGTGTGAGAAGCGTCATACGAGCTGCGACGGCGCCGTGCCGTTCCCGGGCGCAAGACCCCGGGAACGGCACGGCGCGGGTGCGGACGGGCTCTCAGCTGACGGGGCCGCCCGGCGTGATCACGCAGCCGCCGTCGTTGTTGCTCCACAGCGGCTGCATGGCGAACGTCCCGGTGGAGAGGGCCACCTTCTGGAAGTTGCTCTCACACAGGTCGCCGATCTCCTCGCCGTTGCTGTCCACCCAGCCGCTGGACGGCTGCGGATCGGTGACCGACTCGGCGAACTCGTGTCCCTCGACGATGCTGAACGCGTCCAACTTGCCGCCCAGCGCGTCGTTCGGGCAGCGGCTGCCGCTCGGCGCGTCCAACTGGTAGGGCATGTTGGTGTACGAGACGCTGCCCGTGTAGTCGTGCCAGGCGCAGAAGCCGGAGGACGGCCAGCCGTCGGGCGAGGTGCCGTGCGGGCTCATGACCACGATCTGGGCATCCGGGTTCCCGGCGACGCCGAAGTGCGCGGCGGCCTTGTCGGCCTCGTTGGCGATGCTCCCCTGGGAGGCCCTCGCCGGTGCCGTCCTGGCGTTGTCGTTCCAACTGCCGCCGAGGACCGGGCCGGTGAAGGTCGGACCGGTGCCGCTGGAGTCGGTGTACTGCGTCGTGCTGCTGGACCAGGTGTCCGAGCTGGTGCCGATGCCGTTGAACATGTTGGTCATGTACTGCTGAATGCCGTTGTGGTCGCTGTTCCACTGGGATCCCCAGTAGACGACGTAGACCTTCGGCGAGTGCTGGACCGGGCCGCCGCCGTACTGCATCCCGCTTGAGGTGGCCTGCGCCCGCTGGCCGTAGGCCGTTGCGTGCGGTGCGTGCGCGATCTGCGGGACGTGCGGGCTCTGTGCGAAGGCCGCAGGCGCGGCGAGGAGTTGCGAGGCGGCCAGCAGTGCGGCCGCCACAAAGGAGCGCTTCATATGAGTCACCTTCGGGAGAGAGCGGATGCTGGGCGTCAGTAGCGCGGTACGGCCGGACGGGTGGCCGTGGACGGCGCCGTGCGGGCGGCCCACGGGTTGGAGGAGCCTGCCGGGACGATGGAGAACGCGCCGTTCTGCAGCGCGGTCTCGGTGTACTGGCCGCTGTCGATCGCCTGCGGGCCGAAGGCGTCGAAGGCCTGGCCGTTGACGGTGACTCCCGTGAAGTCGAGCTGGTTGAAGGACGGGTAGCTCTGGGACGGCGACTCGATGACCGCCTCGGCGCTGACGTTCTGCGCGTCGAGCTGCTGCTGGGTGTTCTCCGTCCAGCCCTGGGTGTTGTCGGTGAGGGCCAGGGCGTAGCTGCCCGAACCGTCGGTGGTCACCGAGGCGGTGAAGGAATCCCCGGCGGAGACGGGGTCGTTGAAGTACTGCGGCGGCGCCGGGTACATCTCGTACCAGCCGCTGAGCACGGGCGAGCCGGAGGAGCAGTCGGCCTGGACGCCGGTCTGCTCGACGGTCTGCGAGCCGTAGCCGTCGATGCCGACCCAGGGCGCGAAGAGGTCGTTGCTGGTGTTGCACTGGATCTGCGGCATCGTCCAGGACCCGGAGATGCTCTGGAACCCGCTGCCCTGGGCGACATAGCCGCCCCAGACCCCGCCGTCGAAGCGGGTGTGCGGGGACCTGGCGTCGCGGTGCTGGACGCTCGCCGGGCCGAAGGACGCCGGGGCGGCGTGCGGGCCGGCGGCGTACGTGCCGGGGGCGGCAAGCGCGGCGGCGCCGGCGAGCGCCAGGGCCGCCGCGGCTCCGGCCGTGCGTGAGAAGTGTCGGGGCATGGTCGATCTCCCTGCTGGCGTGGGGGTGACACGGAGCGGGGGATCAGCCTGGGGGTGCTCCACACTCCGTGCTTGGCAGCCAGCGTCTGCCTCCCCGAAGGGAGTTGAGAAGAGCGAGGGTCATGCCGGAACACGACATGGCGGGAACATGCCATGCTCCCGCCCGAGGTCAGCCGATGCCGCAGGAGATCTGCCGGGACTCCTGGTCCAGGTCGAGTTGGGGGCAGTCGGCGGAGAGGTGGGTGTTGTCGCTGAAGAGCAGGTCGACGTAGAAGTTGGGCTCGATGTGGTTGTTCCCGTGCGGGTCGATCCGCAGGGTGGCGGTCGCGCCGCGGACGTTCTCGTAGGCGGGGTGGTTGAGCACCGGGATCTGGAACGGCCCCTGGTCGCTGTACTGGTCCCACTTCCCGTAGGTCGAGGAGACCCGGGCCGCGGTGGTGCCGAAGACGTCGCGGACCGTGACGGTGACGGTGGTGTCGCGGTCCTTCTGGTCGACGTCCATGTGAATCGAGAAGCTGGCGGAGACGAGGGTCGCGCCGGGCGCGCGGACCGCACTCGGCGCGGCCGAGGCGGGCGCGCTGACGGCGGAGAGGCTGAGAACTGCGAGGCCGAGGACCGAAAGAGCACGGGAGGCGATGGAGTTCATGCCGTCCATGCTTCCGCGCGGACTCGCCCAGCGGTATCACTCACACGAGTGATGGTTCGTATGCCCGCGCAGAACTCCGGCCGGAGCGGCGGTGGTTTGAACGTGGCATGATGAACGGCCAAGGGGTGGAGTGCAGATGATCGCGGTGATCGGCCTCGACGGGAGCGTCGGCAGGACCAGTACCGTCGTGCTCAGGGCGCTCCCGGCCGACGCGGGAACCGAGTTGGTGCAGCGCAGTGTGCGCGAGGTGCTGGACCTCGCCGACCGCGTGGTCATCGCCGCCGCCCCCGGCCCGAGCGGTGTCCGCAGCGTCGCCGCCGTCCGGGACTGGCTCCGCGCGAACGGCTACGCGGACCTGGAACGCCTCAGCATTGTGGAGTTCGACGAGGTCGAGGCCGAGGCGCAGCCCGTCTGCCCGATCTGCGGGGCTCCGCAGCGGGGGCGGTACTGCGAGGAGTGCGGGTACGACTACCAGCCGGTCCCGCAGCCGCCACAGCCGATCCTGCAACAGCCGCAGCTGATCGGCTCGACGACGTACGGACACCCGCAGCCGCTGGGCGGCGTGGTGCCGCCGCAGGCCGCTGCCGCGGAGCCCGTCGGGTCTGCGGAGCCCATCGGGTTCGCGGAGCCCGTCGAGTCCGCGGAGCCGCACCAGCTCGTCGTGGAGCTCGCCGAACGCGCGGCCCCGGGCCGGGAGGTGCCGCTACAGGTCCAGGTCGCGCGCGGGTCCGGGCTGGGCGCGGCGCTGCGCGCCTTCACGCCGCCCGCCTCCGGCGCGCGCCTGACGATTGCCGTCTCCGCTCCGGGACTTGTCGCGCTGGGCGACCTTCAGCAGGAGCTGACGGTGCTGCCCGGGCGCGACTCGGACGTGCTCTGCTTCGGTCTGCGGACCGGCGCCCCCGGGCTGCACCTGGTGACCGTCCGGGCCTTTCGGGCCGGTACCTTCCTCGGCGAACTCCGCTGCCAGATCTCGGTCGAGGAGGGCGGCCCGACCGCGAGCGGCCCGCTGCGCTCGGCCCCGCTGGAGACCCTGGCCGTCGACCCGGGAGAGGTCACCCTCCAGGTCCTGAAGGACGAGGTCGCCGGCACGTACAGCTTCCAGCTCATCAGCGACACCTGGTACGCCCCGGAGACCCTGCGCTTCCGCGCCGGCGACCCGCACCGGGCGTCCGAGCAGATCTACCACGAGCTCAGGGCGACCGCGCGAGCGGCCGCGGCCGGCGACTCGTTCGGGGAGATCGGCCAGAAGCGCCGGCGGCTTCGCAACCTCGGTGTGCAGCTGTGGACTTCCTCGGTGCCCGAGGCGGTGCAGCGGCAGTTCTGGGAGCAGGCCGGGCAGATCACCTCGTTCACCGTGCTCGGAGAACATGACGCGATCCCTTGGGAGTTGCTCTACCCGCTGAACGAGGGCTCGGACGACCGGGGGTTCCTGGCCGAATGGCTGCCGGTGGTGCGCCGGGTGCACGGCCAGGACCGGGTGCGCCACCTCGCGTTGCCCGGTGCGGCGTTCGTCGTTCCGCCCGGCTCCCCGCCGGAGGCCGCGCGCGAGGTGCGGGCGCTGAGCAGCCGGCTCGGCGTCGATGTGACCGAGCACGGCCTGTTCACCGACCGCAGCGCGCTGACCGAGCTGATCGAGCAGGGCCACGCCGGGGTGCTGCACTTCGCCTGCCACAACGCCTTCACCAGCGCCGGATCGTCCGTGGCCATGGCGGACGGTGTCTTCGACCCGCTCGACCTCGCGTACGCGGCCCAGCGCCGGACGCTGCGCGCGAGCCGTCCGCTGGTGTTCTTCAACGCGTGCCGAAGCGCGGGGGAGATCGACTGGTTCAGCTCAAGCCTGGGCTGGGCCAACCAGTTCCTTCAGGCCGGTGCCGGTGCGTTCGTCGGCACGCTGTGGCCGGTGCGCGACTCCACCGCGCTGGCCTTCGCCGACCGGTTCTACCAGCAGTTGTTCACCGCGCGAAAGCCGCTCGGCCTGGCGTCGCTGAGCGCGCGTCAGGAGATCCGCGACCTGGACGGCGACCCCACCTGGCTGGCCTATGCCGTGTACGGCAGTCCCGGAGCGCTGGCCGACACCGCACCCCACCACTGAGTCAGGAGAAGTCATTGACTGCGGACCCGGTCTTCGTCATCCACGGCGTCGGCAACCGCGACCCCGAGGGTTTCGCCGCCACCGTCGCCGTCCTGGAGGCCGCGACAGGGCTGGAGATGGTTCCGGTGTACTGGGGTGACCTGGGCGCCGACGACCGCTTCGTCGATCTCGCCATACCGCCGCAGGTACCGAGCGGCCCGGCCCCGGACGGCAGCGGGCTGCGCGACGGATCCGCGTCGGCAGCGCCCAACGCAGCGCCCGACGCCCGCGCGCTGTTCGCCGGCGCGTCCTCCGTCCGCCACGACGGCCTCGCCCTGGTGCGCGAGGCGTTGCGCCGGGAGCTGGACGCGGCGGACGAGGAGCGCGACACGCTGCGCGGCGGCGGTACGAAGGGGCCGGAGCTGGACGAGGTGCTCGACGCACTGGAGGACGCCTGGCCGCAGACCCGGTGGCTCAGCATCACCGACGACCCCGGCCTGCTGCGGGAGGCCGGCGACGCGCTGGCCCGCAGCGTGCTGGAGGCGGTCCCGGGCGAGGACGCCGACCAGGACCGCTACGGCCTGCGGGAGTCCCCCGGGCGCTCGCGCGGCCTGGCCCCCGTCGTCCGCCGGCGCCTGGTGGAGCTGGACCGGGTCGCGGGCGCCGCGATCCAGGCGGTGGCGGGCCGGTTCAACCAGGCCGTGCGCACCCGTTTCGGCGCGGGCATCTCGCGCTTCCTCGGGGACGTGCTGGTCTACCAGCGCCACCGCGCGGCGATCCACGCCCGGGTCCGCGACGCCGTCGACGCGATCGACCCGGCGCTCGGACGCACCGCCGACCGTCCGGTCCGCGTGGTCGCGCACAGCCTCGGCGGCGTGATCGCCGTCGACCTGGCCACCGCCGCGACCCCGCTGTGGACCCGCTCGCTGCTGACCTTCGGCTCCCAGTCGGCCTACTTCCACCTGTGCGATCCGCGCGGCGGCCAACTGCTTCCCCACCGGGGCACCGACCCGGTGGCCCTGCCGCCCTCGCTCGGCCGGTGGACGAACCTCTGGGAGCCGATGGACGTCCTCGCCTTCGTCGCCGCCGGAGTCTTCCGCCTGCACGACGGCACCACCCCGCTCGACGTCCCGATCAACCACACCGCCAGCGCCGGACTGTGGACGCACTCCGCCTACTGGGACCTCCCCGAGGTGGCCGCGGCGATCGGCGCGGCCATGCGCGCCTGACAGGCTCGCTCAGCCGGCGAACGGGCCGTCGGCGGCGAAGGCCAGGCGGGCGAAGTTCTCGGCGATCCGGCGGTGTCCTGCTGGGTCGGGGTGGATCTCGTCGGGGAGCGGCAGTTCGTCGTAGTCGGAGGTGCCGTAGAGCGAGCGGCCGTCGAGGTGGTGGAGGTTCGGGTCGTCGGCCGCGCGCTCGGCGACGATCCGGGCGAGCTCCGCGCGGATGACGGTGAGGGTCAGGCGCCCGGCCGCGCGTTCGGCGGGGTCGCCGGTGGCGCGGAACCGCAGGGTCCCGCTGCTCAGGTCGGGTGCGAGCGGGCCGGGGGTGTCCTCGTGGACCGGGCAGAGGACGGGGGAGACGACCAGCAGCGGCGTGCTCGGGTGCCCCTCGCGGATGGTGTCGAGGAAGCCGTGGACCGCCGGGGCGAAGGCGCGCAGCCGCATCGCGTCGGTGTTGACGATGTTGATCCCGATCTTGAGGCTGATCAGGTCCGCGGGGGCGTCGCGCATGGCGCGGGCGGTGAACGGGTCGAGCACCGCGCTGCCGCCGAAGCCCAGGTTGACCAGGTCGACGCCGCCTCGGGCGGCCGCCAGGGCGGGCCAGATGGCGGTCGGCGAACCGGCGTTGGAGCCGTGGCTGATCGAGCTGCCGTGGTGCATCCACAGCCTGCGACCGGTCGGCCGTGCGGGCGTCAGGGGCGCGTCGGTGCGCAGGGCGACCAGCTCGGTCGTCTCGTTGTGGGGCAGCCAGATCTCGACGTCCTTGTCGTGCGGGGGGAGACCGGTGAACCGCGCGGTGCCGGGCGGGCCCTCCTCCAGCTCGACGCGGCCGGTGGCCACGTCGACCGTGCGGAGCCTGCCACCGCTCACCGTCGCCCGGCCGGCCGGGCGACCGTCGACGAGGAGCTCGTAGACGCCGTCCACCGACGGGTACGGCAGCCCCTGGTAGGCCCGCTTGGTGGGCAGCGCGTCCAGCTCGACGGTGGTGGCCCGGGTGCGGAAGGCCAGCCGCACGCCGGAGGGCTGGGACTCGACCACGGCGAACTGCTCGTCGGGGAGCTGACGGCGCGCCCACCCGGGCAGCCGGTGCGGCAGCAGGCCGTGGGCGGTGTGTTCCACGTCGAGGTGGCCGCGCAGCAGGTCGGCGGTGACGGGGGTGGTGATCCAGGTGTTCTCGGTGCTCGTCGTGCTCGTCGTGCTCATCGTGCTCATCGTCCAGTCCGGTCAGCTGTTGTGGTGTCGGTGGTCCAGGTCCGCAGCAGGGCGTCGAGCGAGTCGATGGTCCAGTCCCAGGACTCCTGCGAGTCGACGGCGGTGTGGCTGAAGCTTCCGGCCGCCTCCAGGCTGATGTAGCCGTGGAACACGCTGCCCAGCATGCGGACGGCGTGCGTCTGGTCCGGCTCGCGCAGGTGGTAGCCGCGCAGGATCGCCCGGCTCAGCTGCGCGTGCCGCCCCCCGGCGCTGGCCGCCGCCACCTCGGGGGCGAGGGCGAACCGGGTGGCGGCGTAGCGGCCGGGGTGTTCGCGGGCGTAGTCGCGGTAGGCGTCGGCGAACGCGGCCAGGGCGTCCCGGCCGGCCCGCCCGGCCACCGCGGCGGAGACCCGGTCGGCGAGTTCCTCCAGGGCGAGCAGGGTGATCCGGGTCTTGAGGTCGTGGGAGTTCCTGACGTGCGAGTACAGGCTGGCGACCTTGACGTCGAAGCTCCTGGCGAGCGCCGAGAGGGTCACCTGGTCGAAGCCGGCCTCGTCGGCCAGCTCCGCCCCCGCCCGGGTCAGGCGTTCCGCGGTCAGTCCTACGCGAGCCATGACCGTCCTCCCATCGTGCTACTGGAATAATGTATTTGCCTAAACCCTATAGGCAAATTAGCCTACCGCATCATGAAGCCACTGACCGAGCACGAGATCCGTACCGCCTTCGTGAACTGCACCAAGGGCGAGGCGAAGCGCCTCTCCGTGCCGCGCGACCTGTCCGAACAACCCTGGGACGACCTCGACTTCCTCGGCTGGCGAGATCCCCAGGCCCCGGACCGCGCCTACCTCGTGGCCGAACTGGACGGCCGCCCGCAGGGCCTCGCCCTGCGCCGCTCGGCCTCCGCCGTCTGGCAGGCGCGCCGCAGCATCTGCTCGCTGTGTGTGACCACCCACACCGGAGGCGTCTCCCTCCTGGTCGCCCCGAAAGCCGGCCCGGCCGGACGGCAGGGCAACTCGGTGGGCGCCTACATCTGCGACGACCTGGCCTGCTCGCTCTACGTGCGCGGCAAGCGGGAGACCGGCGCCGGCACCGGATTCCACGAGTCCCTCACCCTGGAGGAGAAGATCCAGCGCACCACCGCGAACCTGGCCGCCTTCATCGCCAAGGTCACGGCCTGACGCCGGCGGCCGCCGTCCGGTACTGCCCCGGGGTGGTGCCGAATTCGCGGCTGAAGGCGTGCGAGAGGGCGTACGGGGTCCCGTAGCCGGCGCGGCGGGCGATGGCGGCCAGCCCCCTCGGGCGGTGGGCTGCCTAAAGTGAACTGACCACTCGTCACGATCAACCAGCAGAGGAGACCCCATGGCCGACGACGCCGCGATCCGCGCCCTGTTCGCCACCCGTCAGGGCGGCGTTCTGGCGACCCTCAAGCGCGACGGGCGACCGCAGCTCTCCAACGTCAACTACGCCTACGACGAAGCCCGATCACTGATCCGGGTGTCCATCACGGATGATCGCGCCAAGGCCAAGAACCTGCGGCGCGATCCCCGCGCGAGCTTCCACGTGACCAGCGGCGACTTCTGGACCTGGGCCGTCGCCGAGGGCACCGCCGAACTCACGCCCGTCGCGGCGGCCCCGGACGACGCCACCGTCGAGGAGCTCATCGACCTCTACCGCACCATCAGAGGCGAGCACCCCGACTGGGACGACTACCGCGCCGCGATGGTGCGCGACCGCCGGATCGTCCTCAAGCTCCACATCGAGCGCTACTACGGCCAGACCCCCTGAACCGAACCGACTACCGGCCGGGGGTGGCGTCGCCCGAGGCGTCGGCGATGGTGTCCGAGTACCTGCCCAGGAACGGTGACTTGACGTACGGGTTGCCCGGGCTGCCGCCCTGCTCGGTGATCGCCGTGCTGACGGTGTAGGCATTCGGCAGCTTGGTGCTGGCGATGACCGACACCTCGTTGTACAACCGGCTGGCCCCGGCCGTGGCGTGGCTGGGGTCGAGGTCGAGCACGGCGTAGGCGACCTTGCCGGCCTGGAGCGGGTAGCCCTGCCCGTCGCCGAGGTTGGTCGACACGGCCGGCTGCACGGTCTCCACCGGGCCCGGGCCGCTGCCGGCGCCGATGGTGGCGCTGTTGTCGATGGCCACCAGCGGGTAGAAGCTGAGGCCGCAGGCGGCGGAGCCGGTGTTGGTGACCTGGATCAGCCGCTTGGTGCCGCCCAGCTGCGCGTCGAACCCGGCGGTGACCTTGACCTGCTCCCCGGCGCAGGGGTGCGCGTAGGCGTACGCGTCGCTGGAGGTGTCGCCGCCGCCCTTGGCCGCGCCGGCCGAGGGGCGGGCCGTGCTGCGGGCGGGGCTCGGGGTGCCGGCGGCGATCGGCTTCGCGCCGGCGCCGCCACCCGCGCCGCTGCCTGCCGACGCCCCGGGCGACGCGGGTGAGGCGGCGACCGAGCCGGCGGGCGAGCCGGCGGCGGACGGTGACGCCGAGGTCTGGCCGGCCGCCGTCGTCCCGTCGGGGCCGCACGCACTGAGCGTCAGGGTGAGGGCGGCGGTGGCAAGGACGGCACTGGCGGTAAGGCGGCGAGCTGACATGGTGTGGTCCCCCTGAATCGGCGTTGGCGGTCGGCGCTGTCCTCGTCCGACGTTCCTGTACACGGGTTGACCGGCGGATCACGTTCATCCTCGCGACCCCCTGTTGCCCCGCTGTGACATGCCTGGACACATGCGGCGACATCCAGGACCCGCCCGGCACATTCGACGCCCTCGCCGGGGGTGAACGCAGGGCCGATCGGGTGGTGCCGATCCGATTTCACCCGGACCACACACCCCGTCAGGCGTGGCGCAGGGCTGCCATCGCCGACGATCGGCTCAGCAGGTCACCGGAACAGACGAAAGGCATCAGATCATGAGAAAACCCTCCCCATCCCGGCGCTCGGCAGCGGCCGGCCGCACGCTCGCGGCGGCGACGCTCGTCGTCGCCGGGCTGCTGCCGCTGGCGGTCGCTCCGGCCCACGCCTCGGCGCCGCCCGTCGGCGTCCGGGCCGCGGCCGACGGGGACGACCACGACTTCCCGTCCGGCGGACTGAGCCCGGAGCTGCGGGCCAAGCTCGACCAGGCGGTGCAGCAGGTCCTGCAGGAGGCCGGCATCCCCGGTGCGCAGGTGGGCATCTGGCTTCCCGGCAAGGGCAGCTACATCCGCGCGTTCGGCGTCGCCGACAAGGCCACCGGCGCGCCCATGACCGACAACCTGAACATGCGCATCGGCAGTGAGACCAAGACGTTCACCGCCACGGCCGTGCTGGAGCTCGTGGACGACGGCCTGGTCGGCCTTGACGACCCGATCTCCAAGTACATCGACGGAGTCCCGAACGGCGACTGCATCAAGCTGCGCGACCTGCTCGACATGCGCAGCGGCCTCTTCTCGTACAGCGCGGACGACGACTTCGTCCACGCGCTCCTCAGCGACCCCAACCACGTCTTCACACCGCAGGAACTGCTCGCCTACGGCTACAAGCACGACAACGTGTTCGAACCGGGTACCCAGTTCCAGTACTCCAACAGCAACTACATCCTGCTCGGCCTGGTGATCGAGAAGATGACCGGCAGAAGCGTGCGGGACGTCATCCACCAGCGGGTCACCGAGCCCAGCCACCTCGAGCGCACCATCTTCCCCGTCGGGCCCGAGCTCCCCCGGCCGTACGCCCACGGCTACACCAACCAGACGCTCAGCGGCCAGATCGAGGACAGCACGCACTGGAACCCGAGTTGGGCCTGGTCGGCCGGCGCGATGATCTCCGACCTGCACGACCTCAAGCACTGGGCCAAGGACCTCGCCACCGGCACCCTCCTCTCGCCGGCCACCCAGGCCGAGCGCCTCAACGTCCTGCCCACCGGCATCCCCGGTGCGGGGTACGGGCTCGGGATCTTCAACATCCAGGGCTGGATCGGCCACAACGGTTCCCTGCCCGGCTACGAGAGCCTCACCATCTACCTGCCGGAGGAGCACGCGACGGTCGTGGCGCTGCTCAACACCGACGTCTTCTACCAGGGCAACGAGCCGAGCACCGTCCTCGGCAAGGCGATCACGAGCATCATCACCCCGAACCACATCTACGACATCCCCGTGGAGAAGTAGCACCCGGCGCCGCTCCGACGGCCGCGGCTGACGGCCGCACCTCGAGGCCGTCAGCCGTGGTCGTAGACGGTCACGGCGATGCCCTGCTCGGTGAGGCGCGATCGGACCAGGGGTTCCACGCGTTCCCAGCGCCCGCCGGCCAGGCCGCAGCCGATGCGGGGCATGTGGACGGACGCGTCCAGCTCGGCGGCCCGTTCGGCGAGGGTGGTCAGGGCGGTGTCGATAGCCTCGTAGCGCACGGGGACGCCCTTGCTGCCCGTGCGGATCCCGCGCTGGCCCACCATGTTGGCCACCCACAGCAGCCGTTCGACCTGGACCACCTGTACGGCGCCGAGGCCGAAGTCGTTGCCCGCCCGCTCGCGGTGCCAGCGCCGGTAGGCCGGCTCCGGCTCCGGCCAGCGCCGCGAGAGCGCCAGGACGAACCCCTTGCCCCAGCCGCCCAGGTCGTTGCAGACATGCGCGATCACCTTGGGCCCCTTGCCCAGCGGCGTCGTCGCATCCCCTCGCACGTAGTCGATCCCCGTCGTCATGCTGCGCACGGTAGCGGGTGGGTCCGACGGCCGGCCTGCGAATATCCGCTCGTCCCCGGCTCGCCCGTTACGGACGCCGTGCATGATGGGCAGATGGACGCCATGCCCGGACCAACGGCCGTTGAGGCGGGCCTCGAACCGCTCCGAGGCCCGCTGACGGGGTACTGCTACCGCCTGCTGGGCGCCGTCGGCGAGGCGGAGGACGCCGTACAGGAGACCATGCTGCGCGCCTACCGGCACCTCGACCGGTACGACCCGAGCCGCGCCGGCCTGTCCACCTGGGTGCACACCATCGCCACCAACGTCTGCCTCGACCTGCTGCGCGGTGCCCGCCGCCGCGCGCTGCCGTGGGACTTCGGGCCCGCCGCCGCCGACGGGGTCCTGGGCACGCCGCTGGGGCCCGCCCACTGGGTGGAGCCGATGGCGGACTCGCGCCTGCCGCACGTCGCCGACCCGGCCGAGCTCGCAGTGCGCCGCGAGTCGGTCCGGCTGGCCTTCGTCGCGGCCCTGCAGTGGCTCCCGCCCCGGCAGCGCGCGGTGCTGGTGCTGCGCGACGTCCTGGGTTTCTCCGCGGCGGAGGCCGCTCAGATCCTCGCCTCCTCGGTCGCGGCCGCCAACAGCGCGTTGCAGCGGGCCCGCGCCACCCTCCAGGAGCACCGACCCGCCCCGACGGACGTGCCGGACCCGGAGGACGCCACCCAGCGCGAGCTGCTGCGCGACTACGTGGACGCCTTCGAGGCGCACGACGTCGACCGGCTGATCGGACTGCTCGCCGACGACGTGCGCCTGGGCATGCCGCCGATCGCCTGGTGGCTGTCCGGCCCCGCCAGCATCGGCGCGGCCATGACCGCCGGCGCCGACGCCTGCGCCGCGGACCGGCTCCTGCCGGGCGCGCCGGCCAACGGCTGCCCCACCCTCGGCCAGTACCGGCCGGACCCGGACGGCGTGCTGCGGCCCTTCGCGCTGCTCCTGCTGGAGCTGCGCGGCAACCGGGTGGCCGAGATCGTCACCTTCCTCGGCTGCGGCGAGCGTTTCGCCGAGTTCGGACTCCCGCCGGTTCCGGAGCGATGAGTTCGCGGTTCCCGCCTCGTAAGAGGAGTGACAGGCAGAAACAGCGAACAGGAAGACCCTTCCCATGGACAGCGAACAGCTTCAGGCGCAGACCCACGCCGAGCGCGAGCGGCTCGCCGCGCTGCTGGCCGACCTCACCGAGCAGCAGTGGGACACCCCGTCCCTGTGCGCAGGCTGGCGGGTCCGCGAGGTCGTCGCCCACATCACGATGCCCTTCCGCACCAGCGCGCCGCGCTTCGCGGCGGGACTGGCCGCCGCCCGCTTCTCCTTCAGCCGGTACGCGGACACCGCCGCCCGTCGCGACGCCGCCCGGATGACCAGCGGCGAACTGCTCGCCGCGCTGCGCGACAACGTCCGCCACCCCTGGCAGCCGCCGGGCGGCGGCCCGGCCGGCGCACTGAGCCACGACGTGATCCACGGCCTGGACATCACCGAACCGCTCGGTTTGCCCCCGGCCCCGCCCGAGTGCATCGCCACCGTCCTCGCGCACTCGCGCCCCCGCGCCCTCGCCTACTTCGGCGTCGACCTCACCGGCCTCCAGCTGCGGGCGACCGACGCGCGGTGGCAGCTGGGGACGGGCCGCGTCGTGGAGCTGCCCGTCAAGGACATCCTGCTGACCGTGACCGGCCGCCGACCGCTGTGAAACCGCCCGAGGCGAGGTCAGTTCGCTGTCGGCGGCATGGCCGCCAGCGCGTCCTTCGCGATGGTCTTGGCCCGCGCCTCGCAGTCGGGGTAGTCGTCGCGCATCAGGTAGACCGTGATCTCCAGGTTGCCGGCGCGGACGTGGAGCTGGCAGGCCGAGGTGTCGGAGGTGTAGTTCATCCAGAACGCCTCGTCGCCGAAGCCGAGGCCGCTCTCGCGGTGCTCGCCCTTGCCCACGGCGGCGAAGTCCTGCTGCGCGGTGCGGGTGGCGTTCTTGCCGGGGGTCGAGCGGTCCAGATTCCACTCGACGGTCCCACTCTCGGCGGAGTTCCAGCCGTCCGCCATGGGCCGGTCCTTGCCGTACCAGAAGCACGCGGTCTTGGCGGTGTCCCCCTGCTCGATGTCGACGTCCTTGTCCGCCCTCCACTGGTCCTGCAACGGCAGGGTGGGCGCGGCCTGCGCGCAGGCCGGCATCGTCACGTACGCGTCGGGCGGCCCGCCGCCGTCCTTGTGCAGCAGCAGGTATCCGCCCACGCCGAGGCCCGCCGCGAGCACCGCTCCCGCCGCCGCCCAGGTCAGGGCGCGTCGGCGGCGGGGCGGCGTGGCGGGGGTGTCGAGCACGGTGGCCAGGGCGGTCGGCACGGCGGGGGAGCCGGCGGCCCGCAGCAGGAGTGTCCGCTCGCCCCTGCCGCTGAGCAGGTCCTCCGCGAGGGCCCGCCGCTCGTCGACCATGCCGTGTACGGCGGGCGGCCACGGCCGAGCCGTCGGGGCCACCGGGCCGAGGAGGTACAGCAGTTGGGACGGTGTGGGCCGGTCGGCCGGGTTCTTGGCCAGGCAGCGGGCGACGATCGCGTGCAGAGCCTGTGGCACACCGCTCAGGTCGGGTGCGGTGTGGACGACGTTGTAGAGCGTCTGGAGGGCGGACGGGCCGGCGAACGGGCTGCGCCCGGTTGCCGCCAGGACGAGCACCGAACCGAGCGAGAACACGTCGCTCGCCCCGGTCAGCTCCCGGCCCTCCGCCTGCTCGGGCGACATGAACGGGGGCGAACCCACCACCCAGCCGGTGCCGGTGAGTTCGGTGGCGTCCCCGCCCTCCGCCGCCCGGGCGATCCCGAAGTCGATGACCCGGGCGCCGTCCTCGGCGAGCAGGACGTTCTCGGGCTTGAGGTCGCGGTGGACCAGACCGGCCCGATGGATCTCACTCAGCGCTGTGGTCAGCCCGACCGCCAGGCGGTGCAGGGCCGCCTCCGGCAGCGCACCCGCCCGCTCCACGGCCGCTCCCAACGACGGACCGGCCACGAACACCGAGGCGAGCCAGGGCTGTTCGGCGTCCGCGTCGGCGTCCAGGACGGCCGCCGTGTACGCGCCGGACACCTTGCGCGAGGCCGCCACCTCCCGCCGGAAGCGGGAGCGGAAGCCGTCGTCGGCCGCGTGCCGGGCGTGCACGAGCTTCACCGCCGCCGGCCGCCCGTCCGGTGCGACACCGAGCAGGACCCGACCCATGCCGCCCCGGCCGAGCTCGGCGAGCAGCACGTACGGTCCGGCCTTCTCCGGCAGCGGCTGCGAGGCGTTCACGGAGGTGTTCACAGGGCCGCCACCGCCGCGAAGCTCTGGCGGGCGACGTCCCTGGTCGCGTCCTCGCAGCCGTTCTTCGGGTAGTGGACGCCCTTGACCTGGACGAACACGTACAGGTTGACGTTCCGGGAGTACAGCACGCAGCCGCCTTCACTGGAGTCGTACAGCCACAGGCCCTCCTGCGCGAAGCCGAGGCCGGAGTCGCGCGAGGTCTCACCGCGGATGTAGAAGCCCTCGTAGCGCTCCTTCGCCAGGGCGGCGCCGGTGGGACCGCCCGGACGGGAGAGGTAGAGGTCCCAGGACACGTCGATCTCGTCGCCGGAGCGGGTGGTCCAGACGCAGTAGTTCGACGGGTGCGTGTGCCCGTCGCCGTCGTCCTGCTGGTTCACGCCCGGGATGTTGCCCTCGGGGGGCCCGAAGCCGGACGGGGGTTTGATGCTGCCCGCCTGCGTGCAGGTCGGGACGGTCTTGGTGTACTTGTCGGCGACCTGGGAGAGCGGGGTGGTGCCGGGGGTCGGTACGGGCTCGGGAACGAACGAGTAGTACACGTTCGCCGGTCCGATCGCCAGGACCGCCGCCGCCGCCGTCACCAGTGCCAAGCCCGCCACGAGGGCGGTGATCCGCCACCGCCGTCGCCTGGGCGGCGGTGGCGGCGCCGGTGTCTCGACCGTGGTCGGCGCTGCCGCGAACCCGGCCGCCGAGGCCCGGCGCTGCGCGATCTGCGCGTACACCGTCTCCGGCCAGGGACGCGCGGACGGTGCCGGCGGGCCTATCAGCGCCAGGAGTTGACCGGAGGTCGGCCGCGCGCCCGGCTCCTTGGCCAGGCAGGGCTCGACGATCCGGCGCAGCCCGGGCGGCACGAGGCCCAGGTCGGGCAGGCTGTGCGCGACGGCGTGCATCAGCGCGAGCGGCGAGTCGCCGGCGAACGGGCTGCGGCCCGTCGCGGCGGTGACGAGCGTGACTCCGAGGGAGAACACGTCACTCGCCGGGCCCGGCTCCTCGCCCCGAACCTGCTCGGGCGACATGAACGCGGGCGAGCCGATCACCGCGCCCGTCCGGGTCAGCTGCGTGTCGTGGTCGGCCGCGCGGGCGATCCCGAAGTCGACGACGCGTACGCCGTCCTCGGTCAGGAGCACGTTCGAGGGCTTCAGGTCGCGGTGCACGACCCCCGCCCGGTGGATCTCCTCCAGGGCCCGCGCGAGCCCGGCGGCGAGCAGCAGCACGGCGTGCTCGGGCAGCGCCCCGCCCGCGTCCAACGCCTCGCTCAGCGAGGGTCCCGGCAGGTAGAGCGAGGCGAGCCACGGCGTCGCGGCCTCCGGGTCGGCGTCCACGACCGGCGCGGTGTACGCCCCGGACACCCGCCGCGAGGCGTCCACCTCCCGCCGGAACCGCGAACGGAACCCGGGGTCCTCCGCCAGATCGGCATGGACCCGCTTGACCGCCACGAGCCGTCCGTCCGGCGCCACCCCGAGCAGCACCTGGCCCATGCCGCCCTGCCCGAGCACCGCGACCGTCCGGAACGGCCCCACGTGCGTCGGGCCGTCAGTTCCCAGCATCCGCATGCCGAATCCCGCCCTCCCCCTGGACAGCTGGGATTCTACTGACAGAGCCTCCAGCCCGTCCTCGTCAGGTCGGGAAGTCGACGACGTCGCTGCCCAGCGGCAGTTCGTCGCGGCGCGGGCCTGCCGTGGCCGGGTCGATCGGGACGGGGTTGCCGGCCTCGATCAGCGTGACCAGTGCCTGGTCGAAGGGCGGGGTCCGACCCTCGACGGTGAACCGGTCGATGGCGGCGGTGATCGTGGTGGAGCTCAACCAGGACGACAGCGAGGCCGACGCAGCCACCCCGCTCTTCGCGGCGATCGCCCACATCCTCTACCCGGACCGGGCGCCCGCTCCCTCCGGCACCTAGGACCTGTAAGGGCCTAGATGCCGGGAGCTTCGGTCAGTGGCCGGGCTTGGCCAGCAGCAGTTCGGTGTTGTGGTCCAGCGGGGTGCCGAGCTTGGCGCCCGGGGTGGCGTACGGGTCGTTGAAGGAGAGCTCGCGGTAGAGCGAGGCCAGGCCCGCGTCCGAGGTGTCGTCGAAGGCCGTGCCGTAGGGGGCGGCGGACTCGATCAGGGTGGTGAAGAGCGAGAGCGTGCCGTCGCCGTTGTCGGCGACCTCGATGATCCGCGCGTGCTGCGGGAAGTCGATGTGCGAGGCGGTGTTGATCTCCCAGAACGCCCGCTCGGGCACCGCGTGGCCGTGCGCGGTGATCTGGTTCTGGTGGGTGTGGCCGTTCACCCAGGCTACGACGTTCGGGTAGCGCTGGAGCAGCGAGACCACGGCGTTGCCGTCGTGCCGCAGCTCGAAGAAGTGGCGCGGGTCGAGCAGCAGGTTGCCCATGGTGGTGCTGGTGTGGTGGCTGAACAGCACCACCAGGCGGCTGCTGGATCCGCCGCGCACCAGGTTTCCGTTGGTGTCGTACCAGTGGTCGGTGTTGGCCCGCAGCTGCTGCTCCAGCCAGTTCAGCTGCGCGGTGCCGATCGAGCCGTCGGCGAAACCGGCCGCGTTGGTGGTGTCCAGGCTGATCCCGAGCACACCGGGCGCGATCTCGAAGGTGTAGTAGAGGTTGCCGCTGTTGGCCGCGTCCGAGGTGAAGCCGTGGCCGTAGGGGCCGGCGCCGGTGTAGGCCGGGTTGAGGTGCGCCTGGGCGAACTGCTTGGTGGTGAACGGCTGGCGGCGGGCGTCCGGGGTGATCTCGCGGACCGCGTCGGCGTCCTCCAGCAGCCTGCCGAGCAGCAGCACGGCGGCGGCCGGGTCGCTCTTCAGCAGGCCGGCCAGCTTCGCCGCGTCCGCGTCGTCGCAGCCCTCGATCTTGCGGTCGCCGGTGTACAGCGAGTTCAGCAGGCCGAGGTCGGGCAGCGTGCCCTCGATGCTGTCGTCGTGGTTTCCGACCGTGGTGTACCAGGGCGTCTTCAGCCCGGGGGCCCGGAACGAGCTGCCGCCGGCGCTCAGGAAGCCGGGGACCTGGGGGAAGCCGACCGCCTTGTAGTTGTCCTGGAAGGCGCTCTCCGGGTTCCAGTAGGCGGCGCTGCCGGAGTTCTGCACGCCCTCGGGCCGGTTGGGGTCACCGCTGTTGGGCGTGACCTGACCACCGCTCATCACCGTCAGGTACCAGTCGAGTTCGAGCTGCTCGTGGTTGTCGGTGTTGTCGCCGGTGGCCATCACCAGGCTGAACGGCAGGCCGGTGTACGGGCCGGCCGCCACCTCGTTCACCCGCTCGATCATCGACGACGCGCCGCGCACGGTGAGCGTCTCCTGCGGGCGGTGCGCGGCGTCGAGCCAGCGCGCCAGGTACTCGAAGCGCATCGGCGACTCGGTGTCGCACAGGTGCAGGTCGGTGAACTGGACGAAGCTCGCCAGCCCGGTGCGGCGGCCGTCTCTGCCGGCCTGCGCGGCGGCCAGGTCGCCGCGGACCACCAGCGGCCAGCCCGGCCCGGACAGCAGCCGCCGGTAGCCGCTGCTGCCGACCGGAGTCGCGACCTGCTCCAACGTCGTGCCGCCGACCGCCACCGCGCGCGCCGCAGTGGCCGCCACCGCGCCGTCCCGAGCGGCGGCCGACGCGAACGTCCCACCACCCAGCGAGAGCGCGGCACCTGCGGCCGTGGCCGAAGCGCCGCCGATGAAGCGGCGACGACTGAACGCGGACATGGGTGTCCCCCTTTTGACACACCGCCAGAGCCCCTGACGGCGCCGGCGGAGAACGGAGTACGACAGGTGGCCACCCCCGAGAGGCGGCAGGCCGAGAGCGCACGTTACCCGTTGGTAGTCGCGACCGGCAGTCCTGCGGAGGGAACTCCCGGCGAACACTTCGGACGCCCGCTGGGGGTGGCATCGAGGCAACTGGGTAGCATTCGCTTCCACCGGGGGCGGCGTGAGTCCGTGGGAGTGATCGATCTGGAGACGCGTTGACCGAGTTCTGGGGCAGGGCCGCGCTGGGGAAGATCTTCATCTCGCACTCGTCGGTCGACAAGCCCTTCGTTCGCCGCGGGCTCGATGCTCCCCTCAGGGAGGCGGGATACGACACCTGGCTCGACGAGAAGGAGCTCCTTCTGGGGGACCCGCTTCCCCGTAAAGTGTCCGAGGGACTGCGGAGTGCAAAAGTAGTCCTTGTCGTCATCTCGGCAGCCTCGGTGAAGTCCAGTTGGCTCACGTACGAACTGAATATCGCCACGGACCTGATGATCAACGAGGGGCTTCGTCTGATTCCGGTGGTGATCGACGATGCGCCGATTCCTGCTGAGCTCAAAGGTCTTCTGTATGCAGATATGCGTGCGGACGCAGGCAGTGGATGGACCCGTCTCCTGACGACCCTTGAGTCCGAGGCGTCGCGGTATCCGAGGCCGCCGGATCCGGCGTCCGTGGCGTCCGGCGACAGCTATCAGCGAGGTCGTGCCTACAAGAAGCTGCTGAATGGTGAAGCCGACGGTGGTTACTTCTCGGCTTCCATGGACCTTTCGGTCACGCGGTCGGTCGACTGGTACGGCATCACCGTGCGCGAGGTCGACATTCGTGTCGACGTGGTGCATTCCTACAGCCGAGAGGTGGTGCTCGATACTAACGACTTCAAGGCGTGGCTGGGTCAGCTGGAAGAAATCTCGAGCAGTTTTGGAATTCTCCTTCTAGAGGGTCGCATTTCACACGAACTGGCGTCGACATTCGAGCAGCCCGTCGAGGGCGTCTGGACCCGGGTCGTCGCCGCACGCCCTTTCTCCGAGAGCGGCGCACAGATAGTTGTCGAGGTCGGCGCCGAGAAGCCGGTGGATCAGACCGAGGCTCGCCTTCGTGAAGCGGTGCGCCTGATGGTCGGATACATCGAGGACCGGAAACCCTCGATGTATGACGCGTTCACCGCAGCCAACAAGGCCAAGAGCGACTGAGTCACCGAGACGTTGTCAGGTCAGCTGCCAGATCCGGACTGTTCCGTCCGCTCCCGCACTGGCGAGATGTCGGCCGTCCGGGCTGAAAGCGAGCGAGTTGACGGTGTCGGTGTGGCCGGTCAGGGTGGTGCTCTGGGTGTCGTCGTGCTGCAGCACGATGGTCCGGTCCTTGCTCCCGCTGGCGAAGGCCGAGCTGTTGGGACTGGCCGCGACGCAGGTCACTGCGGCGGAGTGCGCCTGGGACATCACCGGGCCGTCGTCCGAGAGCCGCCGGTCGGCCACCCAGCCGTCTGCGCTGCCGATCAGCAGTCGGCTCCCGTCCTCGGCGAAGGCCAGGGCCGTGGGTGAGACAGTGACGGCGAGAGTGCTGTCAGGGGTGGCGGAGGACTCGGCGGTGTCCCAGAAGTAGATCTTCTGGGCGTCGCCGCCGGCCGCGATCCTGCCGTCGCGGTCGCAGGCCAGCATCAGCACCGGCTCCTGAGCGCCCGTCAGCACCCGGGGGGTGTCCGGGGCGCTCAGGTCCCAGAGCCGCACGGTCTGGTCGGTGCTGCCGCTGGCCAGGATGCCGCCACCGGGCTTGAAGGCCAGGGACGTCACCACGTTGGTGTGGGCGCTGTGGCGGCCGGTTTCCTGCTTCGAATGGATGTCCCACACCACCACCGTGCTGTCCCGTGCACCGGCCAGCAGCCCGCTGTCCGCCCCGAACGCCACGGCGCGTACCTCGCCCTGCTGCTGGGCGAGCACGGTCGAGGCGCCCTGCGCGGCCAGGTTCCACAGGCGCACCGTGCGGTCGGCGCCCGCGCTGGCCACCGTGCTGCCGTCGGAGCCGAACGCGACGGAGACCACTGGACCCTGATGTCCGGTGAGAGTCAGCCACAGCCGCGGGCCGGAGTGTCGCCGGCCGTGGTAGACCGCGTACCCGGCGGCGGCGCCGGTGGTGAGCACGGCGAGGCCGCCGATGAGCAGCGCTCGCCGGGACGGACCGAAGCGTGCGGGCGGGGCCGACGCGACCGTCGGTTCCGTGTCGCGACCGGGTACCTGAGGGGTGATCGAGGGTGCGGGAGCCAGGCGCAGGGTCGCATGGTCCGGTGGCGTCGCGTCGAGCGGGTCCGGCGACGCTCCCGACCGCAGAGTCGGTGTCGGTACCCGGTCCCGGGCGGGTCCCGGAGGCGGCACTGTGAGTGCCCTACCGGCGGCGAGCCCGCCCAGCCACTCGGCGACGGTCCGCGAGTCGGGGCGCAGCTCGGCCTGTTTGGTCAGCAGAGCCGCCAGCAGCGGTGCCAGCGGCCCCGCCCGCTCGGCCGGCGGGGCAGGCTCGTCGAGGATCGCGGCGCACACCTCCGTCAGACTCGGTCGGTCGAACGGTGACTGGCCCTGGACCGCCGCGTAGAGCGTCGCGCCCAGCGACCACAGGTCGCCGGCCGACCCGACCGGGTGGCCGGCCAGCTGCTCGGGCGGCATGTACTGCGGGGTGCCGAGGATCGTGCCCGTGCTGGTCAGCCGGGTCGCTGCGTCAAGCACCCGGGCGATGCCGAAGTCCGCGAGAACCACCCGACGGTCCGTCAGTAGGATGTTGCCCGGCTTGAGGTCGCGGTGCACGATACCCGCCGCGTGGGCGTGGGCCAGCGCGTCGACCACCTCGGCGCCGATCGTGGCCACTCGCCGCCAGTCCAGTGGGCCGTCCGCCGCGAGTACCGCGGACAGTGACCGGCCGCTGATGAACTCCATGACCAGCCAGGGCACGTCGCGCTGCTCGACGACGTCGTGTACCCGAACCACGCCCCGGTGCTGCAGCCGGGCCGCGGCCCGAGCCTCGCGCATGGCCCGCCCGATCAGCTCCTGCCGCTCCTGCTCGGGTGTTCCGTCGGGGCACAGCAGCTCCTTGATCGCCACCGTCCGGTCCAGAGCCTCGTCGTGGCCGCGCCACACGCGCCCCATCCCGCCCTGGCCGACCAGTTCGATCAGCCGATATCGGCCGCCGACCAGCATGCCCGCGTCCTGCGCACTGCCGAACACCTCAGCGCCACCCACCCCTTCGCGACCTGCCGCGGCTCACTGGATCCGCCAGACGCAGAGCTTGTTGTCCTCGTCGAAGCCAGTGAGCAGCGTGCCGTCCTGGCTGAACGCGAATACCTGGCGGACGCCCTGCTCGGCCGGGCTGGCGAAGGTTTCGGTCTTCAGCCGGGTCGCGAGGTCCCAGAGATGACCTCCTGACGCCGCGCCGCCGGACGGCAGGGCCAGGGTCCTGCCGTCCGGGCTGAGTGCCCAGGAGCTCACCCCGTCGAAGGAGGAGGTGAGCTTGCAGGTGGCCACGTCCCAGAGCCCGACCCCGGTGTCGGTATCGGTCAACAGGGTCTTGCTGTCCGGCGAGAACTGAAGGTGCCTCACAATTTCGGGCCCCGTGCTGAGGGTGCCCGCAGCCGTGCCGCCCAGCTGGAACAGCCGCACCGTACCCTTCATGTCCCCGCACGCGATGAGCCTGCCGTCCGGGCTGAAGGCGAGCCCCTGGAGGAAGTTGTCCTGACTCGCGGGGAGCACGTCGATCGCGCTCACCTCTCTCCCGATCAACGAGTTCCAGAAGTGGATCCGGCCGGGCTTGCCGGTGACGTTGATACTCGCCGCGACGGTCTCGCCGTCGAGGCTGACTGCCACTCCCAAGATCTGGCCGGTATCCGCCGCGAGGTAGCCGTCGGTCCCGCTCGCGTGCATCGTTTGGCTGTACTGCTGGGTCTGCGGGTCCCACAGGCCCACCACGCCGTTGCCGCCGACCGCCAGGAACCGTCCCTTGGGGTCGAACGCGAACTGCAGGGGAATGGAGCCCTTGTTCTGGAAGTCCTTCCTCAGCGCCTGCGTCGCGACGTCCCACAGGAAGAGGTTCTGCTGCTGGTCCACCGCGGCGACCATGGTCGCGTCCGCGCTGAACGCCGCGTCGGTCAGGACCTCGTTGTTGCCACTCAGCCGACATACCAGCGGCAGGCCCGATGCGGTGGGGGAGGCGCCTGCCCCCGCCGTGCCGGACTTGCTTGCGCCACCGCCACCGCCACCGCTCAGTGCGATCGCCGTCCCCCCGACAGCCGCCAGCGCGGCGGCGACGCCGCCGATGAGCAGTCCCCGCCGGGTCGACCCGCTCGCGCCGGGCACCTCGGCGGGCGGCATCACCGCACCCCGGTGCAGCAGCCGGAGGGTGCCATCGCCTGATCCCTCGGCTATGCCCGCACCGGCCACGGCGCTCAGCTGTTCGGCGGTCGCCGCAGCGGTCGGCCGCCCCTCGGCGGCCTTGGTCAGCAGCGCCGCCAGCACCGGACCGAGCCGCCCGGCGTGCTCGGCGGTCGGCGCCGGTTGCGTCAGGATCGCGACGCACACCGCCGTCAGGGTCGGGCCCTCGAACGGCGGACGGCCCTCCACCGCCTCGTACAGCGTGGCGCCCAGCGACCACAGGTCGGTCGCCGCGCCGACCTCACGCCCCTCCAACTGCTCGGGAGCCATGAACTGCGGGGTGCCGATCACGGCACCCGTGGCGGTGAGCTTGGTCGTCGCGTCGAGTACCCGGGCGATGCCGAAGTCCGTGAGCACCACTCGGTCGCCCGTCAGTAGCACGTTGTCCGGCTTGAGGTCGCGGTGCACGATGCCCGCCGCGTGTGCGTGGGCCAGTGCGTCGGAGACTTGGGCCCCGATCGCGGCGACCCGCTCCCAGCCGAGCCGGCCCTCGCGCGCGACGACCGTGGCCAGCGAGGGGCCCGCGATCAGCTCCATCACGATCCACGGAGCCCCGCCATGGTCGACCACGTCATGGACCGTGACGATTCCCGGGTGCTGCAAACGCCCGGCGGCGCGAGCCTCCTGCACGGTCCGGGCGGCCAGTTCCGCGCGCTCCCGTGCGGGCAGTCCGTGCGGAATCAGCACCTCCTTGACCGCCACCTCGCGGTCCAGGGACTCGTCGTGGCCGCGCCACACCCGACCCATCCCGCCCTGGCCGATCTGCTCGATCAGCCGGTATCTGCCACCCACAAGCACGCTCGAATCCCCCGTCACGACCAACAAGATAGCGGCCCCTCGCCGCAAGGGGCAGCGACCTGGGGGAGACCAGGTCCCGGGTTCGCGCTGCCGTCGGAGTTCATCCCTGCGGCCAGGGTGCAGCCGATCGCCTTACTGTCCGGATAATGGCGCAGCGCAGAGAGGCTGTCGGACATCACGGTCACGCTGGTGGAGGCGAACAGCACCACCAGGAGTGCGAAACGCAGAGCGGCACCCGCGATGAGCACCCGCTCATCCACCCTCGTCGACTGCATGCCTCTGCCTACCGCATCATGTCGCTGCCGCGGAATAGAACTGACGGAACGTCACTCGCTGCCGGAGCTGTCAAGGCCGCTTCGCCGGCGACTCCCCGGCCGGTGGGACCATCACCTGATCGGGTGGTTTCGGGCGGGCTGGGTGGTGGCAACCATCCGCCATCTTCTTCTCCCAGGGAATCCCGGCGTTCACGCCGGGAGGGAATGGGTCCTTGGCAGGGAGGGGCGAAGCCCCGTAGCTCAGTGTCAGTGGCGTGTACTAGCTTGATGACATCGACCTGGAGGAGGTGGGCCCGTTGGACACGCAGATCCGTGCGTACAAGTTCCTGCTGCGGCCCACCACCCGCCAGGTCCAGGCCCTCGGCGAGATGCTCCGCGATCACTGCTCCCTCTACAACGGGGCCTTGCAGGAGCGCCGCGACGCCTACCGGCATGTCTCCAGGACGAGCATCAAGTACGGGATGCAGTCCGCGCAGCTCAAGGAGATCCGAGCGTTCGACCCCGAGCGTCAGGGCCGCTGGTCGTTCTCCAGCCAGCAGGCCACCTTGCGCCGCCTGGACAAGGCGTTCCAGGCGTTCTTTAGCCGGGTCAAGGCCGGCCGGACCCCCGGCTACCCCCGGTTCCGGGGCCAGAACTGGTTCGACACCGTGGAGTTCCCGAAGGACGGCGACGGTGTCCGGTGGGATTCGCTGCCCGGCCGCGCTACCCGCGTGCGCTTCCAAGGTGTCGGGCACGTCAAGGTCAACCAGCACCGGCCGGTGGTCGGCAGGGTCAAGACCGTGTCCGTGAAGCGCGAGGGCAGGCGCTGGTTCGTCGTGCTGACCGCCGAGCAGGCGAAGGCCGAGCCTCTCGCGCCGACCGGCTCCGTCGTCGGCATTGACCTGGGCATCGCCAACTTCCTCGCCGACTCCAACGGGGAGTTCGTCGCCAACCCCAGGTTCGGCCGGGAGAATGCCGAGGCCCTCGCTGAAGCACAGCGGCAGCTCTCCGCCTTCCCCCGTGTCCGCCGGGACAAGCGCACCAAGAAGCACCGACGGGCGGTGGAGAAGGTCGCTGCCCTGCACGGCACAGTGCGCCGCCAACGCCTCGACCACGCACACAGGACGGCCCTCACGCTGGTCCGTCAGCACGATCTGATCGCGCACGAGAAACTGGCGATCAGCAACATGGTGCGTGCTCCGAAGCCGAAGCCTGACCCCGAGCAGCCTGGTGTGTTTCTGCCCAACGGTGCGGTGGCCAAGAGCGGGTTGAACAGGTCGATATCGGATGCGGGTTGGGGGGTGTTCCTCCAGATTCTTGCCGGCAAGGCTGAAAGTGCCGGCCGGACGATTATCGTAGTGGACCCCCGCAACACCTCCCGGACCTGCCCCGAATGTGGGCATGTCTGCGGGGAGAACCGCACCACTCAGGCGAAATTCCACTGCGTACGGTGTGGTCACTTGGCGCACGCGGACACGGTGGGCGCCATCAACGTTCTACGGGCCGGGCTGGTCCGCTGCGACGCCAACTCGGCGTAACAGGAAGCCCCGTCATTTATGGCGGGGAGGAGTCACGACTATCCGTGACCAGGTCTGCCTGGTAACTGGCGCAGCCAGCGGGATCGGCCGGGCGGTGGCCGTCCGCTTCCGCGCCGAGGGCGCGCACGTCGTTGCGACCGACCTCGACGGACCGGGGCTCGACCGGCTCGCCGAGCAGCTGCCGGGGACCACGACGGTGGTCGGCGACGTCTCGCAGGCGGCGGACGTACGGCGGATGGTCGACGCCGCCGTCGAGCGGTACGGGCGGCTGGACATCGCGGTGGCCAATGCGGGCGTGCTCCCGCTGGGGGAGATCACCGAGGCGGACGGCGAGGACTTCGACCGGGTCATGGCGGTGGACGGGCGGGGCATGTTCCTCACCTGCAAGTACGCGATCGAGGCGATGGCGGCGAACAGCGGCGATGGCGGTGGCAGGGGCTCGATCGTCTGCATCTCGTCCATCTCCGGCGAGGCTGGGCAGCGCGGGCAGGCGGTGTACGGGCCCGCGAAGTTCGTCGCCTCCGGGCTGACCAAGCACCTCGCCGTCGAGTGGGCCGACCGGGGCATCCGGGTCAACGCCGTCGCCCCCGGCACGATCCGCACCGAGAGGGTCGCGCGGCTGCCCCAGGAGCCCGGCGGCGCAGCGTACTTGGCGGCGATCGAGAAGCTGCACCCGATGGCCCGGCTCGGCGAACCGGCGGAGGTCGCGGCGGCCGTGCTCTTCCTGGCCTCACCCGAGGCGTCGTTCATCACCGGCGCGGTCCTGCCGGTCGACGGCGGGTACCTCGCCCAGTAGCCCGTAGGCCGTCGGCCGCGGCCCGGGGGTGATCAGGTCCCGGGTCGCGCTGCCGGCGGGGATTACGGGTGGGGTGCGGGGGGCGACAGGAGGGCCCACCACTGCTCGATCGTGGGCCGTTCGGCGAGCTCGGCGAAGCTCGTTTCGAGGCCGGCGCGGTGCCAGCGTTCGGCCAGGGTCATCAACCGGATGGAGTCCAGGCCGAGTTCGATGAGGTCCTCGTCCTCGGCGATGTCCGCCGGGTCCTCGCCGAGGATCGCGGCGACCTCGGTGCGCAGCTGCTGGAGGGTCAGGTTCATGCGGCGAGCTCCTCGGTGAGTCGGTCGGTGGTGGTGACCACGGCGCACTTCTGCGCGGCCCAGCGCAGCGCCGTGGCGTGGTCCTCGGCGGAGAAGTCCGCGACGGCGTCGGCGACCAGGAAGGGGGCAATGTCCCGCATCCAGGCGTCGCAGGCGCTCATCAGTACGCCGATGTGCGCGTACACGCCGACGATGATCAGCTGGTCGCGGCCCTGTGCGGCCATCCGCTCGGCGAGGTCGGTGCGGACGAAGGCGCTGTACTTCCACTTCGTCAGGACCGTGTCGTGGTCGGTCGGCGCGAGTTCGGGGACGACCGAGCGGGCCCGTTCGTCGTCGGGCAACCCGGCTCCCCAGAAGTCGAGTTGAAGCCCCCGCTCGGCGGGGTTCTGGCCGCCGGGCTGGGCGGAGTAGACGACCGGGATGCCGAGCCGCTCGCAACTGTCCTTCACCCAGCGGATGTTGGCCAGGAGTTCGGTGAGCGGCGAGGCGCCGGCGGTGAAGGCGTCCAGGAAGTAGTTCTGCAGGTCGTGCACGAGCAGCACGGCTCGGCTCGGGTCGACTTGCCAGTCCACCTTGTTGGCGGGGAGGTTGTCAGCGGTCGGCATCGGATAGGGGGCGATGGCAGGGAGGGCCACGGTGAGGAGGCGCCTTTCAGGAGAGGGGGAAGGAGAGGGGGAGTTGGAGGCGGGCGCGGAGGTCCTTCTTGCTGACCTTGCCGATGGCGGTCTGCGGGAACTCCTGGACGAACTCGACCCGGTCGGGGACCTTGTAGCCGGCGAGCCCGCGCCGGCGCACGAACTGCTTGACGTCCGCACCGCGCAGCGGCCCGGCCCCCTCCCGCAGCACGACGTACGCGCAGGACCGCTCACCCAGGTAGTCGTCCGGCATCGAGACCACCGCGACGTCGTGGACGGCGGGATGGGCGAGGATGTGGTTCTCGATCTCCTCGGCGGCGATCTTCTCGCCGCCCCGGTTGATCTGGTCCTTCGCCCGGCCCTCCACCACCAGGTGCCCGGTCGCGGTCTGCCGGACGATGTCGCCGGTGCGGTAGAAGCCGTCCGCGGTGAACGCCGTCCTGTTGTGCTCGGGTGCCCGCCAGTAGCCGCGGATGGTGTACGGGCCGCGGGTGAGCAGGTGTCCGGTCGCACCGCGGGGCAGATCCCCGTCCTCGCCGTCGACCACGCGGATCTCGTCGTCGGGGGAGATCGGGCGGCCCTGGGTGGTGAGGACGGTGTCCTCGGGGTCGTCGAACCGGGTGTAGTTCACCAGGCCCTCCGCCATGCCGAAGACCTGTTGCAGCGTGCAGCCCAGAGCCGGACCCACCCGCCGCGCCACCTCCTCGCTGAGCTTGGCCCCGCCGACCAGCAGTGCGTCCAGGCTGCCGAGGTCGTCCGGGCGTTCGGCGGCGGCCTCGATCCACACCAGTGCCAGCGGCGGGACCAGCGCGGTGAGCGTGACACCCTCGCGCTCGATCAGCGGGAAGGCGACGTCGGGGCTGGGGCGCGGGGCCAGCACGACCCGGCCGCCGGCGTGCAGCGCGCCGAGCGAACCGGGCGAGCTGAGCGTGAAGTTGTGGGCGGCGGGCAGCGCGCAGAGGTAGACGCTGTGCTCGTCCACCCGGCAGATCTCGTTGGACGCCCGCAGCGAGTAGAGGTAGTCGTCGTGGGTGCGGGGGATGAGCTTGGGGACGCCGGTGCTGCCGCCGGAGAGCTGGAGGAAGGCCAGGTCCCCGGGGAGCGGGCCGTCCTCGACGGCGACGGGCTCGCGCGGGACGTCGCGCAGCGCCGTGTGCTCGCCGGGTTCGCCGACCACCAGGACGTGCCGCAGGGTCGGCACCTCCGCCTTGATCCGGGCGGCCAGTTCGCGGTGGTCGAAGCCCGCCTCGACGTCCGGGACGATGTAGGCGACGGCCTCGGTGAAGGCGCAGAAGTGCCGGATCTCCGTGTCACGGTGGGCCGGTAGGGCGAAGACCGGCAGCGCGCCGATCCGGAAGAGCGCGAAGACCACCTCGAAGAACTCGGCCACGTTGGGGAGTTGGAGGACGACCCGGTCGCCCTTGCCGATGCCCAGCGCGAGCAGCCCGGCGGCGAGGCGGTCGGCGCGCTCGTCCAACTCCCGGTACGTCCAGCGCCTGCCCTCCCCGGCCGGGTCGACGATCGCCGTCCGGTCGGGGTGGGCGGCGGCGCGAGCGCGCAGCATCTGGCCGAAGGTCTCGCCGCGCCACCAGCCCGCGGCCCGGTAGCGCTCGGCGAACTCCGCCGGCCAGCTGGGCGCGTCCTGGTCCGCCGAGAAGGCCGGGCTCATCGGTCGACTCCCGCCGCGTGCAGCAGGGTGCGGAACTTGGCCGAGGTCTCGGCGAGTTCGGCCGCCGGTGAGGAGTCGCCGACGATCCCGGCCCCGGCGAAGAGCCGCATGGTGTGCTCGGCGACCTCGGCGCAGCGGATCGTGACGACCCATTCGCCGTCGCCGTGCGCGTCGCTCCAGCCGACCATGCCGGTGTACAGGCCGCGGTCGAACGGCTCCAGGTCGCCGATGACCTGGCGCGCCCGGCTGGTGGGCTCGCCGCAGACCGCCGGTGTGGGGTGCAGGGCGCAGGCCAGTTCCAGCGCGGTGGTGTCCGGGTCGGCGAGCTCGCCGACGAGCGTGGTGGACAGGTGCCACATGGCGGCGGTGCGGATCAGCACGGGCCGCGCGGGGACGTCCAGCGTCGTGCAGTAGGGCGCCAGCGCCTTGTGGATGGCGTCGACGACGACGGCGTGCTCGTGCTGGTCCTTGGCGGAGGCGAGCAGCGCGCGGGCGCGCTGCTCGTCCTCGGCCGGGTCCTCGGCCCGGGGGAGGGAGCCGGCCAGCGGGTTGGCGACCACCCGCGAGCCGCGGCGGGAGAGCAGCAGTTCGGGGCTGGCCCCGATCAGGGTCCGCCGCTCGGGCAGGCCGACCGCGAAGGTGTAGCCGCCCGGGTCGCGCCGGGCGAGGCGGCGCAGCATCGGCGCCACCGCTATCGGTTCGGGCGACCGGAGGTCGAGGGCGCGGGCGAGGACCACCTTGCTGAGCTCGTAGGTCCGGATCAAGGCGACGGCTTCGGCGACGCTCTGCTCGTACACCTCGGGTGCGGGCACCGGCCGGACCTGCCAGTCGTGGCCGGCGGACGGCGCGGGGGCGTCCGCCGGCGTCTCCTCGCTCAGTGGGCCGGCCCAGCGCACCCGGTCGGGGAGGACCAGGTGGGCGGGCCCGTCGTGGTCGAAGGGGATCGCGCCGACCACCATGGGGACCGGATCGTGGTCGGACCGGTCGGCTGCGGCCAGGGCGGCGGCCACCCGCCGGTACACCGGCTCGGGCCCGTCGGGCACCGTCGCGCGGACGCCCGAGGTGAGCAGCGTGCGGTGCGGCGAGGCGAAGAAGAACTCCTGCGAGGGTCGGTAGTCGTGGAGGAGGTCGCCGCCGCGGGCGACGGCCGCCGGAGCGGTCTCGGGGAGCTCGTGGACTGCGGTCACGGGGTGCTCCGTTCTCGGCGCGGAGGTGCGCCGGTGATAGCGGGAGGAGAGGGCGGTACGGGGTCAGGCGCGCAGCGTGGCGCCACCGTCCACGTAGAGGTCGTGCATGGTGATGTGCCGGGCCCGGTCGGAGGCGAGGAAGAGCACGGCGTCGGCGATGTCGGCCGGGTCGGCGAGCCGCCCGAGCGGGATGCCGACCCGGAAGGCGGCCGGGTTGCCGTCGATGATCTGCTGCGGCCCCTGGGTGTCGGTCCACAGCTCCCGCTGCATGGCCGTGTCGGTGGAGCCAGGCGAGACGACGTTGCAGCGGATGCCGAACTCGGCGAGTTCCAGTCCGAGGCACTTGGTGAACATGGTGGCCGCGGCCTTGGACGCCGCGTAGGCGGCCATCCGGGTGCGGGGCACGCCCGCGGCGTTGGAGCCGACGGTGACGATGCAGCCGCGCCGGCGTTCGGACATCCGGCGGGCGGCGGCGCGGGAGGTGTGGAAGACGCCGTTGGCGTTGACGGCGAAGGTGGCCGCCCAGTCCTCGTCCGTGAGGTCGACGACCGGCGCGGACCGGAGCACTCCGGCCACGTTCACCAGGGTGTCCACCGGGCCCAGTTCGCGTTCGACGCGGTCGACCAGGGCCTCGACCGCCTCGGCGTCGGTGACGTCCACCGCGTGGGTGCTCAGTCCGGTGTGGCCGAACTCCACTGCCAGGGCGTCCAGTTCCTCGGCTCGGACGTCCACCGCGGCCACCCTGGCGCCCTGTTCGGCCAGCGCGCGGGCCACGGCCGCGCCGATGCCCCGGGACGCGCCGGTGACCAGGGCGATACCGCTGTGCTCGGCCATGGTCATCGCCCCGCGTTGACGAGGACGGCCATGTTGCCGGTGGGGTGCTGGTTGTCGTGCAGCAACTGGTGTGCCGCGCCGACCTGTTCGAAGTCGAAGGTCAGCGAGAGGCACGGGTCCAGCAGACCCTGGTCGACCAACTGGGTGACCGCGCGGGCCTCCTGGGCGTTGGAGCAGTGCGAGCCCTGGAGGCGCTTCTGGCGCATCCACAGGAAGCGCAGGTCCACGTCGCCGTTGTAGCCGGTGGTCCCGCCGCAGAGCACCACCATGCCGGCGTTGTCGCACAGGTACATCGAGGTGGGTACGGTGTCCTGGCCCGAGTGCTCCAGGACGATCCGCGGCGCGCGGCGCTCGCCGAGGACGTCCCAGAAGGCCCGGCCGAACGCGCGGGCCCCCGACAGCCAGGCGGCCATCGCCTCGTCGTCCGAGGTGTCCGGCAGCCGGCCCCAGTGGTCGAAGTCCCGGCGGTTCAGGTAGCCCTTGGCGCCGAGGTCCATGCAGTGCTTGCCGCGCTCGTCGCTGGAGACCACGGCCACCGGGATGCCTCCGGCCCAGCGCACCAGCTGGATGGCCATGGCGCCGAGCCCGCCGGCCCCGCCCCACACCAGCACCGGGTCGCCCGGGCGCACGGTGTGCGGCGCCCAGCCGAAGAGCTGGCGGTAGGCGGTGGCGGCGGTCGCCAGGTAGCAGGCGGCCTCGGCCCAGGACAGCCGCTGCGGCTTGGGGTGGCACTGGTACTCGTCGACGACGGTGAACTGCGCGAAGGAGCCGTAGTTCTCCTCGTAGCCCCAGATGCGCTGGGAGTGCGAGGTCGACGGGTCGGCGCCCAGCCGGATGTCCTCGGCGGTCTCGTCCCACTGGTTGGCGAGCACCACCACCTCGTCGCCCGGCTTCAGCACACGCACGCCCTCGCCGACCGCCCACACGATGCCCGAGGCGTCCGAACCGCCGATGTGGAAGTCCTGCGGCTCGCCGCGCTTCTGCCGGCTGGCGATCACGTCGAGCGGTTCGCCCAGCGCGGCCCAGACGTTGTTGTAGTTGACGCCGGCGGCCATCACCTTGACGAGCACCTGGCCGCGGCCGATGGCGGGCACGTCGACGACCTCGGTGCGGAAGGCGTCGACCGGAGCGCCGTAGCGCTCGGGGCGGATCAGCGAGGCGTACATCCGCTTCGGGGCCTGGCCCAGCGGCGGGGCGTCGCCGAGTTCGTAGAGGTCCTTGGTCATTGCGGGCTCCTTAAGGTCGGGGTGGAGATGTGGTCAGCGGGTGGGTGCGGCCAGGGCGGTTGCCAGGACCGAGCCGATCCGGGCGATCGGCTCGGGCCGGGTCATGTCGTAGTGGCCGCAGGGCACGGCGTGGTCCTCGACGGTGCCCTCGACGTAGCGGCGCCAGCCGTCGGCCTTCGCCGGCGCGAGTGCCGGGTCGGCCTGGTGGGCGGGGTGAGCGGCGGCCGGGTCGCCGGTGGCGCTGAAGAACAGCACGTCGCCGCGGAACACCTCGCGCGGGAACCCGGGGACCAGGCGCAGGTTGTTGCGCATCACGCGGGCGATCGCGCTCACCTCCTGCGCCGTCACGGTCGCCGGTCCGTCGGCCGCGCCGCCGGCCCGGCTGAGCAGCTGGAGCGCCCGGGCGACGTCCAGCGGCTCGCCGTCGTCCGGCAGGGTGAGGCCGGCGTCCCCGAGCAGCAGCGCCGCTACCTGGCGTTCGGTCTCCTCCTGGGTGGGGACGCGCTGTTCGGCCGACGGGTCGATCAGCGGCGCGTCCAGCAGCGCCAGCAGTTCGATCTGCTCGCCCTGGCGTTGCAGGGCGGTGGCCATCGCATGGGCCACGATGCCGCCGAACGACCAGCCCAGGATCCGGTAGGGGCCCTGGGGCTGCACGCTGCGCAGGAGCGCGAGGTAGTCCTCGACCATCTCCCCTGCGTCGGCGGCCAGTTGGCCGACGCCGTCCAGGCCCCGGGACTGGAAGCCGTAGACCGGCTGGCCTGCGCCGAGCCGCGGGAGCAGCCCGGCGTAGCGCCAGGCCATCCCGCCGCCGGGGTGCACGCAGAACAGCGGGCGCTGGTCGCCGTCGGGGCGCAGCGCGAGCAGCGGCGCGAAGGCGTTGGCGGCCTGTGTGCCGTCCTGCTCCAGAAGGCCGGCGATGGTGGGGGAGGCCAGCAGGGCGGCGACCGGGACGTCCAGGACCGAGGCGCTGCGCAACCGGCCGGTGAGCAGCACGGCACGCATCGAATCGCCGCCGAGGTCGAAGAAGTTGTCGTGGATCCCGATCCGGTCGATCCCCAGCGCCTCCTCCCAGTGCTCGGCCATGGTGCGTTCACGGTCGGTGCGCGGGGCGACGTAGGCGGTCGCCAGCAGGCCGCGGGGGGTGCGACCGCCGCCGGTCGGCTCCGCGGCGTCGTCGGGTTCGGCGGCGAGCAGCGGTGCCGCGGCCGGTGCCGGGATCCAGTGCCGGCGGCGGTCGAACGCGTATCCGGGCAGCTGGACCCGGCGGCGCTCTGGCCGGGCACCGTCCAGCGGGGCGAGATCGACGGGCAGCCCGTGCGCCCAGAGCCGGCCGAGCGCTTCGGTGAGCACCTGGCCGTCCGGGCGCTCGGCCTTGGCGTGGCGCATGGTCGCCACCGCGGTCGGCGTGTGGCCGACCAGCCCGCTGAGCGCGAGCTTGCTCAGGCCGTCCCCCGGGCCCACCTCCACGAGCAGCGGTTCGCCGCGCTCCCACAGGCTCGCCACGCCGTCGGCGAACCGCACGGTGTGCCGGGTGTGGTCGAGCCAGTGCGCGGGGCTGACCGCCTGCTCGTCGGTGATCCAGCTGCCGGTGACGTTGGTGACGTACGGGATCCGGGGCGGGCGCAGTGTGACGCCGCGCAGCGCCTCGGCGAACTCGGGGAGGATCGGGTCGAGCATCCGGGAGTGCGCCGCGGCGGGCATCCGCAGCCGGCGGTGCGGGACCTGCGCGGCGGCCAGGCGCCGCTCCAGCTCGGCCACGGCGCCCGCCGGGCCGGCGGCGGTGCAGGCGTTCGGGCCGTTGACGGCGGCCAGCGAGAGGTCCTCGGTGAGGAATTCGCGCAGGTCCGCCTCGCCCAGCGCCACGCTGACGGTGGCTCCGCCGGCGGAGGCGATCAGCCGGATCCGCTCGGCGATCAGCGGCAGCATCTCCTCCAGCGACATCACCCCGGCCAGCGTGGCCGCGGTGTACTCGCCGAGCGAGTGGCCGATCAGGGCGTCGGGCCGGACCCCGCGCTCGATCAGCACGGTGGCCAGGGCGTACTCGGTGACGACCAGGGCCAGGAAGGCGTCCACGCTGCCCGGTTCGACGTGCTCGTACAGCGCGGTGCGCAGGTCGCGGCCGAGCACCGGGCGCAGGATCGCGGCGCAGCGGTCGACGGTGGCGCGGTAGAGCGGCTGGTCGCGGTACAACTGCGCACCCATACCGATGTACTGGGTGCCGCCGCCGGGCAGCAGGAAGGCGACGGCGGGTGCCCGTCCGGTGCGCACCGCGGGGCTCGCGGGCAGCGGGTGGCGCAGCAGTTCGGCGGCGTCGGCGCTGCTCGCCGCGACCACGACGGCGCGGTGCGCCATCGCGGGGCGGTGGGTGCGCAGGGTGTGGGCGACGTCGGCCAGCTCGAAACCCGGGTTGTCGAGGTGGCGCGAGAGGCGCTCCCCCTGCCCGCGCAGGGCACCCGGGGTACGGGCGGAGAGCGCCAGCGCGTGCCACCGCGGGACGTCCTCGCGAGCGGGCGGGTCCTGACGAGGGTCCGCGGGCGCCTGCTGGAGGACGACGTGCGCGTTGGTGCCGCCGATCCCGAAGGCGCTGACGGCCGCCCGGCGCGGTCCTCCCGCGGACTCCCACTCCTCCAGCGCGGCCGGCACCCGGAAGGGGCTCGCCGCGAAGTCGATCAGCGGGTTGGGTGCGCGCTGGTGCAGCGTCGGCGGGATCTGGCCGTGCTCCAGCGCCAGCACGGTCTTGATGAAGCCGGCCATCCCGGCGGCGGCGCCCAGGTGGCCGATGTTGGTCTTGACCGACCCGAGCGCGCAGTACTGGCGGCGGTCGGTGCTCTCCCGGAACGCCGCGGTCAGCGCGGCGACCTCGATCGGGTCGCCGATCCGGGTGGCGGTGCCGTGCGCCTCCACGTACGTGATGGAGTCCGCGTCGACGCCGGCCGCGGCCTGGGCCTGGAGGATCGCGTCCAGCTGGCCGTCGCGGCTGGGCGCGCTGAAGCCCACCTTGCGGCGGCCGTCGTTGTTGATGGCCGAGCCCTTGATCACGGCTCGGATCCGGTCGCCGTCGGCCAGCGCGTCGGCCAGCCGCTTGAGGACCACGACGCCCACGCCGTCGCCGGAGGAGGTGCCGCCCGCGTCGGCGTCGAAGGCCCGGCAGCGGCCGTCCGGGGAGAACGGACCGTCCGGGATGTGGCGGTAGCCGAGCATCGCCGAGGGGTTCAGCGAGGCCGCGCCGGCCAGCGCGAGGTCGCAGGCGTAGTTCAGCAGGTCCTGGCAGGCGGTGTGGATCGCGACGAGGGCGGTCGAGCACGCGGTCTGCAGGGACAGGCTCGGGCCGGTCAGCCCCAGTTCGTAGGAGATCCGGGTGGCCAGCGTGCCCAGCGAGTTGGCGGTGGCGGCGTGGACCAGCTCGACCGAGGCCGACCTGCCGGCGAACCGGGGGTAGACGTGCGCCGGGTAGTAGCGGCTGTCCCCGGCGCCCGCGTAGACGCCGACACTCTGCTCGGCCAGGTCGGCCGCGTAGCCGGACTCCTCCAGGGCGTGGTAGGCGCACTCCAGCAGCAGGCGCTGCTGCGGGTCGATGACCTCGGCCTCGGCCGGACTGTAGCCGAAGAACGCGGAGTCGAAGCGGTCGATCCCCTCGATGACGGAGGCCATCCTGACCAGCTGGGGATCCGTCAGGTCGGCCGGGTCTCCGCCGGCCGCCAGGAACTCCTCGTCGGTGATCGGGCGGATCGACTCCCGGCCGGCGGCGAGGTTCGCCCAGAACTCCTCCACGGTGTCGGCGCCGGGAAAGCGTGCCGCCATGCCGATGACGGCGATGTCGTTGTCGGTGCTGTCGTTGTCAGCCATCGTTCTCGGTCCTCCTGTTCGGTCGGTTGGTCCGGGTGCGGGCCGCCTGGCGGCGCTCGGCCTGCTGCCGGGCGCGGTCCAGGGCCGCGCCGGGCGCGGGTCGGGTGGGGGTCGGGGTGTCGGCGCCGGCGTCGGCCGGCGTGGTTCCGCTCTCGTCGAGGTGGCGGGCCAGTGCCTCGACGGTCGGGTGGCTGAACAGGTCCACGACGCTCAGGTCGCAGCCCAGTTCCTGGTTGACCGTGGTCTGCACACCGACCAGCAGCAGCGAGTTGCCGCCGAGGTCGAAGAAGTTCTCCTCGACGCCGATCCGGTCCCGGCCGAGGGCCCGGCCCCAGATCGCGGACAGCGTCTGCTCCAGCGCCCGGCGGTTGGTCGCCTCCGCGCTGCTGCGGGCCGCTGCCGCGTCGTCGAGTCCGGTTTGCGGCGACGGCGAGCCGGCCGCGCGCAGCACCCACCGGTCGTCCGCGCCCAGGCCCCGGGCGGCGTCGTCGGCCGCCCGGTGGAGAGCGCCGAGGTCGGCGCCGTCCCGCAGCACCACCTGGCCCGCCAGCCGGTGCACCGGCTGTGCCGGTGCCAGCAGGTGGCCGCGCACCCAGGGGGCGCCGCGATGGACGCCGATCAGCAGGTGCGGTTCGGCCACCCGGCGCGCCAGCTCGAACGAGCGCAGTGCCGCGGCCGTCTCCAGGACCTGGTAGCCGCGTGCCTCGGTCAGGGCCTTGAGCGTGAAGCCCCGGCTCATGCCGACCTCGTCCCACATGCTCCAGGCCAGGCTGCGGGCGTCCAGTCCGCAGTGCCGGCGCTGGTGCGCGGCCAGGGCGTCGAGGAACGCGTTGGCGGCGCTGTAGCCGCCGCTCAGCGAGCCGCCGAAGAACCCGTTGACCGAGGAGAAGGAGAGGAAGGACACCGCCGAGTGCTCCACCGCCAAGCGGTGCAGGACCCAGCCGCCGGTGACCTTCGCGGCCAACTCGGCACGCCACTGCGCCAGTTCGTACCCGGCGGCAGGTCGCTGGTCGAACGTGCCGGCCAGGTGCAGCACACCGGCCAGCGGCGCGGACCAGTGCGACGCGGCCTTGTCCACGGCCGCCCGCACCTGGGCGGGGTCGGTGATGTCGGCGGCTTCGTAGCGCACCTCGCCCTGCTCGCACAGGCTTCGGTAGGCCTCGATCCGGCGGGCGAGCTCGCCGCCCCGGGCGAGGTGCTCGGCCCAGGTGTGCTGCTCGGGCAACTCGGTGCGTCCGAGCAGCAGCAGCCGGGTGCCCGGCGTCCTGAGCAGGTGTTGGGCCAGGGCCGTGGCCACGCCGCCGAGGCCGCCGCTGATCAGCTGGAACCCGTCGGGCGCGGCGGGATCGGTGCGCGGCAGCGGGACGGGCAGCTGCGCGAGCCGGCGCACCCAGCGCTGCCCACCGCGGTAGGCCACCTCGGGGTCGGTCACCGGCGCCGCGGCCTCGGCCAGCAGCAGCCGGGCGAATCGCTCCGGGTCCGTCTCCGACACGTCCAGCAGGCAGGTGCTCAGCCACGGCAGTTCCTCGGGCAGGCTCTTGAGCAGCCCGCCCGCGGCGGCGTGGGCGTAGCCCGGGCCGTCCTCGGGCCGTACGGTCCGGCTGTCGCCGGTCACCAGGTGCAGGCTGACCCGGTGGTCGGGCGAGTGCGCCGCCGTCAGGGCCTGGGCCAGGCAGAGCAGGCTGTCGGCGCTGTCCCGCTGGGCGGCCAGCAGGGCCTCGACGGAGTCGGGTTCGCGCTGCGCGGCGCCGAGGGCACCCAGGTGCAGGACGGCGTCCACCGGGCGGCCGTCGTCGGCCAGGCCGGCGAGCAGCAGGTGGTGGTCCTCGACGGCGTCGACGCGCAGCCGGTAGCGGGCCGCGTCGAGGCGCTCGAAGGCGTCCGCCGCGGTGACGATCGTGCACCGGCTGCCCAGGTGCCGCAGCTGCGCGGCGAGTGCCTCGGCCACCTCGGCGGCCGCCGCGTGGCGTCCGGCCAGTACCAGGGTGTGGCGCGCGGTCCAGGTCGAGGGGCGGACCGGCTGGGCACGCTGCCACACCGGGCGCAGGAACCAGTCGGGGACGGAGGCCGCGCTGTCGAGCAGCAGCTCGCAGGCGCGGGCGGCCTCGTCGAACTCCCCGGCCTCGAAACGCTTGCGCAGCTGGGTCCGCTGGATCTTGCCGATCTCGGTCTTGGGGATCGTCGCCGCCTCGACCGCCACCAGGTGGGCGGGGCTGACGCCGATCTCCCGGGTGACCTTGCCCCGGATCGCCCGCAGTGCCTGCGCGAGGTCCTGGCCGGGTTCGAGGTGGAAGAAGAGCGCGAGTTCGTCGGTACTGGCGGTGGGGTCGCTGCGCACAGCACAGGCCGCAGTGAAACTCCGTACCACGAAGGGGAGTTCCTCGACGCACGACTCGATCTCGTGGCTGTGGTGGTTGACGCCGTTGACGATGATGACGTCCTTGGCGCGGCCGGTGATGTACAGCTCGCCGGCCCGCAGGAACGCCAGATCCCCGGTCTCGAACCAGCCGTCGACGGTGAAGGACTCCGCGTTCACCCGCGGGTTGTCGTGGTACCCGGAGGTCACCGAGCTGCCGCGCACCTGGAGTCGGCCGACGGTTCCCTCAGCCACCACCAGGTCCCGGTCGTCCAGGATCCGCATGGCGAACCCCGGGTAGGGGCGCCCGCAGCTGACGAACGTCTCGTCCGCGCCGCTGGGTTCGGCGGACAACTCGGTGTCCGTCACGACCGAGGAGGTCTCGGACATGCCCCAGCCCGGGTGCATGACGTTCTGCGGCAGCCCGAACGGCTTGAGCACCTTGAGGAACTTCCGCGAGGTGGCCGCCACGACCACTTCGCCCGCGTTGGTCACCAGGCGCATCGGCGTCAGGTCCCAGTGGCGGTCGGCCATCCGCTCGGCCTGCTCGGCGACCAGGCCGAAGGCGAAGTTCGGCGCCCAGGTGACGCTGACCCGGTGCCGGTCGGCCAGGTCCATCCAGCGCAGCGGGTCCTGCAGGATCCAGGAGGTGGGCGCGTGGACCTGCCGGCAGCCGAGGAAGACGTCCCGCAGGTGGAACATCACCACGCCGGTGACGTGGTCGAGCGGGATCCAGTTGAGTGAAACGTCTTGCTCGGTCAAGGAGTTCATCGCGGCGGTGGCCGCCGAGCGGGTGAGCACGTTGCGGTGGCTGAGCCGGACCGCCTTCGGCAGGCCGGTGCTGCCGGAGGTCAGCAGCATCAGCAGCGCGTCGTCGGGCTGCGCCGGGTGCCAGTCGGGGTCGGCCGGGCTCTCGCGCAGCGCGTCGATGGTGGCGAGCCGCAGCTGGGACCAGTTCCGTCGCCCGGCCAGCTCGCGCAGACCCGCCTCACCGGCGGCGGACGTGACGATCCACGGCCGGTGCAGCATCTCCCGGACGCCCTCCAGTTTGGTCACCGGAGCGGAGGCCACCTGGTAGGAGACGGGGACGGTCAGCGGCACGGTCACGAAGCCGCCCAGCACGCAGCCCCAGAGCGCGGCCAGGAAGTCCTCGGTGTCCTCGCACTGCAGGATCACCTGGTCGCCGGGCCGCAGGCCCAACTTGCGCAGTCCGCCCAGCACATGGGAGGCCTCCGCCAGCAGCGAGGCATAGGAGCGCCGGGTCTCGGTGCCGTCGGGGCGCACGTGGACGACCTCGGCGTGCTCGCCGCCCTCGGCGGCCCGGCTCAGCGCCTGGCTCCAGGTGTGCAGGTCCGGTTCGGGCAGCGCCGGCCCCTCACTGAGCGCGGGGACGGGCGCCGCCGCGGGCCCGGCGGCCTCGGCCTGCGCCGCGGCCGGGCGCCGTGCGGACACCGGACCGACGGAGAGCCGGCCCAGTTCCTCGGGTATCTCCTCCAGCGCCACGCTCGCGCGCAGCACGCCGGGCAGGGCGGTCAGGGCGCGCTCCCACTGCTCAGCCGACTCGCCGTCCAGCAGCGGGAGTTGCTCCAGGGCGATGGTGTCCAGGGTGCCGTCCGGGTGCCTGGGCAGATCCGAGAGACCGGCCACCCGCGGGGCGCGGGCGGGATCGGTCGCGCGGCGCCGCAGGGTCTTCGCCGCCTGCTCCAGCACGCCGGTCCGGGTGGGTACGGCCAGGACGCGCGGTCGGCCGGCTCCGTTCGCTGCGGGCGCCAGCGCCACGCACTCGCGGATGCCGCCCAGGGCGAGGAGTTCGCGTTCCAGCAGTTCCGGGTCGAACCCGCCGTCCTGCTCCCGCTCGGCCCCGGCCGCTCCCTCGGCCGAGCGGTCGGGGGCGGGCAGCGCGCTGATCCGCAGCGCGGGGTCGTCGGCCACGGCGGCCAGCAGCCCGTGCAGGGTGTCGGCCAGCTGCCGCACGGTGTCCGGGTCGAACAGGTCCGTGCTGTACTCGATCTGGCAGGCCAGGCCGGCCGGGTCCCCGTCGGCGGTGCGCCGCTCGAGTACGTTGAGGAAGAGGTCGAACTTGGCCGTTCCGGTCGAACTGGGCTCCAGCGGAACCTGGTTGGCGCCCAGCGAGAGGACCGCCTCGGAGTTGTTCTGGAGGGCCAGCATCACCTGGAACAGCGGGTGCCGGGCCTGGTGCCGGGCCGGGTTGAGCTCCTCCACGAGCAGGTCGAAGGGCAGCTCCTGGTGGTCGAAGGCGGCCAGGTCGAAGGCCCGCACCCGGGCCAGCAGGTCGCGGAAGTCCGGGTCGCCCGAGGTGTCGGTGCGCAGCACCAGGGTGTTGGCGACCAGTCCGACCAGGTCGTCGAGGGCCTCGTCGGAGCGTCCGGCCACCGGCGTGCCGATGGCGATGTCGGTGCCCGCGCCGGTGCGGGTGAGCAGCGCGGCGAGGGCGCTGTGCAGCACCATGAACAGGCTGCTGCCGTTCTCCTCGGCCAGCCGCAGCAGCCCGCCGTGCAGGTCGGGGTCGAGGTCGAGCGCGAGGCCGGCGCCGCGGCGGGTGGGCAGCTGCGGCCGGGAGCGGTCGACGGGAAGCGGGGTCTCCTCGGGGAGACCGGTGAGCGCCGCCCGCCAGAACGCCAGCTGGCGAACCGTCGTACTCGCGGTGGTCGACCGGTCCTCCAGCAGCGAGCGCTGCCACAGGGTGTAGTCGGCGTACTGGACGGGGAGCGGCTGCCACTGCGGCGCCCGGCCCTCCAGGCGGGCCGCGTACGCGGTGGAGAGGTCCTGCGCCAGCGGCCGCAGCGACCAGCCGTCGGCCGCGCTGTGGTGGACGACGATGACGAGCACCCGCTCCGCCGGCCCGGTGCCGTAGAGGCCCGCCCAGAGCGGCGGGTCCTGCGTCAGGTCGAACGGGTGCCGCAGCGCGTCGGCGACGTGCGCCTGGACCTCCTGCTGCGGGCAGTCCACCACCCGCAGCACGGGACGGACGGTGCCCGGCGCGCGGACCTCCTGGCGCGGCGAGCCGCCGGCCTGCGGCAGCAGGGTGCGCAGGCTCTCGTGCCGGTCGGTGACGTCCGCCAGCGCCGCCCGCAGGGCGTCGTGGTCGACCTCGTGTTCCAGCCGCACCACCAGCGGGATGTTGTAGGTGGCGGCCGAGGTGTCCAGCTGGTTCAGGAACCACATGCTCTGCTGGGCGAAGGAGAGCGGCAGCAGCTCGGGGCGCGGCAGCGGGCGCACCGGCGGCCGGGCGGGCAGCGCGCGGTGCAGCCGGGCGGCCAGCCCGACGGCGGTCGGCTCCTGGAACAGGTCGCCGATCGAGACCTCGAGACCCAGGGCGGTGCGGGCCCGCACGGCCACCCGGGCGGCGCTCAGCGAGTGCCCGCCGAGGGCGAAGAAGCTGTCGGTGGGGCCGACCCTGGGCAGTCCGAGCACCTGCGCGAACACCTCGCACAGGATCCGCTCCTGCACGGTGGCCGGCTGCTCGTCGTCGGCGGCGCCGGGCAGCTGTGGCGCGGGGAGGGCGGCGCGGTCCACCTTGCCGTTGGCGGTCACCGGCAGGGCGTCCAGCACGGTGAAGACGGCGGGGACCATGTACTCGGGCAGCGAGCGGGCCAGGTGGGCGCGCCAGCCGTCGGGGTCGGCCTCGGCGCCGGCGCGGGGCACCACGTAGGCGACCAGCCGCTCGGTGTGCTCGGTGCGCAGCAGCACCACCGCCGCGTCGATGCCGTCATGGGTGGTCAGGGTGGACTCGATCTCGCCCAGTTCGATCCGCAGCCCGCGCAGCTTCACCTGGTGGTCGGTCCGGCCCAGGTACTCCAACTCGCCCTGCGGCAGCTGCCGGACCAGGTCTCCGGTGCGGTACATCCGGCTCCCGGCCGGTCCGAAGGGGTCGGCGACGAAGCTCTGCGCGGTCAGCGCGGGCCGTCCCAGGTATGCCGTGGCGAGCTGGACGCCGGCCAGGTAGAGCTCGCCGACCGCGCCGGGCACGACCGGCTGGAGGAACGCGTCCAGCACGTGGGTACGGGTGTTCCAGACCGGACGGCCGATCGGCACCGTCACCCCGGCGGTCGGCTCGGAGCCGTGCACCCAGGCGGTGACGTCGACGGCGGCCTCGGTGGGGCCGTACAGGTTGTGCACCGGCGCACCCAGCACCTGCGCGGCCCTGGTGGCCAGGTCCGCGGGCAGCGCCTCACCGCTGCAGATGATCCGCCGCAGCCGGGTCGGCCGGGCGCAGGCGGGCTCCGCAAGGTAGGCGCTCAGCATGGCGGGCACGAAGTGGGCGGTGGTGACGCCCTCCTGGTGGATCAGCTCGGCCAGGTACGCCGGGTCCTTGTGCCCGCCGGGCCGGGCGGCCACCAGGGTCGCCCCGGTGATCAGCGGCCAGAAGAACTCCCAGACCGAGACGTCGAAGCCGCTGCTCGTCTTCTGCAGCACCCGGTCGTCCGCGCCGAGGCCGTAGGTGTCCTGCATCCAGAGCAGCCGGTTGCAGATCGCGCGGTGCGAGAGCGCCGCGCCCTTCGGGCGGCCGGTGGAGCCGGAGGTGTGGATGACGTAGGCGGTGTCCTCGGGTGCGGGACGGTTGCCGCACAGGTCGCCCTCGTCCAGCGCCTCGGTGCGGGCGTCGTCCAGCAGCAGCACGGGCGCGCCGTCGGGCAGCGCCGCGCCGGCCGCGGTGTCGGTGACCACGGCGACCGGATCGGTGTCCTCAAGGATCGCCGCCAGCCGTCCGGCCGGGTGGTCCAGGTCCAGCGGCGCGTAGGCCGCGCCGGACTTCAGGACGGCCAGCAGCGCGACCACCAGCTCGATCGAGCGGGGCAGCGCCACCGCGACGATCCGGCCGGGGCCCGCGCCCCGCGCCGCCAGCAGCCTGGCCAACTGGTTGGCCCGGCGGTTGAGTTCGGCGAAGTCCAGCTGCTCGCCCTCGAAGCGCACGGCGGTCGCCTCGGGGGTCCGGGCCACCTGGGCCTCGACCAGCTCGGGGAGGGTGGCGGCGGGCAGTGCGCGCGCGGTGTCGTTCCACTCGGCCAGCTTGAGCAGTTCCTCGGGGGCGAGCAGGCCGGCCTCGGCCAGCGCCGCCTCCGGTCGCGCGGTCAGCGCGTCCAGCAGCCGCAGGAACCGGGCCAGGTGGTCCGCCGTCTCGTCCGCCGAGTAGGTGGCGGGGTTGGTGTCGATCTCCACCACCGGGCCGCCGACCGACGGATCGTCCACCACGTTGACCGTCAGATCCTCGACGGGCCCGGCGCTCAGCTGGTGCACGACCCCGCGCAGCCCGCCGAAGTCCAGCTTCCCGCTGAAGGGCTTGATGTTGACCATCGGGCCGAAGAGCCGGCGGTTGTCGCCCACCAGGCCCAGGTCGCGCCGGATGTCCTCGTAGCGGTACCGCCGGTGGGCCCGCGTGCCGCGCAGGGCGCCGGAGACCTCGGCGACCAGCTCGGCGAAGCTCAGCTGCGGCCGAAGTCGCAGGCGCAGCGGGGTGACGTTGACCATCATCGAGGGGACCCGGGCGGCGGCCGAGCCGCGGTTCATCACCGGTACGCCCAGCACCACGTCGGCGGATCCGCTGCGGCGGTAGGTGTAGGCGGCCACCGCGGCGATCATCACCTCGGCCGTCACCGCGCCCGTGAGCTCGGCGGTGCGCGCCACCTGCTCGGCGACGCCCGCCGGGAGGCCGGCCCGCTCGCGGCGGAACCCGGCCGAGACCGGCGCCGACAGCTCCGCCAGGACGGCGGGCCGCGGCAGGTCGGCGAACTGGTCGAGCCAGTAGGCGCGATCGCGCTCGCACTGCTCGCTGCCCCGGTAGGCCTCCTCGTTGCGCAGCAGCTCGTCGAACGAACCGAAGCTGTTCGCCGGGGGCCGGCGGTCGTTCACCAGCGCGCCGTACACCTCGGCCACCCGGCGGGCCAGCAGGGAGAAGCCGTAGCCGTCCAGCACGATGTGGTGGGCGCGCTGGTACCACAGGACCCGCTCGGCGGACAGCGTGATCAGCGCGTGCCCGAAGAGCGGAGAGCACGTCAGGTCGAACGGCTGCCGGAGGTCCTCGCGCATCCAGCGGTCGGCGGCCGACCACGGATCGCTCTCGCCGGACACGTCGACCGTCCGGAGCTGCCAGGCCGTCTCGCCCAGCGTCTGGCGCGGTTCGCCGCTGTCATCGCCGAACCGCGCGTGCAGGGCTTCGGCCTGCGTGACGGCGGTGCGCAGCGCCTCCTCGAACCGGACCCGGTCCACCGGGCCCTGGATCTCCACGAACTCGGCTGTGTTGTAGGCCGGGCTCGCGGGGTCGAGCTGCTGGCCGTACCAGACACCGCGTTGCGCTCCGGTCAGGCTCAGCGGGGTGGCCGCCGAGCCGCTGTCATGGTCTGTGTCGTGTTGCACGATGCGTGGTCCTTGGTCCTTGGTTGACGAGGGGTCGGCTGCGAATACGATTGGCATGTGCATGTGTCGTATTCCTCCCCGGCTGGTATTACGCACTGGTAACTTCCGATGCCGAGGAGCCAATCACCGGTTGATCTACGTACGATCTATTCCGATTTCGGGGGTGCGTTGATCGGCTGTTGACTCGTCTGGATGTGTACCAACTCTGCTGTATTTCAAGCTGGTTGAATCAACGAAGAATTCATTGAAGCCCCAAGGTCCGCTGTTTCCAGACAAGTTGGGAAATGCGACCGAAAACCCAGCGGATCGCGCGCCGCGGGCGACATCTCGGCCCGCGGTGGGAGAGCATGGCCGCTATGGACAACGAAACCCTGGTACGCACCCGCCGTGCGCTGCACGCCGTCGCCGAGCTGGTCCTGGCCGGGCCGCAGTTCCGAACCAGCGGCACGATCAGGCTGCGCGCGTCCCTCGGCGGCTTCGCCACCCGGGCGGAGCCGCACGCGCAGGTCGTCGGCGCGGACCTGGTGGCGCCCGGACAGCGCCTCTTCCTGGAACGGACCACCTGCGCCGATCTCGCGGCCGCGATCGGCGTCACGGCCGGTGCGCCCGCCGGGCTCTACCACGACGGGTCGGGCGTCGGCCCCGAGGACGTGATCGAAGCCGACCCGCAGGCCGCCCAGCTGATCGCCCAGGCTTTCGCGGTCGGCGACGCCGCGCTGCGCCGGATGTTCCACGACGCGGACCCGGTCATCTGGCCCGAGCACTTCGACCTCGGCGTGACCGTGGACGCGATCAACTACGGTGTCTCTCCCGGGGACGGTTTCCAGGCCGAGCCGTACGCGTACGTCGGCCCGCACACCCCGCAGCAGGGCGAGTTCTGGAACGCGCCGTTCGGTGCGGCGGCCACGATCCGCGAACTCGGCGGCGTGGACGGCGTCCTGGCCTTCTTCGAGCGGGGCCGCCGGCTGGCCTCCTGAGCGCGCCCCGACGAACAGAAGGACGAGCCCGAACGTGCCCACCGCACCCGTCATCCTGAGCGATGTCCCCGGATCCTTCCCCTGGAGCGTCTTCCACGAGCGGCACCCGAAGCTCGTCCAGCAGGTGCTCGACGCCCTGCCGTACGGGCCGTCCGAGCGGGCAGCGGTCGAGCAGCTGCTCGCCGAGAGCACCGGTGGCGTGCTGGAGCCGCTGAACGAGAGCGCCCACGACCACCAGCAGTGGCGGGAGTGGGGCGAGGGCCTGTTCGGGCGGCCGTGGGGCCAGGCGCCGTTCCTGTGGGCCGAGAGCTACTTCTACCGCAGGCTGCTCGAAGCCACCGGCTACTTCCGCCCGGGCACGTGGCAGGGCATCGACCCGTTCGCGCCCTTCAAGAACGCCGAACTGGCCGGCCCGGCCGTCGACGCCGAGCTGGCGGCGCTGCGCGACCTGCCCTCCCTCGCCACCGAGAAGCGAGCCGACGTGCTGCTCTCGTCAGCGCTCTGGGGCAACCGGGCGGACCTCAGCTTCCAGATCACCGCCTCGGCCGGGGACAGCCGGCCCCCCGCCCTGATCGCGGACGACAGCCCGCTCCTGTGGTCCGCCCTGACCGCCGCGAGCAGTGCCAGGGTCTGCGTCATCGCGGACAACGCCGGGCGGGAGCTGCTGCCCGACCTCGTCCTGGTCGACCACCTCCTCGCGAGCGGGATGGCCACCGAGGCCGTCCTGTACGTCAAGCCCGCCCCCTACTACGTGTCGGACGCGACCACCGCCGACGTCCTCGCCACCGTCGAGCGCCTGCGCAGCGCACCCGAGCCGCAGGCGGCACGGATCGGCCGCCGGCTCTGGCAGGCGATGGGCAACGGCGCCCTCGCGGTCCGCACGCACCGGTTCTTCTGCGCGCCGCTGCCGTTCCACGACATGCCCCTGGACCTGCGGGCCGAGCTCTCCGGGGCCGCGATGACGATCATCAAGGGCGATCTCAACTACCGCCGCCTCGTCGGGGACCGGCTCTGGGACCCGACCGCCCCCTTCGCCGAGCGGGCCGGCCACTTTCCCTCCCCGCTGGCGGCCCTGCGCACGCTGAAGTCGGACGTCGTCGTCGGCCTCGACGGACCGGTGGCCGCTGACCTGGACGCCACGGGGGAGCCATGGCGCACCAGCGGCACGTACGGCCTCATCCAGGCCCACGTTCCGGCGTAGCACCCTCCGCGCCCGACCCCCGGCTCAGCGCACCGGGCGGAACTGCGGGCCGTAGGTGCCGGTGCCGTCGGGCAGGGGAACGTCCATCAGGTCGAGAGCCGGCTTCTCCAGTTCGAGCATCGCCGACACCGCGGCGTCCAGTGCGCAGGGGTCCCCGGTGGCCCAGGTGGTCTGGAGGCCCTGGAGCACCTGCGTGAACATCGCGTCGAACTGCTGGAGCAGCCGCTGGACCTCGGCGGACGGGGAGGGCCAGCCGCCTGCGGGGACCACACCCATCGGGCGGACGTCCGGGAACGGGACGGCCTCGCCGCTGAACTCCCAGCCCCCGTCGACCTGCCGCAGCCGCCGTTCGTGGTAGATCTCGCCGAAGGCGTAGTAGTGAGCCGGCGCGTCAGCGGCGAACGGCGCGTCGGGTGAGGCCGACGTCCCCTCGCCCTGCTCCCTGACGGTCTCGATCGACCTCTCGACGTCGTCCAGGCTCGTCACCACGGACAGCGAGTTCGGGCCGATCCGCCGTTCCAGCTGGCCTCGGACCGAGAGGTCGGGACGGACATCGTGGAACGCGGACAGAATCGCACCGTAGAACGCGCCGATGCTCGGCGGACCGCCGTCCCTGGTGAGCGGGACCTCGGGAGCCTCGATGCCCATCAGAACCTCGTGCACGTACTCCTTGGTGAGCCCGGAGAGGTACACGGTCAGGTCGCTTCGCACCCCGCCGGGCAGCGGGCCGGGATAGGACGGGACGGCGCCGGTGATCCGCGGCTGCCCGCCCACTGCCACGAGCAGGTTGCAGGCCAGGCCCATGTGGTACATCTCGTCGCAGATGATGGCCTTGATGAGCTTCGCCGCCGCGCCCGCCCGGTCTTTGACGGACCACCAGGCACACAGGTAGGGCGGGATCGTCGCCAGTTCCAGTTCCACCGCGATCTGGAGGGCGCACCTGATCCAGTCCTCGCCACGACGACCGCGCGGCAGCGCCATCAGCCGGGCGACAGACGCACGGCCGCCGTCCGTCGCGGGGATCAGCCCCTGCGCCACCGCTGGCGTACGGCTGTCCAGGACGAGCGGCCCGGCCGTCGCCAGGGTGGCCGACTTGATGAACCCCCGGCGGCCCAGCAGGGGAACACGCCTACCGCCCGTGCCCTCGGCGGGATCGATCACACCGTGCTCCGTTCCCCGCTGGCTTGCGCCTGGATGTCTCCCAGAGCTGGCGAAGCTACCAGCGGATCGGTCCCCGACCCGGCGTCGCCGCCGAGGGGCCGGCCGTGCGCCACCCGGGCGGATCAGTCCCCGTGACTCAGCTGTCGCCGGCCTTCGTGGGCAGCGGAAGGTGCCCGTGGTGCTCGGCCCGTCGACCCCACCCACCTCTGGAGGTACCATGACGCCCCGTCGCGCCCTGACCAGCACCGGGGGAGCCGCATGACCTCCTACGTCCTCTTCGTCACCGTGTTCCTGGCCTGCGCCGTCGAGGCCGTCGAAGCGGTGACCATCGTGCTGGCCGCAGGCGCCAGCCGGCACTGGGGCTCGGCCCTCCAGGGCACCGGGTCCGCACTGCTGGTGCTCGCCGTCACCGTCGCCGCCCTCGGGCCGACTGTCGGTCAGCTCCCGCTCGGCGCCCTGCGCCTGGTGGTCGGCGCCCTGCTGCTCGTCTTCGGCCTGCAGTGGCTCCGCAAGGCCGTGCTGCGCGGATCCGGCTACAAGGCCCTGCACGACGAGGCCGAGGCGTACGCCAAGCAGGTCGCCGCCGCTCGGGCAGCCGGTGACGGAGGCCGCGGCATCGTCCGCGACTGGTACGCCTTCACCCTGTCCTTCAAGGGCGTCTTCCTCGAAGGGCTCGAAGTCGCCTTCATCGTCGTCACGTTCGGAGACAACCAACGCAACATCCCGATCGCCGTGCTCGGCGCGGCGGCCGCCGTCGTCCTGGTCACCGGCGCCGGCATCGCGGTCCGCGCGCCGCTGGCCCGAGTCCCCGAGAACACCATGAAGTTCGCCGTCGGGACCATGCTCACCGCCTTCGGCATCTTCTGGTCGACCGAAGGCGCGGGAGCCCACTGGCCCGGTTCCGACGCAGCCCTGCTGATCCTCGTACCGGCCGTGGCGCTGCTCGCGGCCGCTTACACCGCACTGCTGCGCCGCACGGGCGGTCCGGCCGCGAGCTCACCCGTGGGAGGAACCCCGTGATGGCCTGGATTCGCTCCTTCGCCATGTTCTGGTACGACTTCGTCGTCGGCGACGACTGGCGGGTCGCCATCGGCGTGGCCGCCGGCCTCGGCGCCACGGCCGGCCTGGCCCACGCCGGGGTGAACGCCTGGTGGCTGCTCCCGACCGTTGTCGCCGTGCTGCTCGGAGTGTCGGTGCGCCGGGTCGTGAAGGCCGCCCGCCGGAGCTGACCACAGCGTGACCCGCAGCGGAACGGGCTCGTCCCGCTCGTCAAGTCCTCGGCAAAATGGTCGAGTTCGGCATACCAGCGGACGACTTCTCCCGGTATGGTCTGCACGGGCGGTGTTGGCTGCGGTGTCGGAAGGGGTCTGTCCTGCCGGACAACGAAGATGGCGCGGCGGGGACCGGAGCAGCGGTCGTCGGGCCGAGGGTGTTCATCTCCTACGCGCACGAGGACGACGGCGGTACTCACGCCGAGCGGGTCCGCGACCTGTGGCTGCTGCTGCGCCGCAACGGCGTCGATGCAAGGCTGGATCGCCCGGCCGCGGAGCAGCCTCAGAACTGGGCCACCTGGATGCTGCGCGAGTACCAGGCGGCGGACTACGTCCTGGTGGTGGCCTCCCCGGCCTACAAACGGCGGGCTGAAGGCACCGAGGACCCTGGCGTCGGCGAGGGCGTCGCCTGGGAGGCCGGACTCATCCGAGCCGAGATCTATCGCGACCGCGGGACATGGCACCGCCGCATTCTGCGTGTGGTGCTGCCCGGCGGCTCCCGCGAGGACTTCCCCGCCTTCTTCGGCGGCCATGCCGTCACCGACTACACCATTGACCCGCTCACGGCGGTCGGCGCCGAGAGGCTGCTGCGCTACCTCCATCGCCAACCGTTCGAGACCGAGCCCCCGCCCGGTCCCATCCCCTTCCTCCCGCCGCGCGGCACGGACGACGTGGAGACCGAGGTCGATGAACTGGCACGCCTGCGCAGGCTGAGCGAAGCGGCGACGGAGGACGCCGCGCTGATCGTTCCGCCCGGTTCGCTGTACCCGATCGGAATCAGTCTTGAACGCCTGTACGTCCGGCGCAATATCGAGACCGTCCTGATCGAAAGACTCAAGATCCCCTCGGCCCACGTCGTGGTCGGCGAGCCCGGTTACGGCAAGACCAGCCTCCTGTGGAGTCTGCACCGGACACTCGCCGAGCTCGGCTGGGAACCGTTCTTCATCAAGGCGACCGCCCTTCTGAGTGCCCTCGACACCTTGGGCGTCGAACGGGCCGATGCCATCGACCTGGAAACCCTTGACCGGGCGCTGAACGTCTGCCTGGAGCGGGGCATCACTGCGGTGTTGCTGGTCGACACTCTGGATCTGCTCATGCACAGCGCCGATACCCGGAGAATCGTCTCGGACCTCCTACAGCTCGCACAGCGTGGTGACATCCGCATGGTCGTGACCTGCCGACCCGGTGAGGCCGCCCTGTTGCAGCCGGGGGAGGAGGAGGGAGCGGGTCTGCGGCTGATTCGGCTCGGACTCTACGACGATGCCGAGCGGCAGAGCGCTGTGGCTGGCTACACCGAGACCTTCTACGGCTTGGGCCCGAGCCGGATGCTGGCCGCCTCGGACCTGCGGGACGTGCAGGCCCATGTTTTCAGCGCGGTCTATCAGGACCTCCCGCTACGAGAGGTCTGCGACAATCCGCTGACCCTCAGACTGCTCTTCGAGCTGTACGCGCCGAACCGGCCGGACAGGCAGGTGGACGTAGCCTCGCTCTACGACCGATTCTGGGAGCTCAGGATCCGCCGTGACGCGCGGGGAGGCGAGAACGGTGCCACCGGTCCGGTGCGCCGCGTCGAGGACGGCGATGATTCCGCCGCGGATCTCAGAGGAACGGCCCGGACTCTCGCGCAGTTCATGCTCGGCTCGGGCAATCCGGAGGTGTCGCTGTCGCAGGCGAGCAGCGAGATCGCCCGACTCGAACCGATGGAACTCGCGGAGGTGTCCCGTCGGATCGAACTCCTGGTCCGACGGGGTGTCCTGGCGGTTTCGCCGGCCAGCGGCACGGTGAGGTTCTTCCACCAGACGTTCTTCGAATACGCCGCCGCTCAGTTTCTTGTCGTGGCCGGACTGGCCGATGAACTGATCCTGAGGGTGTGTGCCGACCCTGGGGACCTCCTCCTCGCGGCCGTGGCAGCCCAGGCTCTGCCACGGCTCGCGTCGCGAGCCGAGTCCGAGCGGCTGCTGACCCGGCTGCTGGAGGACGACGGACAGAGTGCGGTCACCCTCGGCCTCGGCATCTATGCTCACCAACCCGGGGCTGCCGCCGAGGCGCAGCAAGCCCTTCGCACCGCGGCGCCCGACTCCGTGCGGAGGTTCCTGCTGCTGCTCCCCGGCATCCGGCACGAGGATCCCGCACGGTGGACGGGTGATCTGGACGTCGTGTGGAAGCGGACCGGCGAAGCCGACCGGGACCTGCGGATCCCCTTGCTGGAGGCACTGCGGCGGCTCGCCGGACGTAGCCCCGAGGACGCGGTCGAGTTCCTGGACGGACACGGCTGCCTGTCGTGGATCCGTGGGCAGAAGAGCCAGCTCCTCCGCAGCCACGAGGGTCTCCACCTGCGCCTGCTCGGCCCGGTCTACGCTGCTGATCCCTCCTGGGTCAGGGGCGAACTCATCGCGCTCTGGGACCTGTTCGTCGAGGCCAAGAACGCCCAGGGGGCAGCTGAGATTCTCGATCTCCTGCGTGAGCGGCTCGATCTGGTACCGGCCGAACGCGGCACGGCCGAACGCAACCGGGTGCTGGAGGACTTCGCGCCCCGCCTCCGTGCCCTGGCGGACGCCGTGAGCATGCGCTCGGCCGCCCCCGCCATCCGCGCCTACGGCCTGCTCTGGTCCGCCGGCCGGTCGGCCATGGAACCCGACAGCACGCTCGCCCTGGCGAAGAGTCTGATCGACGAGGCTTCCCGGGCGGCGGCGCCCACGCCGGGGGCCGGTCGCGAAGGCAGTGGACCCGACGCACTGACCCGCGCGCATCTCCACGGGGTGGGAAGCCTGGCCCGGGCCCTGCCGGGCGATCAGGCCCGCAGCCTGGTGGCCGCGATGACGGCGATCAGAACTCCCGGTCTGCAGACCGCGGTCCTGGACGGGATCATCCTCCCGCTGCTCGGCCAGGACCACCACGGGAACGTGCCCCTCCACAACGACAACGCCATGGTCCGGTGCCTTGAGACCGCCTGCCGGACGGAGTTGTCCCGACTGCCCGGGCCGGAGAAGCGGGAGGACGGTTCCCGGGCGCCCGCTGCGGTGTTCGTCGAGGCGGTCGTCCGTTCGCAGCGCTCAGGTCCCGGCCTGCTGGAACTGCTGCCCGAGAGCGAACCGGATCTGTGGCTCCGACTGGACGGCCTCGCGCGACTGACCGCCGCTGCGGCGGCCGCTGGTCATCCCATCGCCTCCCGAGCGCTGAGGCTCTGGTGCAGCGATCCGGCTCCACGGCGGCAGCGGCCGTCGAAGTCCCTCCAGACGGCTCTTCTGACGCCGCTGTTGGAACGGGTGTCCACGCAGCCGCAGTTGCTGGCCTATCTGGTCGACGACGCGATAGTCAGCCAGGACCCGCAGACCCTCGTAGCCGCGTTGGATCTTGCCGGAGCGGCTGCGCTCTCCTGCGTGGTGGAGGACTACCGGGCAGATCTGCAAGGGCTGTTGACCAAACTGACCCGGGCGAACTCCGGGCAGGACCGGCGCAGGGGCTACCGGTTGTGGCGGGCGCTGGTGGAGAACACCGGCTGGCAGCCACCCAGCCCGGGCACCCTGGTGGTACAGCTGCGCGGTAAACCCGGTACGCCCCAGCACATTTCCGTCCTCGAACTCTGCCTCGCCGCGGTCGTCTCCGGTGGGTGGACGGCAGCGGACGCAGCTCAACTGCTGCCGGCCCTACGTGATCTCGTCGACGCCGATCGCGCGGATGCCCGGCACCTGATGATGGCCATCCTCTGCCGGACGGGCGCGCTCGACACCCCGGAACAGAGAGTGGCGACGATCAAGGAAAGCCTGGAGCTCGCCCTTCCCGCCGACTACGGCCTTGACGAGGCCGACGGCCGCGGACGCTTCACGACGAACATGCGGCAGCTGGGCTGGCTGGTCGAGCGCCTACTCAAGGTCGACACGGACGCAGCGCTGTCGCTGCTGCTTGACGTCTCGGCAGTTCTGGACAGTGTGAACCCCGGGATCATCACCCGCGTACAGCGAGAGATCGCCAACCGCTGGCGAAGGCCACTCGGTTTGGCCTTCGATGCGCTGGGATCGCAGGCACGCAAACGACTGGTGCTCGGTCTGCTGCAGGGCGATGTAGCGCTGGCCAGACTCGCGATCGAGGTCTTCGCCCAGCGAAACGACCCACCGCCGTGGTTCCGTCAACTCCTGATGGATTCCAGCCTGCATCCCAAGCTCCTGGACACCATCCGAGGAAACCTGTTCTTCCACGCACGCAGCCACGGCAGTGGCCCCTGGAGAGAGCTGATCTGACGACCCCTCCCGGTGCCGGGCAACCGGGATTCACCGCCTTCGTGCCGGCACGTGCGCAGGGGAGGCGGCCTTGCGGGCGTGCAGCACGTGGGCGTCCAACGGCAGCGGCGAGTGGTCGACGAGCTGGAGCCCCGCGCTGTCCAGCAGTCGGGCGTAGTGCTCGGCGCGGCGTTCACGGCCGCCGACGTTGCACATCATGTGAAGGTCCCAGGCGGTGGCGAGTGAGGGCGAGCCGTCGGCCGGCAGGAGGCGTTCGACGATGAGCAGGTCGGCGTGGGCGGGCATCGCGCGGGCGCAGTCGCGCAGGATCTCCCGGCAGCGGTCGTCGTCCCAGTCGTGCAGCACGCGGGAGAGGATGTAGACGTCCGCGCCCGGGGGCACGTCGGCGAAGTCGCCTGCGCGGTAGGTGCAGCGGTCGCCGACGGTGGGGGCGAGCGATCGGCGGGCGGACTCGATGACGTTCGGACGTTCGAGCAGGATGCCGTGCAGGCTCGGGTGTGCGGTCAGCACGCGGCCGAGCAGCTCCCCGTTTCCGCCTGCGATGTCGACGATCGTCCGGGGTTCGGCTGCTCGGCCTGCCGCGGTGAGGACCGGGTGCGCGGGGAGCGGTTCGAACATGCGGGAGCTTGCGGCCATGGACTGGTCGAATCGCTCGGCGAGTTCGGGGTGGCGGGCGAAGTAGTCGAAGTGGTTCTCGCCGAAGAGCTGTTCGAAGCCCGTCTGCCCGTTCTGCACGGCATGGAGGAGGAGCGCGAAGGAGTGGTAGAACGGGCCGCCGTACATGAGGGCCAGCGGCCGCATGGATCCGGAGGTGTTCGAGCGCAGCAGCGTGCCGAGTTCGGTGAGCCGGAATCCGTCCGGGCCCTGCGACACCACGCCCAGCATCGCGAGATAGCGCAGCAGCGTGGCGAGGCTGTCCGCCTGGGCGCCGACCGCCTGCGCCAGGGACTCGACGGCCGTGGCGGTCCGGATGTCCAGTGCCTCGGGCAGCCGCAGCTGTGCACACGTCGCCAGAGCCTGGGTTGTCCAGGCGCCGGTGAACAGGCGCAGGAGCGTTTCAGCAGGTTCGTCCGATCGGTCCGAACCGAGGTGGGAGGCGAGTACGTCCCGGTGGTCACCGCTCGCGTAGAGCTCCACGCGCCGGTACCCGGCCTTGGAGTCGGCGGGGGCGGTGAAGTAGAACACCGTGCCGTCCTCGTGCGGGTTGTACCCGCCGCCGTCGGCGACCGCGCCGTGTCGCTCGAAGATCGAGGACAGGCCACGCAGCACCAGGGGATCCGGCCGCTCGACTTCGAAGGCCAGGTGCGCCTCGTTGTCGTCGATGCGTTCGTGCGCGGCGATCGCGGCCAGCTCCGAGCCCGGTGGGACGGTCAGCGTGAACACCTCGACGACCCGGGGTTCCCCTTCCAGGCCGAGCACCGTGGGCCGCAGAATCCTTACGTCAAGTTCCGCGGCGTCGCGCTGGTATCGCAGGGCCAGCCGCTTGCGGACGACGACACTCGGCTGCTCCGCCACATCGCAGGTCAGCCCGCAGGCGGTCAGCTCCGCGCGCAGCGTCGGCGGATCAGCGGGGAAGACGAGCAGCGCGGCGTGCGCGAAGCGGCAGCGGTCGGTTAAGGCTCGCAGCTCCGGGCCGTCGAGCCCGGGCAGCAGGAGCGGGAGCAGAGTGGCGGTGTGCTGGCTCGTCACGAAGTCGACCGTCGCGCGCAGGCGGGCCGTGTCGTCAGAGGTCATCGTCGTCGTCATTGCGAGGAGTTCGTCATTCCGGTCGGTGGTGGTTCTTCGGGGAAGGGGGAACAGGTCTCAGACGCCGACGTAGTTCTCGGCGAACCAGTCCTGTTGAGTGCGTGAGAGGCGCAGCGACTCGAGGCGGGAGCGGCGCAGGGAGTCCTGGAACAGTGACTCGTCGTCCGAGCCGGGAGTGCTGTGCAGCAGCCGGATCATCCAGGCCGAGAACTCCTGCGCCCGCCAGATGTGCGCCAGGCACCGCGCCGAGTAGCGACTGAGCGGTTCGGGGTTGCCGTGGGCGAGGTCGTCGATCAGGGCGCGCGCGAGGATCTCCGCCTCCAGCACCGCGAGGTTCGCGCCCTTGGCGGCGGAAGGGCTGATCAGACTCGCTGCGTCGCCCACCAGGAAGAGCGAGCCGTGACGCAGCGGGTCCAGGACGTCGGACTCCAGCTCGACGACGCCGGCTTGGATGATCCGCCCGGTGCGCAGGGGACCGTAGTCCGCCGCACGCATCCGCAGGGCGAGTTCGTCCCAGATCCGCTCCTCGGACCATGTGCCGGCCGACGTACCGCGCTCGCACTGAAGGTAGTAGCGCGTGACCTCGGCGGAGCGCGCCATGTGCCCGGCGAAGCCCCGTTGGTGCACCGCGTAGCCCACGGCGTCGAGGCTCGGTGGTGCCTCGGCCAGCAGGCCCAGCCAGGACACCTGGTGGTCGCGCCGGTAGCGGCGGACCGTACCGGGCGGGAGCGAGCGCCGCGCCGCACCGTGCCGGCCGTCGCAGCCGGCGAGGTATCCGGCCCGCCACCGGCTCTGCCGGCCGTCCGCTTCGCGCACGGTCACCGACGGGCGCCGGCTGTCGGCGTCGAGCACGGCCAGTGCCTCGGTCTCGAAGTGGATCCGCCCGCCGGCGTCCAGGAACTGCGTCAATAAGCTGGTGACCAGCTCCTGCTGCGGGTAGACGGTGTGCCGCTCGCCGCTGCCGAGGAGGCTGTAGTCCAGGTTGAACCGGCCGTCCTCGGTGCGGAACTCGCACACGCTGTGCTCCTGGCCGTACCGGTGCAGATCCCCGGCCAGCCCGTGCCTCTCCAGGATCCGCACCGTGTTCGCAGCGAGAAAGCCGGCCCGCGCCCGGGCCCGGAGGTGTTCACGGCCGGCACGTTCCACGATGACGCAGTCGATCCCGCTGCTGTGGAGGAGGTTGCCGAGCACCAGGCCGGCCGGCCCTGCGCCGAGGATGACCACGTCGGCTGAGTTCTGTGCCGCTCGGGCGTTCTGACTTTCTGTCACGGAGGTGGATCATAATCACTGAAATCTGCACGGATTGCCGAAAATCACCCATATGGTCGCAAGGAGCCAGGACTTGTCAACGAGACGACGACAGGCCCGGACCGTTCCAACGGTCCGGGCCTGTCGCAGGCTGCTGCGCTACGAGAGCTCCGCCCTCAGTGCGGCGATGAGCCGCTGGTACTCCTTGTTGGCCTCGCTCATCTCCTGCTGGTCGGTTCTACTGAGGAAGAAGTCACTGAGGCCGCCGCGCCCGTGACTCGCCTCCTGGAGCATCTCTGCCCCATCTCGCAGTGCCTCGGCGTCAGTTGACTGCTCGTGGTCCAGCGCTGCCCGAACTCCCAGCAGGCGTCGGTAGAGGTGGACCCCGCGGGGCCCCTCGGTGAGGACCAGCTGGATGAGGTCGGCAACGGTCTCACGTGCCCTGAGGCGGCGCGCCCGCATGGTGTCCTCACTCACTGCAGCACCGTCGATCCGACGATCTTGCCGGAGTCCCAGGGCGCTTCGATGAAGATCTGCTGGGCACCGCCCACGTAAACGCCTCCCTGACTGCCCACCGGGCCTTCGTAGATCTTGGTGCCGGCGGGGAACCTGATCGAGTACACGGTATTGATCGGCGACTCTCCGGTGATGTAGCCGTTCACGTCGAACCACTGCGGCTTCACGGCGGTGTCGATGCGCACGTTGGCCACCGAGGTCGGAGGCTCGGCTGTGAACCACCGGCCGAACGGCTCACCGGCATCGCCGGCCCGGTAGAGGACCGTGTCCTGTGTGAGTACGCGAATATTGTACTGTCCGCCCGCGAAGGCGCCGGCCCAGTCCGGATTCTTCGCCGCCAGCGGCCCTGGGTTTTCCGCCATGTTGTAGGTGTACTTGTCCGCTTCCGAGGACGCGGACCTGGCGGTTGCCGCGCCCGCCGCCGGCCTGCCGTCGGCTTCCGGGGCCTCCAGGTGCGTGACGAGGAGCGTGACCAGCTGGTTGACGTCGTCGGTGAGCCACTGCGTCAGCACCGGGTGTTTCGTGAACCACTTGTCGACGCTGCTGTGGTGGGCCTGGAGAACGGTGCCGCGATACTCGCCGGACTCGTATCCGCGGGTCGACGGAATGTACTGGGTGATGGTGCCCGACGGGATTCCGGCGTAGCCACCGACGTGCCTGACGTCCTTCCAGGCCCAGCCGCCGGCCGGGTCACTGACGTACTGGCTGCCCGCCTGGTAGACCGAGGAACCCTGGTCGGTGCGCCCGAGGGACCACTGGTAGTCCTCGCTGGTGCCGCCGTCGGTGGGGCCGAGGGGGATCAGTCCGCTGGGATCGCTGAGGTTGACCGGGTCGTTGGTGCTGTAGGCGTAGGGGTTCCACTGCTGCGGGTCGGCGGGGTCGATGAGCGGGTCGGGGTTGAGGAACCGGCCGTGGACCGGGTCGTACTCACGGGCGCCGATGTTGGTCAGGCCGGTGGCGGTGTCCGCGGTGCCGCCGATGAAGCCCTTGTCGCCGGCCCAGGCGCCTTGGCCGGGCTGGGTGCCGCGGGCGTTGCCGAACGGGTCGGTCGGGCGCCGGGTGACGCTCTGTGAGGCGTCCGTGGTGATCTGGACGCTGCTGGTGCCGTGCGGGTCGGCGGCCTGGTAGACGAGCTGGCCGCCGCCGGTGGCGGTGGTGACCCGGGTGATCGTGATGCCGCCGGGCGAACCGTAGTAGCGCACGTCGGTCAGCGAGTTGTCGGCGGTGTTCAGGGTGAGTTCGTCGGCGCCCAGGTTGACCGTGGTCCGGCCCGGGTCGCGGCGGATGAGCTGGTTCCCGTCGCCGTCGTAGAGGTAGGAGGTCGCCGATCCCGGCTTGGCGGTCGAGGCCAGCCTGTCCTCACCGTCCCAGGTCAACTTGGTGGTGGTGCCGGTGGCGTCGGTGACGGCGGTGGTGTTGCCCATCGCGTCGTAGGTGTAGGTGCTGCCGGCGGTGCCGCTCGCGGACTGCGTCGAGGTCGTGAGCAGTCCGTGCGGGCCGCCGGTGGTGCCCTGGCCGGGGTTGGCGCCGGTGCCGAAGGTCTGGGTGGTGGTGGCGTCGTTGGCGGTGTTGCCGGTGACGTCGTGCTGCACCAGACCGGTGCGGTTGCCGGTGGCGTCGTAGCTGTAGCTCTGCCAGTACGGCGCCGGGCCGCCCACGGTGGGCTTGCCCGCGGTGGTGCCGGGGCCGTTGGCGTTGTTGCAGCCGCCGATGCCCGGGACGGACGGCGCCGCCTTGGTGGTGGTGCCGGCGGTGTCGGTCCAGGCGTTGGTGAGCCGGCCCAGGTAGTCGTACGTATAGCACTGGGTGTCGGTCGCCGAGGCGTTCTGCAGGTCGGTGACCGAGGTGACGCGGCCGGCGGGGTTGTAGGTGAAGCCGGTCTGGTCCAGCGACGTGGTGCCGGTCTGGCGGTCCAGGAAGGAGTTGACGACGTGTCCGGTCGCCCAGTCGTACTGCTGGGTGGAGACGACCTGGGTGCCGTAGTCGCCCACGGTGGTGCGGGTCGCCCGGCCCAGCGCGTCGTACTGGACGTCGGTGACCAGGGTGTTGTTGCCGCCGGAGGCGATCAGCGTACCGGTGTTGCTGTAGAGGTAGTCGACCTCCTCGGCGGGCAGGCCGCCCATCGCGGGCAGGTTGGTGTGGTCCAGCGAACCCAGCACCGGGGTGTAGGTGTTGCTGGTGGTGTAGGTGCCGGCCAGCGCGCCCTCGGTGGAGGGGATCGTGACGCTGCTGCCGAGCGGCCGGTACATGGCGTCGTAGCCGGTGACCGCCTGGGTGTAGGCCGCGCCGGTGGCGCCGCCCACGTAGCGGGTCGAGCCGGTCGGCTGCCCCTTGGCCAGGGTGTCGTAGGTCCAGCCCACGAGCTGGTTCGCCGGGGCGACGCTGCCCGTGTACACCCCGGTCTTGCGACCCAGGATGTCGTAGCTGTAGGCGAGCGTGTTGTTGCGGGAGTCGGTGGTGGTGGCCACCCGGGAGTTGACGTCGTAGCTGGAGGTGGTGGTGCCGGTGTCCGGGTCGGTGACCGAGGTCTGCCGGCCGCGCAGGTCATAGGCGTACGACCAGGTGTTGCCTGCGGCGTCGGTACGGCTCAGCTGCCGGCCCGCAGCGGTGTACGCGTAGCTCGCGACGTCGGCGTCCGAGGACTTGCCGGTGACCGAGCCGCCGCGGTACTGCCACAGCTGGGTGGTGCGGCCGCGCGCGTCGGTGAGCGTGCTGGTGGGCGTGCCGCCCTGCGCGGGCGTGGTGTCCGTGCGGTCGGCGCCCGGGTAGGCGGTGGTGGTGACCCACTGCTGCTGGGCGTAGGACACGAACGCGCTGGAGACGGTCCGGCCGAGGCCGTCGTACGTCACCCAGGTCTGCGCGGGCACCTGCGAGTCCGGCACCGAGAAGATCGCGCTGCCGGGCAGGTTGGCGCTGTCGTAGTACGGGGACGAGGTCTTGATCGGCCAGCCGTGCGAGTCGTACGTGCTGTCGGTGATCAGACGCCCGCCGCTGCCGCTGGGCGTGGTGCTCTGGGTCTGCCGGGTGCGGCCGAGACCGTCGTACAGCTCGGTCCTGGTCGAGTAGCTGCCGTCCTCACGGATGCCCTGCGAGGTGACCACCGACGGGGCGGTGGTGCCGTTCACGGCGTAGGAGAACTTCTGGTCGGGCGACAGAGTGGTCGCCCGGTCCGGGTTCCACACCGCCGTGACGCGGCCGAGGCCGTCGTACTGGCGGGTGGTGGCCCGCCCGTTGGCGTCCGTGGAGACCAGCGGGAGACCGCGGCCGGGGTCGAAGGTCGCGGTGGTGGCCCAGGAGGCGCCCATCGGACCGGTGAGCTTGACCTGGGTCGGGATGGCGCCGGTCGCCGGCTGCGGGTCGGTCCTGGACACCACGCCGTCCGCCCCGGCGGTCGTGACCGTCCGGCCGTAGGAGTCGAAGGTGGTGGTCGTCAGGGTGGTGTACTGCGCGTTGCCGCTGCCGTCGTACGAGGAGATGGTCTGCGTGCCGGTCGCGTCCGCGACCGCCCCGGCCTGGCCGAAGGGCTGGCCGTCGAAGAGCGTCCGGGTGTCGGAGACGGTGTTGGACGCGCTGGGAGTGGTCCCGCACGCCCCGGCGACGCTGCGCTTGCCGGAGGCCAGCGTCAGCATCATCGGGTTGCTGCCGACCGCGTAGCTGGTCGTGGTGCAGATCTCCGGCGTGGCGGCGGTGCCGTCACCCTTGTCGTCCACCGACACCGGGCGGTTGGCGTGCGCGGCGTCGGACGTCGAGACCGTCGTGACCGTACGCCAGGAGCTGTCGGACAGGTGCTGCCAGGAGGTGGCGGTGGAGCTGGTGCTGCCGTAGCGGGCGACCAGGTCGGGCATGCCGCCGGACTGCTTGTGGGTCGCCGTCACCACCTCGCCGGTGGGCACGGTGGCCGAGGCGGTGAGGACCGAGCCGCCGGCCTGGTCGAAGCCCTGGCTGCCCAGCACGCTGCCGGTGAGCCAGTTGTCGTCCGCGCGGGTCACCGCGGTCGCGCCCGGGTAGGGGGTGAAGGAGACGGTGACGCTCTTCGTGGTGCCGTCCGCCTTGTAGTCCCCGTTCATGCCGCGCAGGTAGGTGGCGACCTTCTGGGTCTTGGGCGCCTCACCCGCGTTGCCGGTGCCGATGGTGGTGGTGACCGTCTGGTAGCCGCGGAACTCGTCCCAGCTGCGGGTCTTCGGGTCGGTGGTGTCGCTGTCGTCGCGGTGCCAGGCGGCGCCGCCGCCGTAGGCGTAACTCGTGCTCTTGGTCGGCGTCGTACCGATCACACCGTCCTGCTCGGTCACGGTGCTGACCAGGGTCTTGTTGAACCAGTCACTGACCGGATCGGGCGAGCTGGAGCCCGGGAGGTACCACTTGACCGGCATGCAGGCCATGGTGTTGGCGTCCTCGGAGGACGGCATGTGGTTGGCGGTCCGCGAGCACTCGGCCGCGGCGTAGACCACGTTGATCTGTTCGCCGGTCTCCGTGGTGATCTGCTGGATGCGCGGCCGGTAGAACGACGGCTCGGCCGGCACCAGGCCGTCCACCCGGTTCGCCAACTCGCGTGCGGTGAAGGTCACCGCGGGCAGCGAGACGGCCGGCTGGCCGTCGGTGCCGGTGCGCTGGATCGAGGAGAGCCACAGGGCGGGCTTGGTGCCGTCGCCCGGGTCGGGGAAGGTGTGCTTGAGCGCCCACGAGTCGACGGTGGTGTACGAGGTGCCGACCAGGACCTGGGTGCTGATCTGGGAGAGCATCAGCGGCGACCAGAAGGTCGGGTTGTAGACGGTGCAGGCGCCCGACGAGGCACAGGCCTGGTCGAGGGGCGAGTCCGGCCAGTTGGTCTGGTTGGCCTTGACGCGCTGCGCGGTGGTGCAGGTGACCGTGCCGGAGGGGGTGCACCGCTCGGCGGTGGTGAACAGGACCTGCGCGGCCGGCTTCAGCCCGCCGCCCGCGGCGAGCTGCTCGGGCAGGCGCTGACCGTAGGAGATCGTGCTGATCTCGGTGGAGCGCACGTATCCGCTCAGCGTGCCGTTGCCGTTGTTCTGGCCGCCGCCGCGGCTGTAGTAGTTGAGGTCCTGCTGGTAGCTGTAGGTGGTCAGGTTCTGGTGCGGGTCCACGACGTAGTCGAGGTTCCAGCGCCAGCCCTCCTGGCAGTAGGAGGCCGTACCGGTGGACGAGTTGTAGCAGTCGTCGCCGCTCTTGGGCGAGTAGACGGGCTCGTAGGCGACCGAGTTGGTGGCCGGGTCGCTGTGGTTGCCGCCGGGCAGGTGGTTCTGGCCGAAGTAGTACTGCACTCCGTCCGAGGTGGTCACCCGCCAGAACTCGCCGTTGTGAGCCTCGTTCGCGGCGCCGGTCAGTTGCTCGACCTTCGAGCCGTCATCGCCCTTCAGGTGCCACGCACCGGTCGCATCGTCGTGCACCAGGGAACCGGAGTGGCCGCCGAGGCTGAGGATGGCGTTCTGGCCGGCCCAGCAGCGGTCTGCGGAACCGGTGACGCCGTCCTTGTCGCAGCCCTGGTACGACCGCTCGATGAACCCGGGCTGGTAGTCCCAGCCCTCGCCGACCCAGGAGGCCTGCGCGTTCTGGGCCGAGGTCTTGCCGTCGACGACCGAGGAGTCGTAGGAGAGCGAGACCGTCGGGGCCGTACCGTCCAGCGCCGGGGGCGTCTGGATCGGGTAGGAGTAGGTGAAGTCGCCGATGTTCGAACCGGCGCTCCAGGCCGTCGAGGGGGACAGCTGCGTGGCGGAGTACCCGCCCATCGCGCCGTCGGAGGACGGCGCGGCCGCCAGCACCATCGGCGCGGCAGCTACGGCGGCGGCCTGCACGAGGCCGGCCTGCACGACGTGCGCGCCGGTGCGGGCCGGCAGCGAGGCGGTGGTGGTCGTCGGCGCCGGCGCGGCCGGCAGTGTGACCTCGGCGGTCAGCACGCCGCTCTGCGGGTCCACGGCGGAGGCCACCGGGGTCTGCCGGCGACACTGCGCCAGGTCCGGCGTGGTCAGCGCACAGGCCGGCAGCGCGACCAGGTGCGCCCGGTCCGCCCAGCCGGCGGCCTGCAGGGCCTTGAGGTCCAGGGCCACCTTCAGGTGGTCACCCACAGTGCCCGCCGGGTCGGTCAGGGCGACGACCGGTCCGCTGACGCCGGCGGCCCTGCCCTGGTTCGCGTCGGTGACGTCGACCCGCACCGACTGCGCGGAGTGGTCGGCGGCCGCGGCGACCTTGACGGGCAGCTGCCCGGCCTGCACGGCGTCACCGGTCAGTCGAACCGTCTGCGAGCCGGCGACCAGCGGGGCGTCCGACGGCTTCCAGTTCCCGGGGACCGGGAAGGCCGGCGCCTTCGGGCGACCGGGAGTCAGATTCTGTCCCTTGACCGATTTCTGACCCGCATTCAGCGGTGTTTTGGGCGGGCTCCAGACCCTCCCGTGCGGCAGGTGCGCTGCCAGTCCGTCGGCGGGCGGCGCCGCCGTCAGCGATATCAGTACGGCTGCGATTCCGGTGAGTCCCACCCACCGCTTTCTGCCGCCCGACCTTGATCCGAATTGCGCTTCGTCGCGCTGTGCCCTCACGGACATCTCCCCGATATCTGATGCAATGTCATTCACAAGCACACAAGAGGTGCCCATGATCGAAGGTGACCATAGGGTTTACCGTGCAATCAGCGCCAGCGGGGCCGCAATACGAAGTCGATTCGTTATCTAACTATTCATCAGAACAAGATGCGGGATCAATCGGTCATATTCGGACACGAAGTACCGCGGCTTGACCAATCGACACCTGATCGTTCATCGTTCCGGACGAAATGCATGCCCGAGGGGGCGGCCCAGAACGGGACGGACAAAACCCAGCACCATGTCGAGAAATACACTGAATGGGCGCGGTGCCCGATTTGGCCGCGCGAGAGTCGGTCGGGCGGTCTCACTGATGTCCCTGGCGGTCAGCGGTGCGCTGAGCCTGGGCGTGCTGGCCGCACCCGTCGCGCAGGCGGTCACCGTCGACCCGGCCGGCCTCGGCCCTGCGGCCGCCCCCGCCGCCCAGTCGCCCGGTCCCGGTGCGAAGCCGGCCGTGACCGCTGCTCAGCAGGGCCTGCTGGACGCCCGGACAAAGGCCAGGGCCACCGGAACGGCCGTCGTGGTCGACGCGCTGACCACCGAGACCTCGCAGACGCAGGTCAACCCGGACGGCACGCTGAGCACCACCGCCCACGCGCAGGCGGTCCGCACCCAGCGCGGCAAGAACTGGGTGGACCTCGACCCGACCCTGCGACGCAACCACGACGGGACGCTCAGCCCGGCCGTGGCCCCGCTCGGCCTGACCCTCTCCGGCGGTGGCACCGGCCCGCTCGCGACGCTCACCACCGCCGACGGCAAGAAGCTCGCGGTCTCCGCCCCGTTCGCACTGCCCGCCCCGAGCCTCAACGGCGCGACGGCGACCTACGCCAACGTGCTCAGCGACGTCGACCTCCAGGTCACCGCGCTGCCGACCGGTGGCTGGCGCGACGTCATCGTGGTGCGCACCGCCGCCGCGGCAGCCGGCCCGCAGCTGAAGAACCTGCACTTCCCGGTCAGCTCCACGGGCCTGAGTGTCGACACCGACGCGGCCGGCAACGTCGGCTTCAAGGACGCCGACGGCAAGGTCCGGCTGCAGGCGCCCACGCCACTCCAGTGGGACTCCGCGCTGCCCGCCCCCGCCGCCCCCGGGTCAGGGTCGCTGCGCAGCCGCTCGCTGATGGCAGCCCCCGCCGCCCCCGCCGCGAGCGGTGCCTCCACCGCCGAGGCGCCGGGCGACCAGGCCCGCGAGGCGCCGATCGGCATCAGGGCGACCAGCACCGGCATCGACCTCACGCCGGACCCGGCCACCTTCGGCAAGGGCACCGGCCCCTGGTACCTCGACCCGACGATCAGCGCCGACAGCGGCTACCAGGCCTCGGCCCAGGTGCAGGAGTACCACCCCGACACCAAGTACTACAACGCGGTCAGCGACCTGGGCGCAGGCTACTGCGGGTACAGCGACTGCACCGGACACGGCCGCGAGCGCGCGTACTTCCAACTCGGCATCAACGCGGCCATCTACACCCAGCCCGGTGGCGCGCCGGCCCCGCCGACCGTCTACAACTCGACGTTCTACGCCAACGTCAGCAGCGCCTCCTCCCCGAGCACCAGCACGCCGCTCGGTCTCTACTGGACCGGCGCCATCGACGGCAACACCACCTGGAACAACCAGCCCTGCAACGGTGGCAGCACCATGGGCGGCTGTACGAAGGTCGGCTCGACCTGGATCACCGGCACCGGACCGATCAGCTTCGACGTCACCTCGCAGCTCCAGCAGGCCGCCAGTGGCCACTGGAGCAACTGGACGGTCGGCATCGCGCCCGACGACGAGTCCAACATGTACTACCGCAAGCACATCACCAACAACCCGCACATCACCACCACCTACGACCTGCAGCCGAGCGCCTGGTATCCGCGGAGCAGCCCGCAGCCCGGTTTCGCGTCGAGCAACAGCCACTTCGACTGCACCAGCGGCGGCGCCCACCCGTGGGACAACGCGGGTTGGATCGGCGCCAACCAGAACATCACGCTGACCGCGAGCAACTGGTCCCCGGCCGGACTCCCGCTGCACCAGGCCTTCCGGATGTGGGACGACAACAACAGCCAGGGCGGCTGGACCGGTGACAGCGGCTGGCAGGGCGCCTACAACGTCGCCAGCGTCAACGTCGGTTCGCTGACGGACGGCCACCAGTACGGCTGGACCTCCAACGCCTACGACGCGGACCCGACCAACCAGGGCCTCGGCTCCCCCGAGACCGGCTGGTGCTACTTCCGCGTCGACAAGACCCCTCCGACGGCCAGTGTCAGCTCCACCGACTTCCCGCCCTCCGGCACCGCGAACCCGACCCCGGCCAAGTACAGCTCCGACCAGGGCACCTTCACCCTCAGCGCCGTCGACCCGGCTCCGGCCGGCGGCAGCGCCTCCGGCCCGGCGTGCTTCAAGGTCAGCACCTCCTCCTCGCCGACCGCCGGTTGGCACTGCGGCGACCCGGGCACCCTGGCAGCCGACGCCAACGGCAAGGCCGGCTACAGCTACGTCCCCGGCAGCTGGGGCACCAACACGCTCTACGTGCAGGCCCAGGACAACGCCGGCAACTACAGCCAGCCGGTCTTCTACAACTACTACGCGCCGTGGAAGCCGGGCAGCACCCCGGTCTTCGGCGACGTGAACGGTGACAACAAGCCGGACGTCCTGCTGCCCGACTCGCAGGGGAACCTGCGGTTGATCCAGCCGGGCATCGACCCCGCCGGCACCTCGACGATCTCCTCGCCGCCCACCGCCGCGGTCGGCGGCACCGGTTGGAACGGCATCCAGATCACCCACCGGGGCTCGCTGCTCGGCGGCAAGTGGATGGACGACCTGATCGCCCACCCCGCGGGCGACCCGCAGATGTACCTGTACCAGAACGACCTGCACGGCAACTTCAGCGTCCGGTCCCCGTTCTACAAGTCCGGCAGCGCCACCCCCGGCACCGTGACCTGCCAGGACAACACCGGCGTGACCATCACCTGCCCCGCCGACTTCGGCGGCAGCGACTGGAGCACCACCACCCAGATCCTCGCCCTCGGCAGCCCCGACGGCGAAGGTCTGACGCCCTCCACCGACCCGCAGGGCCACCCGGTCAGCGTGATGAGCCGCACCTCGCTGCTCGCCGTGATCAGCGGCAAGCTCTGGCTCTTCCCGGCCGGCACCACCAGCGCGCGTCTGCTCAAGCCGACCGACCGTCAGGTCTCCGGCGCCGACTGGAGCCAGTACGACCTGATCGGCCCCGGCCCGGCCAACGGCAACAACCAGCCGACCCTGTGGAGCCGCAGCAGGATCGACGGCACCATCCACGCCTACCCCCTCACCAAGAACACCGACGGGACCACCAACTACTCCGCCCTGAGCGACCCGGCCTCCGGCTACATCGCAGGCACCGGCGGCGTCGACCCGACCACCTACCCGACCGTCGGATCGGTCGGCGACCTCACCGGTGACAAGGTGCCGGACCTCTACGCCGTGACCAAGGACCACCACCTGCTGGTCTGGCCCGGCACGGCCGACACGACCGGCAAGGTGACCGGCTTCACGCCCCCCAACGACCTGGGCCCGGTGGACGCGGCGCTGAGCCCGAACTTCGCCCCCGGCACCGTGCTGCACCCCGGCGACACCGCCTACGCCGCCCACACCCGGCTGAGCATGCAGCTCGACGGAAACCTGGTGCTGTACTCCCGCAACACCGGCCAGGCACTCTGGTCCACCAACACCTTCGGCACCGGCAACTGGGCCTCCTTCCAGGCAGACGGCAACCTGGTCGTCTACAGCCTCACCAACAACAACCCCACCGACCAGAGCCACCCGCTCTGGTCCAGCAACACCAACGGCACGGGCGCCCGGGCGGCCGTCCAGGACGACTGCAACTTCGTGATCTACAACGCCTCCAACAGCCCGGTCTGGAGCAGCAACACCTACAACCCGAACCCCTGACCGCCTGACCACCACGCGTCGGCAATGAGCCGGAGAGCGTGCGGAAGGAGCTGGCCCGCCCAGCCCGTCCCACGCCCTCCGGCTCCGCCGTCCGCCGACCTCGCTGCCGCCGTCCTGGATCCCCTCAGGCCGTGGCCCGCGCCGCCGCCACCTGTCGGGCCGCCTGAACGTACCCGCGCACCAGCGGCCGTTCGTCGTTCGCCCGGTGGACCACCGCAAGGCGGCTCGGCGAAAGCCCGCGCACCGGTCGGGTGACCACTCCACCCAGGCTGAGCAGCGGGGCGTTGCCCGCCGCCACCAGCACCACCCCGAGCCCGCCGACCAGCCCCTCGTAGGTCTCCTCGGTGCCGGCCACCACGGCGCCGATCCGGGGCGGCACCCCGCCGCGCTCGTCCACGGCCAGCCAGAAGTCGCGCAGCGGCCCGGTGCTCTCCGGCAGGGCGAGGAACGGTTCGTCGAGCAGCTCCGCAAAATCCACCACCTGCCGCGCGGCGAGCGGATGCGTCTCCGGCACGGCCACCAGCCGCGGCTCCTCGGCGACCACCGTGCAGACGTACCGTTCCGGTTCGGCCAGCGGCAGCCAGGCGAAGGCCACATCGCTGCTGCCGTCCGTCAGGCCGACAGTCGCATCGTGCCAGCCCACCTGCCGGACCCGCAGCTCAGCCTCCGGGAAGCGCTCGGTGAACCGGGAGCGGACGGCCGGCAGCAGCCCGTCGCGCCCCGGGCTGGTGCTCCACCCCACCACCAGCCGCACCCGCCGCGCCGCCTCCGCCCGGGCCAGCGCGTCCGAGGCCTCGGTCCACACCTCCAACACCCGCCGGGCGTACGGCAGCAGTACCTCCCCGGCCGGGCTCAGCTCCACCCCGCGCTTGTCCCGGACGAACAGCTCGGCCCCCAACTGCTGCTCCAGCGCCCGGATCTGCTTGCTCAGCGCCGGCTGCGAGACATACAGCCGCTCCGCGGCCCGGGTGAAGTGCAGCTCCTCGGCGACCGCGACGAAGTACCGCAGCTCCCGCCCGTGCACGTCGATGATCATGCCAATTGGTTATCAGCACAGGTATTGGACGCGCAACACCCGCCGGCCGGAGGCTGGTCATCGCGAACACGAGCCGAACTCCGTTGGTGGAAGACGAACAAGGAGCTTGACGATGAGCAAGGTATGGCTGGTCACCGGCGCCAACAGCGGCCTCGGCCGGGCGATCACCGAGGACGCGATCGCAGCGGGCGACGTGGTGATCGCCGGGGCCCGCCGTCCGCACACCCTGCACGACCTGGCGGCCGCGTACCCGGACCAGGTCGAGCCGGTGGCCCTGGACGTGACGGATCACCAGGCGATCGAGCGGGTGGTCGCCGATGTGGTCGCCCGGCACGGACGGATCGATGTCCTGGTCAACAACGCCGGACGCGGGCATGTCGGGGCTGTGGAGGAGACCACCGACGCCGAGCTGCGCTCGGTCTTCGACGTCAACGTCTTCGGCCCGGCCGCGTTGACGCGTGCGGTCCTGCCGCACATGCGGGCCCGCCGCTCGGGAGCGATCGTGCAGATCAGCAGCCAGGGCGGACAACTGGCCTTCAGCGGGTTCTCGGCGTACTGCAGCACCAAGTTCGCGCTGGAGGGGCTGTCCGAGGCGCTGGCCCAGGAGGTCGAACCGCTCGGCATCAAGGTTCTGATCGTCGAACCCGGCCAGTTCCGCACCTCGCTGTTCGGCAACGGCACCGTCAGCGACACCCAGTTCCCCGACTACGCCGACACCGTGGGCCCCAAGCGCGCCGTGGTCGACGCCGGTGACGGCGCCGCACCCGGCGACCCCGCAAAGGCGGCCGCCGCCATCCGCACCGCCCTCGACGCCCCCGACACCCCCCTCCGCCTCCCCCTCGGCCCCGACGCGGTGGACGCCATCCTCGCCCATCTGGAAGCCCTCCGCACCAACGTCACCACCTGGGAAACGACCGCCCGCGCCACCGACTTCACCCCAGCGCTCGACTGATCGGCGGAAAACATTTCGAGCCGGACTGGGAGATCGGCAGGCGATGGAACGCCGCGGTGGGTGGGTTCATGAAGCCCGACGGTGTCGGCGTTCTCCGGGGGACCATGGCTCACGAATACGTCGAGGCCAAGCTGCTGGAAGCCGGCATGCCCTACCTGTCGAGCCATCCGGACGCCTGGAACGGGAGCTCGCCCAAGCCTCACCCCGAACACTTCGGGGCGCATAACCTCGCACCCCGCAGCTTCTACGAGGGTGACGTATCGGCTGAAGGATCGCTCAGCCTGTGGGAGTACTGTGGCATCGATGTTCCCCCCATTCCGATCGCCGACGACTTGTCCAACCTTGATGTGCTGGTCGAGGGTGTGAAATCCAACCTGCGTGAGAGGGGCTACGAGCTCAAATGAGTGAAGAGCGCGCGCGATTGATGGTTGATCGCCTCGAGGCGATCCACTGGAAGGCGTCCGACGAGGCGATGGCCCGAGTCGGATCCAGGGTGGCTCTGATGCGTGAGTACTTCCGCCGGGCCGCCCTCTGGCTCGACGTCTACGGGGAGCCGGAATGGTGGCCGTTCTTCGACCTCGCCGCCGTCGTCGATCCCTCGGTGCGCGCCGATCCGGCACTGGCCGCGGAGATCGAGGACTTCATTGAGGAAAACGTGGGCTCCGCCTATGCCCTCGACATCTTCCTCGCCGCGGTCCACTGGGCCGCCCTCCTCGACGCTCCCGGCATCCAACTGCCCCCGCTGGAGGACCCCTTCGAACCCCTGATTCGGTTCTACGAGCGAGGCGGCACCGCCTTCGCACTGGAGAACGGCTTCATCGACTTCGGCACAGCCATGCTCCGCCGCACCCCCTGGCGCGAGAACGTCTCGCCAACCCCCATCGTGCAGCTCGACGACCACGTCCTCGACGCGCTTGACGCGGCCCACCAGGCCGAGTGGAGGAAGCCGGCCGCACCGTCCTCCTGACCAGCGGACAGGAGCTCAAGCCCACGAAGAGCGAGCGCGGTTGGTGGTTGATCGCACCCTCGGGTGACTTCAATGTCAGTGTGTCAGTCCCGTGCCGGTGGCGGTAGGGAGGCGACTCCGATTCACTCCTTCGAGCGATGGCACATCGCATGATGGTGAGTCAGGAGCAGTCGAAGCGATGGTCGGTGGGGCGGCCGGGGCAGGTGTGGCACTCGAAGATGTAGACCCCGCCGGCGTCGCCGAGCATGAGTCCCGCCGCATCCAGGGCCGCCTTGCCGGCCTCGCCGCAGGTCTCCTGCCCGTCCACGAGCGTCCGGTCCTCCACGGGGAGCCAGGTTCGCCATGCCTCGCCGGAGTACTCCCAGCTGGCGACGGTGAGCAGGTGTTCCATGGGGTCGTCGCATGTTGGGCAGCCGGGCCAGTCGGGCTCCTGCGTCCAGCCGGGGTAGCCGCCTAGTTTGGTGCCCTCAGCGGTGGAAAGGTCGCCCCAGTAGGTCACGCCAGTCTCCGCCTCCAGCTGGTCGAAGCGGTCTCGTAGCGCGTGGAGCAGGTCGAGAGGCAGGTCGTTGCGGGGGTACTCCGTGAACGGCTCCGGATGGACCACACACGGCTGGGGGACGTACCGGGGCTCGGCGTCGGTCGGTGCGGGTGGCGGGTCGATGACCGTCTCGACGCTCGCCGCAGCGCGCCAGAAGACCTGCGGCGTGGGTTCGCACTCGTCGTGCTCGAAGGGGCACCACAGCACTTGCAGCAGGTCCGTCCCGTCGGGGAACGAGACCTTGGGTGCGTCGTGGCGGTAGATCTGGATGACGGGCACCAGCGCACTGCCGCCCGGTGACCTGGGCCCGTTCGCTGGGCCGTAATGACGATCGGTGCAGTGCGGCCATGGTTCGTTGGATGGCCATCGCAGCGGGCCGCCCACCGAACTCTCGTCCACCTCGGGAGCCCCCGCACGCGGATGCAGCCGGGTGGTCGTGCGGCGCAGCGGGACCAACTCGGGGAAGAGCTGCTCGATGTCCACGGGACGTGGCGGGGTGTGGCGGGGCATCAGGGTCCTTCAAGGTGCCGGGAAGATGGCGGGTCAGGGGGTCAGTTCAGGTCGAGGACGGGACGGGTGGAGAAGTCCTCGTACATGGATTCGCCGTCATCGCCGTGCAGGAACTCGGCCATAGCCGGGTTGCGGTTTGCTGTGGCCAGGGCCAGCCATGTCACGAGGGTGCCGTAGCCGCCGCATTCTGCCTCTCCACCGTCGCCGCCGCGGACGGCGGATGGGTCGCTGGTCAGCTCCGCCTGGTAGCTCTCTAGTTGCTCGGGCGTTGGCTGCCACCGGTCCAGATCGAAGCCCACCGTGACGTCTCCGCCGGGGACGAGCGCGAACTGCCGGCCGCCCTGGTCGATCACCGCGCATTGGAACGCGGCGCCGAGGCGCTCGACGGTGCGGACCTCGACCACCCGTCCACCCACCTTCCGGGCGGCCTCGTGCGTGACGGTTGGCGGCGTGGTGGTCGAGGGCGCGCCAGCGGTCGAAGGTGAGGTCAGCGAGTGGCATGGCCAGCAGTCTGGCAGCCGGCACCGACACCCGGGTGCTGCTGGGTGGCCTTCGATCCCTTCCCGTGTGCGTTACTTGACCAGGCGGAAGTCGGGGTGTGCGGCCCAGGCCCGAAGGAGTTGCGCGGTGCCGAACGTCGTGGCGCCGAAGGCCTCGGGGAGGGTGGCAATCAGACCTGGCAGGGTGGCCATGACCGGCAGGTTGCTCTGGTGGAACTCGACGTGGGCGACACCCCCGACGATATCCATGGCGCCATGTCACCGGAGCCGAGCCGCTGCTACGCCGGGCCCGGGCGAACCCGGGGCTGTCCGTCCGGGGCGCTAGGCTCCCGAACCATGTCCAGCACCGCGCAGGAGGTGCCGGGGCGGGTCTGCCCGTGGTGCATCGCCGACGGGTCGGCGGCCCGCCGATTCGATGCGGAGTTCACGGACGCCAGCGAACTCGCCGGCCTGCCCGACGATGTCGTCGAGGAGGTGTGCAGCCGCACCCCCGCCTTCAGCGCCTGGCAGCAGGGCCGCTGGCTGGCCCACTGCGCGGATGCCGCCGCGTTCCTGGGCCCGGCGGGCATCGAGGAGTTGCGCGCACACCCCGAGGCCCTGGAGATGATCCGCAGCGAGTACGCGGACCCACGCCGGAAGGAGCACCTCCTCCAGTCGTTCCTGGAGGCGCTCCACGCGCAGGGAAACCCGACGGCCTACCTGTTCCGCTGCCGCGCCTGCGGCGCGCACCTCGCCTACGCGGACGGCACCTGAACGCGCTGCCGAGAACAGCCCCGGAGGTACCGTGGCCAGGGGGAGCCGATGGCAATAGAACTCGGTTTCGGGATGGCCTCGGCAGTTGAGATGATCAGCCCATGGGAGCACTGACGACCGCGCCGGGACAGGCTCCCGCGACCGCCGTATTCAGGGGAGCGTTCGAGACGCATGTGACCGTGCGCTGCGACGAAGCCGCGCTCGCACGTCTGGATCGTTGGGCGGCGGCAGCGAACATGAAGATCACTCACATCATGCTCGCCCGCGGGAGGACGCCCTCGCAGCCCATGCTCACCTCCACCGCCAATGGAGTCTTCGCCGAGCAGTTGGGCTCGGCCCGTGCGATGACCGGTGTACTCGAGGCGGCGGGATTCGAGCCGGTCCGGGTGAAGATCGAGGCATCGCCGTGGGCCGATGGCGTGCCGCAGGACGACGCCGAGGCCGTGCGGTTGGGCCCGGGGCGCTACTTCGAACACCACCTCAAGGTCCTGCTCGACTCGGACACCGACCTCGTCGCGCTCGCGGACCTGGTCACCGACCACAGGGCGCACTTGTCCTGGAACGCACGGCGAGCCGTCGGAGACGGAGAGCGCCACGAGCGTTTCATCACGCAGCGCTGCCATGCGGCGGGACTCGAGAGTGCGGGCCGGCAGCTGGACTCGCTGCTCGGCACAGTGCGCGCGGCCGGCCACGACGTCGTCTCGGTGGAGCGGGAGTTCGTGGTGTACGACAGCGACATCACCATCGACGACGGCTGGATAGCAGAGGAGACCACGCCATGACCGGCTCCTGGGAGCGGTTCGGACCGCGCAGCCGCGAGGTTCCCCAGACACCCCTGGAGGACCGGTTCCGCCCCGGCCTCGGCGTGCCGGCGACGCTGCGGCCGGTGTCCGACGAACGGGCGGTACAGCGCGCGATCTTCGACCCGGCACTCAAGCAGTTCCCCAACGCCTACCACGCGGCCGATCCGCGGTTCGCCGACGAGCCCACCGGACAGGCCTGGTACGCGGCGCGCCGGGCAGCGATGGACCTGGTGCTCGGCGCTATCGCGAACTCGCCCTGGGCGGAGGCCCTGGTCCTGCGTGGCAGCGTTCTGCTGGCGGCCTGGTTCGGCGACGCGGCCCGCGAGCCGGGCGACCTGGACTTCGTCGTGGTCCCCGCGGACTGGGGCGTCGACGAACCGCGCACCGAGGCGATGCTCCGGGGAATCGCCGACGTGGCGCAGGCATTGAGTCAGGACGGCGGCGCCGCCGTTCGGTTCGAGGCGGCTGGCGCGGTCAGCGAGGACATTTGGACCTACGAGCGAGTCCCCGGCCGCCGACTCGTCCTGCCCTGGACCTCACCCGGTCTGCCCGGCGGAATCGTCCAACTGGACTTCGTCTTCAACGAGCACCTGCCCCTCGCCCCGGTACCGGCTCAGATCCCCTCCCGGTCAGGCGGCCCGGACGCACAGTTGAACGCGGCGACGGCCGAACTGTCGCTGGCTTGGAAGCTCATGTGGCTGCTCTGCGACAGATACCCGCAGGGCAAGGACCTCTACGACGCGGTCCTGCTCGCCGAACACTGCACGCTGCGCCACGAGGCGTTCCAGGCGGTGTTCCTGGAGGTGGATCCGCGCGATGCGATGCACCCGTTCGATCTCGGGCACGTCTCCGCCCTGCGGGAGAGCGTGGAGTGGGACCACTTCGTCGCCGAGTACCCGGACGTCGCCGAGACCGCCGACCACTACGTCGACCGACTCGTGGCAGCCCTGGCACCGACCTTCGAGACTGCCAGCCCACCCGCGAACAGCGCCTACGAGCGGTACGCGCGGTGGCTGGCGCCCTGGGTGCACCGCTACCGCGAACTGCTGGAGCGCGAGGGCATGCACGCCCTACAGGCGGGACTGGCCGAGGCAGGAACCCCACCCGTCGCGGCCGTCGTTATCACGCTCGAACTCCTCGGACGCGACGAGTTCAGCGTCGATGACGCACAGGCCCTGGTAATCGGCGACCCCGCGTGGGCGAGTCTGATCGAGATCTACCGGCGTTATCCGGATGCCTTCGAGGAGGAGTTCGGCCAACTACGCGCTGCGGGCGGTCAGTGAGCCCTGGTCAACCGCTGAGGGGAAGAACGGGGGAGAGGCATGGACTCCATCAGGGCGGCCCGGATCGCGGCCGTGATCGACATGGCGCGCCCAGCCTGGGAGGCCAACAGGGATCCCCGCGTCCTGCAGGAGTTTCTGGCGGGCCAGGGCTGCAACGGCATCGATGCCGTGCTCGTGACGAAGGGACTGCTGGGATGCAGCCTCGCTGACGCCCAGGCCGCGTTCTTCACCGCCCCGTGCCGGGCGGCAGAGTTGGCGTTCCACGAGGAGGCGATGGACGCACTGCTCGGCACCACCGGCGAGGTGGCGCCGCCGTTCAACGGCTGACCGGCTCCGGCATCGCGCTGCCGTCCATTCGGCTACCACCGCCGGCCAACGCAGTAGCGCTGTCGAACCCTGCCTCCAGGACACAGCAATGGCCTTGCCGAACATCAGGGCAGGCTGGCAGCATCACGTCCCATGATGAACAGAATCGAGTCCTCCTCCCGCTGGTGAGCGCGATCATCGAGCCCGCTGGGCTCGGCCGCCGGATCACGTTCCACCAGCACGCGCTGCGCCTGCACCGCCTGACGCCCGACGGCCCGCTCCCAAGGGACGGCTACCCGTTTCCCGACGAGGACGACTGCCGCCGCGCCTCTCACGAGCGCCGTACTCGCCATCACGCCGGCGACTACGCACGCCGCGGGCACGATGTCGCGGCTTTGCTCGAACAGCGTCTGACGAGACCGCCGAGTCCCGCAGGGCTGCGCGTTCTTTCGGATGACGGTCAGCAGGGTGATCACTGAAGATCCCTTCCGGTGCCGGTGTGGTTGCGGTCATGCCATCGGGTCAGGTGGCGGGCGTCCGAAGTGCGCCCCGGCTTCCCGGCTGCGCCTCCGGAGTGAGCGAGGGCGCGGTGGTACGTCGGGGAGCCCTGTTCCTAGGAGTGCGGTACCCCCTCCGGCGTGGCCTTCCACGGATGCGGTGCGGGGGCGAGGCTCCTGGTGGCGGTATACCAGCCGGTTCCGGCCGTGGAAGAGGACGAGGAGGTGGCACGGTCATGGCGTTGTTGGGTTCGTACGTCACGCTCGGCCGTTCGGGGCTGCGGGTGAGTCCGCTGGCATTGGGCGCGATGACGTTCGACGACGGGAGTTGGGGCTCGGCGCAGGAGGAATCCTTCGCGATCATCGACCGTTATCTGGAAGTGGGCGGGAACTTCATCGACACCGCGAACCAGTACAACGGCGGGGCGTCGGAGGAGACGCTCGGCGCGTACTTCGCGGGGCGGCCCGGGGTACGCGACCGCGTGGTGCTGGGCACCAAGTTCGGCGGCACCATGGACTCTCCCAATCCGAACGCGGGCGGTGCCGGGCGCAAGGCCGTACTCGCGCAACTGGATGCGTCGCTGCGGCGGCTGCGCACCGACTACGTGGACCTGTACTGGATGCACATGTGGGACCGGCACACTCCCCTGGAGGAGACGCTGTCGACCCTGAACGACCTGGTCCACGCGGGGAAGGTCCGTGCCATCGGGCTGTCGAACACGCCCGCCTGGTGGGTGGCCCAGGCCGCGACGACCGCCCGGCTGCGGGGCTGGGACGTGCTGGAACGCATCGCCCAGGACCTGGGTACGAAGGTCGCGGCCGTCGCCCTGGCGTGGGTACGCCAACAGGAACCCGTCACCTCGGTGCTGGTCGGAGCTCGGACCCTCGACCAGTTGGACAACAACCTGGCATCGGCGGCCGTGACCCTGGACCCTTCCCAACTCGCCGAGTTGAGCGCACTGACCACGCCAGAACTCAACTATCCACACGCGTTCACCGAAGGAGTCGGGATCGGCTTCCTGCAAGGTGACGCCACGGTCAACGGTGTCACGTCAGTGGCGTTCCGCCGGTCCTGACGCGAGCGCCGCCATCGAGGAGCCGAGGAGGGCGAGGGCGTCGGCGTCCGCGCTGCCCGGCTCGGCCGTGCCGATCAAGAGGTGCTGACCGGGCGTGCTCTGGACGTCGAAGGACTGGTAGGTGAGGGTGAACCGGCCCACCGCGGGGTGGTCGAAGGTCTTGGGCCTGAGGCCGAGGGAGCTGACGCCGTGACTGCGCCACATCTGCTCGAACTCGTCGCTGCTGCTGCGCAGTTCCTTGATCGTGGCGGTCATCCGGGAATCGTCCGGATGGTGTCCGACAGCCAGGCGCAGGGCTTCGACCGAGCATTTCGCGACGCTGTGCCAGTCCGCGTAGAGCCCTCGGGCCGCGGGGTCCAGGAAGAGGGAACGCAGTACTTGGCGGCGGTCGGCGAGTGGCGAGAGGAGGGCATCGGCCAGGGCATTGGCCGCGAGCACTTCGAGGCGGCGGTTGATCACGTACGCGACCGCGGCGGGGAAGGACTCCATGAGCTGGAGCAGAGCCGGGTCCACTTCGTCCGACTCGTCGGCGGCCTCGATCATCGGCAGGAGGCCGGCGAGGCGGTAGGCGTGCCAGTGGGCGTCGGCGTTCAGGCGCAGTGCCCGCGAGAGGGCGTCGATGACCTGGCCGGAGGGGTTGCGTTCGCGCCCCTGCTCGAGCCGCGTGTAGTAGTCGGCGCTGACTCCGGCCAGCACGGCGACTTCCTCGCGCCGGAGCCCGGCGACCCTGCGGTGCCCGTAGGTCGGAAGGCCCACTTCTGCGGGCTTCAGACGGGAGCGCCGCGCTTGCAGGAATTCGCCGAGTTCGTACCCGCTCATGCCTCGATCGTACGCGGCGCGTTCCTGGGAGTGGCGCACCCAGGAAGTCTCGCCCTGCCTGCCCGAGGCGATCGCCTTCAGGATCGGAGGGTGGGTGGACGACCACCCGGTCGGCCATCGCCGGCTTGATCGAAGGGGTTCTCATGACCGTCCCGTCCATTCCGGTAGGCAAGGTCGTACTGGTCACCGGTGCGAGTAGTGGGATCGGTGAGGCGACGGCCCGGCGGCTGGCGGTGTCGGGGCACCGGGTGATGCTCGGCGCCCGCCGCACGGACCGTATCGCTGCCCTCGCCGAGGAGATCCGCGGCAACGGCGGGGAGGCCCACCACCAGGAACTGGACGTGACCAGCCTGGACAGCGTGCAGGCCTTCGTCCAGGCCGCGCAGGACCGGTACGGCCGCATCGACGTCCTGGTGAACAACGCGGGCGTGATGCCGCTATCTCCGCTGGACGCGCTGGAGGTCGACGAGTGGAACCGCATGATCGACGTGAACGTACGCGGCGTCCTGCACGGCATCGCCGCCGTGCTCCCCCTCATGCGCGCGCAGGGCTCCGGCCACATCGTGAACATCGCCTCCGTCTCGGGGCACCGCGTCGACCCGACCGCCGCCGTCTACAGCGCGACCAAGTTCGCGGTCCGGGCCCTGTCCGAGGGTCTGCGCCAGGAGAGCCGCGACCTGCGGGTGACCGTGATCAGCCCCGGACTGACCAGGAGCGAGCTGGCTGAAGGCATCACCGACACGGCGGTGCGCGAGGCCACCAGGGACATGCTGAAGATCGCGATGCCCGCTGACGCCATCGGCGCGGCGATCGAGTACGCGATCGGCCAGCCCGCCGAGGTCGACGTCAGCGAGATCGTCGTGCGACCCACCGCCCAGGGCTGAGCCGACGAGCCACGAAGATACGTCGTACGGAGCCACGTCATGGTGACGAAGCAGCAGGTGGAAGCGTGGGTCGAGGGGTACGTGCAGGCCTGGACCTCCAACAGCCGCAAGGACATCGCAGCCCTCTTCACCCCGGAGGCCGAGTATCACGAGTGGCCGTACGAGACGGACTGGATCGGCCGCGAGGCGATCGTCGAGGGGTGGCGCGGCCGGGCCGGGTGGCAGGAAGGGGGCTGGGAATTCGAGTGGTCCCTCCTCGCGATCAACGGGGACACCGTGGCCATCGAGGGCACCGGGCGCTACACGGAGCTGGGGACCTTCGCCAACCTGTGGACCGTCACCTTCGGCAGCCACGGAAAGTGCGCGGTGTTCCGCATGTGGAACAACGAGGTCTGACAACCACCACGCCAAACGGAAACGTACGTTTGCGTTACGCCTCCTCCAGTGCTAGCTTCATAGCGAAACGAAAACGCTCGTTTCTCTTTGATGTGGCGGGTCTCCTGCGGATTTCGCGGGGAATCCCGCACGACGAGGAGGCGTCATGCCTGCGTCGCCCATCACCACTCCCATTCCCCTCCCGCCGCACACGGACGTTTTGATCGTCGGCGCGGGTCCCGTAGGGCTGACCCTGGCCGCGAGCCTGCGGCAGCTGGGCGTGGACCACGTCCTCATCGACCGCGACACCGGCGTGCAGACCGGCAGCAGAGCGGCAGCGCTCCAGCCCCGCTCCCTCGAATACCTGGACCGGATCGGCGTCGCCGAACACCTCATCGCGGCCGGCGAACGGGGGCGCGGGTTCCGCGTCCACGACCGGGAGCGCACTCTGCTGCACGCCTCCTACGGCGATCTGGACACGCCCTACCCCTACGTCCTGCTCTCCTCCCAGCAGACGACGGAGGAGCACCTGCTCCGACGACTGGGGAAGCTGGGCGGCGGCGTACACCGCGGTCACAGGTTCCTCGGCTTCACGCCCGATTTCCCCGGGGTCTCCGCCGTGATCGCCGATCCGGACGGCTTGTTGCGATCGGTCTCCGCCCGCTACCTGGTGGGCTGCGATGGTCTGCACAGCGCCGTGCGCACAGCTGCCGCGATCGGCTTTCCCGGAGAGGCACCGGAGCAGTTGTTCGCCTTGGCCGACGTCCGCCTGGACGCCGGTGCGAGCGGCCTCGGGGAGGACGACACCACCTTCTTCCTCTCCTCCGCCGGGATGCTGCTCCTCTCTCCGCTCGCCGACGGGCAGCACCGCATCGTGACTCCCGCCGCGCCGGGGTCGGCCGCACCCCGCGCCGTAGACATCGAGCGGCTGATCTCCGAACGCGGCCCGACGGAAGCACAGATCCGGGTGACTGCGGTGATGAACGCCTCCACGTACCGCGTTCAGGAGCGGGTCGCCGAGCGGTTGAGGGCCGGTCCGGTCTTCCTCGCCGGGGACGCCGCGCACACCCACAGCCCGGCCGGCGGCCAGGGCATGAACACCGGCATCCAGGACGCCGGGAACCTCGCCTGGAAGCTGCACGCCGTCCTCACCGGCGCGGCCCCCGCCGAACTGCTGGACAGCTATCACGGCGAGCGGCACCCGGTCGCAGCCGAACTGGTCACCTTCACCAGCCAGTTCGCCAAGATCGCCACCCTTCGGGACCCGGCCGCCGGGCAGCGCCGCAACGACCTCCTCGCCGCAGCCTCGGCCACGCCGGGGATCGCCGACTGGATCGCCGCCAAACTCGCCCAGCTCGACGTCAGTTACGCGCGGGAACCCGACCGCGACTCCCCGCGCGTGGGAGACCGGATCTCGCCCCTGACCGTCCCGCAAGCGGACCTGCGCTGGACGCTGGCCCTGCCTGCCCGGAGCGAACCGAAGGACGAGCGGCAGGGGGACACCGTCCTGTCCGTGTGCCACGTACCGGGACTACGAACTCCCCTGCTGGTGCGCCCCGACGGCTACCTCGCCGCGCACGGAGTACCGGCCGAACCGGCCCAGGTTCTCAGTCGGCTGGCCCAGCACCTGCCCCTGCCCGTTCCGTCCACCCGATGATCCGGCTGTTCAAATGAGACAAGGACATGTCGACTTCTGCTTCCGCCCCCACCCTCATCCGCAACGTCGCCGTCTTCGACGGCACCAAGCTCCACGCACCCCAGGACGTCCTCATCGACGGTCCCGTGATCGTCGCCGTCGGCCCCGCCCTCGGGACCCCGGCCGGGGCCGCCGTGGTCGACGGCACCGGCCGCACCCTGCTGCCCGGACTGATCGACGCCCACACCCACACGACCGACACCGAACAGCTGCGGCGGGCACTGCTCTTCGGGATCACCACCGAGCTCGACATGGGCGGTACGCCCTCGGTCGCCCGAGCGCTTCGGGAGGCCGCGCGCGAGCGCGACGACCTGGCCGACCTGCGCATCGCGACCACCGGAGCCACCGCACCCGGCGGCCACCCGAGCCAGCTGGTCGCCCTCGGCCTGCTGGAACCCTTCCCCACCGTCTCCGGCCCCGAGGACGCCGACGCCTTCGTCGCGGCACGGGTCGCCGCCGGGGCGGACCACCTCAAGATCTTCATCGAGGACGGCGCCGCGATCGGCACACCGATGCCCCTCATGTCCGCCGAGACGATCAGCGCGTTGGTGCGGGCCGCGCACGAGCGCGGGCTGCGCACCGCCGCCCACACCCTCACCCGCCGCTCGGCCCGGCTCGCGATCGACTGCGGCGTCGACGGCCTCGCCCACGCCCCCGCCGACGGACCCTGCGACGACGCCCTCGTGGCGGACGCCGCAGCCCGGGGCATGTTCGTGGTGCCCACCCTGACCTCGCTGACCGGGGCGACCGGCACTCCGGTGGAGTACGCCCTCATCGACGACTCGCTCCTGCGGCCCTACGCCGACCCCCGGTGGCTCAAGGAGATCGAGCGCATGCGCACCGAAGGCCCGGGCGAGGTGCGGGTCGGGCCGGTCTCGGTCGACGCCCGGTACGCCGCCGACGCCGCGCTGCGGATGTTCGAGGCCGGGGCGCCCCTGCTGGCCGGCACCGACGGCGCGGGCGGCGAGGGCCACCCCACCACGCACGGCATCAGCTACCACGGCGAGCTGGCCCTCCTCGTCGCCGCCGGACTCACCCCGGCCCAGGCCCTCACCGCCGCGACCGCCGCCCCCGCGGACGCCTTCGGCCTCGACGACCGCGGTCGCATCGCCGCCGGGCTGCGCGCCGACCTCCTGCTGGTCGAGGGCAACCCCCTCGCCGACATCACCGCGGTGCGGGACATCGCCGGCCTGTGGCGGCGCGGCGTCCCCGTCGACCGCACCACCGTCCCGTCGGAGAGGCTGGTCCGACCGTGAGCACCCTGACGACCACCGCGCAGGCCCCCGCGCACCAGGGCCTCCACCACCTCAAACTGTGCGTCAGCGACCTTGAGCGCAGCGCCCGTTGGTACGGCTCGGTGCTGGGCGCCCGCCGCGTCACCGAACTCGACCACCGCCGCCCCGACGGCACCCTGTTCTCGGTGGTCCTCGACGTGCCCCACCTGCCCTGCCGGTTGGAGCTGCGCCTGGACCCGGCGACCGCGCGCGCCCTGGCCGGGAACGAGCTCCTCACCCTGGCCGTCGAGGACCGCGCCGCCGTGGACGAATGGATCGCGCACCTGGACGGCCTGGGAGTGCGCCACTCACCGCCGGTCGTCGCGATGGTGGGCTGGGTGCTGGTCGTCCCCGATCCGGACGGGCTGCGTCTGCGGCTCTACACGACCAAGCCCCACGGGCTCGACCGCTCGCGCGTCGAGTACGACTCCCCCTGGCTGAGCACCGGACCCACCGACGGCACGGCCGGGGGCACGGGGACCCTGTGGGCCGTCGCCCGGCTGCGGGCGCGGCCCGGCGGTGTCGCCGTGCTGGCACCTCTGCTGGAGGCCCTGGCATCCGCCACCCGCGAGGAGGAGGGCTGCCTCGCCTACCGCGTGCACCTGTCCCAGGACGCCCCGGACACCTTCGTGGTCCACGAGGAGTGGGCCGACAGCGGCGCTCTGGCCGCGCACCGGAGCAGCGCACACCTGGCGGCGTTCCGCGCGGCGTCGGCCGGCCTCGTCGAAGGGCCTCCCGAGACGGAACTGCTGACCCCCTGCCATTGAGCCGGGCCCGGCACCACGTGCCGGTGGGGCGCCCCGTCCTGGGGGCGCCCCACCGGCACGTCAGCTGGTCCAGGAGGCCGAGCCCAGGGACGACAGGCCGGCGACCAGGTGCTCCGCGGACACGGGTGCCACCAGGTGCCGGCCGACGAGGAGTCCCGGCATGAGCGTCATCAGCACCGTCGCGATCCCCCGGGGATCGGCGTCCGCGGGGACCTGGCCCTCTGCGCACCAGCGCCGGGCCAGGTCCTCCAACTGCCCTTGCACGCCGAGGTAGAAGGCCCGGGTGCGCTCTTCCAGGCCCGGCCTGCGCAGGGCCTCCCCCCACGACTGGATGGCGATCCGGGTGAGGTCGTACTCCGACTGGGAGTCCCGGCCTTGGACCTCACCCACCATCGCCGCCACCACCTGCGCCGGTGACGCGGTGGGGCGCTGGGCGAGCAGCCTGTCGAACAGGCCCCGCACCAGGGTCATGGCCTCGTCCGCGGCCGCGTCGATGAGGTCGTCCTTGCTCCGGAAGTACCGGTAGACGGCGCTGGAGGACATTCCGGTGGCGGCGATCACGTCGTCCATGGACGTGGCGTGGAAGCCGTTGGCGGAGAAGCAGGTCCAGGCGCTGGTGAGGATGTGACGGCGCCGCTCTTCCCGGCGCTCGTCCGTCAGGCGAGGCATCCCCCCACCCTAAACGAGAACGATGGTTTCCGTTCGAGAGGTGCGAGCGGGCGACCCCGCGACGGACCGGCCCCTGATCGATGGGCCCCAGGGTCGTGGTGATGAACCCGCAGCCCTTCATCGACTCGAACGATTTGATCGCGGCGGCCAGGTCGCCGTTGTCCGCAGGCGCGCGGCCGGCCACGGGTTCTGCGGGTGCCTGCGCCATTCGGCGAACGGATCACCGCCACCGCAGACCTCCTCAACAAGAAGCTGGACCAAAGCACGTGGCGCGCCCGCATCGACAGCCGGGCCGCCTACCGGCTGCGCCCCAAAGCCGCAGCCGATCACCGCGGCGCCCGGCGCATGCTGTGCCCTGCCGCAGGCACCCACCCCACCGTCGCTTGCCCCATCAAACGCCGCAGCCTCGGCCGCGACCCCCGCCTCCCCGCCGTCGACGTCACTCCGTCCCCGGCCGGCCCACCCGAGGTCTGCCGCCGCGAGTCGCTCATCTTCACCCGCGACATCGGCATCCGCTTCTGGCAGGAACTCGACCACGGCCGCGCCCCCTGGGTCCACCACTACTTCCGCCTGCGCAACCGCGTCGAGCATTTCAACGGCTACGCCAAGGACCACGAAGCCATCGAACGAAGCCGCACCCGCCGCATCCGCGGCGTCGCCGCCCAGTCCCTGCTCCTCGCCTTCCAGATCGCCCACGCCAACCACCGCAAGATCGCCAGCTGGCTCAATACCCTCCAACTCGCCGACCAGCCGCCCCGACGACGCCCCTCCAACCGGAACAAGCCCAAGAACCCCTGCAACTGGACCCCGAAGGGCTACCTGCCCGAGACCCAGGGCAGCTGATCCACCCCACCCCTTGAACCTATCCTGACCAGCACAAACAGATCTGGCCCCCTACGACGCCGTAGGGGGCCAGATCACGTTCTGCAAAACAATGAGGCTGGTCAAACCGACAGTATGTCGGTTTGACCAGCCTCATTTGGTCGGTTGACCTCTGTGTCCGAGGGGGGACTTGAACCCCCACGCCCGATAAAGGGCACTAGCACCTCAAGCTAGCGCGTCTGCCATTCCGCCACCCGGACTGGGTGTTGTCTGCGTGGCTCACTGCCCCGCTGACATGCGTAACTGTAGCAAAGATCGGCTCGGAGGCCCAAAAGTGGTGGGGGCGGGGGGTTGCTGGGGGAGGATGGCGGGACCGTGGCCGTTGCGTGTCGACGAGGTCGGGGCGTGCCGGGCGGGGTTCCGAGTGGGTCAGACGACGAGGAGTGACCGTGAGCGAGTCGAAGGCGGAGCGTACGGGCGGGCCGCGGGTGGACGGGGAGTCGGAGGTCGTCGACATCTGTCGGGACCTGATCCGGATCGACACCAGCAACTACGGCGACCACTCGGGTCCGGGCGAGCGGGCTGCCGCGGAGTACGTGGCGGAGCAGCTGGCGGAGTTCGGTCTGGAGCCGAGGATCATCGAGTCGGCCAAGGGGCGCGCCTCGACGGTGGTGCGGATCGAGGGCGAGGACCGGTCGCGGCCGGGGCTGCTGATCCACGGGCACACCGACGTAGTGCCGGCCAACGCGGACGACTGGACGCACCACCCGTTCTCCGGGGAGGTCGCGGACGGCTGCGTCTGGGGGCGCGGCGCGGTGGACATGAAGGACATGGACGCGATGACGCTGGCCGTCGTGCGCGACCGGCTGCGCACCGGTCGCAAGCCTCCGCGTGACCTGGTGCTGGCGTTCGTCGCGGACGAGGAGGCCGGCGGGACGTACGGCGCGCGGTACCTGGTCGACAAGCACCCGGAGCTGTTCGAGGGGGTGACCGAGGGGATCGGGGAGGTCGGCGGCTTCTCCTTCACGGTCAACGACGACGTGCGGCTCTACCTGGTGGAGACGGCCCAGAAGGGCATGCACTGGATGCGGCTCACGGTGGACGGCCGAGCCGGGCACGGGTCGATGACCAACGACGACAACGCCATCACCGAGCTCTGCGAGGCGGTCGCCCGGCTCGGGCGGCACCAGTTCCCGCTGCGGATCACCAAGACCGTGCGCGCCTTCCTGGACGAGCTGTCGGATGCGATCGGGGTCCCGCTGGACCCGGAGAACATGGACGAGACGCTCCGGGTGCTCGGCGGCATCGCCAAGATGATCGGTACGACGCTGCGCAACACGGCGCAGCCGACCATGCTCGGCGCCGGTTACAAGGTGAACGTCATCCCCGGGCAGGCCACGGCGCACGTGGACGGGCGCTTCCTGCCCGGCTACGAGGAGGAGTTCCTGGCCGAGCTGGACAGCGTGCTGGGCCCGCGCGTGAAGCGGGAGAGCGTGCACTTCGACAAGGCGTTGGAGACCAGCTTCGACGGGGCCCTGGTGGAGGCCATGCAGACGGCGCTGCGGGCCGAGGACCCGATCGCGCGGGCGGTGCCGTACTGCCTGTCCGGCGGGACGGACGCGAAGTCGTTCCAGGACCTGGGGATCCGCTGCTTCGGCTTCGCGCCGCTGCAGCTGCCTCCGGAGCTGGATTTCGCGGGGATGTTCCACGGCGTGGACGAGCGGGTGCCGGTCGAGGGGCTGAAGTTCGGCGTGCGGGTGCTCGACCGGTTCATCGACGCCTGCTGAGCGGATAAAGGGCGGGGTTCGGGCGGGTTCGGGCAGGCGAGCGAATGATCACCGCTAAGGGTGAATGGCGCACTGCATCCGTACCCCATTCGGCAGAGCCTCGTTCACTCCTATGACAGTCCGGAGAATGGGCTGTCACATGATCAGGAGGAAATCATGAAGGTCAAGAAGATCGCCGTTGTTGCCGCCGCCGCCGGTGGCCTGATGCTCGCCGGTGCCGGCGTGGCCGCCGCTCACGGCGGTGCCGGTGCCGACGGTGCCGCGATCGGCTCTCCCGGTGTGCTGTCCGGCAACAACGTCCAGGTGCCGGTGCACATCCCCGTCAACCTGTGCGGCAACACCGTTTCCGTCATCGGCCTGCTCAACCCGGCCTTCGGCAACAACTGCCAGAACTTCTGAGCGCTGACCCCGCTGGGGGTCGGTGAATCGGTGGGGATGTAGTGCGAAAGGGGTCGCTCCGGTCGGGGCGGCCCCTTTCAGTTCGCGAAACCTACTCGATCGGGTGAGGCGCGGCTGGTTGGGCCAACCTTTCGAGGGGTGACTCGTTATCCAGTGGGCGGGAAAAGCTCTCGTCGGAAATTCAGACCATCACATGTCAGGGGTACCTATGCGACAAGTTGCCAGGAGAGGGATCCTCACCGCTGTGGCCACCGGCAGCGTGCTGGCGTCCACCGCGGGGTACGCCTACGCGAGTGCCGATGCGCAGGGGCTGGCGGCCAACTCCGCAGGGGTCGGTTCGGGTAATTCGGTCCAGGTCCCGGTGGACGCGCCTGTCAACGTGTGCGGCAACACCGTGGACGTCGTCGGGCTGCTCAACCCGGCGTTCGGCAACCAGTGCGCCAACACCTCGCCCTCGCACAGCCACGGCGGATCGGGCACGCCCGGCGCCTCGGGCTGGCAGGGCGGCGGCTCCGGAGGGTCGGGCGGGTCCAGCGGCTCGGGCGCGTCCGGAGGGTCGGGCGGCGGCACGCCGAGCACGAGCGGGACGCCTGCGGTGCCGAGCATGCCCGGCGTCCCGAGCGTCCCCAGCGCGGGATCGGGAACGACGGGATCGGGAACGACGGGATCGGGAGACCAGACGCCGGGCGGCGGCTGGTCGACGGTCGGCAGCGGCGCCTCCGGCGTCGCCCAGGGTTCGCCGGGCGTGGCCGCGGGCAACAACGCGCAGACGCCGGTGGACGTGCCGGTCAACGCGTGCGGCAACACGGTGGACGTCATCGGGCTCGGCAACCCCGCGATGGGGGACGACTGCGCGAACCAGGCCGCGCCCACCCCGCCGCCGGCCCCGGTGCACAACCCGCCGCCGCCGGGCGGCCCGGTCGTGACGCCTGCGGTGCCGGCCGCGCCCGTGGTCGAGGCCACCCACAACCCGGCCCCGCCGGCCGTCGCCCCGGCGACTCAGGCGGTGGCCGCGCCCGGTCAGCTGGCCTTCACGGGTGTCAACGGGCTCGACGTGATCGCCCCCGCGGGCCTCGCGCTGCTGATCGCCGGCGGCGTGCTGTACCGCCGGTCGCGCATGGCCGCCTGAGAGATCAGGTAGGTCGAGAGCGCCGGCTCAGGGCCTCCGCCGTCGTGACGGGGGAGGCCCACCGGCTCTCCGCCCACCGGTCACCAGCTGCTCCGACTCTGCCGGATGATCCGGCGGCGCAGCAGCACCGTCCGGCTGCCGTCCGGCAGGAGCCGCAGCCTGTCCAACTCCCAGTGCCCGTACTCGGCGTGCTCGGTGAGCAGCTGGCGGGCCGCGTTCCGCGTCGTGCCGCGCGGCATCCGCAGTGACTGGTACTCGTACTCGGTCTGCCGGACCAGCTTCGGTTGGATCAAGGTTCGCCTCCTCAGCGACGTCTGCGGGTAAGCCTACGACCTGCCCCTGACAGCGGCGTAGGCCCGCGACGGGTCGGCTTTCCGCGGCCGTCTGATGCCCGGTCAACTCCCGTCGAGTGCCTGCGTCTGGTGACGTTCTACCCGGCTCGCGAGCCCGGGATGCCGCCCGTGAAGGTGACCGCACTGCCGGAACAGAAGCCCGCAGATGGGACACCGGGGGGCAAGTTGCCCGGAAATCGCGTACTCAGACCGGAACCCCTGTGCACCCGGGCCCCCGGTACGGATACCGTCTGCCCCATGTCTGATGCCGCGCAGCTCACCCGCACCGAGGTACGCGACGCCGCCGAGGCGGTCAAGGCCGCCATCGACCGCCATCTCGAAGCGGTGTCCAGCTCCACCACAGCGGACGACCCCGCTGTCTTCGCCGCGTACGAGGAGCTGGCCGCCGCGGCCATCACCTACGACCAGCTGCTCTACGAGGTCTATGACGAGGTCACTCCCTTCGAGGTCCCCGGCGACGGTGGGCCCGACAGCTACCAGGGTCCGGAGCAGCCGGCCGCGATCAGCGTGCTGATCCGCCGGGACTACCGGATCGCCGATCCGCGCCGGCTGCGTGCCCAGGCGGAGCGCCTGGACGACTCGCTGGCGGCCGCCGCCGGCGCGGGCGCGGCCGGAGCCGCCGAGGGCGTGAGCGCGGCGGTGGGGGTGGTGTTCGGGGAGTACGAACCGGACGAGATCGCCGCCCGCGCCGAGGAGTTCGGCCTGGAGGAGGGCGACGCGACGGTCTGGGTGGCCGCCGCCGAGCCGACCGAACCGGGGGAGTGGCTCTCGGAGCCGTTCGACAGCCCGGACCCGCAGCTGCTGATCTGCCGCTTCGACGTCAGCGAGGTCTACGACGACGAGGAGTCGGACGAGAGCAGCTCACTGGAGTAGAACTGATGCGGTGGGGCGCCCGGCGCCCCACCGCACAGCTCAGAACGCCTGCTCGGCGTGCTCGGCCAGGATCGCCCGCAGCCGGGTGGTCCGCGGCTGGGCCGGCCGCTCGGCCACGGCCTGTGCCAGGGCCGGCCCGGCGGCGTGCACCACGGACAGGTGCCGCTCGGCGCGTCCGAACGCGGTGTAGACCCACTGCCGGGTCAGCCCGGCCGCCGCGTCCTCCGGCAGCACCACCACCGCGCCCGGCCAGCGCCGCCCGACGGCCTGGTGCACCGTGAGCGCCCAGCCGTGCCGCAGCTGCGCCGCGTCCGCGGGCGCGACCGTCGACTCCTCGCCGCCGGCGAACGCCAGGCGCAGCCCGGACTCGTCACCGCCCAGCACCGTGCCGGGGCGGTTCACGCCGGGCACGGGGGAGTGCACCACCCGGTCGCCGGGGTCGAAGCCGCCGAACCGCCCGGGCCCGGGGTTGAGCCGGGCCTTGGCGGCCGTGTTGAGCGCACGGGTGCCGGCCGCGCCGCCGTGCCCGGGGGTCAGCAGCACCACCTGGTCGGCGGGGATCCCCAGGGCGCGCGGGATCGAGTCGGTGAGCAGCTGGACGGCCCGGTGGACGGCCTCGGCGGCGTCGCGCGCGGTGAGGATGACCACCTCCTTGTCCGGCGCCTCGACGCTCTGCAGCTCGCCGATGCCGATGCCGGAGACCAGCTCGCCGATCGGACCGAGGTCGGGGGTGCGGGAGGCGACCACCGGGCACGGCTTGGCGGCGAGCAGGTCGGCGAAGAGCCGCCCGGGCCCGGCCGACCAGAGCTGGCCGGGGTCGCCGCTGAGCACCAGCCGGGTGCCGTCGGCGAGCGCCTCGACCAGCGTGGCGGCGAGCTCCAGGTCGAGCAGCGGGGCGTCCTGGACGATCAGCAGGTCGAGCGCGAGCGAGCCGTCCTCGGCGCGCCCGGGGCCGTCCGCGCCGCCGAGCAGCTCGGCGAGGGTGACGGAGGCAGGAACCGGTTCAGCCGGCAGCATGGCGGCGAGCGCGTCCCGGCCGTGCTCGGTCCAGGAGGCGGCCCAGGCCCGCAGGCCGAGGCCGTGGGCGGCCGCGAGCAGCGCGGCGAGCTCGCCGCGGGAGGCCGCGTCGCCGGTGTGCAGGACGAGCGGGTGCTCGGCGACGGCGCGGATCAGCGCGGTGGCCGAGGAGGACGGCGCGGCCAGCGCAGCGGCCTCCCAGGAGGCTTCCGCATCCTCAGCCGGCTCCAGGGTGGACATGATCCGCACCAGACCGTCCGCCGCACTGTCCTCCGCGAGCGCGAGGCGCTCCAGCGCGAGCAGCATCCGCACCGGCGGCTCGTCGTCCTCACTCTGGTCCCCACCCGCGCCGGGACCGGTCAGCTCCTCCTGGAACGGCATCACCCGCCCGTCCAGCACGGCCTCCTGCAGCGCCAGCGCCGGATCCGGCAGACCGAGCTTCTCCAGGCCGGACTGCAACTCGCCGGCCTCCAGGGCGGAGTGGCCGCGCAGCGCCGCCTGCTCCAGCAGCCAGGCGGCCAGCGCCTGTCCGCGGCGGGTGTCGCCGGGGCCGGCGGCGGGGCCGAGCAGGGCGCGCGCGAAGCCGTCGGCCTGCTCGGGACGGACGCCCGGCAGCACGAGCAGCCCCCACGGGTCCTCGCGCAGGGCACCGGCCGCGCCCTCGCCGTACGCGGCCACGGCCGCACCGGCCAGGCCGGGGACGGCCGCCGCCGGGGCCCCGCCCTCGGTGAGCACCTCGCCGACGGCGCGCAGCGCCGCAGCGCGCGCCTCGTCCGGCGCGACGGCAACCGTCGCACCCTCGGCCGAGTCCTCCGACGACGACCCGCCGCTGCGTCCGATGCTGCGGATCGCCTCCGCCAGCGCGGCGACCTCGGCAGGCCGCCCGCTGCCCGCACCCTCGCCGACAGCAGCGGGGCCAGGGGTGTCGAGGGGGGCGTCCCCGGTGCTGTCGTGTGTCTGGCTCACAGTTCGTTCCAGTCCTGGTCAGGGTAGCGACGCACCGGCGCCGAGATGTCGTCCAGCGCACCGCGGATCTCATCGGGAAGCGTAAGCGCCTCCACCGACAGCGACGCACGCAGCTGCGCGGCACTGCGCGCGCCGACGATCGTGCTGGTGACGCCCGGCCGGTCGCGCACCCAGGCCAGCGCGACCGCCAGTGGACTGCTCGCCAGACCGTCCGCGGCCGTGGCGACCGCGTCCACGATCCGGCGCGAGCGCTCGCCCAGGTACGGCTGGACGAAGCCGGACAGGTACGGCGAGGCGCCCCGCGAGTCGGGCGGCACCCCGTGCCGGTACTTGCCGGTCAGCACGCCGCGGCCCAGCGGGGAGGAGGCCAGCAGCCCGAGCCCGGCGTCCCGTGCGGCCGGCAGCACCTCGCGCTCGATGCCGCGCTGGAGCAGCGAGTACTCCATCTGGGTCGCCGCCAGCGGCACCCGCCCGGTGCCGCAGCGCTGCCAGGTGGCGGCCTTGGCGAGCTGCCAGCCGCTGTAGTTGGAGACCCCGGCGTAGCGGGCCCGGCCGGAGGCGACCGCGAGGTCCAGCGCGTGCAGGGTCTCCTCGGCGGGCGTGCCAGGGTCGAAGGCGTGCACCTGCCACAGGTCGACGTAGTCCGTCCCGAGCCGGCGCAGCGAGGCGTCCAGGGCGGTCAGCAGCTGGCCGCGCGAGGTGTCGAACCTGCGGTCGCTGTCCGGGACGCTGCCGGCCTTGGTGGCGATCACCAGCTCGGAGCGCGGGATCAGCGAGTCCGTCAGACGCGAGATGAGGTACTCGGCGCCGCCGTCCGCGTAGACGTCCGCGGTGTCCACCAGGGTGCCGCCGGCCTCGGCGAACTCCTTGAGCTGCTCGGCGGCTTCCTGCTCGTCGGTGTCCCGGCCCCAGGTCATGGTGCCCAGACCGAGCCGGGAGACCCGCAGGCCGGTGTGGCCGAGGTGACGCTTCTCCACGGGAAACCCCCTCGATCTCGATCGTTGTGCGGACGGACCACTGAGCGGACGTCAGCGCCGGCGCGCCCGCCCCACCGGCCCCGGGCGTGGGCGAAGTCCACGAGGGAAGAGCGTAGTGGGCGCCCGCGGGGGCGCCCGGCCGACCCGCAGAGCGCGGCGCGGGCACCGCGGCCGGCAGGTGACGCACAGCACAACTACCGGCCAGTAGCATGGCCTTCGCGTCGCGGCTACGCTCGGCGCGGATCCCTCTCCTGGAAGGCTCGGCACCCACATGAGACTCGGCATCAACCTCGGCTACTGGGGACTCGGCATGGATGCCGACAACATCGCGGTCGCCCAGGAGGCCGACCGGCTCGGCTACGCGGTCTGCTGGGCCGCCGAGGCGTACGGCTCCGACGCCGCCACCGTGCTGAGCTTCGTCGCGGCCAAGACCGAGCGGATCGACGTCGGTTCGGCGATCTTCCAGATCCCGGCCCGCACCCCGGCGATGACCGCGATGACCGCCGCCACCCTGGACACCCTCTCCGGCGGCCGCTTCCGGCTGGGCCTGGGTGTCTCGGGTCCGCAGGTCTCGGAGGGCTGGTACGGCGTCAAGTTCGACAAGCCGCTGGCCCGCACGCGCGAGTACGTGGAGATCATCCGCAAGGCGATGTCGCGCGAGCGGCTGGTCCACGAGGGCGACAACTGGACCCTCCCGCTGCCCGGCGGCCCGGGCAAGCCGATCAAGCTGACCGTGCACCCGGTGCGCGAGCACATCCCGCTGTACATCGCCGCGATCGGGCCCAGGAACCTGGAGTTGACCGGCGAGATCGCCGACGGCTGGCTCGGCATCTTCTTCGCCCCCGAGCACGCGGCCGTCTCGCTCGACCAGTTGACCGCCGGGCGCGCCAAGGCGGGCCTGACGCTGGAGGGTTTCGACCTCTGCCCGACCGTCAGCATCGCGGTCGGCGACGACGTCAAGGCCGCCGCGGACTCCCAGCGCTCGTACGCCGCCCTCTACATCGGCGGGATGGGCAGCAAGGAGAAGAACTTCTACAACCAGCTCACCCGGCGGATGGGCTACGAGCAGGCCGCCGACGAGATCCAGCAGCGCTACCTCGCCAGGGACTACGCGGGCGCCGCGGCCGCCGTGCCGCACGACCTGATCGACGCCACCTCGCTGCTCGGCAGCAAGGAGCGGATCGCCGACCGGATGCAGGCCTTCGCGGACGCGGGCGTGACCACCCTGACGCTGGCCCCCGCCGGCTTCACCCTGGAGGAGCGGATCACCGCGCTGCGTACGGCGGTCGAGGCGATGGAGCTGGCGGGCCTCGCCTAGCCAGGGGCGTTGTGCCCCGGGGCCGGGTTCACCCGTAAGGCGGCGCGAGCCGCCCCCGGCCCTTTCTGCTCGGCGTTCGCCGTCTCTCCCGCGTGCAGGCCGCCACCAGCTCACCCGCGCGTCAGCGTGATCCCATTCTCGACGCCGCGGGCCGTGCTGGTGGGCACATCATCGGATGGGCGGACGACTGGGAGGTCTCCGGCGCGTCCGACCCCTTCACCCGGCCGAAGCTGGGTCCGTGGCTCAAGGGCCTGCACGGCCCGTATGACGGGCTTGCAGCGTCTGCGGTGGACCGCATCGGTCGTGACGTCTACGAGGGGCTGCGGCTGGCCCGCGCGCGGCCAGACGGGTCGGGGCCTTTTGCGTCTTGAGGCGTGCGCGGCGCTGATCGGGCCGGGTTCGTGCAATTTCGTGCATGCGGGATTGTGCTTCTGACTCGCAGGGCTGACGGTGGTGCATGTCCCTGCAACTCCATAGACGTTGGAGATCGTCATGGCACTAGGTTTCGTGGGCATCGACCCCAGCACCGGCGGCGGAGGCTCCCCGACCGTGTGGGTCGATGACGAGGCGGAGGAGATCATCGTGCAGAGCTGGACGGCCGATGACGCGCTTTGCGAGAAGATCGCAGGGACCGAGTGGGTTCCCGGCCACGCGCTCGGGATTTCCTCCCACGAGTCCGTGATCCGTATCCCGGCACGTATGGTGCCGATCCTGAAGGAGGCTGTCGAACGTGTCGAACGTGCCCGACTTCGCCGCGCTACTGAGGACCGCTCAGAGGACGGCAGTTCACCTGGAGATGCGTGACGCCTACGCGGTGGGCGACGAGGCCGAGGAGATCGAGCAGTTCGCCCGTACCGGCGAGATCGAGCTCGACCCCGAGGCGTCGTGGTGGCCCGAGTGGTTGGGGCTCGTCCGCGAGACGGTCAGCCGTGGTGTGGTCATGCGGCGCGCCCGGATCGTGTCCGAGCCCGTCACCGACTACATCCGGTGGGAGCACGCGGTCACCCCGATGAACCTGGCGGCCGGTGAGCTGGTTCGGTGGCTGCCGAGGAGTCAGGCGTCGGACATCGGGCTGCCGGGCAACGATTTCTGGCTGATTGACGACAAGCTGGTGCTGTTCCACTTCTTCACGGGGTATGGCGACTGGGCCGACCCGGGGTTCGCGTTCTCCGAGGACCCCACCACGGTTCGTCTCGTCTCCTCTGCGTTCGAAGCCGTGTGGGAGCGCGGCACCTCGCACAACAGGTACAACGTCTGACCTGCCCTCACCCTGCGAGCACCGGACCGCCAGACTCATGCCCACGTCTCCGTCATCAAGCGCACAAGCGGCGCGTCTTGCCCTTGCCAACCGCCTTGTCGATCTCCGCAAGGATGCCGGCCTGACGGGCAAACAGCTGGCGCTCCGGTGCGGCTGGAACCCTTCGAAGGTGTCCCGTATCCAGAGTGCGCGGACCCCGCCGTCCGACTCCGACATCCAGGCGTGGTGCGCTGCGTGCGGAGCAGTTCGACAGGCAGCCGATTTGATCGCTACTTCGAGAGCGGTCGAGTCGATGTACCTGGAGTGGCGCAGGCTGCACCGCACAGGGATGCGCAAGGTGCAGGAGGACTTCTACACGCTCCACGGGCGGGCGGAGCTGTGCCGGACGTACGTGTCCAACGTCGTCCCCGGTTTCCTTCAGACGCCTGAGTACGCAACCGCGTTGATGCGGTCCATCACCGAGTTCCAGGGGACGCCCGACGACGTGGCCGACGCTGTCGCCGCGCGGGTGGCGCGTGGGCGGTTCCTTCACGAGGGCAGGCACCGGTTCGCGGTACTGATGGAGGAGTGGGTACTTCGCTCCCGGATCGGGGACGCTGAGACGATGGCGGGCCAACTCGGCCATCTGCTCGCGGTGATGCCGTTGGCATCGCTGTCGCTGGGCGTCATTCCGTTCACCGCGCAGCGCGGCATCTGGCCGCTCGAAGCGTTCTATCTGTACGACGATCGACATGCCGTTGTGGAGACGCTGACGGCGGAGGTCAACGTCACTCAGCCCCGTGAGGTGACGGACTACATCCGGGCTTTCGGAGAGTTGCAGCATCTCGCGGTCTACGGTGCCGACGCGCGTGCACTGATTACGTCGGCCATAGCTGCCCTCGGGTGAATCCCTGCAAGCCCGTGCAACTTGCTCGCGGCCGGTTCTGATCTGTCCTTACGGTCCTGCTGACGGGATTGCAGATGCAATTTCGACCGAGGTAGGGAGGCGACTCCGACACCACCGCCACCCCCACCGAGTAGGAGGATCACCTATGCGTATCGAGATCATCGTCTCCAAGCACAAGGGCGACGCGAAGCCCCCGCCGAAGCACCAGGGCAACCCCGCCCCGGAGAACCCGACCCCGCCGTCCAAGTAACGTCTGTCGGACGGGTCCTCGCCGCCTGGAGGGGGCCCGTCCACCCCCGTGTGAGGAGAGCCGCAATGCCGAACCCGGACCGTCTCCACATCGCGTACGCCATGCACCAGTTCGCCGATGAGGATTGGTCGGCGAGGGCTGAGCGCTGGACGGTTACGTTCTACACGCCGAGCGACCCGAAGGGGTTCGGCACCGCCACCATCACTCGGGTAATCCCCGGTGTTACCCCGACCCCCGGCGTGGTGCTGCGCGTGGACCTCGGGTTTCTCGACCGCATCCCGCGCGTGATCTTCACCGAGAATGAGGGCCTGGTCCCGCCGCTGGCCGACATGAACCCCACGCTTCTGCTCTTGCTGGAGTCGGTCCACGTCACGGAAGAGTGGCGGGGCAAGGGCGTCGGGATGCGCCTCGCCGTCACCGCGCTCCGTCGGCTGGCTGTCCCCGGGACGGTGGCCGTCTGCTACCCGGCCCCGCTTCACGAGCACGGGCCCGACGAGCCGTGCTCCTATGAATCGGACGATCCGGAGGTGCGGCGGCCGGACGAAGAGGCCGTGGCCAAGCTCCAGAAGGCGTGGCAGCGCCACGGGTTCCGCCCCCTCGCCGAAAACGTGTACGCCCGGAGGATCGAGCCGTGAGCGACTGCCACCGGGGGCCCTGGAGGTTTCCCACGCCGCAGTTTGGCTGTGCAGCCTGTCCGGGGCCGTTCTGGTGGCGGCCCTGGGCCTGTTGCCGGCCACCTGCTGAGGCCGCCCCCGTCCGTGTGCCCCCGTGGCGCATGGGCGGGGCCTTCCGCCGTCCGGTCCGGGTACTCTCTACCGGATAAACGAATCCGGCCCCCGCCGGCTTCACCCTGGAGGAGCGGATCACCGCGTTGCGTACGGCGGTCGAGGCGATGGAGCTGGCGGGCCTCGCCTAGCCGGTGCTCCCACCCCGTAGGCTGGAGCCATGCCCACGCTGCTGCTGGTACGCCATGGACGGTCCACCGCCAACACCGCCGGGATCCTGGCCGGATGGACGCCCGGGGTCGACCTGGACGACACCGGCCGCTCCCAGGCGGCCGCGCTGGTGGACCGGTTGACGGGTGTTCCGCTGGCGCAGGTGGTCAGCAGCCCGCTGGAGCGCTGCCGGCAGACGCTGGCCCCGCTGGTCGAGGCGCGTCCTGAGCTCGGCGGGCCGACGGTGGACGAGCGGTTCGGCGAGTGCCACTACGGCGACTGGACCGGCCGCCCGCTCTCCGAACTCGCGCTCGACCCGCTCTGGCGCACGGTCCAGGACCACGCCTCGGCCGCCGTCTTCCCCGGCGGGGAGTCGTTGCGCGCGCTGAGCCACCGCACGGTGGCCGCGGCCCGCGAGTGGGACGAGAAGATCGCCGCCGAGCACGGCCCGGAGGCGGTCTGGGCGGTCTGCACCCACGGCGACGTGGTCAAGGCCGTGGTGGCCGACGCGCTCGGGATGCACCTGGACCATTTCCAGCGGATCAACGTCGAGCCCTGCTCGGTCACCGCGATCCGCTACACCCCGCAGCGGCCCTTCGTGCTGCGGATGGGCGACACCGGCGACCTCGCCTCGCTGCGCCCGCGCCCGGCGCACGGCCCCACCGCCTCCGGCGATGCCGTCATCGGAGGCGACACCGGCGACACCGGTACGCCCTGAGACCGGACCCTCCCACGGCGGTGCGAAAGCCGTAGGGTGAAAAGCACGCCCCCCACCGACCCGTTTCACACCACCGGAGCGAGAGAGTGCCCCGTCAGGTCTACTTCTACGACCAGCCCGAGCGGTTCGTGGCCGGAACCGTCGGCCAGCCCGGCGCCCGGGCGTTCTTCCTGCAGGCCAGCGCGCGCGGCCGGATCACCAGCGTGCTGCTGGAGAAGACGCAGGTCGCGGCGCTCGCCGAACGGGTCGAGGAGGTCCTCGACGAGGCGCTGCGGCGCAGCGGCGGCGACGCCCCGATCCCGGCCGTCGCCCCGGTCGAACTGATCGACACCGCCCCGCTGGACCTGCCGCTGGAGCAGGAGTTCCGGGTCGGCACCATGGCGCTGGCCTGGGACACCAACGCGAGCTGCCTGGTGGTCGAGGCGCAGGCGGTGCTGGAGGAGGAGACGCAGGACGCCGAGGAGGCCGAGGTCGCCTTCGAGGACGACGAGAACGGTCCGGACATGCTCCGGGTGCGGCTCAGCGGCGCGATGGCCCGGGTCTTCGCCAAGCGGGCGCTGGACCTGGTCGCGGCCGGCCGCAAGCCCTGCCCGTTCTGCAACCTCCCGCTGGACCCCGAGGGCCATCTGTGCCCGCGCGCGAACGGTTACCGACGCTGAACGGCGAGGCGCAGTCGCCGCAGGAGCTGGAGATACCCGACGCGGACCCGGCTGCGGGCGCGGCGCTGGCCGCCGACGTCCCCACCGCGCTGACGCTGCTGCGCGAGGGCGAGCTGACCGTGCACGGGCAGCTCACCGACGCCTCCAACGCGGCGCTCTACTGCTCGGTCGCGCTGGACGGCGTGAGCGCGCTCTGCGTCTACAAGCCGGTCGCGGGGGAGCGGCCGCTCTGGGACTTCCCGGACGGCACGCTGGCCGGCCGCGAGGTGGCCTCCTACGAGCTCGCGGCGGCGACCGGCTGGGCGCTGATCCCACCCACCGTGCTGCGCGAGGAGGGCCCGTACGGCAGCGGGATGGTGCAGATCTGGGTCGAGCCGGACCCGCACGCGCCGCCACTGCTGGACCTCCAGGACCCGGCCGGCCCGCAGCAGGGCTGGCTGCCGATCGTCCGGGCTGAGATCGGTGAGGGGCGTACTGCGCTGCTGGTGCACGCGGACGACCAGCGGCTGCGCCGGCTGGCGATCGTCGACGCCGTCCTGAACAACGCCGACCGCAAGGGCGGCCACCTGCTCTCGGCCGCCGACGGCCGGATCTACGGTATCGACCACGGGGTGACCTTCGCGGTCCCCGGCAAGCTGCGCACGCTGCTCTGGGGCTGGGCGCGCGAGCCGCTGGCGCAGGAGGCGACCGAGATGCTGCGGCGGCTGGCCGGCGAGCTGGACGGCGCGCTGGGCGAGCGGCTGCGGCCGCACCTGACGGCGACTGAGCTGACGGCCACCCGGGCGCGGGTCGCCGAGCTGCTGCGCACCGGGCGCCACCCCGAGCCGTCGAACGAGTGGCCCTCGATTCCCTGGCCGCCGGTCTGACGATTCGCGGCGCCCGTCGCACAGGTGTGTCGTACGGCGCAGATTCAGCCGAATCAGCAGACTGGTTAGCCTTTCAAATGATCGCAAGGTTAGAGTCATTTTCATGCATGCCTGGCCCGCCTCCGAGGTTCCCGCCCTGCCTGGTCAGGGACTCCCCCTGCGTATCCACGACACCGCCGCGGGCTGTACCCGGGAGGTCGTGCCGCAGGGCACCACCGCCCGGCTGTACGTCTGCGGTATCACCCCGTACGACGCCACGCACATGGGCCACGCGGCCACCTACAACGCCTTCGACCTGGTCCAGCGGGTCTGGAAGGACGCCGGGTACGACGTCCTGTACGTGCAGAACGTCACCGACGTCGACGACCCGCTGCTGGAGCGCGCCGTCGCCACCGGCCAGGACTGGACCGTCCTCGCCGAGCGCGAGACCGCGCTCTTCCGCGAGGACATGACGGCGCTGCGGATGCTGCCGCCGGCGCACTACATCGGCGCGGTCGAGTCCATCCCGTGGATCGTCCCGCTGGTCCAGAAGCTGCTGGCGAGCGGCGCCGCCTACCGGCTGGACGGCGACATCTACTTCTCGGCGCAGGCCGACCCGCACTTCGGCGAGGTCTCCGGGCTGAGCCAGGAGGAGATGCTGCCGGTCTTCGCCGAGCGCGGCGGCGACCCCGAGCGCCCGGGCAAGAAGCACCCGCTGGACGCGCTGCTCTGGCTGGCCGCCCGCCCGGGCGAGCCCGCCTGGGACACCGAGCTCGGCCGCGGCCGTCCCGGCTGGCACATCGAGTGCGTGGCGATCGCGCTGGAGTACCTGGGGATGTCCTTCGACCTCCAGGGCGGCGGCAGCGACCTCGCCTTCCCGCACCACGAGATGGGCGCCGCGCACGCCCAGGCGGTCACCGGCGGCCACCCGTACGCGCGCTCCTACGTGCACGCCGGCATGGTCGGGCTCGACGGGCACAAGATGTCCAAGTCGCGCGGCAACCTGGTCTTCGTGTCTGCTCTGCGCCGGGAGGGCGTGGACCCGGCGGCGATCCGCCTGGCGCTGCTCTCGCACCACTACCGCAGCGACTGGGAGTGGGACAAGTCCGTGCTGGACGAGGCACTCCAGCGCCTCGACCGCTGGCGCGCGGCCGTCTCGCGCCCGGACGGCCCGGCAGCCGAGCAGCTGCTGGCCGAGGTGCGGGCCGCGCTCGCCGAGGACCTGGACACCCCGGCGGCGCTGGCCGCGGTGGACCGCTGGGCCGAGCGGCAGGAGCAGAGCGGCGGCCAGGACATGGGCGCGCCGGGCCTGGTCTCGCGCACCGTGGACGCGCTGCTGGGCGTCGCGCTCTAGGGCACTCCTCGCGAAGGGGCCGCCGACCTGACACCAGGTCGGCGGCCCCTTCGCGCTACGGTTTCTGCTCCTCCTGCGGGGGCACCGGGACGGCGCCGTCCCCGTCCGCGTCGGCGGGCGCGGTCGGGAGCCCGTCGACGGCGTGCAGCGCGGCGTGCAGCGCCTGCTGGAGGACGTCCGCGTCCGGCGTGGGGGGCTGGATGCCCTCGACGGCCTCGACACCGTCCACCGCCGGCACGTCCACCGTCGACTCGATGGCCGCAGCCATCGCAGCAGCCTCGGCCGCGTTCTTGGTCGTCGCGCTGTCCAGGAAGCGCAGCAGCTCGACCGGGAACGGCAGCACCAGCGTCGAGTTCTTCTCCGCGGCCACCTCCACCACCGTCTGCAGCAGTCGCAGTTGGAGCGCCGCCGGGGTGGCGCTCATGATCGCGGCGGCCTGCGAGAGGCGGGCGGAGGCCTGGTACTCGCCGTCCGCGGTGATGATCCGGGCGCGCCGCTCGCGGTCGGCCTCGGCCTGCCGGGCCATCGAGCGCTTCATCGACTCGGGCAGCGCGACGTCCTTGATCTCCACCCGGTCGATCGTGATGCCCCAGCCGAGCGCCGGGCTGTCCAGCATCAGTTCCAGGCCCTGGTTGATCGGTTCGCGGTTGGCCAGCAGGTCGTCCAGCTCGCTCTTGCCGATGATCGAGCGCAGCGAGGTCTGCGCGACCTGCGAGATCGCGAACTGGTAGTCCTGCACGGCCACGGCGGCCCGGACCGGGTCCTGGACGCGGAAGTAGACCACCGCGTCCACCCGGACGGTGACGTTGTCGCGGGTGATGCCCTCCTGGGCGGGCACGGGCATCGTGACGATCTGCATGTTCACCCGCTGGATCCGGTCGGCGATCGGCATCAGCATCACCAGACCCGGCTCGCGGACCTCCTCGCGCACCCGGCCGAACCGGAACACCACACCGCGCTGGAACTGCTGCACCACCCGCAGGCTCATCCCCGCGGCGAGCGCGCTGACGCCTGCCACGCCGGCGAGTACTCCCAGCACCACATCCAAGATCAACATCGCGGCCACCTCGGCACCCAGGGCTCCGACATTCCACGGTACTCCGCCCGCCGCCCGCCGAAGCGGCCCGCCGGGAGGCGCCCGGACGGGGTGCCCGCGAGCCTCCCGCGGCTGCGCCGATGGACCCGAGGTGGTCTAGACCCTTGACAGGGAGAGGTCCGGACCTGTGGACTGGGAAGGGCCGATGACCGGCGACTGCCCGACGCCGGTCATCGGCCCTTCCACCCTTCCACGGGCCGTCCCTGAGCCTCTTTCAGGCCCCAGGGCCCGCGCTACTCGCCGCTGTCCTGCTCGCCGTCCGCCTCGCGTTCCGCGGCCGGTCCGGGGTCCTTGGCGCCCTCGTCCTCGTCCTTCTCCGCAGTCTCGGCCACGTCGACCGCCTCCGGCGAGCGCTCCGCGAGCGCCCGGCCGCTCACCGGCTTCTCGCCGGTCGGCCCCTGGTTCTCCCGCCGCCGCAGGTAGCGCTCGAACTCGCGGGCGATCGCATCCCCGCTCGCCTCGGGCAGCTCGGCGGTGTCCTGGGCCTCCTCCAGCTGCTGCACGTACTCGGCCACCTCGGTGTCCTCGGCAGCCAGTTGGTCCACGCCCAGCTGCCAGGCCCGGGAGTCCTCGGGCAGCTCGCCCGGCGGGATCCGCAGGTCGAGCAGGTCCTCCAGCTTGTTCAGCAGCGCCAGGGTGGCCTTCGGGTTGGGCGGCTGCGCCACGTAGTGCGGCACTGCGGCCCAGAGCGTCACGGCCGGTACCCCGGCGTGCGCGCAGGCCTCCTGGAGGACGCCGACGATGCCGGTCGGACCCTCGTAGCGGCTCTCCTCCAGATCCAGGGTGCGCGCCAGGTCCGGGTCGGAGGTGACCCCGCTGACCGGCACCGGACGGCTGTGCGGGGTGTCGCCCAGCAGCGCGCCGAGGATCACCACCAGCTCCACGCCCAGCTCGTGCGCGAATCCCAGCAGCTCGTTGCAGTACGAGCGCCAGCGCATGCTGGGCTCGATGCCGCGGACGATCACCAGGTCCCGGGTCTTGGGCTCGGTCACCCGCACCACCGACAGCCGGGTGGTCGGCCAGGTGATCCGTCGAACCCCGCCGTCCAGCCACACCGTCGGGCGGTTGACCTGGAAGTCGTAGTAGTCCTCCGCATCCAGGGCGGCGAAGACCTTGCCGCCCCAGGTCTCGTCGAGATGTCCGACTGCCGCCGAGGCGGCGTCGCCCGCGTCGTTCCAGCCTTCGAAGGCACAGACCATGACCGGGTCGATCAACTCGGGAACATCTTCCAGCTCGATCACCCAGCGTCTCCCTCCGGCCGGCCCGGTCGTGCCCCGCGCCCGCGGGCCGGTGACCGGCTGCCGACTGCTACTCCCTCGCATGGAACGCGCCGTTCCACGGTGCTACCTGCCCACCCTACCGGGATATATCCGCAGGACTACGGGGTTCCGCACTGCGCGAAGCGATGCGCGCGGGATGCGCGCGGGATCGGAAAACCTGTGGCGCGCACGCTTCGGATGGCGTATCCCGTGCTACCCGCGGGCCGCGGCGGCGACTACCGGCAGGTATCCGCGGGACTGCCCGTCAGCCGTCGGGTGGAAGGACTCCCAGAGCGGCGTCAGCACGATCCGGGTGATCCACTCCGGGCCGTGCGCGGCGCAGATCTCGTGGTCGGCGAAGGCGGCGCGCGGATCGGCGAAGCGGTCGCCGTGCGCCTGGGCCTGCCGGCGGATCAGCTCGTCGACCTGGTCGATCAGGGCGTCGAATCGCTTGCGCCGCGCGTCGGTGCCCACGAAGCAGGTGGTGCCGGTGTGCAGCAGGTCCGGGTAGCCGGTCACCACCACCCGGGCGCCGGGCGCGGCCTGCCCGATCCCGGTCAGCAGCCGGTCCAGCCGGCCGGGCAGGTCATCGCGCAGCACCTGGGCCGAATGGTCCAGCGCCTGGTCGCACTTGGCGTCGGTGGTGAACGGCTGGAGGCAGCCGATCACGGCGTCCGCGAAGCCCAGGTCGTTCCCGCCGGCGGTAAGCGTCACCAGGCCGGTGCCGGCCGGGACGGATGGCACCTGGCCGCTCAGCACGCTCTCGGCGGTGGACCCGTTGCAGGCCAGGTCCAGGAACGGCGCGGACGCCGACTGCGCGGCCAGCAGCGCCGGGTAGGCGCGGGTGCTGCGATGGCAGTCGCCGCTCGCCGGGTCGTACGCGCCGGCGGCCACCCCGGCGGCGTAGGAGTCGCCGAGCGCGACGTAGCCGGCGGCGGCCGCCGGCGCCGGGGTGGCCGCGGCGAGCAGCAGCAGCGGGACGGCCGCCAGGGCGGCGAGGAGCTTGTGTCGCACAGGGATCATGGCGACGCATCGTAGTCGATCGCATGCACACCGTAGCGATTTGCGGAGCCCGGGACGCGTGGTCCTCGCAACGGCTCGGTGGCGCAGAGCAGGTGACGCAGGATCCGCTCCGGCGAGCCCGGGTCCCCCGGGACGTAGGCGCCGCCCGCCTTGAGCACGAGCAGGGCCACGACCAGCTCCGGTGACCGGCCCTCGGGGGGCGCAATGGCCCAAGCATCCGGGGCCGGATTGGATCTGACACCCGGCCGAGCGGCCACTTATCGTTTACGGCATGACCACTACTGCCCAGAGCGCTCCCACCAAGGTCGACTTCTACTTCGACCCGGCCTGCCCCTTTGCCTGGATCACCTCCCGCTGGATCCTGGAGGTCGAGCAGTACCGCGACCTCGACCTGAAGTTCAAGGTCATGAGCCTGTCCGTGCTCAACGAGAACCGCGCGGAGCTGTCCGAGCAGTACCGCAGCCTGCTGGGCCGCGCCTGGGGCCCGGTGCGGGTCTGCATCGCGGCCGCCGAGCTCCACGGGCCCAAGGTGCTGCGGGACCTCTACACCGCGCTCGGCACCCGGATCCACAACCAGGGCAACAAGGACTACGCCGCGGTGATCGCCGAGGCGCTGGCCGAGGTCGGCCTGCCGGCCGAGCTGGCCGACGCCGCGCAGAGCACCGAGTACGACGAGGCGCTGCGCCGCAGCCACCACGAGGGCATGGACCCGGTCGGCGACGAGGTCGGCACCCCCACCATCCACATCGACGGGGTGGCCTTCTTCGGCCCGGTGCTCACCGCGATCCCGCGCGGCGAGGACGCCCTGAACGTCTTCGACGGCGCCCGCCTGCTGGCCGGCTACCCGAAGTTCTTCGAGCTCAAGCGCACCCGCACCGGCGAGCTCGACTTCAACTGAGCTCGGCTGCTCTCAGGAGTTCCTGGTGCCCAGCTCGCGCGCCAGGAATTCCACCGAGACCCGGATCAGCTCCGGTACGTCCCCGTACCCCTCGAAGCAGTGGTCGGCGCCCGGCACCGGCAGATAGGTCGAGCGTCCGCCGGCCTTCAGCAGCCGCTCGTGCAGCTGCTCGCTGTGCGAGGACGGCACCTGGCGGTCGGCGGTCCCGTGGAGCAGCAGGAAGGGCGGCGCGCCGGGTCCGACCTGCGCCACCGGGCTGCCCAGCGCGGCGAGTTCGGGCAACTCGGCGGGGGAGCCGCCGAGCAGCAGGCCCTCGTTGGAGTCGCTGCGCTGCGGCCACCGGGCGGCCAGGTCGGTGAGCGGGTACCAGCAGACGGCGGCGGCGATCCGGCCGTCGCCGAGCGCGGCCAGGGCGCCGAAGGTGCCGCCGGCCGACTCGCCCCAGATGCCGATCCGCTCCGCGTCCAGGCCCAGGGCCTCGGCGTTGGCGCGCAGATGGGCCAGTGCGGCGGTGACGTCGTCCAGTTGTGCCGGGAAGTGTGCCTCGCCGGAGAGCCGGTAGTCGATGGTGGCCGTCGCGATCCCGGCCGCGGCGAGCGCGGTGAAGACCGCGTCCCGCTCGACGGTGTCCGGCAGGAACCGCCGGTCGCCGAAGGCGAAGCCGCCGCCGTGGATCCACACCACGACCGGGAACGGGCCCGGGCCCGCCGGCACGTGCAGGTCGAGCAGCAGCGGCCGGAAGCCGCGCACGGTGGCGTAGACGATGCCGTCGTGCACCAGGCCGCCGTCGGCGGTGGGTCGGTGGGTGGTGTGCTCGGGGTAGCCGGTCATGGCGGCAGCCTACGGAAGATCACCCGCGGCTTCACGGGAGTTCGCGACACCAGTCGTCCCGGTAGGAGGCCCAGTCCGCGGCGGTGGCCGTGAAGTCGGCGTACATCCCGACCCCGAAGGTCCGGCGGTCCACCGCGTTGCGGGTCAGCCCCAGCCGCACCCCGCGCACCGCGGCCGCGACCGTCTCGGCCGAGCCCTGGTGGCCCCACTGGTCGGCGTAGTAGGCGGGCAGTCCCATCAGCAGGTCGACCGAGGGCGGCGTGACCTCCAGGGCGAGCGCGGTCTGCTGGGCCACGTAGCCGGTGTACAGCGCCTGGGTCGGCATCGCGGTGTCGTAGGACATCACCGCGATCTGGTCGGTGCGTCGGGCCACCTGGGCGAAGTAGGCCTGCGACCACCACTTGGGGTGGCCGGTCAGCAGAGCGGCCGCGGTGTGCAGGGCGGGCAGCGGGTCGATCTGCGGGGTCGCCACCGACAGCGGCACGCCGCGGGCGGCGGTCAGCGCGTGCACCTGGTCGAGCAGCGCGAGGTACCCGCCGTCCCCGGAGTGCAGCGGCTCCAGGTCCAGGTGCACCCCGTCGAAGCCGGCGTCCAGCACCTGGCGTGCGGAGGCGGTGATCCGGTCCCGGACGGCGGCCTGGTCCAGGTGCAGCCCGTCCGCCTCGGGCTCCACCAGGTCGCCGAGCCAGGCCTGCACCCGCACGCCCGGCAGCTCGCGGTGCACCGCGTCGATCAGCGCGCGGGCCTGCGGATACAGCGCGGCGGGCAGCGAGCCGTCGTGCTCCAGCGGCCCGGCGTGCACGTAGAGGTCGTGGACGCCGCCGCGCACCAGCTGCGGCAGCGCGGCCAGGTCGGCGGGCCCCTTGTGGCCGTCCACCCAGCCGTGGCCGAGCCAGACGGCGTCGTGGCCGCGGGTGCGGGCCAGCGCGGACGGGTCCCCGGCGGCCTCGGCGCCCAGCGCCAGGCCCACCGAGCCGACCGGTACCACCAACAGCGCAGCCGCCCCCAGCGCCGCCCACACCGTCCGCCGCCGCCGTCTCGACCAGCTGCGCCAGCGCACCATCGGCCGCACTTTGCCTCCCCTTTGCCCTAGGTTCGGCCCAGCATACGGAATGTGCCGGTGGTGATCCGCCGGGGCGGTTACGCTGACGGCGTGCACCCCCGTTTCGAGGGGAGCGCATAGCCGACAGCCGTCGCATCAGGGAGTAGCCCCATGGCCACCAGTGTCCCCTCAGCCGTCCAGCAGGCCCGCGCCACCGCGTTGCGCGAGGCCCTGGCCACCCGGGTCGTCGTCGCCGACGGTGCCATGGGCACCATGTTGCAGGCGCAGGACCCCACCCTGGAGGACTTCCAGGACCTCGAAGGCTGCAACGAGATCCTGAACGTCACCCGCCCCGACATCGTGCGCTCGGTGCACGAGGCGTACTTCGGGGTCGGCGTGGACTGCGTGGAGACCAACACCTTCGGCGCCAACCACGCCGCGCTGGGCGAGTACGACATCCCCGAGCGGGTCTTCGAACTCTCCGAGGCGGGCGCCAGGATCGCCCGCGAGGTGGCCGACTCCTTCGCCACCGAGGACCGCCCGCGCTGGGTGCTCGGCTCGATCGGCCCGGGCACCAAGCTGCCGACGCTCGGCCACGCACCGTACGAGCTGCTGCGCGAGGGCTTCCGGCAGAACGCGGCCGGCCTGATCGCGGGCGGCGCGGACGCGCTGCTGGTGGAGACCAGCCAGGACCTCCTTCAGACCAAGGCCGCGATCCTGGGCTGCAAGCTGGCGCTGACCGACGCGGGGGTGGATCTGCCGATCCTCGCCCAGGTGACCGTGGAGACCACCGGCACCATGCTGCTGGGCTCGGAGATCGGCGCGGCGCTGACCGCGCTGGAGCCGCTGGGCATCGACTACATCGGCCTGAACTGCGCCACCGGCCCGGCCGAGATGAGCGAGCACCTGCGCTACCTCGCCAAGAACGCCCGGATCGGCCTGTCCTGCATGCCGAACGCGGGCCTGCCGGTGCTGGGCAAGGACGGCGCGCACTACCCGCTCAGCCCCGAGGAGCTGGCGGACGCGCACGACACCTTCACCCGCGAGTACGGCCTCTCGCTGGTCGGCGGCTGCTGCGGCACCACCCCCGAGCACCTGCGCCAGGTCGTCGAGCGCGTGCGCGGGCGCGAGGTCGTGGCCCGCGACCCCAAGCCCGAGCCGGCCGCCGCCTCGCTCTACCAGTCCGTGCCCTTCCGCCAGGACACCTCCTACCTGGCGATCGGCGAGCGGACCAACGCCAACGGCTCCAAGAAGTTCCGCGACTCGATGCTGGCCGGCGACTGGCAGGCCTGCGTGGAGATCGCCCGCGAGCAGATCCGGGACGGCTCCCACCTGCTGGACCTGTGCGTGGACTACGTCGGCCGCGACGGCGTGGCCGACATGCGGGAGATCGCCGGCCGCCTGGCCACCGCCTCCACGCTGCCGATCGTGCTGGACTCCACCGAGACGCCGGTGCTGCGCGCGGGCCTGGAGCTGCTGGGCGGCCGGGCGGTGCTCAACTCGGTCAACTACGAGGACGGCGACGGCCCCGACACCCGCTTCGGCAAGGTCGCGGCGCTGGCCCGCGAGCACGGCGCCGCGGTGATCGCGCTGACCATCGACGAGCAGGGCCAGGCCCGCACCGCCGAGACCAAGGTCGCCATCGCGGAGCGCCTGATCGACCAGCTCGGCAGCGAGTACGGCATCGCCGAGCACGACGTCATCGTGGACTGCCTGGCCTTCACGCTCGGCACCGGCCAGGAGGAGTCGCGCCGCGACGGCATCGAGACGATCGAGGCGATCCGCGAGCTCAAGCGCCGGCGCCCCGCGGTGCAGACCACGCTGGGCCTGTCCAACATCTCCTTCGGCCTCAGCCCGGCGGCCCGCCAGGTGATCAACTCGGTGTTCCTGCACGAGTGCGTGGAGGCCGGCCTGGACTCGGCCATCGTGCACGCCTCCAAGATCCTGCCGATGGCCCGGATCCCCGACGCCCAGCGCGAGGTCGCCCTCGACCTGGTCTACGACCGCCGCCGCCCGGCCACCGAGACCGAGCCCGCCTACGACCCGCTGCAGTCGCTGCTCCAGCTCTTCGAGGGCGTCAGCGCCGCCTCCAGCGCGGCCTCCAAGGCCGAGGAGCTGGCGGCGCTGCCGCTGGAGGAGCGCCTCCAGCGCCGGATCATCGACGGCGAGCGCAAGGGCCTGGAGGTCGACCTGGACGAGGCGCTGACGCTCCGTCCGGCGCTGGAGATCGTCAACGACACGCTGCTGTCCGGCATGAAGGTGGTCGGCGAGCTGTTCGGCTCCGGCCAGATGCAGCTGCCGTTCGTGCTCCAGTCGGCCGAGGTGATGAAGACCGCGGTCGCCCACCTGGAGCCGCACATGGAGAAGTCCGAGGACGAGGGCAAGGGCATCATCGTGCTGGCCACCGTCAAGGGCGACGTGCACGACATCGGCAAGAACCTGGTCGACATCATCCTGTCCAACAACGGCTACACGGTGGTGAACCTCGGCATCAAGCAGCCGGTTTCGGCCATTCTGGACGCGGCCGTCGAGCACCAGGCCGACGTGATCGGGATGTCCGGGCTGCTGGTCAAGTCCACTGTGATCATGAAGGAAAACCTCCAGGAGCTCAACCAGCGCAAGCTGGCCGCCGACTACCCGGTGATCCTGGGCGGCGCTGCGCTGACCCGCGCCTACGTCGAGCAGGACCTGCACGAGATCTACGACGGCGAGGTCCGCTACGCCCGTGACGCCTTCGAGGGCCTGCGGCTGATGGACGCGCTGATCGGCGTCAAGCGCGGGGTGCCCGGCGCGGTGCTGCCCGAGCTCAAGCAGCGCCGGCACGCCCGCGTCGAGGTCGAGGAGCCGGAGGAGGTCAACCTCGGCCAGATCCGCTCGGACGTCTCGGTGGACAACAAGGTGCCCACCCCGCCGTTCTGGGGCGACCGGATCGTCAAGGGCATCCCGTTCGCCGACTACTCCTCCTGGCTGGACGAGGACGCGCTCTTCAAGGGCCAGTGGGGCCTGAAGGCCGCCCGTAGCGGGGAGGGCCCCTCCTACGAGGAGCTGGTGGAGACCGAGGGCCGGCCGCGGCTGCGGATGTGGCTGGACCGGCTGCAGACCGAGGGCTGGCTGGAGCCGGCCGTGGTCTACGGCTACTACCCGGCCGCCTCCAAGGGCGACGACCTGCTGGTCTACAACCAGGACGGCAGCGAGCACACCCGCTTCACCTTCCCGCGCCAGCGCCGCGGGCGCCGGCTCTGCCTGGCCGACTACTTCCGGCCGGAGGAGAGCGGCGAGCGCGACGTGCTGGGCCTTCAGGTGGTCACCATGGGCAACCGGATCTCCGAGGCCGCCAACGAGCTGTTCCAGGCCAACGCCTACCGCGACTACCTGGAGCTGCACGGCCTGTCCGTGCAACTCGCCGAGGCGCTGGCCGAGTTCTGGCACGCCCGGGTCCGCTTCGAGCTCGGCTTCGGCAACGAGGACCCGCAGGACGTCAAGGACATGTTCGCCCTGAAGTACCGCGGCGCCCGGTTCTCGCTCGGCTACGGGGCCTGCCCCGAGCTGGAGGACCGCGCGAAGATCGCCGAGCTGCTCAAGCCCGAGCGGATCGGCGTGGTGCTCTCGGAGGAGTTCCAGCTGCACCCCGAGCAGTCCACCGACGCGATCGTCATCCACCACCCGGAGGCGACGTACTTCAACGCGCGGTAACCCGCAGGTCGCGCGCCGTTCGCCGCCCTGCGCGTATCCTGGACGACCCCGTACGGGCCGGCTGCATCTCGGTGTAGCCGGCCCGCACGATCCCCGGGGCCCGTGCGCAGTGAAGGGACGTGTCCACATGACCAGCATCGACACCATCACCCCGGCCCTGGAGAACACCGGTGGCCGGGGTCTGCAGGCGGTGCTGCTGGACATGGACGGCACGCTGGTGGACACCGAGGGCTTCTGGTGGCAGGCCGAGGCCTCGCTCTTCGCCGAGTTCGGCCACCCGCTGGAGGAGGTCCACCGGCTGCACTGCGTCGGCGGCCCGATGACCCGGGTGGTGGAGTACCTGCTCGGCGTCACCGGGGTCCGGATCGAGCCCGCCGAGCTGATCGTGCTGATCAACCGGCGCTTCGTCGAACTCCTGGACGGCGGAGCCCCGTTGATGCCCGGCGCGGGCCGGCTGCTGGCCACCCTGGCCGAGCACCGGATCCCCGCCGCGCTGGTCTCCGCCTCGCACCGCAGGATCATCGACCTGGTGCTGAAGAACCTCGGCGACCACCCCTTCGCGTTCTCGGTGGCCGGCGACGAGGTGGCCCGCACCAAGCCGCACCCCGACCCGTACCTCGCCGCGGTGGCCCGCTTCGGTGCCCAGCCCTCGCGCTGCGTGGTGATCGAGGACGCCCCGCTGGGCGTGCAGGCGGGCGAGGCGGCCGGCTGCCCGGTCATCGCGGTGCCCTCGGTGGCGCCGATCGAGTCGGCCCCGGGGCGTACCGTGCTGGGCTCGCTGGAGGAGCTGGACCTCGACCTGCTGCGCTCGGTGGTCACCGCCCGCGTGTGACGCTGGTCACCTTCCCGATACACCCATGGGGTAACAGATCGCGGGCAGCCGGGAGAAAACGGGCATTGGCTGACAACTCGCCTATCGCCTCGCGCCGCTGAGTCATCGCGGACGGGGAGGGGTGCTGCCACCCGAACGCTCGTGTGGCAGGCTGCCTGGGTCTATCCCGACATGTTCGAGCGTCGTCTGCGAAGCACCCCACCCGGGCCCGCCGACGGCTGCTCACCGGCACCCTCAGCCGGCCAGCACGGAGAAGGAACGCATGACTTCAGCCATACGACGCGCACCCGGCCGGATGGCCGCAGTGGGCTGCGCGCTCCTGGTCGCCACCACCCTCGCCGGCTGCAGTTCGGTGCAGTCCGCCGTGAGCGGGAGCAGCGGCAGCAGCGCCATCACGATGGGGACCGCCAACGTCACCAGCGTGCTGGACCCGGCCGGTGCCTACGACCGAGGCTCCTGGCTGATCCTCAACAACACCTTCCAGTCGTTGCTGAGCTTCCCGGTCGGCGCGACCTCGCCGCTGCCGGACGCCGCGCAGTCCTGCCAGTTCACCGGCTCGGACGCGATGACCTACCAGTGCGCCATGCGCTCGGGCCTGACCTTCTCCAACGGTGACCCGCTGACCGCGCAGGACGTGGTCTTCTCGGTGAACCGGATGAAGACGATCAAGGACGCGGGCGGCCCCTCGGTGCTGTTCGACACCATCAAGTCGGTGGAGGCCCCCAGCGACAGCGAGGTGGTCTTCCACCTCACCCAGCCCGACGCGGTGCTCCCGGACAAGCTGGCCAGCGCCGCCGGCTCGATCGTCGACCACAAGGTCTTCCCGGCCGACAAGGAACTGCCGAACGACAAGCTGGTCGGCTCCGGTCCGTACAAGATCGACTCGGTCGAGAGCATGACCACCTCGGCCGGCGCGAAGGCCCCCAGCAAGATCGTCCTGTCGGCGAACAGCCACTACCAGGGCACCCAGAAGCTCAACAACTCCAAGTTCACGGTGCGCTACTTCAACTCGCCCGCCGAACTGAAGACCGCGCTCGACACCAGCGCCGTCGACCTCACCGACAACAGCCTGGACCCCAACGCGTCGGCCCAGCTGGAGGCCGACGACCAGTCCGGCAAGGGCAACATCAAGGTGACAGAGGGCGTCGGCGGCGACACCCGCTTCCTGGTCTTCAACACCAAGGACCAGACGGCCGGCCAGACCGCGGTGCGCCAGGCGGTCGCCCAGCTGGTGGACCGCGACGCGCTGGCCCGCGACGTCTACGCCGGTACCGTCCAGCCGCTCTACTCGGTGGTCCCGCAGGGCTTCGGCGGCCACACCACCGCCTTCTTCGACAAGTACGGCACCCCGGACCCGGCCAAGGCCAAGGCGATCCTGACCGCCGCCAAGGTGCAGCTGCCGGTCAAGCTGCAGCTGACCTGGTCCCAGGCCCAGGCCCAGGGCGCCGAGACCGCCGAGCTGAAGAAGCAGCTGGAGGCCAGCGGCCTGTTCCAGGTCACGGTCCAGCAGGTGGCCGACTGGACCGGCTACCAGAAGGGCTGGGCGGACGGCAGCTACCAGGCCTACACGGTCGGCTGGACCCCCGACTACCCGGACCCGGACGACTTCGTGGTCCCGCTGGTGGTGAACGGCGGCGCGTACCACAACGGCTACGACAACCCGCAGATCACCCAGACGCTGGTGCCGCAGAGCCTCAAGCAGGCCGACCGCAGCGCCGCGTCCGGCACGTACAGCACGATCCAGGGCATCATCGCCAACGACGTCCCGATGCTGCCGCTCTTCCAGAGCAAGGCGTTCTACGCCGCGCGCAGCAACATCACCGGAATCGAGGGCACCATCGACCAGACCGGTGTCTTCCGCTTCGGGGACATCGGCCACAGCTGAGTGCCGGTACGGCGAGGGGGCAATCCCCTCGCCGTACCCGTTCTCTAGAGCGCGCCGGGGCGCACCAGGCCGCTCTCGTAGGCGTACACCGCGGCCTGCACCCGGTCGCGCAGCCCCAACTTGGTCAGCACATGGCCGACATGGGTCTTCACCGTGGTCTCGCTGACGAACAGCTCGGCGGCGATCTCCGCGTTGGACAGCCCGCGGGCCACCAGCCGCAGCACCTCCATCTCGCGCTCGGTGAGCGTGTTCAGGGCCGGCGAGGGCGTCTCGTCGCCGGAGGGCAGTCTGGTGGCGTAGAGGTCCAGCAGCCGGCGGGTGATCGAGGGGGCGAGCATCGCCGCGCCGTCCGCCACCACCCGGATCGCCTGCACCAGCTCCTCGGCCGGAACGTCCTTGAGCAGGAAGCCGCTGGCACCCGCCCGCAGCGCCTCCACCACGTACTCGTCCAGGTCGAAGGTGGTCAGCACGAGCACCTTGACCGGGCCGTCGCGCCCGGGGCCGGCGATCCGCCGGGTGGCCTCCACCCCGTCCATCCGCGGCATCCGGATGTCCATCAGCACCACGTCGGGCTGCAGCGCCCGCACCTGCTCCAGGGCCTGCTGGCCGTCTCCGGCCTCACCCACCACCACCAGGTCGGCCTCGGCCTCCAGAATCATCCGGAAGCCGGTGCGCAGCAACGGCTGGTCGTCGACCAGTAGCACCCGGATCGTCACTTAGGACTCCTCGCTCATCTGCGTGTTCGATCCCCCGTGGACCGCGGGATCCTCGGCGGCCCGTGCACCGGGCAGGGCCACCACCGGAAGGGGGTAGGGCGGGGGAGTGCCGCCGAACTCCGGACAGCTCTGCTGATGGTCGCACCAGTCGCACAGCCGGTTGCGGGTGGCCGGGAACTCACCGGTGGCCACCGCCCGGCTGATCGCCTCCCAGAGCGCCAGCAGTTTGCGCTCCACCGACAGCAGGTCCGCCTCGTCGGGGTCGTAGCTGACCACGTCCCCGCCCCCGCCGAGGTAGACCAGCTGCAGCCGCTTGGGGATCACGCCCTTCCAGCGCCAGACCACCAGGGCGTAGAACTTCATCTGGAACATCGCCTTGGCCTCGAAGTCCGCGCGGGGCGCCCGGCCGGTCTTGTAGTCCACCAGCCGCACCTCGCCGGTCGGAGCGACGTCGACCCGGTCGATGTAGCCGCGCAGCTTGAGGCCCGACTCCAGCACGGTCTCCACGTACAGCTCGCGCTCGGCGGGCTCCAGGCGGGTCGGGTCCTCCAGCTTGAACCACTGGCCGAGCAGCTTCTCGGCGTCCGCCAGCCAGCGGGCCAGTGCGGTGCCGTCCGGGTCGTCGGCGAACAGCGCGGCAAGCTCGGGCCGCTCGCCCAGCAGCCGCTCCCACTGCGGGCGCAGCAGCTCCCTGGCCCGGTCCGCGGTCCGCTCGCCGGCCGGGTGGTCGAACAGCCGCTCCAGCACCGCGTGCACCATGGTCCCGCGGGTGGCGGCGGCGCTCGGCGGCTCCGGCAGCTTGTCGATCACCCGCAGCCGGTAGAGCAACGGGCAGGTCAGGAAGTCCCCGGCACGGGAGGGGGAGAGCCCGGTCGGGGGCACGGCCCGGCGGGCGGTCTCGGTCGGCTGCATGGACCCGACCCTATGGGGTCCGGCCGTCATCCCACTGTCAGGGCGCTCACAGCAACGATCCAGGCCCGGAACCGGTGGCCCGGCCTCCGTAGCGGGTAGGACACTGGTGGACAGGGGCGTCCCCGCCGTACGGAGAGATCACGTAGCGTGGGCAGCCACCCGGCCCGGACGGCCGGAAGACGGCGGGGACGACGACCTGAAGGGGTCACGGTGAGCGACACCACGGGTCAGCAGACCTCCGAGCAGCCACCCGAGCAGGACCGGCGCCCGCAGGAGCCCGTGCGCCCCGGCGGCGGAATCCTGATGGGCCGCCCCTTCGGCGTGCCGATCTACGTCACCCCCACCTGGTTCCTGATCGCCGGCCTGATCACCTGGATCTTCGGCGGCCAGCTCGCCAACGTGCTGCCCGACCTCGGCGCCACCCGCTACCTGGTCGCGTTCTCCTTCGCGATCGCCTTCTACGGCTCGGTGCTGGTGCACGAACTCGCCCACACCCTGGTCGCGCTGCGCTACAAGCTGGGCGTGCGCCGGATCCAGCTGCAGTTCCTCGGCGGCATCTCGGAGATCGAACGGGAGGCCGAGACCCCGGGCCGGGAGTTCTGGCTGGCCTTCGTCGGGCCGCTGCTCTCGCTGGTGCTCGGCGGGATCTGCTGGGGCGCGCTGAACTTCGTGACCCCCGGCACGGTCCCCGGCGTGCTGATCGCGGGCCTGGCCGTCTCCAACCTGGTGGTCGCCGCCTTCAACCTGCTGCCCGGCCTGCCGCTGGACGGCGGCCGGATGCTGCGCGCGGTGGTCTGGGGCATCACCGGCCGTCCGATGGCCGGCACGGTCGCCGCCGCCTGGGCGGGGCGGGTGCTGGCGGTGGTCGTCCTGTTCGGGCTGCCGATGGTCAACAACGCCGGGGGCGGCACCCGCTCCAGCGGCGACACGCTGCTGGACACGGCGCTGGCCGCGGTGCTGGCGGTGGTGATCTGGAACGGTGCCGGCGGGGCCGTGCGCAACGCCCGGCTGAAGGCGGCGCTGCCCGGACTGACCCTGCGCGGCCTCACCCGCCGGGCGGTGTCGGTCAGCGCCGACACGCCGCTGGCCGAGGCGCTGCGCCAGGCCCGCGAGGCGCAGGCCGGAGCCGTCCTGGTGGTCGACGGCCTGGGCGAGCCGCTGGCGCTGGTCAAGGAGGCCGCGGTCCTGCAGATCCCCGAGCAGCGCCGGCCCTGGGTCGCGGTCGGCGCACTGGCCCGCTCGCTGGAGCCGGGGATGCGGCTGCCCGCCGCCCTGGAGGGCGAGGAGCTGCTCGCGGCGCTGCGCGCCAAGCCCGCCAGCGAGTACCTGGTGGTCGAGGCGGACGGCTCGGTCTACGGGGTGCTGGCGGTGCTGGACGTCGAGCGCCGGCTCAGCGCAGCCGTGTCCGGGCGCTGATTGGTCGGGGGCCCGTCGCCGTTCCCTTAGGATTGTCCTTATGTCCGAACCGACCGGTGCCACCCGCAGGCGGGGGCCATTCACGGTCGGGGATCAGGTTCAGCTGACCGACCCCAAGGGCCGTCACTACACGTTCACGCTCGAAGCCGGGAAGAACTTCCACACCCACAAGGGTGCCTTCCCGCACGACGAGCTGATCGGTGCCCCCGAGGGCACGGTCGTGCGAACCACGGGGAACGTGCCGTATCTCGCGCTGCGCCCTCTGCTCCCCGACTACGTCCTGTCCATGCCCCGCGGCGCTGCCGTGATCTACCCCAAGGACGCGGGGCAGATCCTGGCAATGGCCGACATCTTCGCGGGCGCCCGCGTGGTCGAGGCCGGCGTCGGCTCCGGCGCGCTCAGCACGTACCTGCTGCGCGCGGTCGGTGACACCGGCATGCTGGCCTCCTACGAGCGCCGCCAGGACTTCGCGGACATCGCGCAGAAGAACGTCGAGCGCTACTTCGGCGGTCCGCACCCGGCCTGGAAGCTCACCGTCGGCGACCTCCAGGACAACCTGGTCGAGGGCGACGTCGACCGGATCATCCTGGACATGCTCGCCCCCTGGGAGTGCCTGGACGTGGCCGCCAAGGCCCTCGTCCCCGGCGGTCTGATCTGCTGCTACGTGGCCACCACCACGCAGCTGTCGCGCACCGTCGAGGCGCTGCGCGAGCACGGCAGCTTCACCGAGCCGGCGTCCTGGGAGACCATGGTCCGCACCTGGCACGTGGAGGGCCTGGCGGTCCGCCCGGACCACCGGATGATCGGTCACACCGGCTTCCTGCTGACCTCCCGCCGGCTGGCGGACGGCGTCGAGCCGCCGCTGCGCCGCCGCCGCCCCGCCAAGGGCGCCTACGGCGAGGACTACGACAACGGCAGCCCCGAGCCCACGCTGGCCGAGCGCGCGGCGGCCCGTGCGGCGTCCCGCGAGGACAACCCGGTCATCGACCAGGACTGACGGAACCCAAGGGCGGCGCCTCGGCGCCGCCCTTCGGCGTACCCCGGCGCACACGCCCCGGCGCGCGCCGCCCCCGGTGCCGGGCCACCCGTTCTGATGTGCGACGATGCTGGCGACACGGACATCCTGCCGGTGGAGGGGCCCCCTTGGCGGACGACGCAGTGCACGCAGTAGTGGCCGATCGGCCCGCCCGTGACACCACCCCGGACCACGCCCGCCCGGGCCTGCTGCACTGGAGCGCCGTGCTGGCCGCCTGTGTGGCCGTGGTGGCCGCCGCGCTCGCCGCAGGGCCCGCTGCCGGAGCCGTCCGCAGCGCCCCGGCCGGCGCCCCCCGGCCCGTCCCGACCGCCCAGGCACCCGATCCGGCCAAGGCGCAGCTGCCGCTGGACTGCGGCCCCTTCCCGGTCAAGATCTCGATCAGCTTCCCCGCCGACCTCGGCGACGGCACCCCCGCCACCGTGGTCGCCGCGCACTGCTCCGCCGACAACGGCACCCCGCCGGACGGCGTCTTCGTCCTGGCAGCCGGCCCCGACGGGCAGCCGGTGGTCCGCGACACCCTGGTGCACTGGCAGGAGAACCTGACGCTCACCCGCCTCGCGCTGCGCAGCGACGGCGTCCTGACCGGCCAGGCCCTCGGCTACTCCGGCGCCGACGTGCCGCGTTGCTGCCCCGACCTCACGGTAAACCTCAACTGGACGCGCAAGGGCGGCTCGTACGTCCGCACCCAGAGCAGCGCCCCGTCGGCCGCGGCCTGACGGGGCGCCAGCAGCGCTGCGCGGAGGCTCAGTCGGCGTCCGGCCCGTACACCTCGACCTGGTCGCTCACCCGGCGGACGTGGATGCAGTCGCCCGGGCACTCCTTCGCCGAGTCGACCACGTCCCGAAGCAGCGTCAGCGGGACCGGCGCGGTCTCGCCCGGCTGCTGGCGCAACTCGTCGTCCTCGCCCTTCACATACGCCAGGCCGTCGATGTCCATCTCGAAGACCTCTGGGGCGTACTGCACGCAGATGCCGTCGCCCGTGCACAGGGCCTGATCGATCCAAACCTCAAGGGGCTCGCCGACGGCTGCCTCGCTGGTCACCGACATCGTCTCCTGCCGTTTCTGTCCGCTTGTCCGACGATCCGTCCAGGAGGAACGGTCACGATCGGGTATTGACTTGCCCGACGATACATCCGCCCGCTTTCCGAGGGTGTGTGGTGGGTATCTCCTACGCAGAGGGGAAGCACACACGGGTGAAGATCGGACACACCCCTTCCGTCTTTCTGATCTAGGGGTTTACACGGCCCCTGGTCCAGGTAGGGTCTGGAAGCATCCCGCTCCCCAGGAGGAGGTGAGGACCGTGGCAGCCCACGATGACGACTACAACCGCAGTGCCGGCAAGCCCGCTCGTGGTTCCGACGAGGCCGCACAGGTCTCGTACCTCGAGCAGGAGATCGCCGTCCTGCGCCGCAAGCTCGCCGATTCGCCGCGCTCGTCGAGAATTCTCGAAGACCGGGTCATCGAGCTTCAGACCAACCTGGCCGGAGTCTCCGCCCAGAACGAACGGCTCGCCTCCACCCTGCGAGAGGCCCGCGACCAGATCGTGGCCCTCAAGGAGGAAGTGGACCGGCTGGCCCAGCCACCCGCAGGATTCGGCACCTTCCTCTCCCAGAACGAGGACGGCACCGCCGACATCTTCACCGGCGGGCGCAAACTGCGCGTCAACGTCAGCCCGAGCCTCGACCTCGACGAGCTGCGCCGCGGCCAGGAAGTGCTCCTGAACGAGGCGCTCAACATCGTCGACGCGTTCGAGTTCGAGAGCATCGGCGACATCGTCACCCTCAAGGAGGTCCTGGAGGACGGCGAACGCGCGCTGGTCACCGGGCACACCGACGAGGAGCGGGTGGTCCGGCTCGCCGAACCGCTGCGCGACGTCACGCTGCGCCCCGGCGACGCCCTGCTGATGGAGCCGCGTTCCGGCTACGTCTACGAGGTCGTCCCCAAGGCGGAGGTCGAGGAGCTCGTCCTCGAAGAGGTCCCCGACATCGACTACCGGCAGATCGGCGGTCTGCACGCGCAGATCGAGATGATCCGCGACGCGGTCGAGCTGCCCTACCTGCACGCGGAGCTCTTCAAGGAGTACGAGCTGCGGCCCCCCAAGGGCGTGCTGCTCTACGGCCCTCCCGGCTGCGGCAAGACGCTGATCGCCAAGGCGGTCGCCAACTCGCTGGCCAAGAAGGTCGCCGAGGTCACCGGCCAGCCCCAGGGCAAGAGCTACTTCCTCAACATCAAGGGTCCCGAGCTGCTCAACAAGTACGTCGGCGAGACCGAGCGGCAGATCCGCCTGGTCTTCCAGCGGGCTCGTGAGAAGGCCAGCGAGGGCACCCCCGTCATCGTGTTCTTCGACGAGATGGAGTCGCTCTTCCGCACCCGCGGCTCCGGGGTCAGCTCGGACGTCGAGAACACCATCGTCCCCCAGCTGCTCGCCGAGATCGACGGCGTGGAGGGGCTGGAGAACGTCATCGTGATCGGCGCCTCCAACCGCGAGGACATGATCGACCCGGCGATCCTGCGCCCGGGCCGGCTCGACGTCAAGATCAAGATCGAGCGTCCGGACGCCGAGGCGGCCAAGGACATCTTCTCCAAGTACCTCAAGCCCTCGCTGCCCTTCCACCCGGACGACCTCAAGGAGCACGACGGGTCGCTGGACTCCACCGTCGCCGCCATGATCCAGGCGGTTGTGGAGCGGATGTACACCGAGACCGAGGAGAACCGCTTCCTGGAGGTCACCTACGCCAACGGTGACAAGGAGGTTCTGTACTTCAAGGACTTCAACTCCGGCGCGATGATCCAGAACATCGTCGACCGGGCGAAGAAGATGGCCATCAAGGACTTCCTCGACCACGGCCAGCGCGGCCTTCGGGTCTCCCACCTGCTCGCCGCCTGCGTGGACGAGTTCAAGGAGAACGAGGACCTGCCCAACACCACCAACCCGGACGACTGGGCCCGTATCTCCGGCAAGAAGGGCGAGCGGATCGTCTTCATCCGCACGCTGGTCACCGGAAAGCAGGGCGCCGAGTCCGGCCGCTCCATCGACACCGTGGCCAACACCGGCCAGTACCTCTAGTACCTCCAGCACATCCAGGCGAGGCAGTATCCGCACCACCTGCACACGACACGCTCCGACACCCCGTCCGGCCGTCGGCCCCCGGGCCCACGGCCGGACGGGGTGTCTGCGGCACCCGGGGCACCGGGCCGTCGGCGCAGTGCTCCACGCACCACCCGCCGCCGCGGACCACACGGTCCGCCGCCGGCGGAGCACAGCAGGGACGTCGGTGTCCCGCCCGCTCGGGGCGGGGCGACGGGCAAGGAGGGCCGCATGACCGTAAGGCGCGTGATGGGCATCGAGACCGAGTACGGGATCTCCGTACCCGGACACCCCAACGCCAACGCCATGCTCACCTCGTCCCAGATCGTCAACGCCTACGCGGCGGCGATGCACCGGGCGCGCCGCGCCCGCTGGGACTTCGAGGAGGAGAACCCGCTGCGGGACGCCCGGGGTTTCGACCTCGCCCGCGAGGTGGCGGATTCCAGCCAGCTGACCGACGAGGACATCGGCCTGGCCAACATCATCCTCACCAACGGCGCCCGCTTCTACGTGGACCACGCGCACCCCGAGTACAGCTCGCCCGAGATCACCAACCCGCGCGACGCGGTGCTCTGGGACAAGGCCGGCGAGCGGATCATGGCCGAGGCCGCCGCCCGTGCCCTGGAACTGCCCAACGGGCAGACCATCCACCTGTACAAGAACAACACCGACAACAAGGGCGCCTCCTACGGCACCCACGAGAACTACCTGATGCAGCGGGCCACCCCGTTCGCCGACATCGTCCGCCACCTCACCCCGTTCTTCGTCTCCCGCCAGGTGGTCACCGGCGCCGGCCGGGTCGGCATCGGCCAGGACGGCTCAGCCAACGGCTTCCAGCTCAGCCAGCGGGCCGACTACTTCGAGGTCGAGGTCGGCCTGGAGACCACCCTCAAGCGGCCCATCATCAACACCCGCGACGAGCCGCACGCGGACGCCGAGAAGTACCGCCGGCTGCACGTGATCATCGGCGACGCCAACCTCTCGGAGATCTCCACCTACCTCAAACTCGGCACCACCTCGCTGGTGCTGGCGATGATCGAGGCCGGCTTCATCGCCGTCGACCTCGCCGTCGACCAGCCGGTGCGCACCCTGCACCGGGTCTCCCACGACCCCTCGCTGCAGCACCTGATCCAGCTGCGCAGCGGCCGCAAGCTGACCGCCGTGCAGCTTCAGATGGAGTACTGCGAGCTGGCCCGCAAGTACGTCGAGGACCGCTACGGCCACGACGCCGACGAGCAGACGGTGGACGTGCTGGCCCGCTGGGAGGACGTGCTCGGCCGCCTGGAGCGCGACCCGATGAGCCTGTCCAAGCAGCTCGACTGGGTCGCCAAGAAGGAGCTGCTGGAGGGCTACCGCCAGCGCGACGGCCTGGACTGGGACCACCCCCGGCTGCACCTGGTCGACCTCCAGTACAGCGACGTACGACCCGAGAAGGGCCTCTACAACCGCCTGGTGGCCCGCGGTCGCTTCGACCGCCTGGTGACCGAGGAGGACGTGCTGCGCGCCGTCCACAAGCCCCCGGAGGACACCCGGGCGTACTTCCGCGGCCGCTGCCTCGAGCAGTACGCGGAGCACGTCGCGGCGGCCTCCTGGGACTCGGTCATCTTCGACCTGCCGGGCCGCGACTCCCTCCAGCGGGTACCGACCCTGGAGCCGCTGCGCGGGACCCGCAACCACGTCAAGGAACTCCTCGACCGCTGCCGCACCGCCGAGGACCTGGTCCGGGTGCTCTCCGGCGGCTGAACCCGCCCGGTGAGTCGGCGATCACCACGGGTGAACGCACCCCCGGAGGGGAATCATCCAGGTGACGTCCCGGCGTTGAAGAGAGTGGACGTTCAGGGTGGAGGCAGCAGACGCCGCCGATACCACGCAAACGGGCAGCGCCAGTCGCACCCGGTGTATAGGGTCTGAGCAGCAGGCTTGGACCAACCGTGCCAGACGAATTCGAGCGGGGTGAGGGACATGGCGACCAAGGACACCGGCGGCGGCCAGCAGCGGGCGAACCGCTCCTCCGAGGAGGTCGAGGAGCAGACTGCGGAAACGCAGAACTCCGAGGAACTCAAGGAGCGCCAGGAAAAGCTGAGCGACGACGTGGACGCGGTATTGGACGAAATCGACGAAGTCCTCGAGTCTAATGCCGAGGATTTTGTTCGTGGCTTCGTTCAAAAGGGCGGGCAATAAAGAATGTCGGAAATGCATTTCGAGGCGCATTGTTCGAGATGCAAGAAGACATTGCCGGCCGGTGATTTCGCAAAGAATCGGTCGAGGTGGAACGGGCTGCAGGCGATGTGTCGCGCCTGCAGCGCCGCCTATTACGACCAGCGGCAACTGGCCAAGGGCAAGGTCGTCCGTCCGCGCGTGGAGGTTCCGGTCGGACACAAGCGGTGTGCGAAGTGCGAACAGGTGAAGCCGCATGCCGAATGGGACCTCAACCGCAGTTCGCCGGACGGTTTCGCGGCCTATTGCAAGGCGTGTCGAAAGGTCTATGGCAGGCGTCGGCATTTCGAGAAGAACTACGGCATGACCGAGGCCGACCTGCAGGCCATGCTCGCCTCGCAGCACCACCTCTGCGTGATCTGTCTGGCGAAGCGGGCCGAGCATGTGGATCACGACCACGAAACGGGTAGGGTCCGTGGCATCCTCTGCTTCGCGTGCAACGCGGCACTCGGGCAGATGAGGGACAGTCCCGACGCGCTCCGGCGGGCTGCCGACTATCTGGAAGGAATCGTGTGGAAGCCAACACTCGTGGCACCGGGCGTCTACCGGATGCCTTCCTCACTGCGGGATCCTCGTCGTTCATCGAGTTCCTGGCGGACTATTCGCCGGAGCTGCTCCCCGGACGGCGCGTCCTCCCCGAGGGACTGACCATCGACGCCCCGCACGGCACCACCATCGTCGCCGCCGTCTTCGACGGTGGCGTGGTGATCGCTGGTGACCGCCGGGCGACGATGGGCAACGTGATCGCCCAGCGCGACATCGAGAAGGTCTTCCCGGCCGACGAGTACAGCGCGGTCGGCATCGCCGGCACCGCCGGCCTCGCGGTCGAGATGGTCCGCCTGTTCCAGCTGGAGCTGGAGCACTACGAGAAGATCGAGGGCGCGGTCCTCTCGCTGGAGGGCAAGGCCAACCGCCTCACCACCATGATCCGGGGCAACCTGGGCATGGCGATGCAGGGTCTGGCCGTCGTCCCGCTCTTCGCCGGCTACGACCTGGACCTCGGGCGCGGGCGGATCTTCAGCTACGACGTCACCGGCGGCCGGTCCGAGGAGCGCGGCTTCACGGCCACCGGCTCCGGCTCGGTCTTCGCCCGCGGGTCGCTGAAGAAGCTCTACCGCGATGACCTGACGGCCGATCAGGCCGCCACCCTGGTCGTCCAGGCGCTCTACGACGCGGCCGACGACGACTCGGCGACCGGCGGTCCCGACATGGCGCGCAAGATCTTCCCGATCGTCTCGCTGATCACCGAGGACGGCTTCCGCAGGCTGTCCGACGACGAGGTGTCCACGATCGCGCACTCGATCGTCGAGCACCGCAACGCCCGTCCGAACGGTCCGCAGGCCCCCCTGCTGTAGTCCGCCAGCCCCACACCCCACCCACCTGACAGAAGGGGACGACCGCCGGTGTCCACACCGTTCTACGTCTCGCCTCAGCAGGCCATGGCGGACCGCGCGGAGTACGCCCGCAAGGGCATCGCGCGCGGTCGCAGCGTGGTCGTGCTCACCTACGCCGACGGCATCGTCTTCGTCGCCGAGAACACCTCCCGGGCGCTGCACAAGGTGTCCGAGATCTACGACAAGATCGCGTTCGCCGCGGTCGGCCGCTACAACGAGTTCGAGAACCTGCGGATCGGCGGCGTCCGATACGCCGATCTGCGCGGCTACTCCTACGACCGGGCCGATGTGACGGCCCGTGGGCTGGCCAACGTCTACGCCCAGACGCTGGGCACCATCTTCTCCTCGGTGGGCGAGAAGCCCTACGAGGTGGAGCTGATCGTCGCCGAGGTGGGCAAGGCCACCGAGGACGACCAGATCTACCGGCTGACCCCGGACGGGTCCGTGGTGGACGAGCAGAACACCGTCGTGGTCGGCGGCAACGCGGACTCCATCGGCACGTACCTGGAGCAGCGCCACACGCCCGGTCTGAGCCTGGCGGAGGCCCTCAAGGTGGCCGTGGAGTCGCTCGCCCGCGACCCCAACGGCGGCTCGCCGCGCACCCTCACGCCCGAGCAGCTGGAGGTGGCCGTGCTGGACCGCCACCGGCCGCAGCAGCGCAAGTTCAAGCGGATCCTGGGCGGCCAGCTGGCCCGGCTGCTGAGCGGCGACGAGTCGGCGGCGGCCGAGGACGGCACCGAGGGCGCGGCCCCGAAGGACGTCTCCGGGGACGCCGCCGAGTAGCGCGGCGGCTTCCGGGCCCGTGGGGTGCGGCGCGATCGGCGCCGCACCCCACGGGCGCGCGCATTTCCGGCCCGGTGCGCCGCGGCCGCGGTCCGGCCCGGAATAACCGTGCTCCGATTGGCGCAGCAGAAACGGTTTCAGAACCCCGCCAGAAGCGTAAAGTCCCACCATGGATCGCCGAATTTTCGGGCTGGAGAACGAGTACGGCGTCACGTGTACGTTCCGGGGACAACGGCGTCTGTCTCCGGACGAGGTGGCCAGGTACCTCTTCCGCCGCGTAGTTTCCTGGGGACGAAGCAGCAATGTCTTCCTGCGCAATGGCGCACGGCTTTACCTCGATGTCGGTTCGCACCCCGAGTACGCCACTCCGGAGTGCGACGACGTCACCGAGCTGGTGACGCACGACAAGGCGGGCGAGCGCATCCTGGAGGGCCTCCTGGTGGACGCCGAGCGGCGTCTGCACGAGGAGGGCATCGCCGGGGACGTCTACCTCTTCAAGAACAACACCGACTCGGCCGGCAACTCCTACGGCTGCCACGAGAACTACCTGGTGGCCCGGCACGGGGAGTTCTCCCGGCTGGCCGACGTGCTGATCCCGTTCCTGGTGACCCGTCAGCTGATCTGCGGCGCCGGCAAGGTGCTGCAGACCCCGCGGGGCGCGGTCTACTGCGTGAGCCAGCGGGCGGAGCACATCTGGGAGGGCGTCAGCTCGGCGACCACCCGTTCCCGTCCGATCATCAACACCCGCGACGAGCCGCACGCGGACGCCGAGCGCTACCGGCGGCTGCACGTGATCGTCGGCGACTCGAACATGTCGGAGACCACCACCCTGCTCAAGGTGGGTGCCACCGACCTGGTGCTGCGGCTGATCGAGGCCGGCGTGGTGATGCGGGACCTGACGTTGGAGAACCCGATCCGGGCGATCCGCGAGGTCAGCCACGACCTCACCGGCCGCCACCAGGTCCGCCTGGCCAACGGCCGGGAGGCCAGCGCCCTGGAGATCCAGGAGGAGTACTACAGCAAGGCGCTGGAGTTCGCCGACCGCAAGGGCCTGAACACCGGCACGGTGGCCCGGGTGCTGGAGCTGTGGGGCCGCACGCTGGAGGCGGTGCGCACCGAGGACCTCGCCAAGGTCGGCAACGAGATCGACTGGATCATGAAGTACCAGCTGATCGAGCGCTACCGCGAGAAGCACCAGATGAGCATGTCGAACCCGCGGGTCGCCCAGATCGACCTGGCGTACCACGACATCCACCGCCGCCGCGGGCTCTTCTACCTGCTGCAGAACAAGGGCCAGGCGCAGCGGGTCACCACCGACCTGAAGACCTTCGAGGCCAAGTCCGTCCCGCCGCAGACCACCCGCGCCCGGCTGCGCGGGGACTTCATCCGCAAGGCGCAGGAGCAGCGCCGCGACTTCACGGTGGACTGGGTGCACCTCAAGCTCAACGACCAGGCGCAGCGCACCGTGCTCTGCAAGGACCCGTTCCGTTCGGTGGACGAGCGGGTGGAGAAGCTCATCGCAGGCATGTAGCCCAGCCATGTAGCCCAGCCGGGGAAGGCGGGGCGGGCAGGTGATCCGACCGTGTGGTTGATCACCTCCCCGCCCCGCCTTCCGGCGTGCGGAGGGTACGGGTTCTAGGGTGGTCGAGTTCGCCGGGCCGTAGTGAACCGGACTTGACCGACAGTGAGGAACACCGTGCGACGGATCGCCGGGCTGCTTGCAGCCCTGCCACTGCTGGCGCTCGTGGCGTGCAGCAGCAGCACACCCGTGAAGAGCGGCCCGTCCGCGGCGCCGAGCAGTTCGGCCCCGGCCGTGCCCAGCCCGGTGGGCTCGGCCTCGCCGATGCCCACGGTGAGCGGGGACTTCGGCAAGAAGGCGGTGATCACGATCCCGCCCGGCCAGCCGAGCGGGCAGTTCGTGGTCAGCACGCTGAGCGAGGGCGACGGCGCCGGGGTCAACAAGGGCGACTGGGTGACGGTCAACTACACGGCGAAGAACTGGACGACCGGCAAGGACGTGCCGAGCTCGTACGACGCCGGCTCCAAGCCGCAGCTCTACCAGGCGGGCAGCGGGCAGCTGGTGCCGGCCTTCGACCAGAGCGTGGTGGGCAAGAAGGTCGGCAGCCGGGTGCTGGTGGTGGCGCCGCCGGCCGCGGGCTTCGGCAGCACCGGCAACACCGCGCTGAGCGTGGGCGGCCAGGACACCGTGGTCTTCGTGCTGGACATCATGGAGGACGTGCCGCAGGACTCCGCGGTGACCGGGACGATGACCCAGGCGCCGCCGACCTCCCCGCAGGTGAAGGACAACGGCAAGGCCGCTCCGACGATCACCGTGCCCAAGGACCAGCCCGCGCCGACCGATCTGCAGACCTCGGTGCTGATCAAGGGCGACGGCAAGCCGGTGCAGGCCGGGCAGACGCTGGTGGTGCAGTACACCGGGGTGCTGTACAGCAACGGCCAGCAGTTCGACTCGTCCTGGAGCCACGGCGGGGCGCAGGCGCTCCAGGTCGGCACCGGAAGTGTGATCCAGGGCTGGGACAAGGGGCTGGTCGGCCAGCCGGTGGGCAGCCGGGTGCTGCTGGTGATCCCGCCCGCGCTGGGGTACGGCGACAAGGCGCAGTCCTCGATCCCGGCGAACTCCACGCTGGTGTTTGTGATCGACATCCTGGAAGCTGTGTAGTCGATCGGTAGCGGCGGGGCAGGCCCTTCTCATGTGTCATGTACACCTGGTGAGAGCCTGCCCTCATGCTGAGCTGACATACTGCTGCCGATTCGCACAGCGGCGAGCGATCTGATGGCGAGGATGGGGAGTCATGGCTGAGAATGCGTCGGGCCCGGGCGAGGCCGACACCGCGAACGGCGCGGTCGCCGACCCGGCGGCCCCGAGGCCCGGGGGCCCGCTGCCGGGCGACGGCGAGTCCATCGTGATTCCGCCGTCGATTCTCAAGCAGCAGGCGGGCTGGGCCCAGCCGGGCCAGGCCGCGCCGGCCGCTCCCGGCGCGCCCAAGGAGGAGGCGCCGCAGGTGTTCGCCTCCACGGTGCGCAAGGAGCAGCAGTCCGAGGCGGACTACGACAAGGCTCCCGGCGTGGGCAAGCTCGGCGCGGTGCTCGCCACCGTGCTGGCGGTCCTGCTGGTGGGCAGCGGCGTCGCGCTGTACGAGATCAACAAGCCGGACAACAGCAGCTCGTCCTCGGCCGCCGACAGCGCCACCGCCACGCCGAGCGCGCCGGCCTCGCCGAGCGCGCCGCCCGTCCCGCCGATCAAGACGGACGCCAAGGTGCTCCCGACGGTCACCGGCGACGTCGGCAAGAAGGCGACCATCGCGCTGCCCGCGGGCGGTTCCCCGGACGGCAACTTCGTGGTGAAGCCGCTGACCGAGGGCGACGGCGCCAAGGTCGACAAGGGCTCCTGGATCACCGCGGACTTCACCCTGAAGGACTGGACCACCGGCAAGGACATCCCCGGCTCCTACGACCAGGGCCAGCCGCAGATCTTCCAGGCGGGCCTCGGCCAGCTGATCCCGGCCCTGGACGCCAGCGTGGTGGGCCACAAGGCCGGCAGCCGGCTGCTCGTGGTGGCGCCCCCGGCGGCGGCCTTCGGCAGCCAGGGCAACTCCGGCCTGGGCCTGGGCCCCACCGACACCCTGGTGATGGTGATCGACGTCGAGCGCGTCAACGCCGCCGACTCCCGGGTCAGCGGTGACGTCACCGAGCCGCCGGCCGACTTCCCGCAGGTCAAGGTCAACCCCGGCAAGCCCGACACGATCACCCCGCCGGCCGGCGTGACCGACCCGACGGCGCTGAAGACCGCGGTGCTGATCCAGGGCAAGGGCCCGAAGGTCGCCAGCGGCGAGAAGGTCGTCGTGCAGTACACCGGCGCGCTGCTCAAGGACGGCAAGGAGTTCGACTCCTCGCTCGGCAAGACGGCGTTCAGCTTCGTCACCGGTGGCGGGAACGTCATCGCGGGCTGGGACCAGGGCGTCGTCGGCCAGAACGTCGGCAGCCGGATCGAGCTGGTCATCCCGGCCTCGCTGGCCTACAAGGACCAGGCGCAGGCGGGCATTCCGGCCAACTCCTCGCTGGTCTTCGTGATCGACATCCTCGATGCCGGTGTCGGCTCGGCCAACTAGCAGTGACAATAATGGGGTGACCGGCCGTCGGGGCGACCCGTGGCCGGGCTTGAAGCAGATGGGCGGCGGACGCCCGTACGGTGGTTCCCCAGGGAGCCGCGGTACGGCGGTCCGCCGCCGTGCTGTGTGCCGTGGAGCATTGACGAAGGCCGCCACGGGCGGCTGATGAGAAGAGGCAGTTGTGAGCGAGAAGACGAAGCCGGAGATCGACTTCCCGGGCGGCGAGCCGCCGGTTGACCTGCAGATCCGCGACATCGAGGTGGGTGACGGCCCCGAGGCCAAGCCCGGCCAGACGGTCAAGGTGCACTACGTGGGCGTGGCCTTCAGCACCGGCGAGGAGTTCGACGCCAGCTGGAACCGTGGGTCGGCCTTCAGCTTCCCGCTGGGCGGCGGCCGGGTCATCAAGGGCTGGGACGAGGGTGTCGTCGGCATGAAGGTCGGTGGCCGGCGCGAGCTGATCATCCCGGCCAACAAGGCCTACGGCAACCAGTCGCCGACCCCGGCGATCAAGGCCGGCGAGACCCTGATCTTCGTGGTCGACCTGCTGGGCGTCTGACGCCGGAGGCCCCGACGGCCGCACTCCGCACGCGGGGTGCGGCCGTCGTCGTCCGGTCCCGGCTTTCGCCGCAGGTCCCGCTACCGGTACGGTCGGGTCCGCCGGGTCCACGTATGGCCCGGCGGCGCAGCCCGCGCGCTGCGCGGCACACCGGAAGGGTCACGATGGCGATCGCCAAGGCAGAGCGGCTGATGAACCTCGCCCTGTGCCTGATGAACACCAAACGCCCGCTCTCCAAGCGAGAGCTGCGCGAGTCCATCGAGGCCTACCGGGAGGCCTGGCAGCACGGCAGCGAGGACGCCTTCAACCGGATGTTCGAGCGCGACAAGGACGATCTTCGCGAGCTCGGCCTGGTCATCGACGTCGACGAGAACACCTCCGACGGCGAGATCGGCTACCTGGCCCGCGCCGACCGCAACCGGCTGCCCGAGATCGCGCTGGACGCCGAGGAGGCGGCCGCGCTGAGCCTGGCCGCCAAGGTCTGGCACCAGGCGCGCCTGTCGGGCGCCGCTAGCGGCGCGCTGCAGAAGCTGCGCGCGGCGGGTGTGCCGTTCACCGAGGACGGCGCCGACGGCCGCACCGCGCTGGAGCCCCGGATCCCGGCCCGCGAGGCCGCGTTCGAGCCGCTGCTGCTGGCCGCCCGCGACCGGCGGCCCGTCAGTTTCGAGTACCGCAAGTCCGGGTCCGCGGCCGTCGAGGCGCGCTCGGTGGAGCCGTGGGCGCTGGAGTGCTGGCGCGGCCACTGGTACCTGGCGGGCTGGGACCGCGACCGCTCCGCCGTGCGGGTCTTCCGGTTGAGCCGGATCACCGGCAAGGTCCGCTCGCGTTCGGGCGCGTTCGCCGCGCCGATCCCCGAGCACGTGGACGTCCGGGCGTACGTCGCCACCTTCGCCGGTGAGGGCGCCACCGCCAGCGCCACCGTCCGGGTCCGCCGCGGTGCCGGGTTCCCGCTGCGCACCAAGGCACTGGCGACCCGTCAGATCGACGCGGACTGGGACGAGTTGGAGATCCCGTACGGCCACGGGCTCGGCGCCGACCTCGCCGAGTTCGGCCCGGACCTGGTCGTCCTCGCGCCGGACGACCTGCGGGCCGACGTCATCGACCGGCTGCGCGCAGTGGCCGGGCTCGCAGCACAAGCGCCTGAAGGAGCCACCCGGTGAGCAACGCCATCGACCAGACCCGCCGGATGCTCTCACTGGTCACCTATCTGCGCGAGCGCCCCGGCGCCGAGGTCGCCGAGGTGGCCCGGGCGTTCGGGATCACCGAGCGCGAGCTGATCGCGGACCTGAACGTGCTGCCGATGTGCGGCACCAGCTTCCGCGGCGGCGACCTGCTGGACATCGACACCGACGGCGAGCGGATCTGGTGGCACAACGTCGACGACGTCGCCCAGCCGCTGCGGCTGGCCGCCGACGAGGCGACCGCGCTGCTGGTGGCCGCCCGCGCGGTGGCCGGCCTGCCGGGCCTGCGCGCGCGTGACCGGGAGGCGCTCACCCGCGCCGTCGCCAAGATCGAGAACGCGGCGGGGGAGAGCGCGGAGGGCAGCGCCCGGGTCGGAGTGACCTTCGAGGCCGAGGGCCAGGTCTTCGCCGACATCGACCGCGCGCTCTCCGAGGGCCGGCTGATCTGGCTGCGCTACTACTCGCACGGGCGCGGCGGCATGACCGAGCGCGAGGTGGACCCGATCCGCCTGGTGACCGAGGGCCACACCTACCTGGAGGGCTGGTGCCGGACCTCGGAGGACCGCCGGCTCTTCCGGCTGGACCGGGTCGCCGAGGTCAAGCTGCTGGACGAGCCCGCCCGCCCGCCGCGCCTGGAGCCCCGCGACCTCTCGCAGGGCCTGGTCAACCCGGGCGCGGACGACCCCGAGGTGGTCGTCGAGGTCGGTCCCGCCGGCCGCTGGGTGGCCGAGTACTACACCCACGACCTGGCCGAGGAGCTGCCCGACGGCGGCCTGCGGATCACCCTGCGCAGCTCCGACCCGTCCGGTCTGCGCACGCTGGCGCTGCGACTGGGCCGGGACGGGCGGATCGTTTCGCCGGCCCCGCTGGCCGAGGAGGCCCGGGAGGCGGCGCTGGCCGCGCTGGCGGGCTACCAGGGCGGGACGGCGCCGAGGTGACGGAAGAGGACACCAGGTTCAAGGTCTACTGCTCGCAGTGCCGGGAGAAGGTCGAGCTGGCCGCCTCGGAGTTCCGCCTGGCGCTGGGGCGCACCAAGGAGCGGACCTTCTACAGCTTCAGCTGCCCGGTCTGCGGCGCGGCGGTGCGCAAGCCCGCCGGTGAGAAGATCGTCGAGGCGCTGACCGGCGCCGGGGTGCGCACCATGCGGCTCGTCCCGGTCGAGGGCTAGGCGTTTCCGTCCCAGTGGAGGTTGTTCGTGCCGTGGATCCTGATGGCGGTCGTGGGGCTCGGCACCGCCGGGCTGCTGGTGCTCGGGGTGCTCGCGATGCGGCTGTGGCTGGATGTGCGGGTGCTCTCGCGCGAGGTGGACACCGCGGCCCGCACCCTGACCGAGGCCTGCGCGGAGCTGGCCGGGACCGTCCGCGGGTAAGCGGTGCGTCCAAACTTCACCTGCTCGTGAGGGTTGGGGGGCTCCTGGGCCCGCTGCGCGCGGGTTAGGCTCTCACGTGGCCCGTGCTGTGCGCGGGCCGCACCGTCCCGTCCGCTCCCGCGCTCCGAGCCCGGCCCGGATCGCCGCTCTCGCCAGGAAGGTCGTCGCCCCATGGGCAGGATCGTCGAGTTCCTCCTGATCGCCGCGATGGTCACCGTGCTCTTCGGCGCGAAGCGGCTGCCCCAGCTGGCCCGGTCGCTGGGCGAGTCCCTGCGCATCCTCAAGAGCGAGACGCGGGCGCTGCGGGACGAGAGTGGCGAGCGGATCGCCAAGGCCCCCCGGGCTGCGGCCGAGACGGTCAGGACGATCCAGGCCGCACCCGGTGATGCCTCCACCGCGCGGCCGGTCACCGAGCAGAGGCCGGGCCGCCCGCACTGACGCGGACGGACCGGCCCTGGCACCGCGGCCCGCCGCCCGGCGGACCGCGACGCACGAGTTGAGGACCGGGGTTGAGCAAGTCTTCCAAACCGCCCAAGGACCCCGACGGACGGATGTCCCTCGGGGAGCACCTCCGCGAGCTGCGGAACCGACTGGTCAAGTCGGTGCTGGCGATCGTGGCGTGCACGATCGTCGCGGCCTTCTTCAGCAAGGAGCTGCTGCACCTGCTGATGGAGCCGCTGCCGGCCTGCACCAAGGAGCAGCTGACCGACCCCAACTTCCACGGCCACTGCGCCGAGGTCGCGGTCATCGGCGTCACGGCGCCGTTCGCGCTCACCCTGAAGGTCTGCATCACGGCGGGTCTGGTCGGCGCCGTGCCGATCTGGCTCTACCAGCTCTGGGCCTTCATCTCGCCGGGTCTGCACAAGAACGAGCGCCGCTACTCGCTGGGCTTCCTGGCCGCGGGCACGCCGCTCTTCCTCGGTGGTGCGGCCTGCGCCTACCTGCTGATGCCGACCACGATCCGGGTGCTGGGCTCCTTCACCCCGATCGGCGCGCAGCAGATCCTGCCCACCGAGGACTACCTGAACATCGCGACCAGGATGGTCCTGGTGTTCGGTGCCGCCTTCGAGTTCCCGCTGATCCTGGTGATGCTCAACTTCACCGGGGCGCTCTCCGGCAAGCGGATGCTCGGCTGGTGGCGGGGCATGGTGATGGGCATCACGGTCTTCGCGGCCTTCGCCACGCCGAGCGCCGACCCGGTGAGCATGCTCGCGCTGGCCTCGCCGATCTGGCTGCTCTTCTTCGTCGCGGTCGGGATCGCGCTGCTCAACGACCGGCGCAGGCGCCGCCGCAACCCGGACGACGGGCTCGGTGACGAGGAGGCCTCGCACCTGGACCTGAGCGTGGAGGGCGTCGGCTCGGTGCAGGGCGTCGAGGCGTCCGGCCCGGTGGAGGCCTCGGCCGCGCCGATGGCCTCGGTGCCGGCTGCCCGCGGCGAGCAGGTCGACGACGACATCACCTGATCCCGGTGGCCCATGAGCCCCGGTCGCCTCCCGTAGCAGGGCGGCGGCCGGGGCTTTTTGCTGTTTCGGGGGGTCGTCTTGGCAGTGCGTTCGCAATGTGACATATTACTGACGTGCTCACGAGACCCTCCCACGACGTCGTGGTGATCGGTGCCGGCGTCGTCGGTGCCGCCTGCGCGTACTACGCAGCCGAGGCCGGCCTGTCGGTCGCCATGGTCGACCGCGGCCCGGTGGCCGGCGGCACCACCGGCGCCGGAGAGGGCAACCTGCTGCTCTCCGACAAGGAACCGGGACCCGAGCTCGACCTCGCCCTGCTCTCCGCCCGGCTCTGGACCGAGCTGGCGCAACAGCTGCCGGCGGCCGTCGAGTACGAGCCCAAGGGCGGCCTGGTGGTCGCCTCGGACCCCGAGCGGCACAGCGCCCTGCGGGCCTTCGCCGCCGGCCAGGCGGCCGCCGGCGTCAAGGCCGAGGAGGTACCGGGCGAGCGGCTGCACGAGCTGGAGCCGCACCTGGCCCCGGGAATGGCCGGCGGTTTCCTCTACCCCCAGGACGCGCAGGTCCAGCCGGCGCTTGCCGCCGCTCACCTGCTGCGCGCCGCCCGGCTGGCCGGCGCCGAGCTCTACCTGGGCGAGGCCGTCACCGGCCTGCCCACCGGGCCCGACGGCGCCGTCACCGGCGTGCGCACCCAGCGCCGGGAACTGGCGGCCGGCGCGGTGGTCAACGCGGCCGGCACCTGGGGAGGCGAACTCGCGGCGATGGCCGGGGTGAGCCTGCCGGTGCTGCCCCGGCGCGGCTTCGTCCTGGTCACCGAGCCGCTGCCGCGGGTGGTGCGGCACAAGGTGTACGCCGCCGACTACGTGGCCGACGTGGCCAGCGGCTCGGCCGCGCTGCAGACCTCGGCCGTCGTCGAGGGCACCCCGTCCGGGCCGGTGCTGATCGGTGCCAGCCGGGAGCGGGTCGGGTTCGACCGCACGCTCTCGACCGAAGTGCTGCAACGGCTGGCGGCGCAGGCCGCCGGGCTCTTCCCGGTGCTGGCCGGGGTCCGGGTGCTGCGGGCCTACCGGGGGTTTCGGCCCTACCTGCCGGACCACCTGCCCGCGATCGGCGCCGACCCGCGCGTGCCGGGCCTCTACCACGCCTGCGGACACGAGGGCGCGGGGATCGGGCTGGCGCCGGCCACCGGGCTGCTGATCGCCCGCCAGCTGACCGGCGAACGGCCCGAGCTGGACCTCGCGCCGTTCCGGCCCGACCGCTTCCCGGCCTGAAGCCCGTCCCCTCACTTTCAGCTCGCAGAACGGATCAGCCATGCGCCGCACCCCCGCCGCACTGGTCGAGGCCGACCCCGGCCCGGCCCACACCATCGAGTTCGACGGCCGCCCGATCCCCGCGCTGGCCGGGCAGAGCATCGCCGCCGCGCTCTGGGCCCAGGGCATCCTGGCCTGGCGCACCACCCGGGTCACCGGCCGCCCGCGCGGCGCGTTCTGCGGCATCGGCGCCTGCTTCGACTGCCTGGCCACCGTCAACGGCCGCCCCAACCAGCGCACCTGTCTGATCCCGGCCGAGCCCGGGGACACCGTCACCACCCAGGAGGGCCACGGCCATGGCGACCTCGCCGTCTGACGATCTGCAGCCGTACGACCTCGCGGTGATCGGGGCAGGTCCCGCCGGGCTGGCCGGCGCGGTCGCCGCCGCCGACCACGGGCTGCGCTGCGCACTGCTGGACGCCGGCGCCCGACCCGGCGGCCAGTACTACCGCCACCCCGCCCCCGAGCTCGGCGCAGCCCGGCCCGACCGGCTGCACCACCACTGGTCCGTCTTCACCGACCTGGCCGACCGGCTGGCCGCCCACGTCGCCGCCGGGCGGATCGACCACCTGGCCCACCACCACGTGTGGACGGCCGAGGCGGGCGAGCAGTGGCGCCTGCACGCCGCGGTCGGCGCGGACTCCGCGCGCAGCGCCGTGATCTCGGCCCGCGCCGTCCTGCTGGCCACCGGCGCCTACGAGCGCCAGCTGCCGTTCCCCGGCTGGACGCTGCCCGGGGTGGTCACCGCCGGCGGCGCGCAGGCGATGCTCAAGTCGGGACTGGTGCTGCCCGGACACCGGGTGGTGGTGGCCGGCAGCGGCCCGCTGCTGCTGGCCGCGGCCGCCTCGCTGACGGCCGCCGGCGCCGCGGTGCCGGCCGTCGTGGAGGCGGGGGACTACCTCGGCTACGCCCGCCGTCCGGGCGTGCTGGCAGCCGTCCCCGGCAAGCTGGTCGAGGGCGCGGTGCACGGCGCGGCGCTGGCCCGCCACGGCGTGCGGCTGCGTCGCGGCAGCGCGGTGGTGCGGGCGCACGGCACCGACCGGGTGACCGGCGTGACGGTGGCCGCGCTGGACGCCCGCTGGCGCCCGGTGCCCGGCACCGAGCGCCGGATCGAGTGCGACGCGCTGGCGGTCGGCCACGGGCTGGTCCCGCAGATCGAGCTGGCCACCGAACTGGGCGCCGCCACCCGCGCGGTGCCGGACGGCACGGTGGCGCTGCGGGTGGACGGTCGCCAGCGCACCAGCGTGCCCGGGCTCTGGGCGGCGGGCGAGACCTGCGGCGTCGGCGGGGCCGAACTGGCCATCGCCGAGGGCGAGGCGGCGGCACTGGCGATCGCCGGGGCGCAGCCGCCGCGGGCCCTGCTGAGCCGGCGCCGGCGGTTGCGGGCGTTCGCCGAGCTGATGGCCGCCTCGCACCGTCCCGGGCCCGACTGGAGTGCCTGGCTGCGGCCCGACACCGAGGTCTGCCGCTGCGAGGAGGTCCCGGTCTCCGCCGTCCGCGAGGCCGTCCAGGAGCTGGGTGCCGGCGATCCGCGCACCGTCAAGCTGCTCACCCGGGCCGGGATGGGCTGGTGCCAGGGCCGGATGTGCGGTCCGGCGGTGGCCTGCCTCTCCGGGGACGGGCCGCAGAAGCCGGACAGCCGTCCGCTGTCGTGCCCGGTCGTGCTGGGGGAGCTGGCCGTGCTGGGGGAGTCGGCCGAGCTGGGGGAGTCGGCCGGGCTGGCGGAGTCGGCCGAGCTGGGGGAGCCGGCCGGGCGTCCCGAGAACTGATCGTCCGTCACGATGGCGCGCGCTGGATGCTTGCGCCATTCGTCGGGCGCCTATAAAATGTCACACCTCACCAAGGAGATACTCGTGCCCAACGCCCTGAACGACCCCACCCGTCCGTGGCGCGGGATCATGGTCGCCACCGCCCTGCCTCTGCGGGACGACCGCTCGGTGGACTACGACGCCTACGCCGAGCACGTCCGCTGGCTGATCGACTCCGGCTGTGACGGCGTGGTCCCCAACGGCTCGCTCGGCGAGTACCAGACGCTCACCGACGAGGAGCGCGCCAAGGTCGTGCACACCGCGGTCGAGGCCGCCGGCGACGGCGCGCGCGTGATGCCCGGCGTCGCCGCGTACGGCAGCGCCGAGTCGCGCCGCTGGACCGAGCAGGCCGCCGACGCCGGAGCCGGCTCCGTCCTGCTGCTCCCGCCGAACGCCTACCGGGCCGACGCCGCCACCGTGCGCGCGCACTACGCCGAGGTGGCCGCTGTGGGCCTGCCGGTGGTGGCGTACAACAACCCGTTCGACACCAAGGTCGACCTCCAGCCCGAGCTGCTGGCCGCCCTGCACCGCGACGGCAGCATCGTGGCGGTCAAGGAGTTCAGCGGCGACGTCCGGCGCGCCTACGAGATCGCCGAGCTGGCCCCGGGCCTTGACCTCCTGATCGGCGCCGACGACGTGCTGCTCGAACTGGCGCTGGCCGGCGCGGTGGGCTGGATCGCGGGCTACCCCAACGCCCTGCCGCAGGCCTCGGTCTCCCTCTACCGGGCCGCCCTCGCGCACGACCTGGCGACCGCGCTGCCGCTCTACAAGGCGCTGCACCCGCTGCTGCGCTGGGACTCCAAGACCGAGTTCGTCCAGGCGATCAAGCTCTCCATGGACCTGGCCGGCCGCCCCGGCGGTCCCACCCGCGCCCCGCGCGCCCCGCTCTCCCCCGAGATCGACGCGGCCGTCCGCGCCGCCACCGAGAAGGCCCTCGCCGAGGGTCTGCGCTAATCCCGTCCGGGCCGGCCGTCCGGGCCGGCCCGGTCTCCTGACGAAGGGTCACCGATGCGCACCCGTCACGTCTTCCACGCCGTGGACTCGCACACCGAAGGTATGCCCACCCGGGTGATCACCGGTGGCTTCGGCGTCGTCCCCGGCGCCACGATGGCCGAGCGCCGCACGCACTTCCAGCAGCACCTGGACCACTTCCGCACGCTGCTGATGTACGAGCCGCGCGGCCACGCCGCGATGAGCGGCGCGATCCTGCAGCCGCCGACCCGGCCGGACGCCGACTTCGGGGTGCTCTTCATCGAGGTCTCCGGCCTGCTGCCGATGTGCGGGCACGGCACGATCGGGGTGGCCACCGTGCTGGTGGAGACCGGCATGGTGCCGGTCGTCGAGCCGGTCACCACGGTCCGCCTGGACACCCCCGCCGGGCTGGTCGTCGCCGAGGTGCAGGTCAAGGACGGCGCGGCCACCGCCGTGACGATCCGCAACGTGGCCTCCTTCTCGGTCGGCCTCGACCGCAAGATCGAGGTCCCCGGCCACGGCACGGTCCGCTACGACCTGGCGTACGGCGGCAACTTCTACGCCATCCTGCCGCTGGCCGAGTTCGGGATCCCCTTCGATCGCGCCAACAAGCAGGAGATCCTCCAGGCGGGCCTGGCCCTGATGGACGCGATCAACGAGGCCGACCGCCCGGTGCACCCCGAGGACCCGTCCTTCCACAGCGTCCACCACGTCAACCTGCTCGCCCCCGGTTCCACCGCCGAGCACTCCCGGCACGCGATGGCCATCCACCCCGGCTGGTTCGACCGCTCGCCCTGCGGCACCGGCACCTCGGCCCGGATGGCCCAGCTGCACGCCCGCGGTGAGCTGCCGATCGGCGCCGACTTCGTCAACGAGTCCTTCATCGGCACCAGCTTCACCGGCCGCCTGGTGGAGGAGACCACGGTGGCCGGCCTGCCCGCCGTGGTGCCCACCGTCACCGGCCGCGCCTGGCTGACCGGCACCGCCCAGTACTTCCTCGACCCGAGCGACCCGTTCCCCGAAGGATTCCTGTTGTGACAGTCACCTCGTACAACCCCGCCGACCCCGCCGATCTGGTCGTCGAGGTCCAGGCGCCCGGGGCGTTCGGCACCGCGGCGGCCGTCGAGCGGGCCCGCGCCGCGCAGCCCGGTTGGCTGGCCGCCGGTGCGGCGGCTCGTTCGGCGGCGCTGGGCCGGGCCGCCGAGGCCGTCGAGGCGCACGCCGACGAGCTGGCCGCGCTGACGGTGCGTGAGGTGGGCAAGCCGATCGCCGAGGCGCGCGGCGAGGTCGCCCGCACCGCCGCGATCCTGCGCTACTACGCGCAGGCGCCGTACGCGCCGACCGGCGCCGTGCACGAGCCGGCGGCCGGGGAGGGGCTGCTGCTGACCCGGCGCCGGCCGCACGGGGTGGCCGGGCTGATCACACCGTGGAACTTCCCGCTGGCCATCCCGGTCTGGAAGGCCGCGCCCGCGCTGGCCACCGGCAACACCGTGGTGCTCAAGCCCGCGCCCGAGGCGACCGCCTGCGCGCTGCGGCTGGTCGAACTGCTCGGCCTGCCCGCCGACGTGCTCACCGTGGTGCCGGGCGGTGCGGAGGAGGGCAGCGCCCTGGTCTCGGCCGCCGACGTGGTCTCCTTCACCGGCTCCACCGCCACCGGCGCGGCCGTGATCGCCGCCGCCACCACGCGCGGCATCCCGGTGCAGGCCGAGATGGGCGGCCTGAACGCCGCGCTGGTCCTGCCGGACGCCGACATCGAGCAGGCCGCCGCCCACCTGGCCGCCGCCATCGCCGGGTACGCGGGCCAGAAGTGCACCGCCACCAGCAAGGTGATCGCCGTCGGCGAGGCCTACCAGCCGCTGCGCGAGGCGCTCGCCAAGGCGCTGGCCGCCACCCCGGCCGGTGACCCGGCGCTGCCCGGCACGGCCTGCGGCCCGGTGATCTCGCAGGCCGCGCTGGACCGGCTGGCCGGGGCGATCGGCTCGGCCCGCGCGGACGGCGCCACCGTGCTGGCCGGCGGCGAACGCCCGGACCGGGACGGCTGGTTCATCGAGCCCACGCTGCTCGCCGAGGTGCCGCAGGAACACCCGCTGCTGGCCGAGGAGTTCTTCGGCCCGGTCGCGGTCCTGCTGCCCGCCGCCGACCTGGACGAGGCGATCGCGCTGGCCAACAGCACCCGGCACACGCTGGCCACCTCCGTGCACACCCGGAGCCTGGACACCGCGCTGGCCGTCGCCGACCGCCTGGACGCCGGGATGATCCGGGTCAACACCCCCTCCAGCGGCGTCGACTTCCACCTGCCGTTCGGCGGCGCCAAGGCCGCCTCCTACGGCGCGCGCGAGCAGGGCCAGGCCGCGCTCGACTTCTACACCGCCGGACGCACCGTCACGCTGCTGCCGGCCGGAGACGTCCGGTGAGCGGCGCGCCGGAGAGCGTCGCGCCGGTGGGCATCGAGACGGTGGACTACCACACGGCCGGCGAGCCGTTCCGGATCGTCACCGGCGGGCTGCCGCCGGTCCCGGGCGACACGGTGGCCGAGCGCCGGGCCATCGCGCAGGCCACCGTGCGGCGGGGGCGGCTGGACGAGGTGCGCCGGCTGCTCACCCGAGAGCCGCGCGGGCACGCGGGGATGTACGGCGGCTTCGTGGTGGCGCCGGACGACAGCGAGGCGCACCTCGGCGTGCTCTTCTGGCACAAGGACGGCTACTCGACGGCCTGCGGCCACGGCACCATCGCGCTCGGCGCCTGGGCCGTGGACAGCGGGCTGGTGGCGGCCCCCGACAACGGCACGGCCCGGGTGCGGATCGACGTGCCCTCGGGACGGGTGACCGCGGTGGTGCACCGCGCCGGCGGGCTCACCACCGCGGTCGCCTTCCAGAACGTGCCGACCGCGGTGCTCGCCCGCAAGGTGCCCGTCGCCACCTCGCGCGGCACCGTGCAGGTGGACCTCGCGGACTCCGGCGCCTGCTACGCCTCGCTCGCGGTGCCCTCGGTCGACCGGGCCGCCCTGCCGGAGCTGACCGCGCTCGCCCGGGAGGTCCGCGCCGCGCTGCTACCGGCGTACGACCTCTACGGGGTGATCCTCCACCAGGAGCTGCCCGACACCCCGTCAGGGCCCAGCCAGCGCAACGTCACCGTCTTCGCGGACGGCCAGATCGACCGCTCCCCGTGCGGGTCCGGCACGTCCGCCCGGCTCGCGCTGCTGGCCGAGGACGGGCGGCTCGCGCCGGGGGAGGAGCTGCGGCACGAGTCCGTGGTCGGGACGGTGATGACCGGTCGGCTGCTCGGGCACCACCCGCGCGGTGTGCTCACCGAGGTCACCGGCCAGGCCTACCGTACGGGGGAGCACCGCTTCCTGCTCGATCCGCGGGACGAGCTCGGCACGGGGTTCCTGCTGGTCTGATCAGGGTCCCCGGCGGGGACCGGTCAGGGTTTCCTCCGGGGCGTCCCGGATGTCCGCGGCGGTTCCGTGCCGAGAAGATGATCACATGACGAAGACGCGCTCTGCGGAGCTGTGCCCATGCTGAGGATCGCCCGGTCCACCCTGCGGGTGCGCTGGGCCTCCCTGGCCGGCAGCTTCCTGGCGCTGGCGCTGGGCGTCGCGCTGCTGGCGACCACGCTGCTGGTGATCACCGCCACCGGGCACCTGACCGACCGTCCGCAGCGCTACTCCGCCGCCCCGGCGGTGCTGCTGCCGGACACCGAGGTGAGCGCCATCGACAGCTCCGGCGCCGAGCAGCGCCTGCCGGCCGCCGACCAGCCGGGCCTGACGCCCGCGCTGGTCGCGACGGTCGCCCGGACCGGACGCACCGTCACCGACCGCACCTTCGCGGCCCGGCTGCCGGGCGGCCCGCGCGACCAGGTCGGGCACGCCTGGTCGGCGGCGCAGTACGGCGGCTACCGGCTCACCGCCGGCCGCGCCCCCGCCGCGGACGGCGAGGTGGTGGTCGGCGGCGGCGACCCGGCGAGCGTCGGCCGCTCGCTCACCCTGCTCACCGCCGCCGGGCCGACCCCGGTCACGGTGACCGGGGTGACCGCCCCGGTCACCTTCGAGCACGCGCTCTTCCTGACCGACGCGCAGGCCGAGCGGATCTCGCCCGCGGTGAACGCGCTGATCGCCTACGGTCCGCCGGACCAGCTGGCACGCGCCGTCGCCGGCGCGCCCGTGGCGCTGCGCAGCGGCCCGGACCTGGCGCTGGCCGACCCCAACCGGGCAGCGGCGCTGGGGCAGTTGGACGGTGTGACCACGCCGCTGGGCCTGGCCGCCGCGGTCGCGGTGCTGGTGGCGGGCTTCGTGGTGGCCGGCACCTTCGCCTTCTCGGTCGCCCAGCGGCGGCGCGAACTCGCCCTGCTGCGCCTGATCGGCGCCGGCCGCCACCAGCTGCGCCGACTGGTGCGCTACGAAGCCCTGCTGGTCGGCCTGGCGGCCTCGGCGGCCGGCTGTGTGCTCGCTCTGGCGGCCGCGCCGCTGCTCGGCCGGTGGCTGGTGGCGCGCGCCCTGGTGCCGACCGGCTTCAGCGTGCCGCCGAGCGGGTGGGCGCTGCTGGCCGCTGCCGTGACCGGCCTGCTGATCGCGACCACCGGGGTGCTGGTCAGCTCCTGGCGGGCCGGACGGGTGGGACCGCTGGAGGCGCTGCGGGAGGCGGCGGTGGAGCGCGACGGGCGCGCGGCGCGGGTGCTGCGCGCGGTGGGCGGTGGGTTCGCGCTGCTGGCCGGGCTCGCGGTGGCGGGTGCGATCGCGCTGTGGACGCCGCAGTACGCGGCCAACGCCGGGGCGTCCGCCTCGCTGGCGCTGTGGATCAGCGGCGCGTTCGTGGTGCTGGCCGGGGTGCTGGCCCGCCCGCTGGTGCGGCTGCTCGCCGGGCGGGGCGGATCTCGGGGCAGGTTCGTGTGGCGGGCTGCCCGGGCCGGGGTGCTGGGCGCGGCCGGGCGCACGCTGGCCACCGTGACGCCCGTGGTGATCGTGATCGGCCTGTCCGGGTGCCTGCTCGGCTCACTGGACGCGATCGACTCGGCCAAGGTGGCCGCCACCCGCGACCAGCTGGCCGGTACCGACTTCCTGGTCCTGCCGGCCGGCGGGCCGACCCTGAGCCGGGCCGCGGTGGACCAGGTGCGGGCGGTGCCCGGCACGGTCGTGCTCACCGTCACCCCCAGCACCCTGTTCACCCTCCAGGACGGCGCCGCGCTGATCCCGGCGCCGGTGGCCGAGGTCGACCCGGCCGCCCTGGCCGCCGTCTCCCGCACGCCCGTGCTGGCAGGCTCGCTCGCCGACCTCGGCGCGGACTCGGTCGCGCTGAGCCGGGACTGGCCCGGTTCGGCGAAGGTCGGCCAGCGGATCGCCCTCTGGCGGGCGGACGGCACGCCGGCCACGCTGCGGGTGGCCGCCCTGCTCGCCTCCACCGGCGGCCCGGCCACCGCCTACCTGCCGCTCGCCGGCTCGGACAGCACTGCGCCGGTCTCCGTCGCGTACGTCCAGCTGGCGCCCGGCGCGGACCGCTCCCGTACGGCGGCCGCGCTCGACCGGGCGGCGCGCGGCACCGGCGCCCGGGTGCTGCTGCCCGCGCAGGTGGCGGCCGGCACCCGGGACGCCAACGTCGAGCAGTCCCGGACCGGCCTCGAACTGATCCTCGGCCTGGGCCTGGTCTACGCCGTCATCGCGCTGGCCAACACCCTGGTGATGACCGTCGCCGACCGCCGCCGCGAGCTGGCCCTGCTGCGGCTGGCCGGGGCGACCCGGACCCAGGTGGTCGCCGTGGTCACCGTGGAGGCGCTGATCTGCGTGGGCGCCGGCGCGCTGCTCGGGGCGCTGGCCGCTGCGGTCAGCGTCGGCGGGTCCTGGGCGGCGCTGCGGCGCCTGGTCGGCGACCTGCCGCTGGGCCCGCTGCTCGCCGACGGGCCCTGGAGCACGCTCGGCGCGCTCACCGCACTCTGCGTCCTGGTCGCCCTCGTGGCGGCCGCCCTGCCCGCCGCGCTCGCGCTGCGGACCTCCACCTCACCGATCGGATCATCATGACGCTCGCCCCCGACCAGCCGCTCACCTGGCTCCCCGTCGACCTCACGCCCGCTCAGGCCGCGGCGGCCGTCCGGCAGGTGCTGCGCGACGGGCTCGACCCCGAGGACTGCCCGGCCCGCAGCAACGTACGGGTGCCGGCCGGCGAGCTGCTGATGATGCCCGCCGCAACCGCCGAGTACGCGGGCGTGAAGATCGCGGGCGTCGCCCCCGCCAACCCCGCCCGCGGCCTGCCCCGGATCACCGGCAGCTACCTGCTGCTGGACGGCCCCACGCTCCAGCCGCTCGCCCTGCTGGACGGCGCCGCGCTCACCGCGCTGCGCACCCCGGCCGTCACCGCCGTGGCCCTGGACGTGCTGGCCGAGCCCGACGCCGCGCACCTGGTGCTCTTCGGCGCCGGCCCGCAGGCGTACGGGCACCTGGACGCGCTGGCGGCGATCCGCCCGCTGGAGCGCGTCACGGTCGTCGCCCGGCGTCCCGGCCCGGCGCGGGAACTCGCCGAGTACGCCCGCCGCTGCGGCCTGGTGGCGGCCGTCGGCACCCCCGACGCGGTGGCCGGGGCCGACCTGGTGGTCTGCTGCACCACCTCCGCCGAGCCGCTCTTCGACGGTGCGCTCGTCCCCGACCGCGCGGTGGTGGCTGCCGTCGGCTCGCACGACCCGGCCGGCCGCGAGACGGACGCCGCACTGGTCCGCCGTGCCGCCTGCTACGTCGAGTCGCGCGCGGTCGCCCTGCGCGAGGCGGGCGACCTGCTGCTGGCCCGCGCCGAGGGCGCCACCGCCGGGCCCGACGACTGGTACAACCTGGCCGAACTGGTCACCGGCCGGGCCCCGGTGCCGCGCAGTTCTCCGCGCTTCTTCAAGAGCGTCGGGATGGCGTGGCAGGATCTCGCGGTGGCGGCGGAGCTTCACCGCAAGTTTCGTCACGGTGGATGATCAAAGAAACGTGACATTGTACGCTGGTGCTCCGCACCGTTCGGAGGACCGCAGTGACCGACTCGAAGCCCCGCACCCTTATTTCCGTTCAGGAGCGCCTGCGCGACCAGGTCGCGCACGCGTTGCGTGCTGCGCTGATCTCGGGGGAGCTGCGTCCGGGAGCCGTCTACTCCGCGCCCGCGCTCGCCGCCGACTTCGGCGTCTCGGCCACCCCGGTCCGTGAGGCGATGCTCGACCTGGCCCGCGAGGGGCTGGTCGAGGCCGTCCGCAACAAGGGGTTCCGGGTCACCGAGGTGACCGAGCGCGACCTCGACGACTTCACCGAGATCCGCGCGCTGATCGAGGTCCCCACCGTCGGCCGGGTCACCCGCAGCGCGACCCGCGAGCAGCTGGAGGCGCTGCGGCCGGTCGCCCTGGAGATCGTGGCCGCCGCGCGCGAGCACGACCTGATCGGCTACCTGGAGGCCGACCGGCAGTTCCACCTCACCCTGCTCGCCCTGGCCGGCAACGCCCGCCTGGTCGAGGTGGTCGGCGACCTGCGCAAGCGCTCGCGCCTCTACGGCCTGACCCGCCTGGACGAGCGCGGCGACCTGGTCTCCTCCGCCGAGGAGCACCTGGAGCTGCTGGACATCATGCTCACCGGCGACGCCCCCGCCGCCGAGTCCTGCATGACCCGCCACCTGGGCCACGTCCGCTCCCTGTGGGCCGAGGGCCGCGAACTCCCCCCGGAGGAGAAGTCGGCCCTGCGCCTGCGGACGCGGTGAGTTAGCCCGTCCGGGTGGGGCGCGGGTATTCGGCCCCGGGCGGGGAAGTCGCTTTACGATGATGGTCTCGACATCGGCAGCCAGGAGGAATTCCATGTCCGCCGCAGCAATTGAGCAGCCCTGCGAACAGCTGACGCTGCTCGAAGCCGCTGACCTGATCTCCAGCCGACTGGCCGGTTATCGCGTCGAGATCCTCGGGAGCCAGATCCTCGTGACGCCGCCCGCTGACGGCCCGCACGGCCGCTCGCTGACCCGCATCATGAAGCCGTTCATGGCTGCCGGTTTGGACGAGGGGGATACCGAACTCATCCAGGCCATCGGAGTCTGGCTCCCGGATGGGCCGTCGGATTATGTGATTCCCGATCTGGCGCTTGTCGATGCCGACTTCGAGGACCATCCGGCCGAGCTCAACTGTTACGACCCGGTCGTATTTCGCCTGGTGGTGGAGGTCACCTCCGCCAACTACCAGACCGACCTCAAGACGAAGCCCGCCGCCTACGCCTCCGCCGGGATCCCCGTCTACGTCATCGTCGACCGCAGGAACCGGCGCGTCATGGTGCTGACCGACCCCAAGGACGGCGAGTACCGCGTGCACGCCGTGCACCACCCCGGGCAGCGGTTCACGCTGCCCGAGAGCATCGGTGCGGCGGTCGAGATCGACGTCGACAGTGTGCTGGGGCCGGTCAAGTAGTCGGTCAGCCGTCTGAGTTCAGGCGGCCGTCGTGCATCTCCAGGACGCGGTCGACGCGGCCCAGCAGGTCGCGGTCGTGGGTGACCATCACGGTGGCTGTGTGGTGGGTGCGGGTGACTTCGGCGAGGAGGGCGACGATCTGGGCGCCGCGCTCGTGGTCCAGGGCGGAGGTGGGTTCGTCCACCAGGAGGACGGAGGGGCGGCCGAAGAGCGCGCGGGCGATGTTGACCCGCTGGCGCTCGCCGCCGGAGAGCTGGTGCGGGCGGCGCTGCTGCTTGGAGCCGGTCAGGCCGACCGAGGCGAGCAGCTCCTGCGCCCGGCCGCGGGCCTCGCGGACGCGCCCGCCGCGGACGTCCTCCAGGACGAGCAGCTGCTCCACCGCCGTCAGTGAGGCCAGCAGGTTGGACTGCTGGAAGACGATGCCGAGGCGGTCGCGGCGCAGCGCGGTGCGCTCCCGTTCGCCGAGCGCGCCGGCGTCCTGACCGTCTATCACCACCTGGCCGCTGTCCGGGCGCAGCAGCGTGGCGGCCACCGCCAGCAGGCTCGACTTGCCCGAGCCGGAGGGCCCGGCCACGGCCGTGAACTCGCCCGGCGCGACCTCCAGGGAGACGTGGTCCAGGGCGGTGAGGCGGCTCTCGCCGTCGGGGTAGGTGAGGGTGACGTCGCGCAGCGCGAGTCCGGTGCGCGTGTGAACCAGGGCGGTGGTCATCGGTTGGCTCCCAGGGCGGCGATCGGGTCGACGGAGGTGATGCGGCGGACGGCCAGCGCGGCGCCGACCAGGCCGAGCAGGACCATCGCCGTCACCGGCACGGCCACGCTGGAGACGCTCAGGTCGAACGGCACCCCGTTGGAGGCGATCAGTCCGCCCACCGCACCCGCCGCCCCGCCCAGCACCGCGCCGCCCAGCAGGACGGCCGCGGCCTGCGCGAGCGCGTCGCGTACCAGGTAGGCGCTGCTCGCGCCGACCGCCTTGAGCACCGCGATGTCGGGCTTGCGCTGGACCGTCCAGACGGTGAAGAAGGCCCCGACCACCAGCGCGCTGACCGCGAACAGGAAGCCCTGGATCATCTGCAGGCTGCCCTGCTCGGCGGAGTACCCGTCGATGCCCGCCGGGGCGTCGGCCAGCGCGACGGTGTCGGTGTTCTGCGCCGCGTCCAGCGCGGCGCGCCCGGCGCCGCCGCCGACCAGCGCGAGCGCGGTCGGCCGGGTCTGGCCGCTGACGCCCTGCCATCCGGTCGGCGTGGTCCACACCGTCGGGGCGTGCGCGTAGGAGCGGTCGGCGGTGATGCCGGAGACGGTGAGGGTGCTGGGGCCCACCTTCACCTGCGAGCCGACCGTCAGGTGGTAGGCGGCCGCGGTGTCGGCGCCGACCGCGACCTGCCCGTCCTGCGGCGCGCTGCCGGCGCTCAGCGGCGGCAGCAGCGCGGCCGGTGTGCCGAGCACGCTGACCGAGGCGGCGGCGCCGTCCGCGGTCAGCCGGGTCATCGAGATGCCGAGCGGCGCCGCGCTGCGCACACCGGGGGCGGCACTCCAGGCGGCCTGCTGGGCGGGCGAGACGGTGCTGTTGCTGAACGAGACGGTCGGCGAGGCCCCGGCGGGTGCCGCGAAGACGATCCGGTCGACCGGCAGTCCGGCGATGGCCGAGGAGGCGGCGGAGGAGAGCCCGCCGGTCAGCCCGTAGAGGAAGACGACGAGGGTGGTGATCAGCGTGACCACGGCGCCCATCAGGGCGAAGCGGCCCTTGGCGAAACGGATGTCACGCAGGGCGACGAACACGGTGGGCCCTTCCGGGGTGGCTGGGGGAGCGGTTTGTACTCCCACTCTGTCGAGTGCGCGCGCCGGTGCCATCGGGGAGAGGAGCGGGTCCGGGCACCATCGTGTGATGCACCCGGGAATCCACCGAACGGTTGATGCCGCCCGGAGTGGATCAGCCCCGCCGGGCCCGTACCCTCGGAAGGCGTGAGCCGTACCGAGACACCCACCCCCGAGGGGACCGACGACGCCGTCGGCCATTCTGCGAACACCCCGGCCCTGCGGCTGATGAACCTCGCCCTGCACGGGCTGTTCTTCACCCTCCTGGTGGTGCTCGTGGTCCGCGGCCTGCTGGACGGCGCCCTCGGGGCGGCCGGGCTGGTCATCGCCGGCGCGCTGGCCGCCGTCTACGCGGCGGGCGGCCTGGCCGAGCGGATCCGGACGGACCGGCTGTGGGCGGGCCTGTGGCTGGGGGCGGTGGTCGCGCTGTGGGCGGGGCTCACCCTGCTCCACCCGGAGTTCTGCTACCTGGTCTTCCCGCTCTACTTCGTCTGCCTGCACCTGATGCCGGTGCGCTGGGCCGTCCCGTCCGTCGTCGCGCTGACCGGGGTCGTGGTGGCGGCGCAGGCGGGGACGCCCGGCGGTCTGACCACGCCCAAGGTGCTCGGCCCGCTGGCCGGGCTGGCCGTCGCGCTGCTCACCGCGTACGGCTACGCCGCGCTCTACCGGGAGAGCCGCGAGCGGCAGCGGCTGATCGACGACCTGATGCGCACCCGCGACGCGCTGGCAGCCAGTCAGCGCGAGGCCGGCCGGCTGGCCGAGCGGCAGCGGCTGGCCCGGGAGATCCACGACACGCTGGCCCAGGGGCTCTCCAGCATCGTGCTGCTGGCCCGCTCCGCCGACGCGGCGCTGCCGGCCGACCCGGCGACCGCCGCGAGCCGGATCCGCGAGGTGGGGCAGACCGCCTCCGAGAACCTCGCCGAGGCGCGCCGCTTCGTCCAGGCGCTGACCCCGCCCGCGCTGGACGACGTGACCCTCACCGAGGCGCTGCGCCGCCTGGCGGCCGGTCCGGGCGCGGCCTTCCAGCTGGACGGCGAGCCCTACCCGCTGCCGGTGGAGGCGGAGGTGGCGCTGCTGCGGCTGACCCAGGAGGCGCTGGCCAACGCGGTACGGCATGCGCGGGCCCGGCAGATCGCCGTGACGCTGACCTACCTGGACGACGAGGTGACCTTGGACGTGTTCGACGACGGCGTCGGCTTCGACCCGCAGACCGTACAGACTGTGCCCAGTGGGGCGCGGCCCACCTTCGGGCTGCACGGCATGCACGAGCGGATCGCGGCGCTGGGCGGCAGCCTGACGGTGGAGTCGGCGCCGGGCGAGGGGACGGCGGTGGCGGCCTCGCTACCGCTGCGTTCGGTGGTGACGGCGGAGAGCGTGCTGACCGTCGGCGTCTGCGGGAGTGCGGCGGTGGCGCGGTGATCCGGGTGCTGCTGGTGGACGACCACCCGGTGGTCCGGCGCGGCCTGCGCGCCATGGTGGACGACCTGCCGGAGCTGGAGGCGGTCGGCGAGGCGGCCGACGGTGCGCAGGCGCTGCGGCTGCTGGAGGAGCTGGAGACCCGGCCCGACGTGGTGCTGATGGACCTCCAGATGGGCACCGGCATGCACGGCGTGGAGGCGACCCGGCGGATCACCGCGCTGCCGGACCCGCCCGCCGTCCTGATCCTCACCACCTACAGCACCGACGCCGACATCCTGGCCGCGGTCGAGGCCGGCGCCACCGGCTACCTGCTCAAGGACGCGCTGCCCGAGGACGTGGTGGCGGCGGTCCAGGCGGCCGCCCGGGGTGAGACGGTGCTCGCCCCGCCCGTCGCCGCCCGACTGCTGGGACGGGTCCGGGCGGGGCGCCCGACGCTCTCGCCCCGGGAGGGGCAGATCCTGCGGCTGCTCGCCGAGGGGCTGGCGAACCGGCAGATCTCCAAGCGGCTCTTCATCAGCGAGGCGACCGTCAAGACCCACCTGGTGCACATCTACGACAAGCTCGGCGTGGACAGCCGTACCGCGGCGATTGCGGCCGGGCTGAGCAGCGGGCTGATCCGGCCGGCTTGAGCTGCCGGATTCGGGCTGCGGTGTGATCAGCAGACCGGGACCAGCACGGTCAGGGTGAACGCGTGCGGGTCCGGGTTGGCCGGGGCCTGCTGGGTGATCGTCACCGGGATGCTGGTGCCGGGCGTGGCGGCCGGGTCCACCTGGATGGCGAAGCCGCGGTTGAAGGTCGACCAGGTGTTGTTCACGGTGTCCGGGCAGGTCGCGGTGGTCCCGTCCGCGGAGATCACGCAGGCGCTGTAGGTCGGGGCGGAGCTCAGGAACGTGGAGCCGGGCGGGAGTTGGGCCACCACCTGGCCGCGCCACGGGTAGTCGGTGGACGGCCCGAGGTTGCGCTCGACGATCTCGAAGTCGGCGGGGTTGCCGGCGGCGGCCGGCTTCGGCGGGCGGTACAGCTCCAGGACGCCGCTGGTGACCGGGGCACTGAAGGGCCGGGGTCGTCCGGTCCCGCGGTGAGCGCCAGGCTGGGGTCGGCGGGTCCGTTGACCACCAGCGTCGCCGAGGTGGGGGTCTCGGTGCCGTGGTTGCAGACCGTCACGAGCAGCGGGGCCACCGCGCCGGGGGCGGCCGGGCCGACGGGCTGCACGCTCACCGAGAGGTCGCGGGCGAAGGCGTCCCGGTGCGTCGCCGGGGTAGCCCGGGTGACCGGCGTGCCATGGGCAGCCGGGGCCGCCTGGGCGCCGGAAGCGAGGGCGAGCGGGACGAACAGGGCGGCGGTCAGGGTGGCGGTCAGGGGAGCGGGGATCCGCATGGGGGTACTCCGGGGGAGGGAGGGGCGTGAACGTCGTCGTTCGGTTGCGAACCTACGCACCCCCGGGGTGCCCCGCCCCGCGGGCTACGCCGGGCCGGTGAGGCCGTGGGTAGGGTGGCGGGGTGTCCTCCTACGACGTCGACTTCGCCGCTCTGACCGTTCCGATCATCGCCGCGCCGATGGCAGGCGGGGCCTCCACTCCCGAGCTGGTGGCGGCGGTGAACGCGGCCGGCGGCCTGGGATTCCTGGCCGCCGGATACCGTACGGCCGTCGCGATGTCCGAGCAGATCGCCGCCACCCGCGGGCTGACGGGCCGTCCGTTCGGGGTGAACCTCTTTGTGCCGTCCCCGCCCGGGCAGTCGGCGGGGGAGGCTCTGCTCGCCTACCGGGCCGAGCTGCTGCCCGAGGCCGAGCGCTGGGGCGTCGAGCTCCCCGCGCGGTTCGCGGCGGACGACGACGGCTGGGCCGGCAAGCTCGCGGCGCTGCTGGCCGACCCGGTCGCGGTGGTGTCGTACACCTTCGGCCTGCCGTCCCGTCAGGAGGCGGACGCGCTGCGGGCGGTGGGGACGGCGCAGGTCGCCACCGTCACCGGAGTGGAGGAGGCGCGGGCGGCGGCGCGGATCGGCGTCGACGTGCTCTGCGTCCAGGGGCCCGAGGCGGGCGGCCACCGCGGCACCCACCGGGTCGAGGACGAGCCGGGCGAGGTGCCGCTGCTGGAGCTGCTCGCGCTGGTCCGCGCCGCCACCGACCTGCCGCTGATCGCGGCCGGCGGGCTGGGCACCGGCGCGGCCGTCGCCGCCGCGCTGCGCGCGGGCGCGGTGGCCGCGCAGCTGGGCACGGCGTACCTGCGCTCGGACGAGGCCGGCACCTCCGCCACCCACCGCGCCGCACTCGCCGACCCGCGCTTCACCGAGACGGTCGTCACCCGCGCCTTCACCGGCCGCCCGGCGCGCGGCCTGCGCAACGCTTTCATCGACCGCCACGGCCCCCACGCCCCGCACGCCTACCCCGAGGTCCACCACCTCACCCAGCCCCTACGCGCCGCCGCCGCCCACCGCGCCGACCCCCAAGCCCTCCACCTCTGGGCCGGCACCGCCCACCCCACCACCCGCCCGGGCCCGGCCGCCGACATCACGGCCCAGCTGTGGCGGGAGGCCCGGGGGTAGGGGGCGCGCGGCGGGGGCTGTTCTGTCGCTCGATGGAGTGGATGAGGGGCCTTTGGGGCGGTACCGTATAAAGCACAACTTAAGTTCGCGGCATGTGGGAGATTTCGCTCGTAGACGCGGTGGAGGACTGGTTCCTCAAGATCTGCATCGATGACCCTGACACCGCCAACCAGATCGCCGATGCGGTGACTCTCTTGGCTCGTCGAGGTCCGCTGCTTGGCAGACCCATGGTTGATCGAATCCACGGGAGTCGGTTGCACAATCTCAAGGAACTCAGGCCAGGCTCAGCCGGTCGCTCCGAGATTCGGCTGCTCTTCGTCTTCGATGTGGATCGCGAGGCAATCATCCTGGTGGCTGGCGACAAGTGCGGCCAATGGTCGCGCTGGTACGAGGAGAGCATCCCCATGGCCGAGCAGCGGTATCGGCAGTATCTCGACGACCGGATGAACGGAGCTGGCGAATGAAGGTGCGTAGCTGGAGCGAGGTGTGGGCCGAAGGGATGAGGCTCAACCCCGAGCTTGCCACTCCCGAGGCCGAGGCCGAGCGGGCCCGGATGCGGGCGGAGACGATGGCTCGGGTGCGCGGGCACGAGCTGGCGGAGTTGCGGCGGTCGGCGGGGTTGACGCAGCGGGAGGTGGCGCGGACGCTCGGGGTCAGTCAGGCGCGGGTGTCGCAGATCGAGCACGGTCAGGTGGACAGCCTGGAGACGCTGCGCGCGTACGCTGCCGCGCTCGGGGGCGAGGTGTCCGTGGTGGTCCAGCGTGGGCCGGTCACGGTGAAGGTGGCCTGACGGCCTGCGGCCCCGCCCCCGGGCAGGGGATCAGGAGAGCAGGGTGCCCATCCACTCCTCGATGGCGGGGGCGGTGCGCGGGAGGGCGGAGGACATCAGGTGGGCTCCGTCGGCGGTGATGACGAGGTCGTCCTCGATGCGGATGCCGATGCCTCGCAGTTCCAGCGGGAGGGTCTCGTCGTCGGGCTGGAGGTAGAGGCCGGGTTCGACGGTGAGGACCTGGCCCTCCTCCAGGACGCCGTCCAGGTAGGTCTCGGCGCGGGCCTTGCCGCAGTCGTGGACGTCCAGGCCGAGCATGTGGCCGCTGCTGCAGAGGGTGTATCGGCGGTAGAGGCCGCTGTCCTCCTGGAGGGCCTGCTCGGCGGGGATCCGCAGGACGCCCCAGTCGGCGAGGCCCTCGGCGATCACGCGCATCGCGGCGCGGTGGAAGTCGCGGAAGCTGGCGCCGGGGCGCAGCGCGGCGATGCCGGCGTCCTGGGCGGCGAGCACCAGGTCGTAGGCCTGGCGCTGGACGGGGGAGAAGGTGCCGCTGAGTGGCAGGGTGCGCGTGACGTCGGCGGTGTAGAGGGTGTCGGTCTCCACGCCGGCGTCCAGCAGCAGGAGTCGGCTGGGGTCGAGCGCGCCGTCGTTGCGGATCCAGTGCAGGACGCACGCGTGGGCGCCGGAGGCGGCGATGGTCTGGTAGCCGGTGCCGTTGCCCTCGGCGCGGGCGCGCAGGTCGAAGACGCCCTCGATCCAGCGCTCGCCGCGCGGGTGGCGCAGTGCGGTGGGCAGGGCACGGACGACGTCCTCGAAGCCGGCGGTGGTGTGGTCGACGGCCAGTTGGAGCTGGCCGATCTCCCAGGCGTCCTTGACCAGGCGCAGTTCGGAGAGCGCGGCGGCCAACCGGCCGTCGGCCCCGGCGTGTTCGGCGCTGGGGCGGGCGGTGTGGGAGTCGACGGCCGGGTCGACTCCGGCCAGTACCCGGGTGGCCGGCTGCGGGCCGGTGAGCAGCTTCTCCAGGTCGTCCAGGTGTTCCACGCGCAGGCCGGTGAGCTGGGCGGCCTCGGCCAGGTCGGGGCGGCGGCCGACCCAGAACTCGCCGTAGCGGCGGTCGCGGTAGAACTCCTGGCCGGAGCGCGGTGAGCGCGGGCGCAGGTAGAGGACCGGCTCGTGGCCCTCGGGGCCGGTGGGCTCCAGGACGAGGACGTGGCCGACCTGGTCCTCGCCGCTGAGGCCGGTGAGCCAGGTGTAGGCGCTGTGCGGGCGGAAGCGGTGGTCGTCGTCGTTGCTGCGGACCCGCAGCTGTCCGGCGGGGACGACCAGCCGCTCGCCGGGGAAGGTGGCGGAGAGGCGGGCGCGGCGGGCGGGGGTGACCGCGTAGGGCGGGACGCGATCGGTGGCGGGTAGCGGGGTGGCGGCCCAGGAGGTGGCCATGAACGCGTCCAGGGCCGGCGAGACCGGGAGGTCGTGACTGCCGATGTTGAGGGGTGGCGCGACGCGGCGGGACGGCTGGGAGGTCATGGGGGCGGCTCCTGGAGTATCGGGGCTTTTGTCCGGCGGGGCCGGGCTGAGCTGCATCAATACGCGTGCGGTGGAAGTGAACTGAGTGCCCGTTAGGACACAGCTGGATAACGTGGCGCTAGATCCCTTGTCAGTGCAATTTCACATTACTATGTTACGTGCCACACCCCTGGAGTGCCAGACCCTGGCAGCCTCCCGGCCGGTGGCCTCGGATCAGCCCCGGGGCGGGCAGCCTGCCCCGCACTAGTACGGGCCCCAAGTCCGTCCCCCCATAGCGGAGTTGCACATGACCAGGCGTACCTGCGCCGCCCTCGCGGCGGCGATTGCAGCGACACTGACCCTCACCCTCGGGGCGTGTTCCAGTACCGGCAGTGGCACCAGTGCCGACAACGGCAAGGGCATCACCACTGAGGGGGATGGCATCGTCGGTGGTACGCCGGTCAAGGGCGGCACCCTCAACATCCTCTCCAACCAGGACTTCTCGCAGCTCGACCCGACCCGCAACTGGGTCGAGCCGGAGATGGACTTCGGCCTGCGGCTCCTCTACCGCACGCTGACCACCTTCAAGGCGGCCCCCGGCGCCGGCGGCCTGCAGATCGTCCCGGACCTGGCCACCGACCTCGGCGAGCCCAGCGACAACGACAAGACCTGGACCTTCCACCTCAAGGACGGCCTCAAGTACGAGGACGGCTCGCCGATCGTCTCCGACGACATCAAGTACAACGTCGAGCGCTCGTTCTCCCCCGACCTGCCCGGCGGGCCGGACTACGCCAAGCAGTACCTCAACGCGCCGGCCGGCTACGCCGGTCCGCTCAAGGGGCAGCGGCTGGGCCCGGACGCCATCGAGGTCCCGGACAGCAAGACCATCATCTTCCATCTCAAGCGCTCGGTGGCGGAGTTCGGCTTCACGGTCACGCTGCCGACCTTCGCGCCCGTCCCGATCGCCAAGGAGACCGGCGCCAACTACAGCAACCACCCGTTCTCCTCCGGTCCGTACAAGATCCAGTCGTACGACCGCGGCAAGAGCATGGTGCTGGTCCGCAACACCTTCTGGGACCAGAGCACCGACCCGGTCCGCAAGGCCTACCCGGACAAGATCGTGGTGGACCAGTCGCTCGGCAGCGCCGGCATCGCCGACCGCCTGATCGCCAACCAGGGCGACGATCAGAGTGCCGTCTCCTACGTCGACCTGACGCCGCCCCGGGTGCCCGACGTGATCACCAACCCGGACGTCAAGTCCCGTCTGGTCAGCGAGAACTCCGGCTGCACCACGATGCTGGACATGAACACCTCGAAGCCGCCGTTCGACAACGCCAAGCTCCGCCTGGCGATGCAGTACGCGGTGGACAAGGAGGCGTTCCAGTCCGCGGTGGGTGGTCCGGCGCTGGCCGACATCGCCACCACCTTCCTGCCGCCGGCGCTGACCGGCGGCACCGCGGTCGACCACTTCAAGATCCCGGCCGCCGGTGACCAGGCCAAGGCCAAGCAGCTGCTCTCGGACGCCGGTTACGCAGGCGGCTTCTCCACCGACATCACCGTCTCCACCGGTGCCAAACAGCAGGCCGAGGCGATCCAGGCCGCGCTGAAGAACGTCGGCATCAACGTCACCATCGACGCGGTGGACGCCAGCTCGGTCAACTCGGTGATCGGCGACAAGAACAAGCAGACCGGCCTGTCCATCTCCGGCTGGTGTCCCGACTACCCGTCGGCCGCCACCTTCCTGCCGATGATCTTCGACGGCCGCACCATCACCGACACCGGCAACCAGGGCGACGTCACCCGCTTCAACGACCCTGCGGTCAACACCGAGTTGGACCGGATCGCCGGCCTGAGCGACCTCACGGCCGCCAACGCCGCGTACCTCGCGCTGGACGGCAAGATCATGGACGACTCCCCGGCCGTGCCGCTGACCTGGCAGAAGAAGCCGCTGCTGGTCGGCTCCAACATCGCCGGCGCGTTCGCCAACCCGGTCTGGTCCGGCCAGTTGGACTTCGGTGCCATCGGCCTCAAGTCCGTCAAGTAGCAGGGGAGTTGTGACAGTGACCCCCGTTGCTGAGGCCCAACGCGCGGCCTCGCCCTGGCGGTTGGCCTGGGAACGGCTGCGCCGCCGGCGCGCCGCCCTGGTCGGCGCCGGCATCATCGCCTTCTTCGTGCTCGCCGCGATCTTCGCCCCCGTGCTCACCGCGATCAGCGGCACCGGCCCGGACACCACCGACAAGCGGGCCATCGACCCGTACCTCGGCGGCCTGCCGCGCGGCAGCGCCGGCGGCATGAGCCCGCAGCACTGGCTCGGCGTCGAACCGATGCTCGGCCGCGACATCTTCGCCCGGCTGCTCTACGGCGCCCGGATCAGCCTGACGGTGGCCTTCAGCGCGGCCGTGATGATCACCGTGATCGGCGTGCTGCTGGGCATCACGTCCGGCTACTTCGGCGGCCGGATCGACACCGTGATCAGCCGCTTCATGGACGTCATGATGTCCTTCCCCAGCCTGATCTTCATGATGGCGCTGCTCTCGGTGGTCAAGAACGTCGACCGGGTGATGCTGCTGATCGTGGTGATGAGCCTGTTCACCTGGCCCTACATCGCCCGGGTGATCCGCGGTCAGACGATGTCGCTCAAGCATCGCGAGTACGTGGAGGCGGCCCGCGCCAGCGGCACCTCCAGCGCGCGGATCCTGCTCACCGAGATCCTGCCCAACCTCACCGGCACGATCATCGTCTACCTCACGCTCGCCATCCCGGGCCTGATCGGCGCCGAGGCGGGCCTGACCTACCTGGGCGTCGGGGTGCGGCCGCCCACGCCGTCCTGGGGCCAGATGATCGCCGACTCCTCGCTCTACTACAAGGTCGACCCGATGTTCTTCGTGCTGCCCTGCTCCTGCCTCTTCCTGATGGTGCTGGCCTTCACCCTGCTCGGCGACGCACTGCGCGACGCGCTGGACCCGAAGGGCAGCCGCGGATGACCGGCTTCCTGATCCGCCGCCTGTTCGGTATCGCGGTCACCCTGCTGGTGGTCTGCGCGGTCACCTTCTGCATCTTCTACCTGCTGCCCAGCGACCCGGCCGTGCAGTTCTGCGGCAAGGACTGCCCGCCCGACCGGGTGGCCCAGGTCCGCCAGCAGATGGGCCTGAACGCCCCGCTGATCGTGCAGTTCGGCCGCTACGTGCTGGCGATCTTCGCGGGCCGCTCGATGGGCACCGGCAACTACGTCGTGCAGTGCCACTTCCCGTGCTTCGGCTACTCGTTCCAGAGCGGGCGCCCGGTCTGGGACCTGATGATGGACCGGCTGCCCACCAGCGCCTCGCTGGCGATCGGTGCGGCGGTGATCTGGCTGCTGCTCGGTCTGGCCGCCGGGGTGCTCTCGGCGCTGCGCAAGAACACCTGGATCGACCGGACCGTGATGGTCGGCACGATCGGCATGGCCGCGCTGCCGGTGTACTTCACCGCGATGATCCTGCTCTACGTGGTGGTCGCGGTGCTCGGCCTGATGCCCTATCCGCGCTATGTCGCCTTCACCGACGACCCGGTCGGCTGGTTTCAGAACCTCCTGCTGCCCTGGGTCACCCTGGCGCTCACCTTCGCCGCCATCTACGCCCGGATGACCCGCAGTTCGGTGATCGAGACGCTGGCCGAGCCGTATGTGCGCACCGCCCGGGCCAAGGGCCTGCCCGAGCGGCGGGTGGTGGGCCGGCACGGGCTGCGCCCGGCGCTGACACCGATCGCCACCATGCTCGGGATGGACCTGGGCGGCCTGCTCGCCGGGGCGCTGATCACCGAGTCGCTGTTCGGCCTGCCGGGGGTCGGCAAGCTCTTCGCCGACTCGCTGGCCAAGTCCGACCAGCCGGTGGTGATGGGCATCACCCTGCTGGCCTCCTTCTTCATCATCATGTCCAACCTGGTCGTGGACCTCGTCTACGCCTGGATCGATCCGAGAGCGAGGGTGTCGTGACGCTGCTCGAAGTCAACGACCTCGCAGTGGAGTTCAACACCGCCGAGGGCACTGTGCAGGCGGTGAAGGGCATCGACTTCGCGGTGGAGCGCGGCCGGACGCTGGGTATCGTCGGCGAGTCCGGCTCCGGCAAGTCCGTCACCTCGCTGGCCGTCATGGGTCTGCACCGGGGTGCGAAGGTGACCGGATCGGTCCGCTTCGACGGCACCGAGCTGATCGGCGCCCCGGACGAGACGGTCCGTAAGCTGCGCGGCCGGCGGATGGCGATGGTGTTCCAGGACGCGCTCACCGCGCTGCACCCGTACTTCACCATCGGCGACCAGATCGCCGAGGCGCACCGCGAGCACCACGGGAGCAGCCGCAAGGAGTCCTGGGCGCGCGCCGTCGAGGTGCTCGGCGACGTCGGGATCCCCGAGCCCGCCCGCCGGGCGGGGGAGTACCCGCACCAGTTCTCCGGCGGCATGCGGCAGCGGGCGATGATCGCGCTGGCGCTCTCCTGCGAGCCCGACCTGATCATCGCCGACGAGCCGACCACCGCGCTGGACGTCACCGTCCAGGCCCAGGTGCTCGACCTGCTGATGCGGCTGAAGGAGGAGCGGGGCCTGGGCATCATCGTGATCACGCACGACCTGGGCGTGATCGCCCGGGTTGCCGACGAGGTGCTGGTGATGTACGGCGGCTCGGCCGTCGAACAGGCCCCCGCCGACACGCTGTTCACCTCGCCGCGGCACCCCTACACCCGCGGCCTGCTGGACTCGCTGCCCCGGCTGGACGCCGCCGACGGCGAGCCGCTGCACGCCATCCCCGGCAACCCGCCCTCGCTGCTGGCCCCTCCGGCCGGCTGCGTCTTCCACCCCCGCTGCCCGGTGTACGCGGCGGCCGACACCGGGCAGCGGGAACTCTGCACCGCCGGCCGTCCCAAGCTGCGGCTGGTGGCCAGCGAGCACCGCAACGCCTGCGTCCACCTGGGGGAGACAGCATGACGGTACGTCAGGACACGCTGACCGAAGCGCCGTTGCTCGAGGTCAGCGACCTCGGGATGACCTTCCCGGCCCCGCGCGGCGGTCTGCGCCGGTCGGCCGGGATCAAGGCGGTCGACGGGGTCTCGTTCGGCGTCGCGGCGGGCGAGACGCTCGGCCTGGTCGGCGAGTCCGGCTGCGGCAAGTCCACCACCGGGCGGATGCTGGTGCGCCTGCTGGATCCCACGGCGGGCCGGGTGGACTTCGAGGGCAAGGACATCACCCGGATCGGGCAGCGCGAGATGCGTCCGCTGCGCAGTCGGATGCAGATCATCTTCCAGGACCCGTTCGCCTCCCTGAACCCCCGCCAGACCGTCCAGCAGATCATTTCGGCGCCGCTGCGCGCCCAGGGGACCGACGCCGCCGTCATCCGGCGTGAGGTCCGCGACCTGGTCGGTCTGGTGGGGCTCTCCCCGGAGCATCTGGAGCGCTACCCGCACCAGTTCTCCGGTGGCCAGGCCCAGCGCATCGGCATCGCCCGGGCGCTGGCCACCCGGCCGGCGCTGGTGGTGGCCGACGAGCCGGTCTCCGCGCTGGACGTCTCCATCCAGGCGCAGATCGTCGGCCTGATGGAGCGCCTCCAGCGCGAACTCGGCGTCGCGTACGTCTTCATCGCGCACGACCTGGCGGTGGTCAAGCACATCAGCCACCGGGTCGCCGTGATGTACCTCGGCCGGATCGTCGAGATCGGCGACAGGGAGGAGGTGTACGACCGGCCGGCGCACCCCTACACGAACGCGCTGCTGTCGGCCGTTCCGCTGCCCGACCCGGTGGCGGAGCGGGCCCGGGAGCGGATCGTCCTGCTCGGCGACCCGCCGAGCCCGGCGAACCCGCCCGCCGGCTGCACCTTCCATCCCAGGTGCCCCAAGGTCCAGGACATCTGCCGCAGCGAACCACCGCTGCTGCGGATCTCCGGTCCCGGGCAGCGGCAGGTCGCCTGCCACTTCCCGGAGAACTGACCGGAACCGAACTCCCGGTCGGGCGCAGCGGGGACTCCACAAGGAGAGGCTGCGCCCGACCGGGCACCACAACTTCCTTGGAAAGGCGGCACGATGTCCCCTCTGAGCTGGGACGGCTGCGCTCCGGCCACCGGCCGTACCGAGACCGTGCGCGAGATCGGGACGGACGTCCCGGGCCTGGCGCTGCGGGTGACGGCGATCGGCGCGAGCGAGTTGGTGGCGGCGGTCTCCGGCGGCGACCGGCTGCTGCTGATCGAGGCAGGCGCCGAACGGCCGGACGACGCGGGCCCGGCGCGGATCCGGGTGGAGTGGCGGCTGCCCTGCACGGGCGCCACCGCGCTGTGGACCCCGGCCACCGGCACCCGCTGGCTGCCGCCGTCCTGGAACACCCCGCGCACCGCCTCGCTGCCCAGCGGCGCCCCGGTCGGCAGCCTGATCGCCACCGGGGACGCGGCGCTGTGCACCTTCGCGGTCGCCGAGTCGCTGCTGCCGGTCACCATCGGCGAGGGGGCGGTGGAGGAGAGCGGGGAGTTCGTCTGGTGGGTCGAGCACGAGCTCACTGCCGGCGGTGAACCGCTGCGCCTGCGCCTGGATTTGACGCAGCGTCACTTCTCCGAGACGCTGGCCGACGCGGTCGCCTGGTGGGCCGGGCTGGGGGCGGCCGCGACCGTGCCCGACAGCGCCTTCCTGCCGGTCTTCTGCACCTGGTACGCGTTGCACCTGGACATGACCGCGGCCGACGTCGAGCGGCTGGCCGCGCTGGCCGCGCCGCTGGGCTTCGCCGCGCTGATCGTGGACGACGGCTGGCAGACCGACGAGGTCTCCCGCTCCTACGCCACCGCCGGCGACTGGCAGCCCGCTCCCGGCGGCTTCCCGGACTTCGGCGCGCACGTCAAGCGCGTCCAGTCGCTGGGCCTGGCCTACCTGTTGTGGCACTCGCTGCCGTTCGCCGGCGACCGCAGCCGGGCCGCCGAGCTGCTCGACGGGCAGATCCTGGCGCACCTGCCGGAGCTGGAGACCTCGGTGCTGGACCCGGGCAGCGCGCCGGTGCGCGCGCACCTGGTCGAGCGGCTGGCGGCGGCCGTCGAGGCGTACGGCGTGGACGGCCTGAAGATCGACTTCATCGACACCTTCGCCCGCTACGCCAAGGACCAGTCGGCGGTGGCGGTCGGCGTCCACCGGCTGCTCGGCGAGCTGGACGCCCGGCTGCGCGCGGTCCGCCCCGATCTGCTGGTCGAGCACCGGCAGGGCTACGTCGGCCCGGGCCTGTGGCCGTACGCGACGATGGTGCGCGCCACCGACTGCCCGCACAACGCGGTGGAGAACCGGGTGCGCTGCACGGACCTGCGGCTGACCGCCGGCCCGCTGGCCGTGCACGCCGACCCGCTGACCTGGCATCCCACGGAGAGTCCGGAGCAGATCGCGGTGCTGCTGCAGTCGGTGCTCTTCGCCACCCCGCAGGTCTCCGTCGACCTGGCCCGGCAGAGTCCCGAGCAGCTGGCGGCGCTGCGCTTCTGGCTCTCGGTCGCGCGCGAGCACACCGACCTGCTGCAGCGCGGCGGCTTCCGTCCGCACCGCCCCGAGCTCGGCTACCCGCTGCTGGAGGCGCGCCGCGGCAGCGAGTTGGCCTTCGGCCGCTACGCGCCCGTGCCGATCCAGGTCGCCGGGGACTGGGGCCTGCTGCTGGTGGCCAACGCCGATCCCGACCCGGTGGTGCGGCTGCACTTCGCCAAGGAGCCCGGCCGGCTGGCGATCGTGGTCCAGGACTGCGCCGGCACGGCGGTGGCGACGGCGGACAGCGCCGGCGACGAGCGCGAACTCGCCCTCAACGTCCCGCAGGGAGGTCTGCTCACCGTGCGCCGCGCCCGGTAATGTACGTCCGATGACGCCCGAGCAACCCGCCCTGCTGCCGCCCGGTCCCGCCACGCTCGCCGCCGTGGTGCGGTGCCGGCGGTGCGGGCGGGTTCTGCGCGATCCGGAGGCGCGGATGCTGCGGCTGGGCAAGGAGTGCCGCGGTCCGGAGCATGCGGTGCGAGTGGTGGCCGGCGAGCAGGATCCGCTGCCGGGGATCTGAGCGCACGGCTCTCTGGCCAGGAAGAATTGACCTGGGTGCCGACTTGCGTCAGAGTTTCACTACTACACTAGTGAAAGGGTGCGGACATGATCGAGTACCGCATCGACCGGCGTAGCGGCGTCGCCACCTACCTGCAGATCGTCCACCAGACGAAGCAGGCGCTACGGCTGGGCCTGCTGCAACCGGGGGACAAGCTGCCGACCGCCCGCGAGGTGGTCGAAGCCACGGCGATCAACCCCAACACCGTGCTCAAGGCGTACCGGGAGCTCGATCGGGAGGGGCTGGTCGAACCGCGCCCGGGCCTGGGGACCTTCGTGCGACGTTCGCTGGCGCGGGCCGAGGCGGGGGCGGACGGCCCGCTGCGCGCGGAGCTGGTCGCCTGGGTGGACCGGGCGCAGCGCGCGGGGTTGGAGCACGAGGACGTCGCCGCGCTGGTGGCGTCCGTGCTGGAGCAGAGATTCGTCACCGGCGTGGCCGCGCCGAAACGTGAGATCGAGGGGAACTCGTGAACGACACAAGCGATGACCGGACGGCCCTGGAGGCCGTGGGCCTCGGCAAGCGCTACCGGCGCGGCTGGGCCCTGCGGGACTGCACCTTCCGCATCCCGGCGGGGGCGGTCTGCGGCATGGTCGGCCCCAACGGCGCCGGCAAGAGCACCCTGCTCGGGCTGGCCGCCCAGCTGCTGACGCCCACCGAGGGCACCGTCACCGTTTTCGGCCGCCCGCTGGACGCCCCCGGGCAGCGCGCCCGGGTCGCCTTCGTCGCCCAGGACAAGCCGCTCTACCAGCGGTTCACCGTCGCCGAGATGCTGCGCCTGGGCCGCGAACTCAACCCCGGCTGGAACCAGACCGCCGCCCAGCGGATCGTCGACCAGGGCGAGTTGCCGGGCGACGCCCGGCTCGGTTCGCTCTCCGGCGGCCAGCGCACCCGGGTGGCGCTCGCGCTGGCGCTGGGCAAGCAGCCCGACCTGCTGATCCTGGACGAGCCGATGTCCGACATGGACCCGCTGGCCCGCCACCAGCTGATGGGCACCCTGATGTCGGAGGCCGCCACCAACGGCACCACCCTGCTGATGTCCTCGCACATCCTGGCGGAGCTGGACGGGACCATCGACCACCTGCTGCTGGTGGACGCCGGGCGGATCCGGCTGGCCGGCGAGGTGGACGAGATCCTGGCGGCCCACCGGCTGGTGTCCGGCGCCGACCCGGGGGAGGGCGCGGCGGACCCGACGGCCGGGCACACGGTGGTCGAGACCCGCCGCATCGGCCGCCAACTCACCGCGCTGATACGCCCCGAGGGCGAACTCAGCGGTGCCCTGGAGGTCAGCCGGCCGACCCTGGAGGAGCTGCTGCTCAGCTACCTCCGCTCGCCGCAGGCCCCCACCCTCTTCACCGACAGCGCCCGCGCCGGACACGACGCGGCGGTGGCGGCGTGAGCGTGGCGAGCCTGATCGAGCAGGTCGCGACGGACGAGGGCCCGAAGCTTCGCCCCGGGCGGCTGCACGGCCTGGCCTGGCTGGTCTGGAGGCAGAACCGCTTCCTGCTCTGGGTCGTGCTGGCGGGTGTGGTGGCGGTGGGCTGCTGGCTCTGGTACGAGCACTCCGCCGTCGTGGCGGCCACCGAGCGGATCCACCAGGCGGGTTGCAGTTACGACTCCGACACCTGGGCCGCCAGCGGGCAGAGTTGCTGGCCGCTGCTGGAGGACGTGGTGAACCCGACGGGCGCCTTCACCGGTGAGCTGCAACCCGCGCTGGCGGCCGTCCCGGCGCTGGTCGGGATGTTCGTCGGAGTGCCGCTGTTCAGCCAGGAGTTCGAGCGCGGCACCCACCGCCTGCTGTGGTCCCAGTCGGTGTCCCGCACGCGCTGGCTGGCTTTCCGGTTCGGCGCCGCGGCGGCGCTGGTGCTGGTGGCGAGCACCGCACTGGCCGCCCTGGCCAGTTGGTTCTGGCACACCGACGTGCACACTGAACTGGGCGCCTTCGACCCGCCGTTCCAGGGTGTCACCTATCTCGTGCTGGGCATCGTGCCGGTGGCCACCGCGCTCTTCGGCCTCGTCCTCGGGGTGCTGGTGGGCCTGTTGGTGCGGCGCACGCTGCCCGCCGTCGGGATCACCGCGGCGCTCATGCTCGCGGTGGAGTGCGGGATGTACCAGCTGCGTCCGTACCTGTACCCGCAGGTCTACGGGGTGCAGCCGATCCGCCCGAACTTCGACACCTTCATGCAGCCGACCGACGCCTGGCTGGTCTCCAACGGCATGATCCTGCCCAACGGCACCAAGGTCGCCAACGACGGTGCGTGCATCAACCAGCGGGGCTGCCGGCAGGTGAGTCAGGTGTACGGCTACTACCACCCGGTCTCGCACTTCTGGCCGATCCAGCTGATCGAGAGCGGGATCCTGCTCTGCCTCACTGCCGCCGTGGTCGCCTTCGTGTTCCACCGGGTGCGCAGGGTCGCCTGAACCGTCCCGGGGGCCGCGGCCCCCGGGACGTTGCGTCAGCTCAGCGCCCCCTGGAGGAAGGCGAGTTCGGCGCTCACGATGCGTTCGTGCGCGCCGCCCGCGGTCAGGTGGCTGACGCCGGGCAGCGGCAGCACGCTGTGCGGGCGCCCCGCCTCGTGCAGGGCCTGCGAGAGCAGCAGGGTGTGCGAGGGGTGCACGTTGTCGTCCGCCAGCCCGTGGATCAGCAGCAGCGGACGGGTCAGCCGCGGTGCGTCGGGGATCAGGCAGTCCGCCTGGTAGCCGTCCGGGTTGTCCTGCGGCAGACCGAGGTAGCGCTCGGTGTACGCGGTGTCGTAGTGCCGGAAGTCGGTGGGCGGCGCGCCCGCCGAGGCGGCGTGGAAGACGTCCGGGCGGCGCAGCACCGCCAGCGCCGCGAAGTAGCCGCCGTAGGACCAGCCGCGCACCGCGACCCGGTCCAGGTCCAGGTCCGGGTGGCGCTCGGCGAGCGCGTGCAGGGCGGCGACCTGGTCGTCCAGGGCGACCTGGGAGAACCGCCGGAAGACCGCCTTGGCGAAGGCGGGGGAGACGAACGGGGTGCCGCGGTTGTCGGTGGTGACCACCGCGAAGCCCTGGTCGGCCCACCACTGGCGCAGCTGCCAGCGCCGCGGGTCGGCGGAGATCGCCTGGGCGCCGGGGCCGCCGTAGACGTCCAGCAGGACGGGCAGGCGCTGCCGGCTCAGGTGGCCGCGCGGGTACACCACCGAGGTGGGCAGGCCCAGTTCGGTGACCCGGGCGAGCTGCGGCACGACCCGGTAGGGCAGCGGCTCGGCGAGGTCGGGCAGCGTGAACTCGCTTTCCTCGCGCAGGATCCGGCGCTGCACGCCGTCCGGGGTGGCGGAGACCAGCAGCAGGGTGTCGGCGGCGGCCAGCGCGCTGTGCACGCCGGGGCCCTCGGTGAGCCGCTGCAATGTGCCGTCCGCCGGGTCCAGCAGATGGACGTGCTGGTCGGCGGGGTCGCCGTCGGTCGTCTCGATCAGCAGCCGGCCGCGCAGCCGGCCGACCACCCGGCGCACCTGGAGCCGCTCGCCGGTCAGGATCCGGCCGTCCAGGGCGATCGCGCGGGCCCGGCCGTCGGGGGTGTCGGCGGAGGTCAGCAGCCCGCCGCCGTCCAGCCTGGCCGGCGTGCCCGGCAGGTCGTCCACCCAGAACTCGTCGGTGGTGCGGGAGAGTTCGACGGTCTTGCCGGTGGCCGGGTCGGCGCTGAGCAGCAGCACGGCCTGCTGGAGGCGGTCGGCCACGGTGAGCAGGATCTCGCCGTCGCCCTCCCAGCCGGCGGCGCAGACGTACGGGTAGCGCTCGGCGTCCCAGTCCAGCGCGGTGCGCCGGCCGTCCAGCGCCAGCACCCAGAGCTGGACGTCCGCGTTGGGGCCGCCGGCCTGCGGGTAGGCGAAGGACTCGGCGGGCAGTTCGGGGCGGGTCGGGTCGGCGAAGTGGCGCAGCGGGAGGTCGGCCTCGTCGACCCGGGCGGCCAGCACGGCGGAGCCGTCCGGCGACCACCAGTGGCCGCGGTGGCGGCCCAGTTCCTCGGCGGCGGCGAACTCGGCCACGCCCCAGAGCGCGCCGTCCGGCGGGCTGAGCGGGCCGTCCAGCCCGGTGACGTGCAGCACGCCGTCAGCGACGTACGCCGTCCGGCTGCCGTCCGCGCTCGGGCGCGGGTCGAACACCGGGCCGGCGGCGGGGAGTTCGGCGCACTCGCCGGTGGCGGTGTCGGCGCGGAAGAGCCGGCCGTCCAGCGCGAAGACGGCAGTGGCGCAGTCGGGGGTGGCGGCGAACGAGCCGATGCCCGGCGCCCAGAGCCGGACCCGCTCGCGCAGCCTGCGCTCCAGGACCGGCAGGGCGGCCAACTCCCCGGTGCGGCCCGGCAGCAGTACGGTGGGGTCGGCGGCCAGGTGTTCCTGACGAGTCGTCAGGTCGAGCAGCCAGAGCCGCTCCACCGGGTCCTGCGAGCCGGTGGAGCGCAGGAAGAGCAGGCGCTCGCCGTCGGCGGCCAGGGTGAACGCGCGCGGGGTGCCGAAGCTGAAGCGGCCGGTGCGCGCGCTGAGGGCGAGGAAGGGATCGGAGAGTTCGGTCACGGGTGCGATGGTACTATGCAGTGTGAAATGTCACACGTCATTGGACGGGGAAGTTCTGCCCGAACCGATCGCCGGTGCCGCCGAGCTGTTCGCGCTGGACCCGAGCGTGGCCCATCTCAACCACGGATCGTACGGCGCGGTGCCGATCCCGGTGCAGCAGGCGCAGGAGCGGCTGCGGATCGAGCAGGAGCGCGATCCGGACGCCTTCCTGCTCGAAGCGCCCGGCCGGGTCGCCGAGACCCGGCGCGCGGTCGCCGCCGTGCTCGGCGCCGATCCCGACGGGCTCGCGCTGCTGACCAACGTCACCGAGGCGGTCGCCGTGGCGCTGGACAGCATCGCCTTCGCGCGCGGGGACGAGATCCTGGTGACCGACCACGGCTACGGCGTGGTGACCCGGGCCGCCGAGCGGCGGGCGGCCGAGTGCGGTGCCACCGTGCGCACGCTGGCGCTCCCGCTGGACGGCGGGGACGACGCCGCCGCCACCGCCGTGCTCGCCGCGCTGCGCCCGCGCACCAGGGTCGCGATCCTGGACCGGATCACCTCGCCCACCGCCCGCGCGATCGCCACCGGCCCGCTGGTCCGGGCGCTGGCCGAGCGGGGGGTGATCACCGTGGTGGACGCCGCGCACGCGCCGGGGATGCTCGGCGTGGAGCAGGAGATCGGCGGGGCCGACTTCTGGTTCGGCAACCTGCACAAGTGGGCCTTCGCGCCGCGCCCCACCGCCGTCCTCGCCGTCCGGCCGGAGTGGCGCGAGCGCGTGCGCCCGCTGACCTACTCCTGGGAGCACGAGCAGGGCTACCCGGCCCGCGTCGAGTGGCGGGGCACCGGCGACTACACCGGCTGGCTGGCCGCCCCCACCGGGCTCGCCCTGCTGGCCGAGCTGGGCGTCGAGCGGGTGCGCGCCCACAACGAGCGGCTGGCCGGCTACGGGCAGCTCGCGCTGGCGGAGCTCGCGGGCCTGGCGGCGCTGCCCGCGTCGCCCGGTGTCGCCATGCGGGCGCTGCGGCTGCCGCCGGGGGTGGCGCAGGACGAGTCGTCCGCGAAGGCGCTGATGGCGGCCGTCCGCAGCAGGCTCGGCGCCCGCATCGCGGTGCGGCCGTGGGCCGGCGGCGGGGTCCTGCGGATCAGCGCGCAGGTCTACAACCGCCCCCAGGAGTACCGGACGCTGGCGAGCGGTCTGGCCCGGCTGCTGTAGCGGACGGGCTGCTCAGACCTCGATGCCGATCTCGATGGTGCGCAGCTTGTGCCGGGCCATCGCCAGGTTGGCCCGGCTGCGGTGCAGGGCGAGGTAGAGGAAGAGGCCGCGCCCGGAGGAGGTGGTCAGCGGCCGGATCAGGTGGTACTGGCTGGACAGCGTGATCAGGATGTCCTCGATCTCGTTGTCGTGCAGGTTGAGCATCTCCATGGTCCGCATCTTGGCCCGGACCACGTCGGTGTTGCCGGCCGCTGCGACGTTGAGGTCGAGGTCCGCGCTGTCCCCCAGTGATCCCAGGGCCATCCCGCTGCTGTAGTCGACCAGGGCGACGCCCATCGCACCCTCGATCGACATGGCTTCCTTGAGCGCGGTCTCCAGATTCGGCATGGTGCTGCTTCCCCTCGTCGTCGGTGTGTGCCTCTGTGTCCGACTGTAGGGAGCGTGCGAACGCGAGGTTGACGTTTGATCACAGGCGACGGAAGCAGATCGACAGGTGATCGCTTGCGACGCTTTTCGACCGGGAGCGGTCCCGAAAACGGTGCGATCAATGTCAGTCCCGGCGGGTAACCTCTGGCTGAGATGCTGGATCACCACACCAACCGCACCACGCAGGCGTCACCGTCTGCGACCCACTATCACGGGAAGAAGAGGTGACGCCGATGAGCAGCGCCCTGCCTGACGACGACGCGATGAGCCCCGCCGAGGCCTACGCGGCCTCCCGCCTGCGTGCCAAGAAGCAGGCCACCGCCCTGTACGGCTTCCAGGAGCTGTACGACTTCCCGCTCGACCCCTTCCAGCTGGAGGCCTGCGAGGCCCTGGAGGCCGGCTCGGGCGTGCTGGTCGCCGCCCCGACCGGCTCCGGCAAGACCATCGTCGGCGAGTTCGCCGTCCACCTGGCCCTGGCGGCCGGCCGCAAGTGCTTCTACACCACCCCGATCAAGGCGCTCTCCAACCAGAAGTACGCCGACCTGGTCAAGCGCTACGGCGCCGCCAAGGTCGGCCTGCTCACCGGTGACAACACGGTCAACGGCGACGCCCCGATCGTGATCATGACCACCGAGGTCCTGCGCAACATGCTCTACGCGGGCTCGCAGACCCTGAACGGCCTCGGCTACGTGGTGATGGACGAGGTGCACTACCTCGCCGACCGGTTCCGCGGCGCGGTCTGGGAGGAGGTGATCATCCACCTGCCCGAGTCGGTCACCCTGGTGTCGCTCTCCGCGACCGTCTCCAACGCCGAGGAGTTCGGCGACTGGCTGGACACCGTCCGCGGCGGCACCAAGGTGATCGTCTCCGAGCACCGCCCGGTGCCGCTCTGGCAGCATGTGATGGCCGGCAACCGGATGTACGACCTGTTCTCCAACCCGGACACCGACGGCCGCCCCAAGAACGGCCCGCGCAACCCCGCCAAGTCCGTCAACCCCGAGCTGGTCCGGCTGGCCCGCTCCGAGATCGACCGCAACCCGCGCCAACAGCGCGGCCGCGGCCGTTCGATGCCCACCGGCCGCCCCGGCCGGGTCTGGACGCCCAGCCGAGTGGACGTGATCGAGCGCCTGGAGGCCGAGGGCCTGCTGCCCGCGATCACCTTCATCTTCAGCCGGGCCGGCTGCGAGGCCGCCGTGCAGCAGTGCCTGCACTCGGGCCTGCGGCTGAACACCGACGCCGAGCGGGCCCAGGTGCGCGCGCTGGTCGAGCAGCGATGCGCCGCCATCCCCGACGAGGACCTGCACGTCCTGGGCTACTTCGAGTGGCTGGACGCGCTGGAGCGCGGCGTGGCCGCCCACCACGCGGGCATGCTGCCGCGGTTCAAGGAGGTCGTCGAGGAGCTCTTCCTGCACGGCCTGGTGAAGGCCGTCTTCGCCACCGAGACGCTGGCGCTGGGCATCAACATGCCCGCCCGCTCGGTGGTGATGGAGAAGCTGGTCAAGTGGAACGGCGAGATGCACGCCGACATCACGCCCGGCGAGTACACCCAGCTGACCGGCCGGGCCGGGCGCCGCGGCATCGACATCGAGGGCCACGCCGTGGTGCTCTGGCAGCGCGGACTGGACCCGGAGGCCCTGGCGGGACTGGCCGGCACCCGGACGTACCCGCTGAAGTCCTCCTTCAAGCCGTCCTACAACATGGCCGTCAACCTGGTCGGGCAGTTCGGCCGGCACCGCTCGCGCGAACTGCTGGAGACCTCGTTCGCCCAGTTCCAGGCGGACCGCTCGGTGGTCGGCATCTCCAAGCAGGTGCAGCGCAACGAGGAGGGCCTGGAGGGCTACCGCGAGGCGATGACCTGCCACCTCGGCGACTTCGAGGCGTACATGAACCTGCGCCGCTCGCTGAAGGACCGGGAGAACGAGCTCGCCCGCGAGGGCACCGGTCAGCGCCGGGCCGCCGCGATCGACTCGATCGAGGCGCTCAAGCCGGGCGACATCATCCACGTGCCGACCGGTAAGTTCGCCGGCCTCGCGCTGGTGCTCGACCCGGGCCTGCCGCCGGTCAGCCGCTCGCCGCGCACCCAGCGCCACCCCGATTATCAGGACGGGCCGCGCCCGGTGGTGCTCACCGCCGAGCGGCAGGTCAAGCGGCTGGCGATGATCGACTTCCCGCACCCGGTCGCCGCCGTGGACCGGATGAAGATCCCCAAGTCCTTCAACCCGCGCAGCCCGCAGTCCCGCCGCGACCTGGCCTCCACGCTGCGCACCAAGGCCGGGCACCTGGAGCCGGAGCACTACCGCAGGGGCCGCGCGGCCGCCGCCGACGACCCCGAGATCACCCGGCTGCGCACCGAGCTGCGCGCGCACCCCTGCCACGGCTGCGACGAGCGCGAGGACCACGCCCGCTGGTCCGAGCGCTACCACCGGCTGCACCGGGACACCGACCTGCTGGAGCGCCGGATGCGCTCGCGCACCCACACCATCGCCCGCACCTTCGACCGGGTCTGCGGGCTGCTCACCGACCTCGGCTACCTGCGCGGCGACGAGGTCACCCCCGACGGCCGGCGCCTCGGGCGCCTCTACGGCGAGCTCGACCTGCTCGCCTCGGAGTGCATCCGCGAAGGGGTCTGGAAGGACCTCGGTGCCGCCGAACTCGCCGCCTGCGCCTCGGCGCTGGTCTACGAGGCCCGCCAGGCGGACGACGCGTCGACCCCGCGGGTGCCGGAGGGCAACGCCAAGGAGGCGCTGGGCCGGATGGTCCGGATCTGGGGCCACCTGGACGCCCTGGAGGAGCAGCACCGGATCTCGACGGCCGAGGGCGTCGGCCAGCGCGAGCCCGACCTCGGCTTCGCCTGGGCGGCCTACCGCTGGGCGCTGGGCCACAACCTGGACCAGGTGCTGCGCGACGCCGACATGCCGGCCGGCGACTTCGTCCGCTGGACCAAGCAGCTGATCGACGTGCTCGGCCAGATCCAGGACGCGGCGGGCGAGGACGCCCAGCTGCGCAGCACCGCCCGCAAGGCCGTGGACGGGCTGCGGCGCGGCATCATCGCGTACTCGTCGGTGGGCTGACGGCACACGCTGAAGGGCTGGGGGACCGCGTGCCTGCGGTCCCCCAGCCCTTCGTCATCTCATCAGCCCAGCTGGAAGGTGGCCTCGACCGGGTAGTGGTCGCTCGGCGAGTTGGTGTCCAGCTGCCCCTGCGTCCAGCCCGCCTGCGGGTCGAAGTCGGTGTTGACCGTCGGCAGCGCCAGCGGCACCGGGCGGCCCGGGGCGTTGAGGTAGCCGAGGTAGTCCAGGCTGTCCTGGTAGTTGCTCGGGAAGCTCTCCACGCCCGACATGAACTGGCACCAGGCCGAGACGGTGCAGTCCATCGTGGTCAGCGTCTGACCCGGGTTGGTGGCCGGGGTGCCGAGCACGCCGCCGACCGCGTTCTGCGCGTTGGCGAAGTCGCCGCGGCTCTGGCCGTGGAAGTACTCCACGTTGAGGTCGCCACCGAAGAGCACCGGCGCGGTGGAGCCCACGATGCCGTTCACCCAGCTCTGCACCTCGCCGAGCTGGGCGAGCCGGGTGGCCTGGGTGGTGTCGGTGGAGGTGTTGCTCTGGTCGGCCTGCAGGTGGGTGCCGGCCACCCAGGTCTTCACGCCGCCCTTGTCGACCTGCGCGAGCACGGCGCCCTTGTTGGCGTTGTAGTCCCAGGTGCCCGAGGTGGAGTTGCTGTAGATGTGCGCGTACTGGGCGGTGATCGGGTACTTCGAGAGGATCATCGTCCCGCCGTTGATCACGAACGGGGAGTTGGAGCAGTCGCCGCTGATCCCGGTCCAGCCGCCGCCCGAACAGGTCTGCCCGATCACCGGCGTGCGGTACGGGTAGAGGTCGGCCAGCTTGCTGTTGATGTCGCTGGTGGAGCTGTGGTTGAACAGCTCGTCCAGGATCACCACGTCCGCGTTGTGCTGGCGGACGATCGACTCGACCACCGGGGTGCGGGTGGAGGCTCTCTCGTTCTCCATCGAGTCGACGATCGAGGTGCCGAGGTCGACGTTCCAGGCGAACACCGACAGGGTCGAGCCGCTGGGCGCGGCGGCGACCGCGGCCTGCGGTGCGGCGCTGAGCAGGGCGGCCGCGGCGGCGATCGAGGACAGGGCGGCGGCGGTTCGGCGCAAGGACATGGAGATGGCTCCTGAGGACGGGTCAGCTGCGTGCATGACAGCGGAACCGTAGCTACTCATGGGTACGTTTGGAAGAACTTCGACCCATGAATCCGTGGCAGAAAGATGTCTGCACAACCTTGGCCGCACCCGACCTGAATCCGGGCGTCAGGCGAGGCCGCCGGCGGCGGCGATGCGCTGGCCGGTCACCCAGCGGGCGTCGTCGGTGGCGAGGAAGGCCACGATGTCGGCGATGTCCTCGGGCTCGCCGACCCGGCCCAGCGGCGTCATCGCGGCGACGGCCGCGAACTGGTCGCGGATCGGGGCGGTCTGGTCGGTGTCGACCAGGCCCGGCAGTACGGAGTTGACGGTGATCCGGCGGGCGCCGAGCTCCTTGGACAGGGCCAGGCCGAGGTGCTCGACCGCCGCCTTGGTGGCGGTGTAGACGCCGAAGCCCGGGAAGGCCGACCTGGTGTAGCCGGTGGAGATGTTGACGATCCGTCCGCCGTCGTTCAGCAGGCGGGCGGCCTGCTGGAGGGCGTAGAAGGTGCCCTTGACGTTGACGTCCACGACGCGGTCCAGCAGTGCCGTGTCGATCTCGGCGATCGGGCCGTGGGCGCCGAGGCCGGCGTTGTTGACCAGGATGTCCAGCGAGCCGAAGGCGGCGACCGCCTCCTTGAAGAGCCGCTCGACGTCGGCCTGGACGCCCACGTCGCCCTGGACGGCGATCGCCTGGCCTCCGGCGGCCGTGATCGCGCCCACGACGTCCTGGGCGGCCCGGTCGTCGCGGTGGTAGTTCACCGCGACGCGGGCGCCGTCGGCGGCCAGGCGCAGGGCGATGGCCCGTCCGATGCCGCGCGAGGAGGCGGTGACCAGCGCGGACTTACCGGACAGCTTCTTGGTGGGGTCGGTGTTCATGCGATTAATGTAGCGATCGCTATATATAAGCGCAAGCATCCAGTCGGGCTCCCGTGAGACCATGTCAGTAGTTTTCGTAGCGAACGGTACAAATAAGGTGGGCGATCCATGGTCCGGGGAAGGCCGCGCGGTTTCGACCGCGCCACCGCGCTGCGGCAGGCCACGATGCTGTTCTGGCAGTACGGGTACGAGGGCGTCTCGGTCGCCGAACTGACCCGCCTGATGGGCATCAGCACCCCGAGCCTGTATGCCGCGTTCGGCGACAAGCGCACGCTCTTCAACGAGGTGGTGGAGAACTACGGCCGGACCTTCGGCGGCTTCGTCGCGACCGCCCTGGAGCAGGAGCCGACCGCCCGGGACGCCTTCGCCCGGGTGCTGCACGAGGCCGCCGTCATCTACACCGACCACGAGCACCCCGCCGGCTGCCTGGTCATCACCGCCACGACCAACGTGACCCCCAAGGACGTCGACGTCGCCGACATGCTCCGCGACCTGCGCCGGTCGAACCTCGCGCTGTTTCGCGCGCGCATCGAGACCGATGTCGCGGCAGGCCTGCTCCCGGCCGGGACCGACGCCCACGCGCTGGCCGTCTTCTACGCGGCGGTCATCCAGGGAATGTCCCAGCAGGCCAGGGACGGTGCCTCGACCTCGGATCTGGAGTCCACCGCGGAACTGGCACTGGCGGCCTGGCCCTGAACCCAGGTGGGCGCCGGCAACGTAGTCATGGATAGGTCACTGACGCGAACGGGCGCCATGGCCGGCCTGACCGGACGAACGGGAGCCTCGATGACTCATGGCACGGAGAACTCGGCCACTTCACTCGACAGTCCTCTCGTCGAGGCGGTGGACCGCACTCGGGAGGTGGACACGGAGTTGCGGGACGAGGAGCTCGACGTGGTGGTCGCCGGTGTGCCTCGAACGCTGCACGGTTGGGGAATGACCATGTGAGACCCCGCGGGCGTTCTCGTGCCCGCGACCCCGTAGCCGAGGTCGCGGGCACGAGGTCTCACACGTACGGCGGGTAGGTCGGCTGGCCCCCGTCGCCCCCGCCGATGGCGTCCAGATCTCCGTCGCAGATCTCCTCGTCGACCTCGGCATTCACTGCCGCGGTCTCGTCGGCCTCGGTGTTCTGGAGGTTGATGTCCTTCATGGTGGCGAACTCCTCTGGTGATTTCTTCTCGGATGGGCCTTGCAGGGGTCAACTGACGTTGATGGGAACCTCGTTGTAGCCGATGACCTGGGCCTTCGACCCCGAGGCGCTGGTCGGGACGTACGTCAGGAACGTCTCCAGCCGGCTGATGGCGAACTGGCTCGCCGTCGCGCCCGCGGGCTTTCCCAACTGCGCGGCGTCGGTGCCCTTCGCGGCCAGCGAGACGGTGCCTCCGGCCTTGACCGGCGTCAGCGTGTCGGTGACGACGTCGGTGGTGAACGCGAGCACGCCACCGTCCGAGGTCCGCAGGGCATAGGTGCTGGGGGGTGTCTGGCCCAGCGCCCTGGAAAGGGTCGTGCCCTGACCGCTCAGATACTTCTGGCCGAGGGCATAACCGTTGGAGAGGTTGTCGTCCAGCGGGGCGCTGTAGGAGAACATGTCCTTGCCGACGAGGTTCTTCTCGTAGTGGTCGAGAATATGGGCGCCCAGGGAATCCGGAGAGACCAGCAGGCCGTCCGGGCTCGAGACGGCGGTGGCGGCGCCCGGACTGCCGACGGCGATCTTCGGCACCGTCCCGGTGACGTTGAGCGAGTATGCGGCTCGGTAGGGCGCTCCCGGCCCGTCCTGCACGAAGACACGGTACGAGGGACCGGGGTAGGGCACCCCGCCCTGCGCCCGGCTGGACACGGCCAGGAACCAGTGGGGGTAGGCCGCGCCCGAGGCGGCGTAGACGGTGACGCCCTTGTCGGTGATGGGGGCGACCGTCTGGTTCAGTTGCTTGCTGATGCGCATCCATGCGACGTCCGCCGTGAGCAGCGGCGCGGTTTCGATGCCGGTCAGGCCCGTGCTGTCGAGGGCGGTGTTCACCTGGTTGTTCGCGTCGTCGTAGCGGCTGACCACGGCGGACGCGTCCTCCTGGGAGATGACCGCCCCCGGAGCGGACGCCTGTGCGCCGGCGGCGCCGCCGCGGGCTGTGCCGCAGCCGGCCGTGAGGCCGATACCCAGGAGCACGGTCGCCGCGGCGGCCGGCAGACGGAGCCTTCTCTTCGTGCGGTTCACATCATCACGCTTTCTGATTCGTGCATCTGCCTGCGCACCAGTTGGTGGAAGAGGCTCGTGGAGTCGCGGAGCAGCTCGGACGGTTGTCCGCATTCGGCAACCCGGCCTTCGGCGAGTACGACGACCTTGTCGGCGTCGAGGATGGTCGAGAGCCGGTGCGCGATGACGACGCGGGTCGCGTTCAGGCGCTGGGTGCTCTCGGTGACGATCCGCTGGGTCTCGTTGTCCAGGGCGCTGGTGGCCTCGTCGAAGAACAGGATCCTGGGGCGGCGGATCAGGGCGTGCGCGATGGCGAGGCGCTGGCGCTGGCCGCCGGAGAACGTCCCGCTGTCACTCACCAGCGTGTGCATCCCCATCGGCATGGCGCGGATGTCCTCGGCGATGCCCGCCAGTTCGGCAGCGGCCCACGCGTCGTCGTGGCTGTAGTTGAGGGCGCCGGTGATGGCCTGGAAGACGGTGCCCGCGAACGGCTTCGCCTGTTGCAGAACGACGCCGCACTGGCGCCGCACCGCGACCCTGTCCAGGGTGGCCAGGTCCTGGCCGTCGTACAGGACGTTGCCGCTGGTGGGCTGCTCGAAGCCCAGCAGCAGTCGCAGCAGGGTCGACTTGCCGCAACCGCTGGGGCCGACGATCGCCACGAACTCGCCCGGCCGCATGCTCAGGGACACGTCGTCGAGTACCGGCGGACTGCTTTCGTCGTAGCGGAACGTCACACGGTTGACCTCGATCTCCCCTGACAGTTCACCCGGCACGGTGTGCGCGTCCGAGGCCTCCGGCAACTCGGCGAGCAGCGGCTTCATCCGCTTGAACATGGGGATGACCGCGAAGGCCGAGGCGAGGGAGTTGGTCACCTGGATGACTGCCGCCAGGACGATCCCCAGGGCTGCGTTGAAGGACAGGAACCGGGTCATCGACAGTGTCCCGCGGGCCGGCCCGCTGATGACCACAAAGGTGAGCAGCACACAGATCAGCGGGTAGACGCCGTTGAACGTGGCTGCCGCGTTCTGGTACCTGCCGATGCGCTTCTGCAGCTCCTTCTGCTGCGCGAACTCGTTCGCCCAGGCCGCGAAGGCGCGGTTCTCGGCGGCTGCCACCCGCAGCTTGGGAAGCCCGCGAAGCCTCTGGTACACGCGGTTCGCGAGCTTGTGCTCCAACTCCAGGGACAGCGTCTGCCACTTCATCTGCCGTGCCCCCAGCACGACGAAGAACACCACCCCGACCAGTACGTACAGCCCCGTCAGCAGGGCCAGCGGCACGCTGAACCAGAACATCACGGCGAAGTTCACCACGGCGACCACGCTGGAGTAGAGCACCACGTAGCTCACGTTCATCAGCACCGTGCGGATGTTCTTCACCCCCAGCGCCGCACTGGCCAGTTCGCCGGTGGAGTACCGGCGGAAGAAGGGGGCCGGCAGGCGCAGCAGCCGATCCCAGACCGCGGCCTGGAGGTTGGCTTCGAAGCGGCCCCCGACGCGCAGCAGCGCCAGGTTCTCCAGCACCGCGAAGACCGCCGACGCGAGGGCGGCTATCAGCGTCAGGACGCACAACTGCACGATGAGGTTGCTCTGGGCGTTCGGGACGAACGTTCCCAGGATCAACCCGGTGCTGATCGGCACCGTCGTGCCGACCGCGACCGCGACCAGCGCGAAGGTGATCAGGTTGCGGATGTCCCGCCCGCTGCCCTTCAGGCCGAACAGGATCAGCCGCCCTGTGCTGATCGGCCGTTCGGGCAGTGGCGGGTAGAACAGCACCCCGGTGTCGTCGAAGTCCGCCGCCGTCTGCTCGCGCACCGGGCTCTTCTCACCGGTGACCGGATCCCAGGCCACGTACCGTCCGCGCCTCCAGACGAACGCCACCGGGTCGAACGAGTCGCAGCGGCGGCCGACGAACGGTCCGATGTTCGTGCGCCACCAGCGCTCGTCCAGACTCACCGCGCGGATCCGGAAGCGCGAGCGCACGGCGATCGCCTCGATCGGACCCATCCTGCCGCCGGCCGCGGAGCCGGTCGCCGGCAGGATGGGGATGCCCAGCTCGTCGGCCACGATGCGGCAGGCCGCTTCGGTGGAGTCCTCGGTGTGGACGGGTCCGCTGCGCGAGACGTGCTCGGCCGGGTCGAGCACCGCTTGCAGCACGCGGTTGGCCTTGTCGGTCACCGCGTCGTCCATCTCGCGCACGGCTCGGACCCGGGACTCGGCCTGCTCCACCTCGGCGGCGATCACCCGGTCGGCCATCCGCAGCATGCGCTCGTTCACCGCGGCCAGGCGCTCCCACAACCGGCCGTCGGCCAGCAGGTCGCCGGTCGAGCAGGTCCTGAACGAGGCCGAGGGCCCGCCGCGGACGGAGCTGCCCTCACCGACCACGAACGTGTCGCCGCGGGAGAGCCACTCGCCGCTGGTGGCCGTTCCCACCCACAGCCGACCGGTGAGGACCTCGACCCAGAGCAGTCCCGCGGCTGAACGCCCGCATTCCCCTTCCGGCAGTTCACCCCGGCCTCCGAGGAGCAGGTGCTCCCGGGCTGCCGCCTGCTCGGCGACGAAGCCCAGCAGGCCTTCGAGCCCGGCGTCGACACCGCGGGCGAACGCCTCACCCGCGTCACCGCTCAGGAAGCCTGCCAGGTCCGCGGCATCCAGTCGCAGGACGCGCGAGCCGTGGACGGCCCGCAGGACCGGAACGCTGGAGGGGCACGACGGCGGCGCGGCGATGACGGCGCCCGGGGTGAAACGGCTGACGTAGTGCCACGGACCGCCCTCAGCGGCCTCTACGGCGAACAGGTCGACCGCTCCGTCGGTCACCAGCCACAGGGAGTCCTGGCCGGCCAACCGCACATGTCCCGCACTGAAGTCGACCTCGGCGCCGATCCCGGCGGGCGGTAGCCAGGCCGCCGCGACCGCCGGCAGCCGCTCTGGCCTGGAGGATGTCGTGCTCATGCGTCAGTGCTCCCTGATGAGCTGGGCGTAGGCGCCACCGGCGGCGCACAGGTCGTCGTGCGTCCCGCGCTCGACCACGTCGCCCCGGCTCAGCACGACGATCTCGTCGCTGTCGCGAATGGTGCTCAAGCGGTGGGCCACGACGACCGTGGCGCAGCCGTGGCGGCGGATGTTGTTCATGATCAGGAGTTCCGTCTCGGCGTCCAGGGCGCTGGTCGCCTCGTCCAGGACGAGCAGGCGCGGCTTGCGGACCAGCGCTCTGGCGATCTCCAGGCGCTGGCGCTGCCCGCCCGAGAAGTTGCGGCCGTCCTCCTCCACCCGGGCGTAGATGCCGCCCGGACGCGAGGACACCACGTCGTACACCGCGGCGTCCCGGAGTGCGGCGATGACCTGCTCATCGGAGATGGAGGTGTCCCACAGCGTGATGTTGTCCCGCACGGTCCCCTCGAACAGGAAGACGTCCTGGTCGACGAAGCCCACCGAGGCGCTGAGCACCTCCGGCGCGATGCCGTCGCGGGGGCGGCCGTCGATGTCCACCGAGCCCTCCCAGGGCCGGTACAGGCCCGAGATCAGGCGCACCGCGGTGGACTTGCCGCTCCCCGAGCCGCCGACCAGCGCGATCTGCCGGCCGGGGCCCACCGAGAAGGAGAACTCGCTGACCAGCGGAGCATCCAGCGGGTTGTAGCCGAAGGTGACCGCGTCGAAGGTCAGGTTGCCGGCGAGTCGCCCTGCCGGGCCGTCGGAGGCGGCCGGGCGTGCTTCCGGTTGGTAGTTCTCCACGTCGCGCAGCCGGGTGACCTGCACGGCGAAGTCCTGGACACGCTGCGCCACGGCGATCAGCTGGGCGATCGGGCTGACGAAGGCCGAGACCAGGGCCTGGAAGGCGACGAGCAGACCCACCGTCAGATTCCCCTGCACCGCCTGGAGGCCGCCGACCAGCAGCAGCAGAGAGGTGGTGACGGACGCCAGAGTGGGAGCGACCACGGCCATCACGGCACTCGGCACGCCGATCTTCTGCTGCCCGGTGACGACGACGGACTGTTCCTTGGCCCAGCGCCGGAAGAAGGCGTTCTCGCCGCCGGTGGCCTTCATGGTCTCGATGAGCTGCAAGCCGCTGTACGAGGTGATCAGCAGCTGCGCCTCGTCGGTGGCCAGCCGGCTGACCCCGCCGGCCCTGATCCGGGCCACCGTGCGCAGGGCCACGATGTTGAGCAGGGACAGCGTCACGCTCAGCATCGTCAGCCAGGGGTCGTAGGACCACAGCAGACCGGCGTAGAGCACGATGACCAGCGCGTTGACCAGCGTGCTCGACAGGTCGTTGGACAGGGTCACGGCGACCTGGTCGTTGGACTGCATGCGATTGCTGATGTCCGCCGGACTGCGCTGGACGAAGAAGTTGATGGGCAGTTTGAGGACGTGGCGCAGGAAGCGGGTGCTGTTGATCGTCGCGTTCGAGATGCGCAGGCGCAGCAGGAACGACTGGCGCAGGAAGGTGAGCACCCCCGTCACCATGACGGTCGCGATCATCAGGCCGAAGAACGGCATGAGGAACGAGCTGTCGCCGCCCAGCAGGATGGCGTTGATGAACGCCCGGGTGAGGGCCGGATACGCCACGCCGACGACCGCGAGCAGCACGCTGACGTAGGTGCTCAGGGCGAGCAGGCCCCCGCTCCCGCGCAGCCGGGTCGGCATGCTCGCGAGGACGCCGGGGCGCCGGCCGCCGGTGCTGAACCCTTCGCCCGGCGACATGGTGAGGACCACGCCGGTGAAACTCTCGTTGAAGTCCGCGAGGTTGACGACCCGCGGGCCGCTGCCGGGGTCGTTGAGGTAGACGACGTCCTTGCCCAGGCGCCGTCCGAACCCGTTGAGGACCACGAAGTGGTTGAACTCCCAGAACAGGATCGCCGGGGGCGCCAACTTCGACAGCGCCTCGGTGTCCATCCGGCGTCCGACCGCCGTCATGCCGTAGCGTCGCGCCGCCTTGAGGACGTTCGAGGCCTTCGAGCCGTCCCGCGAGACTCCGCAGGCTACCCGCAGCTCCTCCAGCGGCACGTAGCGCTTGTGGTGGGCGAGGACCATGGCGAGGCTGGCGGCCCCGCATTCCAGTGCTTCCATCTGGAAGATCACCGGTGGCTTGACGCGGCGTGCCGGACGGCGCCTCAGCCGCTCCCGCACCTTCGACATCCTGCCGGTGCTTGTGAGTTCGGACATCTACGACAACACCCAGCTCATCGGCTTGGCCGAGGGCAGGTGCACCGAAGCGCTCACCAGCGTGCGGGAATCGATCAGATAGGGCGGGCCGGTGCGGGTGGACCACCGGAACCCGCTCGTCGTCCCCGGTGTGGTCAGCAACTGCACGACCACCTGCATCGGTTGACCCTGGCCGGAGAACTGCCTGGCCAGTTGGTCGTCGCCGAGGAAGCTCGATATCTGCCCCTCGGTCTGGGAGAACTGACTGAGGGACTGGACGACACCGCGCAGCACCCCGTACTGCTGCGCCGGAGCGGACCGCAGATCGAGGTCCACGCTGCTGCCCTGGGAGATCAGCCCGGCACTGCTCGTCGGTACGTACAGCACCGCGACGAGCGGATCGCTCGGGCCGCTGGTGCGCTCGACCACGGCGAGGCTGGTGCCCGCCGTGACCACCTGGCCGACCTGCGCCAGGATCGCCGTGGTGCGTCCGCCGCTGAAGGCGCGCACAGTCTGCAGCGTCGAGTCGACCTGGACGGTGAACAGCGGAGCCTGCGCCGGGAAGGTCGTGCCCTGCTGGGCGAACACCCCGGTGATCTGCCCGGAGACCGGGCTGTCCAGGGTGTAACTGCCCTCACCGTAGGTGAGGATGCCGGGGACGGTGACCTGACGCGGTATGGACCCGGTGAACGCCCACAGCGTGCCGAGGGCGACGAGTACGGTGACCATGAGCAGCGCGACCAGGCTGCGTGGCTTGGCCAGCGTGGCCGCTGTACCGAGGTCGGTGGTGGACTGGAGCTTGGCGAGAGCCTGCTCACGGAACTGCACGGGTGGCCCTCCTTTCCTGGATGAATGGTGTTCTGTCAGACGGACTGGAGGCTGCCGGCCGTCGAATACGCCTCGACCAGCGACTTCTCGGTGTGGCGAAGCGCCCGGACCACGTCCGCGACCGTGCTGCTCAGGTCGCGGCGCACCGAGAGGTCCGGACGGATCAGCCGCAACTGGGCCCCCACGTCGTCGCGGCGCACGTAGCCGGGCTCGGTGCCGACGGCGATCGGCTTGTACGTCGCGGCGGCGACACCGAGTTCGTAGAGCGCGATCGGCTGCTCGGGCGCCTTCTCGTTGCCCTGGGGAAACCAGAAGAGGACCACGTCGGACGCTCGAAGGGCATCGTGCTCCCAGCGCACCAACTCGTGGCTGAACGCGCAGGCGGAGACGACCCGGCTGGGGCTGAACACGGTCACCGGGCGATCGGTCCCCACCCGTCTCCACTGGTCGGCGAGCGCCTCGATCGCCGACTGCCGCCAGTCGGGGCAGTTGCGCATGCCGCCGGCCAGGAACACCGTCAGCGCGTCCGGTGCGGACGGGACTTCCTCCAGCGATCCGATGACCTGGAGAGGCGATCCGTTCACACTGTCACCGGGCCGGTGTAGGCGTCGCTCCGGACTCCGGAGCGCAGGTAGCCGGTGCCCTCCATGGCGCCGGGCGCGACCTCGAGCCGTTGGACGACGGGGTTGCGTTTGCCCTGGCCGCTGAGCACGAACGTGCCGGTGGTGGACAGCTCGAGGCGAAATCCCCGGCCGTCGCGGAAGTACCCGGCGAGGTCGCGATTGATGGACTCGACGCACCGGCCGGCTTCCCCGGTCGCGGGCGGCACGATGAGTTGCAGGACGCCCGGGCGCTCCTGGAGGACCTGGAAGTCCGCCAGCCCCGCGTTGGACAGTGCGGCCAGCAGTGCGTAGGGGGAGTAGACGCGGCCGTCGCCGCCCACCAGGGTCGCCTTCGCCCGGCCGACCAGCGAGTCGACCGCCGTCCCGGGCAGACCGCAGCCGCAGAGCGTCGGCGGGGAGCACAGATCGCCCGTGACGTAGCGGATCACCGGCATCACCCGGGTGAGGAGTCCGGTCAGGACGACGCTCCTCAGCGCCTGGTCATCGTGGTAGGGCAGCAGCTCGGGGGTGACGAAGTCGTCCTGGAAGTGCAGGTTCCCCTGTCGGCACTCCCAGGCCGCGGTGCCGGTCTCGGAAGTCACGTAGACCATCGTCACAGGGCACTGGAAGGCCTCCTCGATCATCCGGCGCCCCTCCTCGGCCAGATGCTCGTACGAGGCCACCACGGCTCGCGGCCGCACGCGGACTCCCCGGTCCAGGCAGTACCGCGCCAGGCTCACCAGCCGACTCGAGGTACCGACGATCCGGTCGACGGGGAAGGCCCCGACGACCGCCGCGTAGGTCTCCACGATGGCGGGGGAGGACGGATCGAAGCCCCGCAGGTTGCATCGGACGTACGGACGGGGCAGGTAGCCCGCCTCGACCAGCGGGGTTCCCTCGAAGTGGAGCCCCAGGTTCAGTTCGGTGCCGGTGTCGGGCAGCCCGAGGTAGCGATTGAGCCGCTCGGCGATCACCAGGGTGGACAGTCCGCCGGTCTCCGTGGTCGAGAGCAGCCGCACCGGCTGGCCGGTGCTCCCACTGGTCTCGTGGATGAAGTAGCGGCCTGCTTCCATCCGACCGGTCTCGTCCCTGCTGATCGAGTCGATGAATCGATCGTGCAGATCCGACTTGCGGGTCAGCGGGAAATCCCTGAGCGCCGGCTTCGGGTGGTCCTGCAACGGCCGGTAACGGGGTACGGTCGTGCGGGCGTGGGCCAGGATCCGGTCAAGTCGTTCGGCGGCCTTCGCGCTGTCGAACTCGACGAGCTCCTCGATCTCCGCCCGCTTCTGCGCGTAACGGGCCGAGCGCAGGAAGCGGTTCAGCTTCTCGCCGATTTCCGCCACTTCACGCTGTGCGTCGGACAAATTGTTCTGCATCACGGGCAACCCCTCCTGGCCGGTGCCGGACAGTCCCACCTGCCGTGCGGCCGCGTTTCGAGCCCGGGGCCCGGAACGCGGCCGGAAACGGCAGGGTCAGATCACGCCGGGCCCCTCGCCGCCGGCGATGCCCTCCAGGTCCTCGTCCCGGAACTCGTCATCCGCGATGACGTCGGCCGTCGGGTTCAGGTTTTCCTTCTCGCCCATCGAAAATCCTCCTGCTCGTCGCGAAACACCGATAAATGATGTCGGAGAGAACTCTCGGCTCCGCTCGGTGATGTCGTTGACGATATTTCCGGGCGACGGAGTCCGGCAACCTCTGCGGTGAATTGCCACCAAGGTGCGCAGGGCATCGCCGCACGTTTGCAGCGATCGGTGTCATCGAGCTCGATTCGTGCTTTCCGGCAGGCCGAGATTGCCCCGGAGTGTGTCGGACTCGTACTCCGCGGGGAGAACTCCGCGGGACTGGAGTTCGGGCACCACGTGCTCCACAAAGCTGTCCAGCCCGCCGGGGGCCTGGTCGGGGACGATGATGTAACCGTCGCAGGCGTCTGCCTCCACCTGCTCGATCATCGCGGTCGCGATGTCGGCCGGGGTCCCCGCCAGGGCCTTCGTATCCGTGACCAGCGCGACGAGCTGTCGGATCGACAGCTTCCTGGACTCCGCGACCTGTCGGAGGAACGCCGCGCGGTCGGCTCGCCGCTGTGCGTCCGCGCCGGTCGGTCGTCCGGCGATGAACGCCGAGCCGTCCGGGTCCGGGTCGATGTCGGGCAACGGACCCTCGGGGTCGTAGCCGGAGAGATCACACCCCCAGAGCTCCTCCAGGTAGTAGATCGCCATTTCCGGCGTCACGATGTCCAGACGCCTCATCCGGGCCAGTTCCTCGGCGTCCGCCCGTGACTGCCCGACCACGTAGGTGATCGCCGGCATGATCTTCAGCTGCCCCGGGTCGCGGCCGTGGCGCGCGAGCCTGCCCTTGACGTCGGCGTAGAACTCGCGGCCGGCGCGGCCCTTCTTCCTGCTGTAGATGACTTCCGCGTGGGCGGCGGCGAACTCCCTTCCCTGCTCCGAGTCCCCGGCCTGCATCAGGACCGGCTCGATGCCGTCGCACGCGGTGGCAGCGTGCCCCTCGGCGTGGAAGTGGCGTCCCTGGTGGGCCAACGGCACGCTGTCCGGTGTTCCGCCGGCGCGCCATATCGAGCGGCACAACTGGACGAACTCGGCGGCGCGCTCGTAGCGTTGGGCATGAGGGAGGAAGCCGCCGCGACGGAAGTTCTGCCCGATCCAGGCATCCGACGTCGTCACGGCGTTCCAGCCCACCCGCCCGTCCGAGAGATGGTTGACGGTGGCGAGCTGGCGCGCGATGTCGTAGGGCTCGTTGAACGTGGTGTTGACGGTGGCCACCAGGCCCAGCCTGTCCGTGACGGCCGCGACGGCGGAGATGATCGTCAGCAGATCGTGCCGACCGGCCACGCCGATCTCGGTCACCTCGCCGTCCCGCTCGGGCAGGCGGAGATCGTCGGCGAGCAGCAGGTAGTCGAACCGGCCGCGCTGGGCGGTCCGGGCCAGGCCGGCGATCGCGGCGAAGTCGATCTGGCTGCCCGGCAGGCCGCCCTTCCACACCGTCGTGGTGGGATTGACCGGGAAGAGAACGCCCAGATGGACTCGGCGCCGTCCAACGTTCACTGCGGGCTTCCTTTACTGAGGGGCTACGGGACCAGGCTGTTGGGTGCCGTGTGCGGCAGCCCCAGGCGCTCACGGAAGCTGCGGCAGCCCGGGCCCCAGGGGGAGACGAGGCGGCGCGTGCGCAGTTCGGGAACGGCTTCGTCGACGAAGCGGGACAGTTCCGTCGTCACATCGGCGAAGACGAGACGGAATCCGTCCACCAGGCCCGTCCGCGCCCGCGCTTCGAGGAAGTCGGCGAAGGCGCGGACATCCCCGATCTGCGCTGCGCCGCCCGCCTCCCACGCCCACTGTCCGGCCGGCAGCCCGCGGCAGTCCACGAAGAGGTCCGCGATGATCCTGGTTTCGCCCCGGAGTCTCGGACGGGTGCCCGCGATCCGCTCCAGGCGGCCGAAGACCATGTCCGCGCGGGCTGCCAGCGGCAGATCCTCGTCGGAGGTGATCCGCACCGCCGTCACCGGATGTCCCTGAGGCGGTCGCGGGACGATCCCGGGGCCCTTCACCTGGAAGTACCTGCCCTGATGGTTCACGGCGCGGATCCTGGCCCGGTCCAGGAACCGCCCGGTGGCGGCGTCGCGGATCTCGGCACCGTCCTCCCAGCTGTCCCAGAGCCGGGAGACCACCTCGACGAACTCGACAGCCTCCTCGTACCGGCTGGGGAGGTCGCGGGCAGACCGATCACCGAAGAGCTGCGCCTCCTCGGCGCTTCTGGACACCTGCACGCACCATCCCGCGCGTCCGGAGCTGACATGATCCAGCGTTGCCAGGGCCTTTGACACGTGGAAGGGCTCGAGATAGCTCACGGTCGCCGTCGCGACGAGCCCGATCGACGTGGTCTGCGGTGCGACGTGGGCCAGCGTGGCCACCGGGTTCAACCGGCTCTGGCAGAGCGGCTGCCGGCCCGGCGCCGAGTCCGACCGGGAGGTGAGGACTTCGCCCAGCGTGACGAAGGCCAGCGATCCCCGCTCGGCCAGTTTGGCGGCCCGCGCACAGTCGGAGGCGGCGGGCCCCGGCCGCGCGGCGGGCCGTGCGGATTCCGGTTCGCCGATCTCCACGCCCAGGAACACGTGATTCATGGATGTATCCCGTCAGGATTGCGTCGATTGTCCGAGGTGGTCGCGCAGGGTCTCGCCGGTGTAGGCGGTGCGGTAACTGCCACGCTCCTGCAGCTCGGGGACCACTCGGTCGACGAACTCGTCCAGGCCGCCAGGGGCGTACCCGGGTACCAGGACGAATCCGTCCGCGCCGCCCGAACGGACATAGTCGGTCATCTGCTGCGCCACCCGGGCCGGGGTGCCGACGAAGGGCTTTCCACCGGTCAGTTTCATCACCAGCTGCCGGATGCCGAGGCCGTGTTGGGCAGCGTAGGACCGCCACTTCTGCGCCCGCGCCGACCTGGCCTCGGCCGCCGCGATACCGGGCCACTCGGACGGGTCCGGTGCGCGCTCCGGGTCGGTGTCGGGCAGTGGCCCGTCGGGATCGTGGGACGACAGGTCGCGCCCCCAGGTGCGTTCCAGGTAGCAGATCGCCAACTGCGGGCTGATGGCGAGCTCCTGGGCAGCGCGTGCGTTGTCGCGAGCCTCCTCGTCGGTGTCGCCGAGGGCGAAGGAGACCCCGGGCATGATCTTCACCTGGTCGGCGCCCCGCCCCTGCCGGGCTGTCCGACTGCGGATGTCGGCGGCGAAGGCGTGACCTGCTCTGCCGCGGTGCCGGCTGTAGACCACATCCGCGTGCGAGGCGGCGAACTCCCGGCCCTGCTCGGAGTCGCCGGCCTGAATGGTGGGTGGGCACCCCTGCGGTCCGGCGGGGACGGTGAAGTGCCCGCTGATGCGGAACTGGGGACCGTCGTGCTGGAACAGGCCGGGACCGTCCGCTGCCCGGCTGCGCCACATGGTCCGGGCGGCGCAGACGAACTCGGCTGCCCGCTGGTAGCGGTCGGCATGCGGCAGGTAGCCGCCGCGGCGGAAGTTCTCGCCGGTCCAGGCGTTGGACGTGGTGACCACGTTCCACCCGCTGCGGCCGTTGGAGAAGTGGTCCAGCGAGGCCAGTCTCCGCGCGACGTCGAACGGTTCGTTGAAGGTCGCGTTGACGGTCGGGACCAGCCCGATTCGCTCGGTGACGGTGCTCAGGGCTGACAGGACGGTGATCTGATCGAGTTCTCCGGCGGTGCCAACTTCCGAGACGGCGCCGCGGTGTTCGGTCAGCCGGGGGTAGTCGGCGAGGAGGAAGAAGTCGAACAGACCGCGCTCCGCGGTGCGGGCCAGGCCGGTGAAGGTGGCGAAGTCGCTGTGGTCACCGGACCGCGGATCACGCCAGCCGGCCGATTGGTTGGAGGGGAAGAGAGCCGCCAGGTGCATCGCCTTGCCGGTAGTGCTCATCGTGAGGCCGATGCCTTTCGGAGCGGGAACCCGCTGGGCGCCCGGGCGGGTAGGCCGAGCCGCTCGCGCAGCGACCCGCCCGGAGTGCCGGACCGGGCCGGGTGACGCCGGCGCAGCAGGGGGACGACCTCGTGGACGAGGCGCTCGACGGCACCGGGGAGCGCGGCGGGTCGCACGTGGAAGCCGTCGACGGCCCCGCACGCGTACACGGCATCGAGTCGAGCGGCGAGTTCGGCGGCGCTTTCGGCGCAGAGCATCTCGACCTCACCGAGGATCCGGACCCCGGCTCCCACGCGTGCCCGTACCTGCTGCGCCTCGTGGACCTCGGTGAACACCAGATCGGCGCCGCAGGCGGCAGCCGACGAGGAGTGCCGGCCCGGACCGGACGCGAGCACGGGGTGGCCCTGCGGCGGCCGCGGCACGACGGCCGGGCCCCTGATGCGGAAGTGCTGTCCCACATGGTCGATGTGACGGACCCTGGCGCGGTCCAGGAAACGGCCGCTCATGGTGTCGCGGATGACCGCGTCGTCCTGCCAGCTGTCCCACAGCGCGGTGACGACGTCCGTGAACTCGGCTGCCTGCGAGAGCAGTTGACCGGCCTCCGGCAGGGGCTCGGGGCCGAAGTGCGCGGCTTCGGCCGGCGAGGCCGCCACCCGCGGGCGCCATCCCGCCCGGCCGTGGCTGAGGTGATCGAGAGTGGCCAGCGCCCGGGCGACCTGGAAGGGCTCGGCGTACGTGGTCGTCACCGTCGCCACCAGGCCGATCGTGCGAGTCGCCGGTGCGACGGCGGCCAGCGCGGTCACCGCGTCCGGTTGCCCGTCCGGCACTGCGGTCAGGGCCAGGGAGTCGTCGAGCGTGACGAAGTCCAGGCCTGCCCGCTCGGCCGCGACGGCCAGTCGCCGCAGGTGCCGCCACCCGACACCGTCGACGGCCACACCGAGCAACATCCGGACTCCTTACCGGGCAGTCCCGCGCCGGGTCGCCCTCCTGCCCGCAGCCTAGGCCGGGAGGCCCCCGGCGGTCCGTCCCAGCAGCCGGATGGCACCGCTCCCGGCCACCGCGGCCCGCACGCTTGCACGGATGCGTGCGACGGAGCCGCCGAGGCCGACGATCAAGCCCCGACCAGCACGTTCGCCACCTGCTCCGGGTGTCCGGACCACCAGGAGAGCAGCAGGCTGTCCATGGCGAACAGGTGGTCCCGGGTGCGGTCGTGGCGCCGGTAGTGCCGCTCGAGGTGGCGCAGGTCGCAGGCACGCTGCCACCAGAGGAACTCGGCCGCGTCGGCCAACTGCCGGTCGGAGAGCGGCGACAGGGCGCGGTATCCGGCGACGAAGGCGGCAGCCTGCGTGGTGGCGAGCCCCCGGCGATCACGGGAGGGGAAGAGCAGCATCACCGAGCGCACCACCTCATGGGCGTAGGCCCGGGTCGTGAGTGCGTCGAAGTCCAGGACGGCGGCGATCCGGCCGCCGTGCCACAGCACGTTGGCCGTGTGCAGGTCGCCGTGGATCCAGCCTGCTGCTCCCGGCTCCGGCAGGCTCGGCGGCCGAGGTGGGCGGGCCGCCTCCAGCAGGGCGCGGCGGCCCGGCAGACACGCGAGGACGAACCGGTCGAAGGCATCGCGGTCGGGCTTGCGGGCGGCCAGTGGCAGGAACGCGTCGACGGCGCGCAGGGCCGCGTTCCGGTCGGCTGCCGCAGGGGTCTCGGGGGTGCTCGAAGGCAGCACCTGCGCCAACTCGTGATGGACGCGCGCCAGTTGCCCGCCGAGCGCGCGTGCCTGCCCGGGGCTCATCACCCATCCGGGAAGGTGGCGACCCTCCACCCAGGGGTACAGCGCGAACAGGCCGCCCGCCGCCTCGACCAGGGTGCGTCCGTCCGGCGTTGCCAAGGGTGCGGCAACCGGCAGACCGCGCTCGTGCAGGGCACGCACCGCCTGGTGCTGGCGTCGAATCTGTTCCGGTTCCGCGCCCAGGGACTGCTTGACGAACAGGTGCCCTCGCCGACCGGTCTCCACCTGCCAGCAACGGTTCGTCAGTCCCACCGTGACGGGGTGAACCGCGACGACTCCACTCAGGCCGAGCCTGCGCAGCACCACGTCCGGCAGCGGCACGGAGGCCGCCGAGTCATCCATCGCCCGCTCCGGTGTTCGTCGGGTCAGGCCGGAAACGGCCTCGGTGCGGCCATTCTCCGGGGGACGCGGACACGAGGTCCAGGACAGTGATGTGGTCCGAGAACAACCGTGGCACGAACTGCCGGAACGGTTCGGCTACAGCGGTGCAGATACCTGAGCAAGTGTCGGAGAATTCTTGTGCCTCCTGTTCCGTGAGCCCTAGGTTCGAAACGTCTCACCGAGCGAGAGGCTGCCGGGAATTCCCCGGGCCTTTCCGTCGGAAAACACCCGGAACCCCCTTGGGAGTAATCATGAGCGACACCCAGAACGTCACCCCTCAGACCGCGTCGGACGAGTTCAGTGCCGAGGTCGACGACGAGGACCTGGAGGCCATCTCGGGCGGCGAGCTGGTCATCTGACGTTCGCTCCCCCCGGTCGGGTGCCGGCACCTGTCGCAGGCACCCGACCGGTCGTCCACTCGTCAGCCCCGGTCCCGCTACGGAAGGCCCACTCCCCGATGGAAACTCTCCGGTCCCTGGTGGGCGACCCCGTACCGTTCCTGGCGACGGTGTGGCGTCGCCAGGCGTGCCTGCTGCGCCCGCCGACACCGCTCGCCCCACCGGTCACCCTGGCAGACGTCGACGCCGCCCTGGCCTCGGGCCTGCTGCGCCGCCCCTACCTCGAACTCGTCTCCGCCGGACAGCCCCTGGACCAGGGCGACTACACCAGCGCCCGCAGCGTCATGGGCCACGACTTCGGCGGCTACGCCGACCCTGCCAAGGTCATGCGACAGCTCGATGCCGGCGCCACCCTGCTGATGCGCAAAATCGAGCACTGGCACTCCGGGGCAGCCGCACTCACCGACCGCCTCGGTGCCGAACTGGGCCGACGTATCGAGGCCTTCCTCTTCGTCACCCCGCCCGGCCGGCAGGGGTTGAGCCCCCACCGGGACGACGCGGACGTCTTCGTGCTGCAACTGCACGGCAGCAAACGGTGGCAGGTTCACGCGGTCCCCGAGGACGGGCACTGGCAGGCCGACCCCGAGCCGGACCCGGGCCCCGTCCGGCTGGAGACCACGGCACACGCCGGCGAGGTGCTCTACATCCCCCGCGGCGCACCGCACTCGGCCGTCGGACACACCGCCGGGCTGTCCTTCCACCTGTCGCTGACCGTCCGCCAGCCCGGCACCGCCGACCTGCGCACCGCGCTGGCCCGCCGCCTGAACGACGGGCTCGACCTGCCCCGCCTGCCGGTGGACCCGGCAGAGCTGCGCCGCACCGCGGCCGAGCTGCTCGACCACTACCGGGAGCAGCTGGCCGCACTCACCCCGGAAGACCTGTGCGCCGCCGCGGAAACCGTCCCGCGGCCGGGCACCGGTACCGCAGCACCCGAGCCCGCCCGAACCCTGACGGGCCTGGCGGCAACTCTCCAGAGCTAACCGATTCCCGGAAACCCCGGAAACCCCGGAGTTCCCACCCCGGCCACCAGCGCATCCAGTTCCTCCTCCGCGAGATCCCGCGCGTCGAGCGGATCGGGATGGGGCACGAACAGCGTGAGCCGGCCACTGACCGCTGCCTCCTCCCACGACCGGATCTGGGCGGCCATCACCTCCGACACCGCAGGCCGGTCACGGACGACGACCACGGCCGTTCCCACCGGCACCCGAATGCCGTGCTCGGCGAGCAGGACGCGCGGGTCCTGGGCCAGTAGCCGTTCCCGGCCCGGATCGGACCACACGGCGGCCACCAACGCGCTGTAACCGGAGGCGAAAGCGGTGCGTTCGGTGGAGTGCATGGCACGGTCCTCTGCTCTCAGTTTGCGGACGGCTCTCTGTCTGCGGACGGCGGGCGCGAACCTCATGCCGGCTCCTGACCGTCGGGCGGGCAGGAGCCGAGGGCGAACTCGGCGATGGCCGGCTCGGCCAGCGTGTCCAGACCGGCCAGCGCGGAGAAGGAGGCGGCGTCACCCGCACCGAGGGCGCAGGGAGCCAGGCCCATGTCCGTGGCGACCAGATACATCCAGGCGGTCAGGATCCCGGAGTCCTTGAGCGCCAGCGCGTACGGGATCCCCTCGTACTTGCGCATCAACGCTCCGACCCGGGCGGTGATCACGAACAGGACCTGCGGCGGGCCCGGCATGGCGGCCGTCGCACGGGCGAACGACAGCATCCGCTCGGTCTCGGGCCCGGGCGCGGCGACCGTCGCCAGGCGATGCTGCGCCGAGTCGTAGTGGTAGAGGCCGCCGGGCAGGCCCGCGCACCGCGAGACCAGGGGGTAGATCTCCAGCTCGCCGAGACCGCCCGCGCCCGGATAGGGCCGAACGCCGTTCAGCCGGCCTTCGCTGTCACGGAGTTCGAGGCGCTGAACCCGGTGGAGGAACTCGCCGAGCTGCCCCACGGTCACCGGCCGGCTGTCATCGTGCCGTCGCACGCTGCGGCGCCGCGACATCACCGCCGCCAGGGAGCCGGACGGCAGCGAGCCGGACGCCAGGGTGACGCGAGGGGGTGTGGGCAGCGTGACCGAGGGGCGGCCGTCGACGGCGGCCGTCTGCGCGAGGTCCGCCTCCAGCAGACCGCGGAAGCGATCGGTCGCGCCGATCGGCGCCGCGTGGCGCTCCGGGCGGGAGCGGTCGTGCAGCCAGAGTTCCTCCGCCGACCAGAGGGCCATCGGTGCCGCACGGGTCTCGGCCTCGGCTTCCTCCGGGGTCAGCAGCAGGCGGGCGGAGAGCAACTCGTCCAGCAGGAGTCCCGCTGCCGGCTTCTCGAATCCCAGCTCCTCGGCTACTTCGCCGAGGCCGATCTCCTCCGCGCAGGCGCGGGCCAGGACAGCGGTCAGCCGGAACTGCGGGCAACTGATCCCGACGGTGCTGAGCGGCGAGTACGCCACCATCCGGCCCTGCTCGGCACGCAGCACCGCGAACCTGGACAGCCGGTAGACCGCCCCGGGGCTGTGGCGGCGCTGAGGCGGAACGCTCTGGGCACCGATCCGGCGGGGCACGACGTCCAGCACGGCACGGGTTCCGATCGAGACCCGGCGCTCCAGCCAGGAGTGCAGCAGCAGTCGACGCACCAGCAACTGGGCCGGCAGCAGCCGCGAGTCGCCTTCCAATCCGGTGACGAGCTGGGCGATCTGCAGGTCACTCAGCCAGTTCTCCACCATCCGCAACAGCACGGCGCGGCGTCCTGCCTCCAGCCCGGGCAGGCGCAGCCGGTAGCGGGACTGCTCGATGACAAGGCAGCCGCCCGGTTCCTCGGTCAACCGGGCATCGACACGCAGCCGGTAGCTCTCGGACCTGAGGGTGCCTGGAACGGAAAGAGTGCGGTTCACTGGTTTTCATGCTTCCGGTACTGGGACGGCCGTGCGGCACGTCGGCAGGGACTGTGGACCAGGCGGACCAGGTCGACCAGGGAATTCAGACGCACGAGCAGGGCCGCGCTCACCCGTTCTCGACCACCAGGTGCTCCTCGACCCAGGCGTCGGAACCACCGTTCTCCGTGAGCAGTTCGGTGAGGAGCTCACGGCCCCGGTCCTCTGCGGCGGCTCGGAACGTGCTCACCAGCAGCTCCACCAACCCCTCGGTGAGTCGCGCGCTCTGGGGTCCACCGGCCGGACGGGCCGCCGCCGGTCCTGGTGCGAACACGGGTGCGTCGGCGATGAGTTCCGCGCTCGACGAGGTGACCAGGTCCTCGGCGGCGCTGGCGATCCGGTCCAACGACCGGGCCAGGCATCGCAGCGCGGCCGCCGGCGCCACGCCCGTTCGGACGAGCTCCATCGTCGCCCGCTGCACCGCCGGGCGTGCAACGGTCATCGTGCCGTCGGCCTCCCACCCGAGCATGCCGTGCCGGTTCAGGGAGTAGAACACCGCGGGCTGGTCACGCACCGCGCGGTTGACCGCGGTGGCGAGTTGGGCTTCCTCGGCGTCGCGGCCGCCGGCACCGAGGAACGCCGCGATGGACACCAGGTTGAAGCCCTGGCGCTGCAGGGACACGATGTGCTGCAGGCGACGGACGTGGGTCTCGTCGTAGTAGCCGATCCGCCCCCTGCGGGCCGGCGGGCGAAGCAACTTGCGGGACTGGTGAGCACGGATGTTGCGGGGTGACATCCCCACCAGTCTGGAGATCTCCTCGACCGTGTAGGAGGCATCCGGCCGATCGGATTGGGAAACGGCCTGCGGTGGAGTTGACTCCATCTGTCGCTCCTCGGTAGTGCGATGGGTGCGGGTAATGAGTTAGACGGACCGGAAGGCCGCCGGGTTCACCAGGCCCGGACTGCTTCCTCCGCCTGCTGACCTTCGCCCGCATCCACCACGCGCAGCCGCACTACAGGTATCCCGAGCGTTCGGTGGTGTCCGGCAGCTGCAGGTGCTGGACCACGGGGTTGCGCTTGCCGCTCGCGGTGAACTGGAAGTCGTGGTGCGGGCGGTGGCGCAGGCGAAAGCCCTGCTGGGCACCGAAGTGCGCGTCCAGGCGGGTGTTGATGTCCCGTACGCGGGCATCGGCGGCGTCCGCCGGGCCGGTGCTCACCAGGTCGAGCGTGCCCGGCTCGTCCTGGACGACCTGGAAGTCCGGCAGGCCGGCGGAAGCCAGTGCGGCCAGCAGCGCGTAGGGCGAGTAGGCCGATCCGTCGAGACCGACCAGGCTGGTGCGGGCCCGGCCCAGCAGACCGTCGGTCACGGTGCCCGGCAGGCCGCACCCGCAGTCGATCGGCTGGGACGCGAGGTCGCCCGTGACGTAGCGGATGACCGGCATCGGGGTGGACAGCAGAGCGGTCAGGACGATTGCGCCGACGCCCTCACTACCGCCGTCACCGCCGTCACCGGCCGGACCGATCTCGGGTAGGACGAAGTCGTCCTGGAAGTGCATCAGCCGCCGGCTGCACTCGAAGGCCGCGTACCCGGTCTCCGACGTCATGTACACCATGGTCACCGGGCAACCGAACGCCTCCTCGACCAGACGGCGGCCGCTGTCTGGCATGTGCTCGTGGCTGGCCACGACACCGCGCGGACGCAGGACGATGCCGCGGTCCAGGCAGTATCGGGCCAGGGCGATGACGCGGCTGGAGGACCCGGCGATCTGGTCGACCGGGAGGCGTCCGACCACGGCCTCGTAGTCCGCGACGATGTCGGGCGCATGGGGGTCGTATCCCCGCAGGTTGCACTTGACGTACGGGTGGGGCAGCATCACCGGCTGGAACAGCGGAGTGCCGGGGTGGAGCAGTCCCAGGTTGAGGACGGTGCCGCTGTCCGGCAGACCGAGGACGGCGCTCAACCGCTCCCGGAGCACGTTGTTCGACAGTCCGCCGGTCTCGGCGGTGGACAGCAGGGTGACGGGCTGTCCGGTGCTGCCGCTGGTCTAAGCGAGGGAGAACGCGCCAGGTGCCATCCGGCCGGTCGCATCGCGGCTGATGAAGTCGACGAAGTGCTCGCGCAGGTCGTTCTTGCGGGTCAGCGGGAAGTCACCCAGGCTCAGGTGTTCGCGGTCGCGAAAGGCGCGGTAGTACGGGACCTTCGTCGAAGCGGTGGCCAGCAGCTGGTCGAGGCGCTCGCGCCCTCGGCCGGGATCGTACGGAGCCAGGCTCTCGAGCTCCTGGCGCCTCTCCCGGAACCAAGCGGACGACGCCTTGCGCGTGATGCGCTCGCGCAACCGCTGGAAGTCGCGTGCCAGATCGCTCGGCAGGTTCAACACACAGCCCTTCTTCGTCCGTTGCGGTCTCCGGATGGTGAATTCCCGAGACCGATTCGAACCTAGGACTCCCGGCACAGGAGCCACAAGGATTCTCCGATGCTTGCTCAGGAGCGTGTACGACTGGGTCCGGACCGTTTCACTGATTCGTGCCGCAGTCGTTCCGTGCCGGTCACCGGATCTGAGGCGGTAGCCTCCTGGGATCCCGTCGGACACTCGCAAGGAGGCATCGCTGCTGTGAATATCCGTCCGATCAGGGCCGAGTTGATCGACGATTCGGTTCCATTTGCCGATGAGGGGCCGACCAACGGCGGCGGCGTTGTCCTCCCCGGGCAGACGAACGACAGTTCCAGGTGGGTGACGAGAGCGCAGATGCGCAGCGCCGTGCGACGCGGCGATCCCACCGCGGTGTGGTACTACAGCGGCACCTACCAGGGGAAGTCGGTCGAGGCGGCAGCAAAGGCCACTGCCAGGAAGTACGGCGGGCGGACGATGATGATGCTGATCGAAGACCTTGACCTGTGCACCCCGTACTACTCGGATTACTCCGGAAAGGCCGCGGCCTTCTGGCGAAACGCCTCACTGGGATTCTCTGAAGCCGCGCAGGGTGAGGTGCGGATCATATTCGGCGATGCCGTCAGGAAGGGAAACACCTGGCAGCGGGTGGAATGCCCGGTGCTCATGGCGAACCCGCACGTCGCTTCCGTGCTGTGGGCCCAACCCGGCACGCTGTTCCAGAAGCTGCTGGGCAGGGGCCAGTCCGATCCGCGCTACCAACTGCCTGTCGGAGTCGCTCTCGTTCATGCATCATGACGGGATGCACCGTAGTGACCAGCGCTTCCACGTCATCGTCCTGTCGAACTTCGCGAAGGGCTTCGACAAGTACGCGTTCGCTTATGGTAAGGCGGGGATTCCGGAGAGTACCTATCCCGACCGGTTCCACCTGCTGACCCGAGCGGAGTTGGGTATCGGCATCGGCAAGGCGCGACGCCTGCTCGACCGTCTGGCCATTGCGGGCGACCGGCTGCTGGTGCTGGAAACCACGGTGGACCCCGACCAGTTGGTGCCCAACGTGTCGACCGGACTCGGCATGGAACTGCACGAGGCTCGCATCCGGTTGTCAGCCGTCCACGAGCTCGGCCAGGTGGGCGACGAGTTCACGCTGCGCCCGACAACCGTCGAGGACGCGATGGCGGCCTCCCTGCACCTGCACGCATCGGCACAGCGTCGCTACGCCGACCTGCGACCGCGCTCGGTCTCGATTCTGCCGGTCGCCTCCGCCTGCCAGGCCCGGTGTTCGTTCTGCTTCTCCGCGGCCTCGATCTCCACCGACCAGGCGCCGGCCCGGGTCCCGTGGGACGCCGTCGCCCACTGGCTGGAGCGCGCCCGTGCGGCGGGTGCCGAGCGTGCGGTGATCACCGGCGGCGGGGAGCCCACGCTCATACCGTTCGACCAGCAGCTGCGGCTGGTGTCCGCCTGCTCGGCGGCCTTCCCGAAGGTCGTCCTGATCACCAACGCGCACACCCTGGCGGAGGGCCGGCACGCTGACCGGGCCGACCGACTGGCAGCCCTGAGCGATGCGGGCCTGAGCGTGCTGGCGGTTTCCCGCCACCATCAGGACGACGCCGTCAGCGAGCGGCTGATGATGCTGCGCACGCCGGTGAGCTCGGTGGTCGACACCTGGCGCGAGGAACGTGACCGCTGGCCGGGGCTGCGGATGAGGCTGATCTGCGTACTCCAGCACGGCGGCGTGGCCGACGCGACCGGCGTCGCCGACTACCTGTCGTGGGCCGCGGCCCTCGGCGTCGAGGAAGTCTGCTTCAAGGAGCTCTACGTCTCCACCAGCACCGAGTCGCTCTACTTCGAGCGCGCCGCCAACGTCTGGAGCCGAGAGCACCAGGTTTCGCTGTCCGTCGTCACCCGGTTCGCCGAGCAGCACGGCTTCGAACCGGCCAGCCGCCTGCCCTGGGGCGCGCCGGTCTACCACGGCAGCTGGGACGGCCGACCGATCCGGATCGCCGCCTACACCGAGCCCAGCCTGCTCTGGGAACGCACCAACGGGATCGCACGCAGCTGGAACGTGCTGGCCGACGGACGCTGCTACGCCTCCCTGGAAGACCGGGCCAGCGAGATCGTGCCGGAAGGGGTGGCGGCATGAGGTTCGACGGGTTCCAGGAGTTCCGACAGCGCCAACTCAGTGCTGCCCCCTCGCTGCTGGACGCCGCCGAGACCAACGTGTACCGGGCGCTCGCTCCGCTGCGGCCGGAACCGCCAGTCGACCTGGGTACGGTGCACCGGTGCGACCTCGCCCGGGCCTGGCTCCGGCGGTTCGAACTGCCGGAAGAGTGGTCCCGCCGCGCCATGGTCTGTCGCGGGGTCCGTCACGGGCTCGGCGTGGTGTTCCCCTGGTTGAACGCCGTACAAGCGCGGCTGTGGCTGCCCAGCGACGTGTACCCGGTCTACTTCGAACTGGCCCGCGCCGCAGGCCTCGCGCCCACCTCCTACCCGACCCTGCCGTCGCCGACCCTACCCAACTCGCCGACGGACGACCGCCCCGAATACCTGCTGCTCGCCAACCCCAGCAAGCCGCTCGGCCGGTACCTCTCCGACGCCGAGTGCGCGGCGCTCATTTCGTGGCTGCAGGAATCACCGCGCCGCCACCTGCTGATCGACGGCGTCTACGACCTGGGAGCCTCGTTCGCCGCCGGCACCCGGCGACTGCTGGACACCGGGCGTGCGGTCCTGCTGCATTCGGTCACCAAGGGATGGCTCTGGCCACGCACCTTCGGTGTGGTCCTGCTGAGCCCGGCGCAAGCCGAACTGGCCGAAGCATTCCGGGCAGATCCGCCGACGCCAACTCAACTGCGGCTCGCCGACCACCTGCTGACCGAGCACAGCGACGTACCCCAGCAGGTCGTCAACGAACTGGCCACCCGGGCTGAGCGATTGTTCGAACGGCTGCCGCCCGAGGTGCTCGCGGCAATTCCCCCGGCGAGCCGGACCTGCCCCGGCAACTACTTCTTCCCAGTCGACATCCCAGCGCAGACACTCCAACGCGACTGCGGCCTGCTCGCCATCCCGGCCAGCGTATTCGGCGAGACCCACTGGTCCGGCTCCATCCTGACCAGCCTCGCCGACGCCTTCGGCCCGACGCCGCCGGTGGCGCGACGAAACCACTGAACGTCGAAGCCCCGTCGGGCGAAGGCGACTTGGAAGGTCACCCGCCCGACGGGGCTTTCGATGCGTACCGCTGCGGCTCCGGCGGACCTCGTCACACCGCCGTGACCTGCACGCTCACGAGATCACCCCGGCTGTCAGGTGGTCCTTGGCGGGGCGTGCCAGTGTCCTGCTGGTGGTTGCTCAGAAGTGGAGCATCCACTGGAAGTCGGCCTGCGCGCTGCTGACGTGGACGTGGCTGCGGGTGCCGTAGGCGAGGGGGTTGTTCCAGTTGTACTCCTCGACGTCGAAGGAGCCGTCGGAGTAGACGGCGTTCACGTAGGCGACGTGGCCGACCTTGTGGACGTCGTTGACGGCGATGGCGCCGACGGTGGGGGTGGTGTTGACCGTGACGCCGACGCGGCGGGCGGCGTCGGCCCAGTTGCCGGCGTCGCCCCAGGTGGTACCGCCCCAGGAGTTGCTGAAGTTCGGGACGCCGAGACGGCTGGCGATGCGGTACGCCGCGAAGGCGGTGCAGTTGTCGGCAGCGAAGCCGCGGGTGCCGTGGTCGAAGTCGTTGACGGCGCTCTGGTTGCCGCTGCTGCTGCCGAGGAACTGGTGGGAGGCATCGTTGTTCTTCAGGGTGGCGTCGAGGTTGCCCTTGGCGCCGGGGGCGAAGTCCTGGCTGGCGCCGGCGTAGCCGCTGTCGAAGTAGACGCGGACGGTGTGCCCGGTGCGGTTCCACACCGATGCGGCGTTGTTCTTGACGCAGAGGCCCTGGCCGGCGCCGGAACCCTTGAATTCGTAGCAGGTCGGCTGGGTGGCTCCGAGGTTGCTGACGGAGTCGGTGAAGTCGGAGACCGAGCCGGCCTGGTTGCTGTTGTAGTAGTAGCAGAACTCTCCGCTGTCGCAGACTCCGTCGCGGGACGCGGCGAAGGCAGGGGCGGAGGTGGCGGCGACGACGGGAACGGCCATGGCGAGTGCGGTGCCGGCGACGGCGAGCGTGGTGCGTATGTTCTTCATGGATTTCTCTTTTCGTGACGTGTCATCAACGGGTTCTTCAGTCGTGCTCGGGAGGTGCCGTGCGCGCCGTCAGTGGGTGCGCTGGTACTCCTCCCAGGTCTGGATGGGGATCCGGGGGCCGTCGTCGGCGCCGCGGTTGGCCAGGCCGTTGAGGCCGAGGTAGTAGTCACCGATCTGGTTCTGGGCCTGGGTGGACAGATCGGTGTCGTTGATCGCTGCGGCGTGGATGTGCCACGGCCAGTCGCCCTGGCTGGGGTTGCGGACCCAGGCGGCGAATCCGACCTCGCGCAGTGCTCGGGCGACGGCAGTGCGGGTGGTGCTGGACATGCCGTCGATGTTGACGTCCACGACGCCACCGCCGTCGTGAGTGCCGGCGGAAGTGGGATCGCCGCCGGGGTTGTAGGAGCCCTGGGACAGGGTGAGGTGGAAGCCCAGGAGGCGCTCGGCTTCCGTGAGCATGCTCTGGGTGCGGGTGTTGATGGTGTATCCGTCGCGTTGCAGCTTCGCGCCGGGTCCGATCCGGTAGGTGACGGTGAACCGGCCCTGCCCGAGTACAGCGAGGGAGGAGGCGCCGGGCAGCCCGTTGGCGGCCAGGCCGGTGTAGCCGAGGGAGCGCTGGAAGGCGGCGTAGGCGGTGATGGTGGTGGTGCCGAAGTACCCGTCCACCCAACGGGCGTCGAGGAGGTGACGGGCCTCCAGAGCCTGCTCGACGGCCAGGACCGAGTCGTGGGCCCCGGGGGTCAGCGTGTTGTCGGCGCGTCGGGGATCGATCTGGGCAGCCAGAACAGTGGCTTCCATGTTCACCACGGGCAGCGTGGTAGCCGTGGCTGCCGATGCCCCGGGGTGGGGCGGTGGGGTTGCCGCGTGGGCCGGTGCGGCACTCAGCACCAGGCCGCTCAGGACGGCGGCGGCCGCGAGCAGCCGGCTTGCGGTGTTGCGGGTCTTGATGGCGAATGCCATGCGGTGGTTCCTTCTGGCTCGGTGAAAGATCGGCCCTGACCTCGTCCCGGTGTCGGGCGCCGGCGGGTGAGAGGTCTGATGGAGGGCTCGGGGCTGGGGCAGCGCTCAACGGCACCGCTGGTGGGTGCGGCCGTCGCTGACCTGGTTGCTGCGGAGAAGGGCGGCGTCTGCGGTCACCGTGGGCCGAGGGGTCAGCAGCGGACGTCGGTCTTGACGGCGACGTCGCCGGGGTAGGGAATGGGGCCGGTCCCGTTGAAGCCCAGGGCCTGGGTGCACTGCGACAGGGTGGCGGCGCCCTGGGACCACACCTCCACGCTGTTGTGGCCGCACATGGGGTCCTGGACGTCGTGTCCGCCGCCGGTGACGATGGCCGCGCACACGTCCCAACTGCTGTGGGAGGAGCGGTAGCCGTCCCACACGTACAGGTAGGAGTAGTTCTTCCCGCAGCCCTTGAACTGCTTCACCGACGCCATCGTCTGCCCGCCGACGTTGAGGTAGGCGGTGCTACCGATCTGCGTGACACTGGAACAACCAGTCGGAGTCGAGGCGTTGGCGGTCGCGGGAATGGCAAGGAGCATCGGCGCGGCAAGGGCGGCGACGGCAGCGATCTTGGCGAAGCTGGGCATGGCGAATGACCTTCTTTCAGGAAACGGGAGTTGAGGAGATGCCCCCAGCTGCCGCCAGGGCGCGCGGACACCGGCGGACGAGGCCGAGGAGCCCGTAACGACCGCTGCGCCGGCCATCGGGGCTGTCGCGGTCGGATGCGTTCTTTCCGAGTGGGCGTCATGTGCCGGGCCAGTCCGAGGGGTTCGGACGGAGGCGGGCAGATGGTTCTCAATCTCCCGGCGTGACTGCACTCAAGCAGCCGGGAGAGCCGTGAACTCGGTTCGTGGAGGTCCTACGTGAGGACGAGGCGCCCGCCACGCAGCGCCGGTGCGAGCTGCAGAGCACGTTCGCAGACCTGGCGCAGCTTCGCAGTTGCCGCATGCGGAGTGTCCGCGATGACCGCGGCAGCGATGAAATATCGGTGGAGGTCGACGCGGGTGCGGATGTGTTCCACTCGGTCTTCGTGTTGGCAGTGGACCCAGATCAGATCGGTGACCGCTTCAGCCGTCAACTGCGATGACACCGGGTCAGGACAGAGGAGAGTCACCGCGACCAGATGCACAGGATCCGGTCAACTCTGTGCGGGTGATGCGGCGCGAACGCCGTCCCAGTCGAAGCCCGAGGTGGTGACGGTGCCTTGGACGGCCGAGCGGGCTGCGACGATGCCGTCTGCGGCGGGGGCGCCCAGGCCGACGGTGAATGCCACGACCAGGGCAGTGCACGCGATGCGTATCGAGTGAGCCACGACTGTTCTCTCCTGTTTCGTAACTAATGCTGTGCCGTGAATGGTTCGCGGAGCTCGTCCCGGTTCTTGTGGCGCTTTCCGCTGCTGAGGAAGAGCTTGCCGTCCGGGCAAGGCGATGTCACGGCTACAGAGGTGGCACCAAGGTGCTCGGCATCTAGGTGCCAGATCATCTTCGTCCACGGAAGCGTTGCGTCTCGGGCCGCCGTGCGCCGATGATGATGATCACCGACGTGGAGGGGGACGCGCAGTGTTGCAAGCACTCGGATTGGACGCACTGACAGAGAGGGTCTACAGGACCCTGCTGGCCGAGCCGGACTGGGGGGTCGAGCGCATTGCCGCCAACCTGCACCTGTCGGAGACACAGGTACGTGAAGCACTGGACGAACTACTGGAACTGACGCTGCTGCGGCCCGCGGCCGACTCCCATGCACTGCGGGCCGTCAGCCCGGAGGTCGGACTGACCAGGCTGCTCGCCCACAACCAGAACCAGCTGCTCTTTCGGCAGCAGCAACTGGAGAGCGCCCGGACCGCGATCGCAGCCCTTTCCGCCGAGTACATCGACCGACGACCCGATGATGAGATGGTCCTGCGGCTGGACTCCCTCGAAGCCGTCCGCGACCGCCTCGAGGAGCTCGCAGCGACCGCGACCGAGGAATGCCTGTCCTTGATGCGGGGGGGAGCGGCTCGCCCCGATTCCATCCAGGCCGGCAAGCACCCCAATCAGATGGCTCTGGAGCGCGGAGTGGTCATCCGCAGCATCTTCCAGGACAGCTTCCGCAACGACCCCGACACCCTGCGCTATGCCCGGTGGCTAGCCGGTCTGGGCGGTCTGACGCGCACCGTGCCGCTACTGCCGATACGACTGGTCATCGTCGACCGCAGCATCGCTCTGGTTCCGACCGACCCCAACGACGGCCGCCGCGGCGCACTGGAACTGCACGGGGCGGCCCTCATCCAGCCCTTGTGCGTACTGTTCGATGAACTGTGGCGCAGCGGAACCGACTTCGGTCAGCCCGCCTCCCGTGACGACCAGGACCTCACCGGGTCCGAGCGCGCTCTGTTACAGCTGCTGGGCAGCGGCCACACGGACGAGTCCGCCAGCCGCAAGCTGGGCCTGTCCCTGCGGACAGTGCGTCGCATGATGCAGGACCTGATGAATCGTCTGGGTGCCGAAAGTCGCTTCCAGGCGGGGGCCCAAGCCGTGCGGAAAGACTGGCTGTGACCCTGTGGTGCGGGGTGGTGAGTCGTCCTTGACCGGCGTCAGCAGTTGGGCGAGCGCGGCGGGCGCTGCGGGGTTGTGACGGGCCTGTCGCCCTCGGCGCGGGCGTGGGGTCCTCGGCTCGGCGCCGGCTGGACGGCCCGTCAGGGCTCCTGGTCGCGCCGGCTTCACCGACGGACCGGGGTGATGCCATTCATGCCGTAGCGCGCGGAGCACTGCTCGCTGGACCGGTCGCTCGCGTTCCAGACGCAGATCCACATCGTGGTGCCGGTGTCCGGGATGACGTTCGTCTTCGCGGCGCCCCAGGAGGTGCGGAAGGTGTAGCTGAAGCCGTCGCTGCGGTCGAGCTCGGCGAAGCAGGCTTGGTTCAGGGAGGTGTTCAGCACGCCCGCGAGGGCGCCGGAGCCGTTGTCGTCCAGCCAGGCGGAGCAGGCGGCGTCGTTGCCGAACCAGCTGGTGTCCGCCTCGGATCCCTTGACCTGCGCCGGGTCGTCGCGGCCGTTGATGCCGCTGATCGATGACGAGGTGGGGCTGGGGGCAGCCGCGGGCGAGGAGGCGGTCACGACGGGGGCAGGGGCCGTGCTCGGCGGGGTGGTCGGGGGTGGGGGAGTCGGCTTGGCAGTGACGGAGGGCGAGGGGGGCGGGGTTGGGGGGAACGGCTGCGTCGAGCCGACTGGGGTGGTGAGGGTCGGGAGAGTGGGTTTGCTGGTGGAGGACGCCGAAGGGCTCGCGGAGGGCCGCTGCGTTGCCCCGACGATTGGTTCGACAGTGACCGACGCGCTGCCGGACGATTGTGCGGGGCGGTTCTGCGGGGAAGGGGAAGCGGACGGGCTGAGGACGAACGCTGCGACGGCGCCGAGGGCGATCACGGCGGCGATCGGTAACACGAGCAGGCGTTTGCGCGGGCGGCGAGGTGATCCGGGGGGCGTGTTCCCGACCTCGGGCTTCGGGTCCGTGGCCAGGTCCGGCGGCGGGACGGTCTCCAGTTTGCCGACCGGAGTCGCGGCGAAGGCACGTCGCGCATCGATGCGTGACATGACCTCAAGCGGCCACGACGGGGGAGGAACGGGCAGCTGCGCGTGGGTCAGCGTGACGATCTCGTCGGCGGTGGGGCGTGCTTCGGGGTCGGTGGCGAGACAGGGCTCGATGACGGCGGCGAGGTCGGCGTCCACGGCGCGCAGCGGTTCCACATCGGGGACGACGCCGGGCGTGCGACCCGAGGCGGCGTAGAGCAGGAGTGCCGCGAGCGAGTAGACGTCCGCGGGCGCTGCCACGTCCTCGTCCCCGACCTGCTGTTCCGGAGCCGAGAACCCCTGGGTTCCGTAGCTGCCACCGCTCCTGGTGAGCCTCGCCTGGTCTGCGGCGCGGGCGATGCCGAAGTCGATCAGCTTCACACCGTCGCGCACCAGCATGACGTTGCCGGGCTTGATGTCGCGGTGCGCGATCTCGGACGCGTGCACGGCCCGCAGTTGAGCGGCTGCCTCGGCCAGCAGCAGCCACAGCGCATCGGCGGGCAGCGGGCCGCGTAGCCGGACCGCCTCGTCCACCGTGAGACCGGGGACGTACTCGGCGGCGAACCAGGGGCGTTCTGCGGTGCCGTCGCTCGCCAGTACCCTCGGCCCGACCCCGAACGGCACCCGGTAGAGGATGCCGACCTCTCGTTCGAAGCGTTCGCTGGAGACCAGCCGGGGCCGGACGCGCTTGACGGCGGCGTAGCCCCTGTCCGAGGCCCCGAGGTAGACCTCGCCCATGCCGCCGGTGCCGAGCAGGCCGATGACGGTGAAGCTGCCGATCTCCTGCGGATCGTCCGGACCGAGCGGTTCGGCGACCGTGCTATCCATCATCAGCAGATTTCCCGGCCGATTGCGCTCATGGCGGGTAGATTATCGATCAAGTCATGCCCATGCAACATCAGTTGGGGGAAACCGGGTTCCGCGTGAGGACCGGTCCTCGGAGTGCGTTCCTACACTGACCCGAGCCGAGGCGGAGGTATGTGAGATGGCGTACGGAGACTTTCCACCCCAGATGCTGCCGCCGGGCAGTCCTGCCGACAGGGTGCCCTCGGCGCCGCCCGGGACGATCTTCGTGCTCGGTCCGGAGGGCGGGTACGCGGTGCCGCCGCGCCGGTACACGCTGCTGTTCGGGCGCGACCGCGAGGATGTGCACGTGCCGGTCGGTGTCGACGACCCGACCGTCAGCCGTCGGCACGGCGTCTTCACCTGCACGGGTACGGACGGCAACTGGTGGCTGATCAACACCGGCAACCTGCCGATCGAACTGCCCGACGGCGTACTGATGCTCACCGGCCACAAGCGGATCATCGAGTCCGGGTACACCCCGCTGGTGATCAACTCGTCCAAGCAGCGTTCCCACCTGGTGGAGGTCCGCGTCGTGGACGAGGATGACCGGCACCCCCGCTCCACGAGCAGTGCGGACACAGTGGATCCAGAGACGGTCTACGAGCTCTCCCCGCAGGAGCGGCTGGTCCTCACCGCGCTCGCCCGGCGCTACCTGGAGGGCCACGACGCCTTCCCCCTCCCGTTGACATGGGAGGACACCGCCCGTCTGGTCAACGCTTCGGTTTACGTGACCAAGTCCTGGAGCTACAAGTCGGTCGCGAACGCGGTCGAGGACGTGCGCGAACGGCTGCACCGGCGGGGCGTGCGCGGACTGACGCGCGATGAGGTCGGCGAGCCGGTCGGCTCGATGCTCAGCGTCAACCTGATCAGGGAACTGCTGAAGACGGCAACGCTGAATGCTCAGGACCTGGAGCTGCTGGCCGGCCAGGACTGAGCGGATTGCAGTGCCGCGTGCCCCAGTCGATCATCGGCTGGGGCACGCGGCACTTCTCAGCGTTCTGGGTCGGGCTCGGCTTTGGCGTTGTAGGTGACGTGCATGGTGCCGTGCTCGACCGCGAAGACGGCTGCCTGGTCCTCCGCTGAGTTCTGCTGATGCGGTTGCGGCTGCTCAGGGCCGTGCGTCGTGTTCGTCACCCGGTTGTTGTCGCCTACGACGAAGGTGCCGGAGACGTCCCCGGCGTGGATGTCCCTGGGCGTGGATTCCGTGGGCATGATCGGCCTTTCTCGAGGGGATCGGGGTAGGTCAGCCGCCGCAGTCGGTCGTCAGGCTGTCTATGGCAGACCGCATCGTCGCGCTCTGACTCGCTGTGTCGATCGTGCTGCCTGACACAGTGGGTTGGAACGACTGGTACTGACTCGCTATCTGCTGGGCGGCGGTCAGCATGGTGTTGAGGTCTGTTTCCACGGAACTGTCCTGAGCATTCGACGCGGCCTGCTGCAACGTGGACTCGATGGAGTTCAGGTCGCTGACGACGGTGTGGTCGTCGGCGACCACCGTGCTGTCGTCGGGAATGGTGGACGTCGCGCCCGAGTTGTAGGCGTCTACAGCGCTGTTGTACGAGGTGCTCGCGTCGTCTGAGGCGTTGGCATCGGTGTCGTACTGCTGGGACTCCGGTGTCAGCTGCGGGAACACGGTCGCGCACACGGGGTCGAAGGTGGGTGCGGGCGGGGTGTAGTAGCTCGGATCCGGCGGGATGACAAGGCCCGACGGGTTGACAAGGCCCGACGGGTCGACGGGGCCCGACACGGCGGCTGGCGACGGGGCCGGCTGGTCGTCTGCGTAGACCAGGGCGCCCACGCCCAGCACGGCGACGAAGCCGAACGCGCAGGCGAGGGCGAGTACTGACACTCCGCCCTTGGCACCTGCCGCACCTGCGACGGTGAGCGCCGTGTGGCCCGAGCTCGTCGCGCTCGTCGCGGTTGTGCTCACGGCGTGCGTCGGCTGGGCGGCGGAGATGTGTGCCGTGTGGCCCGAACTCGTCGCAGGCGTGGGTGTGTTCACGGCGTGCGTCGGCGTCGGCTGGGCGACGGAGGGGTGCGGCTGCGAAAGGTCGATCCGCGCCGGTGTCGGTGTGGGGGCAGGTGTGCTGGGCGGCAGGTGCGTGGCGACGGCCGGGTGTTGGCCGGCACCGGAAAAGTCGACCACCGGCTTCGCCACAGGTGCGTGCGGGGGAACCGGCGTGGCGGGTGCGTGCGGGACGGGCGGCAGGTGGCCTGTGCCGTGCGTCGGGACGAATGTGTGTACCGGCGTCGTGGTGGTCGCCGCGGCGTTGGCGACCTGATGGGCCGCCGAATGCGCTCGCAGGACGGTGAGTTCGTGCCAGAGCACACCGGCCTCGAGCGCCAGGGCCGCTGTCTGTGCGGCCCGACCGATCGCCTTGCGGCGAGTGCGCGCCTCGCGCAGGAAGAACTCCTCACCCGCGCTGTCTCCCGCGCTCTTCGCGGCGGTCCAGCCGGCTCCGAGCAGGCTGCCCCATGCGTCGAACTGCCGGGACAGCGCCAGTTTCGGCGAGGCGGCACGGGCCAGCGTCACGCCGAGCTGCGCATGTCCGCTCTTCTCCGCCCGGAGCACCGCAACGTCCAGGGCCTGGAAGTGGGCCGCGACCTCGTCCGGGGTGGTCTCCCGCGCCTCGATCCACGCGGTGAGCGTCCGGCAGAGCCGGTCGGCGGGAAACTCCGTCATCCGGCTCTTCAGCACGCAGCCGGCGACGTCCGGCGGACATCCGTAGCCGGTCTCCGAGGCAAGCAGCAGGCCGTGCCGCACCAGGCCGTCGGCGAGCGCGTCGGTGTCCGATCGGCCGAGCAGGGCGTTGAGCTGCCGGGCGGCCAACTCGGCGCCGGACAGCGAGCCGAGCAGGTGCAGCAGGTCGCGCTCCGGCGGCCGGAGCCTGTTCAGCAGCGCGGGGAGCAGTTCGGGGAGGTCGGCGATGCCCGGCAGGCCCTTGCCTGTCGCGGCAGACAGGGCAATGCGCCGCAGCCGGAGCGGGTTGCCGTGCACAGCGTCGCACAGCGCCTGTACGGTCCGGGTCTCGTCGGGCCGCAGCTCGCGGGCCAGCACCGTCTGCACCAGGTGCGCCCCCGCCGGGGCCGTCAGCCCGTCGAGCTGGATCGCGTGTACGCCGGCGACCGCGGACCGTTGCTGCGAGGTGAAGACGAAGGAGGACTGCTCGGCCATGTCGAAGAGCCGGTGCAGGTCCTTCTCGTCGAGTCCCGCGTCGTCCAGGTAGATCCGAACCCGCAGGGTCTTCAGGTGCTCCTTCAGCACCTCCAGCGACGGCTTGTAGTTCGGCGCGTCGAAGCCGATGTCGAAGATCGCCTGCGCGATGTCGTCAGCCGTCCGTCCACCGGCTTCGATGTAGGCCGCGCCCTCGGGCCCGCGCGGCATCGTGCACGCGAGGTGGCGCAGCAGCGCGCTCTTGCCGACCCCGGACGCGCCCCAGATCTGCACCAACTGACGCTTCTCGACCGCCTGTTGCAGCACCTGGAGGTCCCGCTCCCGGCCGATCAGCGGATCGGCGCCGGACCGGGGCAGCTGGGAGATCGCCTGGCGCCTGACCGGTTTCGGCAGCGGCCCCGCATGCACGGTGACGGTCGCACCGTACTCGGCGGTGACCCTCAGGGTGTTCACGGTGTTGTGGCTGCCGACGACCATCGTTCCGGACACGTCGCCGACCCTGATCCGCTCGGAACTGTCCGGAGCGCCGTTGTTCTCTGGCATGTGCTTCCCCCGCCCTCTCCAACTCTTGGGTCCCAGCACTTGGTCATGGTGGCGCCGACCGGTTGTGCGAACCCGACGCTTTTACGTATTCGGTGAGATCCCCGGTGATCCGGCCGCGGCGGCGATCCGGGCGAGGCGGTCCAGGTCGAGGATCGTGATCCTCCGGTAGCCCGTCACGACCGCGCCCGACTCCCGCAAGGCTCGCAGGGCCTTGTGGATCGACGACTCCGCCGCGCCGACCAGCGTGGCCATCTCCGGCTGTGACAGCGGGAGTTGAGCCTCGTTCCGGCCGGGGCGCCGGTAGCTGACGGCCAAGTGGTGCAGGATCCTGGCCAGCCGCCCGAGTACGTCGCAACCGGTGAAGTCGACGATCCGGCCGGTCGCCGTGCGCAGCTTGGCCACCACGCTCGCGTTGAGCGCGAGTCCGATGGCAGGGTGCTGCTTCGTGCAATCCAGCAGTTCGGAGCGCAGGATGTAGCGGGCCAGCACCCGGCCGCAGGCGGTCACGGTGCCGATCCGCGGCTGACCGTCGATCCCGGCGAGCTCCCCGACCAGGTCCCCGGCCATCCGCACGGCCAGCAGCGCCTCCCGGCCGTCCTGCGCGTGCGCGGTGACCTTCACCGTGCCGCCGGTCAGGAGCAGCGCGAAGTCCGAGGTGTCCGCCTCGCGGATGGTGATCTGACCAGCCGGATAGACCACGCGGTGGCCGAGACCGAGCAGGACTCGGCGGTCGTCCTCGCCGACCCGGCCGAGCAGCCCGGCCGGCGGCCAGTACGTCTCAGCCCCGCGCACCCGTGTCCTGCTCATCGGCGACACCTCTCTTCTTCGTTCGGCCGAAGCCGGACAAGCGGTATTAGTAGCCGTTCTACCCGAGGACCCCTCCTCTACGATCTCGTCAATCATCTTGTCGGCGCCGGGAATTCGGCGCCGACGGCACATCGATCTTCGAAGTGCCGGCCCCCGTCGTGATCGCGGAGGGAATGTGAACCCGAGGTACGAATACCGAGCCCTGCTCGCCTGTGACATCGCGGGTTCCGCAGGTCGCGGGCAGCAGCGGCTGCAAGAGATCCGCGGTGTGCTGCGGTCCGCGCTGTCCGGTGCCTGCGGCGTCGCGGATCTGGACCTGCGGGAGTTCGCGTACACGGACACCGGCGACGGTTGCCGGCTCGTCGCCCCGGCCGGGCTGCCCAAGGCCAGACTGCTCCTCCCGCTCCTGCCGGAGCTGAGCGAGCGGATCCGCGAGCACAACCGCCATGCCGTCCCGGGCACTCAGCTGCGGGTACGGGCCGCAGTGCACGCGGGGGAGGTCCGGCTCGACCCGGAGGGCACCGTCTCCGGCACTCCCTTCGAGACGCTTGCCCGGCTGCTCGACTCGGCCCCTCTGCGGAATGCGGCCCTGGCCGGTCCGGACGGCACTCCGGTGGCCGCGGTCCTTTCGCAGCACGTCTACGAGGAGACGGTCGGGCACGGCTACGAGGGGTTGGAGAGCGGCGCCTTCACTGCGGCCGAGGTCCGGGTCAAGGAGTACGCCGCACCGGCATGGCTCTGGTACCCGGGCAGCCCTGTCGGGCCGCGCGGCGATGCCGGAACGGTCGATGCCGGGGCAGGCGAATCCGGCTCCGGCGAGCCGCCGGCGGAACCCGGGGCACGGACCGTGGAGCAACGCGTCCAGGCCACCGGGAACGGCACGGTTTTCGCCGTCGGCCGTGGTGACCAGCACATCCGCTACAACGACTGGAGTTGACGCACCGATGAACGAGGAACTCGCCGAGCTGGCCGCGAGCGGCGCCACCGCGCTGGTCTCCGCGATGGGCACCGATCTCTGGCAGGAGGCGAAGCGGCTGATCAGCGGCGTCATAGAGCAGGCCCGCAGCAGCCGCCGCAGGGAGCTGTCCGACGAGCTGGAGCGGAGGTCGACCGCCACGAGGGGAGCGGTCGACCCCGCGGTCCTGAACTACTGGACCGAGGCGCTGTTCCAGCTGCTCGACCGGAACCCGGAGCTCGCCCAGGACGTCATGGCCCTGGCATCGCTGCAGACCGCGCAGCGGCCGGACATCGTGGTCCAGGTCAACTCCGCCACCGATTCGGGTGAGGTGTTCGCGGTACAGCACGGTAGCCAGCACTTCGCCTTCGGGCCGAAGGCCCGCGATCCCCAGGAACGACCGTGAGCTGGGACAACAACCGGCGGGACGGCCTGATGAACGGATGGGTGCGGGCGGCGCTGATGGTGGCCGTCGTGATCGGGGCCTTCATCGAGGTCAGCACGCCGCACCTGCACTACGGCCAGTTGGTGGATGCGCTCGCCCTGGCGGCCGTGGGTGTCGTCGGCACGGCGGCGGCGCTGGGGTCCGAAGCCGCCGCGACGGTCGCCCGGCCGCGGGCCGGGCTCGAACGGGAGCCCCGGCACGACGTGACGGTTCCGGTCTGCCGCTACGCCGCCGGCCCGGCGGTGCCGACGGCCCAGCCCGCGAGGCCCCGGCCGTTCCTGCGCGAGCGGCCGACCGACCTGAGCGTCCCCCGCTTCGGCGAAGGCGCCCGTGCGCAGGGCTACCCCTGGCTGCTGCCGGAGCGAACAGTACAGAACGGGATCGCCGCCGACGAAGCCGCGGTCGGTGCCCTCGCCATCCGCGCGGCCTCCGTCATCGGCCCCGGCCACCGCTGCGGCCAGCCCGCCGACCCGCGGCAGGACTCCTACCGGATCGGGCGGAGCCGGGACAGCCGGTACGCGATCGTGGCCGTGGCCGACGGCCTGTCCAGCGCGGCCTGGTCCGACGCCGGAGCGACCACGGCCGCCAGCCAGGCCGTCACCCTGCTGCGCGAGCAGATCGAGGCCGGGGGCTTCGGCCGGCTCGACGTCACACAGCTGTACCGGCGGATCGCGGACTCGGTCGCCGGGCACGCGACCGGACGCGGCGTCGGCACCGCGCAGGTGGCCACCGTGCTGATCACCGCGGTGGTCGGCGCGCCGGACGAGAACGGCGTGGCGCAGGCCTGGGTCGGGTGGCTCGGCGACAGTTCCTCGGCCCCTCGGCGAACGGGGGCGGAGGCAGCCCATCCCCGGTGACGACCGTGCAGCCGACCTCCGCCTTCCCCAGCAGCTCCGAGGGATGGTCGCCGAGTTGCCCGTCCCCGGACCCCACCACGTCACTGCCCGGGCCCACAGCTACTGCCACCGCCAGGGAGTTTCCGCCGAGTCGCCGGCCGACCTGGACGAGGCCGCCTGCGATACCGGGTGCTGCTGGGTAACCGGTGGCCGGGCCCTCAGTGCTGCTCGCCAACCTGCGCGAGGGTGTCCAGCAGCCGGGTGAGGGAGGTGCCCAGACCCCAGCGGGTGGCGAGGTCCTCAAGGGTCATCGGGTCGAGCGGCTCCTTCGGCAGCGCCGGGTCGAAGTCGGGCAGCGGCACGTCGGTGGCGACGCGGACGACGGTGGGGGCGACGTCGAGGTAGGCGGCGCCTTCGAGGAGGTTCTTGCGGCGGGCGGGGGTGAGTTTGGAGAAGGGGTCGGCGGCGGCGGCGCGGATGGCGGCCAGGTCGCCGTAGTCGGCGATGAGTTGGGCGGCGGTCTTCTCGCCGATGCCCTTGACACCGGGCAGGCCGTCGCTGGGGTCGCCGCGCAGGACGGCCATGTCGGTGTACTGGGCGCCGGCGACGCCGTACTTCTCGCGCAGCAGGGTGTCGTCGGTGATCTGCAGGGTGCCGACGCCCTTGAGGGGGTACAGGACCTGGATGTCCCGGGCGTCGTCGACCAGTTGGAAGAGGTCGCGGTCGCGGGAGACAGAAGTTTCCCAACACGCGAAACCGGGTCTGACCTGCGAGGATCCGAACATGCTCAGAGCCGTCGTCGGTGCACGCGTCAGCGTGGTCAAGGGGGCCGAGAAGGTCTCCCACCTGGTGCAGAAGGAAGCCGGCCAACGCTACGCCGACCGGTCGGGCTGGGAGGTCGTCGGGTACTTCCAGGACCTGGACGTGTCGGCCGAGGTCCGCCCGTTCGATCGCCCCGACCTCGGCCCGTGGCTGGGGGAGAAGGCAAGCCTGTGGGACGCGATGATCTTCTCGAAGGTGGACCGCGTCTTCCGCTCGGCGAAGGACTGCGCGGACGTGGCGCACTGGGCGGAGGCCAACCGCAAGATCCTCGTCTTCTCGGACGACGGCATCGTCCTGAACTTCCGGGACGAGGGCAAGGACTCGATGTCGGCGATGATGAGCAAGGTCTTCCTCATGCTCGCCTCGCTCTTCGCGGAGATGGAGCTCAAGCGGACGAGGGACCGAGTTCTCGGTGCCCACCGATTCCTGCGGAAGACGGTGCGTTGGCCGGGCGGGTACGCGCCCTACGGCTATGAGGTGGTGGATCACCCGGAAGGCGGAAAGACGCTCAGTCTGGAGCCACAGACGGCGGGGGTGGCGCGCGAGATGGCGGAGTGGTACATCGCAGGCTGGTCGTTCCGTGAAATCGCCGGAGAGCTGAATCGCCGTAACGAGCCGACGAACCTGGTGCGCCATCTGAGGGCCCAGGGGAAGACCGAGACCTCGAAGGGGAAGAGCGTCGACGGGATCGAGTGGGCCACCAGCGTCGTCGCCGACCTGCTCAGGACCCCGTCGCTGCGAGGGTACAAACTCCACCGTGGCAAGGAGACCCGTGGCGCCGACGGGCTGCCGATCAGGATCGCCGAACCGGTCTTCGACCGAGAGCTGTGGGCCAGGCTGGAGCCCGCGCTCGCGGCCAGATCCACGAAGAAGACTCGGACCTTTTCCACGTCCGCGCTGCTCGGCGTTGCCTTCTGCGATGCGTGCAATGGGCCGCTGTACCCGAAGAACGCTCCGAAGAAGTCGAGTGGGAAGGTGTACAGCTACTACCACTGCCCGAGCGGGAGCGCGAAGGGGAGGGCGAACTGCGGAACGTCACAGCCCTCCCAACAGCTGGAGGACCTGATTGAGGAGACCTTCATCGCGAAGGTCGGCGACAAGCACGTTCCAGTGCGCCGGTACATCCCGGGGGAGGACCACTCGGAGGATCTGGCCGTGGTCAAGCGGGCGATCAAGGGCCTTCGGGAGGAGAAGGACGAAGGCCTGATCGTCGGTCGCGAGGACGAGGACGAGTGGAAGGAACGCATGCGGGCGCTGCTCCAGCGGCGAGAGGAGCTCGATGCCCTGCCACAGCGGCCGGCGCAGTGGGTTCTGGAGAATTCCGACGAGACGTACGCGACGGCCTGGCAGGCTCGGGACACCGCAGGGCGTCGGCAGCTTCTGCTGGACAGCGGAATCAGGCTGGTGGTCAAGCCCGGACCGGCTCTCCAAGCCCAGGTCGAGGTCCCGGAGGACTTGGCCGCCCGGCTCAGGGACGCGGTCACTCGGAGCGGATCGACCACTGCCTCGGGTGGCGAACCCCCTTCGGCCCAGGTGGAGAACACCGTCACGTCGGGTTGATGTACTGGCGCGTGCCGCCGCCGGGGTCTCGGGCATCATGACCATCGACCATGGGCGTATTTTGAGAGGATCGGTACCGCAGGTGTCTGGAAGCGGACAGGCAGCATTGACGGAGCTGTGGAATCAGCGATGGCCTGGCTGCCCTCCGGTTGGGCACCAACTCCGCGGCCCTTACCGAGATGTCTGGGTCCGCTTTCACAGCCTGCCGGAGTCGAAGCGCTACCCGCAGGACGAGACCGAGTACGCCATCGTCTTGGAGCGCTACAACACCGTCCTCGACGAACTGTTCGCAGGCGAGGACGTGTACGTGATCAACCCCAAATGGACGGCGGAGCCCGATGTGCCGCCTCACCAACCAGATGCTGGCTACTGGCAGAGCTTGCTGATCCAGGACGACCCTGACCCGGAGTTTCGCACCTATTACCACCTCTTCGCTGCTCGCCGCCGCTGGCAGCGTGGGTGCATCGACGACTTGCTGCGTGACGTTGCCGACGACAAGACCGCGGACGTCCTGGTCACCGATGCCCGTCTGGAGCGCATTCACCATCCTTATGACGGTGGCGCCGACGTCTTTCTCACCACGCCCGAAGAGCGGGATCGGTTGCGGGACCGGCACTCCAGCTGGCTTTCCAGCCACCCGGCCGGTCTCTGACCGGCTCGAATATCTACTGCGGTCCCGCGTTCGACGAGGGGGCAGTTCCCGAGTCCGAGCGGGTACTGGTCTCGGTCCCGCCGATTCGGACGCCGTCAGCGTGGGCGGATCATGGCGGTGAGCCGAGGTGAGTCAGGCGAGGGTTGCTGGCTGTTGAAGGCCTGGTAGCCCCAGGTCTCGTACAGGGCTTGGACTTTGCCGTCCCCAGCGAGCGGGTTGACCATGAGGGTGACGCGATCCTCGGCGCGGTGGGCGAGGAGCTCGTCGTGGATGCGGCGGGCGGTACCAGTACCGCGCCAGGGGGCGCGGACGCCGATCTCCTTGATGACCAGCACGGGGGCGTCGGTGAAGCCGTCGGGCAGGGGTTCGGCCATGCGCTTCCAGTACCGGTCGCCGGCGTCGGCGGTGTTGCCGTAGGCGTAGCCGATCGGGACGTCGCCGTCGTAGCCGAGGACGAGTGCGAAGCCGGGTTCGGTGGCGTGGCGGTCGAGGCGTTCGGCGAATGTCTGGACGCGGTAGTTGGCCAGGTGCAGTAGGGGCGCCCGTACGTCGGCGTAGACGTCCAGCAGGTCCTGGCGGGCCTGCGCGGTGAGGTCAGTGTGGTGGCGGAGCTCGATCGTCACGCGGTGGTCCTCCTGGTGTTGTGTGCGTACTCGGCCCAAGTGCGGGCCAAGTTGCTGCCGTCGGCCAGGTCGCCCAGCTTGGCGCCGAAGGCGTTCAGCATGCCGGTGACGCGGGGGTGGGCGGAGACCTCGGCTGGGACCGACATGGCGGTGGCGACGGCAGGTTCGAGGTCGCCCTGGCCGAGCTGGGCGTGGGCGAGGCGAACCGTGGTGATCGCGTGTGAGCGCTGCATAGCGCCGCGGCGAAGCGCCATGCTGCGGTGCGCGTGAGCTTCCGCTTCCTCCCAACTGCCGGCCGAGAGGTAGGCGGCCAGGGCCAGGGAGTCGAGTTCGGCCTGATCGTAGAAGGCTGTTATCCACAGAGGGCGGGAGGCGCCGGAGTCGGCTCGGTCAAGGGCCTCCTGCGCGTGCCCGAGAGAGCGTCGCACCGCATTGGTGTCTCCGGTCAGGCCGTGGATGGCCGCGTGGCGGGCGTGTCCGAGGGAGGCGAACAACGGGTCGCGCCGGGCGATGGGCAGGTTGCGAGCCACGTCGTTGGCCGCGAGCGCGTCGCCGGGCCGGCCGAGATGGCGGTAGAGGCTGCCGGCGTGGGACCAGATGCGGAACTGGATGGACGAGTCACCGGACATGGCTGCCAGGGAGGCAGCCTTCTGGTGATGCTGGAGAGCGGCGTCGAAGCGGCGGCCGTCGATGGCGGCCCACATTGCGCTCGACATGAAGGAGGCCGCGCTGGCGTACAGCTGTGCCCTGATCCGCTGGGTGGCGGTGCCGCGTTCCTGGAGGGCGAGGGCTTCGTCGGCCAGCTGGCCAGCCCGGGTCTCGATGCTGAGGCGCCCGCCGTGGCGGTGGTCGCTGGCGACGACCTCGGCAAAGCGGGCCTGCAACTGTTGGACGTCGCTGATCCCGATCCGACGTGGTCCGGCAGCGGCGCCCGTGAGTGCGGCCACGGTGGTGCCTCCGGCGGCTGCTATGAAGTCGCGTCGCCTCACGTCTTCCTCCCTTGCGCTGCTTCGGGCTCGTCCTGTGGGGACGAAGCCCAGGTCCTCGGGCGGGCAGTCGAATACTGCCGTGAGCGCAAGGCGGATCTTCGCTGGTGGCCAACGGGTCTGACCAGTCAGCCAGTTGTGGACCGTGCGCTCTGATACCGTGCCGAGCTTCCCTGTGAGGACCTTGACCTCGGCGTTCACTTCGCGGGCTAACTCTGCCTTCGTCATGCGGCGTTCGGCCATCCGGAGGCGGAGTGCGACGTTGGCCACCATGCGGTCAACGTAGCTGTGGTGTGACGTGGTGTGCAGGGGGTCGGGTAATGAGGCGGTCAAGTTTTCCGGTCGAACGCGGACCAGAGGCACTCGCACTTTGCCTCACCGACCCGTAGCTGACGGTCGTTCACTGGTTACGCGAAGCCGTCCTCCTCTCGGGGACGGCATCTGGTTCCAGGCCCGTCCTGTGTTCCGGGCCGGGCACCGGCCAACCCTCAACCGCACTCCAACCAGGAGTTCCGCCATGGCCTTCACAGCCGGCACACCTTCGGGAGTCGAGCCAACGGCCGCCGTGACCGCAGCCGCTAGCGGTACCGAGTCGGTCGGCCTGGACCTGCCTTACCAGGCTGAGTCCGTGTCCGCCGCCCGTCGGCTGGTGCGCGTGCAACTGGCGCTCTGGGGCCTGGACCACCTCGTCGAGGACGCGCAGGTGATCGTCTCGGAGCTTGCGACCAACGCGGCCAAGACCGGGTGCCGACTGCGGATGCGGGTCGAGATCGAACGGCTCACCGAGAAGGCCGTCCAGATCCGCGTCACTGACGGCTGCCGCATCCTGCCGGTCATGGTCAAGGCCGATGGGCAGGACGAGGGCGGCCGGGGCATCGCTCTGATCCACCACCTCACCGGCGGCCGTTGGGGCGCTGATCAACTGCTGAACGGCAAGACCGTCCATGCCGAACTGGGGGCCGTGGCATGAGTGCCCAGCACCGCGGTCCCGACCGCGACCTTTTCGGCGACGCCATGAAGACCCTGGTGGTCTCCGGCCACCTCGCCGTGCTCGGTCTGCTCGGCTACCTGGTCGAGCACCAACCGCCCCAGTACCAGCCGCTCACCGCGGCCAGCGCACCGGACACCGACCCGGGCACCGACCCGGGCACCGAATCCCTCTGACCGAGCGAGGAGCCAGCACGATGCAGACCCTGGCCAGCTACCGGCGCCGCATCGCCCGCCGTCCGAACACGGTGGTCGTGCAGCCCGACGGCTTCTGCAATCTCAACTGCACCTACTGTTACCTGCCCGACCGAGGCCGGCGCACACCAATGCCGGTGACGGTCGCCGAGGCGGTGGCTCGGTCGATCGCCGAGTTCGCCGACACCACGACCTCCTCGCCCATCGAGGTCCTGTGGCACGCGGGCGAGCCGCTGGCTGTGGGGCGGCAGCGGTTGGCCGAGTTGCTGGCCCCGTTCGAGCCGCTTCGGAAGGCAGGGCTGGTCGAGCACTCGGTGCAGACCAACGCGGTACTGATCAACCCGGCCTGGTGTGACTTCCTGACCGCGTACGGGTTCCGGGTCGGGGTGAGTATCGACGGCCCGGCCGCCCTCAACCGTCAGCGCGTCGACTGGGCCGGACGCCCGGCCTTCGACCGGATCATGAAGGGCATCAGTTGCCTTCGGGACCACGAGGTCCGGTTCTCCGCGATCGCAGTCGTCAGCGCGGAGAGCACCCTCGGCCCGGAAGGGCTGCTGGACTTCATGGCGGACCTGGGCTGCCACAGCGTCGGGCTGAACATGGAGGAGACCGAGGGCGTCAACACCGGCCGGGCGGTGCCCACCGTCGAACAGGCCCGCGAGTTCTGGCGCCGCACCATCGCCTGGTCCAGGCTGCACCGAGAGCTGACCGTCCGCGAAGTTGACCGGCTCGGCAGCTACCTGCGGTCCGCCCGTGAAATGGGTCTGGCCGCGTGGGACGACGCGCTGATCGACCCGATCCCGACCGTCTCCGCCGCCGGGGACGTGGTCCTGCTCTCGCCCGAGCTCGCGGGCATCAGTGACCCGGCATACAACGACTTCCGGGCCGGCAACGTCCTGGAGCTGACCATCGGCTCCATGCTGGATCGCGCGCACCACCTGCGGTACGTGCGCGAGTTCCTGACCGGCCTGGACGAGTGCGAGGCCCGGTGTGAGTTCTTCGGCTTCTGCCGGGGAGCCCAGGCCGGCAATCGCTACTTCGAGAATGGGCGCCTGGACACCACCGAAACCAACTACTGCCGCGTGTCCAGGCAGGCCCTCGTCACCGCACTGTCCGATACCGTCCGAGAGGAGCAACCAGCATGACCATCCTCGAACTGCTGGCCGTCACCGATTCCCCTGTGGTTGCCGACCTGACGTCTGGTCACCCGGTCACGGTCGCCAAGTTCGACAACCGACCGACGTGGGACAACGTCGGCTCGTCGTTCGACAACCGGCCCACCTGGGACAACAAGACCAGCAAGTAGCACCACCTGAGCACCCGGGCCCGCACCGCGCGGTGCGGGCCCGGCCCGACAGAGCGGAGCCCCACCCGTGGACAGCATCACCTTCGGCCGCGTCACCGTCACCCTGCCCACTCTGGACGAGCCCGGCCTCTACCTGTCCAACGTCACCTCCCTGGACTCCGCCCGGGGCATCGTCCAGGACTTCCAGTACGGCGACGCCGACCTGCGAGACCTGGACCTGGCCGACACCAGCCTCATCACCGGCCGCGTCAGGGGGCTGCGGGCCGACCGCGTCCAGCTCGACAAGGTCCGCCTGGACTCCGTCGAGTTCGACACCTGCGACCTGGCCACCGCCCGCATCGCCGACAGCAAGTTGTCCCGCGTCGTCTTCCGCAACTGCAAGATCATGGGTGCCAGCCTCACCGGCGTGGCCCTGGACAACGTGCTCTTCGAGAACTGCAAGCTCGACTACGCGAGCTTCGAGCAGGTCCGGGCCACCGGGCCGGTCGCGTTCTCCAAGTGCGTGCTCACCGAAGCATCGTTCACCGGCTGCGACCTGACCGGTGCGGTCCTGGACGCGTGCACACTGCGGTTGGCCGAGTTCGGGCGAGGCAAGTACCAGGGCCTGGACTTGCGCGGCAACGACCTGACCTCGCTGCGCGGCCTCGCCCACCTCGCCAAGGTGGTCATCGACCGGGCCCAGCAGTCCGAGCTCGCCGAAGCCCTGATCGCGGAGCTGGACGTGACCTTCGGCGACACCCTGAACCAGCGCCGGTGACCCGAACCGGGAGGAGCCCGGATTGAACCTCGCCATCGCCCACACCGACCCCGCCGCCCTCATCGCCCGCTGCGAGACCACCGGGGTCCGCATCGCTGCCGGTGAGCCGGAGTACGAGTCAGGGGCCGTCCTTCCGGCCGGCCCCTGGCAACCGCTGACGGCCGACCTGGCCGCACGGCTCAAGCCCAGCGCCCAGACCGACGACGACACGCTGGTCGAGCTGGTCAAGCTCCCCGACGGCCCGGTGCCCGCGAGCCTGGCGGCGCTGGCCGACCCGCTCGGAGATCCAGACGCCGTTCACCTCGGCCAAGCCGCCAGCCCTGCCAAGGCCCTGACCACCACTCCCAACTACCAGGACGGCCGACGCATCGGACTGCACGTCGACAACTGGGACCGCCTGGACTACGAGTCCAAGCACACCGGCCGACGGCGCCTGTGCTTCAACCTCGGCCCCGGAACCCGCTACCTCCTGCTCGCCGACCTCGACATCCGCACCATCTGCCGCACCCTCTACTCCGACCCCGCCGGCCGCTACCCGCACACCGACGACCTGCGGGCCTACGTCGCCGGTCGACAGCCGCTGCGGGTCTTCCGCATCCGCCTGGCGCCGGGAGAGGGTTACATCGCGCCAACCGAACTGCTGCCCCACGACGGCTCGACGGAGGACCAACCCGAGCCGTCCATGGCAGCGTTCTGGCTCGGCCATTGGCCGCGCGGCAGCCTCACCGCTCTGGTCTGACCTCTGGTGAACGGAACCGGGTAAGCCTGGGGCATGCCCTTCCTGTTCGGCGTGCCGGCGTGCCCTGTGCCGCTGCCTAGGTTGGCCGCTATGCGGCGTAGGTGACTCCGTCGAACGTGAATGCCCCACTGCGCGAGATCGGTACGGCGATGGGCTCGGCGACGCCGGTCGTGGAGTCGACCACTCCGAAGCCCATCGCCGGGCGGAACGAAGCTGTCGACGTTGCAGTGCGGCGAAGCGTTCCGATCTCGAAGCCCCAGAGCGTGTCGGCCGTCGGGTCGCCGGCCGGGATCTCTCCGATCAGTGCGAGGCCGCTGGTTCCGCTGCAGATGATGGAGTGTCCGAACCCGCGCGCGAGCAGGATGGCGAGTGCGCCCGGATAGCGACTGGGGCCAGGGCCGGTCGCGGTGAGGCTCAGCCAGCCCGGTGCGACCGGTTGGATTCCGGCGACGACGGCAAGGCCCAGGTCGGAGATGACTGCGGGCCAGCATGGACAGGGGCCGGCTAGGTGGCAGTCCCCGCTTGCTCCAGCCCCGGCCTGGATGACGACGTCTCCCGAGTAGACGGCGCGCAGCTCGGCAAGGGCACGCGTAGTGCACTCGGAGCCCTTATGAGTCGAACCGGGCTGACTGGCGCTCATGACAACCACTCGGTCCGGCTGCCAGTCACGAACGAACCGGATCAGGTTCACCACGGCGCGCGGATGGCAGCTGGGTGTCAGCAGGTCTGCGACGACGACCACCCGCTCGCCGACGGTCGGCGGCACGTAGCCAGGGCGCGAGCGGAGCAGTTGCGCGAGTGGCGCGTCGGCGTGAGCAGTACGAGGTTCACGGGTCATCACAGGGGGCGGCATCCCAGGGAGTCGATGGGGATCGGTTCCGTTGCTCCGCAGCAGCCGGGAGCAACTTTGATCAGAAGAGCGAGCGGCCCTTTCTGGCCGTGACTCTAGCTACAAAAGCCCAGCTCGGAAACCCCTTGTCTTCACGACTGAGAGTCCCTGAGAAGCAACGATAAATATCGAGACATGAATGACAGGAAAACCGTCCATTCGTCGCCGCGAGTCCATCGACTCTGCAGGTCAGATGTGACGAGTCGAGGCTGCTCGGCATCACCATCCGCTCCGCTCGAAGATATCCAGACACCTCTTGCAGATATTCTGAGCATGGTCCGCTGCGCGGGGCTAAAGTACTCGCATGACATTTGATGAGGCAGGTGAATCGGCGGCTCGAATAGCTGTCGCACCTACCCTCATCAAGGTTCGGAAAAGCTGGGGGTGGTCGCGTTGATGACCATCCACAAGCTCACCTCCGGCACCGGCTACACCTACCTGACGCGCCAGGTCGCGGGCGGCGACGTACAGCGTCAGCGGGGACAGTCGGCAGCCGAGTACTACACCCAGAAGGGCAACCCCCCGGGCGTCTGGCTCGGGCAAGGTGCGCCCCTGCTCGGACTCGACGGCACCACCGTGACCGAGGAGCAGATGAAGCTGCTGTACGGCCTGGGACAGCACCCCGAGGCCGAGCGGATCATCGCCGAGCACCTGGCCGCCAACGTGCGTGCCGACATGAACGACAAGCAGCTCAAGGCCACCCGCGCCGCCGCGATCAAGGCTGCGACCCTCGGCCGCGCCTTCCCCGAGTACAAGGCACTCGACCCCTTCGCCGAGCGCGTCGAGAAGCGCCTGGCCGTCATCGAGAAGCAGGCCCAGCGCGAGCCCACCCGGGCCGAGATCAAGAAGATCCAACGCGAGGAGTCCACCCGGCAGCGGGCCGCGGTCGCGGGCTTCGACGCCGTCTTCGCCCCGGTGAAGTCCGCCGCCGTGCTCTGGGCGCTGGACGAGCGCGAGGAAGTCCGCGCCGCCGTGCGCGAGGCTCACGAGGCCGCCCGCGATGCCGCGTTCGCGATGCTCGAAGAGCACGCCGCGTTCACCCGCACCGGCAGCACCGGACAGGCCCAGATCGAGACCAAGGGCCTGATCGCAGTTGCCTTCGACCACTTTGACTCCCGGGCCGGCGACCCCAACCTCCACACCCACGTCGCCATCTCCAACAAGATCCAGGGCACCGACGGGAAGTGGCGCTCGCTGGACGCCCGCGCCCTCTACTCCATGACGGTGGCAGCCTCCGAGTTCTACAACTCCCGCTTCGAGACCGAGCTGTCCGCGCGCTTGGGCGTCACCTTCGAGGCCCGCGAGGACGCCAGCACCAAGCGCCAGCCAGTGCGCGAGATCGTCGGCATCCCCATCGAGGCGATCACCCACTTCAGCGCACGCCGGACCGAGATCGAAGCCCGCTACGAGCAGCTGCTGCGCGAGTACCGCCGCGACCACGGGCACGACCCCTCCCGAGGAATGACCCACCAGCTCGCCCGCCAGGCCAACCTCGATACCCGCGAGGGTAAGAAGGCCGCCCGCTCCCTTCAGGAGATGCGCGCCGACTGGACCCAGACCGTCACCGCCGCCCACGGCGAGGACGTCATCGACCGCGTCATGGCGGCCGTCCCCGCAGGCGGAAGCGCCCCTGCCACCGCCGAGAACGACGAGCAGAAGCCGGTCGAGATCCCGACCCTGGCTGCTGCCGTGATCACCGCCGTTTCGGAGGAGCGGGCGGTGTGGACGGTGTGGAACCTGCGCGCCCACGCCGAGCGCCTGGCCCGATCCGAGCACCCCACCACGAGCGCCGAAGAGCACAGCGCCTTGGTCGAGGCGATTGTCAGCGAAGCCGCCTCCCCGGTCCACAGCATCCGCGTTGACGCCCCTGCGCTGCTGAGCGAGCCCGAGGAGCTGCTGCGCTCCAACGGTGACTCGGTGTTCGTCCAGCACGCCTCCGCCCGGTACACCAGCCGGGACATCATCGACGCCGAACGCCGGCTCGTCACCGCAGCCACCACCCCCACCACCAGCGGCCTGAACGCCGCGTTCGTCGGTGCCGCGATCGACGGTTTCGAGGCCCGCAACCGCGCCCTGGACGAGGGGCAGCGGGCCCTGGTCACCGCGTTCGCGATCGACAACCGGATGCTCGCCGTCGGCCTCGGCCCGGCCGGCTCCGGCAAGACCACCGCGATGCAGGCGTACGTCCACGTCGCCGCCCAGGCCGGACAGCGCGTCGTCCCGCTCGCCACCTCCGCCGCAGCCGCCGCCGTCCTCGCCAACGACCTCAAGCAGCCCGCCGAGAACCTCCACAAGTTCCTCTGGGAGTACATGGGTGGCAAGTACGCCGGACAGCTCCAAACCGGCCAGAACGTCCCCAAGAGCCGGGCCAGCTTCGCCCTGAACCCCGGCGACGTCGTCCTGGTGGACGAGGCCGGCATGGCGGGCACCTTCAACCTGGACAACCTCACCCGGATCGCCGCCCAGCGCGGCGCCACCGTGCGCCTGCTCGGCGACTACCGCCAGCTCGCCTCCGTCGAATCCGGCGGCGCACTGCGCCTGATCGCCGCCGAAGCCGGCGCCGTCGAACTCACCCAGCTCCACCGGTTCAGCAACAAGGCCGAGGCCGACGCCACCCTCAAGATCCGCGTCGGCGACAACGCCGGACTCGACTTCTACCTCGCCAACAACCGGGTCGTCGGCGGCTCCCGCACCGCCATGATTGAGGCAGCCTACGAGGGCTGGAAGGCCGACATGCTCGCCGGCCGCACCACGCTGATCAGCGCCGCCTCCGGAGCCGACGGCACCGCCCTGTCGGCACGCGCCCGCGACGAGCGCGTGGCCGCCCGACAGGTCGAGGCCGACGGCGTCCTGCTGCGCGACGGCAACCGCGCCGGCAAGGGCGACTGGATCGTCACCCGCGAGAACAACCGCAAGCTCACCACCGCCCGTGCCCGCGACTTCGTCAAGAACGGCGACGCCTGGCAGATCCTCAAGCGCCACCAGGACGGCTCCCTCAAGGTGCGTCACATGGGTCACCGCGGACGCCTCACCCTGCCCGCCGAGTACGTCGCCACCCACGTCCAACTGCTCTACGCCTCCACCGTCATGCGCTCCCAGGGCAGCACCGTGGACACCGCCCACCCGCTGGTCACCGAGGACATGACCCGCGAGGACCTGTACGTCCAGCTCACCCGCGCCCGCCACAAGACCACCATCTACACCGCCACCCACGACCTGCTGCCGTTCGACAACGACGACCAGCTCGACCAGACCAAGCACGACCCCGACACCTTCGCCGCCCGCGAGGTACTGGAGCGCGTGCTGGGCCGCGAGGGCGCCCAGCTCTCCGCCACCGACACCATCCGCAACGCCCAGGAGGAAGCCGTCTCCCTGGCCACCCTGGCACCCCGCCACCAGCACGCCACCGAGACCCTGACCACCCCCTACTACCAGCAGCTCGTCCACCGACTCCTCGGCCCCGCCCTCGCCGAGCAGATCACCACCGACGAAGCCTTCACCGCCGTCGCCCGCGCCCTGCGCAACGCCGAAGCCGACGGCTGGCAGCCCGAGCGCCTGATCGCCGCCGCCACCTGGCGCGGCGACCTGGCCACCGCCGACTCCCCGGCCCAGGCCCTCGCCTGGCGCCTGAACACCATCACCGACGACCGCCCCGCCCCCGCCCACCTCAACGCCCCCACCACCGCCGACACCACCCGCTACGCCGCCCTGGTCGCGCAGCTCACCAACCTGCCCGCCCACCGATTCGACCCCGAGAGCGCGACCGCCCAACCCGCCGCCCTGCACGTGGCACCCGCCGCCGCCCAGGCCCCCGACGCGCACCCGCACGTCGCCGCCGACACGCTCAATCGCTACGCCGGCTCCGCCGCCACCGTGCTCAGCACCACCACCGACAAGGTCACCGCCCACCCGCAGTGGCCCCACCTCGCCGGAGCCCTGGCCGCCGCCGAACGCACCGGCCGCGACACCACCGCCCTGCTCACCACCGCCGCCACCCAGGCCACCAACGCCAGCGACCCGGTCACCGCCCTGACCCGCGCCGCCCGCACCACCCTGGCCACCGACGGCACCCCCGAGAACCACCAGAACACCCCCGCAGCCCTGCGCCACCAGGCCCTGGCCACCGACGTCCTCGGCGACGAGCACGCCACCCGCGCCCGCAACGAAAGCACCTGGCCCGCCCTCACCGCCGCCCTGCGCCGCGCCGAGACCGCCGGCCACGAACCCGCCGCCCTGCTGCGCCAGGTGGCCGAGAGCCGCCCGCTCACCAGCGCCGACAGCCTCAGCCAAGTCCTCGCCTGGCGCATCGGCCGCCACCTCGCCAACGACGCTCCGGCGGCCACAGCCCAGCAGAGCAACCGCGCCGAGACGGAGCTGTGGCGCACCCTCGCCTGGACTCTCAAGACCATCGAGAACACCGGCACCACTGCGGAGACCGCCCTCTCTGAGGTGACCGGCCGCACCGCGCTGCCCGAACTGCTCCAGCACGCCCAGCAGCAGGCGCTCGCCCACACCCGCGCCGGCTCCGGCAGGGCCGACCTCCCGGCCTGGATCAGCGCCGTGCCGCGTTCCACCGCGGCCAACCCGGTCCACCACGAGTACCTCACCGACAGCGCCGCGCTGATCGCCAACCGCTTCACGGTGCTCGCCGAACGCGCGGTGGAGAACCGCCCGGAGTGGAGCCAGACCCTCGGCGAAGCCCCGCAGGACCCCACCCAGCGCGCCCAGTGGCAGCACCAGCTCGCCGTGGTCGCCGCCTACCGCGACCAGTACAAGGTCACCGACGACAGCGCCGCCCAGCCCGCCGGCCCCTACATCGAGGAAGGCCGCACCGGTCACGGCGCTTACTGGCAGGCCACCGCAGCCGCCGTCACCGCCCGGCGCATCGCCACCGCGCCAGCCGCCCCGGCGACCACCGCGGACTCCGACCAGCAGGCCCGCCGCCAGCTCGCCGCCGATGTCTACCGAGCCCTGCCCGAGGCCGACCAAGCCGAGATCCTGCGCACCGTCGCCACCCGGACCGGTGCGTCCTGGCTCTCCGGTCGGCCGAGCCTGGACGACGCCGCGCTGGCCCAGCAGCACGTCGCCGAACACGTCAGCACGGTGCTCGCCGAGCGCCGCCAGCTCACCACCGAAGCGGTCCAGCCCGAACAGCCGCACACGGAGGAGCGCCGCCAGCCGACCCTCGCCGAACGCCGCCGAGCCGGCCGCCAGGCCGAACGCCAGGCCCACCGCGACCAGCTCCAGCAGCGCGGCGGACAGCCCACCCGCACCGCGCGGCCTGTGCCGAACCGCAGGGTCGAGCCCGGCGACCAGCGCCAGGTCCAAGCTCCGGCCCAGCGCCCGGCCGAGCAGCGGCAACCGGTTCAGCCGCGCCCGCACCAGACCCAGCAAGACCAATAGGGCCAGCGCCTGCGCTGAACGGCAGCCGCCATTCCCGGATGTTGGTGGCCGGAGCGGGAGGACGCACGCTGATCCGCCAAGGCGTCCGCTCCGGAGAAACCCGCCGACTACCGGCTGCCGACCTTGGGCCGTACGGTGCCATGGCACCGTACGGGCCCTGTCTGCTGACTCCAGACGTGTTCTCCGGACCTGAGGAGCGTCCAGCCCTTCGTGCGGTGCGGCATCAGCTCGCCGACTCCGAGCTGTCCGAGCAGGTGGGCCGCGAACCTGGCCTTCTCCAGAGCCTGCTGCCTGTCGCGGTCGGCCGTGCTCTTGTAGCCCTCGGCCTTGGCTCCCGCTTCGACGGTCTCCAGACGTTTGCGTTCCACTTGTTGTCGGGAGCGGGCGGCGGCCTCGATCTCCTCCTCGCTCGCGTCTGGCCTCCCGATACGTTCGAGAGTCCGGGCCATCTTTCGCTGGTACTCGATCGTGTTGCGGGCGGCCAAGCTTTCGAAGTGGCTCTTGGCGTTCAACAGGTCTGCGACAGGCGACGGGCATAGGAAAACGGTCAGCCGCCCGTAAGCGTCGAAGGCACAGTGGTTGTAGTCGGCGGCCTGGGCGATCTGCGCACCGAAGTCCCGGTAGCCCGAGATGCTCTCGGGGAGCTTGAACTCCACTCCGAGAACTGGGTCCAGGTCGAACCAGCCGGCCGGGTCGCGAGGCCGGACAACAGCGTCCAGGCGCACGGCCTTGCCGCTCGGGTAGCCGCCGGGCACTTCGCGCTGGATGTGAAAGTGGGGTTCGAGCACAGCAAGGACGTTGTCGGCCAGCTCGCGTTCGTTGGCGTACAAGCCGGGTGCATGCGGTACCAGGTCCCCGTAGTACATGCAGCCAAGGGTGCTACTGGCCTCCGACAACCGGGAGGGCTATGGGGAGCCCGGCCACTGCATCCGACCAACCGCCAAGGACACCGGTGCTGACTGCTCTGCCGTCCTGCAGCAGGGAGTTCGGTTGGTCCCACGAGGACTGGGGCCCAACTGCGGCACTGTCAAGACTATCCACGGGTGACCACAGAGACAGGTGGCACCCGACGTGACACCTAACCGTGCGTGGGATCTTCGTTGTGCCCCAGGAGACCCCACCATGCCCGGTAGTGTGGCCACCGCAGTACGACGGCAACTTCGGCGGATGTGCCGGGGCTGCAGGTCAACGATCGCTTGGGGGGCGTATGCAGGACTTGGTGGAGTTCACTTTCGTTGACGGAACGGCCGTACTCGTTGAAGTTGCACCGGTTGTTCAGGCGATTGGTGCTGCTGAGGCTCACCAGCAGTTGCCGGGGGACTCGTCGGTCGGTCCTGTGGGGGTGACGGGACGGGTGGTCCAACAGGCTGGTCAGACTTTGCGTGAGGCATTCGCGCCAGTTGTCCCAGTGCTGAGCAGCCTTCATGATCAGGTGCGCCGCATGCCCCAAGCTCCCGACGAGGTATCGGTGGAGTTCGGTGTGAAGCTCACGGCGGGCCTGAAGCTGGCGGTAGTGAGCGGCGGCGAGGCGAGCTTCACGATCTCGGCGAAGTGGAGTCTTGCTTCCGGGGATTCCGCACAGCTGCCTGAGGTTTCGACCGTAACGACGAGCTGAACCTGCGGGCAGGTGGGAAACGGTGCCGCAGGCTGATGAAGGGTTGTGGGCCGCGTTCGTCACCCTCCTGGCCGAGGACGGGCGGGTCGTTGGCGGCGGAGTTCTGACCCATATCGCGGATGACACGATCGCGGTGCTGACCTGTGCCCACGTGGTCAACTTGGCCTTGCCTGGCCGCGATGTCTTCGAGCAGTCCCACCCGGGGGAAGCGACTGTCAGGCTGGCGTTCCCCGCAGCGCCTGGGACGCAATCCAGCGCGACCGTCGAGCACTGGTGGCCGGCGCGCTCGCTGACCGACGTCAACTTCGCACCGGTGCGAGGCAAGGACCGACGGTGGTCGGGTGACCTTGCGGTGCTCAAGATCGCTGGTCCACTCCTGTCCGAGTTGCGCCCGGTTCCACTTGTTGCACCGACTCTGACTCAGCGGGCGTGGACGTGGTTCGGTAGCGGCGAGCCGAGCACCGTCGTACGGCTGCAGGTCAATGGCATCGCTGACGAGTGGGTTGTTCTGGAGACCCCTCCGACCGGCCACGCAGTGCAGGGGGGATACAGCGGAAGCCCTCTCTGGGACCGTGATCGCTCTGCGGTCGTGGGACTGATGGTGAGTGCTCACGATCCGATGCCCGTAGCCCAGACACGCACTGACACCCCTGTACGACAGTGTTACGCGATTCGTGGCGACGAGATCATCCGGCGGGTACTCGATAACGGCGACGATCGTTGGGCACGGCTCGACCCCCAGGTGCAAACATTGTTGACCGCCCAAGCCCAAGCCGCCCGCGCGTTCCCGTACCGGGCCATTGGCGTTCACCGCGATGACCTGACGCTGGTCTACATCCGGCAACAACTCTCCGACGACAGCGCGGACGGTCCGGCAGCGGCCCGACAGAAGGTCGACATCAAGTCACTTCCGTCACCCCCCGACAACGGGCACCGGTCCCCACGCACCGTCGAGGAATCACTGGCCTACCACCGTCACCTGATGGTGCTAGGCGCCGCGGGCACCGGAAAGTCCACACTCACACTGCAACTGTCCACCCAGCTGGTCGCTGTACCCAAAACTGGGGAGAGTGATGGGCGGCCGCTGATCCCGGTTCGTGTCCTCGCAAGGGACCTAGCCTCCCGTAGCCGCGTTGATCTCCTGGAGGCGATTGCGGACGCCGCAGCCGAATCGGTGGCAGTACAAGTGCGGGCTGGCCTCAGCCCCGACCTGTTTTCCCGTTCCGCATCTGGCCTGCGCTGGCTGGTCATTGTGGATGGCCTCGACGAGGTGGAGGACACCGCGGCGCGAGCCGACCTGTCTGCTCGACTGCGCCGATTCATGAGTACTGCTTCCGACCATCGGCTGCTGATTACGAGCCGATCCCTCCCCGAGCGCGAGGCCGAGAGCTGGGGAACTGTCAATAGTCTGGCTCGGTACGAGATCGAGCCCTTCCAGCGCGACCAACGGAAGGACTTCGCCGAGAAGTGGTTCGCTGGACAATCGGAGCTGACTCAGCGTTTCTTGAAGGAGGTGGCGTCGGGTCACCTGGAGGACGTGGTCTCTGTGCCGCTGCTCGCCACGGTGGCTGCCATCGTGTTCGAGAGCCAGCCGGAGCGTCCCCTTCCGCAGAGCCGGTTCGCCCTCTACGAGCAGTTCCTGGGGTACCTGTATGACTCCAGAGCCGCGCAACTGGTCGTTGACCTGCGCAAACGCCTTAGCGGCTGGCCAGGCGCCGACCATATAGTGCAACACCTCGTCGATCAGCGTGCCTCCTTGCTTGAACATCTAGCTTCTGCGGCACTCCGCGGCGAGCCACTGCTCCCAACCGCACTGCAATGGCTCCGCAGCTCCGGGGGTGAGCCGCACCCGCAGCCCCCCGATTGGATGGCACTGGTGGCGTCAGTGCTGACCTCGACCGGGTTGCTGGTGCACGACGGTGCAACGTTGAGGTTCATCCACCACAGCTTTGCCGAGCACCTCGCGGCCTCCGCTGAGGCCCACCTACTGCCCGCCCGATTCGACCCGGCCGATCCAGTGTGGTGGAGCGTGCTCTGGGGTGCTTTGGCCGGCGGTCGTGAACGCACCACCTTGTTGCACCGTGCACTCCGTGGGCAGGCTACCGAGCTCCTTGACTGGCTCCTGGCCGGGAATGACCGAGCACGCGAACTAGCTGCCGCCATGATCTTCGAAGGCGTGCCAAGCCTGCCACAGCAGCGAGAAGTGCTTGCCGAAACAGTGGACTACTGGCTTTGGCGCACGATTACGGATGCTGGATATATGAGCCAGGCCGTACGGGTGATTAATGGCGTGCAGATCGCTCCAGGTGAAGTGGTAGATATTCTCCGGACGGTTGTGGAAGATTATTCCTTCCCGGCTCCGGTCCGCGACTCCTGCTCGCGTGCACTCTTGCGCACCGGCGGAGAGAATGTTCTATTTGGGATGCATGGTCTTGCGCAGATCGTCGATAGCCGAGAAGTGACCCGCGCGCTGAGATTGCGTGCAGCGGAATCTCTCGTGGACCTCGGAGGGCTGGCGCATTCAATTATTCGGCCTTGCTTGGCCAATCTGATGGCAGACCTCCGAGGCGTATCGACCGGCTATAGCGAGGCGGTCCAGGATCTGATGCAGGAGATCGAGGAGGCAACGCAAGAAGGACAGGAATTAGATGTTCCAGACTTGTTGCGGCCAACGGTGACTAAGGGATCTAACAGGGCCGCCCGCTCCGGTGTCTGGAAGTCGATCTATTACTGGCGGGCGAGGGAGAATCCAGATTGGTCTGCCTCGGTGGGATTTTCCGGGGAACCTGCAGCTTATGTCGGCGTCAAAGATGAAGTGCTGGCGGATGAGGCCAGAATGGGTCTTGAGGATGGCACTCGCCATGGTCACAAAGACGGCATTCCAGAAGACCTGATAAGCGGATTCGGCCTATCCTGCGGCGATTTGCTGAACCCGCCGGCGATCGCCCGCGTCGTCCTTGAGACTCTTGTCGAGATCTCCAGGGCTGCTGCCAGGGAATCTCTGGATGCCCACTGGAAGAGCGTCGAAGGACTGTTCTGTGATGGCGATGTTGGCGAACTCGATAATTCTTTCAAGGAGTCGGCGGGCGCGAGACACCGGTTGGACGTATTTCTATATGATCCACTTTGGGGGAGTGCGGCCAAATGGCTTATTTCGAGAGCGGATTTGCATACTGAAGAGACAATCAACGACGCGATGCAACTGGTTGAGGGTGCTAATCGGCTGTCCCCGGTCCAGCGAGATGCCCTAGCAGCGTTCCTGGTCTACGGGCCCCCGCAGTCTGTGGCGGCGGCCGTGCAGGTATTTAGCGATTCCATCGTCGCCGAGCCGACCCGCCAGCTGCGCCTGGAACTATTCGGGGATGCTTGCGTCGTCATTCGAGAAGGTGTAGCCGGAGACGCGTTGGTGCCGGCGGCCTCCTTGGTCAGTCATTTTCTTGCGGCGCCGATGATCGACTCGGAACTCATGCAGATGTACTTGCGGGTTGCCAAGGTAATTGGCAGCGAAGTCATGGCGGAGCAACTAGTTCTAAACGATTCGCGTGGCCCTGAATTCTTCGTTGCCGTACTCCGGGAGCTCGATCCAAGCCTTTCTGGGAAAGCGGCGAAGTATCTCGCGGATCAGATCGAGGCCGGCTTTCCGTTCGGGGTGGGAGCATGGTGCAGGGCGGTCAGATCACTAGGGAGCTGGAGCGAGGAATCGCGCCAAGCATCCGTCAGGCTACTCGGCAAGGCTGCGATAGAAGTTGAACTTCCAGATGCCTTCGGCATCTTCGAGACGCTCGTTGTTCTTGACGAGCGCTCTCAGGCAGGTCGCCATCTAGCAGACGTGGCTCAAGATATTTCAGCAGACCAGCGGGACCGGCGGCGAGCAGTGCGCATGCTTCTGGACATTCGCGTCGGCCACACAGATGTGGCTTTCTCTGCCTTGGTGGGCATGATTGAGCATGCTTCTCCGGCGGAGCGGATTGAACTGGCAACTGACCTGGCAAGAGTCAATCAGGTTGGACATGAAGCTGCTTACACAGCAATCTTCGACGAACTTGAGCGGTCTCCTCTCGAAGTCGGTGACCCGGCATATGTACTAGCCGCAGCAGCGGACCTCGGGCCGACAGCGCGGAGCCGGCTTGCCCGAGATATCAGACGGCTTCGGACGCATTGGTCGATTCCACATAAGGCTCAGCTCCGCGCCCTGGAGAAGCTTGCCTTGCTGGGGCCGGACCTTCACCGCGCAGCGCAGGGCGCTTTGGAGCACATGGCTCTTTCGTTGGACGGGATTGAACGCGTTTCTTCGGCTGCTCGTATCCATGCCTTGGGTTGGATCAGTCCTCCCAAATCATCGCGTCTGCTGACGCGGATTGCCAAGTCTGAAGAACGTATCGAGGTGCGTGCGTTTGCCGCACGCAAGTTGGTCACCCACGGCGCAGCTCAACGTCGCCTGGGAGTCGATTTCCTATATGAAATTGCCATCTCGCAGTCGGCGCATCCCCTGCTGGTGCTACAAGCCTGTCGAGAAATAGCCGAAGCAGGCGAGGAAGTAATGGCCCGAGAGCCCCTGCGTGCGCTGGTCGCGAATGCAGGTGTTATGCCAGCCCACCGGCATGAGGCTGCACTCCTGCTCATGATGATCGATCTTGCTTGCGGCCCAGTAACCGCGTCGGCTCTGGCTTTTCTGACGGCTGACGCAAGTGTTGACCCGCATATCCGCAGTTGGGCCGAGTATGCGATGTCATTCATTGGCACGGGGATTCGGCCCATTGCGGATGGGGGAGGCGCGCAGTTTTGATCGCCTCAAACTGGGATGCTAGGCGCCCGGCCAGTGGGCCGGGCCAAGGTCGCTCTTGTCCCAGGAAGTCCTGAGTAGACCCGCCAGAGCGGGCCAGATGGCAAGTTCCGGCAGAGTAACGTACGGGCTGCCAAGGCGGCGCGATCCCTGGCGTCCTCGTTCATTCATCATCTGCTTGGCCTCATGCCCATCGGACTTGACGGGCACAAAAGCTGAAGAGGTCAGTCGATGTACTCCTCCAGCAGCTTGGCGTGGTGCTGGAGCCAGGGCAATGCAGTGGGGGTGTCTGTGTGGAGATGGCACCGGCGGAGGTGGTTGACGTATGCGGCGAGGTCAGCCGGGTTATCGTCTGCCTGGTGAAAAGAGATGTGAATCTCCAGAGCATGGGGATTTGCCCCGTGCCGGGAAAGGTAGTTTAGGCCGTCGTACTTGGATGCAGTTTTGGCGAGCCGGTTGGTATCAGGGCGAGGGTTGATGGCGAGGTACGTGTGGTCATTCCACGGGACGACGCCGGAATACCGGCCCCACTCCTCGTAGGGCAGTGCGTCGTCGGCGTCCGACACTAGAGGTGCGATGTCGTCGGGGTCGGCCGGCGATGGTGTTGGCTTGGGTGTCTCGTCGTGCTGTTCAGCGGTGGGAAGGTTCACGCCGAAGGCGAGGGGGATTTCGTCGGGTGCCTCGTTGATGCGAACGATACGCAGGCCGGGCAGGTCGGCGGGAGTACGGGCGGGGCCGGGCAGGACGCCTGTGCAGTCTTGGCCGGGCAGTCGCAGCTGGTTGGGGCTGATATGGGGGTTCTGTAGCCAGGGCCAGAGGTCGGTTCGCCGGAGCGATTGGGCGCGGGCGAGGAAGAGTCGTGGGGTGTGGGAGTCGGTGGCCAGGGCCTGTGTGATGAAGTCGACCAGTTGCTGGCGCTCGCGCCAGGGGAGCCGGCCGCGGCCGTTGACCAGGGCGCGAGGAAGGTCCTGGATGTCGATGGGGGCTTCGCGGGGGTGCTTGGGCGTGGGAATGAGCTGGCCGGTGGTGGTGCCGTCGGTGTGGCTGCGCAGGATGTAGGGGACGACGCCGTTCCTGGCCTTGGCGATGTGGACGGTGACGATTTCGAACGGGCCGTCCAGGCCACGGGGACGGGACAGACGCGGTAGGTGTCCGATGGAGCGGAGGATGTCGCGCACGGCGGACGCCGCGCGGTGGACGTCGTCGTTGCGAATGGTGCTGCCCGGGAACGGCTGTGCGGCGCTGTTCTTGGCTTGGGGGTTGGCGGTGCGGGTGATTGGGTGCAGGCACTGCACGTGCCGGCCGAGCGCGGGCAGGGTCTGCTTGAGGAGCGGTTTGGGGTCGTCCTGGTAGGCGAGCGCGAAGGCTACCGGCTTGTCGATCTCCACCAGGCATCCGACCAGTTGACCGGTGTCCGGGAAGGCGCGTCCGAGTTCGTCGATACGGGTGCGGCGCTGTTCGGCGCGGTGGGCGCGGCGGCCTTCGGTGGTTGCGTCCTTGTCCGGCTTGGGCAGGCCGGAGGTGACGGTGTCGGGGTTGATCAGCTGGATGGACAGCGTGGTGGAGCCGTCGTAGTGGTGGAGCGCGGCCTGTTCGGGGTCCTGGGCCCGGTGCCGGTAGCCGAGCAGGCCGGTCAGGGCGAGATGAATGGCCTGGTAGGTGTCGGGATGGCTGTGCCACAGTTCCAGGATGTGGTGGGCGTTGTCGCGGGCGGGCTCGACGCGCGGGGGGCGGCGTTGGGGTGCCTTGGCGCGGGGTTCCACGGGGGTGAAGTGGAAGGCGGACAGGGGCGCCTTGAGGTGCTCGAACAGCTGCAGGTGGTCGATGGGCTGAAGGCCGGTCTCAGCGGGGTGGCCGTGGGTGGGGGTTTTGGGTGAAAGGGGTTCGTCGTCGGTGGGTGCGAAGTAGGTGTAGCCGGTGGAGTGCAGCAACAGGGCTGCGGGGTCGCCGCGTCGGGGCTCGGGCCGGTGCAGGCCCGCTGCTGAGCGCGGATCGGTGCGGACCTGTTCGGGGTCGGGGTAGTGCTGGCTGCTGGGGAGGGAGGGCAGGATGCGGGCGATACTCGGCAGGGAGCGCCAGCGCATGTCGAGCTTCTTGCCGGTGACGGTGACCGGCACCTTCAGCAGCATCGGCCTCTCCACGGAGCGCAGAGCGCCGCTGGGCAGGTACATCAGGACGGTGGCCTGGGCCGGCTTGCCTCCGCGGCGGGGGATGTAGGCGGGTTGGGTGCCACCGAAGCGGGCGATGTGCGGAGTGGCACGCAGGAGCAGCTGACCGTCGTGCGGCATGGAGATGATGCGCAGACAGGTGCGGTGGGTCCACAGGCCGTGGGCGCCGTCGTCGTCGGTGAGTTCCTGAGGGGGCCAGGTGTACAGGCTGCGCGCACCCCGGTCTTCCATCGGTCCGAGCACGAGATGTCCGTTGTGTGGCTGGCCTGGCATGGCGAGCTTGTTGTCGACCCAGGAGGCGGTGATGTAGCTGGCAAGGAGGTCGAAGGCTGGGGGGTGGGGGGCCGCAGTGCCGTTGGGCATCTGGCCGGTGCCCAGGAGGTTGACCTCCTTGTTGGTCCACTGCAGAGGCATGGCCGACTTGATGATGGTCGGCCAATCGACGTCCTCCTGATGGGGGGCGACGTGAGCGACAGCCCAGGCTTCGATGGCCAGTTGCAGAGGCAGCTCGTCTTTGGGCTGTTGCAGTGCGTACAGCCAAGGTCCGCCTTCGTCCAGGCGGCCGGCGACGGCCACGACGGCAGGTTCGACCTGCTGGACCAACTCCCGCAGTGCGTAGGTGGGCAGGTAGGGAGAATCGGAGTCTGGATTGTTGGCCCACGCCCGTAGCAGGCGCTCCAGCAGTGCGGGAGGAAAGGGAGCGATGTGCATGCTGGCCTTCAACTCCGCGTCAGGCCGGGCGGTGAAGGTGGGGATGAGGATGTGGGCGTAGCTTGGCGGGGCCTTGCGCTTGGAGTCGGCCGTCGGGTCGGTGGTGTCGGTCGCGGTCATATCAGCCCCAGTCGATGGTTTCCAGGAGGTGGGAGGCCAGGCCCCACACAGCGGTGGCGATCGCGTGCTTGGTGAGCCGTTGCGGGTCCGCATTCGGGCCGGGGTCGGCCAGCATGCGGCGGACCAGGGAGCGGGAGGCCACGAGGACGCTGGTGCGGTCAGTGTCGGCCGTGCGGTCGCGCGGGTCGGCGGCGCGTGGGGCGAAGGCCGCGTCGAGGAGGTACACCCGGATGGGGACGTTGCCGCGCAGTCCGCGGCCGGAGGTCTGGTAGAGCGCGCTCAGTTGGTCACTGACGAACGCGTCGCGCAGGTAGGCGTCGCGTAGCGCCCGGAAGTTCAGTGGCCGGCCCATCATCGTGTTCCAGGTGGAGCGAGCGCCGAAGACCAAGGCCCTCATTTCCCGTCCCGCATCGATGCCGATCCCGCCGTAGCGCACCGGGCGCTGAAGGCGGTGGATGGCCTGGGAGTTGAGGACTGCGAGGGGGAAGCCGAGGTCGGTGGGCGGTGGGTGAAGTCGGGCGAGGTAGAAGATCGCGCCGATCGCGGCGACCCCGTGCTGGTTGAGGAAGTTGTGGCCGCGGCCTGCTGAGCCTTCGGCGGCGACCATGACCCGCGCGCCGGTGGAAGGGAAGGAGGAGATGCGGCGATGGTTGAGGCCGTACATGCCCGGTGGTTGCTTATCGGGAACGACGTGCAGGGCGGGCACCGGGGTGCGGGTGTTCATGTACAGGGCGCTTGTCTCGGCATCGTTCGTGCTGAGGGTCACGAACAGGGCCTTGCGCCGGTCGGGGTCGCAACCGTCCAGGACCTGGTCAAGCAGGGAAGCCACGGCTCCGGGGTCGGGGGTGCACACCGCGTCGGTCATCGTCCGCACAGCGGCCTGCCGGGCCGCTCGGCCTCCGGCACCGGACACAAAGATTCCTCGCTCGTGACCGGGTCTACGGCGGGGCCGGAAGTACAGCCGGCTCTGCCGCAGGGCTGCGGTGCAGTCGGGTGGTTCCCGCAGAATCAGTGTCGGGTTGATGTCGATGTTGTAGCGGGCGGAGTAGGGGTTGCTGCTGGTCGCGGAGGACAGCACCACGTGCGGGCCTTGAATGCCTTCGCAGGCCAGCATGTCGTGGAGATGGTAGAGCAGCCATCGGCCCACCCCTCGCAGCCACAAGACGTCCAGTGCGCCGCCGGGTTTCTTCGGTGAGGTCGACCACTGCAGCGCCATCATGTTGCCCATCGGTTGCTCAGGGACGATGGCCAGCAGTTCGGCGGGCGGTTGGTGCTTGAGGAGGCTACCGAAGTCCTCCATCGGCATCAGGGACCTGATGGATTCCTGCATGGACGACAGTTCGAACACCGAGGCAGTCAGGCGTGCGCTCCAGTAGCCGGCCGTCAGGAGTCGGCCCAGCTCCTTCAACCGCCCCGGGGGTAGGGACAGGCCGGCGGGGGCATGCTTGGACACCCACGCCTGTGCCTCGTCCTCGGCGTCAGTGTCCACTTGGTAGGCCGCTGTCATGCTGTCTACCAAGCGGCGAAGGTTGGTCGGCGGGGCGGCGAACGGAGAGCCGACCAGGGTCGAGAAGTGCTCCTGGAAGTACTCCTCGGCCTGCTGCCACAGGTGTGAGTCCTGCTCGCGTTCGGTGTGACCGGTGATGCCGTGCAGGGCTCGCGCCAGTTGCATCAGTAGGGTGTGGCCGCTGAACGGCCCGTCGGCCACCACCTCGGTCAGCAGATCAACGCCTGCGGTGCGGTCCTGCTGCCCTTCGGCGGGGGGAAGTAGGAGCGGGAGCAGCCCGGCCATGGCCTGCGCATGGTGGTTCACATACTGCTGGTAGCGCTGGCCTTTCTTGTAGCCCATGGCGTGGTACCAGGTGCGTCCCAGGGCCTCGTGCCAGGCCACTGCCTGGCGACTGCTCCAACCGTCCGGTGCGGTAAGCGGCTCCTGGTGCATGAACTTGGTGTCGAAATGCGTCATCACCTGGTCGGCCTCGTCGGCCACCACCAGGTCGAGGTCGTGCTGGAACGCAGTGATCCACCGGGCTTTGTAGGAGGCCGGCCCCGCAGACGAGGCCAGCAGTGCCGCTGGTGTGGTCACCCACACCTGCGCCGTGGGCACCTTCCGGGCTGCGGCCTGAGCCGGGCAGACGGCCAGCAAGGGGCAGTCCGCCTTGCGTCGCTTGCCGCTCTCCACGACGAGTTTGCCGCGGCAGGGCCGCTCGGTGGCGGTCAGCGGCTCGTGCACGGGGCCGGCCGGTTCCAGTAGGGACTCCAGCATGCACAGGTCGGTGGCGAAGTCCGCGGCGGCGTCGTCGCCCTCCGGCAGCGGCGCCGGCTGTCCTTCTTGGGCGACGTACAACTGGTCGTCCCAGTACCGATCGAGATGCTCGGTACGGCTGCGGGAACCGATTAGTGGGATGGCATCGATGCCTAGCGCACGGAAGAAGCGCACCTTCTCCAAGGCGTTGCCCACCGATGTGACCAGATAGCCGACCCTTAGCCCGCGGTCCACCGCGAACTTCACAAGAAGGTCGTTGAATGTCGTCTTGCCCGCGTTCATCAGGCCGACGATGTGTGCCACCCCGTCGATGGCGAACACACCCAGCCCCTCTTCCAGCCCGCCCACGTCGTCCCACCGGGGACGAGCGAAAACGAGGTTGTCGACGCGGCGGGTGAAGTTCTCCGTGCGGTAGCGCGGGTGACCACTCAGCAGGTCGCTGGCCTCTTTCGCCACCTGGCGCAGGTCGTCCTCCGTCATCGGAGGGAACAGGCGACGCGTACGGGAGGTATTCGCCGCAAGCAGCGGCATGGGCGCGGGGGCGGGAAGCCAGTCGGGCAGGCGCAGCCTGACCGTACTGCGGTCGTCGCGCTTGAAGCGCACCCGCGCGCCGGGCGGGGCCGGCTCGTGCACGCGCTCGGCGACATAGGCCACAGGCGCGGTCATCGCCTGTCGGTAGGCCGCTTGGCGGCCGGGCAGCACCGCGCTACCGCGACGGCGGAAGACTGTGTCGTTGACTGCTCGCAACGTGCTGCTGTTCTCGGGCTCGAACAGGCGTAGGTGCACTGGCACTTGGCAGTAGGCGTTCAGCCGCAGTTTCCACTGGCCCCCGCGGGCGGTAGCCCCCATGCGCCGCCGCACGGCGCGCACCACGCTCTCCGCCCCGAGCTCCGGGGAGACGAGGTAGCCGTCGAGGACCTTGCGCAGTAGCAGGGCAGCTTCTCCGGGGAGGAACTCCGCCATGAACAGCAGGCCCAACTCAACCCGGAAGAACTCCTCCATGGACAGGGCCGGTTCCACCAAGTCTGTCGCGCCCGTCGCGTCGGCCTCGACCTTCAGTTGATCGAACCAAGTGGTGATGTCCCGGGTCACGGATGCCTCCGGGCACGCTCGTGTGCCAGCACTGCCTCGATGAAGGCATCCTCGGAGATGATCTCGACGCCCTTGGCCCTGCCTTCGATCGCGGTGGCCAAGTCGTCCATGTAGTCGGGCCGCTCGGCCTGGTGCTGGGCGACAACCAGGAACCGGCGAGCGGCGTTGGCCCGTGCGTCCCAGCGGAAGTTGCCTCCCAGCATGGACGCGCTCGCGTGGTCCTTGACGTCGGCCGCCCACCAGAGTCCGGTGCCCATCGTGCCAGTCCCGTCGAAGTCGACAGCCGCGTCAACGGCGTCCATGCCCCACCAGCGGTGCAGCCGCTCACCGAGAACCGGCTCAAGGGCGGCGAAGACCCTCATCTCGCACAGCCCCGGATCGTGGTGAAACCTGCGTACGGCCCGGTGCTGTACGAAGCACTCTGTGATGGCCTTCACCGTGCGCAGGGCGGGCGAGCAGGCACAGCCGGGGGTGCCGCAGGTAGTGCCTTCAGCCAACGGGTTGCCGCACTCGTTGCAGACGACGAACGTGTGGGTTCCGTCAGTCGCCACAGGGCGGTAGGAGTGGGTGAACCACTGCTTGGCCCAGGGCACACCGTGCGCGTCGCGGGCGGGGAAGCGCCTGATCAGGTCGAGGAGGTCCAGGTCCGTGGCGATAGCGTGGTCGACCAGGAACCCCCGGAGGTAGACGTAGGTGTCCTGGGGGTTCCCCGTGTTACGGTCGGCGACCGTCATCAGCAACTCGAAGGCACCTTGCTCCACCAGCTCAGCTTCCGGGTCCTTCGAGAGCACGATCCGTGCTGCTTCATCCGTGAACGCGGAGGGTTGCCCGTCCTCGATTAGCAGCAACCCGCCGTCACTGGGGGCGAGGTGGAGTTGGACGGGCCACTGCGCCAGCGGCAGCTGGCACCAACGGAGTACTTCCGCGTGACTGGGCATAGTCCGGTGCCCGGACTCCAGGAGTCGCCACAGCAGACGGGTCACCCCCGCGTTCCATGCTGCGGGCAGGCCCACTGCGGTGCCGGCCGACTCGGGGGTGCTCCACAGGGCACGTTGCTGGTTGATTCGGATGCGGGCCAGGCCAGCGGCCAAGAGCTGGATCGTCGCGTAGTCGTCGGCCAAGTCAGTGGAGACCTGCTGAAGACGAGAACGCCGCACCGCATCGACCGGTACAGCGGCACGGCGCATTGCCACACTCCCGAGTATCACGTAAGGCGATCGAATGATAGCAGAGAGTATCCATTCTGGATGGCGGCATGGGCGCAAGGAGTTCCGCCTCGTCCGCTGTGCGCACGGCCACGAGTACGGGCCCGGCGGGGCAAGCGGTGCGTGCGCTGATAAGCCCCCGTATCGCCTCCCGCCGCCACTCGGCCGTCGGCGTGCGGCTGACAGGGTGAATAGACGCTCGGGGGGCGAGTACTGGTCGTGAGCGAGCGGCGTGGGTTGGGTATCAGCGCTCAGGGTGCGCGCGTTCTCAATCTGCTCCACCGACCTTGTCGAACGGCGCTGAGCCGGCCGCCAGGTCGAACGCCAGGCCCACCGCGACCAACTCCAGCAGCGCGTCGGACAACTCGCCCGCACCGCCCGGACGGCACCGAAGCGCCAAGTCAAGGCCACCGAGCAACACCAGGTTGAAGCCCCGGCCCAGCGCCCTCCTGTCCAGCAGCCGCAGGTCCGTCCCAGGTCCGCCCGGACCAGTAGGCCCGAATCCGCGGCTGTCCCGTAGTGGGCAACCAGCCGACATCCTGCCCAGCGCCGGGGCTATCCACGGGCGGTGGACAACTCGACCTGCCGGGGCTACCGGTTCGACTGGATCGACTCCGGCCGTCGCTGGCAGGTCGTGCCGGCGACGACCGCGGGCTGACCCGGTCAGATGCTGCGGGGCTTGACGCTAAACCGATCGGCGAGTCCCTGCGCGAGGAGCCCGTGGGCGCGAAACTGAGTCTCGACCGCGCCCGGGTCGGCCCACGCGCCAGCGTCCGCGAGCGAGATCACCGACTTGCGCAGGGCCTGACCAAGGTTGCCCATGGTCTCCTCGGTGACAATGCGTGTGCCCGGCGGAGCGACCGCGTTGTATTCCAGGGTGTTGGACCGGTGCAGCAGGACCGGGGTAGCGCTGCAGGTGCTGTCGTAGGTCTCCTGGAACCAGTTCATTGAATGGGCAGCTGCTCAACGACGCTGCGCCAGATCTTGTCCGTGGTCGCGCCAGACTTCGCCTCCAGCACCAGGTAGCGGAGATTGCCGATCGCCCACAGGACGTCGGGCCCGTTGCGGACGGACTGCTCCGGGCGCTGGGCAGCGAAGCCGAGGTGCAGGCCGAGGCGCTCCAGGGCGGCTTCGAACGCTGGCACCCGCTTCGGGTCGTAGACCAGGTCCGCCAGGAGCGAGTCGATGCCGAGAAGCAGGCTGTTGCGGTCCCGGTACGTCGTCTCCAGGTACTTGGCGGCCTGGATCGTCTGCGGGTTGTTCGCTGTGAGCCGGGTGGCTTTGACCCCCTCAAGCGGGCGCAGCAGCGACGGGTTGTAGGCCAGTGCCTTCACCAGGGGCTGGGCGACTTTGCGGGACAGCTCGATCTGGACGCGGGTGGCAGGCCCGAAGCGCTCTCGGTACTGGGGGGAGGCGATCAGCTGGGAGAGGCGGGGGCCCAGGAGCAGCACCACGCAGTGGTCGCTGCGGGATCGGACGCTGCGGCCCATGCCCTGCTCCAGGCGCTGCAGCTGCCGGTTCACCATGCCGTCGGAGTCGCCGAGCAGGACCTGCTCGCGCCGGGTGATGCCGCCGTAGGCTTCGGGCAGGCCGTCCATGACCAGCACTTCGCACGCCTTGCCGGGCAGGTTGATGCCGTCGTACGTGTCCACCAGCACCACCAGGCCGACGTGGCCGGCGCGCAGGGCGTGGACCGCCCTGCCGATGTTGGTGAGGAGGGTGGCGGTGGGCATGAAGATGGTGGAGGCGAAGCCGGCGTTGACGGTGGCGAAGGCGGGTTCGTACTGGGTGGCGGCGCCGGCGATGCCGATGACGGCGGCGTAGAGCCTGTCATCGCAGCGGCGCGGGGTCTGGGTGTACTACCGGGTCGAGCCGACGGTGCTCGCGGCGATGGCCGGGCTACTCGCGGGCAGCCGCTGACCCGTGGGAGGCGCAGGCCACGTCAGCCCGCCCGCCGTCTGCCGACTGCTCTCGGTAACGTGCTGACTGCATAAGGCTCTTGATGCACACGGTGTCGCGCTTCGTTGTGCCTTGAAAGGGTCTGTCTGTCCGAGTCGAGGGCTATCGTCGTGTCGAATGGTCCAGGCGAGGAGCACGGTGGCTGTGGAGCACGCAGAGCAGGGCCAGAACGACGACGAGCAGGCATCCGTCCAGGACGTGCCGGAGGTGGAAGCCGCAGTCGTGGTGAAGCCGCGCAGGGCGGCCACCATCGGGTCGTTGACGGAGACGAACGGACAGGCCGGTGCAGCCGCAGCGGTCTTGCGCACGGTACTGGACTCCGTCCCCTCGACGTCGAGCCTCATTGCCGAGGCCGTGCGCAACGCCGGCCTGGGCTTCGACAAGACGGCCCTGCAGATTGCCCGGCAGGTTGCCGAGTCCAGCTCCATCCTGGAGAGCACGGCCCAGATGCAGGCTTCGCGGTCACGGCTTTGGGCTGACATCGCCGAGAAGTACGACACGCGCGGCGCTGTGGCGAGCGTCATGGCCACGTTCGTCGAGGTCATGCAGCAGTACGACTCCTGGGCGGATCAGGCAGGGCAGGTGCTGGAAAGCGTCGCCGCGGGTCATGCGTTCGCCTTGGAGTACTCGGCTCGCTCCGTCGCCGAAGTGGCAACAGCGTCCAGTCTTCGCGCGCTGGACCTGGTGACGCCAGAGGACCGTCGCCTGGCCCAGTTCACGGCTACGGCCAGCTTGGTCGAGCGGTCGTTTGGAACCGGGGCCCTGACGAGCTGGCGGACCTCGCTCGCGGCCGATATTCGTATCGAGGAGGCGTACCACCTCGCCGGGGGAGCAACTTCGGACCTCGTGGAACTCGCGCGGATCTCCAGGGCGCAGGTGGGCCTGACCGACTGGGCAGTTCTCCGGGATCCGGGCGCCGGGCTGCTCGGTGCCGCCACAGGCCGTGCTGTGATCCAGTGGGAGGACTTCCTGGTGCACAGCCTGCCCGCCCCGCGCCGCGTGGGTGCGGCTCCAGTCATAGCGGGCCGAACGACCCTCGGTCTGGTCAGCACAGACCTGCTGTCCTCAACCGACTTGCAGGGGCTGGAGCTGGAGGAGACGGCCGAGCGCATCGACGACGAGGTCCTCGCGCCCTGGCAGGAAGAGCGCCTCGGTATCTTCGGCGACCTCCACGCCGTACTGCGCGAGCTCGACCCGAACGTCCCCGAGCTGCTGGAGGGTGCCTGGCACAGCATCCACCACCAAGGCCCGGCAGTCGCGGTGACGGTCGCCAACCTGGTCGTCGAGGTCGTGGACCGTACCCTTCGCGCCGCTGCTCCGGACGACGTCGTGCGGGCCTGGCACACGGCCGAGAACCGGTCGCAGAAGGAGTGGGAAGGCCAGGATCGGCCCCCGCATGCCCTGAGGGTCGTGTATCTGGCGAGCAAGCTTGGTGGCGACCGCCAGCTTGTCCAGGCACAGGCCGACGCGTTCGCGATGATGGTGCGTCGGATCCGCAATCCCCTGCAGAAGGTCAAGCACGCGTCGAAGGGCGATCTGGCGCAGGTGCGGCTGCTGCTCCTGAACTCCGAGTATCTCCTCATGTCGCTACTGCTGAACCACGGCCACGACTGGGGACCTGGCACCCCGTAACACTCCGGCACGGTACGTGCGGTCAACGGCGAAGCGTGGACGCGAGCGTCGAGCTGAGGAACCTGCGAACCAGGAGGTGCCCCCGCCCTGACAGCTGCAGCTGGCGGCTTCACCCACTGGACTCAGGCAATCACCGACTCAATACGCGCACACGGCTCGAATCCCTACCAAGCCGCCCAACTCGCCACCCTCATCGTCACAGCCGTCGACGGTGCCACCGCGATGTGCGGGCAGGCCAAGCGCAGCATCCAGCTTCTGGAACACATCACACAGCAACTCGAAACCCTGATCGCGCAGGCGCTCTGACGCCAGGGGAGACGACTTGCCCGTCGCAATGACCATGCGATGGAGCTCGATCCGACGCGCTGGCGCCGGCACAAGTCAGCGGTCCTCGACGATGAAGCAGGCCCGCTGGTAGAGCTCGTCGAACGTGATGATCTCGACGTCCTGGATGGATGTCCGGTACAGCTCGAAGGAGCTGAGCTTCGCCGGGTTCACGGCGCCGTTATGGATGAACTCGCGCAGGCTCCCGATTACCACAACCTGCCGGGGGCGGGTGGTAGACAGCCCGATATCGATTGGGGTGCCGTCGTCCTCGTAGATGCGATCGAGGAACTCGCGGGAGATGAGCTGCTGGGCCTTGTTGGCGGTCACCTGCACCTGGGCCACACCCCCGCCCAGCTCCTTCGAGGCATGGAAGACGCCCGATCGGTACGGGGTCCTGGCGAGCAGCTCCGTCTCGTGGGTCTTGATCTCGCAGAAGAGCATGCTGCTGATCAGGCCCTTGGAACGCATGATGGCGTCAATGCGCTTCCCGGCCCCGCCGAAAATGCTGGCGCCTGTGGTGATGCGTTCCAGCTTGCCATCGTCGATGGATTCGCAGGCGATGAGGTTGAGGCCGTAACCAAAGATCCACTGGTTCTTTTCGAAGAATGCCTGCCAGACCGCCTCCGCCCCGCGGGTCGTGGCCAGGCTCTCCGCCTGCTGGAAGTAGTCCGGATCGGTAAGCAGTCGCTCGAACCTCTGGAGCTGTTCCTTGCGGTTGCTGATCAGCCGGATGTCCTCCTCGGTGAGGCCACCGCCGATCGCGGTCCTGACCGCACCGAGAACCGTCGTCCGGTCCTGACCGCACCGAGAACCGTCGTCCGGTCCTGACCTGTAAGCAGCTGGGCCAACTGCGCCTCGCCGCCGGCCACCAGCTGGAGAGGGTCGCCGTGCGTGCTCAGGCCAGCGCAGCCCTGGAGGAAGTTGATGACCTTCCAGAAGTTCTGGTGAGCGTCACCGGTGTCGACGAGCGCCTTGACGGCCCGGGTGGCCCCAGTGTCAGGAATCATCTGGCTGACGGGTGTCTCCCCAGCCTTCTTCTTGTCCTTCTTCCAGAGTTTGATCCTCGGCGTGAAGCTGTCGCCCTTCTTGATGATGACGACGTTGCACAGGGTCGCCACCTGAGGCCGATCGTCGAGGACGAAATCGGTGATCATCCGGTGTGCGCGGGTGTCGTAGAGGTACTGGAACCCGCCGCCGTCCTGCGAACCGCGGATCTGCAGGCTGGCGAAGTCCCCCCGAGTGACATCGAACTCGGTTGCGGAGTAAGGGAGGCGGAAGCCGCGAACGACAGGAGTGCCAGGTGTGGCGCCCTGGATCCGCCAGTCCGGCGGGATGCTGGGCATCGGCCGGGGATCACCTTCGACCACGAGGTCCTGAACGTCGATGCGCCCGAGCTGGCCGAGCACGGCCTCCAGCGTTCGCCAGATCAACTCCTTCGTCTCTTCGGTACAGGTGTGCAGGAGCTCGCGCTCCACCGTCAGGACCGCCTCGTACGTGTCCGCCGTCCAGCCGTCACCCGGTATGGGATGGAAGAAGCCGCCGTCGCGGCGCAGGGTCAGGACCGCGGTGCGCAGCAGATCGCGTGCGCTCTCCTCGCCGGCGCAGTCCAGGAGGCTGTAGGTCTGGCCCAGGACTAGGTCGAGTTTGCTCGTCTCCTCGTCGCCCAGTGGCAGCGGGACCAACGGGCCCGTCGGCGCAACGCGGACCGGGGCGTACAGGGGGCGGCCGGAAATGAACGCATAGGGACGGAGGTTCCATCCGTCCGGTGCAAGAAGCCGGTTCAGCTCCTCGATGTGCCCCGTCGCCTCCTCGACATCGGCCGCTACCTCCGGATGGACCATCCGTGCCAGAAAGGGCGAGAAGTACCTCGTCCGGTCCGTGGGAGAGCCCCAACCTGGGGTCCTCGAAGATCCAGTCGTCGGCCAGGTCGTGGTTGTTGAACCGGTGCTGCTGGATATCGGCGCGGACCGTCGGGAGCCGGCTGTTCTCTGACGGCGATTGGTCCAGGTCGTAGAGGTCCTCCAGGAACGTGACTTCGTCCAGTTTCCCCCACCAGGGACTCGACATCCCGCGCAGGTACTTGAAGATGTCTTGCCGCGTCACCGCCGTGATTTCTGGTCGCGCGTGTGCCGGGGCGGGGTCATTGGACGTCATGCCTCCATGATGGATGGCCGGTAAGTCGGGAGGCGGGCTATCGGGACTTTCCGTTCTCGCTCGGGCATCAAGGCGTCTGGCCGGCTGGCTGCGAGAACGTCGCAGCACGTCCGGGCGAGGCTGGGTGATCACCCGCGATGTGAGGTGCAACGAGAACGGCGGTGGTCACGCTCTGTGAGGAGCGTGACCACCGCCGACGTTGGTCTGCCTAGCTGATCTACCGTCAGCTATCGGTGTCGCCATTTCACACTCATTTCACATGAGGGCGAGGAGGAGCGAGCAACGGCGAGAGCTTCTGAGAGACGTTTTCGCAGGTCAGAGGCCATGAAAGGGTGCCCTGGCCAACTGGCCCATAGAGGCTGATTCAGAGGTCGAAGTACGGCTCGAACTTGTTCTGCCCGACTGCCCGACTGCCCAGCTGTCATGTGGAATCGCGGTGCGTCCTGGGCGCGCCGGGGAGCCTCGGTCGAGAGGCCAGTTCCGTCCTTGGTGGTCGGCCGTGGGGGTGTCGAGCAGGTGAGTGCCGAGTGCCGGCTGTGTCCCGGGCCCTGGAGGCGTCGGCGTATTGGCGGATGGGCGACCCCTGGGGCCTCGTTGAAACTCTGCCGGTCGAGGTGACGACGGCGAGCAGGTGGGCGGTGGCCTGGTCTGGGGCGCGGGAGCCGCGTGCGGTCTTCCCATCCACAGCCAGCGTGTCAGTCCCGACGGGGGTCGTTACCCTGCAGGTCGGCAAGGGCCGCCGGTGCAGACCGGGACCAGTACCCGGCGCAGCGTGGAGGTGGACGGCGGGGTTCGCAGGCCGAGGGGCCGTGGGCGTGCACGCCGAGCCGGGCCAGGGTGTGTTGGGGTGCGTGGCGGGCCCACTGGCCGATCGCCAGGTAGGACCGGGCGCCGGCCGGGACAGCGCAGGCGGCGGTGCGTAACACCGCGGCCAGCGCACGGCGTCGTCCCCCGCGGCCGCGCGGGTCGGGCAGGGCCGTCAACCGCTGTGTTAGCAGCGGCACTTCGCGAGCGGCGCGGCTGGGCGACTTGATCAGGCAGACGGTGGCGGACTGGCGGCACATCGAGGCTCCGGTGGCACAGGGCAACAGCAGACGCCGTTGGACCGCGTTGTCAGTAGCGCCCGGTACGGTCCTGGCTCATGCCGAGTTCGACACCACGTGCAGGCGAGAGCCTCGCAGAGACATACCCCCACGTAGCAGCGGAATGGCACCCCGACAACATCCTGCTCCCGAGCCAAGTCAAGCCGAAGTCCTCCAAGAAAGTTCGCTGGCTCTGCAGATTTGACGAGGGCCATACCTGGGAGACAACGCCAGCCGCCCGAACCTCAGGCGGAACAAATTGTCCATTATGTGCATTTTCAGGACGATCTCGGATTGAGGTGGAACTGGCGCATGAGATCGACTACTTACTCGGATGCGGCGTTGAGACGTCTGAAGTCACTGGAGCCGCACAGAGCTGGGATTGCGACGTCGTCATCCATGCCCGTAGGGTCATCGTCGAATACGACGGGTATCGCTATCACCGAAGCGCCGAGGCCCAAGAGAGAGATCATCGAAAGATCCACGACCTGACCGCAAGCGGTTGGATCGTCGTGAGGGTGCGCGAGCACGGCCTCGCCCAGATCGATTCACAAAATGTGATGCTGCCGCAGTATGCAAGAACCAAGGCTATTGCCGATGCAGTGCTAAATCGCATTGCCGACCTGACTGGCCCAATTGACGGCCTGGGCAACTATCTCAACGCCACCGAAGCTAAACGCACCCAAGAAGCCGCCGAGTGGATACTTAGAGAGCGCGCGGCGCTCAGAAGCCAGTGGATCAACATGGTCAGGCTTACCGGCTCATATTTTGCCAAGCATTCCCGTCTGCCGCAAAAGGGGCACATCCTGGCCTCTGGCCATGCCATCGGCGCGTGGGTTGCAAAGCAGCGCTCAGACTTCGCTCGCCGGCGATTGGCACCTTGGCAAGTGGAGATGCTCAACGGGATGCCTGGGTGGGAATGGAATGGCTACCCTGGATTCAACGTCATGCTGCAGGCATTGACCTCTTGGACGGAGGAGGCCGGGGTTGCGTCCCCATCCAAGGACACCATGCAGGATGGGCTTCCGATCGGGCCGTGGGCGGCGCAGCAACGCACACGCTACAAGCGTGGAACGCTCAAGGAAGACAGGCGCCAGCGCCTTGAGGCCCTCCCAGGCTGGTCGTGGTTCCCAAGAAGCGATGAGTGGGAACGCAAGCTTCGCCTCGCCCGCTTGCACGTCATCCATTGCGGTGACATGAATATGCGATCGGACCATGTCTGCGACAATGGCGAACCTCTCGGGCTCTGGGTCGGCTACCTGCGCACGCGGTACCGGGTGGCGAAGCTCACCAGCCAGCAGATCCATGAAGTGGAAGTTCTCCCGGGGTGGACTTGGAGCCCGGACGGCGAACGTCGCGCGCAGATGGTTGCTCTCTTGCGCGCGTTTGAAGCAGAGAACGGGCATGCGCGCGTGCCCTATCATTACCGCACTGACGACGGTACCCAGTTGGGGATATGGGTTTCCGATCAGCGAAAGCTGCATTCGGCGAGAATCATGCCCAGATCAGACCGCCTGCAACTTGAATCACTTTCGGGGTGGACGTGGTCTGTTCCTGATGCCATATGGGAGGAATACGTTGCGGCAATGCTGGAATTTTCAGACGCAAATGGCCATTGCCGCGCTACTCGCACTCAGGAACTCCATGGATTGCCGATCGGCGAATGGCTCGCTAAGCAGCGCGCCAGTGTCAAGTCCGGCAAAATATCGGCCGATCGGAAGGCTCGCCTTGAGTCGCTTCCGGGCTGGACCCTGAATGTATTTGACCAAGCATGGGAAATTTGGTTCTCCCTTCTTGAGGGCTATATGCAGAAGCACGGAGGGGCGGTGCCGCCGGAATCATATGTGACTCTGGACGGCCGGCGGCTCGGCTTGTGGGTGCGGGAGCAGAAAAAGCTCATGCGTGAAGGGCGACAGCGGGCAGACCGACGCCTACGCCTTGATCCTCTCTTGGATTGAAAGAGGGCTGCAGGTGATGGGTGGCAATATCAGTTTCATGGTCACCACTTCCGGGAGGGCGGAAAGGTGGTCGCCGGACCCGGTGGCGCGATGATCGATGAGGTAGGCGTCATCATCAGTGACCTGACCGTGCGCACCACCTGCCGTGGCGACGGCATGGTCGGCATCGCTGTCCAGTGCAACGATGTTGACGAGTGGTACACCCTCCAAGGCAGCCCCACCGCTGTCCCCGATGGCCACCTGGAGGGCTATCACCACCACGTCCTCAAATGCCGTTGAAGTCGGCCGCGAAGCCGGCGCAACGCCCCCGCAATAGCCCGGCTCGCAGGCAGCCCGAACCGCAGTTCGGGCCGCCTGTCGCTGGCTGTGTGCGTGTCGGTCAGCCCTGCAGCCAGCTGTTGCGGAAGTTCTTCACCGCCTCGGGGTCGCTTGGAGCCTTGGCCGCCATCAGCACGGCGAAGGCGGCCTCCTCGACGGCCCTAAGCCACAGCTCGCCGTCGTAGGCGGCATGGTCAGTGTTGAACAGGCGCTTGCCGATGACTTCCGCGACGGCCGTCCGGCCTTCCGCGGCTAGAGTCCGGATGGCATCGAGGATGTTCCCGGCCAGCGCGGTCTCATTCGGGTAGGTGAAGGTGAGTCGGATCCAGCCCTCGATGTTCCCGCCCGCCAGGTACAGGCTGCCGTCTCCGGCACGCTGGACTTCGAGCCAGAAGCCCGGGTCCTCTTCATCCCCGAGGGCGGGCAGGACTGCGAAGAGCGCGAGTAGGCGCTGGTTCGCGGCGATGACGCTGGGCTGCGCCGCAGTGATCGCCGACAACCGAAGGACGTGGTCCACCGTGAGCTTGGACAGTTCCGTGTCCGGCGGACAGTTGAGGTTCTGCTCAGCGGCGTGCTGGCGCAGTTCGTGGCCGTCGTCGTAGGTGTACGAGGTCAGCAAGGTTTTCCCCTCCCGAACGATGGTTGCGCGGTGGCCGCTTAGCCCGTACGGCCGCTCAGACACTGCCCGCTTGGCCGCGCAGTCAAAGCCAGCTTGCGGTGTCTGATTGTCAGTGAGCTGCCCGGCTTCCGTCCGGGGGCACGTGCTGTGCGGTCGGCAAAGGGGTTGCCGGGCGCCGATGTCTTGCCGATCCTCGTTAGCGGGTGGCGGCGAGGGTGTCGAGGAGGCGGGTGAGGGAGGTGCCGAGGCCCCAGCGGGTGGTGAGGGCTTCGAGGGTCATGGGGTCGAGGGGTTCGGTGGGGAGGATGGGGTCGAAGGTGGGGAGGGGGACGTCGGTGGCGACGCGGACGACGGTGGGGGCGACGTCGAGGTAGGGGGCGCCTTCGAGGATGTTCTTGCGGCGGGCCGGGGTGAGCTTGGAGAGGGGGTCGGCGGCGGCGGCGCGGATGCCGGCGAGGTCGCCGTACTCGCGGATGAGTTGGGCGGCGGTCTTCTCGCCGATGCCCTTGACGCCCGGGAGGCCGTCGCTCGGGTCGCCGCGCAGGGCTGCCATGTCGGCGTACTCGGTCCCGGTGACGCCGTACTTCTCGAGCAGGGCGGCCTCGTTGATGACCTCGGCGTTGCCGACGCCCTTGACCGGGTAGATGACCTGCACGCCGCGGGCGTCGTCGACGAGCTGGAAGAGGTCTCTGTCGCCTGTCACGATCAGGACGCGCGCGGGTTGGTAATGTGCAGTCTCCCGGTCGCCGGTGACGATCCCGACGGGACCGGTGGCGCGGGCGGTGAGGGTGCCGATGACGTCGTCGGCCTCGTAGCCGGGGGAGCCGATCCGGGCGATGCCGAGGGCGTCCAGGACCTGTTCGATCACCGGGACCTGGGGGGAGAGGGTGTCCGGGATCTCCTCCTCGCCCGCCGTCCCCTCGGGGGCCAGTCGGTGGGTCTTGTAGGTGGGGATGAGGTCGACGCGCCACTGCGGGCGCCAGTCGGCGTCCATGCAGGCGACCAGCTGGTCGGGGTGGTGGTCCTGGACCAGCCGGGTGATGAAGTCGAGCAGGCCCCGGACGGCGTTCACCGGTTGGCCGTCCGGGGACTTCAGGGACTCCGGGACGCCGAAGTAGGCGCGGAAGTAGAGGCTGGCGGAGTCGAGGAGCATCAGTCGGGGTGCGGTCACCCGCCGATCATCCCGCACCCCACTGACAAATCAGGGCAGTCGTACCGCCGCGCCGCTGACCCGCACCCGCGGGTCGCCGGTGCGCAGTTCGACGTGGAGCAGGCCGGGGCTGCCGAGGTCCTCGCCCTGGTGCAGGGTCAGGACGGTGTCGCCGGGCGCCTGGCCGAGCTCGCGCAGGTACGCGCCGAACGCGGCGGCCGCCGCGCCCGTCGCCGGGTCCTCGACCACGCCGCCGACCGGGAACGGGTCGCGGACGTGGAAGACGGTGGCGCTCTCCCGCCAGACCAGCTGGAGGGTGATCAGCTGGTGTGCCGTCATGAAGGCGGCCAGCCGGTCGAAGTCGTACGCCAGGTCCGCGAGCCGCTGCCGGGTGGCGGCGGCCAGCACCAGGTGCCGGGCGCCGGCGTAGGCGAACCGCGGCGGGAGCGAGGGGTCGAGGTCGGCGGGCTGCCAGTCCAGGGCGGCCAGCGCCTCCTGGAGGTCGGCCGGTTCGACGTCCAGGACGTGCGGCTCGACGCTGGTCAGGGTGGCGCGCAGGACGCCGTTCGGGTCGGCCGCCACGGTGACCGGGACGGTTCCGGAGCCGGTCTCGAAGACCAGGTCGCCGGGGCCGGTCAGTTCGGCCATCGCCACCGCCGCGGCGACCGTGGCGTGGCCGCAGAACGGCACCTCCATGGCGGGCGCGAAGTAGCGCACGTCGTAGTGGCGCGGGCGGCCCTCGCGGTCCGCGGTCAGGAAGGCCGTCTCGGAGTAGCCGAGTTCGGCGGCGAGGGCCAGCATCTGGTGGTCCGTCAGGCCGGTGGCGTCCGGCACCACGCCCGCCTTGTTGCCGCCGTCGGGGGTGCTGGTGAACGCGGCGTACCGCAGGACTGTCGTCATGGTCGGGCTCTCAGTGGGTGTGCGGCCCGCTGCGGTGGACCGGGCCGTGCGAGTCGGCACAGTGCTCACCGGTCAGGAACTCGGTGGCGTCGGTGATCTGCAGCAGATCCTGGTCGTCGTCCTCGCCGACGTGATCCACTTGCAGCGTAGCGTGGGTGATTTTGTAGTCGTCGCGCAGGCGGCGCTGGAGGTCGCGCCGGACGGCGTGGCAGTCGCCGCCGGGGGCGACCAGGATGTGCGCGGAGAGGGCCGGCTGGCCGGAGGTGATCTCCCAGACGTGCAGGTCGTGGATCTCCACCACGGCGGGGCCGGCCACCAGTTGGTCGGCGAGCGCGTCCGGGTCGATGCCGGCGGGGGCGGCCTCCAGGAAGATCCGGCCGGAGTCCCGGACCAGCCCGTACCCGGCCCGCAGCATCAGCGCCACCACGATCAGCGAGGCGATGGCGTCCGCCCGCAGGAACCCGGTGGTCAGCATGATCGCGCCGGCCACCGCGGTGGCGATGAAGGCGTAGAGGTCGGTCAGCACGTGCTGGAAGGCGCCCTCGACGTTGAGCGAGCTGCGGTTGGCCTTCGACATGCACCAGGCCGCGCCGATGTTGACCACGATGCCGACCAGCGCCGTGACCAGGACCAGGCCGCCCTCGACGTTCGGCGGCGAGATCAGCCGTCCGATCGATTCGTAGCCGAGCCAGGCCGACAGCACCAGCAGGGTGACGCCGTTGGCCTGCGCGGAGAGGATCTCGGCCCGCTTGAGGCCGTAGGTGAAGCCGCCGCGGGCCGGCTTGGCGGCCAGCCGCATCGCGACCAGTGCCAGCACGATGGAGACCGCGTCGGTCAGCATGTGCGCCGCGTCCGAGATCAGCGCCAGCGACTGGGCCGCGAAGCCGACCAGCACCTCGCCGAGCATGAAGACCACGATCAGCGCGAGCGCGCTGGTGAGCCAGCGCCGGTCGGCGTCGGCGGCCACCGCGTGCGAGTGGCTGCCGTGCCCGTGACCGTGGTCGTGGTGGGCAGGCGCGTGATCGTGATCGTGGGCGTGGTCGGCCATCGCGGTCGTCTCCTGATCGCTGAGAGAGGTCAAGGACGGGGGAGCCCTGCAGGGAGAGTGAACCCCAGATCGGAGGAAGATCCAAAGGCTGCACTGGTGACCGTTGTCGTTCCCTTCTGGGACGTTTTCGGTGCCGCTGTACAGGCGCTTTGTGAACCCAACGTATACTGCTGATCGCTTTCCGTGACGGAATTGTCGAAGGAGGACCGATGCCCCACAGGTCGACGGACACCGTGGTCTGCCGCCGCCTGGTCGGCCGGACCGCGGTGATCACCGGCGCCGGCAGCGGCATCGGTCTGGCCGCCGCGCACCGGCTCGCCGCCGAGGGCGCGCGGGTGGTGGTGGCCGACATCGACGAGCCGGCCGGGCGGGCGGCGGCCAAGGCGGTCGGCGGGCTCTTCGTGGCCACCGACGTCACCGATCCGTACATGGTCGAGGCGCTCTTCGACACCGCCTACGAGACGTACGGCAGCGTGGACGTCGCCTTCAACAACGCGGGCATCTCGCCGCCGGAGGACGACTCCACCCTGACCACCGAGTTGGCGGCCTGGCAGCGCGTGCAGGAGGTCAACCTCACCTCGGTCTACCTCTGCTGCCGGGCGGCGCTGCCCTACATGCGGCGGCACGGGCACGGCTCGATCATCAACACCGCCAGCTTCGTGGCCCGGATGGGCGCCGCCACCTCGCAGATCTCCTACACCGCATCCAAGGGCGGGGTGCTGGCGATGTCGCGCGAGCTGGGCGTGCAGTTCGCCCGCGAGGGCATCCGGGTCAACGCGCTCTCGCCGGGGCCGGTGGACACCCCGCTGCTGCGCGAGCTCTTCGCCGCGGACCCGGTGGCGGCGGCCCGGCGCCTGGTGCACATTCCGCTCGGCCGCTTCGCCCGGCCCGAGGAGATCGCCGCGGCGGTGGCATTCCTGGCGAGCGACGACTCCTCGTTCATCACGGCCTCCGAGTTCCTGGTGGACGGGGGAATCTCGTCCGCCTATGTCACGCCGAACTAGGCCGTGTCCCGTCACTCCGGCGCCGGGGTGACGGGACTCTCACCGTAATCTCATCCGAAATGGCCCGATTGCGCGGCTCAGTTGATATCGCGTTTATCTGTCTGCCCATACATTTCTTGCTGTGAGCGACGCGAAGATCCCGGCCGGGTGGTACCCGGACCCCCAGGACACGACCAGTGACCCCCGGCCCGAGCGCTGGTGGGACGGCAGCGGCTGGACGGCCACCACCCGTCCGGTCGCCCCGAACGACGACACCGCAGGCAGTACGGACGCCGAGGACACCGCCGTGCTGAGCAGCACCGGCACCGTGCTCGAGGGCGAGGTGCTGCACAGCGGCCCGACCGTGCGCTTCCCGGAGGCGCCCACCGAGGCGATCCCGCCGATCGACGGCCCAGCTGAGGACGCGATCGACTGGTCGCAGCCGGTGGCCCGCAAGCCCTCCCTGTTCAAGCGGATCTCCAAGCCCGTGCTGGTCGCGGCGGCGGTGGCCGGCCTGCTCGGCCTGGCGGTGGGCTCCGGCGCCACCTACCTCGCCGTGCACAAGGACGGCAGCGTGCAGGCGGCTCCGGCGGCGGCTCCGCAGAACGCCGCACCGCCCCTGCACAAGCGCGGCGGCGGTACGGGCGGCGGCGCCGGCGGTACCGGCGGCCTCCCGGGCTTCCCGGGCCTCCCGGGCCAGGGCGGCTCCGGCGGTGCGGGTGCCAGCGGCGGCGGTTCCGGCTCGATCCCGGGGCTGCCGGGCTTCCCGGGGCTCGGCGGCTCGGGTGGCTCCGGCGGCTCGGGCGCGAGCAACCTCGCCGTCGACGTGATCAACAAGATCCAGCTGCCGGTGCCCTCCGGCTGGAGCGGCGGCACCGGTGACGACGGCAGCGCGGTGCTGTCCATCGGCACCTACACCTGCCCGGGCTCCGGGCCCTCCGGCGGTAGCGGCGGCGCCGCCACCTCCACCTGCTCGCTCGGCGGCGCGAACACCGGCCAGCTGAAGGGCACCGACCCGCAGGCGGCCGCCAAGTCGGACATCACCGTGGCGGCCAACGACTCCTACCCGAACAGCAAGTCGCACACCGAGCTGAAGTCCGAGGCGGTGACCGTCGACGGCCGCAGCGGCTACCTGGTCCGCTGGAAGGTCTCGGCCTCGCAGGGCAACGACGGCTACGTCGAGACGGTGGTCTTTCCGACCGCGGACGGCAAGAGCCTGATCTCCCTGCACCTCGGCTTCGACATCGCCGCCAAGGCGCCGGACGTCTCGCTGATGGACACCATCGTCCAGGGCGTCACCGACTTCACGGGGACGCTCCCGGGCGGCGGCGGCGCAGGCGGCGGCTCCGCGAGCGGCGGCACCAGCACCTGACCTCCCGTCAGCGCATACGGGCCCGGCCGGACCACGGCCGGGCCCGCAGCTGTTTAGAGGAAGGTCTGCCCCTCGCCGCGGTAGGTCGGCACGGTCTGCACCACCCGGTCGCCCTCGATCAGTTGGAGCTCGGCGAAGCGCTCGCACAGCTCGCCCGCCTTGGCGTGCCGGAACCAGACCCGGTCGCCGATCAGCAGGTCGTCGGCCGGTGAGCCGAGCAGCGGCGTCTGCACCTCGCCGGCCCCCTCCTGGGGGTCGTAGCGCAGGCCCCGCGGCAGGTACGGCACCGGCGGGCGGTCCGGCCCGGCCGCGCCCGAGGCGGGGTAGCCGCCGCCGAGCACCGTCACCACCCCCACCCCGGGCCGGCGGACCACCGGCTGGGCGAAGAGCGCGGCCGGACGGCCCTGGAACGAGCGGTAGTTGTCGAAGAGCCGCGGCTGGAGGAGCCCGGAGCCTGCTGCCACCTCGGTCACCGCGGCCTCCGCGGCGGTGCTCTCCACGCTGCCGGTCCCGCCGCCGTTGACGAACTCCAGGTCCGCCACCTGACGCAGCGCGCGGACCACCGCCGAGCGCCGCTCGGCCAGTTCGGCCCGCGCCTTGGCCTGCATCAGCTGGATCATGCGCGAGCGCAGCGGCCGTCCGGCGATCCGGTCGCCGACCCCCGCGATGTGCCCCTCGTACGCCATCAGGCCGACCACCCGGAACCCGGGCCGGTTCTGCACCAGTTCGGCGAAGGCGCGCAGATCCTGCGGTGTGCGCAGCGGCGAGCGCCGTGCGCCGACCCGCACCCGGCCGCCCAACAGCTGGAGGGCGGTGTCCATTTCGAGGCAGACCCGGACCTCCTCGCGACCGCCCCGGGCAGCCTCGACCAGGTCGAGCTGGGCGGGGTCGTCCAGCAGCACGGTGACACCGGCGGCCAGCTTGGGGTCGGCGGTCAGCTCGGCGAAGCCCGCCCGGTCGGTGGACGGGTAGGCGAGCAGGACGTCCTCGAAGCCGGCCCGGGCCAGCCAGATCGACTCGGCGAGCGTGAAGCTCATCAGACCGGCGAACCCCTCGCGCGCCAGGACCCGTTCCAGCAGCGCCCGGGAGCGGACCGACTTGCTGGCCACCCGGATCGGTTTGCCGGCCGCCCGGCGCACCAGGTCGTCGGCGTTGGCGTCGAAGGCGGCCAGGTCGACGATGGCCAGCGGCGCGTCCAGGTGGGCGGTGGCGTGGTCGTAGCGCGCGCGGTCGGCCGCGGGGGAGGAGAGGTGGTGGGCCATGCGCGCAGACTGCCACAGACTGCTACCCGGGGGTAGGGTCCGAACACGTCCTGGTGCGGTCGTCCGGGCCGCAGCCGTTAGGCTCGCCAGGTGGACCGCAAGAACATCCCTGACCCAGGTTTCGCCGGCGACGACGGCCGCGCCGATCCGGCCCTCGCCCAGGCCCTGGCGGCCTGGGCGCAGCACCGCGAACCGGCCGCCGAAGCGGAGTTGCTCGCCGCACTGCCCGCCGCCCGCCTGATGGTGCCGATCGTTGCGCTGCTCGGCGAGGTGGAGACCGACGCCGAGAGCGAAGCGAGATGGGGGTCCCCCCGGCCGAAGGCTGGGGGATTCAAGCACGAGAAGACCAGTGACATGGCGGTCCCGGTGATCGAGGCCGCCGACGGGCGGCGCGCCCTGCCGGCCTTCACCTCGCTGGAGTCGCTGGCCCGTTGGCGCGCCGACGCGCGCCCGGCGCCGGTGGCCGCGCCGCAGGCCGTGCTGGCCGCCTACGCGGAGCGCGCGGACGTGCTGCTGATCGACCCGTCCGGGCCGGTGACCTACGAGCTGACGGGTGCGCGGATGCGCGCGGTCGCCGAGGGCCGGGCCTGGCTGCCGCCGGTGCGCGATCCGCAGGTGCTTGCGGCGCTGAGCGCGCTGCTGGCGGCCGAGCCGGAGGTGCTCCGGGCCGAGCTGCGGCCCGGAACCGAGACGGACGCGGTGCTCGCGCTGGGAGCCGCGGCCGACGCGGCGGTGCCGGAGCTGGCGCAGCGGCTGGCCGGTGCGCTGGCGGCGGACCCGGTGCTGCGGGTGCGGCTGGGGCGCGGCCTCGACCTGGCGCTGCTGCCCGCGGGCGCGGAGCCCGCGGGGCAGCTGTTCTACCAGAGGTAGCTCAGGAGTAGACCGGCCCGGTGAACTTCTCGCCCGGCCCGGTGCCCGGGGCGTCCGGGAACGGCGAGGCCTCGCGGAACGCCAGCTGGAGCGACTTGAGGCCGTCCCGCAGCGGTGCGGCGTGGAAGTTGCTGATCTCGGGGGCGCCCGCGGTCACCAGCCCGGCCAGGGCGGTGATCAGCTTGCGGGCCTCGTCGAGGTCCTTGTCGGCCTCGCCGCCCTCGGCGAGGCCGCACTTCACGGCCGCCGCGCTCATCAGGTGCACCGCGACGGTGGTGATCACCTCGACCGCCGGCACCTCCGCGATGTCGCGGGTGAGGTCGTCGAAGCCGATCGCGTCGTCCGCGGAGACGCTGTCGGTGGGCTCGCTGCTCAAGAGGGGCTCATTCCTTAGGGGTGGATCCGTACCTCTGGGAGGGTACAAGGGACGCTCGCGGGGACGGGAATAACGCTTCTCCCCGGAAGGCTGGTAAGCTTCGAGACTGACCGGCCAGGAACCCTGCGGAACCTGGCCAGCAAGTGGAGGCTCCACCCAGGAGGCCCGAGAGGGCAACCGCGAAAGTCTCCCACCTTTTCGGCCTCAGGGTCGATGGGTCCCGGGTCCGCGACAGACGCCTCAGGGCGTCCAGTCGCCTGGTGGCGTCCATCGGATGCCGCCCCGGTTGTGTGGAGCCCCGCCTGTTCGCCGAGCGGGGCTTTTTTCGTGTCGCGGTGCGCTGGACACCAGTTGGCAGCGCAGCACGAATGAAGCCCCGCCCAGTGGTCGAGTCCACTACGTGCGACCGCCTCCCTGACGGCCGCATCGCAGAAGGTGCAACCAAGGAGGCCCCATCAGCACCGAGCCCCGCATCAACGACCGGATTCGCGTCCCTGAGGTGCGACTCGTCGGTCCCAGCGGCGAGCAGGTCGGCATTGTGCCGCTTGCCAAGGCGCTGGAGCTTGCGCAGGAGTACGACCTCGACCTGGTCGAGGTCGCGGCGACCGCCCGGCCGCCGGTGTGCAAGCTCATGGACTACGGCAAGTTCAAGTACGAGTCGGCCATGAAGGCCCGTGAGGCGCGCAAGAACCAGGCGCACACGGTCATCAAGGAGATGAAGCTCCGGCCGAAGATCGACCCGCACGACTATGACACCAAGAAGGGTCACGTCGTCCGGTTCCTCAAGCAGGGTGACAAGGTCAAGATCACGATCATGTTCCGCGGTCGTGAGCAGTCTCGCCCCGAGCTGGGCTTCCGACTGCTGCAGCGGCTGGCGAACGACGTCCAGGACCTGGGCTTCGTGGAGTCCTCGGCCAAGCAGGACGGCCGTAACATGATCATGGTTCTGGGCCCGCACAAGAAGAAGACCGAGGCGATGGCCGAGGCCCGTGCGCTGGCTGACGCCCGCAAGGCCGAGCGTCAGGGCCGCAACATCGGTTCCGACGACGCCGACGACCTCGAGCTCGACGACGACGCAGCCCTTGAGGCCGAGAACGCGGCGGCTGAGGCCGAAGCGGAAGAGGCCGAAGGCGAAGAGGACGAGGCGGAGGACGGCGAGGACATCGCCGCCGACGCCGAGAAGCCGGCCGAGGTCGCTCAGGACGCCTGAGCCCCAGGGCTCCGGCCGGTCCGAGTGATCTGGCCACCACGGTGCCAGGGCGTCCCGCCCCGGCACCGGAGTACACCCAGCGCCCCTGCCCGCGTGGTCAGCCACGCGGGCCAGGGCGGACCGACGAGGAGAGACGGCGATATGCCGAAGCAAAAGACGCACAGCGGCGCCAGCAAGCGCTTCAAGATCACGGGCTCGGGCAAGGTGCTGCGCGAGCGTGCCGGCCGTCGCCACCTGCTGGAGCACAAGCCCTCCACGCTGACCCGCAAGCTGGCCGGCACCGTCGTGGTGGCCCCCGCGGACGTCAAGAAGGTCAAGAAGCTTCTCGGCAAGTGATCGCCCGCCGTGGCCGCAGGGCTGCGGAATCCGGCTGATCCTTCCCGACCCAATCGATTGACGGACCACGTGAAGTAGTCCGTGGTCCAACCCAAGGAGTAATGAAGTGGCACGCGTCAAGCGGGCAGTAAACGCCCACAAGAAGCGCCGGGTCATCCTTGAGCGGGCGAAGGGCTACCGCGGCCAGCGGTCGCGCCTTTACCGCAAGGCCAAGGAGCAGGTCACCCACTCGCTCGTTTACAACTACAACGACCGCAAGAAGCGCAAGGGCGACTTCCGTCAGCTCTGGATCCAGCGCATCAACGCTGCGGCCCGTGCCAACGGCATGACCTACAACCGCTTCGTGCAGGGCCTCAAGGCCGCCAGCATCGAGATCGACCGCAAGATGCTGGCCGAGCTGGCCGTTCACGACCAGAACGCGTTCGCGACGCTGGTCGAGGTGGCCCAGAAGGCGCTGCCGACCGACGTCAACGCGCCGAAGGCCGCTGCCGACGCCGCCTGATCCTCCTCCAGGATCAACGCATCGCAATCAGACCCGCAGGTTGCTTCAGCCTGCGGGTCTGATCTGTCTTCCGCTCCAGCTCCAGGGAACTGCCATGGCCGGTACCGACACCCCCCTGCTCAGCTCGCTGCGCTCGCCGCGCGTCATCGCCGCCCGCAAGCTGGCCCGCCGGGCCCAACGCGGCAAGGACCGGCGCTTCCTGGCCGAGGGCCCGCAGGCGGTCCGCGAGGCGGTGGCGTTCGGACTGCTGCCGGGCGGCGACCAGCACGCCGTGGTGGAGATCTACCTCACGCCGGAGGCCGCCGAGCGGCACGCGGACCTCGTCGCGGACGCCGAACGGGCGGGCCTGCCGGTGCTGACCGCCACCGACGAGGTGATCGCGGAGATCTGCGACACGGTCACCCCGCAGGGCATCGTGGCGCTCTGCCGCTTCCTGGACACGCCGTTCGAGGAGATCCTGCGCGCCCGCCCGCGTCTCGTCGCGGTGCTCGCGCACGTCCGCGACCCCGGCAACGCCGGGACGGTGCTGCGCACCGCCGACGCGGCCGGCGCCGACGCGGTGGTGCTCACCGACGCCTCGGTGGACCTCTACAACCCCAAGGCCGTCCGGGCCTCGGTCGGCAGCCTCTTCCACCTGCCGGTGGCGGTCGGCGTCCCGGTCGAGCAGGTGGTGGCCGAGCTGCGCGCCGCCGGGGTGCGGGTGCTGGCCGCCGACGGAGCGGGGGAGCGCGACCTGGACCAGGAGCTGGACGAGGGCACCCTCGGCGCGCCGACCGCCTGGGTCTTCGGCAACGAGGCCTGGGGCCTGCCGGAGGAGACCCGCGCACTGGCCGACGAGGTGGTGCGCGTGCCCATCCACGGGCACGCCGAGAGCCTCAACCTCGCCACGGCCGCCGCCGTGTGCCTCTACGCCTCAGCCCGTGCCCAGCGTTCGTCCGCAGGGTGTCGCGCCCCGGGTGCGGAGCGCTAGGGTCAGTCTCGTTGGGGGACGGGTGGGCTCGGATGGGGAGGACACCCATGGTCGGCAGCGAGGACGGGCCTGAACCCGCGGCGGTGACGCTGATGGACGCCCAGCCGATGGACCCAGACGAGCTGCCGGACGGCCTGGTGATCGCCGACGCGCAGGGCCGGGTGGTCTGCTTCAACCGCGCCGCCGCCCGGCTGACCGGCTTCGCCGCGGCCCGCATGCTGGGCCGCCCGCTGGACGAGGTGCTCCCGCTGGAGGACCTGGACGGCCGCCGCTGGTGGCCGCTGACCGACCCGTACGGCGGCCTGGCCATCCGCACCCGCCAGCCCGAGCGCAACCTGCTGCTGCCCGGCGGCCGCGAGGTGCTGGTGTCTGTCCAGTACGTCCGCGAGCGCCCGCGCGGGCCGGTGCTGCGGGTGCTGGTGGCGCTGCGCGGCACCGAGGCGCGCCGGCGCACCGAGCGGGCGCACGCCGAGCTGATCGCCACCGTCGCGCACGAGCTGCGCTCGCCGCTGACCAGCGTCAAGGGCTTCACCGCGACCCTGCTCAACAAGTGGGAGCGGTTCACCGACGGCCAGAAGCGGCTGATGCTGGAGACCGTCAACTCCGACGCCGACCGGGTGACCCGGTTGATCGCCGAGCTGCTGGACATCTCCCGGATCGACGCCGGCCGCCTGGAGCTGCGCAAGCAGGTGGTGGACCTCGCCAAGGCGGTGCACCGGCAGGTGGCCGGGAAGATCGCCGCGGGTGTCGCGGAGGAGCGCTTCGACGTCCGGATCGCGGACGGCCTGACCCAGCAGTGGGCCGATCCCGACAAGATGGACCAGGTGCTGGCCAACCTGCTGGAAAACGCGGTGCGCCACGGCGAGGGGACTGTCACCATCGAGGTGGCACCGGCGAAGGAGATCGTCGAGGCCGCGTCCTGGGAGCACCCGGGCACCCCGCCCCGATTCGTGGAAGGCACAGCGGTCACCGTGAGCGACGAAGGCAGCGGCATCCCCGAGGAGTCGATGCCGCGCGTCTTCACCCGCTTCTGGCGCGGCAGCAAGCGCGGCGGCACGGGCCTGGGCCTCTATATCGTCAAGGGCATCGTGGAGGCCCACGGCGGCGCCATCCGGATCGACCGCGCCCCCGGCGGCGGCGCGCGGTTCCGATTTATCCTGCCCGCCGGGGTGCCCGACTTCATGTCCTGAGTTTCGGACAACGGGCCCGGCGGGCGGTGGAAAAGCAGGCGTGAGACTGCCTGCGACTACACTCGACCTGGTGTAACGCCCTGTGCGGCTGAGCCGCGGACACCCTCCCCGTGCATGTGGTGGGATCGGTCTGCCCGCGCCCCGGCCACATAGGGCGTAGCCGCTGGAAATGACCTGAGCACGGACGAGCTGGAGCACGGGAAAGATAGAGATGTCCGCACCCAATAAGTCGTACGACCCGGTGGAGGTCGAGGCATTGAAGCCCGAAGAGGTCGAGCGAGCCCGGGACGAGGCGATCGCGGCCTTCGCCGCGGCGACCGGCCTCGAGGAGCTCAAGCAGGCCAAGGTCGCGCACACCGGCGACCGGTCTGCGCTCTCGCTCGCCAACCGCGAGATCGGCGCGCTGCCCCCGCAGGCCAAGGCCACCGCCGGCAAGCTGATCGGCCAGGCCCGCGGCGCGGTCAACCAGGCGCTGGCGAAGCGTCAGGCCGAGCTGGAGGCGGAGCGCGACGCCCGCGTGCTGGTCGAGGAGGCGGTGGACGTCACGCTGCCGTTCGACCGTGCCCCGCGCGGCGCCCGGCACCCGCTGACCACGCTGGCCGAGCGCATCGAGGACACCTTCGTCGCGATGGGCTACGAGATCGCCGAGGGCCCCGAGGTCGAGGCGGAGTGGCTCAACTTCGACGCCCTCAACCTGGGCCCGGACCACCCGGCCCGCTCGATGCAGGACACCTTCTTCGTCGCGGCCCCCGACGGCTCGCCCGACTCGGGCGTCGTGCTGCGCACCCAGACCTCGCCGGTGCAGATCCGCACCATGCTCGACCGCGAGCCGCCGATCTACGCGATCTGCCCCGGCCGGGTCTACCGGACGGACGAGCTGGACGCCACCCACACCCCGGTCTTCCGGCAGGTCGAGGGCATCGCGGTGGACGAGGGCATCACCTTCGCCGACCTCAAGGGCACCATCGAGCAGCTGGTCTCCAAGCTGATCGGGGACGAGCTGGAGCTGCGTTGGCGGCCCTCGTACTTCCCGTTCACCGAGCCGAGCGCCGAGGTGGACCTTCAGTGCTTCGTCTGCCGGGGTGCCAGCGTCGGCAACCCGGACCGCCCCTGCCGGACCTGCTCCTCCGAGGGCTGGATCGAGCTCGGCGGCTGCGGCGTGGTCAACCCGCGGGTGCTGATCGCCAGCGGCGTCGACCCGAACCGCTACAGCGGGTTCGCCTTCGGCCTGGGCCTGGAGCGGATCCTGATGAATCGTCACAACGTCGCCGACATGCGCGACATGGTCGAGGGTGATGTGCGCTTCACTCTCCCGTTCGGGATGGAGATCTGATGCGCGTCCCGCTTTCCTGGCTGCGTGAGTACGTCGACCTGCCCGCCGGTGAGACCGGCCGCGACGTCGCCGAGCGGCTGATCCGGGCCGGCCTGGAGGTCGAGACCGTCGAGCAGCTCGGCGGCGACCTCAAGGGCCCGCTGGTGGTCGGCCAGGTGCTGTCCATCGAGGAGCTCACCGAGTTCAAGAAGCCGATCCGGCACTGCTGGGTGAACGTCGGCGACGCCAACGGCACCGGCGAGCCGCAGGAGATCGTCTGCGGCGCCCGCAACTTCGCGGTCGGCGACAAGGTCGTCGTGGTGCTCCCCGGCGCCGTGCTGCCCGGCCCGTTCCCGATCGCCGCGCGGCAGACCTACGGCCACACCTCGGCCGGCATGATCTGCTCGGCGCGCGAGCTCGGCATGGGCGACGACCACGACGGCATCATCGTGCTCCCCGAGCACTACGAGCCCGGCACCGACGCGATCGAGCTGCTCCAGCTGGTCGACGAGGTGCTGGACATCGCCGTCACCCCCGACCGCGGCTACTGCCTGTCGATGCGCGGGGTGGCCCGCGAGGCCGCCGCCGCGTACGGGCTGCCGCTGGCCGACCCGGCGCTGCTGGACGTGCCGCCGGCCAACTCCTACGGCTACCTGGTCAAGGTCGCCGACCCGGTGGGCTGCGACCGCTTCGTCGCGCGCACGGTGACCGGCATCGACCCGGCCGCCAAGTCGCCGATCTGGCTTCAGCGCCGCCTGCAGAAGATGCACGTGAGGCCGATCTCGCTGACCGTCGACATCACCAACTACGTGATGCTGGAGGTCGGTCAGCCGCTGCACGCCTACGACCGCAACCGGGTGGACGGCCCGTTGCAGGTCCGCCGCGCGAGCGAGGGCGAGCTGCTCACCACGCTGGACGGCGTCAAGCGCAAGCTCTCCGCCGAGGACCTGCTGATCTGCGACAACTCCGGGCCGATCGGCCTGGCGGGTGTCATGGGCGGCGCCTCGACCGAGATCCTCGACCCGGTGGCCGACCCGGAGACCGGCGAGGTCACCGGGTCCACCGAGGTGATCATCGAGGCCGCGCACTTCGACCCGGTCGCGGTCGCCCGCAGCGCCAAGCGGCACAAGCTGCCCTCCGAGGCCTCCAAGCGCTTCGAGCGCGGGGTGGACCCGGAGGCGGCGCGCGCCGCCGCCCAGCGCGCGGTGGACCTGCTGGTGCTGATCGCCGGCGGTACGGCCGAGGCCGGCGTCACCGACATCGCGGCCCCGCGCCCGATGCGCACCATCACCATCGCCGCCGACCTGCCCGACCGGGTCGCCGGCACCGAGTACGGCCGCGAGACCGTCACCCGGCGCCTGCAGGAGGTCGGTTGCGCGGTCTCCGGCTCCGACGTCCTGGAGGTCACCCCGCCGACCTGGCGCCTGGACCTCACCGACCCCAACGACCTGGCGGAGGAGGTCATCCGGCTGGAGGGCTACGACAACGTCCCCGCCCGGATGCCCACCGTCCCGCCGGGCCGCGGTCTCACCGAGGCGCAGCGGATGCACCGCCGGGTCGGCGTGGCACTGGCCGCGGCCGGCTACGTCGAGGTCAACAACTACCCGTTCCTCGGGGACGCGGCCTTCGACGCACTGGGCCTGGACAAGGACGACGCGCGCCGGCGCACCGTCAAGCTGGTCAACCCGTTGAACGACGAGGAGCCGGCGCTGCGCACCACGCTGCTGCCGGGCCTGCTCGCCACCCTGCGGCGCAACGTCGGCCGAGGCAACACCGACCTGGCGATCTTCGAGGCGGGCCTGGTCTTCCGGCCCAAGTCCGAGCTCCTGGTCGCGCCGCGCCCGCCGGTCGACCGCCGTCCCACGGCCGAGGAGCTGGCCGCGCTGGACTCCGCGCTGCCCGACCAGCCGCGCCGGATCGCGGTCGCGCTGGCCGGCGAGCGGCAGCCGTCCGGCTGGTGGGGCGCCGGTGCGCCGTCCGGTTGGGCCGACGCCGTCGAGGCGGCTCGTACGGTGGCCCGTGCGGCCGGGGTGGAGCTGGAGGTCCGCCAGGACCAGCACGCCCCCTGGCACCCGGGCCGCTGCGCGGCGCTCTACGCCGCGGGCACCGACCGGCTGGTCGGCCACGCCGGCGAGCTGCACCCGCGGGTCCTCAAGGCAATGCACCTGCCCGAGCGCACCAGCGCGATGGAGCTGGACCTGGACGCGCTGAGCGCCGACGGCGCGCGGCGCGTCGAGGGCCCGGCGGTCTCCGGCTTCCCGGTGGCCACCCAGGACGTCGCGCTGATCGTGGACCGCGACGTCCCGGCGGCCCGCGTGGAGCTGGCGCTGCGTGAGGGCGCGGGTGAACTGCTGGAGGCCATCCGGCTGTTCGACGTCTTCGAGGGCGAGCAGGTGGGCGAGGGCAAGAAGTCGCTGGCGTACGCGCTGCGCTTCCGCGCCACCGACCGCACGCTGACCGCCGACGAGGCCTCCGCCGCCCGCGCGGCGGCCGTGGCCTCGGCTGAGGCCAGCACGGGCGCGGTCCTGCGCGGCGCGTAGCCCGCAGCCTGCATCCGAAGGGGCCCCGACCGTTTCGCGGTCGGGGCCCCTTCCGGCGTCTAAATCCGGGGCGCCGTCGGTTGATTGCACGGTACGGTAGTTCAACGGGAGAACACCTCGATTTCAGCATGATCCGCACTCTTCACCGTGCCGGCGTGAGCAATTGGGCGGCACACCTCGGGCCCGGGAACTGGATACGTTCCCGGGCCCTCCTTCGTCTTCTCGCACAAAGGAGTACGTGCTGTGAGCGCCGCTGGAACCGCGGTGGCCCGTGCGGTCACCGACGTCCTGCAACCGCGCAACGTGCTGGTCGCCGGGCTGACCGGCCTGGGCGCCGCGGCGGCCGGCGACTGGACGGGCGCCGCCTGGGGGCTGTTCGCGGCCCTGTGCGCGGGGCTGGTCCCGGCCGGCTACATCGACTGGGAGCGCAAGCGCGGCACCTGGGGCGACCGGCACGTGGTCGACCGCACCAAGCGGGCGCCGATCTTCCTCGTCATCCTCGGCTCGATCGGCTGCGGCAGCCTGGTGATGGTCCTGGCGCACGCGCCGCACGACATCCTCACCGCGATGATCGCGCTGTGGGCGATGACCGTGGTGCTGCTCACCGTCAACACGGTGTGGAAGATCAGCGTCGACAGCGCGGTCGCCTCCGCGGTGGTGGCGATGCTGGCTGCGGTGCAGTCGCCCTGGTGGCTGCTGGCCTACCCGCTGGTGGCCGCGGTCTGCTGGTCGCGCGTCGCGCTGACGTACCACTCCGTCGCGCAGACGGTGGCCGGCGCCTCGCTGGGGCTGGCCACCGCGGGCGTCTGGCTGATCTGACGGCGCCTCACCTGCGGCCGGGTGAACCGGGCCGCAGGTGAGGCGGGAGAGCCGACGTCAGGAGGTCGCGGTGTAGTCGTAGAAGCCGCGGCCGGACTTGCGGCCGAGCAGGCCCGCGTCGACCATCCGGGAGAGCAGCGGCGGCGCGGCGTACAGCGCTTCCTTGTACTCGTGGTACATCGAGTCGGCGATCGAGGCGATGGTGTCCAGGCCGATCAGGTCGCACAGGCGCAGCGGGCCCATCGGGTGGGCGCAGCCGGCCTCCATGCCCTTGTCGATGTCCGACGCGGTGGCCACGCCCGACTCGAACATCCGCACCGCCGACAGCAGGTACGGCACCAGCAGTGCGTTGACCACGAAGCCGGCCCGGTCGCGGGCCCGGATCGGCTCCTTGCCGAGCACCTGGACGGCGAAGGCCTCGACCCGCGCGGTGGTCTCGGCGGAGGTGGTCAGGGTCGGGATGACCTCGACCAGCCGCTGCACCGGCGCGGGGTTGAAGAAGTGCAGGCCGATCACCTGCTCGGGCCGCGAGGTGGAGGCGGCGAGCTTCACGATCGGGATCGAGGAGGTGTTGGAGGCCAGCACCGCGTCCCGGCGGGTCATCACCTGGTCCAGCTTCTGGAAGATCTGGATCTTGATGTCCTCGCGCTCGGCCACCGCCTCGACCGCGAGGTCGCGGTCGGCGAAGTCGGCGAGGTCGGTGGTGAAGGAGAGGCGGCCCAGTGCCTCCTCGCGCTGCTCCTGGGTGAGCTTGCCGCGCTTGACGGCGGTGTCCAGCGAGTTGGTCACCCGGTTGCGGCCGAACTCCAGGGCCTCGTCGGTGGCCTCCGAGACCAGGACGTCCAATCCGGCCCGGGCGAACACCTCGGCGATGCCCGATCCCATGAGGCCGCAGCCGACCACTCCGACGCGCGCGATGTCGCTCACTTATCTGCCTTTCAAGACTCCGCCGGGCGGGATCACCGCCCATGTCGTTCGACCGTACTACTCCGAGCGGCTGAATCCTCCACTCGCCCTGCTGTTCGGCCGATCGGATGAGGTGTTCGCGCTTGCCCGTGTGGCCCAGCGCACGCGCCCGGCGTGCGGGCGCATGCTGTCGGCCGGGGCCCAGGCGGGGGCGGAGGGAGCGCGAGCATGCGGAGCGGGACGCTGGACGGACAGGTGGCCCTGATCACCGGCGCGGGGCGGGGCATCGGCCGCGAGATCGCCCTCGGCCTGGCCGCCGAGGGCATGGCGGTGGGCCTGGTCGGCCGCACCCAGGAGCGCCTGATCCAGACGTTGAAGGACTGCGTGCGCCTCGGCGCCCGGGGCATCGCGCTCTCCGCGGACGTCGCCAGGCCCGGCGCGGTGCGCGAGGCGGTCCGCACCGTGGAGCGCGACCTCGGCCCGATCGACCTGCTGGTCAACAACGCGGGCCAGATCGACCGGGCCGAGGAGCCGATCTGGGAGGTCGACTCGGCCCAGTGGTGGCAGGTGGTGGAGGTCAACCTGCGCGGCCCGTTCAACCTGATGCGCAGTGTGCTGCCGGGCATGGTGCAGCGCCGGCGCGGGCGGATCCTCAACCTCAACTCCGGCTTCGCGCTGCGCCCCGACGGCCGCTACACCGCGTACGCGACGTCCAAGGGCGCGCTGCTCCAGCTCTCCGACAACATCGCCGACTCGCTGGCCGCGCACCAGGTGGTGGTGCTGGACATCAGCCCGGGTGCGGTGGCCACCGACATGACCGCCGGGATGCCGATGTTCGCGGGGATGAAGGAGTGGAACTCCATCCCGTACATGGTCGCGGTCGCGGTGGACGCCGCCCGCGGCCGGTTCGACGCGCTGCACGGGCGCTTCGTCCACGCGGGGCGGGACAACCTGGAGCAGCTGCTCGCACGGGCCGACGAGATCCGCGAGCTGGACGCCCGCACCCTGCGGCTGCGTCCGTACGGGGCTGACGACCCGTTGGCCTGAGCGCCGGGCGGGGCGCGCCTCAGGCCATCAGCTCGCTGGCGGTCACCGCGCTCAGGCCGCGCTGCCCGAGCGCGTCCAGCAGGCTCGGCAGGGTGTCCACGGTGCCCTGGTGGCCCATGTGCAGGGCGATCACCGACCCCGCCTTCACCGAGGCGAGGATCCGGCGCTGGACGACCTCGCCGCCCGGATCGGTGTAGTCGCGCGGGTCGAGGCTGAAGGAGAGGCAGTGCTCGTAGCCCACCTTGCGGGCCTGGTCCTTCACCCGTGCGGTGGCGTACTGGGCGGCGGAGGGGCGGAACCAGCGGCCGATCGAGCCGGTGAGCTCCTGGAGGCGGTCGGCGCACTCGGAGATCTCGGCGTACGCGCGGTCGGCCGACATGCTGCTGATGTCCAGGTGGTTCTGGGTGTGGTTGCCGAGCTCGTGACCGGCGCTCAGGATCCGCTTGGCCATCTGCGGCTGCTGGTCCAACCAGGTGCCGACGGCCAGCACGGTCACCCGGGCACCGTGCTGCTCGGCGGCCTCCAGGATGGCGGTGGCCAGCTCGGGGTCGCCCTGGCCGTGGAAGGTCAGCGCGACCTGGGGGCGGTCGCCGGAGCCGGTGACCACCTCGAACGGGGTGTCCTCGGGCAGCGGCGTGAGCACCGGGGGCGTCGGCGCGGCGGGGCTGGGCGAGGCGGCGGCGCTCGCGGCCGCCGGGGCGGGCGGGGCGGGCGGGTCGGAGCCCGGGACCGGGCCGGCGGCGGCCGGTGGTCGGCCCGGCGCTACGAGCGAGGTGGGCAGCGGTCTGCCCGCGCCGGCGGCCTCCTTCCCACAGGCCGGGAGGAAGGCGCCCGCCGCGGTGAGGGCGGCCAGCTGGGCAGCGGTACGCAGAATCCTGCGGCGGTCGACAGTCATCGCTGGTCAGCATAAATACGACATATCGCCCGGGCGATTCGGCGGCGGATCGCAGCGTCTATGTGCTGGTCCGCAGCCGGAAGATCCCGTACGAGAAGCCGCCCGCCCGGATCGTCCCCCCGGCCAGCTCCACCCCGTGCACGGCAAGGGGCTCCCCCCGGCCGAGCGTGCGGGGCAGCGCGACCTCGACGCCGTCGCGGCGGGGGTTGACCACCACCAGGTGCGTGCCGCCGCGCAGGTGGACCAACGGGTAGTCCTCGTACAGGACTTCGACGCTGCCGGTGGGACCGAGCGCGGGTGTCCCGCGGCGCAGCCGGATCAGCCCGCGCACGTGCTGGAGCAGCGAGTCGGGATCGGCGCGCTGGGCCGCGACGGTGGGGCGCCCGGGATCGGGGTCGATCGGGAGGTAGTGGTCGGCGGCGGGAGCGGTGGAGAACCCGGCACCCGGGCCGTCGTCCCACTGCATGGGGGTGCGCGAGCCCTGGCGCTGCTCGGTGCCGAACTGACTGCCCTCCTTCTCCGGCAGCCCGGGGACGAAGCGCATGCCGATCTCGTCGCCGTAGTAGATCACCGGCAGGGTCGGCCAGCTCAGCAGGAAGGCGAAGGCGGCCGGGAGTTGCTCGCGGGTGCGCGGGCCGCAGGCCAGCCGGGAGAAGTCGTGGTTGGCGGTGGGCAGCGCGATCTGGCCGCGGCCGTCTACGGCGGCCTCGGCGTGCCGCCAGGCGGTCAGGAACTCGGCCGTCGATCCGCGCCCCGCGGCGTCGAACCAGCAGGGTTCGCCGTGCGCCCAGGTTCCTTGACTGCCCGTCCCGTTGTCCCAGAGCGAGCGCATCGCCCGGCCGCGGAAGTGCAGGAAGAAGTCGGCGTGCAGGCCGGCCGGGACGGAGAGCGCCGGGTCGCCCCACTCGGCGAGCAGCACCCGGTCGGGGTAGTGGGCGTCCAGCCAGCCGCGCAGCTCGCCCCAGAGCCGGCCGGTCTCCCGGTACCCCGGATCGTCCTTGACCAGCGAGGAGGCCATGTCCACCCGGAAGCCGGCCACGCCGAGGTCGAACCAGTGCGCCATGATCTCCCGCAGGGCGGCCCGGTTCGCCAACGGCCCGGGGGCGTCGACCGGTTGGCGCCAGGGCTCGGCGGGGTCGGGGCGGGCGTAGCCGAAGTTCAGTGCGGGCTGGATCGGGTAGAAGTTGGCGCGGTAGAAGCCGCCGCGCGCACCCTGGTTGGGGATCCACTCACCGACCGGCGCAGTGATCCGGTCCGACCAGATGTAGCGGTCGTCCCCCGGGGTCTGCGCGGAGTGCCGGAACCAGGGGTGGCGGTGCGAGGTGTGACCCGGCACCAGGTCGAGCAGTACCCGGATGCCGCGCCGGCCGGCCGCCTCGACCAGCGCGACGAGGTCGGCGGTGGTGCCGTAGCGCGGCGCGATCGCCAGGTAGTCCTCGACGTCGTAGCCCGCGTCGCCGAACTCCGAGGCGAAGCACGGGCTGAGCCAGAGCGCGGTGACCCCCAGCCAGGCCAGGTGGTCCAGGCGGGCGGTGATCCCGGGCAGGTCGCCGATGCCGTCGCCGTCGGAGTCGGCGTAGCTCTGCGGGTAGATCTGGTAGAGCACGGCGTCGGCGAGCCAGTCGGGCGTCATGCCGTTCAGGGTAGGGGGCGCGGGGCCGCTGTCGTCAGAGGGCGTCGGCGGCGCCGATCAGGGCGCGGGCGATCCGGTGGGCGTCCTGCTCGGTGGTGCGCCAGTTGCTGAACGCGGCGCGCAGCGCCGGGACGCCCTGGTAGAGCGTCGGCGTCACGAACACCTCGCCGGCCGCCGCGCCTGCCAGCGCGGCCAGCCGCTGCGCGGTGGGCTCCTCGGCGAGGGTGAAGCAGACCACGTTGAGCCGGACGGGTGCCGCCAGCCGCAGCCGCGGCGCCGCCTCCAGCGCGGCGCCGAGCGTGCGGGCGCCCGCCACGCAGCGCTCGACGATCTCCCGAACGCCGTCCCGCCCGTATGCGCGCAAGGTGAACCAGGCCGGCAGGGCGCGCAGTCGCCGGGAGTTCTCGGGGGTGAGGTGGACGAAGTCCGGCACCTCGCCGAGCGGGCCGAGGTAGGCCGCCGCGTTCTGGAAGACCCGGGCCTGAAGGTCGGGGCGGCGGGTGAACTGGACGGCGCTGTCGTAGGGGACGTTGAGCCATTTGTGCAGGTCGATGCAGATCGAGTCGGCCAGGTCGAGCCCGTCGACCAGGTGCGCGTGCTCGGGCGACAGCGCCGCGAAGGCCCCGAAGGCGCCGTCCACGTGCAGCCAGAAGGGGTAGCGCTGCCGCAGCGCGGCCAGCGCCCGCAGGTCGTCGAAGTCGACGCTGTTGACCGTGCCCGCGTTGGCCACCACGATGCACGGGCCGTCCGCCGCCGCGAGCGCGCGTTCCAGCGCCGCCGGGTCGACGGCCTCGCGGCCCGGCAGCCGGTCCACCGCGACCAGCGCCTCGCGGCCCAGGCCCAGCACCGACAGCGCCTTGCCGACGCTGGAGTGCGGGCTGCCGGACAGCACCCGGACCCGGCCCAGCGCGCCCGCGCCCTGCTCGGCCGGCGAGACCCCGAGCTGCTCGCCCAGCCACTCGCGGGCGACCGCCAGGCCGGTGGTGTTGGACTGCGTCGCGCCGCTCACGAAGGCGCCGCCGTGCTCGGGGCCCAGGCCGAAGAGCTCGCGCAGCCAGGCCAGCGTCTGCCGCTCCAGGTGCTGGCCGGCCGGGTCGGCCGAGGAGTTGGGGTTCTGGTCGTAGGTGCTGGTCAGCCAGTCGCCGGCCAGGGCGGCCGGGGTGGCGCCGCCGGTGACGAAGCCCAGGTAGCGCGGCCCGGCGCTCGCCGAGAGGGCGGGCTCCCAGTCGGCGGTGAACTCCTCCAGCGCGCGCTCCAGCCCCACGCCCGCCTCGTCCAGCGGCGCGCGAGGGGGGACGGCTGCGCCGAGGTCGACCACCGGGCGCTCCGGCAGCCCGTCCAGGAATCCCACCGCCCGCTTGCGGACGGCCTCCAGCAGGTCGGGCAGCCGGTCGAGGTCGGTGGCGAGCTGGGGGTGCATCGGGCGGCTCCGTTCGTCGGGTACGGGCCGACCCTAGGCGCGGAGCACTGGCGGCGTCCCGAGCCACTTGGGATCAAGTGGACTCAGATTCGGGCGTGGGTGGCGATGTCCGCGGTGAACTCGTCGATCATCGCCGGGGTCACCGTCGGGCGGCAGCCGGCGATGGCGGCCAGGTAGTCGGCGGTGGTCGCGCCGGCGAACTCGGGGGCGCCGGGGAGCGGGCGGGCCAGGTCGCGTTCGAAGGCGCTCTGGGCGGCGCCGCGGGCGGCGTGCTCGATGTCGGCGGGGGTGAACAGCTCGCTGGCGCCGACCAGGACGTCCAGGTCGACGTCCGGGCGGCCGGCCGCGTACCGGCGCCAGATCGCCGTGCGGGCGGCGGCGTCCGGGGTGCCGATCGGGACGAGGTAGTCGAACCGGCCCGGGCGCAGGAAGGCCGGGTCCAGCGAGCGCACCGAGTTGGTGGCGCAGACCAGCAGCCGTTCGTCCTGCTCGCGGAAGCCCGGGATGATCTTCAGTAGCTCGTTGGTGATCCCGTGCGCCGCGCTGTCCGGCCGGTCACCGCGGACGGCGGCGATCTCCTCGACCTCGTCGATGAAGACCAGCACCCGTTCCAGCGCGCCGATCCGGGCGAACGCCTCGCGCAGCGCCGCCGCAAGGTTGCCCTGGTCGGCCAGCCGGGAGGGCAGCAGTTCGACGAACGGCCAGCCCAGCCGGGAGGCGATGGCCCGGGCGAAGGTGGTCTTGCCGGTGCCCGGCGGCCCGAACAGGGCGATCGCGCGCGGCGGTTGCACGCCGTGCCGGGCGGCCAGCTCGGGTTCGGCCAGCGGGAGGACGATCCGACGCTCGATCAGGCTCTTCTCCGCCTCCATCCCGGCCACCTTGTCCCACAGGTCGCCGGGCAGCAGCCGGCCGCCGAGCTCCTCCAGCAGGTCCACCGACGGTCCGGCGGCGGGCTCGGTCTTCTCGAAGTACGCGGCGGCCGGGCGCCGGGTGTAGCCCGCGTTGTGCAGGCCCTCGCCGAGCAGCTCCTCCTCGGGCAGCACATACGCGATCCGGCGCACCCGCAGCGCCACCAGCCGCCGTTCCAGCTCGCGCAGCAGCGCGCTCGCCACACCGAGGCCGCGCCAGCCGGGCGCGATCGCGATCCGCATCACCCAGGCCCTCTCACCTGCCGTGCAGGCCAGCGCCGCGCCGATCGCCGCGCCGTCGTGCACGGCCACCACCGCCGGCTGGCGGCCCGTCAGCGCACCGATGCACTCGGCCAGCGAGAACACCGACTCCTGGCCGAGTTCGGCCGTGGTGTCGATCAGGTGCACGACGGTGGCGAGATCGTCCTCGCGGTAGTCGTGGATCAGCCAGTTCATGGGTACCGCCCCTCGCAGCTCGTGGGCCGAGGCTAGGGCGGGCCGGCGTGCGGGGGCGTCCGCCGGGACGGACAAGGCGGTGGGCGAAACCGGACGGTCCGGCGCTGGCGCGGCGGCTGTCAGCCCGCCCGCAGCGCGGTGAGGTGGGCGAAGACCACGACATTGGCGGTGTAGTCGTTCTTCTTGTGGTCGTACGTGCCGCCGCAGGTGATCAGGCGGAGCTGGGCGTCCTGGGTGGCGCCGTAGACCCTGTCGTCCGGGAACTTGTTCTTGGGATAGGCCTCGGCGCTGTCGACGGTGAACTCGGCGGTGACGCCGTCGTCGCGCGCGATGTCGACCTTGCTGCCCGCGGGCAGGGCGCTCAGGTTCCAGAAGACGGCCGGGGAGGTCTTGGTGTCCACGTGCCCCAGGACCAGCGCGGGGCCGCGGTTGCCGGGCACCGTGCCGCCGCGGTACCAGCCGACCAGGTTGGTGTCGTCGGGCGGCGGTGCGTTGAGGGCGCCGTCGGCGCCCAGGTCGAGGGCGGTGAAGGGCGCGTTCACCCCGATCGCGGGGATGGTCAGCCGGACGGGGTGTGCTGCGGTGGCGACCGGGGCGTGTGGCTTGGCGCTGGCACCCGGGGTCGGGAGGCCGGCCAGCGGCGGGTGGGCGGCGGCGGGCTGGGGCGGCAGCGCGGTGGCGTCGTCCAGTGACTGGTGGATCATGAAAAGGCCGAGCAGGCAGGCGCCGATGGCCCCGTAGAGCACCCGGCGCCGCTGACGGCTCATCGCGGTCGAATCGCTGGTCGGCGGTGGTGTCTTGGCCATCGGGCGCCTCTCTCAGTGCGGTGTGGTGGGGGAGTGGGTGCGCCCCGCGCGGCGCGCCTCCGTCAGGAGGGCACTGCGCGGGGCGGGCGAGGGGCGGGGGTCAGGCCGCGACGCCGGCGGCCGGCTTGCGGCGGCGCAGCGCGACCGCGCCCACGGCGATGCCGCCGACCAGCAGCGCGGAGCCGGTGGCCAGTCCGCCGGTGCCCAGCGCGGCGAAGCCGCCGCCGGTGTGCACGGCGCCGTGCGGGCTCTTGTCGCCCTCCCAGGCCTCCTTGGACTCCTTGCCCTCCCCGCCCTTCGACTCCCCGCCCTTCGACTCGTCGGCCTTCTTGTCATCGGCCTTCTTGGAGTCGTCCCACTTCTTGTCGTCGGCCTTCTTGTCGTCGACCTTCTTGTCCTCCGTGGTCGGCGCGGTGACCGCGCCGGTCTTGGTACTCGGGTCGACATCGGCGTGGGCCATCGGGGCGGCCATACTCAGGGCAGCGGCGGTGAGAGCGGCAGCGGCAAGGTGGTGTACACGACGCATGAGGGTGAGTCCTTTCGGTGGGCGCTCCGCGGAGGGCGACGGATCGTCAGCCTGAGGGGATCCAGGGGCGCTCCACCCACACTCCGTCGCACACCGTGGTGACGCGACTTCGGATCGTGCAAACGCGTGACGCTGCGCAGTGGAAAGTCGGTGCCGTCGGTGTGCCGCCGGGCGGACGCCGGAGGCGTGTGTCATGCTCGTAAAATTTGACGGCACAGCGTCAAAACTCTTCTGGCGACCGCCCCGGCCGCCTACCGTCGTGGCGTGATGACTCAACGATCCCGCTGCTTAGCGGTCCTCGCCGCCCTCCTGCTGGCCTTCGCCGCCGCCCTGGTCGCCCCCGCGACCGCCGCTCCGGCGAACGCCGTCCAGCACGGCGCCAGTCAGCCCGTCTACTCCTACGCCAACGCCATCCGGGAGACCGTCTGGGTCGACACCGGCCTCGACAACGACGGCAGTTCAGGCACCGACCGGGTCGCCGCCGACATCATCCGGCCCAGCGAACCGGCCGCGGCCGGCCAGAAGATCCCCGTGATCATGGACGCCAGCCCGTACTACTCCTGCTGCGGACGCGGCAACGAGAGCCAGCTCAAGACCTACGACGCCAACGGCAACCCGGTGCAGTTCCCGCTCTACTACGACAACTACTTCGTGCCGCGCGGCTACGCCGTGGTGCTGGTCGACCTGGCCGGCACCAACCGTTCGCAGGGCTGCGTGGACGTCGGCGGTCCCGCCGACGTCACCTCGGCCAAGGCGGTGGTCGACTGGCTGAACGGCCGCGCCCACGGCTACAGCTCCGTCACCGGCGGCAGCCTCGTCAGCCCCACCTGGACCAACGGCTCGGTCGGCATGATCGGCAAGTCCTGGGACGGCACGATCGCCAACGGCGTCGCCGCGACCGGCGTTCAGGGCCTGAAGACCATCGTGCCGATCTCCGCGATCAGCTCCTGGTACGACTACTACCGCTCGGACGGCGCCGCGCTCTACAGCGGCACCCCCGCCGACCTGGCCTCGGAGGTGGAGAGCTCGAACGCCGCGCCGAACTGCTCGACGGTGCAGAGCCAGCTCGCCGCGGGGTCGCCGTCCAACGGCAACTGGAGCCCGCTCTGGCAGGCGCGCGACTACGTCGCCTCAGCAGCCAGTGTCAGGGCCAGCGTCTTCGTGGTGCACGGGATGGAGGATCTCAACGTCCGCGACATCAACTTCTCGCAGTGGTGGTCGGCGCTGGCCAGGACCGGCGTGGACCGCAAGATCTGGCTCTCCCAGACCGGCCACGTGGACCCCTTCGACTACCGGCGCAGCGCCTGGGTGGACACCCTGCACGACTGGTTCGACCACTACCTGATGGGCGTCGACAACGGCATCCAGAGCGCTCCGGTGGCCGACATCGAGCGCGCCCCCGACCAGTGGACCCAGGAGCAGACCTGGCCCGCCCCCGGTACGGTCGCCACCACCCTGAACCTGACGCCCGGCGCGCTGACCGCGGGGACGGGCGGCGGCAGCGCGAGCTTCACCGACAACCCCTCGCTCGGCGAGGACAACTGGGCCTCCGAGGCCGACCAGTCGACCTCGGAGAAGACCGCGTTCAGCACCGGCGCGCTCACCCAGCCGCTGCAGATGTCGGGCCAGGGCTCGATCACCCTGAAGGTCACGCCGTCCACGAAGAGCGCGCACCTGAGTGCTGTGCTGGTCGACCTCGGGCCGGCCACCATTCGCAACTACGAGGGCTCGGGCGAGGGCATCACCACGCTCGGCACCCGGTCCTGCTGGGGTGACAGCACGGCGGGCGACAGCGCCTGCTTCCTGGACACCGCGGCCGACACCGAGCAGGTGGGCTACACGATCTTCAGCCGGGGGTGGGCCGACCTCGGGCACTACGCCGGGCTGAACTCGGCCGCCACCATCACGCCGGGCAAGGCGTACACGATCACCTTCAACCTGGCCGGAACCGACCACGTGGTGCCCGCCGGGCACCGGCTGGCCCTGATCGTGGCCGGGACCGACAACGGGTTGCTCAACCCGGCGTCCACCAGGCCGAAGGTGACCATCGACCTGGCGCACTCCTCGCTCCAGCTGCCGCTGGTGGGCGGCGCGGGGCAGCTGCCGGCGGGCGGTGGGCACGCCGGTGGTGCGATGCTGCCCGGACTGACGGTTCGTCAGGCTCCGGCGGAGCGCGACTCGTTCCGGTAGGACTCGGCCGGGCCCGGTTTCCCCGGGCCCGGCCGACCGGGTTCACCAGTCCGGGGCGATCCGTTCCCCGGTGTCCAGGCGGTGGACGGCCAGCGCCTCCACCGGGCAGAGTTCGGCCGCCTCGGTGACCGCCTCGCGATCGGTGGTGGCGGGCCGCAGGGCGCGGGCGCGGCCGTCCGGGCCGAGGGCCAGGTCCGCCGGTGCGGTGCCGGCGCAGAGACCGGTGCCCACGCAGCGGTCGCGGTCGACCCGGACGACCAGGGCGGGTGCGGTGCCTTGACGGTTCATCGCGTTACCAGCCGACCGGCAGGACGAGCGGGCTGCGGGTGAGCAGCCCGCGGCGCCACTCGATGGACTCGGGGTCGACCTCCAGCCGCAGGCCCGGCAGCCGGCGGGACAGCCGGTGCAGGGCCAACTCCAGCTCCATCCGGGCCAGCCAGGCGCCCAGGCAGTGGTGCGGACCGGCGCCGAAGGTGAGGCTGGGCGTCGGCAGCGGCGCGAAGAGGTCCCGGCCGCCCTGCCCGCCGTAGACCGCCGGGTCCAGGTTGGCGGGCCTGGTGTCGGCGGCCACCACGCTGCCCGCGGGGATCGTGACGCCACCGATCTCCACGTCCTCCACGGCCCGGCGCAGCAGCCCGGGCAGCATCTCGCTGTCGCCGAGCGGGACGGTGCGCAGCAGTTGCTCGGCCGCGGCCGCCGCGGCCTCCTCGCCGGTGCCGATCCGCTGCCAGTCCTCGCGGGCCTCGGCCTCGCCGAGCAGGTAGACCAGCGCGTTGCCCAGCGAGGTCATCGTGGTCTCGTGCCCGGCCACCACCAACCCGCAGACCAGGGATATCAGTTGGCCCTCGGTCACCTCGCCGTCCTGGTCGCAGGCCTGCACCAGGCTGCTGACCAGGTCGTCGCCGGGGGCGCGCCGCCGCTCGGTCACCAGGGCGGCCGCGAACATCCCGAACTCCAGCATCGCCTCCTGCACCTGCTCTGCGGAGTACGCGGCGGCCGACAGCGCGTGGTCGCTCCAGTGGCCCAGCCGCTTGAGGTCCAGGCCGTCCAGTCCCATCAGCCGGCTGATCACCGCGACCGGCAGCGGACGGGTGAACGAGGCGACCAGGTCGGTGGGTTGGCCGCCGTCGGTCAGGTCGTCCAGCAGGCCGTCCACCACCGAGGCCACCCAGGGGCGCCAGCGTGCGATGGCCCGGGGGGTGAAGGCGCGCTGCACGGTGCGGCGCAGCCGCTGGTGCTCGATGCCGTCCAGGTTGAGCAGGCCGTCCGGGTCGTCGAGCAGGTTCGGATAGGGCGTCAGCGGGGGAGCGTCGGGGCCGTACAGCGAGGTCCGGTTGAGGCGGGGGTCGGTGAGCACCTGGCGGACGTCCGCGTGGCGGCGCACCACCCAGACGGGCGTGCCGGTCACCAGCGTGGCGAGCACCGGCGGTCCGGGGGTGGTGAATTGCAGGCAGTGCATCGGGATGAGCGCGGGTGCGGCGGTCGTGTCTTCGGCGTCGAGGGACATCGATCCTCCTGGCGGTAGGCCGGGGCACCGCCGGCACGCGCGGTGCTCCTGATGCTACTGACGGTAAACGTCCTACGCCTGCTCAACCAGGGGGTGGAACAAGCCAAATGCTGCCTGCGGCTGTCGTTGCCTTGCCCATGCTGTCCCCCTGTTGCGGGCAGATGGCAGTTCGGCGGGCGGTCTTGACCGGTCCAGCCGATCACTCCAGAGTTCTGGTCATGTCCCTGCCCGTTGTCGGGGGCGCAGAAGTCCCCCAGGTACGAGGAGTTGGGCATGAGCAAGAGCAGGGCCGTCGCCGCGGCCGCCGGATTCGCGCTGCTGGCCGGGCTGGCCACGGCCTGCGGCGGTGGCGCGGCCAAGGGCTCGGCGACGGCTGCCTTCGACCCGGCCACCTGCCAGGGCGGAACGCTCACCGTGCTCGCCCAGCAGGGGCAGGGCAAGTTCGACCCGGCCGAGCTCTACACCTCCGGCGGGGGCAAGGTCCCGACCCTGGTGTTCCGCACGCTCACCACGCGCGACCACACCACGGGCGGTCCGGACGGCGCCAAGGTGGTCCCCGACCTGGCCACCGACACCGGCGAGCCCAGCCAGGACGCCACGGTCTGGACCTACCACCTCAAGGCCGGGCTGAAGTTCGAGGACGGCACGCCGATCAGGTCGGCCGACGTCAAGTACGGCATCGAGCGCTCCTTCGCCCCGGAACTGCCGGGCGGGCCGCCGTATCTGCGGGACTGGCTGATCGGCGGCGAGCAGTACGCGGGCCCCTTCAAGGGCGCCGACCTGCCCTCCATCGAGACCCCCGACGACAGCACCGTCATCTTCCGACTCACCAAGCCCGAGGGCGACTTCCCCTATCTGGCCACCGCCACCCAGTTCGCCCCGGTGCCCAGGGCCAAGGACACCGGCACGGACTACCAGAAGCACCCGATCTCCTCGGGACCGTACGTGGTGACCAGCAACGACAACGGCAAGTCCATGGTGCTGGAACGCAATCCGTACTGGACGCGGAGCATCGACGACCAGCGCCTGGCCTGCCCCGACAAGATCGTCTACACCTCGGGGCTCGACTCGGCCGTGATCAACCAGCGGCTCGCCGCGAGCAGCGGCGACGACGCCCGCGCGGTCAGCGGCGACACCGACATCGACGCGGGCATCCTGGCCAGGCTGAACAGCGACGCCGAACTCAGGAGCCGGGTGACCACCGGCTACTTCGGCGCCACCCAGTACCTGGCCTTCAACCCCACGGTGAAGCCCTTCGACAACCCCCTGGTGCGGCAGGCGATTTCGTATGCCGTCGACCGCCAGTCGGTGATCAACGCGGTCGGCGGCAGCGCGGTCGCCAAGCCCGCGACCACCTTCCTGCCCGACCAGCCGGCCTTCGGCTACACCCCCTACGACTACTTCCCGTCCGGGCCGAGCGGCGACCCCGCCAAGGCCAAGGAGCTGCTGGCGCAGGCGGGTTACCCGAACGGACTGAGCATCACGCTCAGCCACGCCACCAGTCAGACCGACATCGGTCCGGCGGTCGCCGCCGCGGTGCAGGAGGCGCTCGGCAAGGCCGGGATCACCGTCAAGCTGGACCCGTCCGCCGACGACGACTACGGAACCAGGACCCAACTCCCCTCCAGCGAGCCCGGGTTCTTCATCAGCGGCTGGGGCGCCGACTGGCCCTCCGGCGGCCCCTTCCTGGCCCCGATCTTCGACGGCCGGCAGATCCTCACCGCCGGTGGCAACTTCAACTCCGCGCAGCTCAACGACCCGCAGGTGAACGCCGAGATCGACGCGGCCAACAAGCTCACCGACCCCGCCGCGGCGCAGCGGGCCTGGGGGCAGCTGGACGCCGAACTCGGCAAGCAGGCCTGGACGGTGCCGCTCTACCACCCGGTCTACAAGCGGCTGGTCGGCAAGGACGTCAAGAACGCTTACGTCAGCCAGTGGAACGGCGTCTACGACCTGTCCCGGATCTCGGTCAAGTAGATGCCGAGTTCAGCATCCAATCCAGTGTGGCGGCGGCTGCGCGCCGACCGGGCGGCGATGGCCGGTCTGGCGGTGGTCGTGCTGCTCCTGCTGCTGGCGGCCGCCGCGCCGCTGGTCACCGCGCTGGAGGGACAGAACCCGACGGCCTTCCACAACGAACTGATCGACTCCGCCACCGGCGGCGTGCCGATCGGCCCGTTCGGCGGGGCGAGCGCCCGGCACTGGCTCGGCGTGGAGCCGGGTACCGGCCGCGACGTGCTGGCCCGGCTGGTCTACGGCGCGCAGGTCTCGCTCTCCGTCTCTCTCGGCGCCACCGTCGTGCAGGTCGCCCTCGGCACGCTGGTCGGGCTGGCCGCCGGGCTCGGCAACCGGCTCGCGGACACCGTGCTCAGCCGGACCATGGACCTGACCATCGCCTTCCCCGGCCTGGTCTTCGCCATCTCGCTGATGGCCGTGGTGCCGGGCTCGTTCCCGCGCCCGGTGCTGCTGATGCTGGTCCTCGGCGTGCTCGGCTGGGGCGGCACGGCCCGCTTGGTGCGCGGGCAGGCGCTCTCGCTGCGCTCGCTGGACCACGTCGCGGCCGCCCGGCTCAGCGGGGCGCGCTCCTGGCGCACCGCGCGGCGCGAGATCCTGCCCGGGCTGGCCGCGCCCGTGATCACCTACGCGGCGCTGCTGCTGCCCGGCAACGTCACCGCCGAGGCGGGCCTGTCCTTCCTCGGCGTCGGCGTCCGCCCGCCGACCGCCTCCTGGGGACAGATGCTCTCCGGCGCCACCACCTGGTACCAGGCCGACCCGACGTACGTCCTGCTGCCCGCCGGGCTGCTCTTCGCCACCGTGCTGGCCTTCACCCTGCTCGGCGAGGGGCTGCGCACCGCACTCGACCCGCGCGCCAAGTCCCGTCTGCGCAGGACGCGTTCTCGGCGTTCCCGGCAGGTGGCGTCGACGTGATCCGGTTCCTGCTGCGCCGCGCGTTCAGCACGCTGACCGTCATGCTGGTGCTGTCCGTGGTGGTCTACCTGGTCTTCTACGCCGCCCCGCACGATCCCGCCCGGCTGGTCTGCGGCAAGGGCTGCGACGGCGTCCGGCTCGCCGTGGTCCGCCACAAGCTCGGCACCGACCTGCCGCTCTGGCAGCAGTACTGGCAGTTCCTGCACGGGCTGCTGGCCGGACGGGACTTCGACGCCGGCACCGACGTCACCCACTGCTCCGCGCCCTGCTTCGGCTACTCCTTCCAGACCGACCAGCCGGTGCTCGGCATGATCACCGCGCGGCTGCCGCTGGACGCCTCGCTGGCGGTGGGCGCGGCGGTCGTCTGGCTGCTGCTGGGCATCGGCGCCGGCGTCCTGGCGGCGCTTCGGCGCGGCGGGATCGGCGAACGGGCGCTGACCGGCGTGACGTTGGCGGGCATGGCGATGCCGGTCTTCCTGGTCGGTCTGCTGCTGATGATGGTCTGCTGCGGCTACCTGCAGTGGCTGCCCTTCCCCAGCTACGTGCCGCTCACCCAGGACCCGCTGGCCTGGGCGTCCAACCTGGCCCTGCCATGGCTGTCGCTGGCCCTGGTGATGGCCGCCGCCTACGCCCGGATGACCCGCAGCGCACTGCTGGAGACGCTGGCCGAGGACCACATCCGCACCGCCCGGGCCTACGGGCTCGGCGAGCGGCGGATCGTCCTGGGCCATGCTCTTCGCGGCGCGCTCACTCCCGTCATCACGCTGCTCGCGATGGACCTCGGGGGCCTGCTCGGCGGTGCCCAACTGACCGAGTCGGTCTTCGGGTTCGACGGGATCGGCCGGCTCCTGGTGGAGTCGGTGAACACGATCGACCTGCCGGTGGTGGTGGGGATCACGCTGTTCGCGGGCTTCTTCATCGTCATCGCCAACGCCGTCGCCGACCTGCTCTATGCGCTGGCCGACCCGAGAGTGGGACTCCAGTGACCTCGGACCTCCTTGAAGTCGCCGACCTCACCGTCGACTTCGGCGCCGTCCGCGCGGTGGACGGGCTCTCCTTCACGCTGGCGGCCGGCCGCTCACTCGGCCTGGTCGGCGAGTCCGGCTCGGGCAAGAGCACCGTCGCCGCGGCCCTGCTCGGGCTGCACCGCACCAGCGGTGCCGAGGTGGGCGGCACGATCCTGCTGGACGGTACCGACGTCCAGCAGGCCTCCGACGCCGAACTGCGCCTACTGCGCGGGGCCCGTGCGGCGATGGTCTTTCAGGACCCGCTCTCGGCGCTGGACCCGTACTGGTCGATCGGCGCGCAGATCGCCGAGGTGTACCGGGTGCACACCGGCTCCAGCCGGCGGGCGGCCGCCGAGCGGGCGGTCCAGGTGCTGGACCGGGTCGGCATCCCCGACGCCGCCCGGCGGGCCGCCGCCCACCCGCACGAGTTCTCCGGCGGGATGCGGCAACGGGCCCTGATCGCCATGGCGTTGGCCTGCTCGCCCAAGCTGCTGATCGCCGACGAGCCGACCACCGCGCTGGACGTCACCGTCCAGGCGCAGATCCTCGACCTGCTGCACGAGCTGCGGGTCGAGCACCGGATGGCGCTGCTGCTGGTCACCCACGACCTGGGCGTGGTGGCCGGCAACACCGATCGGGTGCTGGTGATGCAGGGCGGCCGGGCCGTCGAGCACGGTCCGGTGGCCGAGGTGCTGGGTGCGCCGGCGGATCCGTACACCCGGGAACTGATCAGCGCCGTACCGAGGTTGGACGCCCGGCGGGCGGCTTCGTCGGTCGCCGCCGGGGAGGTGCTGCTGAGCGTCCAGGAGTTGCGCAAGGAGTACCCGGTCGCCACCCGCGGGCTGTTCGGCCGGCGCGAGCGGCTGGCCGCGCTGGACGGCGTCAGCCTGGACCTGCACCGCGGCGAGGCGTTGGGCGTGGTGGGGGAGAGCGGCAGCGGGAAGACCACGCTGGGACGGCTGCTGGTGCGCCTGCTGGAGCCCACCGCCGGGCGGATCCTCTTCGAGGGGCGCGACCTCGCGCACGCCTCTGAGCGTGAACTGCGGCCGGTGCGCCGCGAGTTGCAGATGGTCTTCCAGGACCCGCTGTCCTCGCTGAATCCGCGCCGGACGATCGGCGACGCGATCGCCGACCCGCTGCGGGTGCAGGACCGGATTGGTGAGCCACAGGCGCGAACCGCGGTGGGCGAGTTGCTGGAACGCGTCGGCCTGCCAGCGGACTGGTACGGCCGATACCCGCACGAGATCTCCGGCGGCCAGCGCCAACGCGTCGGCATCGCACGGGCGTTGGCGCTTCGGCCGAGAGTCCTGGTGTGCGACGAGCCGGTCTCCTCACTGGACGTCTCCACCCAGGCCCAGGTGGTCCGGCTACTCGCCGAGCTGCAACGGGAGTTCGGGCTGACGCTGGTCTTCGTCGCGCACGATCTCGCGGTGGTGCGGCAGGTCAGCGACCGGATCGCGGTGATGCGAGCCGGCCGGGTGGTCGAGCTGGGGGTTGCGGACGAGGTCTACGAGAACCCCCAGCACCCGTACACCCGGCAGCTGTTGGCAGCGGTGCCGGTCCCCGACCCGGTGGTGGAGGGGGACCGGCGGGTGGCCCGCGCTGTGCTGGCCTCGGCCTCAGCCGTCCAGTAGCGCGCGCAGTTCGGCCGGGCCCACCAGGCCGACGGCGTACCCGTCGTGCAGGACCGCGGCCGTGCCGAGTCCGCGCTCGGCCAGCTCGGCGAGTACGGCCTCGGCGCCCTGGCCGGAGCCGAACTGCGGGAGCGGGGCTGCGAGATGGTCGCCGACCGGGTCGCCCGGGGTCGCCCTGCCTTCCGACAGAGCCGCCTCCAGCTGCTCCAGCGACACCGTCCCGACCAACTCCGATGCGGCGGGCTGACGGCCCGGCCCGACCGGGCACGGACCGGCCGACAGGACGGGCTCCGCCCCGTCCGTCCGCCGGGCGCGCAGCGCGTCCAGGGCCTGGCCGACCGTGCTGTGGTGGTGCAGGTACGGCATCGGCCGCTCGCGCAGCTCGGCCGGCAGGGCGTCGCCGACCCGGGGGAGCGAGGCGTCGCCGTCCAGGAAACCGAGGCGCAGCAGCCACTCGTCGTCGAAGTACTTGGAGAGGTACTGCTTTCCGGAGTCCGGCAGCATCACGACCACCAGGTCGTCGGGGCTCAGGTCGGCGGCCACCCGCAGGGCCGCGGCTACCGCCGTGCCGGCCGAACCGCCGACCAACAGGCCCTCCTCGCGGGCCAGTCGGCGGATCGTCAGCAGCGACTCGCGGTCGCCGATCGACAGGATCTCGTCCACCACGTCCTGGTGGAACGACTTCGGCCAGATGTCCTCGACCGTCTCCGGGTGCCGGAAGTGCCCGGCCGCCTCGACGAAGTAGGGACGCCCGTCCCCGCCGCCGTACACCGAAGCCTCCGGGTCCGCGCCGATCACCCTGACCGCGCCGCCGCTGGCCTCCTTGAGGTAGCGCCCGGTGCCGCTGATCGTGCCGCCGGTGCCCACGCAGGAGACCAGGTGGGTGACCCGGCCGTCGGTCTGCCGCCAGATCTCCGGCCCGGTGCCCGCGTAGTGCGCGTCGGGGTTGGCCGGATTGTCGTACTGCCCGGCCAGCCAGCCGCCGGGCGTCTCCTCGGCGATCCGGGCGGCCACGTTGAACAGGTGCTCGGGATGCTCGGCCGGCAGCCCGCCGCGCCCGACCAACACCTCGGCGCCGTAGGCCCGCAGAGCGGCGACCTTCTCCGCGCTGGCCTTGTCCGAGATGACCAGGATCGCCCGGTACCCCTTGGCCGCCGCCACCATCGCGAGCCCCACGCCGGTGTTCCCCGAGGTGGCCTCCACCACCGTGCCGCCGGGCTTCAGCGCCCCGGACTTCTCGGCCTCCTCGATCATGCGCAGACCGATCCGGTCCTTCACACTGCCGCCGGCGCTGAGGTATTCGAGCTTGGCGTAGACGGGCGCATGCCGGCCGTCCCCGGGTGTGCGCAGGCGCACCAGCGGGGTGTTGCCGATGAGTTCGAGCAGGGACTCGTGGGTATCCATCACTCCAGCCTAGAGGCAGGGGTGGGAGCCGGGGGAAGGCACACAGGGGTCTGGCAGCGCGTCCTCGAGCTGCGTCAGCTCCTCCGGGCCCAACCTGAGTTCTGCGGCCTGAGCCGAGTCGGTGATGGAGGCCGGGCGGCTGGATCCCGGTACCGGCAGCACTGCCGGGGAGCGGGCCAGCAGCCAGGCGAGCGCGATCTGCTGCGGGCTGACGCCGCGTTCGGCCGCAACGCGGTGGAAGGCAGTGCCCGCCGAGGTCGGGCCGGACGGGCCGTCCAGGGAGCTGCGGGAGAGGCCGCCCAGCGGGCTCCAGGGCAGGAAGGTCAGGCCCAGCTGGGCGCTCAGTTGCAGCTCGGGCTCACTGTCGCGCACGGTGGGCGAGTACCGGTTCTGCACGGAGACGAGACCGCCGCCGAGGATCTGATGGGCCTGACGGATCTGGGCGGTGGTGACGTTGGAGATCCCGGCGGCGCGGATCGTGCCGGCGTCGAGCAGCTCGCGCAGTGCTCCGACGGACTCCGCCCAGGGCACGGCCGGGTCCGGTTTGTGCAGCTGGTACAGGCTGATGGTCTCGACGCCCAGGCGCCTGGCGGAGGCCTCGGCAGCGCGCTTGAGGTGGGCAGGAGTTGCGCTGACGGTCCAGCTGCCGTCGCCGGGGCGGCCACGTCCGCCCTTGGTGGCCACCAGCACGCCGGAGGTGTCGCCGCCGTATCGGGCCAGGGCGCGGGCGACCAGAAGCTCGTTGTGACCCACCTCGTCGGCGTGCCAGTGGTAGCTGTCGGCGGTGTCGATGAACGTGACGCCGGCGTCGAGGGCGGCGTGGACGGTTGCGATGGCCCGTGCCTCGTCCGGGCGGTGTTCGATGGACAGCGGCATGGCGCCCAGGCCGATGGCGCTGACGGCGGTGTCTGCGATGGTGCGGTACTGCATGGTGACGTGATCCTCAGGCGGTGGGTGACGGCTCGATGGTGAGGGCTTCGGCGACGGTGCCGGGCAGCCAGTCGGTGACGTGGGAGAAGGGAAAACCCAGCTTCTTCGCGCGGGTGTTGCTCATGGCGTAGTGGCGGTCGAAGGAGAACGGCGAAGCCTCCTCGCCTGCCGAGACGGTCCGGTGGACGGGCTCCCGGCCGGCCTGCGCGGCGATGATCGCGGCGAGGTCGTGTACGTCGAGCGGGCCGTCGGAGCAGGCGTTGATCGGACCGGTGAAGTCGGCCGTGGCCGCCCACCGCAGCAGGTCCGCCAGCTCCTCGTAGTGGATGAAGACCGTGGGCAGCACCTTCGCGTGCACAGTGATCGCCCCGCCCCGGGCGATGCGCTCGACGTAGTGCGCCAGCCGGCCGGTGAACTCCTGCGCGCCGCCGCCCAGCACGTGGGCGCTGCGCACGGAGGCGAACGCGAAGCCGCCGGCGCGGGTGAGGACGGCCTCCGCCTGGCGCTTGCCCTCGGCGTAGTGCGCCTCCAGGTACGCGTCGTCGTGCCAGGGCAGGTCCATGGCCACCAGCCAGGTGGCCGGGTCCACGATCTCCTCCGGTACCGGTGTGCCCGCCGGCACAGCCGGCAGCGCGGTGGTCGCGGGGTCGTAGACCTCGATCGTGGAGGTCATGACGTAGCGCCGGGTGCGGCCGGCAAAGACGCGGGCGGCGACAGCGGCCTGCACCGGGGTGTAGCAGACCTGGTCCACCACGACGTCGAAGGTGCGGGAGTCGAGCGCGGCCGTAAGAGCGGCCTCGTCGTTCCGGTCGACCACGAGGTGCTCGACGCCGGCGGGCGGCGGGGTGGTGCCGCGGTTGATCACCGTGACCTGGTGGCCCGCGGCCCGCAGGCGCGTCACCAGGAGCTTTCCGAAGTACCGACTTCCGCCGATGACGCAGATCTTTTGCATGCCCCCATCCTGGAGACCTATCGTCATCAGCAGAAGTCGTGACTCACTGGATAGGTATTAAGGAAAACTGTTGATCGATGTTCAGCGGCTCCGCGTCCTGCGGGCGGTGGCGGAGCACGGCAGCTTCAACCAGGCGGCCACGGCTCTGCGCCTCACCCCCTCCGCCGTCTCCCAGCACGTGGCAGCCCTGGAGCGCAGCCTCGGCGCCCAGGTCGTCGCCCGCAGCACCCGCGGCGTCACCCTCACCCGAGCCGGTCAGATCATGGTCGGCGCCGCCGAATCCGTCGCCGCAGAGCTCGAACACGCGCAACAGCAGGTCGCCCAGCTCAGCACCGGCCGTACCCTGCTCACCGTTGCCACCTTCACCAGCGGCGGCAGGCTCCTGCTGCCCGGCGCTCTCTCCCGGGTCATGGCAGCCCATCCCCGCACCGTGCTCCACATCCGGGAGGGCGAACCCGAGGACACCCTGCCGCTGGTCCGCCAGGGCGCCGTGGACCTCGCCCTCGCCTACCACTTCGACGGCCCGCTACCCGTCGGGCCGGGCCCCAGCTCCAGCCTGGAGTGGACGCCACTCCTGGAGGACCCCCTGCACGTCGTCCTGCCGCAGGGGCATCGACTCGCCGACCACGAGGCGCTCGACCTCGCCGAGTTGGCGGCTGAACCCTGGGTGCTCGGCTGCCTGAAGACCGAGGCATACCTGCGCCGCTACGCCGATCGCGCCGGTTTCGATCCGGAAGTGCGCGGCACCACCACCGACTACTTCTTCGCCCGCTCTCTCGTCGCCGCAGGCATGGGGATCTCCCTGGTCCCCTCCATCGCGCTCGCCCCGGAGATCCCTGGCCTGTGCACCGTCCCGATCAAGTCGCCGGGGCCGATCCGGCACATCGGCGTCGCCGCCCTCACCCGAAGCGACCGGCCCCACGTCACGACGCTCATCCACGCCCTGCGCGAGCAGGCGGTGCAGCAGCACCAGGGGCGTTGATCCCGCGGCTCTTCTCGGAGAAGATCTCCACCGGACTACTGCCGTCGCCAGGCATCCTCGGGCTCGGAGCCGGCGGCGCGCAGGCGTAGCTGCCAGCTGTCGGCCTCGGCGGCGACCCTGACGACGATCAGTCCGGGGCGCGGGACAGCGAGTGCCTTGCCGGTCTGCTCGGTGATCGTCCGATCCGGGTAGCCGGACCAGACCGCCGGCACCGGGCAGTCGCACGGGCCGACGGCCCAGCAGGCGCAGGCGAAGGTCACGGACCAGCTGCTGCAATCGACTTGGGCCACCAGCTCGATCGGAGTCAGGTCCCGGACGGCGAGGACGGTGCTGCCCCGCCCGGAGTGCGTCGGTGACAGGCAGTCGAGCTCCTCCGGGCTCAGCAGTCGTACGGCCCCGTGGTGGCCGGACTGGCCTTGGCCGCACGCTTGGCGGGCCGACGGAGGACCAGTGCGGTGAGAAGGCAGCCCAGCAGAAAGGCGGTGACGATCAGCACGACTCCCCCAGGAATTCGGTCACCGGAGAAGGTCCTTGCGCATGAGCGTGCACATGGTCTCGTACGTACGGATTGAACCGTCCGGCGCCTGCTCCTCCCACGCGTCGGGCTGCCGGTCGTAGGCCACGTACCCGAGCCGCTCGTACAGCGCGCGGGCCCGCGGATTGCTCTCCTCGACCCCCAGTTCGGCCCGCCCGAGCCCCCGCGACCGGATGCGGTCCTCGGCGGCCCGGACCAGCAGAGTCCCAAGGCCGCACGACTGCAGAGCCGGTAGCACCGCGAGCTGCCACAACGTCCCCGCACCGGGTACGGCCCGGTAGTCGACGCCCCCGATGGCCACCGGAAGGTCAACTGCCGTGCAGAGCGCCAGATAGTCCACCTCCCCGGCCGCCGCGCGCTCCAACTCCCGGTCCACCTGCACAAGATGAAGCGCGGAACCGGACCAGCCGCACGCCGGCAGATCCGCAGGCGTCAAATCACGGACGAGAACCGGTACAACGACCTCGGCTCTCTCCGAACCCAAGCAACTCATACCCTCATCACAGCAGTTCCGCGTCCTGCCACGCCAGGGAAATTCCGCCGGCACGATCTCTCGCAGATCGCAGGACCCCGGATCCCCGGTAGCCGATCGCGCCACCCGGTCCTGCTTCCAGGCCGTGATCATCGGCTCGATCAACGCCCACTGCTCATCCGATAAGTCGCTCGGATGCGCCCGTCTTTCCATGCGCCGCAGAACATCACCCGAACCCCGACCGGCACGCCAGTACGGCCGACGTTCACACGTACGAGCGATCACGAACGAAGAGAAAAGGGACTTAACGTCCACTCAGGTGTGACACGAGCCGCCCGTCGAGACGGCGGTGCGATCCCGGACCGCACCGCCGTCTCGACGGGACACCATGACCGGACCCCAGGGGCAACCTCCCGTGCAACGGGACAACGTGCTGCACGACGGGGACAGCATGCACTGCATGGCAGGACATCCTGGACAGCTACCGCAAGCGGTCACGAGCGTAGTCAGCCGCAGTGCGAGTTGTACTGGTAGTTGACCTCGCCGTCGATGCTGCCCTGCCAGTCGATGCACGAGTGCGGCGCGTGGAGGCGCACCGGGCCGGCGTAGGTCGTGTAGAAGCCGCCGTCCTCTATCCAGGTGCCGCCGGAGAGCCGGATGCCCGCGTCCATCGACTTCAGGTACGAGCTCGGGTTGCTGCGGACGGTCACCACGCAGTTGTAGCCGTTGGAGCTGTTGTAGGTGAGGAATACGGTTCCCTCCGCCAACGGCAGCGAGTCGACAACGGAGTACCCGCTGCCGCATGCGCCGTTGTAACTGGCTGCCTCAGCGGTCGCGGGAATCGCGACGAGTATCGGTCCGGCAATGGCGGCGACGGCAGCGATCTTCTTCAGGATGTGCATGGCGAAACAGCCTTCTTTCAGGAAAGGGAAACGGGGGGATGCCCTCGGCCGCTGCCAGGGCGTTGGAGTGAGCGTGTTCCGCGGACAGGCCGGACTGCCGAGTCCCCGGCGCCGGGTTGACGAGGCGCTCCGGTCCGAGTCGGGTTGCATGGCGCCGGTCCACCCCGCCGGCGCAGCCGGCCAGGGACCTCAAGGCGTGCGGACACCGGCGGATGAGACGGAAGAGCATGTGGTAACGACCGCTGTGCCGGCCATCAGGACTGTCGCGGTCGGGCGTGTTACTTTCCGAGCGGGCATCAGGCGTGCTTGACCCACCCGAGGCGCTCGGGCGGAGGGGGGGCAAGTGGTTCTCAGGCTCCCGGCGCGACTGCGCTCATGTGGCCGGGAGCGCCGTGGGCTTGGTCCCTGAAGGTCTTACGTGAGGACGAGGCACCAGCCACGCAGGGCCGGCGCGTGCCGCAGGGCGCGTTCGCAGACTCGGCGCAGGTTCGCGGCTGCCGCATCCGGAGTGGCTGCAATGATCGCGGCAGCGATGCGACAGCGGTTGAGGTCGACGCGGGCGCGGATGTGTCCCCCACCCGGTCTTCGTGTTGGCTGTGGACCCAGATCAGATCGGTGACGGCTTCAGCCGTCAGCTGCGATGGCGCCGGATCAGGACAGATGAGAGTCACCGCGACCAAGTGCACGGAATCCGATCAACTCCGTGCTGATGTTGCGAGGCGAATGCCGTCCCAGTCGAAACCGGAGCCGGTGACGCCGCGTCGATCGGTCGGGCGATCTGCGACGACGCCGCCTACGGCGGTGGCACCCAGGCCGACGGTGAATGCCACGGCTATGGCGGCGCATACGAAGCGTATCGGGTGGCCCACGACTGTTCTCCCCTGTTTCGTCACCAACGCTGTGCCCGTCAATGGTTCGCGGAACTCGTCCCGGTTCTTGTGGCGTTCTCCGCTGCTGAGAAAGATCCTGCCGTCCACACACGGCGGTGTCACGGCCAAAGAGGTGGCACCAAGTCGCTTGGCAGCTAAGTGCAAGATCATCTAGAAGTAGTCATCGCGTTCGGCGCACTGAGAGACGTTAAGTCCGTTTCTGGTAGCGGCCGCGTCCGGGTTGGTCGAGGAGCCCCTGACGAACGAGTCGTCCCAGGCGGGAGCGGGTGACGTTGATCGAGGGCTCGTCGGTGGGCAGGCCGAGGAGTTCGTGCAGGTCGCGCACCCGGAAGACCCGCCCGGGATGCTCGTTGAAGGCGGTCACGATGCGCTGGTAGAGGTGGCGATCTCCGCCGGGGCCGGTTCGTGGTCGGGCAGGGTGAGGCCGTCGATGACCTTGCCGGCGGTGACGATCATTGTTCGCGTCCAGTCCCGTCGTCTCCTTCGGCACCCCGGCCGCCACGCGGACGGACTGGGTGTCGATGATCACCAGGGACGGGTCCTCTAATCGCCCGGCCCGCTCCCGCACCTGGCAGCGCAGGATCTCCTGGATCCGCTGGTCAAGACCGTCCTGGCGCCACAGGGTGAAGTAGTAGGACACTGCCGACCAGGTCGGTAAGTCGTGCGGCAGGAGCCGTCACTGACAGCCCGTCCGGTTCTGGTACGGCAGTGCGTTCACGACCTCGCGCAGGTCGCAGGAGCCCGGGTCCCCGGTCGCGACACCCGCTCCTGCTTCCAGGCGGTGACCAACGGCTCGGTCAGGGCCCACTGCCCGTCGGACAAGTCCGTTGAGTACGGTATCCGTTCCATGCCCCGACCCCATCATGAACACGACATGCGAGTCAGCCCGAATGCCTCCGTACCCACGAACGGGCGACACCAGATCATCCAGAAACGGACTTAACGTCCTCTGAGACGTCGTCAAACGGCACGGTCGAGCGCGACTTCACCCTCGGCGAGATCCCCGGCGTCCTCTGGTCCCCGGCCTCCGGCACGGCCGATCGCGCGCCCCTGATCCTGGTGGCCCACGGCGGCGGCAACCACAAGAAGCACCCGGCGATGTCCGGTCGCGCCCAGCGCCTGGTGGCCGGTTGCGGCTTCCATGTCGCGGTCATCGACGCGCCCGGTCACGGCGACCGGCCGGTCACGGCGCACGACGAGGCGGAGATCGCCGACCTGTTCCGGGCGCGGGCGGCGGGCGAGCCGGAAGGCCCGATCGTCGTCCGCTACAACGACCACCTGGCGCAGCTCGCCGTGCCCGAGTACCGGGCGACCCTGGACGCCCTCCAGGAACTCCCGGAGATCGGCACCGACGGGCTCGTCGGCTTCTGGGGCATCAACATGGGCACCGCGATCGGCGTGCCGTTCGTGGCGGTCGAACCCAGGATCACGGCCGCGGTCTTCGGGCAGCACTGGCCCGACGTCCTGGCCGAGAAGGCGAAGCAGATCACCATCCCGATCGAGTTCGACCTCCAGTGGGACGACGAGCACATCTCGCGCGAGGCCGGTCTGGCGCTGTTCGACGCCTTCGCCTCGAAGGAGAAGTCGTTGCACGTGAACGCGGGCAGGCACAAGGAGCTGCCCAGGTTCGAGGCCGACAGCGCGGTCCGGTTCTTCGCCCGGCACTTCGGCCGAGCGGTCAACTCGCCGGCCTGACATGAGCGGTCGCGGCGGCGTCCGGCCTGTTGGCTGGGCGCCGCCGCCGTATCGCCTGCTCACGAGGGCACCTCCAGGTCCGGACAGTGCGCTGCCCCGCACCGACACCGGGGCCAGTCGGTTGCCGTCGGTCGTCGGGCGACGCGGGCGACCAGCTGGGGGTCGTAGTCGTCCAGCGGGTCGTACGTCGCCTGCGGCTCCTGGCCGGACGCCCCGCTCGTCGCTTTCACCGGCTTTCCCTCTCAACGGCTGGGCCACATTCCCCCAGACGATCTTCCCTACGTCAATCCGAGGGCAGCAACCCCAGCGCAGGCAGAGCGACTTCACGAGGAACAGCCCACGCCCCGACTCCGCCTCCCCATTGACCGCCCGCAGCACCGGCGCCCGGTCACCCCGCGCATCGTGCACCTCCACCCGCAGCCGCACCGCGTCCACCTGGAGGGACAGCCACACCAGGCGCTCCCGGGGCGTCCCGTGGGCCACCGCGTTGGTCGTGAGTTCGGAAACCACCAACAGCCCCGCGTCGAGGAACCGGTGACCCCCCTCGACCTGACCCAGCAGGTCGACCAGCATCCGCCGAGCCACCCCCGGCGATCTCCGGCTGCGCGGCAGCCAGCAGTTGTTCTCGGCGCTGGGGGCGGTGGGTGCTCTGTCGAGCGATTCGGGCATGGCGAAGCAGCCTTTCGAGTGCAGGGAGTGAGAGCTGAGACGCGATCAGGACCGGGCGGTGGTCACGGCGATGGGCGGACGGAGGCATGGGAATGCCCGGTGGCGAGTCGCCATGATCACTTACGGTGAACATTCGGACTACTCCCTGTAGTGTGCTCCCGGCGGGCCGTTGCACGCAACCGCTTGCGTCAAGCAATTGCATGGACAGGAAGATGGGTTGAGTTCCCATGAGGGGGTGGCAGACTGTGCAAGGACCCGAACAGCCAGGGAGTGCGACCTGTGAACAGTCCAACCGTGCTGCGACGTAGGCTCGGCGGGGAGCTGGGCAAGTTGCGCGCGTCGCGCGGCATGCACGCAAAGGACGTGGCGGCAACACTCGGCTGGTCCGCTTCGAAGTTGAGCCGAATCGAGAGCGGCCAGGTTCCTCTCCAAGAGCGCGACGCGGCAAAGTTGTTGGCCCACTACGGCGTGAGCGACCCCGATGAGCTGAAACAGCTCCTCAACCTGACACGGCAGAGTCGTCAGCAGGGCTGGTGGCATCCGTACGGCGACGCGCTCCCTGAGTGGTTCCGCGCCTACGTGGGCTTCGAGGCAGACGCCACGAAGATCGTCACGTTCCAGTGCGAGCTGATTCCCGGGCTGCTTCAGACCGAGAAGTACGCGTGGCATGTCATCCGTGCGATGAACCCGACGGAGTCCGCCGAGGACGTGGAACGCAGAGTCGCGCTTCGGATGGAGCGACAGCAGATCCTCGAACGACGCGATCCGCCTCAACTCTGGGCCATCGTAGGCGAGGCCGTCATACGTCGCCCGGTCGGTGACGCAGCCACGATGGCCGTTCAGTTGAACCACCTCGCCACCATGGCCGACGAGCGGCCCAACATCACCGTCCAGGTGCTCCCCTTTTCGGCCGGAGCACATGCGGCTATGGGTTCATCGTTCTCGGTTCTGTCGTTCACTGATATTCCTGGCAGCGTTGCCTACTCCGAGGCGACCACCAGCAGCATCTACACAGAGCGAGAGTCCGAGGTTGCCCGCCATGATGAGACCTTCCTACGTCTCATGGCGTCGTCGGTCCAACCAGAGAGATCCGTCTCGTGGTTGAGGGAAGTCGCAGAGGAGTACACCAGGTGAAGCAGGAGATCCGCCGCGCCCAGTGGCGCAAAAGCACATACAGCAACGGCCAGGGTGACTGCATCGAGGTCGCCGACGGTTTCGTCGGGGTGATGCCGGTCCGGGACAGCAAGGACCCTGACGGTCCCACTCTCCTCTTCCCCTCTGACGCCTGGCGCGCGTTCGTGGCCGGGGTGCGGGCAGGGGTGTTCCCCGTCGACCGCTGATGTGCAGAGGATGGAGCGGCCGAGCCACTGTTCGCCGCCCTTGCAGCGGGAGTGGTGGTAGGCCGGGCGGACAGTGCCCGGAGGCTGCGGCCACGAATGGGATGACGCCATGACAGCGGCATCGTCAAGTCGGCGCCCATGATCGGCTGACCAGCCCCGTCGGCGTGGCCACACGTCGTCACATGTGCCCGTCCGCAGAGGCGGTGATGACCGGCTCGGAGTCGGTGGGCAGGAGTTCGAGCACCAGAGTCACGGCCTCTGCGGCGGTGTCGACTTCGCCGATCAGGGCGGAGGGATTGCGTCGGCGAACCTTGAACCGCCCGTTGTGCAGGGGCTCGATCGATCCGGCCTGCACAGTCCAGGGGTAGCTGGCGGAGCTGCTGAAGAGCAGGGTGAAGTGGCTGGTGAACGGATGCAGCCGCCGGAGTCGTGGTTGAGCGGCAGCGGCCTCCAGGAGCGGGATGATCCCCGGATAAGGGTGCCCGGGCGAGCGGATCTGGTGTACTGCCTGCATCCACTGCCATCTGAGTCGTAGGGACTGCCAATGAGCCTCGACAGCCTCAGCCGGCCCGAGACGGCGCGCTGCGGCCATGTCTGGCATAACTGGCCTTGGCGGCAGGGACTTCTGTTGCTCGAAGGTCTCGTTGTTCGCGTCCACTGCCACAGTGTCGCGGTCGGAGCCCCAAACCGGTGCTCCGACAGCAGAGATCATGGCCAGGTGAGTTGTCGACCGAACCGCATCGAGGAACAGCAGTTGACCCCGTACTCCCTGGCGTTCTACGTGGACGTCGTCACCACCGGCACCGTACTCGGCGCGCGCCCGACGGACTCTCCCGACCGCGTCACCGGCGTCCTGGGGTCGGACTTCGGTGAGCACGTCTTCGGCGGCCACCACATGTGCCGTGACTACGGTCTGACCGAGTTCTTCTGGGAGCGCGCTTCCGTCGACCTCCCCTGGTCAGGCCGGCACTTCTCCTTGCAGGTGCACAGGCTGGCGTACCAGGGCTGTACGCTCGCCGACGAGACGCTCCGCTCCCGGTACGGGCGATTCGCCCCCAGGCTCCGGTTCGAGAAGCTGCAGTGGCTGCTGGAGCGCCGCGGCGTCCCCCTGCTGGAGATTCCGGAGAGCCCGGCGAACGCACCGTACTACCGAACCTTCTGGCAGCCCGATTCCCAGGTCGCCGTTTCCGTCATCGGCACCTACGGCGAGTACAGCACCCCGGACAATCTGCGGGTCGGCGACGTGTACCGAATCCAAGCCCCGATGACCGTCGACGAAGTGGAGTGGCGGAGGGCACAGGTCGGGTAGCGCCGGGACGCACGCGGTCCACAACCGTTGAACGGCCCAGGCCGGCCCCGCTTTCGGGGAACCTACAGCTGATCAGCTCAATCCTCGCAGAGGCTCTCGGCGAGCATTCCGTTGATGGCCCGGTTGAGCGCGGCGGAGTCGGCCGGGTCCAACGGGGTGACCGAGAGCGCGAGTTGGCGGGTACTGCTGCGGTTGCCGAACACGTACGTGGTGTAGCCGTAGATGCCGCCCACGTGGCCCCAGACGTCGCCGCAGGGCAGCGGGAGGCGCATCAGGCCCAGCCCGTACGTGAAGCCCGTGCCGGCTGTGACGGTGGTGGTCATCTCGGCGAGCTGGGCCGGAGCGAGCAGGCGCCCGCCCATCAGCGCCGCGTTGAACCTGGTCAGGTCGTCGGTGGTGGAGATGATCTCGCCCGCCGCCCCTGCCACCGAGGGGTTGAGCTCGGTGATGTCGGCCGGGCCATTGTCCAGCGCGAGATAGCCGTGGTCGTGCGGGCCGGGGATCGAGGTGGCGGTCCCCGGCAGGTAGGTGTGGCGCAGTCCGAGCGGTTGCAGGATCCGCCGCCGGACCTCGGTGCGCCAGGAGTGGCCGGTCACCCTGTCGATGATCTCGCCGACCAGCAGGTAGTCGGTGTTGGAGTAGTGCCAGCCCTGCCCGGGGGCGAAGTACGGCGGGTGGCCGACGGCGACGGCGATCAGCTGCTGCGGCGGGTAGCTCTGCCAGCGGCCGGCGCTGACCAGCTGCTCCAGTTCCGCCTCGGTGTCGTTGCTGAACTGCGGGTCGTCGGTGTAGTCGTAGATCCCCGCGGTGTGGTTGAGCAGCTGGCGCACGGTGATCGCCGCGCCGCCGGGGACGACACCGGGCAGGTAGCGCTCGATCGGGTCGTCCAGGCCGACCTTGCCCTCGGCGGAGAGCTGGAGCAGCACGGTGGCCAGGAAGGTCTTGGTCGCGCTCCCGATCCGGAACCGCGCGTCCGCCACCGCAGGCGCCCGACCGCCCAACTCCTGGACGCCGGCCGCACCCCGCCACGCCACCCGCCCGTCCTCGCGGATCTCGGCCACGGCGCTGACGGCCCCGCCCTGCGTGGTCATCGCCACCAACGCCCGCTGAAGCGCGGCACCATCGGAGCGGCCGGCCGACCCGAGAGTGAGCGCACCAGCCGGCAGCGCAGCTGCACCAGCCGCCGGGGCAACGGCTACGGCGAGGACGCCGGCGCCCGCGAGCAGCCCGGCGGCGAGGCGAAGGCCGTACGGACGGCGGCACGTCGAGATCGGCTGACGTTTCGTCATGCTGCTTCCCTCCGGTGACGACCGGCGGATCCGGCCCCCGCCAGCCTCACAGTCACCCCACCCGCCGGGCGTCAGTCGGTGGAGGGAGCCGGTACCTACCTACGTCTCATCCGGATGGGCGGATGATGTACACCGCGAAGCCGCGAGTACTCCCGGCACGGGTGAACCCCGCCTTGGTGAGGACTCGACCGGACGCGTGATTGTCCGGATGGTGCTTTGCGTGCACGGAGGGAAGACGCAGTTCAGTGAATGCCAGGGCGAGGAGGTTGGTCACAGCCTCACTCGCATGGCCGCGCCCCCAGCAGTCGGAGCGCACGATATAGCTGACCGTGGCTTCGCCGTGCGTTCGATTCAGCTTGATGACGCCTACCAGGCCGTCCTCGGTCTCGATACCGAAGACGTAGCGGGCGCGCGGTCGGGCCCGAGCTGAAGCAACAGCATCATGGACGTAGAGCGTTGCTTCGTCCTCGCCCATAGGGCCGCGGTCGAGGTATCCGACCGCGTCCTGGCTGTAGATCCGTGGGAGTTCCAGCACGTCCTCGGCGCGCAGCTCCCGCAGTTCGATCACACGCCCACCGCCGCAAGAGCTGCGCCGAGACCGGCAGCGGTCGGCCGGTCGGTCGGTCCGGCGAGCAGCACAGGGCGCAGCACGTCCTGGAGTTCCGGCCAGGGATTCGCTGAGACCAGGGGAAGCTCGCCTGTGGCGATGGCGTCGCGCAGCCCTTCGGGGCCGGCCTCCTTGCGATCGATCCCGCCGGCTTGGTAGTCGAGCGGCCAGTCCCCGGTGGCGCAGGTCCAGAGAACCCCGGCGAGCGCGTACACGTCGGCTGCCACTGATGTCCTGACCGGCTGCGGCCCGGTGGCGATCCAGTCGGCCAGCTCGGGTGCCATCAAGTGGACCATCGCCCCCTCGAAGATGTTCCAGGGAGTGGTGTCCCGATGCCAGGACCACGCGAAGTCGATCAGCTTTACTCCACCGTCGGTGTGGATACCGTGCTGCGGTTGAAGGTCCCCGTGCACCCACCCGAGAGTGTGGAGCTCAGCCACAGCGCGGCACAGGTCGACCGCCTCCGCCAGTGCCTGCGGGCGGCCGGTAGCGCCCTTGCGGGCTTCTTGGAAGACCTTCCAGGTGGACGGCCCGACCAGCCACGGCGTGACATACCAGACGGACTCGGCGGCTCGGCCGGCCGTGACCGTGTAGCCGGGGAGCTGGTCCAGGACGGACGCCTCACGTGCGGTGACCTCGCCTGCCTCTCCGGTGCCCAGCTTGATGGCGACGGTGGATGCGGTTCCGGTGGCTTTCCAGATGACCGAGCCGCGACGGTCTGTGATCTCCGTCAACTCGACCGGCCCGCAGGCAGCTTCAGCTGCCTTCACTGCTTCCGGGGGACAGGGAGTGAACTCGCCCATTCTCGTACTGCCTTCCACGCACAGGGGATGTGCTCAAACACGTCGCGCCCATCGTCCTTGGCTGCGGCCAGCGCTGCGGCGAGGTCGGGCGTGTCCTTGAGGAACCTCGGATCCATGCTTCGGACAGCTGTCCGAACCGGGAGAAAGGAGAACGGTGCAGGCGGAATGCTCCGCCCAAAGCGGTCGGACTCCTGGGTGCCCTTTGTGAATTTGCCGAACATCACGCCCACGGGCCCGTACAGGTTCTTGAGCGCCCAGTGCGGCCAGGTCATCAGGCCGCAGTGATCGGCGTCCAGGGCCTGGTCGAGCATGACGATGTTGTCGCAGGCGGGCACACCACGCTGACGCCTTGCCAGGAGGCGGATCCATTCTGCAGCCTGCACCCCTGCGTGGAACAAGTCCGCCTCAACGGCGAGCTGGTGGGCACCGGGGGAGATCTCATAGATGGTCCAGACCGTCATGCCGCGAGTCCGGGCAGCTTCGAGGAACGGGCAGTTTTCGTAGAGCGCGTGGATATAGCTCGCCACGTCCACAGTGATCGGGTTCTCGGATCTGGCCTCGATGAGGCGGAGCGCCCCGGCGGTGATATGGGACGCTCCGTCAGATGGGCCGGTGGTCACCGGGCGGTCTTCTTGGGCACCATGTCGTCGCCGTCGCCAGGGCCGGGCTTGGGGCTGCAGTCCCACTCGGCTACCACAACGCCGGTCTCCCGGTAGCGCGCGAGGGATTCGCTGTTCACGGTGCCGTGAGCGTTGGTGAACCAGATCAGCGGGAGGGGTCCGTATGCCTCCTCGTACGCGTTCACCCAGGCGATGGTGCCGTGACCGGCCGTCTCCGCGTGGATCAGCTCCTGGCCGGCGTGCTCCTGGCTGAACTCGCTGTGGGCTTCGCGGTCCTCGGCCAGCCGGTGCCAGGCGGCGTCGATGGCGGTGGAGAACATCTCGGGTGCGGCCTGGCCGGCGTCGAACCGCCGTGCGGCGACGGTGAAGAACTTGCCCAGCTCGACCAGTTCCAGGCTGGCCATGGTGGTGGTGCTCATGTGCTCCTCCAACGGGAGTGGCGCCGACCGGTCCTGGGAGTTGCCCGTCGGATGGGCTCTCGAAGCCTGAGATCGGCGTTTGGTGACGCCAACGACGCTAGAGGGCACGGTGCGTGACTCTCCATACGGTTGCACGTGGTTGCAGGGTCTACCGGAACGCGGAGAGCGCCGAGGCGATCAGAGTGCGCGCCTGTGGACCGTGTACAGCGAGCTTTGACAGCTCAGCAAACGCCTTCAGGTACGTTCTGATCTCTCCTGGAGCAGTCACATTGATCTCGGCCGTCAGAGTCTCGACTGCGACCAGGCTCTCATCGAAGGCGTAGAACGCCTCCAACGGCCAGACGGTACGGCGGCAGCGGAGCGGGATGATCCCAACGGATACGTTCGGCTGCCTCATCACCGTCAGCAGGTGTTCGAGCTGGCCGGCCATGCCGTCGTCGTCGCACACAGCGTGGTAGAGAACCGCTTCCTCAAGGACGAGGCCAAACTGGTGAGCGCGGTCCGCCAGTACGCGGGACCGGTCGAGCCGCGCGGCCACAGCCTGTTCTACGTCGTCCGGCGTTCCCTGGAAATCGGTGATGGAACGGAGCAGTCCGGAGGCGTAGGGGCCTGTCTGGGTCATGCCTGGCATCAGGTTGGACGCGTATACCCTGAAGCGCTTGGTCCTCTGATAGAGGGGCACCGTCTTCTCATGGACGCGCCGCATGCCGTCTCGGTGGATCTCGCGCCACTGCGTGTACATCGACTCAGCGGTGCGAGAGGCCGCGATGAGGTCAGCGGCCTGGTCAGCGGCGCCGCACGCTGTGCACCATGCTCGGATGTCAGCATCTGACGGGACGGTCATGCCCCGGGCGATCCGAGAGGACTTCGACTTGTGCCAACCGCACCGCTCGGCCAGTTCCAGCCCGGAAAGCCCCGCATCCTGCATCAGTGCAGAGAGCCGCGCGGCGAGTGCCACCCGCGCGGCCTGGGCGCTGGAGAGCGGCGACGAAGACATGAGCCGGCCTAGGGTGCTGTGCGATCAGACGGCGTACTTCTCGTGCGGGACAGCACGGCCCCAGACGGCTTCGAACGCCTCGGCGCAGAAGCGGGCCACCGCTGGCTCCTCGTTCTGGTCGGTGTGGACCCACCGGCCGTCGCCGTCAAAGATGTTGAACTGCACGATTCGGCCGTCGAAGATCCAGAAGTCGTTGCCGGGCAGGGCGAGGTCGGAGGCGAGTCGGCGGGGGAGCCAACGAACCTCCTCGCCACCGGCGATGTTGGTGAACGTGAACGAGTGCTCGTATCGGATGTAGTCGCTCGCGGGTTCGGAGACGATTCGAGCCCGGCGGACGGCGACTCCGCTGCTGGTGACCTCCTGCACGAGGTCGAGCCAGGGGCGCCACCAGGAGTTGCGGTCCTCGGGGTCGAGCCGGTGGCCGTCCTTCCAGGCTTGGAAGCGTTCCGTCTCGTTATCGACCGCGTAGACATCGCGCATCTCCAGGTGGAGAGCGGACTTCCTGGCTGACCCGAGAAGGTCGGCAAAGCTAGTCAAGCTCTGCGACATCCAGGGCCTCCTTCAGCACCTTCGCCATGCGGGCGGGGACCCGCACCACCGTCTCATGATCGGGGATCGCGCCGTCGGAGAGAACCGCGGTCTCGGTGGCCTCGTCGATCTTCCATCCTTGGATGATGAGGTCCGAGGTCTCCTCGTCCACCCAGATGGTGGGTGAGCCGTGGTCGCCCGACTTCTCGTCCTTGCCGATGAACCGTAGTTCCATGTCACCGTCCCCTTCGACGTGGTTGCGTCGCGTGGCAGAGATTCAGCCGATGTCCATGCTCCGCTACTTGGTCGTGCGCGTCTGGGTTTTGGCCAAGCACGTCGGGGGCGGGTGATGGTGTGGTGCCGGCCCGCTCGGTTGAGGAGACGCAGGTGATGGATGGCGTCGGTCGGTTCGGCTGGGTCACCGATCCCGAGGGCAATCGGATCGAGCTGTGGCAGCCCGCCTGACCGGGTCTTCACGCAGGCGGTTGCCCGGGTCACGGTGGGGGCGCATCGTGGAGGGGGTGGCGGCTTGGGAGTGAGGTGGCCCGGTGGTGGTGGGTGAGCTGGGGGAGGTGATTCGTACCGCGGGGTTGACCAAGGTGTATCCGAAGGCGGATGCGCCGGCCGTGGACGGGTTGGATCTGGGGGTGCGGCAGGGGGAGTTGTTCGGGCTGCTGGGGCCGAACGGGGCGGGGAAGACGACGACCGTCGGGATGCTCACCACGCGGGTGGTGCCGACGGCGGGGGCGGCCTGGATCGGGGGGATCGACGTCGTGGCGCGGCCGACGTTGGTGAAGCAGGTGATCGCGGTGGTGTCGCAGCAGAACACCTTGGACCGCTCGCTCACGGTGCGGGAGAACCTGTACTTCCACGGGCTGCTGTTCGGCGTGCCGGCCCGGCAGGCGCGGCGGACGGCCGATGAGCTGCTGGAGCGGTTCCACCTGGCGAAGTGGGCGGATGCGTCGGTCTTCGCGCTGTCGGGCGGGATGGCGCAGCGGCTGATGGTGGCGCGGGCGATCTACCACCGTCCGGCCGTGCTGTTCCTGGACGAGCCGACGGCGGGGCTCGATCCGCAGAGCCGGCTGGCGCTCTGGGAGATACTCGGTGAGTTGATCGCCGACGGGCAGACCATCCTGCTCACCACACACAACATGGAGGAGGCCGACCAGCTCTGCGACCGGGTGGCGATCCTGGACCACGGCCGGGTGCTGGCCCTGGACACCCCGGCCGCGCTGAAGCAGGGAGTGGGTGCCGACACGGTCGTCAGCGTGCAGGCGGACGGGGATCCGGCGGCGCTGGCCGAGCTGCTGACGCGCGAGATCACCGGGGTCACGCAGAGCAGGTTGACCGGTGCAGGCGTGGAACTGCAGGTCAAGGGCGGTGGCGCGAACCGCCTGCTGCCCCGGGTGCTGAGCGCCGCCGAGGCGGGGGGCTTCGCGGTGGCCGATCTGTCGGTCGCCGAGGCCACCCTGGAGACGGTGTTCATCAGCCTGACGGGAAAGGAGCTCAGGGACTGATGTCCAGTGCTGCCATTACCGCGCGGCCGACCCGGTCGGTCTTCGCCGCGAGCCGCTCCGCGCTCGGGGCGCTGGTCAAGCGCGACCTGCTGGTGCTGCGCAAGCACGCCGGGGAGTTCGCCGCCCGGACGATCATGCAGCCGCTGCTGCTGGTCTTCGTCTTCCTCTACGTGTTCCCGTCGATCGGGCAGGGGGTCGGCGGTGGCGGCGGCAAGGCCGGCGAGTCGGACTTCGCGACCGTGCTGGTGCCGGGGGTGGTGGCGATCACCATCATGTTCCAGGGCATCCAGTCGGTGGCGATCCAGCTCTCCCAGGAGTTCGGCTACACCCGCGAGATCGAGGACCGGGTGCAGGCGCCCTGCCCGCTCTGGCTGGTGGCGGTGGCGCGGGTGCTCTCGGGGGCGGCGCAGGGGATGATCTCGGCGATCCTGGTCTTCCCGATCGCGGCCGTGGTGCACGCGCCGGGGGTGGAGGCGCACCTGTCGGTGCACTGGTGGGTGGTGGTCACGCTGATCCCGTTGGCGTGCCTGGCGATGACCTCGCTGGGGCTGGTGCTCGGCACGACGTTCGAGCCGCGCAACATCGGCCTGATGTTCGGCTTCGTCGTGCTGCCGCTGGTCTTCCTCGGCGGTACGTACTACCAGTGGACGAAGCTGTCGGCGATCCAGGTCGGCGGCTTCCCGTGGTTGCAGACGCTGGTGCTGGTCAACCCGTTGATCTACATCGCGGAGGGGATGCGGGCCGGGCTCACCGAGGCGTCGCACATGCACCTGTACGTGGTCTATCCGGTGCTGATCGGGTTCTGCGTGCTGTTCCTGAGCCTGGGGCTGCGCAACTTCCGCCGCCGGGTGCTGTCGTAGGAACAGCAGCCGACGGCGGAAGGGAGGCGACTACTGGGCGCCGAAGCGCTCGCGCCAGGCGGCCAGGTCCTCGTCCGTGATCTTCGCGAAGAGCACCGGCGGGACGGTGAACGGGGTGCCGGCGGCGACGAAGTCCAGCGCGGCGGCCTGCTCGCCGCTCACCCACGCGGGCTCGTCCGTCACGGCGGGCGCGAAGACGGCCCGCATGGTGGCGCTGGTGGCCGGGATGAACGGCGCCGAGACGGTCCCGTAGAGGTGGATCAGGTTCATCGCGGTGCGCAGCGTCAGCGCGGCGGCGGCCTCGTCGGTCTTGATCTCCATCCAGGGGGCCTTGGTCTCCAGGTAGGAGTTGCCCGCGCTCCACAGCGCCCGCAGGGCCTGCGCGGCCTTGCGGAACTGGAGGGCATCCAGGTGGTCCTGGTACTCGGCGAGCAGGCCGGCGATCTCCTCGCCGAGCCGCTGCTCTGCCTCGCCCGCCGGGCTGCCGGCCGGGACGGTCTCGCCGAACCGCTTGGTGCTGAACGTCAGCACCCGGTTGACGAAGTTGCCCAGCGTGTCAGCCAGGTCCTTGTTGACGGTGGTGGAGAAGATCTCCCAGCTGAAGCTGGTGTCGTCGGACTCCGGCGCGTTCGCCATCAGGAAGTAGCGCCAGTAGTCGGCGGGCAGCAGCTCCAGCGCGGCGTTGGTGAAGATGCCGTGCTGCTGGCTGGTGGAGAACTTGCCGCCGTAGTAGTTCAGCCAGTTGAAGGCCTTGACGAAGTCGACCTTCTTCCACGGCGCGCGGGTCCCGATGATGGTGGCCGGGAACATCACGGTGTGGAACGGGACGTTGTCCTTGGCCATGAACTCGGTGTAGCGGACGTCGTCCGCCTGGTACCACCAGGACTTCCAGTCGCGGTTGGCCGGGTCCTGGTCGGACCACTCCTTCGTCGCGCCGATGTACTCGATCGGGGCGTCGAACCAGACGTAGAAGACCTTGCCCTCGGCGGCGAGCTCCGGCCAGACGTCGGCCGGGACGGGCACGCCCCAGTCGAGGTCGCGGGTGATCGCCCGGTCGTTCAGGCCCTCGGTCAGCCACTTGCGGGCGATCGAGGAGGCCAGGGTCGGCCAGTCGTTGCCGTGCTCGTCGATCCACGCCTCGACCTCGCCGGCCAGCTTGGACTGCAGCAGGAAGAGGTGGGTGGTCTCGCGGACCTCCAGCTCGGTGCTGCCGCTGATCGCCGAGTGCGCGTCGATCAGGTCGGTCGGGTCCAGCAGGCGGGTGCAGTTCTCGCACTGGTCGCCGCGGGCCTTGTCGTAGCCGCAGTGCGGGCAGGTCCCCTCGATGTAGCGGTCCGGCAGGAACCGGCCGTCGGCCACCGAGTAGACCTGGCGGATCGAGCGCTCCTCGATGAACCCGTTGGCCTTCAGCTCGCGGGCGAACTCCTGGGTGATCTCGCGGTTCTGCTGCGAGGAGCTGCGCCCGAAGTAGTCGAAGGAGAGCTGGAAGCCGTCGTAGATCGCCTTCTGCGCGAGGTGCTGCTGCGCGCAGAACTCGTCCACCGGAAGGCCGGCGGCCTTGGCGGCCAGCTCGGCCGGGGTGCCGTGCTCGTCGGTGGCGCAGATGTACAGCACGTCGTGGCCGCGCTGGCGCAGGTAGCGGGAGTAGACGTCCGCCGGGAGCATGGACCCCACCATGTTCCCCAGGTGCTTGATCCCGTTGATGTAGGGAAGCGCGCTGGTGATCAGGTGTCGAGCCATCCTGGGAAGCTCCCATTCATGTAGGTGGCGCCGGGCTCCGGAGAGTGCGCGCCGCTGGTCGGCGACGGTCGCCGGGGTGATTGCGTCCGGCCGGTGGGGCGCCGTGAACCCGGAGGTTGCATGACGTCACTGGCCATGGTCATTCTATCGGCCCTGGCGGGGCGGGCCGTACCGGGATTATCGGCGGCGGACGGCCGCCGGCCACGCACCCGGTCGGCCGTCGTGGGACCCTCGACCCAGTACGAGAGGCAGGAGCCCCTGTGACCAGTAGCCGGACCTGGACCACCCGCCCCGAGGCGCCCGGGGACGCCGCCGCGATCCACGCGATCAACGCGGCGGCCTTCCCCACCGCCGCCGAGGCCGACCTGGTCGACGCCCTGCGGGCCGACCGCGACGCCTGGATCCCCGGCCTGTCGCTGGTCGCCCAGGCGCCCGACGGCACCCTCGTCGCCCACGCGCTGCTCACCCGCTGCCACGTCGCCGGCCGTCCCGCCCTCGCCCTCGCTCCCTGCGCCGTGCTGCCCGAGTACCAGGGGCAGGGCGCCGGGAGCGCGGCCGTCACTGCCGCGCTGGACGCCGCGCGGACGGCCGGGGAGAGGTTGGTGCTGGTCCTCGGGCATGCCGACTACTACCCGAGGTTCGGCTTCGTCCCGGCCTCGCGCTGGGGCATCCGGGCGCCGTTCGAGGTGCCGGACGAGGCGATGATGGCCCTCGTCCTGGACGCGGTGGGGCCGGTCCCGTCCGGCGTCATCCAGTACTCGTCGCCCTTCGGCAGCTGAGCGAGGGTCAGATGTAGCCCTCGCGCAGCGCGAAGGCGACGGCGTGCGCACGGTTGCGGAGCTGGAAGCGGGTGGTGATCCCGTGCAGCACGTTCTTGACGGTCCGTTCGGAGTAGCAGAGCCGGCGGGAGATCTCGGAGGTGTCCAGTCCGTCGGCCAGCAGCCGCAGGATCTCGATCTCCCGCGCGGTGGGCTCGGTGGTCGCCCAGCCCGGGCTGTCGTCCGTGCGGCGCTTCATCCGGCCGACCTGGCTGAGCACCCGGCCGAGCAGGTCGGAGGGCAGGTCGCTGTCGCCCTGGGCGGCGGCCCGCACCGCGCGCAGCAGCCGCTCCTGGTCGGCCTCGTGCCGCCAGACGACGGCGTTGACCCCGCTGGAGACCACGTCCATCAGCTGGGCTTCGGAGATCCGGCCGATCACCAGGACCACCCGGCCCGCTCCGCCGCGGGCCAGTCGGCGCAGGCGGGCCAGTGCGGCGTCGTCGAGGTTCTCGGTGATGACGACGGCGACCGCGTTCTCGGGGCCGTGCTCGTCGTCGGCGAGGTAGATGCCGGGGGCGTGGCGCAGTTGGCCCGCCGCGCCGTTTCTGGTGATCGGGTCGTCGGCGTGGATCCGTATCACGGTCGAGGCGGTGCCGACAGTTTGTTCCAGCACGTTGTGCATGGTCATGGGCTCCCATCCGTTGAGGTCGGGGTCGCATCCCGGGCTGCGTTCTCGTCACGGTAGCCGGGGGGCGATCAACGCGGGCTCACCAGGAGATCGGCGCCGGCGGCCCCCGGAGGCGTCCGGCGTTGAGCGGGCGTTGATCGCACCGGTGAACCGTTCGACCGAGAACAGCCCGTGGAAATCGGCGGAGCTGCCGTTATCCTGATCGACCGGGGGTGGGCTGCGGGGAGGCGGGACGGTAGTGGGGGACGTGCGGTTCACAGTGCTCGGTCCGATGGGGGTCGACCGCGACGGAGTCGCCCTGGTCACCGGATCCCCTCAGCAGCAGGCGATGCTCGCCGCCCTGCTGCTGCGCCCCGGGCGCACCGCCGGCATCGCCGAACTGATCGACGCCCTGTGGGGCGAGGAGCCGCCGCAGGCCGCCACCGCCACCATCCGCACCTACGCCTGGCGCTGGCGGCGGATCCTGGAGGAGGACCGGGAGAGGCCGCGGGTGCTGGTCTCGGCCGGGGACGGCTACGAGCTGGTGGTCGCGGACGCCATGATCGACGCGCGGCAGGCCGTGGCGCTGACGGCGCTGGCGGCGCAGCAGCAGGCGGCCGGCGAGTTGGAGGCGGCCGCGGCGCTGCGCGACCGGGCGCTCGGGCTCTGGCGGGGGGAGGCGCTGGCCGGGATCCCCGGACCGTTCGCCGAGCGCCAGCGGGCCGAACTGGGCGAGCTGCGCGCCGACCTGATGGAGGAGCGGCTCGCTCTGGACATCGGCCTCGGCCAGGCGGCCCTGGTGATCCACCAGTTGACCGAGTTCACCGCCGCGCAGCCGCTGCGTGAGCGGCCGTACGCGCTGCTGATGCGGGCGCTGTGCCAGATCGGGCGACGGGCCGACGCGCTGGCGGTCTACCGCGGCGCGCGCAGCCACCTGGTCGCGGAGCTGGGGATCGAGCCGGGGCCGGAGCTGGAGGAGCTGCACCGGCGGATCCTGGCCGGCGATCCCGCCCTCGGGTCAGCGGAGTCGGGCTCGTTGGACGCGGTTGACGCCCTCGTCGCGGTGGACGCACCGGGCGAGCTCAGGGGGATGCTGGGCGAGGAGGTGGAGCCGTCGCATCCCGATCCCGCCACCGCGCCGCAGCCGACTGCCGGCAGCTCCGCCGGTCCCTCCCAACTTCCCCCCGGCGCACCCGACTTCACCGGCCGCGCGGCCCCGGTCGGCGAGCTCTGCGCGGCCCTGACGGCGGCCGGGCGCGAGGCGCTCGCCGTGGTGGCCGTGGCGGGGATGGGCGGCGTGGGCAAGTCCACGCTGGCCCTGCACGTCGCCCACCGGGTCCGCGCCGAGTTCCCCGGCGGCCAGCTCTACGCCGCGCTGCACGGCGGCGACGGCGTCCCGGCCGACCCCGGCGACGTGCTGGCGGGCTTCCTCACCTCGCTCGGCCTCTCGGTGGAGGCGCTGCCGAGCAGCGTGCAGGACAGATCGGCGCTCTTCCGGTCGATGACGGCCGACCGCCGCCTGCTCGTCGTGCTGGACGACGCCCGGGACGCCGCGCAGGTCCGTCCGCTGCTGCCGGGCTCCGCGGACTGCGCGGTGCTGGTCACCAGCCGCCCCCGGCTGGTCGGGCTGCCGGTCGTCCTGCACACCACCCTGGACGTCTTCGACCCGGTGGACGCGCTCGGCCTGCTCGGCCGGGTGATCGGGCCCGACCGGCTGGCCGCCGAGCGGGAGGCCGCGCTCAACCTGGTCGGGAGTTGCGGATTCCTGCCGCTGGCCGTCCGGATCGCGGCCGCCCGGCTCTCCTCCCGGCCGTCCTGGACGGTGCAGACCCTGATGGCCCGGCTGACCGACGAGCAGCGCCGGATCGACGAGCTGCGGATCGGCGAGCTCACCGTCGAGGCCGTCTTCGAGCTGAGCTACCGGCATCTGACGCCCGCCCAGGGGCGGGTGTTCCGGACGCTGTCGGTCTTCGACGGCCCGGACATCGGGCTGAGCGCCGCGGCCGCCGCGCTGGCGGTCGAGGAGCCGGTGGCCGAGGAGCTGCTGGAGGCGCTGGTCGACATCGCCCTGCTGGAGTCGCCGGCCCCCGGCCGCTACCGCTACCACGACCTGCTGCGCTCCTTCGCCCGCCGCCGCGCCCGCAGCGAGCCCGACGAGTCGGCCCAGGCGCTCGGGCGCCTGCTGGAGTTCCTGCTGGCCACCGCCTGCCAGGCGTTCCAACTCGCGATCCCCGGCGACCCGGTCGCCGGGGTGCTCGGCGCGCTCGGGGCGCCGGGCCTCGGGCTGCGCGATCTCGCCGCCGCGCGGGCCTGGGTGGCCGCCGAGTCCGAGGGTGCCGTCGCGCTCGCCGTCCAGGTGGCCGAGCACGCGCTGGCCTCCCCGGGCTGCGCGGCGGGCGGCGCGCCCGCCCTGGAGGCCCGCCGGCTGCGGATGGCCGTCGACCTGCTGATCGCGCTCTGTCCGTTCGAACAGGACGCCTGGTACGGGCGGTTGGCGCCGGCCGCCGACCTGCTGGCTCGCTGCGCGGCACTGCGCGGCGACACCCAGGCCGAGGGACGGGCCCGCTTCCTGGCCGGGACCATCGCCCTGCGGGCCACCCGGCTGGACGAGGCCGAGAAGTCCGAGCGGCGGGCGGCCGAGGCCTGCCGCAGCGCGGGGGACGTGGTGGTGCTGCGCCAGGCGCTGAACGACCTCGGCCTGATCGCCTACCTCCAGCACCGCTACGAGGAGGCGGTCGTCCACTACGACGAGGCGATCATGCTGGCCCGTCAACTGGGCCACCGCTCAGGCGAGATGGCGACCACGGTGAACGCCGCGCTGGCGCTGGTGCGCAGCGGCCACCCGGCCGAGGCGGTGCCCGCCTGCGAGAGCGTCCTGGTGGACCTGCGCCGGATCAACGACCTCGCCGGCACCGCGTACCCCCTCTACGTGCTGGGCCTGGCCCGGCACGGCATGGGCCACTACGACGCCGCCATCGCCTGGTACCGGCAGTGCCTGGCGGTCGCCGTCGAGGCCCTGATGCCGGACCGCGAGGCGCAGGCCCGCACCCGTCTGGCGGACAGCCTGCGGGCCGTCGGACGGCTGCGCGAGGCCCGCGAGCAGGCCGAGCAGGCGCTGTGGATCTGCGAGCAGGCCGGCGCCGCGCGGGACCAGGGGCACGCGCTGGTCGCGCTCGGCCGCGTCCTGGTGGAGCTTGGCAGCCTGGAGCACGCCCGGACCAGCCTGGAGCAGGCGTACGGCCTGTTCGACGGGCTCGGACTGCCGGACGCGGCGGACGTCCGGCAGCTGATCACCGCGCTCGGTCCGGTCCGGCTGCGGTTCTGACGACAGGCGCGGGCCGGGTCAGGGCAGCGTCATCAGGAAGCGCTGGTGCGGCGGGGGCGGTACGACGGCGCCGGTGGAGTTCCAGCTCTCCATCGGGGTGAAGACCGTCCCGACGCCGGAGCGCAGTGGCGACGCCGCGCCGACCGTCCCCAGCAGCGCTGCGGCCAGCGCCGCGACCGCCAGCGCGGTCCGCAGCTGAAGTCCCCGTGCCGTGCCCCGGTCAAGCATCGTCGCCATCCCTCCGCCCACGCCCCAGAGTCCACGGTGCGGGTGGGGGCCGCGACCGATGCCACGACTATGGCAGCCGCCCGATCAACGCCCGATCAACGCCGACCGATCAACGCCTGCGGATCCGGCCGATCAGGCCTGTCGACCGTTGAACCGCGGCGCCGTGGAGCAGACTGGCCCTCACCCCAGCACTGCTGTCCCCGGTTTGAGCGAGGTCACCACGATGGCGTACGGACTGTCACGACGTGAGCTGGAGCCCAGAGTCCGACTGCTCCCGGGCGAGGGCGGCCGCGACCACCTGACCAGCGTGGAGGGCCTGGCCGCGCTGTCGCTGGACGCGCTGAGCTCGGTCGCCTACGGGCCCGAGGCGATCGTGGTCGTCCTGATCGCGGCCGGCACCGGCGCCCTGGGCGCCGCGCTGCCGATCACCCTGGCGATCGCCGGGCTGCTCGCCGTCCTGGTGGTCTCCTACAGCCAGGTGATCGCCGTGCACCCCGACGGCGGCGGCGCCTACGCGGTGGCCAAGAAGGACCTCGGGCCGACGGTCAGCCTGCTGGCGGCGGCGAGCCTGGTGGTGGACTACGTGCTCACCGTCGCCGTCAGCCTCGCGGCCGGCGCCGCCAGCCTGGCCTCCGCCTTCCCCGCACTGAGCGGGCACCTGGTGGCGGTCTGCCTCGGCGGACTGCTGCTGATCAGCGCGGTCAACCTGCGCGGCATCGCCGAGAGCGCCCGGGCGCTGATGCTGCCCACCGTGCTGTTCATCGCGACCGTGCTCGGGATCGTCGTGCTCGGGCTGTTCCGCTCGCACCCGGCGGCGGTGGTCGGGACCGCCCAGACCGTGCCCGTCACCGAGACGCTCGGCCTGCTGCTCGTGCTGAAGGCCTTCGCCGCCGGCTGCTCGGCGCTGACCGGGGTGGAGGCGATTGCCAACGGCGTCCCGGCGTTCCGCACACCGCGGGTGAAGCGGGCGCAGCGCACCGAGTTGATGCTCGGCGCGCTGCTGGGGCTGATGCTGGTGGGTCTGGCGGTGCTGATCCGCCGCGACCACGTCGCGCCGCGCGGCGGGGTGACGGTGCTGGCCCAGCTCGCCGCCGGCGCGTACGGCAGCGGGTGGGCGTACTACGCGACCAATGTGATCGTCGCGCTGGTCCTCGGCCTGGCCGCGAACACCAGCTTCGGCGGACTGCCCGTCCTGATGAGCCTGCTGGCCCGCGACAACCGGCTGCCGCACCTGTTCGGCCTGCGCGCCGAGCGTCCGGTGTACCGGTACGGCGTGCTGGCGCTCGCGCTGCTGTCGGCGGCGCTGCTGGTCGTGGTGCAGGCCGACACCCAGCGGCTGATTCCGCTGTTCGCGATCGGGGTGTTCATCGGCTTCACGATCAGCCAGGTCGGCCTGGTCCGGCACTGGGCGCAGCAGCGGCCCGCCGGCTGGCTGCGCCGGGCCGTGGTCAACGGCGTCGGGGCGGTGCTGACGGCGGTCGCGGCCCTGGTCTTCCTGGCCTCCAAGTTCGTCGAGGGCGCCTGGGTGGTGGTCCTGGCGGTGCCGCTGCTGATGCTGCTCTTCACGCGGGTCCAGCACTACTACGACGCGGTCGGCGCCGAGCTCGGGATCGGCCTGATCCCGGCTCGGCCGATCCGGCGGGAGCACGGCGGCGGCCTGGTGATCGTGCCGATCGGCGAGGTCAACAAGCTGACCTCGTACGCGCTGACCGCCGCGCTGGCGCTGGGCAGCGAGGTGGTCGCGGTCGCTGTGCACAGCAACCCGCAGACCGTGCGCGAGCTGACCGCACGGTGGGAGGAGTGGGACCCGGGCGTGCGCCTGGAGGTCATCGACAGCCCGCACCGCTCGCTGGTGCAGCCGGTGGTCGACTACGTCCGGCGCACGGCCGAGGACGGGCGGCAGATCGCGGTGCTGATCCCCGAGGTCGAGCCGCGGCACCGCCGCTACCGGATCCTGCAGAACCAGCGCGGCATCCTGCTCGCCACCGTGCTGCGGGCCCGGACGGACGTGGTGGTCTGCATGCTGCCGTACCGCCTGCCGCTCTGAGAGCTGCCGGCTCTGTCAGCTCTGTCAGCGCGCGAGGGTCGGCTCCACTGCGGCGTACCGAACCTCGGACAGCGGGCGCGGGGCGGCGGCGGCGAACGGCGGGTCGACGGTCAGCCGGTTGACGCCCAGCGGCTCGGCGAGCGCGCGCAGCGCGGGTTCGGCGAGCAGGATCCAGGCCTGAGTCGGGCCGAGGGTGGCGATCAGCCGCGCCTCGGAGCTGAAGGCGACGGCCGTGCGGTCGCCCAGCGGTGTGCGGAACATGCGGACCGTGTGGCCCAGCGGCCCCGACCGTACGGGCACGAGCAGCTGCTCGTCCCGTCCGGCCGGGACGCGTTCGGAGGGCTCCGAGTTCATGGGATCACTCCGTAGGTCGGCCTGTGGGTACTCGGTGCGGGTACACAGCGACGGTATGCCCGCGCCGACCGCGCTGCCGCCCGGTCCTGACACGTTCTTGATCCCGAGGCCGGATGTTCATACACGGCGTTGACAGCGCCGCGGCCCGTGGTCGCGGGGCGGCACCACCGTCGGCCGCTACGAACCGCGCCACCCGCGAGCCACCGATCTGTGACAACACCGACCTGTGACGACAGCGACCTGTGACAACGACCGTGCGGTGATCACCTGGTGGTCACATCGGCGGCCCGTGGCCGGATTTTCCTAAGGTGTCGTCATGACCCGTGCACCGATACCCTCGCCTGCCGCGCGTGCGGCGTCTGTCGGCCCGTCTCCCGTCCGCGAGATCCTGGCCCTGACGGCGCGTCCGGAGGTGATCTCGTTCGCCGGCGGACTGCCCGCGCCCGAACTCTTCGACGTGGCGGGCATCCGGGCCGCCTACGACCGGGTACTCGCGGAGGTGCCCGAGCGGGCGTTGCAGTACTCGACAACCGAGGGGGACGGCGACCTCCGGCGCGAGATCGCGGCCCGGCTCAGCGGGCGGGGGCTCGCCACCGGCCCCGACGACCTGGTCGTCACCACCGGTTCCCAGCAGGCCCTGACGCTGATCGCGAGCGCGCTGCTGGAGCCGGGCGACGTCGTGCTGGTGGAGGACCCGGGCTACCTGGCCGCCCTGCAGTGCTTCGCCTTCGCGGGCGCCCGCGTGGTGCCGGTCCCCACCGACGAGGGCGGGCTGATCCCCGAGGCGCTGGACGAGCTGGTGGCCCGGGAGCGCCCGAAGCTGCTCTACCTGGTGCCGACCTTCCAGAACCCGACCGGCCGCACCCTGTCGACCCGGCGCCGCCAGGCGGTGGCCGAGGCCGCCGAGCGGCACGGGTTCTGGATCGTCGAGGACGATCCGTACGGCGACCTGCGCTACGACGGCGAGCCGCAGCCGTGGATCGCGTCGCTGCCGGCGGCGGCCGACCGCACGGTGCTGCTCGGCTCCTTCTCCAAGATCATGGCGCCGGGACTGCGCCTGGGCTTCCTGCGCGCACCGCGGACCCTGCGGCGGGCCTGTGTGATCGTCAAGCAGTCGGCCGATCTGCACACCTCGACCATCGACCAGGCCGCGGCGGCCCGTTACCTGCGGGACTGCGACCTCGACGGGCACGTCGAGCTGATCCGCGCGGCCTACCGCGAGCGCCGGGACGCCCTGGTGGACGGTCTGCCGGCGGCCCTGCCCGCGGGCAGCCGATGGAACCGGCCGGAGGGCGGCATGTTCGTCTGGGTGCAGCTGCCGGACGGGCTGGACGCGACCGCGCTGCTGCCCTCCGCGGTCGAGCACGACGTCGCGTACGTCCCGGGCGCCCCCTTCTACGCGGGCGAGCCGAACCGGGCCACGCTGCGGATGTCCTTCGTCACCCACCCGCCGGAAGAGATCCGGGAGGGCTTGCGGCGACTGGCCGCGGCCCTGTCGGTGCAGGCCGCGGTGGCGGTGGCGGGTTAGCGCGGCTCGGGGCCGGGCGGGAAATCCTCCCGTTCCGGCCTCCGGCCTGCTACAGTCGTGTTAGTTGCAGTTGTGGTTCCCATGAACTTTGTGTGCGCCTGCTGGTTTGTGACCGCCAGGCGCCTTTTTGTTTTCCCGGCTCTTCCCCGGATGGATCCCATCGCGGCGACGCGGAGTACGCACTGTGCGGATTCCGGTCACCCTTGAAGGAGATATTTAATGGCTAATGGCACCGTGAAGTGGTTCAACGCGGAAAAGGGCTTCGGCTTCATCGAGCAGGACGGTGGCGGCGCTGACGTGTTCGCCCACTACTCGAACATCGCCGCCCAGGGCTTCCGTGAGCTGCTCGAGGGCCAGAAGGTCGAGTTCGACGTCACGCAGGGCCAGAAGGGCCCGCAGGCCGAGAACATTCGTCCGCTCTAATTTTTTCTCTGCACAGGCACCCGCCGCGCAGCAGGGGCCCGCACCGCGCGAATGCACGGAGCGGGCCCTCGGCATTTTCGGCGTTTTCGCCGTATACAGCGCGGGACGCGCAGCTCCACGCCGCGTCCGCGCCGCTCCACGCTGCGCCCTGTAAGCGCCCCGTCGTGGCATTCACACTGGCTCGTTCTTGCGATCTCCGTACGGCCCTGCGCCGCGGAGTCTTCCCACAGACGTGCCATCTGAGGAAGGTTTTCGCATGACTCGTCCCACTGGTTCCTCCTACCGGCGCTCCGAATCCCGTTCCGGTTCCGGCTCCCGCAGTGAGTTCGGCTCCCGCTCCGGCGGTGGCTCGGGCGGTTACGGCGGCGGCTCGGGCGGCTACGGCTCCCGTTCCGGCGGCAGCTCGGGCGGTTACGGCGGCGGTGGCTCGCGCCGCGCCTCCGGCCCGCCGAGCCGTCAGTCCCGCGCCCCGCAGGGCGAGTTCGCCATGCCGGTGAGCACCACCCCCGCGCTGCCCGCCGTCGAGGCCTTCGACGAGCTGGACATGCCGAACGCGCTGCTCTCGACGCTGGTCCGACAGGGCGTCACCTCGCCGTTCCCGATCCAGGCCGCCACCCTGCCGAACGCGTTGGCCGGCCGTGACGTGCTCGGCCGCGGTCGCACCGGCTCCGGCAAGACCATCGCCTTCGGCCTCGCCGTGCTGGCCCGCACGGCCGGCAGCCGGGCCGAGCCGCGCCAGCCGCTGGCCCTCGTCCTGGTGCCCACCCGCGAGCTCGCCCAGCAGGTCACCGAGGCACTCACCCCCTACGCCCACTCGGTGCGACTGCGGATGGCCACGGTGGTCGGCGGCATGCCGATCAGCCGCCAGGCGCAGGCGCTGAGCCGCGGCGCGGAGGTCGTGGTGGCCACCCCCGGCCGCCTCAAGGACCTGATCGAGCGCGGCGACTGCCGACTGGACGAGGTCTGCATCACGGTGCTGGACGAGGCCGACCAGATGGCCGACATGGGCTTCCTGCCGCAGGTCACCGAGCTGCTGCGGCAGGTCGCGCCGGACTGCCAGACGATGCTCTTCTCGGCCACCCTGGACCGCAATGTCGACCAGTTGGTGCGCCGGTTCCTCAAGGACCCGGTCACGCACTCGGTGGACCCGTCGGCGGCCACGGTCAGCACGATGGAGCACCACCTGCTGCACGTGCAGGGGCACGACAAGAACGCCGCCATCGCGCACATCGCCTCCCGCGAGGGCGGCGTGATCATGTTCACCGACACCAAGCACGGTGCCGACCGCCTGGTCCTGGACCTGCTCGCCAGCGGCGTCAAGGCGGCCGCGCTGCACGGCGGCAAGTCCCAGCCGCAGCGCACCCGCACCCTGGAGCAGTTCCGCAACGGCCAGGTCACCGCGCTGATCGCCACCAACGTCGCGGCCCGCGGCATCCACATCGACGGGCTCGACCTGGTCGTCAACATCGACCCGCCGAGCGACCACAAGGACTACCTGCACCGCGGCGGGCGCACCGCCCGGGCCGGCGAGTCGGGCACCGTGGTCACCCTGGTGCTGCCCAACCAGCGCCGCGGGATGGCCCGGATGATGGCCACCGCCGGCATCACCCCGCAGTCCACCCAGGTCCGCGCCGGCGACGAGGAGCTGGCCCGGATCACCGGCGCCTGCGTGCCGACCGGCGTGCCCGTCGTCGTCGCCGACCCGGTGGTCGAGCGCCCCCGCCGCGGCGCCTCCTCCTCCGGCCGCAACCGCCGCAGCCGCCCGGCCTACGCGGGCCGCGGCCAGAGCGCCGGTTCCTCGGGCGGCTCGGGCAGCGGCTCGGGCTCCTCGCGCGGCTCGTCCGCCGGCTCGCGCAGCGGTGCGCCGCGCCGCAGCAGCAGCGCCGCGCTGTAGGACTCGAACACCCGGACCCCGTTCGACCCGCCGTACCTCCCGCTCGCCCGCTAACCGGGCGGGCGGGACCAGTACGCCGGGTCGGGCGGGGTCCGTCGTCGTAGGTCCGCCCGGACCTCGCGGGCCAGCCGGTGGGTGTCCCGGCGGTTGAGGCTCGCGCCGAAGGCCGCGCCGACCAGGAACGGGACCAGCACCGGCAGCGAGCGCACCGAGCGGCGCGCGAGCCGCCTGCGGACCTGCCGCCGCAGCTGCGAGCCCGCCCCCATCGCGACGATGCCGGCCGGCCGCACCAGGCTCATCCCGTCGATGCCGCGCCGGTTCGCCCAGGCCCCGATGTACGCGGCGGACCGCTGGGCGGTGCTGCCGGCCGCGCGCATCCCGTAGACCTCGTGCAGTTCGGCGATCAGCTTGATCTCCACGGCGGCCACCGCCAGCGTCTCGGTGGCGATCTCGACGGCCAGCGCAGGCGGCGTCGGCACCATCGCGGCGGCCCCGATGCCCGCGCCGACCGCCCCGGAGGCCCGGCAGGCACCGGCCACCAGGCGGTCGGCGAGCGTCTCGGGGTCCAGCGCGTTCGGATGCTGGGCCCGCAGGGTCGCCAGGTCCCGTACGGGGATCCGGGGCGCGGTCGCCAGCAGCCGGTCGGTCAGCCCGCGCATGAATGCCATGCCCTCCGGCTACCCGCTGTCCGCCCGTCGCAGACTGCCGGCGGCCGGGCCGTTCAGATCCGTCCGGCGCTGGGCAGGATCCACCAGCGGCCGTGTGTACACCCCACGACGACAGCACAACGGAAGGGACCTCGATGCCGGAACTCTTGGTGGAGCTCAACCAGGCGCGGATCGACGGCGAGGACATGGCCGTCGTGCTCGACCTGCTCGGCGACCTCGCCACCGAGGTGGAGCCCGCCCAGCAGCGCACCGAGCAGCACGGCGACGGCTGGGTGCTGTACATCCACTGGATGTCCGACGCGCCGGTGCCGGCGGCGCTGGCGGCGGGGCTGCCGCTGGCGGCGGTCCGGATCCGCGACTACTTCACCGGCCGGGGCAAGGTCCCGCCGTCCCGGATCGACCTGCTGGACTCGGACCGGGCGCCGCTGATGCGGATCTCTCCCTGAGAGCCCGCGGATCAGCGGGGCGCGGGTGGCACGGTGACCTCCAGCCAGACGGACTTGCCGCTGCGGTCCTCGTGCACCGTCACTCCCCACCGCTGCGACAGCCGCGCCACCGTGAGCAGCCCGTGCCCGCCCGGGCGGCCGGGGCGGTGCGGCGTACGGGGCTGCGGCGGCACCGGGCTGGCGTCGGCCACCTCCACCCGGACGGCGCCCGCCGTCCCGTGCAGCAGCAGCTGCCGGGGCCCGCCGGCGTGCAGGCAGGCGTTGGTCACCAGTTCGCCGACGAGCAGCAGCACGTCGTCGGCCGCCGCCTGCCGTTCCTCGTCCTCGGCCGGCAGCCAGTTCCAGTCCTGCAGGGCCTGCCGGGCGAAGTCCCGGCACCGGCCGACCGAGCCCCGGGCGCCGTACAGCGCGAGCCGGCGGACCTGGCCGCCCCGGGGCAGTCCCGCGGGTGCGGGGTGCGGGGCCGGCAGCTCGGCCCGGCTGGTGTTCATCTGCCCTCGTCCGCCCTCGTCCGTCCTCGTCCGCCCTCGTTCGGAGTGCCGCGATACTCCTACGACTGCCCGCCGCCCCGGCCTTCAACCGTGCTCCGAGCAGGCGGTTCCGCGCTGACCTCGATCGCCGCGCACCGGTGGGCGTACGGTGGGCAGACGAGCAACGTCCCAGTCGTCGAAGGCCACAAGCCGACCGTGGAGGGGACACCACTCATGGCAGCCCAGAACGTCAGGCATCCGACCGTCGCACCCCCGGCGCAGCCGGTCGCCGCGTCGCCCACCGGCGTGGCGTGGCCGGCTGAGCTGCCGGACCTACCCGACCTGCCCGACCTCCCGCCGCTGTCGGCGGCGGAGGGCGTCAGCACCAGCGACGCGCGGGCGATGTCCAAGGTGCTCTTCCGGCGGCTCGCGGAGCTTGAGGAGGGCACTCATGAGCGCGCCTATGTGCGCAACACCCTGGTCGAGCTGAACATGGCGCTGGTGCGGTTCGCCGCCGCCCGGTTCCGTGCCAATCCGGAGCCGATGGAGGACATCGTCCAGGTCGGCACGATCGGGCTGATCAAGGCGATCGACCGCTTCGAGGTGGAGCGCGGCCTGGAGTTCACCACCTTCGCGGTGCCGACCATCAGCGGCGAGATCAAGCGCTTCTTCCGCGACACCACCTGGGCGGTGCACGTCCCGCGCCGGCTGAAGGATCTGCGCGTCGAGCTGGCCAGGGCCACCGACGCCTTCGCCGCCGAGTTCGACCGCGCCCCGACGCCCCGCGAACTCGCCACCCGCCTGGAGCTGAGCGTCGAGGAGGTCACCGAGGCGCTGACGGCGGCCAACGGCTACCACTGCTCCTCCACGGACGCCCAGAACGACCCGGAGGACGGCGAGGGGGCGCTCGCGGCCCGCACCGGCATGGTCGAGCACGGCTTCGAGGCCGTCGAGAACCTGCAAGCCCTCAAGCCGCTGATCGCCGCCCTGCCCGAGCGCGAGCAGCGGATCCTGTCGATGCGCTTCGGCGAGGAGCTCACCCAGTCCCAGATCGGCGCACAGCTCGGGCTCTCCCAGATGCACGTCTCGCGGCTGCTCTCGCGCACCCTCGCCGAACTGCGCGCCGGGCTGCTCGCTGAGGAATGACATTGTTTGATATGTGTCAGTTGATATGTGTCAGCTCAGCCGGGCGCCGCGCAGCAGCAGAAGCCCGAGGTCGAGGGCGGCCAGCGCGAGGGTGGCGAGGAAGGGCAGCCGTCCGGTCGGGACCAGCACGACGGCCGGCGCCAGCGCCCCCGTGACCGCCAGCGCCGCCCAGCCCGCTGCCCCGACCGGTCCCGGCGGCCCGAGCACCAGCACGGCCGAGGCCGCCAGCAGCGGGACGGCGGCCAGCACCCGGGCCCGGCCGGGCCCCAGCCGCTGAGGCAGCCCGCGCACCCCGGTGCCGAGGTCGTCGGCGATGTCCGGCAGCACGTTGGCGGCGTGCGCGCCGGTCCCCAGCAGCGCCCCGGCGGCCAGCGCCCAGGCCGCAGGCCAGGGCCGCCCGGGCAGCCCCAGGGTGACGAAGGCGGGCAGCAGCCCGAAGGCGAGGGCGTACGGCAGCCAGGAGAGCACCGTTCGCTTGACGCCCAGGTTGTACGCCCAGGCCGCGGCCACCCCCGCCAGGTGGGCGCCGCCCGCGAGCAGCCCGTTCGCCAGCGAGAGCGGCACGCAGAGCGCCAGCGCGCCGCCCGCCGCCAGGGCCACCGCGCGCGGGCGGGCGGCGCCGGTCACCAGCGGTTTGTCCGTCCGTCCGGTGGCCAGGTCGCGCCCGAGGTCGACCCGGTCGTTGCACCAGCCGACCGACAGCTGCCCGGTCAGCACGCTCAGCGCCACCAGCAGGCTGCCCGCCGCACCGCGCCCGCCTGCCGCGGCCAGCGCGGTCGCCACAGCGGTGACCGCGAAGGACGGCGCCGGGTGCGCGGCCGCCAGCAGCCCACTCGCCGGCCGGCCTCTCAGTTGCGCTTCGAAGCTGTGCACCCGACGATCCTAGGGCGCGTGAAATGCCGTACGCGCCCTCATTCCTGACGTTTCGTCCGATCCCCCCTACGCTGACCCGATGACGCGAATCGCCGCTGTGCACGGAGTGCTGCCGCCCCACCGGTACGCGCAGAGCGAGATCACCGACGCACTCGCGACCGTCTGCCTGCCGAGCGGCGGCGACGGCGGCGCCGACCGTACCGACCGCGCCGTGCTGGACCGGCTGCACCGCAGTGCCGCGGTCGGCACCCGCCACCTGGCGCTGCCGCTGGAGCGCTACGTCGAGCTGGGCGGCTTCGGCCAGGCCAACGACCTGTTCATCGAGCACGGGCTGCGCCTGGGCGAGCAGGCGGTGCGCGGCGCACTCGACCGGGCCGGGATCGCCCCGCACGAGGTGGACCTGGTGATCTCCACCTCCGTGACGGGCATTGCCGCGCCCTCGCTGGAGGCCCGGTTGGCCGGGCGGATCGGCCTGCGGCCCGACGTGAAGCGGGTGCCGGTCTTCGGCCTGGGCTGCGTGGCCGGCGCGGCGGGCCTGGCCCGGCTGCACGACTACCTGGAGGGCCACCCCGGGCAGGTCGCGGTGCTGCTCTCGGTCGAGCTGTGCTCGCTGACCCTGCAACGCGGCGACGCGCGTGCGGCGAACCTGGTGGCCGGCGCGCTGTTCGGGGACGGCGCCGGCGCGCTGGTCGCCGTCGGCCGCGACCACCCGCGCCACGGCGAGAACAGCGGGTACGCCGGGCCGACCGTCTCGGCCACCCGCAGCCGCCTCTACGCCGGCACCGAGCGCGCGCTCGGCTGGGACATCGGCGACACCGGCTTCCGGATCGTGCTCGGCGCCGAACTGCCGGAGCTGGTCCGGCTGCACGTCGGCGAGGAGGTGCGCTCCTTCCTCGCCGAACACGACCTGAAGCCGCCGGACGTCACCGGCTGGGTCTGCCACCCCGGGGGCCCCAAGGTGCTGGACGCGTTGCAGGAGACGCTCGGCCTGGACGCCGGGGCGCTGGGGCCGACCCGGAGCTCGCTGGCGCGGGTCGGCAACCTGTCCTCCGCCTCGGTCCTGCACATCCTGTCCGACATCCTCACGCCGGGCCCACCGCCGCCCGGAACACCCGGCCTGATGCTGGCGATGGGCCCGGGCTTCTGCTCCGAGCTCGTCCTGCTGCGCTGGTAGGCCGCCGCGATGACCGCGTACCTGCTGCTGATCGTCCTGGTCGCCCTCGAACGCCTGGCCGAACTGGTCGTCGCCCGCCGCAACGCCGCCTGGAGCCGTCGGCGCGGCGGTGTCGAGTACGGCCGCGGGCACTACCCCGTGATGGTCCTGCTGCACACCGCCCTGCTAGCGGGCTGCCTGGCCGAGGTCCGGCTCGCCGGCCGCCCGTTCCTGCCCGCGCTCGGCTGGCCGATGCTGGCCCTGGCGCTGGCCGCCCAGGCGCTGCGCTGGTGGTGCATCTCCGCGCTGGGACCGCGCTGGAACACCCGGGTCATCGTGGTGCCCGCGCTGCCGCTGGTGACGGCCGGTCCGTACCGGCTGCTCAGCCACCCCAACTACCTCGCCGTCCTGGTCGAGGGCGCGGCGCTGCCGCTGGTCCACACGGCCTGGCTCACCGCGACCTGCTTCACGCTGCTCAACCTGCCGCTGCTGGCCGTCCGGCTGCGCTGCGAGAACGCGGCCCTGCTGCACTGCGTGGCCGCGTGATCGACCTGCTGATCGTCGGGGGCGGCCCCGCCGGTCTCGCCACTGCGATCCACGCCGCCCGGGCCGGCCTGGCGGCGGTGGTGCTCGAACCGCGCCCCGCCCCGATCGACAAGGCCTGCGGCGAGGCGCTGATGCCCGCCGCGGTGCTCACCCTGGCCGAGCTCGGGGTCGCCGTCGAGGGCCACCCGCTGCGCGGCATCCGCTACCTGGACGGGCGCCGGTGCGCCGAGGCGCTGTTCCGGCGCGGGCCCGGCCTGGGCGTGCGGCGCACCGCGCTGCACCGGGCGCTGTCCGAGCGCGCGGCCTCGCTCGGCGTGCCCGTGCTGCCGGTCAAGGCCGGGCCGGTCCGGCAGGACGGCCGCAGCGTCAGCGCCGCCGGCCTGACCGCCCGCTACCTGGTGGCCGCCGACGGCCTGCACTCGCCGATCCGCCGCGCGCTGGCCCTGGACCGCCCCGACCCGCGCCCGCCCCGGTACGGCCTGCGCCGCCACTTCGCGCTGGCGCCCTGGACGGACCGCGTCGAGGTGCACTGGTCCGCCCGGTCCGAGGCCTACGTCACCCCGGTCGCCCCCGGGCTCACCGGCGTGGCCGTCCTCACCGGCGACCGCGCGCCCTTCCCCGAGCAGCTGGCCGCCTTCCCCGCCCTGGCCGAGCGCCTGCGCGCGGCCCCGGCCGGCCCGGTCCGCGGCGCCGGGCCGCTGCGCCAACCGGTCAGCGCCCGCGTCGCCGGGCGCGTCCTGCTGGTCGGCGACGCTGCCGGCTACCTCGACGCGCTCACCGGCGAGGGCATCTCGCTCGCCCTCACCACCGCCGGCCAGCTGGTGCGCTGCGTCCTCGCCGACCGTCCGAACGCATACGAACGAGCCTGGCGCCAGGCCTCCCGCCGCCACCGGCTGCTCACCGGCACCCTGCTCGCGATCCGCTCCCACCCGCAGGCGGCCCGCCAGATCGTCCCCACCGCCGCCCTGCTCCCGCCGCTCTTCGCCGCCCTGGTCAACCGCCTCGGCTGAGAGCCCGAGTGGGCGCCATCCCACCGGGTAGGCGAACAGAATGAGACCCGTGGACCCACCCCCCGCGGCCGGCCGCACCACCCTCTGGGTGCTGGCCCTGCTCACCGCGGCGGCACTCGCCATCGACGCGTACGTGCACGCCGACCTGGCCGCACGCTATGACCCGATCAGCTCCAACATCAGCCAGGGCGACCTCTTCCGGATCGAGGCCGGAGCCGCCTCACTGGGCGCCCTGCTACTCCTGCTGCGCCCCGCCTCCCGCCTCACCTGGGCCTTCGCCGTCCTCGTCCTCACCAGCGCACTGGGCGCGATCATGCTCTACCGCTACGTGAACGTCGGCACCCTGGGCCCGCTCCCCAACATGTACGAGCCCATCTGGTACCGCGAGAAGACCTTCGCCGCCGTAGTCGAAGCCATCGGCACCGCCACCGCCCTGACCGGCCTCACCCTCTCCGTCCTGCACCGCCACCGCCCCGCACTTCACCGCACCTGAGGGCCCCTGGGGGGAGCAGTCCGCCCGGCCCCAGCGCTCAGCTGTTCGGCGTCAGCGTGTAGCGGACGGTCATCGCCTGGATGAGCCCGTCGCGGAAGACGAAGGTGTCGACCCCGTCCTCGGCCCGGTTGGCGTCGGAGTCGGCGGCCCACTCCAGATAGAGGATGTCGCCCCCGAAGTTCTGGGTCTTCAGCTCCCACCGAGCCCTGGGGAGGTCCGCGAACAGCTGCGCGAACGCCTCCCGCACACCCTCCCGCCCGTGCTTCACCCCGGCTGCCGTGATGAAGACCGCGTCCTCGGCGAAGTTCTCCAGGATCCTGTCGAGATCCTCGGTGCGAAGCGCCTTCCCGTGGTCCTGGAAGGTCTCCTGCGGGGTGCGGGACGCGAGGTTCTCCATCGATGCTGCCCTTCCTGACCCGGGACCGGCCTCACACCGGCGCTGCGGCAACGATATCTGAGGCGATGTCAGCATGGGTGCGACGAAGTTCCGCACGCTCAGCTGCACCGCACGCATATCCAGAGGAGCCCCGCATGGACCATCAGGACGTCGACACGGCTGTCGCAGAGTTGCTGAAGGTGCTCGGCCCGCATACTGCCGAGGATTGGTCGGTACCGGCAGGTCCACTGGAGTGGAGTTGCCGGGAGACAGCGGCGCACATCGGGCACGACCTGCTGGCCTACGCAGGGCAAGTGGCCGCCCGTCCCGCTGACTCCTATCTCCCGTTCGACCTGAACGTCCGCCCCACTGCCTCGCCGGCTGAGGTACTGCAGACGGTCACCGCCTGCGGCCGGCTCCTCAGCTGCGTATTGGCCACAGCCGCGCCGACTTTGCGTGCCTGGCACTGGGGTCCCTGCGATCCCGAGGGTTTCGCAGCAATGGGGGTTGCCGAAACCTTGCTGCACACCTACGACATCACGAGGGGACTGGCCGTGGACTGGCTGCCGCCGGCTTCGCTGAGCGCGGCCGTACTCGACCGGCTGTTCCCCGACGCCCCGCCTGGAGACCCCGTCCAGGTCCTTCTCTGGTGCACCGGCCGCGGGGAGCTGGACGGTTTTCCCCGCCGAACCTCGTGGATGTGGAAAGCAGCGCGATCCGACTGATCGCACTCACTCGGCGAGACCGAGAAGTCGGCAGGGTCGACTTCTCCTGCGTGCGACGAGGTGCCCACGGAAGCCCGCTGCCCGCCGCGTCCCGGGGTGGCGGGCGGGGCGGGCAGCGGGTGGGGGAGCGGGGTCAGCTGATCGGCTTGTCCAGGACGGCCTTGGTGTGGCTGAAGGTGTCCATCGAGTACTCGCCGTGGTAGCGGCCCATGCCGCTCTCGCCGACGCCGCCGAAGGGGAGGTCGGGGATGGCGAGGTGGGAGACGGGGAGGCCGAAGGCGAGGGCGCCGGAGGAGGTCTCCTCGGTGAGGCGGTGCTTGGTGTGCTCGGACTCGGTGAAGGCGTAGAGCGCGAGCGGCTTGTCGCGGTCGTTGACGAAGGCGATGGCGGCGTCGAGGTCGGGGACCGCGATGATCGGCAGGATCGGGCCGAAGATCTCCGCCTTCATCACCGGGGCGTCGGGGGAGACGTCGGCGAGCACGGTCGGGGCGAGGTAGCGCGTCGCGCGGTCGTGGGCGCCGCCGGTGACGGTGCGGCCGTCGTCCAGCAGGGCGGCGAGGCGGTCGAAGTGCCGCTCGTTGACGATCCGGCCGTACGCCGGGCTGGCGGCCGGGTCGTCGCCGTACAGCGCGTGCACGGCGGCGGCCAGGTGCGGCTCCAGCGCGGTGGCGGTGTCGCCGATGGCGAGGACGTAGTCGGGGGCCACGCAGGTCTGGCCGGCGTTGAGGAACTTCCCGCGGACGATCCGCTGGGCGGTGGCGGCCAGGTCCACGCCGGGTTCGACCACCACCGGGCTCTTGCCGCCGAGTTCCAGGGTGACGGGGGTGAGGTGCTGCGCGGCGGCGGTCATCACGATCCGGCCGACCGTGCCGTTGCCGGTGTAGAAGATGTGGTCGAAGCGCTCGGCGAGCAGCGCGGTGGTCTCCGGGACCGCGCCCTCGACCACGCTGACGACCTCCGGGGCCAGGTAGCGCGGGAGCAGCTCGGCCATCGCGGCCGAGGTGGCCGGGGCCAGCTCGCTGGGCTTGACGACGGCGGTGTTTCCGGCCGCCAGCGCCCCCACCAGCGGGGCGAGGGCCAGCTGCAGCGGGTAGTTCCACGGCGCGATGACCAGCACCACGCCGAGCGGGTCGCGCACCACCCTGGCGGCGGCCGGCAGGAAGGCGTCCGGGACGGGGGCGGGCTTGGGGCGCAGCCACTCCTGGAGGTGCTGCACGGTGTGGTCGAGCTCGTTGAGGGTGAAGCCGATCTCGGTGCGGTACGCCTCGGCCGGGCTCTTGCCCAGGTCGGCGTGGAGGGCCTGCTGGAAGGTCTCGGCCTGCTCGGTGAGCAGCGACCGCAGGGCGGCCAGCTGCTGGAGCCGCCAGGCGAGCGGCTTGGTGCGGCCGGAGTCGAAGGTGGCGCGCAGATCAGCGACGGTGGTGGCGATGGGGGTGGTCATCAGGTGCTCCAGGAGGGTCGGTCGGTCAGACCTGCGCGGGGACGGCGTCGTCGGCGGGCGTGCTCGCCGCGACCGGGGCGGAGGCGCCGAGCGGGCGGTGGTGCTTGCTCAGACCCGCCAGGGCGACCACGACGGCGAGCAGCAGCGCTCCGGCGGCGATCACAAAGCTCAGCGTGAACTGGCTCTCCGCGGGCAGCGCCACGCCGAGCTTGGGGTAGCTGATCATCTTGGAGGCGAGCAGCGAGGTGACGACGGCGCTGGCGATCGAGCTGCCGACCGAGCGGGAGATGGAGTTGATGCCGTTGGCGATGCCGGTCTGGTGCAGCGGGACGCTGGCCGCGATGAGGGCGGGCATCGCCGCGTAGCCGAAGGAGATGGCGATGCCGGTGAGCATGCCCGCGATGATCACCGCGGGGCTGGAGCCGTGGCCCCACGCCAGCCAGGCGAAGCCGGCCACGCCGATCAGGGCGCCGATCGCCAGGACGAACCGGGCGCCGATCCGGTGCACCAGCCTGCCGCCGAGCGGGGCCGCGGCGAGCGAGATCAGCGCGCTGGGCAGCAGGTACTCGACCGAGGCGCGCAGCACGGAGGCGGTGAAGCCGTATCCGGCGAGCCGCTCCGGCACCTGGACCAGGTAGGAGATGCCGATGAACTGGGCGAACGAGGCGAAGCCGACGAAGAGTCCGGCCAGGTTGGTGAAGAGCACCTGGCGGTGGACGAACATCCGCATGTCCACCAGCGGGTTGGCGACGCGCAGTTCCACCAGCACCCAGACCGCGGCCGTCACGACCGCGCCGACCAGGCAGCCGATGATCCGGCCCGAGCTCCAGCCCCACTCGTGGCCCTGCGAGATGCCGAGCAGCAGCAGGACCAGGAAGACGGCCAGGGTGAGGGCGCCGAGCACGTCGATCCGTCCACCGGTGGGCGAGCCGCCGTGCGGGACCAGGACGGCGACGGCGGCCAGCGCGAGCAGGGTCAGCGCGGTGGAGAACCAGAAGACCAGGTGGTAGTTGGGGTTGCTGCCCTGGGTGAGCAGACCGGTGGCCACCAGCGAGAGGCCGCTGCCGAACGCGAGGGTGCCGCTGACCAGGGCCATCGCCCCGTGCAGCTTCTCGTGCGGGACCTCGTCGCGGATCACCGAGAGGGCGAGCGGGAAGATCGCGGTCGCGGAGCCCTGGAGCACCCGGGCGATGATCAGCAGGGTCAGTGAGGTGGTGGTGGCCGCGAGCACCGAGCCGACGACCATGACCCCCAGCACCGCGACGAGCGTGCGCTTCTTGCCGAACTGGTCGCCGACCCGGCCGAGCAGCGGGGTGAAGACGGCGGCGGAGAGCAGGGCCGCGGTGGTCACCCAGCTGACGCCGGCAGCGCCGGTGTGCAGTTCGCGCTGGAGCAGCGCGAGGATCGGGACGACCTGGGTCTGCGCCATGGCCACGACCATCGCGGCGAGTCCGAGCGCGAGGATCAGAGGGGTGCTGCCGCCTTCCTTGGTGCTGGATCTCGGCGCTGCGTGGGTCGGGGAGTGGCTCATGGCGGTCCTGCGGTCCTTCCGGGAGGGCCCTGCCGGGTGCGGCGTGGGCCTGAGGCTTGAGAGGGTAGAAGGTTGATGTCCTCAAGCAATGAAATGAAGGTAGTCCTCGATAGTTGATGATGTCAAGCAGTCGCCTACACTGGGGGCATGACCCCGACCACACCCGCCCCCGTCACTCCGTCGCCCGTCCAGCTGATGGACCAGCTCGCCCAGGCCGCGGCCGGCTACTACCGCGCCTTCGCCACCGTTGCCGCCGAGCGCGGGCTGACCCTCATGCAGGGCAAGATGCTCAGCCTGCTGCGCCGGCCGATGCCGATGCGGACCCTGGCCGACCTGCTGGCCTGCGACGCCTCCAACGTGACCGGCATCGTCGACCGGCTGGAGGCGCGCGGGCTGGCCCGCCGCGAGGTCGACCCCGCCGACCGGCGGATCAAGAACGTGGTGCTGACCGAGCAGGGCGAGGAGACCGTCCGGGCGATCCGCGCGGAGCTGATGTCCAGCCTCACCGGCCTGGAGCAGCTGGACGACGAGGAGCGGCGGACCTTCCAGGAACTGCTGGTGCGGGTCTTCCCCCTGGTCGGCTAAAAGCGTGGGGGCCCTGTCGCGGCGGCCGCCCGGCGGCTACCCTCGCTGCCATGACCGGGCTACTCACCAGTACCGCCAGCGTCACCCACCGCACCTGCCCGCTCTGCGAGGCGACCTGCGGTCTGACCGTCACGGCCACCCCGGCCGCGGACGGCGGCCCGCCCGCGATCGCGGTCCGCGGCGACAGCCAGGACCCGTTCAGTCGCGGCTACCTCTGCCCCAAGGGCGTCGCGCTCGGCCAACTGCACGACGACCCCGACCGGTTGCGCACCCCGCTGATCCGGCGCGGCAGCAGCTGGACCGAGGTCGGCTGGGACGAGGCCTTCGCCGAGGCGGGCCGGCTGCTGGCGCCGCTGGTCCGCGAGCACGGCCGGGACGCCGTCGCCGTCTACCTCGGCAACCCGACCGTCCACAACCACGCGGCCTCGCTCTACACCCGGGTGCTGGTCCAGGCGCTCGGCACCGGCTACCGGTTCAGTGCCAGCACGGTCGACCAGATGCCCAAGCAGGTCGCCTCCGGCCTGATGTACGGGACCGATCTGTCGATCGCCATCCCGGACGTCGACCGGACCGACTACCTGCTGATCCTGGGCGCCAACCCGCTGGTCTCCAACGGGAGTCTGCTCACCGCCCCCGACCTGCCCGGACGGCTGCGCGCGCTGCGCCGGCGTGGCGGACGGCTGGTGGTGGTCGACCCGCGCCGCACCCGGACCGCCGAGGCCGCCGACGAGCACCTCGCGATCCGCCCCGGCACCGATGCGCTGCTGCTGGCCGGCCTGGCCCACACCCTGCTGGCGGAGGGCCTCGCCGACCTCGGCCAGGCCGCCCCGCACGTCACCGGTCTGGCCGAACTGCGCGCCGCCCTGGAGCCGTTCACCCCCGAGGCGATCGCCGCGGCGACCCGGATCGAGGCCGCGACGGTCCGCCGGCTGGCCCGCGAGCTCGCCGCTGCCCCCAGCGCCGCCGTCTACGGCCGGATCGGCACCACCACCACGGCCTTCGGCACCGCCGCCAGCTGGCTGGTGGACGTCGTCAACACGCTGACCGGCAACCTGGACCGCCCCGGCGGGGTGCTGTGGCCCGAACCCGCCACCGGCTCGCCCAACACCACCGGCGAACCCGGCCGCGGCCGAGGTGTCCGGGTGCCCGGCTCGCGACGCACCCGGGTGCGCCAACTGGCCAGCGTCTTCGGTGAGTTCCCGGTCGGCGCGCTCGCCGAGGAGATCGACGTACCGGGCCCTGGCCGGCTGCGCGGCCTGATCACCTTCGCCGGGAACCCCGTCCTCTCCACCCCCAACAGCGCCCGACTCGGCGCCGCGCTGGCCTCGTTGGACGCGATGGTCAGCATCGACGCCTACCTCAACGAGACCACCCGGCACGCCCATGTGCTGCTGCCCGCCGCCTCACCGCTCGCCCGCAGCCACTACGACCTGGTCTTCACCGGCTTCGCGATCCGCAACACCGCCAAGTACTCGCCGCCCAGCCTCCCGCTCGGGGAGGGCGAGTTGGACGAGTCCGAGGTGCTGCTCCGGCTGGCCTGCACCGCGCTGGGCGGCGGCCTGAGCCCGGACGAGCTGGACGATCTCACGGCGGCCGAAACCGCCCGCCGGCTGGCCGCCGACCCCTCCTCGCCCGCGTACGGCGCCGACCCGGTCGAGCTGCTGGCCGCCGTCGCCCACCGTCGCCGCCAGGACCGGTTGCTCGACCTGCTGCTGCGCGGCGGCCCGTACGGCGACGGCTTCGGCGCCAAGCCGGAGGGCCTCAGCCTGGACGCGCTGCTGGCCGCCCCGCACGGCCTGGACCTCGGCCCACTGCGCCCCCGGCTGCCCGGCGTGCTGCGCACCCCGAGCGGCAGGGTGGAACTCGCCCCGCCCCAACTGCTCGCCGAGGCACGGCGGTTGGCCGACCACCTGGCCGAGCTCACGGCCACGCCGGCGGGTGGGCTGCTGCTGGTCGGCCGACGTCAGCTGCGCTCCAACAACTCCTGGATGCACAACGTCCAGTTGCTCGCGGGCGGCAGCAACCGCTGCACGCTCCAGCTCCACCCGGCCGACGCCGAGCGGCTCGGCATCACCGACGGCGCCCCGGTCACCGTGCGCTCCCGGGTCGGCGAGCTGCTCGCGAACGCCGAGGTCACCGACACCCTCGCCCCCGGGGTGGTCAGCCTGCCGCACGGCTGGGGCCACGACGGCCCCGGCACGCGTGCCGCGGTGGCCGCCCGCGAACCCGGCGTCAACAGCAACCTGCTGACCGACGAGCAGCCGCTGGACCCGCTGTCGGGCACCGCGGTGCTCAACGGCATCCCAGTAGAGGTGCTGCCCGCTCAGCGGGCCTAGCTTAGCTAGTACGCGCTGTCGTAGGTGTAGAAGCGGGTGTGGTCGAGCAGGGCGGCCGGTGCGATGTCGTTCCAGGGCTTCATGGTGTCGTTGAGGCCCACCACGTCCTGGGTGTGGTCGGCGGGAAGGTAGCCCTGGTCGGGGTGGCGGGTCTGCCAGGCGGCCCAGAGGCGGTCGATGAAGCAGTGGTGCAGCCAGAAGGCCGGGTCGTTGGGGGACATGCCGCTGCTCATGTTCCCGCCGATCCAGACGTGCACCCGGTTGTGCAGGTTGACGCCCCGCCAGCCCTCCAGGTTGTTGCGGAAGCCGTCGGAGGAGCTGTTCCACGGCGGCGTGTCGTAGTCGGACAGGGCCAGCACGCTGTCCACGTCCGCCCTGGTCGGCAGGTCGGCGACGCCGGCGCCGAGCGAGCGCAGCAGGTAGTTGCGGTTGTCCGGGCTGACGGTGATCGTCCACTTGCCCGCGCCGAAGGCGAACGGACCGGTGGTCACCTGGCCGTCGCTGCTGCGCCCGTCGCCGCCGAGGAAGTCCGCTCCCCAGATCGAGGCGTCCGCGGTGCGGTCCGTGGTCCAGTCCCAGTAGGGCAGCGTCACGGTGGGGTCGATCGCCTGCAGCGCCTGTTCGAACTGGAGCAGGAACCGGCGGTGCCAGGGGAGGAAGGACGGCGACCGGTGGCCGGTCCGCTCGCCGTCGTCGGTGTCGCTCATGATGAAGGAGTTGTGCGTGGAGACGAAGGTGTCGTAACCGCCCTGGCGCTTGAGTTCGAGCACGGCGTTGACGAACGCGCGCTTCTCCTGGGCCGTCAGGGTCGCCTGGTTCTTGCGCACTGCCATGGGTCCTCCGGTGAATGGTTGGTAAGGGTGAGAGGTCAGACGGAGATCGGGACGAGCGCGGCGCCGCGCAGCTCGTTGACGGCCGAACGGGCCAGTGCGCGCGGCGTGCTGAAGGTCCGGTAGTGGTCGATCACGCTGATCCAGGTGCCGTCGGCGTTGCGCATCATGTGCAGCTCCTGGCCGTCGATCAGCACCTGGTAGCCCGTCCCGGCGCCGCCGCCGTGGTGGTGGCCGCCGGCGGCCATCGGCATGCCCTGGATGCGGCGCTGCTGGAAGACCTCGTCGAAGCTGTCGTCGGCCTCCAGGCCTGCGGCCGCGGTGGGCGCGGCGCCGGGGCCGGTGAGGCCGAGGACGGCGGTCGCGGTGGCGGCGGTCAGGGCCACCGCGGCGCCCTGGAGCATCCGGCGACGGGTGAGATCGGTGCTGGTGGTGGTCCGTTCGGACATGGCTGTGCCCCCTGGTGTGTTGTGCGGAACCTGCTCCCCCGGTCGACCGATCGCCAACAGACGCTCCTGGCATGCGAGTTGGAGAACTCAGCGGCCGTGCGTGTTCGATCGGTCGTTCGGGTCCATTCCTATCAGGTGTGGTGAAGAAGTGAACGTGAGTGATCGGATGTGAGCGAAGTGACGGATGTTTCTGGCCAGCGACGGTTGAGAGCTGCATTGTTTGCCAACGTGAGAACTTCTGTGAAAGGGCTGCTCCAGGCCAAGAGGCGGTAAATGTTGTGCCATGGGCGCTCCGCAACCGCAAAGTCTGCGGTCTTGACGGGTTCCTTGTGACCGCCCTTACGCCCCGAGGATGGCGCGATGCGTGCGCGACAGCGGCTCTGACCGGCGCAGGCCGTTCGGCTCGCGCGCCAGGTACACGCCCCCTGAGCCGTTGTCAGTCCTGCCTGGTACTTATGAGGTGCCCGAACCGAGGGGAGAGCCGCCATGACGTACGGAGCACCGACCACCCATGTGGTCGACCTGACCGACCGCCAGGCGCTGCGGCAGTGGCGCCCGGCCGCCCCCGAGGTGCTGGCCGAGGCGCACCGCCTGAAGGAGGCCGCGCTGCTGGACTTCGGCCTGACCGAGTCCGCCGTCGCCTCCTGGCTCTACACCAAGTGCCACCACCAGCTGGCCACCACCGCCGTCGACACCGCCGCGGTGGTCGCCTCGGGGGACGGCAGCTGCCTGCTGCTCTACAACCCCGACTTCTTCCTCGCGATCGGCCTGGCCGGGGTCAAGTTCGTGCTCTTCCACGAGGCCCGGCACCTGATCCAGCGCCACCTGCTGGCCGATCCCGAGCTGCGCGCCGACCCGGTGTTCAAGCTGGCCGCCGAGGTGACCATCAACCACGTCGCGCTGACCAGGCTCGGCCAAGGCACTGAACTGCCGCAGCGCGAGGGCGAGCCGGTCGGCATCGATCCGCGCGAGATCCACCTGCTGTACCAGGCCGACCTGGCCGAGCAGGGCCTGGCGCCCGTCGACTACGCCGCCTTCGTGGACACCGACCAGAGCGTCTACGGCGAGCTGAAACGGATGAAGAACCCGCCGGTGCCGGCCGAGCGCTGCCTGCACCTGCACGGCGACGGTCTGCCCGCGGACCAGGAGACGATCGACCAGGTCGGCTCGTCCGTGCTGCTCAACGCCCTGCTCGCGGCCCGCCGGGGCCATCGCGGTGCCGAACAGGAGCTGCTCGACCTGATGCACCGCACCGAGGGCGCCTCCGACCGGACGGCCGCGCTCTGGGGCAGGCTCGGGGCCGGGCTGCTGCGCGGGCAGACCACCCGCACCGGGCGGGTCGACTGGTGGCAGCGCTGGCTGGTGGACGTGCTGGCGAGCAAGCTGAGCGAGGGCGAGCGGCTGGTCTACCCGAAGAAGCGCGGAGCGCTGCTCGCGGCTCTCGGCCATCCGCCGATGCTCTCGCGGCGCGGTCCGGTGCGGCAGAAGGTGCTGGTCATCGCCTACGACACCTCGGGGTCGATGCCGGACACGGTCATCGACTGGCTGACCGAACTGGTCGGCCGGATCGACGGTGTCGAAGCGCACTGGCTCTCCTTCGACGCCGTCGTGATGCCGTTCCGCCCCGGCGAGCGGGTCTACGGCGGGGGCGGTACCAGCTTCCAGGCGGTGGTCGACTACGTCGAGGGCCGTTCCGCGAGCGGCGAGGGCAAACGGTTCGAGGAGAGCCCGGACGCCGTCATCATGCTCACCGACGGCTACGCACCGCCCGTCACCCCGGCCGACCCGGATCGGTGGATCTGGCTGATCACCGACGGCGGCACCGACTGGCCCGACCACCACCACCCGCAGATGGCCTGCCACCGCGTCACCACAGGAGCAGCAGCATGACCAGCACCGCAGCCCCGGCCGCAGCCCCGGCCCGGCCCTGGCGGGCCACCGCGACCTACCCGGTCCCGCCCGAGGGCTGGACGGGTGGCTCGCGCCTGGAGTCGTTCATCGACGCGATGATCGCGCTGGGCCAGACCGGGCAGATCTTCGGCGAGCACGGCATCGGGAAGACCTCCACCTTCCACACGCACCTGGCCGCCGCCCACCCGGGCGTCCAGCTGGTCGTGGTCCCGGCCGCCAACCTCACCCCCGACGACCTGCTCGCCAACGCCCCCGTCCGGGACGAGGCGACCGGCGCGCTGGTGCTGCGCCAGCTGGTGATGAGCCAGTTGAAGCCCGGGCGCCCGTTCGTGCTGCTGATCGACGACTCGCTGCAGGCAGGCGACACCATCCAGTCCCAGCTGATGCAGATCGCCTGCAACTGGACGCTGGGCGAGTACGACCTGCGGGCGCTGGGCTGCGTCGGGGTCTTTCTCACCGACAACGAGTCGCTGGCCGAAACCAGCGCGCGGCGCAGCGACCTCGCCATCCTGGACCGGATGGTGACCATCAGGATCACCGCCAACGACACCGGCTGGCGCAAGGCGCTCGCCGCCCGCCACCCGGACTGGGACCTCAAGCCGGTCTTCGCGCTCTGGGCCGCGCTCACCCCGACCGTCCGCGAGCTGCTCTCCCCGCGCACCCTGGAGCACGTGCTCGCCAACGCGCGCGAGGAGTTCCCGCTGGTCTGGGGCCTGCCGCTGGTCAACGGCGAACGGCTGCGGCTGGCCGAGCCCGGTGCCTCCGGCGCCCCCGGACCGGACCGGACGCACGAGATCCTGGACCGGATCGCCGCCGCGATCGGCGTCCGCAACCCCACCCGGATCGCCGACCCGGTGCGCCGGGTGCTGCGGGCGGCGCTGGCCAACCGCTGGGCCGTCCTGCTCCAGGGCCCGCCCGGCTGCGGCAAGACCGAGCTGGTACGCCAGCTGACCCGGGAGGGCCTGGGCCGCGAGCCGCTCTACTTCTCGATGCCGGTCACCAACGTCGAGGACCTCTGCGCGCCGATCCCCACCCCCGACGGCGCCCTGGAGAACCTGCTCGCCGTCAACTTCACCGGCTCCGAGCCGAAGGCGATCATCTGGGACGAGTACAACCGCCCCAAGGACAGGGCGGCCTTCGCCAAGCTGATGGAGATCACCCAGGAGTGGTCGATCGCCGGACACCGGATCGAGGGTCTGCGCGCGCAGGTCGCGTTGCAGAACCCGCCCTACCACCTGGGCCGCAAGCTGCTGGTGTCCCGCAACAACATCGCCCAGGCCACCCGCTTCACCGCCTCGCTGGACGTCGACCCGGCCGACATCCCGGCCAACGAGTGGCTGATAGCCCGCTACGGACCGGTCGCCGAGACGGTCCTGGAGTGGTGGAAGAACGACCTGGACGAGGAGGGGCGCGGCTGGATCACCAAGCGCACCATGGAACGGCTGATCAAGCTGCACCAGCACGGCCTACCGTTGCAGATGGGCACCGTCTACCTGGGGGACGGCGAGTACGCCCCGGTCTCGCTCACCGCGCTGACCGACCGGCTGGCCGACCGCCCGGTGACCGGGCTACAGGAGATCGCCGCCGCCGTCGACGTCTGGGAGAGCAGGCTCCAGCGGGCCGCCGAGCTCTCCAGCGAGGGCGGGAACGACACCGACCTGGTCCACCAGGCCATCGCCAACGCCGAGTTGTCGCAGCTGCGCAAGCACCGCGAGGAGGTGAGCAGGCTGGTCCACCGGCTGCCGGCGAAGCTGCGCTCGACCTACCTGGTCGGCGCGACCGCGGAGCAGCAGCGCTTCTGGATCGAGCTCTTCGCCACGCTGCCGAAGGCGAAACGTGCCGCTGCGCGTCAGTGAGTGGGTCGCGGCGCCACCGGCGGCACCTCTGGTCCGCTTACCATGCCGCCTCGCGGTAGTCCTTGAGGAAGACCCCGGCCACCGGATCCCCCGCCTCGCCGCGGACGATCGGGTCGTAGACGCGGGCGGCGCCGTCGACGATGTCCAGCGGCGTGCGCACGCCGCGCGCGGCGATCCGCGCCTTCTTCGGCGCCGGGTTCTCGTCGGTGATCCAGCCGGTGTCGACGGCGCACATGTGCACGCCCTGCGCAGCGAGTTCGGCCGCGCTGGTGCGGGTGAGCATGTTGAGCGCGGCCTTGGCCATGTTGGTGTGCGGGTGCCCGGCCGTCTTGTTGCGCACGGCGAACCGGCCCTCGACGGCGGTGACGTTGACGATGTAGCGGTTCGGATGCGGGGCGGCCAGCAGCAGCGGCAGCAGCCGGTCGCAGAGCAGGGCCGGGGCCAGCGCGTTGACCAGCTGGGTCTCCAGCACCTCGGCCGGGTCCAGCGCGCCGAGCCGGACGGACCAGGAGTTTTCGGCGGCGGTGTCCGGCAGCAGCCCGGCCTCGTCCGGCTCCTCCGGTGCGTCCGCCACTGCGCTGAGCCGGCCGGACGGCCCACCGGGGGCCAGCTCGGCGGCCGGCCAGGCGGTCGTCAGCGCGGGCATCGGCCGGAAGCCGGGCGCGTGCGAGACGGCGCGGCTTCCGGCCGGGAGCGCGGCGTGCTCGCCGGCGGCCAGCAGGGCGTAGGAGCCGGGCGGTCGGCGCAGCGTCTGGGCGGCGTTGTTGACCAGGATGTCGAGCGGGCGCCCCTCGGCGCGCAGGCGCTCGCAGAGCCCGAGCACCTGGCGCGGATCACGCAGGTCGATGCCGACCACGGTGAGCCGGTCCAGCCACTTCTCGCTGCCGGGTGCGGCCTGGAAGCGGCGCACGGTGTCGTGCGGGAAGCGGCTGGTGACGATCAGTTCGACGCCGTCCCGGAGCATCATCAGCGCCAGCTGGAAGCCGATCTTGACCCGTCCGCCGGTGAGCAGTGCGCGGCGGCCCCGCAGGTCGGTGGAGAGCGCCCGGCGCGCGGTGTTGTCGCGCGCGCAGGGCGGGCAGAGCGCGTGGTAGAAGCCGTCGACCTGCCGGTAGAACGACTTGCAGACGTAGCAGCGGCGCGGGCGCAGGAACTCGCCCACCGGCTCCGGCGCCGAGGGCAGCGCCAGCGGCGCGTCCTCCCGACGGTCCGAGCCGCCGGTGGCGGTCGCCGCTATCAGCGCCGCGTCCGCGTCGGCGGCCGCGGCGCGGCGGTCCCTGCGGCGCTGGTGGCGGCCCTCGCGGACCAGCGCCTCGGCGACCCGCTCGGCCCGCAGCCGCACCGGATGGTCGGCCGGCAGCTCGCGCAGCCGGCCTACGGTACGTGAGTAGGCGGCGAGTTCCTCGTCCGTCACCTCGGCGTGCTGCACTGCCTCTCCCCGCGTCCGCCCTGCCTGGTGGTCCCGGCCGGATTCGAACCGGCGTACCCGACTTGCAAAGCCGGCGCGCCTGCCTCTGCGCTACGGGACCCTGGAAACCACGGATGCTAGCGGGTACCCCGGACCCCCACGGCGGCGGGTGCCTCGTCAGCTGATCGCGTGGATGGCCGTGCCGTCCGGGGCCAAGTCCTCGGCGAAGCGCCGCAGTACGGCGAAGTCCTCCGGCAGCAGGCCCAGTTTGGGGTCGACCCGGTGGAGGAGGGCGGGGCCCGGGTGGTGGTCGCGGACCCAGGCGCGGTCGGGCTCGCCGATCTCGTCGTCGACCCAGGCGAACGGCCGGCCTGCCGCCCACGCGACGATCTCGGGGGTCTTCCAGAACACCCCGCCCTCCGGCGTCGGGCGCGGTACGGACCAGGCGATGAACGGGAGTTCGGGCAGGCCGAGGACCGGGGACACGTACGCGTTGGCCTCCTCCTCCCAGGTGGTCGCCCACACCAGGTCGAAGGGCAGCGCCGCGAGGGCCGGCCCGTGGTCGGGGTTGAGCCACACGCGCAGCGGTCTCGGCCGGCTCTCGGGTATGTCCCAGGCGGCGAGGCGTCGTTGCTCGGCGGCCACCCAGCGCGGCGTCAGCAGGCGGTGGGTGCGGTATCCGGCGGGGCGGCGCTGCGGCTTCGCGGCATACGGGTTCAGCGGGCCGTCCACGTCCAGCAGGAGGAGGGGGCGCTGCGGCGGAGAGGGGGCGGTCATGTTCTGAAAGTACCGCGCATGATCCAGCTCTGGACGGCTCGCACCGGCACCCAGTATCCTGCACCAGTGACAGCAATTGCAAGCCATAGCCCACCAGTTGGAACGTTATCAGGTAACGACCCCTTTGCGCAAGCCCGTTGCGGCCATCTCTTCGAACCCCTGACGAAAGGCTCTCCCATGACGACCTCGCAGACGACCACCACCGCTGCTGCCGCGGGCACTTGGCGACTCGGTGACCTGACCGTCAACCGGATCGGCTTCGGGGCGATGCGGCTGACCGGCAGTGGCGCCTTCGACCGGGGCGTGCCGAGTGACCGCGACCGGGTGATCGGTGTGCTGCGCCGTGCCGTCGAACTGGGCGTCAACCACATCGACACGGCGGCCTTCTACTTCTCCTCGCTGCGCTCCGCCAACGAGTTGATCAACCGCGCGCTGGCGCCCTACCCGGACGACCTGGTCATCACCACCAAGGTCGGGCCCGGCCGCGACCCGTCCGGTGAGTGGCTCTGGGCCGCACCCGAGCAGCTGCGCGGCCAGGTCGAGGAGAACCTGCGCCAGCTGGGCCGCGACCACCTGGACGTGGTGAACCTGCGCCGGATCGGGGTCGAGCCGATCGCTGAGCACTTCGGCGCGCTGGCCGAGCTGCGCGAGGCCGGGCTGATCCGCCATCTGGGCCTGTCCAACGTCGGGCCCGAGCACCTGGCCGAGGCCCAGGCCATCGCGCCCGTGGTCTGCGTGCAGAACCGCTACAGCCTCGAGTCGCGCACGGCGGGCTCCGAGGAGCTGCTGCGGATCTGCGCGGAGCAGGGCATCGCGTTCGTCCCGTTCTTCGCCATCGCCGGAGACGGCCGCGAGGGCGGCGCGTCCGCCGCCCAGGCCGACGCGGTCCTCGCTGTCGCCCGCGCGCACGGCGCGACGCCCGCGCAGGTCCGGCTGGCGTGGACGTTGCACCGCGGCCCGCACGTGCTGGCCATCCCGGGCACCGGCAACCCCGACCACCTGGTCGACAACGTGGCGGCCGGCGCGCTGCGGCTCTCGGCGCAGGACCTGGCCCTCCTCGAACCACTCGGTGAGCCGGCCGCGCAGTAGTCGAGAGGGCAGCCCGGTCGGGAGCCAGTCAGGTGACGGCACCGTCCCAGCTCTGGCAGAACCGACCGGGTGCGCGGAAAATGGGCGCGAAGGGCCTGCCGGTGAGGTCTTCCGCCCGGACGGCCGGGGTGTCGTGCGAGTGAGGTGGGTCCCTGTGTCGAATCCCTCCGGTGATCGCGGGTCAGCCACGGGGATGCTCGCCCCTGGATCGGGCGCGGGGGAGAAGGGGCTCAAGACCGGTGCGCTGGGCCTGTTCTCCTCGGTGGCGATCGGGCTGGCCTCCACCGCACCGGCGTACAGCCTGGCGGCCACGCTCGGTCTGATCGTGGTGGGCGTGGGCCTGCAGGCCCCGATCATCACGATCCTGGCGTTCATCCCGATGCTGCTGATCGCCTTCGCCTACAAGGAGCTCAACGCCGCCGACCCCGACTGCGGGACCACCTTCACCTGGGCGGCGCGGGCGTTCGGCCCGCGCACCGGCTGGATGGGCGGCTGGGGCATCGTCATCGCCGACATCATCGTGATGGCGAACCTGGCGCAGATCGCCGGTATCTACGGCTTCCGGCTGATCGGCCTCGACTCGCTGGCCGGCAACAAGACCTGGACCACCCTGGCCGGGGTGGTGTGGATCATCGTGATGACGGCGATCTGCTACGTCGGCATCGAGATCTCGGCGGCCCTGCAGCGCTGGCTGCTCTGCGTCGAGGTTCTGATGCTGCTGCTGCTCTCCGTCACCGCCCTGGCCAAGGTCTACGGCGGCTCGCCGCCCGCCACCGCGATGCACATCTCGGGGTCCTGGTTCAACCCGTTCAACGTCGGCTCGGCCAGCGCGCTGACCAGTGGCATCCTGGCGGCCGTCTTCATCTACTGGGGCTGGGACACGGCGGTCTCCGTCAACGAGGAGACCGCCGACAGCGCGCGGACGCCGGGCCGGGCCGCGGTCATCTCCACCGTCCTGCTGCTGGTCATCTACGCCCTGGTCGCCACCTCGGCGCAGGCCTTCGCCGGTGTCGGCACCAAGGGGATCGGGTTGGCCAACGCCGACAACTCCGGCGACGTGCTCTCGGGCCTGGGCAGCGCGGTCTTCGGCGACAAGGGCCTGGGATGGTTCCTCACCAAGCTGCTGATCTTCATGGTGCTGACCTCGTCCGCCGCCTCCACCCAGACCACCATCCTGCCGACCGCCCGCACCACCTTCTCGATGGCCGCGCACAAGGCGATCCCCGAGCAGTTCGCCCGGGTGCACCGCCGCTTCCTCACCCCGACCTGGTCGACCGTGGTGATGGGTCTGGCCTCGATCGCGTTCTACGTGCTGCTGACGGTGATCAGCGGAAACGTGCTGGCCGACTCGATCGCCTCGGTGGGCCTCGGCATCGCCTTCTACTACGGCCTGACCGGCTTCGCCTGCGTCTGGTACTTCCGCCGCCAGCTCACCCGCAGCTTCCGGGACTTCATGATCAAGGGGCTGCTGCCGCTGCTCGGCGGGCTGATCCTGCTGTACTTCTTCTGCTACGCCGCCTTCGACGTGTACGCGAAGCCCGACTACGGCACGACCTCGGTGGACCTGCCGATCTTCGGGAGGACCGGCGGGGTGACGGTCATCGGTCTGGGCGCCCTGCTGCTCGGTGTGGTGCTGATGCTGGTCCAGTGGGCGGTGCAGGGCTCCTGGTTCCGCGACCCGGACGTCCCGGTCAGCGCCGCGGCCCGCGACGAGCCCTGACCCCTCCTCGCCGTGTCAGCGCTGTGTCAGTCGGATATCAGCGGCGACCGGCAGGATAGGTCCTGTGAACGGGACGGGAAACCGGACCGGGAACAGGGAGAGGTGCCCGGAGCGGTTTATCGGGGATCGGAGCCTTGGCTCTGATCGGGTCCCAGTGGCCCACGCAGGTTCGAATCCTGCCTTCTCCGCAAAAGATATTACCGTCGTATTCTGTGTGAAATAGTGCGTGCCGTATTTCTGTCGTGCGTATAGAGAAGTTCTAGTACGCTGGCCCAATGGACGCCGAGTCGGTTCTGCTTTCGATTTTCACCGCGGAGGGCAGGGAGAATCCCTATCCTCCGTTGGCCGAACTCCGACGGATCAATCCGGTATATGACAATCCGATGGTCGGGACGTCCTTTCTGACGAGATTCGCCGACTGTCAGGCGGTCCTGGCGAGCTCCGACTTCCTGGTGCCCGATCTGGAGTGGTGTGAGCGGGAGCTGCCGGAATGGCGGGAGCATCCGGCGGCGGATTTCTTCTACACGTCGATGCTCGGCAGCAACGGCGCGCGGCACGAGCGCTTGCGGCGGCTGGTCGCCGCGGCGTTCACCCCGCGCCGGGTGGCCGGGTTGCGGGCGACGGTGGAGAAGATCAGTGCGGAGCTGCTCGACGGGTTCGCCGACGCACTCGCGGGCGGGGGGACGGCCGACTTCCAGGATCTGGTCGGGTATCCGCTGCCGGTGGCGGTGGTCGGCGAGCTGATCGGGGTGCCGCGCGGGGACCAGGCGCAGTTCCGGGCGCTGGGTCAGGGGGCCAGCCGGCTGCTGGAGCCGGTGCGGACGGTGGAGGACTGGGCGCGGGCGGACCGGGCGGTGGCGGCGCTGCGCGAGTACTTCGCCGGGCTGCTGCGCGAGCGGCGGGTCTCTCCGGCCGACGATCTCGCCTCGGCCCTGCTGCTGATGCGCGACACCGACCAGGGCCGGCTGAGCGAGCGTGAGCTCGTGGACACGCTGATCCTGGTCTTCGTCGCCGGGTTCGAGACCGCGACCGGCATGCTCGGGCTGACGGTCTTCGCGCTGCTGACCCATCCCGACCAGGCCGCGCTGGTGCGGGAGGATCCCGGGCTCGCGCCCGCCGCCGTCGAGGAGTCGCTGCGCTGGGACGCCCCGGTGCTGATGACCGAGCGGATCGCCGCCCGGCCGGTGGAGGTCGGGGGCGTGGCGATCCCCGCCGGGGGGAGTGTGACCACCGTGCTCGGCGCGGCGAACCGCGACCCCGCGCGGCACCCCGAGCCGGATGCGTTCACCGTGCGGCGGCCGGACGTCAGGGTGCTGAGCTTCAGCGCGGGGGCGCACTACTGCCTCGGCGCGGCACTGGCCCGGGTGGAGGGCGCCGTCCTGATCGGCCAACTGCTGTCCCGCTTCCCGGGTCTCGGGCAGGCCGGGCAGCCGGTGCGGCGCGCCAGCATCGGCCTGCGCTCCTTCGACGTGCTTCCGCTGGCCCGCGCCGGGTGAGCGGGCGAGCCCCGACCGGCCCGCACCACCGTTCTTCGAAGGGATTGCCCGTGAACTTCCTGCACTGCGAACGGTCCGCGCTGGAGACCTTCATGCCCGGGCTGGACGCCGCGCTCGCCCGGTACCCGCTGGAGGAGTTGGAGCGGGCGCCCAGCCCGGCGATCCGCGAGTTCCGCGCGGCCGGCGGCCCCAAGCTGCTGGTGCCGGCGCAGAACGCCGGATCGGGTGCGACGGCGCTGCAGGCCGTCCGGGTGCAGCGCGCCGTCGGGGCGCGCTGCCCCTCGCTGGCGGTCGCCACCACCATGCACCACTTCTCGATCGCGGGTCTGGTGCAGGCCGCGACGTACGGCAGCGGCCTGGAGGGGCTGCTGCTGGAGGCGATCGCCAGGGACGGGATGCTGCTGGCCTCCGGCTTCGCCGAGGGCAACACCGGCCAGAACATCCTGCGTCCGCACATCACCGCCCAACGCCGCGGCGACCGCATCGTGTTGAACGGCAGCAAGATGCCCTGCAGCCTCTCGCGCTCGATGGACCTGCTGACCGCGTCCGTCGTGCTGAAGGACGAGGACGGGGTCGACCGCCTCGCCGTGGCCCTCGTCCCGGCTCGGACACCGGGCATCGAAGTGCGCCCGTTCTGGGGGACGCCGATCCTGGCCGGCGCGGAGAGCGACGAGGTGGTGCTGACCGAGGTCGAGATCGATCCGCAGATGCTGGTGCTCACCGACGTCACCGCCGACGGCGTGCCCGATGCGCTGAACGTGGCCGGGTTCCTCTGGTTCGAGCTGCTGTTGACGGCGGGCTACCTGGGGGTGGCCAGCGCGCTCGTCGAGCGGGTGCTCGCCCGGCCGGGCGGCGGGGGCGTCGATCCGACGCCGTTCACGGTGGACGTCGAGGCGGCAATGCTCGCCGTGGAGGGGGTCGCCCGCGCCATGGAGGGGGAGGAGTGGAGCGACAGGCTGCTGGTGGCCGCGCTGATGGCGAGGTACGCGGCGCAGGACGCCATCGCGCGCACCACCCGGACCTGCCTCGCGGCGCTCGGCGGCATGGCGTTCATCGGCTCGCCCGAGGGCAGCTACCTGGCCGCGGCCGCCGCCGGGCTCACCTTCCACCCGCCGTCCCGCAACCGGATGGCCGGTCCGCTGCGGGACTTCCTGGACGGCCGTCCGCTGCGGATCGGCTGAGCGGAGTGGAGCGTGAGGAGGTGAGCACCGTGATTCCCGGGTACCGCGTCGAGGTGCTGCCCAGCGTCGAGCTGCTGCCGGCCGGGCTGTGGGAGCGGCTGGCGCCCGGCGACGACCCCATGTGGTCCCGCGCGGTCTTCGTCGCGATGGAGCGCGGCCGGATCGGCCCGGACGGCTTCGCCTGTCTGGTGCTGTGGCGCGGCGCCGAGGCGCTGGCGGTGCTGCCGCTGTGCCTGTTCCGGCAGTTGCGGCTGGACGAGGTCGTCGGCCCGCGCGAGCGGCGGCTGCTGGCGCCGGTGCGCCGGCTGTTCCCGCGGCTGCTGCGGGTGCCGATGCTGTTCTGCGGGAACCTGCTGGGCCAGGGCCATCTGCCGACCGCGGAGCGGTTGTCGGAGCAGGAGTGCCGCGCGCTGGTGGCGGCGGTCCTCGACTTCGCGCGCCGCGAACGGCTGGGGACGGTGGTGTTCAAGGACTTCGCCCCGGCCGACCTCGACCCGCTGCGGGCGGCCCTGGCAGGCGCCGACTTCTTCTTCCTGCCGAGCCTGCCGGACACCGAACTCCGGCTGGGGCAGGCCTCGTTCGAGGAGTACCTGGCCGCGCTCCCGGCGAAGCCGCGGCGCAACGCCAGGAGCAAGATCCGCAGGTTCCAGGCACGGCCCGAGCTGCGGACGGAGGTGCTCGACGACTTCGGGCACCTGCTGCCGCAGATCCTCGGGCTGTACCGGCAGGTGATGGACCGCGCCGACCAGCGGCTGGACGTGCTCGACGCGACGTTCCTGGCCGCCGTGCACGGCGAGGTCGGCGCGCACCGGCGGCTCGTCGGGTGCTTCGAGAACGACCGGCTGGTCGCGTTCCTGCTCTGCTTCTTCGCCGGGCAGGGCGCCACCGGGGCGCGGATCGGCCTGGACTACCGGATCGCCCACGAGGCCCGGCTCTACCACAACGTGCACTACGCGGCGATCCGGCTCGCCATCGACTCGGGGTGCCGGCACATCCGCTTCGCCCAGACCGCGTACCAGCCCAAGCTCGAACTCGGCTGCGAGCTGGTCGAGCAGTGGCACGCGATGACGCATCTGCGCCCGCTGCCCCGCGCGCTGCTGCGGCGACTGCTCCCGTCGGCCCTGGCGGCGGCGCTGTCCGCCGCCCTGGGCCCGCATGCCGCGGGCTCACGATCTGCTGAGAAAGGGAACACTCGTGCCACGCGTTGAAGTGGATCTGCCCATCGCTGTCCCGCCCGACGCCGCCTGGGAGGCGGTGGTGGACGTCGAGAGCTACCAGCGGTGCATGGAGAGCGTCGACTCGGTCGTGATCACCGACCAGGCCGACGACCTGCACCGCACCACCGCGTGGTCGGTGCGCCTGAAGGGGTCGGTGCTGCGCTGGACCGAGGACGAGGTGATCGATCCGGTGGCCCGGCGCTTCGACTTCTGCCAGACCAGCGGCGACCTCGGCGAGTTCCTCGGCCACTGGGCGGTGGTGCCGGCGCCGGGCGGAGGCTGCGTCGTGTCGCTGCACGTCGACTTCGACATCGGCATCCCGCTGCTCGCGGAGATGCTCAACTCGGTCGCCGCGGACGCCCTGCGGGAGAACGCCGAGCAGATGCTGGCGGCGCTGGAGGAGCGGCTGACGGCCGTGCCGCAGGGGGTCGGCTCGTGAGCGCCGGCCTGCCGACGGCGGTGGACGACGCCGCCGAGGTCTTCGACCGGCTGCGCCGCCACCTCTCGCCGAAGCTCGCGCTGACCGGCAGCTTCGCCGGGCGCGGCGCGGTGGAGGTGTCCGGCGAGGGCTGCCGGGTGACGCTGTCCGACGGCCGTTCGGTGCTGGACTTCGGCTCGTACGCGGTCACGCTGCTCGGCCACCGCCACCCGGACGTGGTGGCAGCGGTCCACCGCCAGCTCGACACCATGCCCACCTCCACCCGCAGCCTGGCGAACCCGGTGGCCGCGCGGGCCGCCGCCTGCCTGGCCGGGTACCTGGGCGACGTGCTGCCGAAGGTCTACTTCGGACTCAACGGCGCCGACGTGGTGGAGGTGGCGGTCAAGCTGGCCCGGGTCGCCAGCGGGCGGTCCAGGGTGATCGCCGTCAGCGGCGGTTTCCACGGCAAGTCGCTCGGGGCCCTGGCCCTGACGCACAGTCCGCTGTACCGGGTGGGGCTGCGGGGCTGCGCCGTGGACGTGGTCCATGTGGACCCGCAGGACCCGGACGCCGTGCTGCGCGAGCTGGGGGCCGGTGATGTGGCCGCCCTCGTCTTCGAGCCGGTGCAGGGGGAGAACGGCGCCGTCGCGCTGCCGCTGGGCGTGCTGCGGCGCTGGAGCGAGGACGCCGCGCGGCACGGCGCGTTCGTGATCGCCGACGAGATCCAGTGCGGGCTGCGCCGGTGCGGGGAGCGCTCGGTCGCGCTGGCCGAGGGCCTGCCGGTCGACGCGGTGCTGCTCGGCAAACCGCTGGGCGGCGGGGTGGTGCCGCTGTCGGCGCTGGTCTGCTCCGAGCGCCTGTACGCCCCGCTGGACGCCGACCCGTTCCTGCACTCCGCCACCTTCGGCGGCCATCCGCTGAGCTGTGCGGCGCTGCCGGCCGCCCTCGGCGCGATCGAGGAACTGGCCGGGCAGGGAGGCGAGTTGAGTGATCAGCTGGGTGCCGGCCTGGAGCGGATCCGGCAGCGGCACCCCGGTGTGGTCAGCGAGCTGCGCGGCCGGGGGCTGCTGCGCGGGATCGACTTCGCCACACCGCGGGCGGCCGGCTCGGTCGTCCTCGAACTCGCCACCGCAGGGCTGCTGGTGTCGCCCTGCCTGGGTCGGCCGACCACCGTGCGGCTGCTGCCGCCGCTGGTTGCCACGGCGGCGGACGTCACGGAGGCGGTGGAGATCCTCGACGGCGCGATCGCGGTGGCCGAGCGGTCCGCCGGCGGCTCCCTACCCGGAAGGAACGGACATGCCCACACGTGAGGAACTGGCCCTGGTGGTCAGGACGGCCATCTCGGACGTGCTCGGCACCGAGGTCGACGAGGTCCACGAGCAGACCAGCCTGCTGGTCGACTACGGGATCGACAGCCTGGAACTGATGGAGATCGGCGCCCGGTTGGAGCGGGCCCTGGCGCTGCGGATCGCGGTGGAGGACCTGACCGGTGCCCGCAGTGTCGGCCACGCCATCGACCTGCTCGAAGCCCGTACGGCCGGGCAGTCGTGACCGGGCCGCAGGCCCGCGGACGCCATCCGTCCGGTGGTCGGCGCGTCGCGGTGACCGGCATCGGTGTGAAGGTGCCGGCGGGCCACGGGATCGAGGAGGCCTTCGAGACGGTGCTGAAGGCCAGGTCCACCGCCGGCCTCGTCGGCCGGCTGGTCGAGCAGGATCTGCCGGTTCATTTCGCCTGCCTGGTACCGCCGTTCGACCTCGACGCCTACCTCACCCGCCGCGAGGCGCGCCAGATCGACCGGACCACCGCCCTGCTGCTCTGCGCCGCCGCCGACGCGGTGGCCGAGGCGGCGCTGCCGCTCGATCTGGCGGCGGAGCGCGTGGGCGTGCAGATCGGCACGGGCATCGGCGGCCTGCCGAGCATGGAGGCGGTCACCCTGAGCCACGGCGATCGGCCCAGGGACATGCCCGTGCACACCGTGCCCCGGACCATGGCCAACTCGGCCGCCTGCCGACTGGCGATGCGCTACGGGTTCCAGGGCTCCTGCACGACGTACTCCGCGGCCTGCGCCAGCGGGACCACCGCGGTCGGCGAGGCAGCCCGCCGGATCAGGTACGGGGAGCTCGACGCGGCGGTGGCCGGCGGCGTCGACTCGGCCGTCACCACGGTGGTGATGGGCGCGTTCGCGCGGATGCGGGCGATGTCCGCCAGGAACGCCGAACCCGAGCTGGCCAGCCGCCCGTTCGACGCCGACCGGGACGGCTTCGTGATGGGCGAGGGAGCGGCCGCCCTGGTCCTGGAGCGCTGGGACCTGGCGCAGGCCCGCGGCGCCAGGATCTACGGCGAGGTGGCCGGCTACGCCGACACCTGCGACGCCTTCCACATCGTGGCCCCGCACGAGGACGGCGCGGTGGCCGCCCGCTGCATGCGCGGCGCCATCGCCGACGCCGGGCTCACCCCCGCCGACATCGGCCACATCAACGCCCACGGGACGTCGACGGTGCTCAACGACCGCGCCGAGGCCCGCGCGATCGACCGCTGCTTCGGCGGCCAGTCGCCGCCCGTCACCGCTGTCAAGGGGGTGACCGGCCACCTCATCGGCGGTTCCGGCGCCCTGGAGGCCGCGCTCGCCCTGCTCTGCGCCGCGCGGGGCGTGGTGCCGCCGATCGCCAACCTGGTCGCCAGCCCGGAGGCCGGCCTGGCGGACGTGGTGATCGGCACGGCGCGCAGCATCCCACCCGCCCACGTGCTCTCCAACTCCTTCGGGTTCGGCGGCCAGAACGCCTGCCTGGTGCTCACGCCGGAGCAGTGATCAGACCCGGGCAGTGAGCAGCAACGACTTCGAGCAGAAACGACGATGTCCATGCGAATCCTTCTCACCGGTGCGACCGGCGTGGTCGGGACCGAGGTCGCGCACCGGCTGCGGGCGGTCGGCCGGGAACGCCCGCACACCCTGACCCGGGTCGCCCGGCGGGCCGGTGACGACGCGCCGGTGTGCTGGAGGATCGGCGCCGAGCCCGCGCCGGCCGAGCTGGCCGGGCACTGGGACGTGATCGTGCACGCCGCCGCCACCACGCGCTGGACCCTGGGCCGCGCGGAGGCGGTGGAGGCGAACGTCGAGCCGCTGCGGGCCGTCCTGGCGCTGGCGGACCAGGACACCCACCTGGTCCAGGTCTCCACCGCCTACGTCGGCGGCCGGCGCAACCCCGAGGACCTGAAGGGCGCCGAGTTCGAGGGCTACCGCAACGGCTACGAGTGGTCCAAGGCCGTCTGCGAGGAGCTCGCGCGCGCCGAGCACCGCGGCCCGCTGACCGTGGTCCGGCCGCCGCTGATCGTCGGACGCCGGTACAGCGGCGAGATCCGCCGGTTCTCCGGCCCGTACACGCTGCTGCAGGCACTGGTCTCCGGGCTGGCCGCCGTGGTGGTCGGCGATCCGGGCGGCTACGCCGAGATCGGCCCCGTCGACGAGGTCGCCGCGCTGATCGCCGACGCCGCGCTGTCGCCGCCCCCCGACGCGCCGCGTACCGAGGTGCTCGCGGGCGGGCGGGGGAGCCTGACCCTGGGCACGCTGCTCGACGTCGTCTGCGAGACGCTCAACGAGTGCCGCGCGGCGCACGGCGTGGCGCCCATCCAGCGGCCGCCGATTGTGCCGGGGGAGAGCTGGGACCGCTTCTTCCTGCCGCTCGCCGACCAGTACCTCTCGCCCTTCCAGAGCCAGGCCGTGAAGCTGCTGGCGATGTTCCAGAGCTACACCAGCATGAGCGAGCCGTTCGAGCCGACCCGGACGGTCGAGGATCCCGCCGCGGTGATGGCGGCCTCCGTCCGGTACTGGGCCGCGGCCAAGCCGCGGCTGGCCCTGGCGCGCCCCGAGCCGTGGACGCTGCTGGCCAGGGCCGCCTGACGGGACGGCGAGACCCGGCCGGATGGCCTACCCCTGATCCGGGGCCGCGTCTCCGTGCAGGGCGAGAAGGGCCTCGTAGCGGCGCAGCACGTCCCGCCGGTCGGTCTCCTCGGGGACGGAGGCGTCGCACGAGCGCTGGATCATCGCCGCCTGGTCCAGCAGGACCTGGCGGCGGTCCGGGATCGAGGTCTGCTCCAGGATCTTGTAGAGCCCCTCCAGCTGGCGGATCATCACGGCCGGTTCGCCGAGCGAGGACTGGCGGATCTTCTCGAACGAGCGCTGGACCAGCCGGTCGTAGTCGGGCTGGTAGGCGATCACCCGGATGTGGCCGCGCGGATCGCGGTACACGCGCTGCGGGTGCCAGCCGGTGGTGATCCGGCACAGGCAGTCGCTCAGCCAGTCGATGCAGGTCAGGGCGGTGAAGGTGTCGTTGACCGCGGCGGACAGCGCGCGCAGGGCGATCTCCACCAGCTGGTCGACGCCGAAGGAGATGTCCTGGGCCAGCGTCCGGTACGGTCCGGTGACCTGGCCGTGGGCCAGCTGCTGCGCCACCGCGGAGGCCGCCGCGGCCGGCCAGACGACCGCCAGCGGCTGCCCCTGGACCAGGAAGTGCCCCGGCCGGTACGGGAGATGGAGCACGGCGTCGGACTCCGCGGCGATCCGGACCAGCCGTTCGTGGCGGATGTACTGGAGGTAGCCGCTGGCGGCGGTCGGGATCGCCGCCCCGGACTCGCCGATCCGGGCGAGCAGTTCGTCGCGGGTGGGACCGCTGTCCAGGCCCGGCGGCGCCGCGGGATCGGCGCCGCCCTGGTCCTCGATGGCCTGGGCGAGGTCGCCGGCGATGCTCGCGATGACCTGGGGGAGCTGGATCATCGTGGCGATGTGGTTGATGAAGTAGATCAGCATGGCCAGGTCGACCAGGGTCAGGCCCAGTGACGCGGTGATCGACAGGTGCGGGACGAAGTCGCCGTGCGGGCCGGGACTAATCGCCACCAGCACCAGCACGATGTAGAAGAAGGAGCCCACGAAGGTGCCCAGGGTCAGCTGGGTGCCGCGGTCGCGGATGAAGTTGCGCAGCATCCGGGGGCCGAACTGCGTGGAGGCCAGGGTCAGGGCGACGATGGTGATCGAGAAGACCAGACCGACCACCGTGATGATCGCCGCGGCCATCGTGGTCAGGATCTGCCGGGCCGCGTCGGCGGTCCCGCTCAGCACCCAGGTGGGCAGCGCGAACAGGCCGTCGTAGGCGTCCCGGTCCACCATCAGGGTCAGTGCGAACAGCCCGATGGCGGCCAGTGTTTCGAGCGCCGGCACCAGCCAGAGGTTGGTGCGCAGCGTCTCGCGCCGCCAGTCGGCCTCCAGGAACGCCCCGCCGCGCATCATCGCCGCCGCCCGGGCGCGGCGAGGTCGGGCGGGGCGGGGCTGAGTGCTCTGGTGTCCATATCGACCAGAATGTCGCAGGAGACAACCCTCAGCGCAGGGGCTCACCGGAGAGGCGTTGGGCCAGGTAGACCGGCAGGATCGCCAGCACGATGAGGACGGCGGCCACCACGTCCACCACCGGGCCCTGGTTGGGGCGGGAGAGGTTGTCGAAGATCCACAGGGGGAGGGTCTGGGTGCCGGGACCCGCGGTGAAGGTGGTCACCACGATCTCGTCGAAGGAGAGCGCGAAGGCCAGCAGCGCGCCGGCGAGCAGCGCGCTGCGCACGGCGGGCAGTGTGACGTACCAGAAGGTCTGGAAGGTGTGCGCCCCCAGGTCCGCTGACGCCTCCTCGGCCGACGGGGCGATCCGCCGCAGCCGGGCCGAGACGTTGTTGAAGACCACCACGATGCAGAAGGTGGCGTGTCCGACGACCACGGTGAACAGGCCGAAGCCCACGCCGAGCGGGGTCAGCACGGTGCGGAACGCGGCGTTGAGCGCGATGCCGGTGACGATGCCGGGCAGGGCGATCGGCAGGATCAGCAGGAAGGAGACCGACTGCCGGCCGAAGAACCGGTAGCGGGTCGCGGCGAAGGCCGCCATCGAGCCGAGGACCAGCGCCACCGCGGTCGCTCCGAGGCCGGCCTTCAGCGAGGTGGCGAGAGCCGCGCGCAGCCCGGTCTCCTGCCAGGCCGCCGACCACCAGCGGGTGCTGAAACCGGACGGGGGCCAGGCGAAGGAGCGCGAGGCGTTGAAGGAGTTCACCAGGACCAGCAGCAGCGGGGTGTAGATCGCGGTCAGTCCCAGCGCCGTCGCCAGGCGCAGCAGGACCCGGGCGCTGCGGGAGAGGTACATCGGGGCCTCACAGATTGTCCAGCGCGCCGGTGCGGCGCACGGCGAGCAGGTAGCCGACGATCAGCAGCACCGGCACGCAGGACACCGCCGCCGCCAGGGGCAGGTTGAGCGTCACGTTGGACGCGATGACGTTGCCGAGCATGGAGGTGGTGCCGCCGACGATCTGCACGGTCAGGTAGTCGCCCAGGCTCAGCGAGAAGGTGAAGACCGACCCGGCGATGAGCGCGGGCCTGGCCAGCGGCAGCACCACGCTGCGGAAGGTCCGCCACGGTCCGGCGCCGAGGTCCGCCGAGGCGTCGAGCAGGCTGTCGGGCAGCTGCCCGAACGCGGTGCAGAGCGGCAGCACCATGTAGGGCAGCCACAGGTAGGCGAGCACCATGACCACCGCCGGCACGCCGAAACCGGGGGAGTGCCCGCCGAAGGGCGCGGTGATCCAGTCCAGGATTCCGCCGTGGCTGAGCATCACCCACCAGGCGTACGCCTTCACCAGGTAGCCGGCCCACAGCGGGGTCAGCACCGCCACCAGCAGCAGCCGCCGGCTGCTGGGCCCTGCCACCCGCGCGATGTGGAAGGCCATCGGGAGGGCGATCACCGCGTCGATCAGGGTCACCGACACGGCGATGCCCAGGGTGCGCAGGGCGACCGTGCGGTACTGGGGATCGGTCAGCACCGCAAGGAAGTTGGCCGTGGTCCAGCGGTACTCGATGCTCGAGGTGAACTCGTTGGTGGTCCAGAACGCCGACAGCAGCAGGACGGCGAGCGATCCCAGGTAGGCCAGCGCCAGCCAGGTCATCGGCGCCGACAGCAGCGCCGCCAGCCGCAGGCCGGGGTGCCGGTGCAGCACCCCGGCCAGCCTGCGGACGGGAGTTCGGGCCGCAGCGGGGGCGGACATCAGCTCTTGATCTCGTTCCAGGCGGTGACCCACTGGGCGTACGTGGTGCAGTCGCCCCGGCCGCTGCCGTCGGCGCACTGCGCGGTGGGCGTGGTCCAGTAGTAGACGTTCTTCCACCAACTCTCGTCGGTGGCGTGGTAGTCGGTGCAGAAGTTCGGGTTGTCGGTGATCTGTCCGCAGGCCTTGGAGTTGGCCGGGGCCTCGCCGAAGTACTCGGCCACCTGGGCGTTGACGGCGGGCGAGACGATGTAGTTCATCCACTGGTACGCGCAGTCGGGGTGCTGGGCGTGGGCCGAGATCATCCAGGTGTCGGACCAGCCGGTGGAGCCCTCGGTGGGCAGGATCGCCTGCGTCTTCACCTTGCCGTCGCCGGCGACGGCCTGCTGGATCACCTCCCAGGTGGTGCCGATCAGGTCGTCGCCGGAGTCGAACGCGGCCTGCTCCTTGGTGTAGTCGCTCCAGTAGGAGCCGATCTGCTTCTTCTGGACCTTCAACAGTGCTACTGCGGCGTCGAGTTGGGGCTTGGTGAGAGCGTAGGGATTCTTGATGCCGAGGTCGGGCTCTGTCCGCATCAGGTAGAGCGCGGCGTCGGCGATGTAGATCGGGCTGTCGTAGGCGGTGACGTGCCCTGCGTAGGGGGAGTCGGCCGCGAAGACCGAGCCCCAGGAGGTCGGGGCGGGGGTGACCTTGTCGGTGTTGTACATCAGCAGGTTGGCGCCGCGCCCGTGCGGGATGCCGTAGGGCACGCCGTTGACCGAGTTCCAGGGCTGGTTCTTCAGACCCGGGTAGATGTCGGCGTAGTTGGGAACCAGCGCGGTGTTGACCGGTGCGACGTCGCCGCCGGCGATCAGGCGCAGGGTCGCGTCGCCGGAGGCCGAGACGGTGTCGTACTGGCCGGTCTTCATCAGCGCGACCATCTCGTCGGAGGTGCCCGCCACCTTGAGGTTCACCTTGCAGCCGGTCTGCTGGGTGAACGGGGTGACCCAGTCGACGGTCTTGCTGTCCTGCCCGTACTCGACGTAGCCGGCCCAGGCGACGATGTTGACGGTGCCCTCGCCCGCGCCCAGCGACTTCTGCGCGCTGATCTTCGGCGGGGCGAAGCCGCCGCTCGCGCTGCTGCCACCGGCGTTCGAGCTGCACGCGGCGGCCAGCAGCAGGGCGGTGGCGGCCGTCAGGGCGCGCAGGGGGTGACGGATGCTCATGAACGTCCTTAACTAAGCTCAGGTGTCGATCCGGACGGTGTGTTCTCGCTGCCAGGCCAGCAGGACCGCCGAGCCCCGGTGCCGCGCGAGGTCGGCGCCGGACTCCGCCAGGTTCTGCCGCGCGGCCACCAGGTGGCCGCCCGCCTCCAGGTCCACCAGGAACCGGGTCTGCGCACCGGCGTAGACGACCTCGCGGATCGTGCCGGTGACGATGTACTCGCCCGGCCCGGCCGGGTCGTCGGGGTGCGCGATGCGGATCTTCTCCGGCCGCACGGAGTAGGTGCCGGCCTCGCCGAACACCTGGGCGGCGGGCTCGCCCTGGAGCAGGTTGGAGGTGCCGACGAAGCTCGCCACGAACGCGGTGGCCGGGTGCTCGTAGACCTCGGCGGGGGTGCCGATCTGCTCGATCCGCCCGGCGTTGAAGACCGCGATCCGGTCGCTCAGGGTGAGCGCCTCGTCCTGGTCGTGGGTGACCAGCAGGAAGGTGATGCCGGCCTCGCGCTGGATCTGCTTGAGCTCGATCTGCATCTCCTGGCGGAGCTTCAGGTCGAGGGCGCCGAGCGGCTCGTCGAGCAGCAGCACCGACGGGCGGTTGACCAGTGCGCGGGCCAGCGCCACGCGTTGGCGCTGCCCGCCGGACAGCTGGGCGGGCCGCCGGTCACCGAAGGAGTGCAGTCGCACCGTCGCCAGTGCCTCGGCGGCCCGCTCGGCCCGCTCCGCCCTGGGCACCCGCTTCACCTTCAGGCCGTACTCGATGTTCTGGCGCACCGACAGATGCGGAAAGAGGGCGTAATCCTGGAACACCGTGTTGACGTCGCGGTCGAACGGCGCCAGACGGGTGACATCGACGCCGCCGAGCAGTACCCGGCCGCTGCTCGGCGACTCGAAGCCGGCGATCATGCGCAGCACGGTGGTCTTGCCCGAACCGGAGGGTCCGAGCATCGAGAAGAACTCGCCGGGCCTGACCTCCAGATCGACGCCATCCACCGCGCGCACCGGCCCGAACGCCTTGCTGACCCCGGCCAGCGCGACGGCGCCGGGGGCGGGCGGGCCGGCGCCGCGGGCGCGCGGATCGCGGGGCGGAGCACTCTGCGGGGACGGGCTCGGGCCGGTCCCGGGGGAGGGGCTGGGCGTCACAGAGACGACTCTGGCACGGCACGCTGCCAGCCGAAGCCCTCCTCGTCACCCGAGTTGAGCGTGTTCGAGTTCGTGTTCGTGTCCATGGGGATGCCTCCGGGGTAGCCGTGCGGTGTGGTGGTGACCTGTATACCGCCGGGGTCGGGGACGGGGTCAGCACCTGCCGCTGGCAGGTGGCGGACATGGCAGGGACAGTCCGTCGCGGCGCCGGGAGGCCGGTTCAGGCCAGCGGCGGGGGAGTGCAGGAACTGACCACTTCTCACCCGCTCGGGCCCGCCGCAGAGTTGGAGCCGTCAGCAGCCCGCTGGCACCGGCCACCACCCGAAGGAGACTGGAACATGTCTGCATTCGAGGAGCTCGAGAACCTGGTCACGACGATGGCTGCGGCCGAGCCGGAGGACATCGACGGCGACGACGGCGTCGGCGACGTGGCGTGGAAGGTCTCCTACTCGACCTACTACAACTCCTAGCAGTCCGGGCAGGGGCACTCGTCGCACTGTGCGGGGAGTGCCCCTGCGTCGTCCCCAGCCACTGCCGTCGTCCCCGTCGTCCCCGTCGTCCCGAGGAGCTCGACCATGAACTTCGTCATTCCGGACGAGAAGGTCCAGCAGGGAATCAAGGTCCTGCTGGACGACTACGTCCTGATCGAGAGCACCGACACCTTCGTCATCACCTACACCCCGGACAGCCGCGACCCGGCGGCCTGGCTGGCGATCGCGCTCAGGCACCGGGGCTTCGAGGCCCCGATCGTCCCGATGCGCAAGCTCCAGGACCCGGAGTTCGCCGGGCGTTTCGAGGCCGTGCTCCCCGATCCGGAAACGCTGCCGGGCCGCCTGGTCGTCCTCACGCTGGAGCGCGACACCATGTCGCACTTCAACGTCTTCGAGGCCGCGATGAAGAGGTACGGCGGCGAGCGCACGATGATCCTGCGGATCATCAGCGCCTCCACCGCGTTCTTCACCAAGTCCCTCAACCTCGCGCCCGCGGAGCTGACCCGGTTCAACGCGACGCTGCTGGAACGGGTGAAGCCGGCCCGCAAGGTGCGGATCACCAGCCGCGGCGGCACCGACCTGACGATCGAGCTCGATGCGCAGAAGTACCACTGGATCAGCAACCGGGGGGTGTGGCGTCCTGGCGGCTTCACGATCCTGCCGGCCGGCGAGATCGCGACCTTCCCGGTCACGGTGGACGGCGTGCTGGTCGCGGACGGGGCGTTCAACGCCAACATCATCACGCCGCTCAACGCCAGCCTGGCCGCCAACCCGGTCCGGGTGGAGATCGAGAACGGAAGTGCGGTCAGCCTCAGTTGCGCCGACCCGAAGCTCAACGAGATGTTCCAGCTCTGCATGAACAGCCCCTACGGGCGCAACGTCGGAGAGTTCGGCCTCGGCACCAACCGCGGGATCGACGAGTTCATCACCGCCAACTCGCACATCAACGAACGGCGTTGCGGCGTCCACCTGGGCTTCGGGCAGCACAACCAGCGGCTGAGCCGGGTCCCGTACGTCGCCGACGTGCACCTGGACCTGATCACCGCCGGCGCGCTGGTGTGGGTGGACGACGACCCGGAGCCGATCGACCTGGAGAGCTTCGCCGCCACCGACGTGGAGCACCCCGCCGACGCGCTGGACGAGGACATCACCGGCGACTGCTGCGGCCTGGGCTACGGACAACTCGAGGGCCTGGCCTGCGAGACCGTCGCCCCGGAGAGGATCAGGCGATGACGGCCGACCCCTCGGCATCGGCCGAGGAGCTCGCCCGGCGCGGCTACGTGATCCTGCGCGGCATCCTCGACGCCGGCGAGGTGGCCCGGGCCCGGGACCTGTGCGCCGGCTACCTCGCGGGGTCCGGCTCGCAGGAGATGCTGACCAGCGCCTTCCTGGCGGACGAGTTCCTGGCCGGCATCGTGCTGCGCGAGCGCGTGGTGAGCGCCGTCAGGGAACTCCTGGGCGAGGAGCACCCCGTGCTCTACCCGAACTGCACCGCGCGCAAGAACGTCTACGTCCCCTGGCACGTGGACGCGACCTTCGTCGGACCGACCGCCGGGTACGTGTGGGAGCCCGGGTTCGCGCACGTCCAGTGCGGGCTCTACTTGCAGGACAACGACCCGGTGGCCGGGGGCGGCATCGACGCGGTGCGCGCCTCGCACCTGATGTCCTTCGACGGATACGGCACCACCGAACCGGAGTTCGACATCGCGGCGCGGACGGTCGGCGAGTCCGACCTGCGCGAACGGGTCGACACCCGGGCCGGCGACGTGGTGGTGTGGAACGCCCGCCTGATGCACACCAGCACGCCGGTCCTGCGGGAAGCGGGCCGGGAGAAGTTCGGTGTCTTCTTCAGCTACGCCCGCCCGCACGTGCGCGACAACCACCGGTTCCTGAGCCAGATCGCGGTGGACTCGATGCGCACGATGAACGGTGTCTCCCGGCTCATCCCGCGGCTGGCCGAGATCGCCCGGATGCGCTACCCGGAGAGCTTCCCGGCCTGGTTCGCCAAGGAGGCCGCCGACGCGGCCGTCCAGATCGCCACCTTGTAAAGGACGGACGAGTTGACATCGACGACTCTGGTCGGCGGGGACGAGCAGGCCGCGCAGTCCCCGACGTTCCCCGACCGCAGGTTCCGGGCGCTGTGGGTCGCGACCGGGCTGTCCCAGGCGGGTTCGGCGGTCAGCAACGTCACGATCCCGGTGTGCGCGGCGGTCACGCTGGGCGCCTCGGCCCTGGAGATGACCTGGCTGGCGATGATCGAGCTGCTCCCGTCGCTGCTGATCAGGATCCCCGCGGCGGCGTGGTCCGACGGGCTGCGCCGCCCGCGTGCGCCGATGATGGCGGCCTGCAACCTGGTGCAGGCGGTGATCATGGGGCTGATCCCGCTGCTGTGGTGGTCGGGGGTGCTGACCATCGGGCTGCTGCTGGTGCTGGCCGCCGCGGCCTCGTTCGCGCTCGGCGTGTACTCCGCGCTGGCCGGTCCGCTGATGGTGCAGATCGTTCCCAAGGCGCACCTGGTGGAGGCCAACGGGAAGATGTCCGCGACCCGCAGCGTCGCGGACATCAGCGGACCCGCGCTCGGCGGGGCGCTGCTCGCCCGGATCGCGGCGCCCTCGGTGGTGCTGGTCGACTCGCTCTCCTTCCTGGCCTCCGCCGCCCTGCTCGTCAGGGTCCGGGCCGGGAAGGCGCCGGAGAGCTCGGAAAAGCCCGAGCGTCCCGAGAAGCGGGAGAAGCAGAGACTCGGCTTCGCCGCGAACCTGCGGCTGGCCGTCGCGATGGCGCGGCAGTCCGGCGTCCGGGCCATGGTCGCGGTCGCGTTCGTCAACGGGCTCACGCAGCCGGTGCTGGTGCTCTTCCTCGTGCGGTCGGTCCACATGCGGCCGCCGCTGATCGGTACCCTGCTGGCCTTCGGCGCCGTCGGCGGCGTGGCGGGGGGCATGCTGGTCGGCCGGGCGCAGAAGGCGCTCGGGCCGGGCCGGACGCTCGCGGTGGGGACCGCCGCCAGCCTGCTGTCGCTCGCGCTGCTCCCGTTCGCGTCCGCCGGGCCGAGTGCGATGGCCGGGCTGGTGCTGCTGGAACTCGCGGGGAGCTTCGGTGGGACGCTGCTGATCGCCACGGTCTTCGGCGGGCTCCAGGCCGCGGCGCCGCGCGAGCGGATCGCGCAGGTGATGGCCATGGCCTGGGTGCAGTTGCAGGCGGCCGGCCTGATCGGGGTGCCGGTCGGCGGGGCGCTGGCCATCGCCTTCGGGACGCGGTGGGCGATGGTCGCCGCGTTCGCCGTCCTGGCCGCCGCCCTCGGTCCGCAGCTGGTCCGCTGGGCCCTGACCCGGTGGGCCCCGGACCCGCCGATCGCAGTGTGACCGGGGCCCACCGCGATCCGCGGGTCCGTGGACGGGTCGTCCCATGTATCTGACCAAGACCACGGTGGACACGGGCGGTGTCGGCGCCGCGCCGCACTCCGCGGAGCAGCTGCACCGGCAGCTGCTGCGCAGCACGGCGGGCACCGACAGCCTCCAGCACGCGCGCATCGTGGTCCACGAGGACTGCGTGGTGTTCTGCCTCTACGTGCAGGCCCGCGATCTGCTGGAGGCGGCGCGGGTGGCCGAGCAGTTGTGCTGCCGGACGATGGCCAGCGCCTGCCGCGGTTGGGCCGTCCGCTCCACCGAGGTGGGCCCCTGAGCGCGCCGGGGGCGTTGCTTACTCCAGGTCGTCCGGCGTGATCCAGGCGCGCGAGACGGCCTGGGCTCCGGCCTGGAACCGGCTGCGCGCGCCGAGCCTGGTGTGCAGGTCCGCCGCGACCCGGCGGGCCGTGCGGACCGAGACGCCCAGGTGGCGGGCGATGGCCTCGTCGGTCAGACCCGCCGCCAGCAGCCTGAGCACCTGCCGCTCCTGGCTCGACAGCCCGTCGTCGTCGCGCCGGCGGGACGCGCCGAGCGCCGTCGCGGACCGCCAGACCGAGTTGAACAGGGCGGTCAGTGCCGTGATGACGCCGACGCTGGAGATCACGATCGCCGCGCTGCCGCCCTCGGCCGCCTCGAGCGGCACGACGGCCACCCGGCGGTCCACGATGAGCATCCGCAGCGGCAGCGACGCGGTGGTGCGCACCTCGCTGCCGAGCCCGCCGAGCCACTGGGCGTACTCCAGGGTCGGCCGGTGGTTGCGCACGCTGTCCTGGTAGACCGTGCGCACCCGCACCCCGCGTTCGATCGCCTCGGCGTCCAGCAGCCGGCTGGCCTTGAGGTTCTCCTCGGACTGGGCGCCGCCGGGCATGAAGGAGCTGGCCTCCCACTCGCAGCTGCGCGCGAGTTCGCCCAGCCGGTCGCGGATCGCGTCGATGCCGGACAGCCGCTCGATGTCCGGGTCCGCTTCCGGCTCCGCGCCGGTGTCGGTCGTCCGGCTCTCGGCGCGTTCGGCCAGCAGGATGGACAGCGCGGCCGTGCCCTCCTCGATCTGCTGGTGCCGACGGGCCATCTCGGCCTGCTGGCGGGCCACCAGCGCCGAGAGGCCGACCTCGGGACGCACGGCCTTCGGCGCGGGCCGGCCCGGGAACACCTGGAGCAGGGAGATGCCGGTGAGCTCGTCGAGCGCGACCCGGATCTGGTCGTGGTCGACGTCGAGCCTGCGGGCGAGGATGTCGAGGTCCTCGTCCGGGTGTTGGAGCATCGCCAGATAGACAGACTCGGCGAGGCTGCTCAGCCCAAGCCCTTCGAACATTGACCACTCCCTCTGTCGCGGTCGGGTGACTGACTTCGGCGCACGTCTTCTCCCGCTCGCCACCACGCAGGAGTCACATCCGGCAACTGTCGTTCACAGAGTGGCACTTGATGCGCTACCCCACAAGACGTCGGCACCCCGGCGTCGCCGGGGTGCGGCCGGCCACCGCCTGCCGCTGCTGGGAACCGGAACTACCGCGCAGTGTAGTGGAGTTGCGACAGGGCGCTACTCCCTGAGCGGCTACGGCAGTTCGGCCTCGCGGCGGGCGACGAGGTGGAAGAGGCGCGCGAACTGCCGGTAGGGGTCCCGCAGTCCGGCCTGCCACTCCAGTTCGCAGAGGTCCGCGAACTCCTCCGGCGACGGCTCACCGGACCGGTGGTCGGAGAAGACCCGCACGCCGTGCCACTCCACCGGCGGGACCCCGAGCGCGGCCAGCCGCCGGCCCAGGTCCAGCGGGGTGTCGGGGCGGGTGGGCAGGTAGCGGCCGCCCTGCTCCCGGGACTCCAGCAGCGTCGCCAGCGCGCCGCGCCAGTCGCCCTGCAGTCCGTCGCGCAGCGCCAGCGAGTCGCGGTTGACGGTGAGCACCGAGACCAGGCCGCCGGGGGCGACCAGGCGCGCCAGCACGTCCAGCAGGGGGTCCGGATCGTCCAGGTAGAGCAGGACGCTGTGGCAGCAGACGAGGTCGAACCCCGTCCCGACCAGCTCCACGGCCTGTTCCCCCAGCCCCTGGACCAGGCTGACCCGGCGGCCGACCTCGGGCTCCTCCGCCGCGAGCAGGTCCGCGGCGGCCCCGAGCAGCGTCTCGTCACCGTCCACCACGGTCACCGAGTGCCCGGCCCGCGCCAGCAGGACCGCCTGGCGTCCGAAGCCGCCGCCGATGTCCACGACCCGGCACGGACGCCCGGGCAGGCGCCGGACCAGCGCGCGGGTGACGAGCTGGAACCGGACCTCGCCGCGGATGCTCCGGGCGTGGTCGAGGTAGGCGCCGGCTCGCGCGTCGGCGCCGTGCCTCCAGGAGTTCTCGCCCGGCTGTGCGGCGGCGTTCGTCATCGGCGTCGGTCCCTTCCCGGATCCCGTCGGGCTTCGGCTGCTGCCGAGCCCCCCTTTCTAACGCGGCGCCGGTCTCCCGTCCCAGGGCGCCGCGGTGGCCGAAAGCTGCACCGGCCCGAACCGGCCGCCTCGCGCCCATCCGGCCGGTTCCGCCCGCCCGGGCGGGTGACCGCAAGTGACCACTTCCGAGCGGGCCCTCCCGTCGCGTATCCCTGGGACATGGCACTGTTGGCGCACTCCGCTTCCTCGGGCCCGACCCGCCGCGTCGAGCGCGCAACGCTCGGCAACGGGCTGCGACTGGTGCTCAGCCCCGACCGGCACGCCCTTGTCGCGGCCGTCGCGGTCGTCTACGGCGTGGGCACGCGCACCGAGCCCGAGGGCCGCTCGGGCTTCGCCCACCTCTTCGAACACCTGATGTTCCAGGGGTCGGTGAGCCTGCGCAAGGCCGCCTACACCCGGCACGTGGAGCGCTCCGGCGGCACCTTCCGCGGCTCCACGCACCTCGACTTCACGCTGTACGGCGAGGTCGCCCCCGCCAACGCCCTGCACCGGATGCTCTACCTGGAGTCCGACCGGATGCACGGCCTGCGGCTCACCGAGGCGAACCTGGCCAACCAGGTCTCGGTGGTCGAGGAGGAGATCCGGGCCACCGTGCTCAGCCGGCCGTACGGCGGTCTGCCCTGGCCGCGCCTGCCGTCGCTGATGTTCGAGACCTTCCCCAACACCCATGACGGCCGGGGCTCGTTCGCCGACCTGGAGCGGGCGACCCTGGCGGAGGCCGCGGGGTTCTTCGACCGCTACTACGCCGCCGGCAACGCCGTCCTGTGCGTCTGCGGCGACTTCGAGCCCGATCGCGCGCTACGGGCGATCGAGCGCTGCTTCGGCGACATCCCGCCCCGCCCGGCGCCTGCCCCCGCCGACCTCGGCGAACCCGAGCGCGCCGGTGAACGCCGCGCCTGCTACCGCGATCCGGTGGCGCCGCTGCCGGCGCTCGCCTGGGGCTGGCGGGTGCCGGACCCGATCGGCGACCTCGCCGGGTTCCTGCCCTATCTGCTGGTGGCCGGCCTGCTGGCCGGTACGGACGGCTCCCGCCTGGTCCGCCGCCTGGTGTTCGAGGACCGGACGGCGACCTCGGTGACCGGGCGCGTCGGCTTCCTCGCCGACCCGTTCACCGTGCGCGACCCGTCGGCCCTGGTGTTCCAGGCCCGGCTGCCGGCCGGCGCGGACGCCTGGCGGATCCTGGACGCCGTCGGCGAGGAGATCGAGCGCCTCGCCGCGGTCGGCCCCGAACCGGCCGAACTCGACGGCGTCGCAGCCCGCCTGATCGTCGAGCAGCTGGACCGGACGGACTCGGTGCTGGGCCGCGCCGAGCGGCTGGCCGTCTTCGAGCTGCAACGCGGCGACCCGTTCCTGCTCGGCGAGCTGCCCCGCCTGCTGGGCTCGGTCAGCGCCGGCGACGTACGCGAGGCCGCCGCCCGGCTCACCCCGGACCGGCGCTCGGGCATCGAGGTCGTGCCAAGGGCCGAGCGCCGGTGACCCGGCGACCCGCGCGGCGGATGCCCGCGCTCGGCCCCTTCCGGCCCGTGCTCGTCCCCGAACACGTCGAGCTGACGCTGCCCAGCGGTCTCACCGTCCTGGCCGTCCGCCGGCACGGCGAGCCGCTGGCCGAGCTCAGGCTGCGGATACCGCTCGCGGGCGCGGACCCCGCGCCCGCCCGACTGCTGGCGCGCACCCTGTTCGCGGGCACCGCGTCCGTTCAGCAGCTGGGTGGCAGTCTCGGCGCCGACGTGAACCGGGACCGGCTGCGGATCAGCGGCCGAGCGCCGGTCGGCGCCCTCGACCGGCTGCTGGCGACGCTGGCCCGGCTGCTCGCGGCGGGCGCCTACCCGCCGTCCGAAGTCCGCGTTGCCCGCGCCGGGTTGGCCGACCAGCTGCGCGTCGCCCGGTCGCTCCCGGCCCAGCTGGCCGCAGCGGCGCTGGCCCGGCGGATCTATCCAGGCCACCCCTACGGCCGGCCGTCGCCGGAGCCCGAGGAGGTCGCCGCGGTGGCCTCGGAGGATCTGCGAGCCCTGCACGCACGGCTGGTGCGGCCCGCCGGCTGCACGCTGGTCCTGGTCGGCGACCTCGATCCGCAGGCCGCCGCCGGGACCGCGGCCCGCTGCCTGGCGGGCTGGACCGGGACGGCCCCCGAGCACGTGCTGCCCCCGGTCCCGCCGCTGCGCCCCGGCGCGCTGCTGCTGGTCGACCGGCCCGGGAGCGCGCAGTCCTCGCTGCGCATCGCCCTCCCGGCCGTCCCGCGCGGCCATCGGGACAACGCGGCGCTGCGGCTGGCCAACCTCGTCTTCGGCGGCTACTTCTGCTCGCGCTGGACCGCCAACCTGCGCGAGGACAAGGGCTACAGCTACGGCCCCCTCTCGGTCATCGAGGACCGGCCGGCCGGTGCGCGACTGATCGCCTCGGCCGACGTGGCCACCGAGCACACGGCGCCGGCGCTCGTCGAGACCCTGCACGAACTCGGCAGGATCGCCTGCCTGCCACCGGACCGGGCCGAGGTCCAGCGCGCACGCGACTACACGCTCGGCTCGCTCGTGGTCCTCGGCATGTCCACCCACCGCGACCTCGCCGACCTCGCCGCCGGCCTGGTCGACGGCGGACTGCCCCTCACCTACCTGGCCGACTACGCCCGACAACTCGCCGCAGCGACCGTGGACGACGTCCACCGCGCCGCCGCCGACTACCTCGCCCCCTCTGGAGCCGTCCCCGTCCTGCTCGCCGACGCGGCACGGGTGTCCCGCGCCGTCGCCGCACTGGCACCGGTCACGGTCCAACCGGCCTGAGCGGGATCAGCGCAGCAGGTCCGCCTCCCGCACGCGGTGGAGGTGGATGAGGACGTCGTAGGACCGGCCGATCGCGAGGGTGTCGAGCGGGCAGGGGTACTCAGTGCCGATCTGGCGGGTCGGGCGGGCGGTGTCCAGCCAGGCGCGGGCCGCTGCCGGGGCGTTGCGGGTGTCCAGGACGTAGTCGGGGTGGCGGAGTTGGCCGAGGGTGTACTCGTTGGTGCCGGGAGCGGGCGCGTCGACCGTGAACTTCTTCCACGGGCCGTCGAGGCTCTTGTCCTGCGACAGGAAGGAGCCCTGGCCGAAGGTGGTTCCGATCGCGAGGTAGCCCTTGCCGAGCGTCTCGCGCAGGAACGCGCCCTGCACCTTCGGGTACATCTCGGGCTCGGCGGTCACATAGGCCACATGCCCGTCGTGGGCGGACAGCAGCATCCGGTCACCGGTGTGTCGCTGCCACCAGGTGATGTTGTCGGCCATCAGCTGGTCGCGGTAGAGCTCCGCAGCCGTCACCGCCCTGGGGTCGCCGAAGTCGAAGGCGAGGAACGCGGCGGTCTGGGCGATGGACCGGGCGTGCTGCACCGTCCACTCGAACTCCTCGCCGCCCGCACCCCGTTGGGATTCCAGAAGCTCCAGGGCCTGCTGGGCGCGGGCTGCCAGCTGCCGGCGCTGCGTCAGCGGTCCGCCCATGTAGGCGATGGCGTCGTCGAGGGGGCGCAGGCCGGTGTAGAGCTCGGTGAAGCGCGCCAGCAGCTGCGGGTGGAGCCGGCCGACGTAGCCCGTCACCCGCTCGAAGAAGTCGTCGCCCACCCTGGGAGCACCGACGTCGTCGCCCATGAAGTGGACCCGGTGGCCGGGACGGCTGCGGTTGTGGTCGCGCATCCACTCGATCAGATGCAGGAACTCCTCGCGTCCGAACGGCGATCCGCCCAGGGCCTGCTGGACGACCTGGCGGGCGTCCCCTCGGCCGCTCTGGACGTACTCGTCGAGCAGCAGTCCCGACGGCCAGCCGATCTCCAGGGCGAAGGTGGTGAAGCCCTTCTCCTCGACGAGATACCGGAAGACCCGCTCCTTCAGGGTGAACAGCTCGTGCGACCCGTGCGTGGCCTCGCCCAGGCCCACCACCGCGGCGTCGCCGATCATCGCCCCCAGCGGGCGCAGGTCGGCCGGGTCCGGGCCCGGTTCCGTCGACCGCAGCGGGTGGGCGGCCTGTTCGAGGGCGCGGACCGGGTCCTTCCCGGCTGCGTAGGCCGGCGTGGGAACCAGCAGCGCCCCCACGGCGGCCGCGGCCGCTGCCAGCAGCGGGCGCCGCCCCATCGTCGTCTTCTCGGTCATGCGGGCCACAAGCCCCTCCTGGGTCGGGGAAGTTGCCGGAGATCCCGGCCTGCTCCCAGCCCATCACCCGGCCGACGCCGATCCGTGCGAGCGCAGGACGAGATCGCACAGGGGACCGGGGTCCCCCACGGCACGGAGACCAGGACCCTGGTCCCTGGTCCCCGCTTCCGGGTCGCCGGCCGAAAACGGTGCAGGGCCCGGCGGGGAACGCCGGGCCCTGCACCGTCGGGGGACTGCCGGGGGATCAGTCCGCGACGGAGATACGGGTCTTGTGGTTCTTCGGGGTCTCGGCCTCGTCCAGCAGGGCGATGGCGAGGTCGGCGTAGGAGAGGTGGCTGGTGCCGTCCTCCTTCGTCAGCAGCTGGTCGCCGCCGACGCGGTAGGTGCCGGTGCGCGGGCCCTCGTCGAGAACCATCGGCGGGGTGACCACGAGCCAGTCGAGGTCGGTGGTCGCCGAGCGGAAGACGTCGAGGCCGGCGGCGTGGCCCTTCGAGAACTCCAGGAAGCCCTCGGGGAACTCCGGGCCGTCCATGATCCGCTGGCCCGGCGCGAACTCCAGGTTGGAGACCAGGCCGATGATCAGGGCGCGGGTGACGCCGGCGGCCGGCAGGCTCTCCAGCAGGGCGTGCGCGGCACCGACGAAGAACGGCTCGGGCGCCGAGGCCATGTCGTAGACCGCGCTGATCGCGATGTCGTGGCCCGCGGCCACGGCGGCGACGCTGTGCACGTTGGTGACGTCGCCGGCGACGAGCTGGACCCGCTCGCCCGCCAGGTCGTCGTACTTGGCAGGGTCGCGGACGACGGCGGTGACCTCGTGGCCCCGGGAAATCGCCTCCTGGATCACCGCACGGCCGGCCTTGCCACCCGCACCAAAAACAACAACCTTGCTCATCGGATGCCTTCCTTCGTGGACGAGGTGCAGATAATCACCCCGAAAAGGAAGGTATCCAGGGGGGCGCGGGGGAGCAATGGCGAATGACCCCAGACATTTCTAGGGGGCGGGCTCCGGACGGCCTCAGACGGCGTCGGAGCCGGTCTTGCCGGCCAGGCCCGGATCCCCCGGAGGCGGGATCAGGGCCAGCTGGCGCACCAGGTAGCCGGCCTGCAGGCGGGTCCGGGCGTCGATGTCCTGCATGAGCTCGGAGATCCGGCGTTGGCAGGTGCGCGGTGAGATGCCGAGCTGCCGGGCGATCGACTTGTCGTCGTGACCGCTGACCAGCATGCGCAGCAGCGTCTGGGTGAGCGAATCCGATATGGAGCGGATTTCCTCGCGGTCGAATCGCGGCTTGAACGGTTCCGCAGTCATCCAGGCCCATTCGAAAGCCTGCACGATGAAGTGGGTGATATCCGGATCGCGGATCAGGACGGCACCCTTCGGGTTGTCCGGCAGCGAGATCACCGCCGTTCTCCGGTCGTAGATGATCGCGCGCATGAAGCCGTTTCCGGTGGTGCGGACCTCGGCGCCGTTGCCGGTGATCTGCTCCACGTACGTGCGGGTGGGCTGGTCGAACCGGGCGGTGTGCTGGTAGAGCGTGCGCATCCGCACCCCGCGCCCGAGCACCTCGCTGTCGCGCCGGGCGGCCTCCTCCAGGATCGTCGCGTTCCGGGCGCCGCCGGGCTGCGAGGTGATCACCTCCTGCTGGCACTCCTGCGCCAGGCGGCCCAGGATGCCGCGCACCGCGTCCAGATCCTCCACCCGCTCGTAGCCGGCCTCACTGCGCTCATCAGCGCCGTTGGCCTGGTAGAGGGGCACCAGGCTCTGCAGGTGCTGGCGGACCTGCTCCACCTCGTGCTGGCGGGCGCGCAGTTCCTCGTCGTAGGGAGCCAGCAGCTGGAGGGAGGCGGACTGCGGGCTGACGGCCACGTAGTGCCCGGCCGAGCCCTGGGCCGGAAGCAGCAGTCGCAGGCTGACCAGATCGAGTATCGCGTCAGCGACCAGGTTTGGAGTCAGTTCGAGGTCGTTTGCGCAGGTCGCGCCGTCGATCCAGGAGCGGCGGATGGCGTATGCGTAGACGCGATGGCCGATCGAGCCCTCCTGAAGCACCCCCGAGATGTCCGCTATCTCCCTGTTGAACATACTTGCAGCCCCCTCAGCTTTCAGCCAGTCGCGATCTGGATCCTATGGCAGCCGCGGAATCCCTCCGAATGCTTGCGATCATTCTCAACGACGGCAATTCCGCACCGAGCGGAGTCGCCGGGAACAATGAGTGTTCACTTTCGGGACATATACGGGGGAACGTATGAAGAGTGTCCGTCTTGCGACAAACGCCGTCTTGGCTGCTTTCGTCCTCAGTGTCGCGGTGCTCAGCGCCGTCGGCGCAGGACCCGCCACCACCGGCCACTCCGCGCTGGCCGACGGCCTGGCGCCCGTCGCCACCGTCGCGGCCGCGGTCTCCCCGCTGGGGAGTGACCAGGGTTGGGGCTGATGGCACCTCAGATGCGCTCGACCTTCGAGGGGAAGATCCTGCGCGACGTGCTCGCCGACGCCGACGCGGGGTCGGGTCGGACCGTCCTGCTGAGCGGTCCACTGGCCGCCGGCAAGACCCGACTGCTCGACGAGTTCGCCGAGTTCGCCGCCGGGCAGGGGGCGCGCGTACTGCGCGCCAGCTGCCCGCCGGCCGGGCTCACCCTGGCCGGTGTCCGACGCCAGCTGCTCGGCCCGCTCGACACCGCGGGTGACGAGAACGGCGGGAACGGCGTCGAGCAGGAGATCACGCGGACCGCGCAGGCGATCGTGCGGCTGTCGGCCGCCGCAACCGTCGTGGTCTGCGTGGACGACCTGCGGCACGCCGACCTGGCGACCGCCCGCCTGCTCACCGAGCTGGCGACCACCGGCGCCGCCTCACCGGTGCTGGTGGTCGCCACCGACCGGGTCAGCTCGCCCTCCCGGACGCACCTGCTGCTGAACGAACTCGGCGGCCGGTCCTCCTTCCGGAAGGTCTCACTGACCGGTCTGTCGATCGATCAGCTCCAGGAGTCGGCCGTCGCCGAGTTCGGCATCCGGCCGACCGACGACACCGCCAGCTGGATGCTCCGGCTCTCCAACGGCAACCCGCTGATCACCACTGCCCTGCTGCGCGACCTGACCGCGCAGCAGGGCAGTGGCCCGGCCGGTTGGAGCGCCTCGACCACCGTGGGCCCGGCCTACGCGCAGGCCGTCCTGGACTGCCTGCGCCGGCTCGACCCGGAGGTCCGCGAGATCGCCGAGGCCATCGCCGTGGTCGGGGACTGCGACCAGCCGCGGCTGATCGCCGAACTCACCCGCGAGGAGTCCGCGGCCGTCGAGGAGGCACGCTACGAGCTGGTGGCCGCAGGCCTGTTGGCCGACAGCGGCTTCCGCCACCCGGTGGTGCGGGAGGCGGTGCTCGGCGACATACCGCGCCGGCGCCGGGCGCTGCTGAGCCGGCGGACCGCCTCCGCCCTGCACAAGGACGGGGTACCGGCCGAGCAGGCCGCGCAGTGGCTGGAGTCCTTCCAGCACGGCGAGGTGCCGGCCCAACTGCCCCAGCGGTTCTCCGGCGAGGAGTTCCGGGTCTCCGGCCGCCGGTTGGAGACCCTGTGGGACGCCCGCGACCTGCTGGGCACCATCGAGGAGGACATCCGCGACCTCGCCTCCCGCGAGAACCTGCGGATGACCGACCTGGAGTCCGGGAAGCTGCTGGTCGCCTGCGAGTTCCCGGGTCTGCTGCGGCAGGCGGTGGACCAGCGCGTCCCGCGGCCAAGGATCGACACCGGCTCGGTGCCGGGCGCGCGCTACGCCGCGGCCTGGTCGCTGGCCGGAATCCTGACCGGCCGCACCGAGGCCGCGCAGAGCCTGCGGCTGGCCGAACAGGCCCTGGAACGCAGCATCTTCACGGACGAGACGGCCCCCGCCGTCCTCGCCGCGATCACCGCGCACCTGCTCAGCGAGGAGCCGGCCAAGGCCCGCGCCTGGTGCGACCGCTTCCTGCTGGAGGCCCGGGACCGCTACGCCGTGCCGTGGCAGGCCCTGCTGACAGCGCTGCGCGCGGAGAGCGCGCTGCGCGAGGGCGACCACGCGGGCGCGATCGCCGACGCCAACCGGGCGTTGCGGCTGCTGCCCGCGCAGCTCTGGGGCGTGCGGATCGGCGGCCCGCTGGGCACCCTGCTGCTCGCGCACACGCTGGCCGGCAGCTCGGCGAAGGCGGCCGTACTGCTGCGCCGCCGGGTGCCCGAGTCGATGTTCGAGACCCGCTACGGGCTCGGCTACCTCTACGCACGCGGTCACCACCACCTCGCGGCCGGGGACCACCTGCCGGCGCTGGCCGATTTCCTGCGCTGCGGACGGGTGCTGGCCGACTGGGGGCTGGACGACGACCGGCGCACGCCCTGGCAGCTGTCGGTCGCGGCGACGTACATGGCGACCGGCGACTACAGCAAGGCGGTGGAGCGCATCGTCCAGGTGCTGGACCACGGCCGCCACGCCGTCGCCGGAACCACCGACGCCGACAGCCGGTTCGACCGGCACGAGGCGGTGTTCGAGCAGCTGCGGGCGGCCACCGGCAGCGCCGGGCTGCCCACCGTGCTCGCCACCCTGCTCCGCGAGGGTCCGGCGCGCGGCGGCGAGCCCGCCGATGTGCCGCGCTACAAGATCTACGACCGCAACACCGTCTGCCTCCAGCAGCTCAGCCCCTCGGAACGGCGGGTCGCCCTGCTGGCGGCCAAGGGCGAGTCCAACCAGAAGATCGCCCGGGAGCTGTCGGTGACGGTGAGCACCGTCGAGCAGCACCTGACCCGGACCTACCGGAAGCTGCAGCTGGCGGACCGTCAAGAGCTGCGCACACGCCTGGGCTGAGCCCGGCCCCGGACAACCACTGACCCGCGCAGAGCAGCGCACAAAGGATGGGGAGCACGATGGATTTCGGACTGAAGGACAAGGTCGTCGTCGTCACCGGCGCCACCGGCGGCATCGGCCGCGCGGCGGCGGTGGCCTTCGCGGCGGAGGGCGCGCGGGTGGTGGCCACCTACCACGCCAACCCCAAGGGGGCGCAGGAGACCGTCCGCCGTGCCGCGGGCGGCGAGGTGATCGCCGAGCAGCTCGACCAGGCCGACCCGGCCTCCGTCACCCGCCTGGTGAAGGCCGTCAAGGAGCGCTGGGGCGGCATCGACGTCCTGGTCAACAACGCGGTCGCGATGCCCGCCTTCCCCGCCCCCGGCCAGCTCTTCGAGACCGAGCCGCCGGAGAACTTCGCGCACTCCCTGCAGGCCAACCTGCTGGGCCCCTACCTGCTCAGCCAGGCCGTGGTGGGCTCGATGCGCGCCAAGAAGTGGGGCCGCATCGTCCACGTCTCCTCCACCTTCGCCGAGGACGGCTTCCCCGGCCGGGTCGCCTACGCCAGCGCCAAGGCCGGCCTGCACGGGCTGACCCGGGTGATGTCCCGCGAGCTCGGCCGGGCCGGCATCCTCACCAACGCGGTGCTGCCCGGCTTCACCCCGGGCGAGAAGCCGATGTCGCCGGGCCTGCTCAACTACGCCGCCGAGGCGGCGGCCACCAAGCGGGTCACCACCCCCGAGGACGTCGCCAACACGATCGTCTTCCTCGGCTCGCAGGCCAACACCAACGTCACCGGTGAACTCGTGCGGGTCGACGGCCACTTCCTCACGCCGGCGCCCTGACACCGGCGCTGACCCGGTACACCCCAGAACGGAGACCTCCCATGGCGGAGACGAACGAGAGCGGCGCGCCCGGCGCCGAGGACGCACTGCCCGAACTGCCGATGACCCGCACCTGCCCCTACCAGCCGCCGGCCGAGTACGAGGACCTGCGGGCCCGCGGACCGGTCACCCGGGTACGCCAGTTCGACGGCCGCCCGGTCTGGGCGGTGACCGGGCACGCCGAGACCCGCGAACTCATGTCGAACCCGGCGATGTCGGTCAACCGGTTCCACCCGAACTTCCCGATGCCGATCCCGGCCCTCACCCAGCTGCAGACCCCGCGCTCGGCCGCCATCGGCGCGCTGATCAGGACCGACCCGCCGGAGCACACCAAGCAGCGGCGCGACATCCTGCCCAGCTTCACGCTCAAGAAGATCGCCGGCATCAAGCCGGAGATCGAGCAGACCGCCGCGAGCCTGCTCACCGACATGATCGCCAACGGCGACAGCGCCGAGCTGCTGGACGCCTACGTCAAGCCGCTGGTCGCCACCGTGCTCTCGCAGCTGCTCGGCATCCCCTACGAGGACCGCAACTACTTCGAGGACCTCACCTACCGCCGCTTCGACCCCGCGCAGGTCGTCGACGCGATGAGCGACCTGACCGACTACCTCGCCAAGCTGCTGGTCGCCAAGGAGACCGAGCCCGGCGAGGGGCTGCTGGACGACCTGGTCGTCCAGGTCAAGGACGGCACCCTGGAGCGCGACGAACTGGTCCGCTACGCGCTGGTCCTGGTCATCGCCGGCCAGGAGACCACGGCCAACACCATCGCGCTGGGCGTGCTGACGCTGCTGGAGCACCCCGAGCAGCTGGAGGAGCTCAGGGCCGAGCCGGAGCTGTGGCGCAACGCCGTCGAGGAGCTGCTGCGCTTCCTCTCGCTCACCGGCGGCCTGTCCCGGGTCGCCACCGAGGACATCACGATCGGCGACGCCCAGATCCGCGCGGACGACGGGATCATCTTCCTCAACCCGGCGGCCAACCGCGACGAGGCCCAGTTCGAGCGCCCCAACGAGCTCGACATCCACCGCAACGTCCGCAACCACCTCAGCTTCGGCTTCGGCATCCACCAGTGCATCGGCCAGAACCTGGCCCGGGTGGAGCTCGACGTGGCGCTGCGCACGCTCTTCGAGAAGGTGCCCGACCTGCGGCTGGCCGTCCCGATGCAGGAGATCCCGGTCAAGCAGGGCCTGGTCTTCGGTCTCGCCGAGCTGCCGGTCGAGTGGTGACGGTCGATCCGATGAGCATCCGAATCACGGCGGACACCGCCGTCTGCATCGGCGCGGGCCAGTGCGTGCTGTCCGCGCCCGCCCTCTTCGACCAGGACGACGCCGGAACCGTGGTGCTGCTGAACGGGCAGCCGGCCGCGGACAGTCTGGAAGCGGTGCGCGAAGCGGCCTACCTGTGCCCCTCGCGGGCCATCACCTACACCGAGACGAGCCAGCCGTGACGAACACCGTGACCGACGTCCGCGCCGAGGCGCCCGCTCGGGGACGCGACATGCGCTGGTGGGGGCTGGTGGTCATCTCGCTGGCCCAGCTGATGGTCTGGCTGGACGCCACCATCGTGGCCGTGGCGCTGCCCTCCGCGCAGAAGGCCGTGGGCCTGACCGACGTCTCCCGGCAGTGGACCGTCACCGCCTACGCGCTCACCTTCGGCGGCCTGCTGCTGCTCGGCGGGCGGCTGGGCGACGTCCTGGGGCGCAAGCGCTCGCTGATGATCGGCATCACCGGCTTCGCCCTCGCCTCCGTGGTCGGCGGCGCGGCGACCACCCCGGCGATGCTGATCGGGGCCCGCGCGGCGCAGGGCGTCTTCGCCGCCCTGATCGCCCCCAACACGCTGTCGCTGATCAGCGCCACCTTCACCGACGCGGCCGAACGGGCCAAGGCGTTCGGCGTCTTCACCGCCATCTCGATGTCGGGCGGTGCCACCGGCCTGATCCTCGGCGGCGCGCTCACCGACTACGTCGACTGGCGCTGGTGCTTCTACATCAACATCGTCTTCGCCGTCGTCGTGGTGGTCGGCGGATACCTGGCGCTGCCCGACCCGCCGCGCCAGAGCGGCACCCGGCTCGACGTCCCCGGCGCCGTACTGGCCACCGGCGGCATGCTCGCGCTGATCTACGGGCTGGGCGAGGGCGGCGCGCGCGGGTGGACCTCCCCGGTCATCCTCGCCTCGCTGGCGGCCGCGGTGGTCCTGCTCGGCTCCTTCCTGGTCGCCCAGCACCGCTCGGCGCAGCCGCTGCTGCCGCTGCGCGTGCTCGCCAACCGGAACAGCGGCGGCGCGTTCCTCGCGATGGCCGTCTCCGCGTTCTGCATGCTCGGCATGTTCCTCGGCATGACCTACCAACTCCAGTCCGTCATGGGGTACTCGCCGCTCAAGGCGGGCCTGGCCTTCCTGGCCTACATCGTCACCGCCGCCGGCTACTCGACCAAGGTCGCCAGCAAGCTGCTGCTGCGGGTGCGGCCCGGCGTGATGATCGCGGCTGGACTGGGCATCTCGGCGCTCGGCCTGCTCTACCTGACCCAACTCACCCCCAGCAGCAGCTACTTGACCGGAGTCTTCCCCGCGCTCTTCCTGTTCGGACTGGGTGTCGGCAACGTGGCGGTCCCGGTCTTCCAGACCGCGATGTCGGCCACCGAGGCCAGGGACGCCGGGATCGTCTCCGCGGTGGTCAGCACCTCGCAGCAGCTGGGCGGTTCGATCGGCACGGCCCTGCTCAACACCATCTCGACCAGCGCGGCCGCGACCTACCTGGCCGCGCACGTGGGCCGCACCGGCGCGACGCAGGCGGCGGGCGTGCACGGCCTCGCGGTGGCCTGCGCCTGCGGAGCGGTGGTCGCGCTGGCCGGCGCGGTGGCGGCGGGCACGCTGATCACCGTCGGTCCCAAGAAGTAGCACCACCGCCAGACCTTTTCTGGGGTTCTTTAGGGGCCTTGTCGCCGAATATTCCAGGCGAAGCCTCCTAGCATCGTCATTGTTCTTTCCTGCCCATTTCCCAGGGGGATTCAGCATGTCCGTCTACGCCAGAAGAAGCGTGATCGCGGGGGCCGGTGCGGCGGTCGCGGCGCTTGCCGTGCCGAATACGGCGGTCGCCGCCGGAAGCGCCGCTCCGAACACCGCGAGCGCTTTCTCCGCCGGCGGTACGCCCACTCCGCCGGCGGTCACCATCGCGGCGTCGGACCCGCGTTATGTGGACCTTCAGCAGGGGAACTGGAACAAGCTCTACCAGGCGGCTCCGGAATCCTTCCGGATCGTCCGGAACACCGGCCAGGTGGTCTCCGCCGTCGCCGAGGCCGTGGCGGCCGGCAAGCAGATCGGCGTCCGTTCCGGTGGGCACGGCCTGGCCGGGCTGGTCGAGGACCCGAGCGTCCAGATGATCATCGACTTCTCCGAGATGCGCGAGGTCGGCTTCGACCCCTGCTACAACGCGTTCAGCATCGAGCCGGGCGCCACGCTGGGCCAGATCTACCGCAACCTCGACCTGGGCTGGGGGGTCACCCTCCCCGGCGGCATCTGCCCCGCGGTCGGGGCCGGCGGGCACATCATCGGCGGCGGCGTCGGTGCGCTCTCCCGGCAGTTCGGCCTGGTGGCCGACCACCTGTACGCGGTCGAGGTGGTGACCGTCGCGGCCGGCGGGCAGGTCCAGGTCATCCGGGCCACCCGCGAGACCAGCGACCCGAACCGGGACCTGTGGTGGGCCCTGGCCGGCGGTGGCGGCGGCAACTTCGGCATCGTCACAAAGTTCTGGATGCGCTCGCCGGGCGCCACCTCCAGCACTCCGTCCGCCGTGCTGCCGACCCGTCCCGGCGCGCTGATGACCGGCCGCGCCATCTGGAACTGGGCCGACATGGACCAGGTCTCGTTCGTCCAGGTGCTGAAGAACTTCGGCACCTGGCACGAGCAGAACAGCGCCCCGGGCCAGCCCGGCAACGGGCTCTACGCCTCGCTGATCGCTCCCCGCAAGGAGGCCGGGCACGTCCTCGTCTCCGCCCAGGTCGACCCCACCGTCGCGGGCAACCAGCAGCTGCTGACCAACTTCCTGACCGCGCTCACCACCAACGTCACCCCGTCGGCGATGATCGTCAACACCGGTACCCAGCCGTGGGAGTACACCACGGTCACCACCGAGGACACCGCCGTCGCGGTCGGCGTCACCGGCCCGCCGCGCTCGCGCACCAAGGGCGCGCTGCTCAACAAGCGCTACACCGACGACCAGGCCGCCACCATCTACGGCTACCTGACCTCGTCCACCTACTCGTACCCGTCGTCGAGCTTCACCCTCGGCTCCTTCGGCGGCCAGGTCAACGCCGTCTCGTCGAACACCATCGCCTCGGCGCACCGCACGGCCGTGATGCTGGGCTCGGTCTTCAGCTGCTGGAGCAACCCGGCCGACGACGCCATGCACCAGACCTGGAACCGGCAGTTCTACCACGACCTGCACGGCAGCACCGGCGGTGTCCCGGTCCCGAACGACCAGTACGACGGCTGCTTCGTCAACTGGCCCGACACCGACCTGCTGGACCCGGCCTGGAACTCCTCCGGCGTCCCGTACTCGACGCTCTACTACAAGGACAACTACGCGCGGCTCCAGCAGGTCAAGGCGACCTACGACCCGGGCAACGTCTTCCACCACAAGCTGTCCGTGCAGCTGCCGAGTTGAGGCGGGAACCGATGGCCCTCCTCAACGACTCGGTGGTCCTGATCACCGGCGGGGCCGGCGGCATCGGCGCGGCGGCGGTCCGCAGGTTCGCCGCGCGCGGCAACCAGGTGGTCATCGCCGACCTGGACCGCGACCGCGGCGAGGCGCTCGCCGCCGAGACGGGCGCGTACTTCGTCCGGACCGACGTGCGCGATCTCGCGGAGAACGAGGCCGCGGTCGCCGCCGCCGTGGAGCGGTTCGGCCGGCTCGACGTCGTCCACCTGAACGCCGGCACCATCGCGAGCACCTCGATCGGGGAGTCCTTCGCGCCGGACCGCTACCGGCACCTGATGGGCGTCAACCTGGACTCGGTGGTCTACGGCGTGCAGGCCGCGCACGGTCCGCTGAAGGCCGCGGGCGGCGGACGAATCGTCGTCACCGCCAGCGCCACCGGGATGCGGCCCTCGTACGAGGTCTTCTACGCCGCCAGCAAGCACGCGGTCGTCGGCCTGGTGCGCTCGCTGGGGCCGCTGCTGGAGGCCGAGGGCATCCGCATCAACGCGCTCTGCCCCGGCCTGGTCGACACGCCGCTGATCGCCGACCGGATGGCCGAACTCAACCGCGCCGGGATGGCCGTCTCGGACCCCGAGAGCGTCGTGGACGCCCTGGAGACCGTGCTGGCCGACCCGCGCACCGGGCTGGCCTGGCTGGTGATGGCCGACCGCCCGCTCGCGCCGTTCGAGTTCGCGGACCTGCCGGTGGCGCGGGAGAAGAACCTGCTCTTCGAGAACGGCGGGGTCAGAGCCGTCCAGATCCCGGAAGGGAACCAGCCATGACATCGACCAAGGCGGCTGTCGTCCGGGAGAAGGGCGGGGCGTTCCTGATCGAGGACGTGGACGTCGCCGATCCGCGCCCCGGCGAGGTGGCGGTCCGACTCGTCGCGAGCGGCATCTGCCACACCGACCTGCTCGCCCGCGACCAGGTCATGCCGCCCGCCGCGCCCGCCGTCCTCGGCCACGAGGGCAGCGGGGTGGTGACCGCCCTCGGCGCGGGCGTCGACTCGGTCGCCGTCGGCGACCGGGTGGTGCTCGCCCCGATGAGCTGCGGCCAGTGCCGCAACTGCCGCAGCGGGCACCCGATGCACTGCGCCGCGTTCCTCGCCCTGAACCTGCGCGGCCGCCGCAAGGACGGCAGCACGGCCTACCGGGACGCCGAGGGCGCCGAACTCAACGGGCACTTCTTCGGCCAGTCCTCGTTCAGCTCCGACGTCGTGGTCCACGAGCGCAGCGTGGTCAGGGTCGAGGACGTCCTCGGTGACGTGCCGCTGGAACTGCTGGCACCGATGGGCTGCGGACTCCAGACCGGCGCGGGGACCGTCCTGAACGCCCTGCGGCCGGCGCCCGGCAGCAGCATCGCGGTCTTCGGCGCCGGCACGGTCGGCCTGGCCGCCGTGATGGCCGCCCGGATCGCGGGCTGCGACCGGATCGTCGCGGTCGACCTGCACGACCACCGGCTGGAGCTGGCCCAGGAGCTCGGGGCGACGCACGTCTGCCGCGCCGACGCACCGTCCCTGGTGGCGGACATCGTCGCCGCGACCGGCGGCGGGGCCGACTTCGCGGTGGACGGCGTGGGCCTGCCGCGGACCGCCCGGGCCGCCGTCGACGTCCTGAACATCGGCGGCACGGCGGCGGTGGTCGGCTCCGCCGGGGCCGGGCAGGAGGTGTCCCTGGGACTCTCCCCGCTGTTCGGGCGGACGGTGAAGGGCGTGGTCGAGGGTGACAGCGTCCCGGCGCTGCTCATCCCGCAGCTCATCGCGTTCCACCGGGCCGGCCGCTTCCCGTTCGACCGGCTGATCCGGACCTACCCGTTCGAGGAGATCGAGCGGGCGGTGGCCGACACGGCCTCCGGGGCCACGGTCAAGCCGGTGCTGGTGCACTGAGGTGTACTGACGGAAACACGGTATTAACAAAAGGGATGAGGGGTCGCCCCAGGCGGCCCCTCATCCTTTTTGTCATGTACTTCTGTGTTGACTTGACTGCGCATTGTGCTTAGGGGATACCTAGGGGCTTTCAGGAGGTCACGAGCGTATGCCGATCCGTTAGGGTCGTAACCAAGGCAAGAAGTAATGAGTGCAAATTCAGATTGCTTTTAATTACTCCGTAGTGAAGGTTGGACGATGAACGACGCTGCATCCGTCATCAATGGCGAGTCACTCGATCAGAATGACGCGATCGCAGTGATCGGCATGGCCTGCCGATTCCCGCAGGCGCCGACGATCGAATCCCTCTGGGAGCTGCTCAGCGGCGACGCGCACGCCATCACGGCCCGCCCGGCGGGCCGCGGGAACGGCGGGCCGGGCATTGACCAGGGCGGCTTCCTGGACCAGGTGGACCTCTTCGATGCCGCCTTCTTCGGCGTCTCCCCGCGCGAGGCCGCCTTCATGGACCCGCAGCAGCGGCTCATGCTGGAGGTCACCTGGGAGGCGCTGGAGAACGCCGGGATCGTGCCCGCCCAGCTGAACGGCCGGCGCCTCGGCGTCTTCATCGGCACCATCTGGGACGACTACGCCAAGCTCATCTACCGCGACGGCGTCGACGGCACGACCCAGCACACCACCACGGGCATCCACCGCAGCATCATCGCCAACCGGATCTCCTACTTCCTCGGCGTCAACGGCCCCAGCCTGGTGGTCGACTCCGGCCAGTCCTCCTCTCTGGTCGCGGTCCACCTGGCCTGCGAGAGCCTGCGCAGCGGCGAGATCGAGGCGGCCGTGGTCGGCGGCGTCAACCTCGCCCTGCTGGCCGAGACGACCGAACTCTCCGCGCGCTGGGGCGGCCTCTCCCCGGACGGCCGCTGCTACACCTTCGACAGCCGCGCCAACGGGTACGTCCGCGGCGAGGGCGCCGGCGCCGTCCTCCTGAAGCCGCTGTCGCGCGCCCTGGCCGACGGCGACCTCATCCACTGCGTGATCCGCGGCAGCGCGGTCAACAACGGCAGTGACGACTCGCTCACCACGCCGAGCCGGGCGGCGCAGGAGGACGTGCTCCGCCGCGCCTACGCCCGGGCGGGAGTGGCGCCGGCGCAGGTCCAGTACGTCGAGCTGCACGGCACCGGCACCCCGGTCGGCGACCCGATCGAGGCCGCCGCGCTCGGCGCGGTCCTGGGCCAGGCGCGGGACGCCGGACAGCCGCTGCGGGTCGGCTCGGTCAAGACGAACCTGGGACACCTGGAGGGCGCGGCCGGCATCGCCGGCCTGATCAAGGCGGCCCTTGCGCTCAGGCACCGCGAGATCCCCGCCAGCCTCAACTTCGAGTCGCCCAACCCGGCGATCCCGCTCGCCGAACTGAAGCTGCGGGTGCAGCAGGAGCGCGGCCCGTGGCCGGACGCCGAGCGGACGCTGCTGGCGGGCGTCAGCTCGTTCGGCATGGGCGGGACGAATGCGCACGTGGTGCTGGAGCAGGCGCCGGTGGTCTCGGCGGTTGTTGCTGAGGGTGTTGCTCCGGTGGTGACGCCTTGGGTGGTGTCGGGTCGTACGGCTTCTGCGCTGGCTGGGCAGGTTGAGCGGTTGCGGTCTGCGGTTGTGGGGCTGCGGCCGGTTGATGTGGGTTGGTCGCTGGCGGTGGGGCGTTCGGTGTTCGAGCACCGGGCTGTTCTGGTGGGCGACGAGACGGTGGAGGGTGTCGCCGGTTCTGGTCGGGTGGCTGTGATGTTCACCGGTCAGGGCGCTCAGCGCGTCAGCATGGGACAGGAGTTGTACGAGGCCTTCCCGGTGTTCGCGGCCGCTCTGGACGAGGTGCTCGGGCACCTGGACCCGTCGCTGCGGGAGGTGATCCTCTCCGGCACGGGTCTGGACGAGACGGGGAACACGCAGCCTGCCCTCTTCGCGCTGGAGGTTGCGCTGTTCCGCCTGGTCGAGTTGTGGGGTGTGAAGCCCGAGGTGCTGGCGGGTCACTCGATCGGTGAGATCGCTGCCGCGCATGTCGCGGGCGTGCTGTCCCTGGCGGATGCGTGCACGCTGGTGTCGGCGCGCGGACGCCTGATGCAGGCACTGCCGTCCGGTGGCGCGATGGTCGCGGTCCAGGCTTCGGAGGAGGCGGTCCTTCCGCTGCTGTCGGACACGGTCGCCATCGCGGCCGTCAACGGGCCGACGTCCGTTGTGCTGGCGGGTGTTGAGGCTGATGTCCTGGCGGTTGCTGCCGGGCTGGGGGTGAAGTTCAAGCAGCTGTCGGTGAGTCACGCGTTCCACTCGCCTTTGATGGACCCGATGCTGGCGGACTTCCGCCAGGTCGTCTCCGAACTGACGTTCCATGCTCCGCAGTTGCCGATCGTCTCGACGGTGACCGGTGAACTCGCCTCCGCGCAGGAGCTCCAGTCGGTGGACTACTGGGTGGAGCACGTGCGCCGTCCGGTCCGCTTCGCGGATGCGGTGCGCACGATCGAGGCCCGCGGTATCGACTCGCTCCTCGAACTGGGCCCGGACGCCGTGCTGTCCGCGATGGCCGCCGAGGTGACCGAGCTCCCGGCCGTCCCGGCGCTGCGCAAGGGCCGCCCGGAGGCGCAGCAGCTCGTCACGGCGCTCGCCCGCCTCCACGTGACCGGCACCCCCGTCGACTGGCAGGCCTACTACGCCAACTCTGGCGCCCAGCACGTCGACCTGCCCACCTACGCCTTCCAGCGGGAGCGCTACTGGCTGGACGACGCCCAGCCCTCGCCGCGCGTCGGTGCTGCGGTGGTGGCCTCCGCGCTCGCGCAGCAGTTCCACGGCCTGACCGCCGACGAGCGTGCCCAGTTGGTGACCGACCTGGTCGGAGCACACGTGGCCGCCGTCCTGGGCCAGGAGTCCGCCGTCGACATGCGGCGCCCGTTCAAGGATCTGGGTTTCGACTCCTTCATGGCGGTCGAGCTGCGCAACGGCCTGGCGAGTGCGACCGGCCTGCGCCTGCCCTCCGGGCTGCTCTTCGACTACCCGACGCCGCAGATCCTCGCCGAGCACATCCTGGACGAGACCGGGGGTGCGGACCTTGCCTCGTCCGCCGCCGGTGTCGTCCCGGCCGCCTTCGCGACCGACGAGCCGATCGCCATCGTCGGCATCGGCTGCCGGTTCCCCGGCGGTGTCGGCTCCCCGGAGGAGCTGTGGCGGCTGGTGGCCGGCGGCGCTGATGTGATCTCCGGTCTGCCGACCGACCGTGGCTGGGACCTGGACGGTCTCTACCACCCCGACCCCGAGCACTCCGGCACCACCTACGCGGGCCAGGGCGGATTCCTGCGCGACGCCGGCAGCTTCGACGCGCCGTTCTTCGGGATCTCGCCGCGTGAGGCCCTGGGGATGGACCCGCAGCAGCGGCTGCTGCTGGAGACCGCCTGGGAGACGTTCGAGCGCGCGGGCATCGACCCGGAGCTGGTCCGCGGCACGCAGACCGGTGTCTTCGTGGGCGCCACGGTCCAGGACTACGGCCCCCGCATGCACGAGGCCGCCGACGCGGTCGAAGGCTACGTGCTCACGGGCGGGACGCCCAGCATCATGTCCGGCCGTATCGCCTACACCTTCGGGCTGCTGGGTCCGGCCATGACGGTGGACACGGCGTGCTCCTCGTCGCTGGTGGCACTCCACCTGGCCGCGCAGGCGCTGCGCTCGGGCGAGTGCGAGATGGCTCTGGCGGGCGGCGTGGCCGTGATGTCGACGCCCGGGATGTTCCTGGAGTTCAGCCGGCAGCGCGGGTTGGCCGCTGACGGACGCTGCAAGGCGTTCTCGGCGGATGCGGACGGCACCGGCTGGGCCGAGGGGGTTGGCCTGCTGCTGGTCGAGCGGCTCTCCGACGCGCAGCGCAAGGGCCACAACGTCCTTGCCGTGCTGCGTGGTTCGGCGGTCAACCAGGACGGTGCGTCCAACGGGCTGACCGCGCCGAACGGTCCGTCGCAGCAGCGGGTGATCCGTCAGGCGCTGGCGAACGCGCGGCTGACGCCGGCCGATGTCGATGTGGTGGAGGCGCACGGGACGGGTACCCGGCTGGGTGACCCGATCGAGGCGGAGGCGCTGCTGGCGACCTACGGTCAGGATCACACCGCCGAACAGCCGCTCTGGCTGGGCTCGTTGAAGTCCAACATCGGCCACGCGCAGGCAGCTGCCGGTGTGGGTGGCGTGATCAAGATGATCGAGGCGATGCGGCACGGGGTCCTGCCTCGGACGCTGCACGTCGGTGAGCCGTCCCCGCTGATCGACTGGTCGGCTGGTGCGGTCGAGCTGCTGTCGGAGTCCCGCGACTGGCCGGAGACGGGTCGTCCTCGGCGGGCGGCGGTGTCGTCGTTCGGGATCAGCGGCACGAATGCGCATGTGGTGCTGGAGCAGGCGCCGGTGCTCTCGGCGGTTGCTGAGGGTGTTGCTCCGGTGGTGACGCCTTGGGTGGTGTCGGGTCGGACTTCGGGTGCGCTTCAGGGGCAGGTTGAGCGGTTGCGGTCGGCGGTTGCGGGGCTGCGGCCGGTTGATGTGGGTTGGTCGCTGGCGGTGGGGCGTTCGGTGTTCGAGCACCGGGCGGTGCTGGTGGGCGATGAGACGGTGGAGGGTGTCGCCGGTTCTGGTCGGGTGGGTGTGATGTTCACCGGTCAGGGTGCTCAGCGCGTGGGCATGGGCAAGGAGTTGTACGAGGCTTTCCCGGTGTTCGCGGCCGCTCTGGACGAGGTGCTCGGTCACCTGGACCCGTCGCTGCGGGAGGTGATCCTCTCGGGTGAGGGTCTGGACGAGACCGGGAACACGCAGCCTGCGCTCTTCGCGCTGGAGGTGGCGCTGTTCCGCCTGGTGGAGTCCTGGGGTGTGAAGCCCGAGGTGCTGGCGGGTCACTCGATCGGTGAGATCGCTGCCGCGCATGTCGCGGGCGTGCTGTCTCTGGCGGATGCGTGCGCGCTGGTGTCGGCACGCGGTCGGTTGATGCAGGCGCTGCCGGCCGGTGGCGCGATGGTCGCTGTCGCCGCGTCGGAGGAGACGGTCCTTCCGCTGCTGTCGGACAAGGTCGCCATCGCGGCCGTCAACGGGCCGACGTCCGTTGTGCTGGCGGGTGTTGAGGCTGATGTCCTGGCGGTTGCTGCCGGGCTGGGGGTGAAGTTCAAGCAGCTGTCGGTGAGTCACGCGTTCCACTCGCCTTTGATGGACCCGATGCTGGCGGACTTCCGGCAGGTCGTCTCCGGACTCACGTTCCATGCTCCGCAGTTGCCGATCGTCTCGACGGTGACCGGTGAACTTGCCTCCGCGCAGGAGCTCCAGTCGGTCGAGTACTGGGTGGAGCACGTGCGCCGTCCGGTCCGCTTCGCGGATGCGGTGCGCACGATCGAGGCCCGCGGTATCGACTCGCTCCTCGAACTGGGCCCGGATGCCGTGCTGTCCGCGATGGCCGCCGAGGTGACCGAGCTCCCGGCCGTCCCGGCGCTGCGCAAGGGCCGCCCGGAGGCGCAGCAGCTCGTCACGGCGCTCGCCCGCCTCCACGTGACCGGCACCCCCGTCGACTGGCAGGCCTACTACGCCAACTCCGGTGCCCAGCACGTCGACCTGCCCACCTACGCCTTCCAGCAGGAGCGGTACTGGCTGCTGGCCCCGGCTCCCACCGGCGATGTGTCGTCGGCGGGTCTGTCCTCCGCCGGGCACCCGCTGCTCGGCGCTGCGGTCGAACTCGCCGACGGCGAGGGCCTGGTCCTCACCGGACGGCTCTCCCTCTCCACCCACTCCTGGCTGGCCGATCACGCGGTCTTCGGGACTGTCCTGCTGCCCGGCACGGCGTTCGTCGAGCTGGCCACCCAGGCCGGCGACCGGGTCGGCTGCGACACCGTCGAGGAACTGACACTCGCCGCGCCGCTGGTCCTCTCCGAGCTTGGTGCGGTCCAGCTCCAGCTGACCGTGAGCGGCGCCGACGAGAGCGGCCGGCGCGAACTCACCGTGTACTCCCGCCCGGAGGGTGAGGACCAGCCGTGGGTGCGCCATGCCACTGCCGTCCTGGCCACCGCCGAGCCGGCCCCGGCCGTCGACCTCACCGTCTGGCCGCCGGCCGGCGCGACCGAGGTGGATCTGACGGGCGTCTACGGGCGTCTGGTGGATGAGGGCTACGCCTACGGCCCGGCGTTCCAGGGGCTCCGTGCGGTCTGGCAGCGCGACGGCGAGCTGTTCGCCGAGGTCGCCCTGCCGGACGAACTGCGCGCCGAGGCCGCCCTGTTCGCTCTTCACCCGGCCCTGCTGGACGCCGTCCTGCACCCCCTGCTGCGCGGCGTGGTCGACTCGGAGCGTCCCCGCGCTCTGCCGTTCGGCTGGTCCGGCGTCACCGTGCACACGGCGGGCGCGTCGAGCCTGCGGGTCCGGCTGACCTGGACCGGTGCTGAGACGGTGGCCCTGGAGCTGGCGGACGACGCCGGCACGCCGGTGGCCGCCGTGCGCGAACTGCTGTGGCGCGAGGCGAGCGTCGAATCGCTGCGCGGGGCCGGGGCACGGATGCACGACTCGCTGTACCGCGTGGCGTGGACCCCGGCGCCCGTCGCGTCTGCTGCGTCTGACGCGTCCGCCGCATCCGTCGCGGTGCTGGGCGGCGCGTCGGTGCCGGGCCTCCCGGCGGAGGTCGCCAACCACGAGGACCTGGCGGCGCTGGTTCGTGCGGTGGACGCCGGCGCGGCGGTTCCCGCCGTCGTCCTGGTGCCGGCGCAGAGCGGTGACCCGGTGGACGTGCCCGGCAGCGCCCGGCGTCTGACCTCCCAGCTGTTGGACCTGCTGCGGAGCTGGCTGGCCGACGAGCGGTTCGAGGCGTCCACGCTGGCGGTGCTGACCCAGGGTGCTGTCGCCACCTACGACGGCGCGGATGTCGAGGATCTGGCGCAGGCGGCCCTCTGGGGCCTGCTGCGCTCGGCGCAGACCGAGAACCCCGGCCGGTTCGTCCTGCTGGACGGCGACGGGCTGGAGGAGTCCGGCCGGCTGCTGCCCGCCGCCGTCACCTCCGGCGAGCTTCAGCTGGCCCTGCGCGCCGGTGCGGTGTTCGCCCCCCGCCTGGTCCGGGCGGTGGCGTCGTCGTCGGTCGAGCTGCCCGCGGGTCCGTTCGGTCCCGAGGGCACGGTGCTGGTCACCGGCGGCACCGGCGGTCTCGGCGCTCTGCTGGCCCGTCATCTGGTCACCGAGCACGGTGTCGGCCACCTGCTGCTGACCAGCCGTCGCGGTGCTGCGGCGCCGGGTGCCGAGGAGTTGGCCGCTGAGCTGACCGCCCTGGGCGCGCAGGTCACGCTCGCCGCGTGCGATGCGGCCGACCGTGCGGCGCTGGCCGAGCTGCTGGCCGAGATCCCGGCCTCGCAGCCGCTGACCGCCGTCGTCCACACCGCCGGTGTGCTCGACGACGGCGTGGTGCACAGCCTGAGCGCCGAGCAGCTGGACCGGGTGCTTCGGCCCAAGGTCGACGCCGCCTGGCACCTGCACGAGCTCACCGCCGACCTGGACCTGTCCGCCTTCGTCCTGTACTCCTCGATCTCCGGCCTGATCGGTGCGGCGGGGCAGGGCAACTACGCGGCGGCCAACACCTTCCTGGACGCGCTCGCGCACCACCGGCGCTCCAAGGGCAGCGCGGCGCTCGCGCTGGCCTGGGGCCTGTGGGCGCAGGGCGGCGGCATGGCCGACACGCTGGACGCCACCGACCTCCAGCGGATGGCCCGGGCCGGGGTCGCCCCGCTGGACCGCGCGGACGGGCTGGCGCTCTTCGACGCCTGCCTCACGCCGGGCCGCGAGCAGGCGCTGCTGGTGCCGATGAACCTGGACACCGCGCAGCTGCGGTCCCAGGCAGAGCGCGGAGAGGTGCATCAGCTGCTGAGCGGTCTGGCGCCCCGCCCGGCCCGCCGCAGCCGTTCCGCCGCCCGCGGCTCGGCCGCCGAGCCGCTGCGCCGCAGGCTGGCCGCGCTCAGCGCCGCCGAGCGCAACCGCGTGCTGGCCGACCTGGTCGGCACGCAGGTCGCAGCGGTGCTGGGGCACGCGAGCGGGGAGTCGGTGGACCCGGACCGGGCGTTCAAGGAGCTCGGCTTCGACTCGCTGACCTCGGTCGAGCTGCGCAACCAGCTCAATTCGGCCACCGGGCTGCGCCTGTCGACCACGCTGGTGTTCGACTACCCGAGCCCCCGGGCGGTGATCGACCACCTGGCGGCCGAGCTGGCGCAGGTGGAGGAGTCGGAGGAGCCGGCCGCAGGCCGCGGCGTGCGGTCGGTTCGGTCGGCCGACGCGGACGAGCCGCTGGCGATCGTCGGTATGGCCTGCCGCTACCCGGGCGGGGTCGCCTCGCCGGAGGACCTGTGGCGCCTGGTGGCGACCGGTACCGACGCGATCTCCGGTCTGCCGGAGAACCGTGGATGGGACGCCGACCTCTACGACCCGGACCCCGAGCGCCCCGGCAAGACCTACGTCCGCGAGGGCGGGTTCCTGCACGACGCGGGCCTCTTCGACCCGGCGTTCTTTGGGATCTCGCCGCGTGAGGCCCTGGGGATGGACCCGCAGCAGCGCCTGCTGCTGGAGACCGCCTGGGAGACCTTCGAGCGCGCCGGCCTCGACCCGGCCACCCTGAAGGGCAGCCAGACCGGCGTCTTCGCCGGCGTGATGTACCACGACTACGCGCCCAAGGTCGGCCAGATGCCGGAGGATCTGGAAGGCATCCTGCTGACCGGCAACACCGGAAGCGTCATCTCCGGGCGGCTCTCCTACACCTTCGGTCTGACCGGCCCTGCCGTCACCGTGGACACCGCGTGCTCCTCCTCGCTGGTCGCTCTGCACCTGGCGGCGCAGGCGCTGCGCTCGGGCGAGTGCGACCTGGCGCTGGCCGGCGGCGTGACGGTCATGTCGACCCCGGGCACCTTCGTCGAGTTCAGCCGCCAGCGCGGGCTGGCCCCGGACGGCCGTTCGAAGTCCTTCTCGGCGGACGCCGACGGTACGGGCTGGGCCGAGGGCGTGGGCCTGCTGCTGGTCGAGCGGCTCTCCGACGCGCAGCGCAACGGCCACAACATCCTTGCCGTGGTCCGTGGTTCGGCGGTCAACCAGGACGGTGCGTCCAACGGCCTGACCGCCCCCAACGGTCCTGCTCAGCAGCGCGTCATCCGCCAGGCGCTGGCCAGCGCCCGACTGACGCCCGCCGACGTGGACGCGGTCGAGGCGCACGGAACCGGCACCCGGCTGGGCGACCCGATCGAGGCGGAGGCGCTGCTGGCCACCTACGGTCAGCAGCACACCGCCGAACAGCCGCTCTGGCTGGGCTCGTTGAAGTCCAACATCGGCCACACCCAGGCCGCCGCCGGCGTCGGCGGGGTGATCAAGATGGTGATGGCGATGCGCGCGGGCGTGCTGCCCAGGACTCTCCACGTCGAGCAGCCGTCGCCGATGATCGACTGGGAGTCGGGCGCGGTGGAGCTGCTGACCGAGGCTCGGCAGTGGCCCGAGACCGGTCGCCCGCGCCGGGCCGCCGTCTCCTCCTTCGGTATCAGCGGCACCAACGCGCACGTGATCCTCGAACAGGCCGCACCGGCGGCAACCGGTCAGCAGGCACCCGCTGTTGACCCTGCCGCGCCCGCCGTCCTGCCGTGGGTGGTCTCCGCCCGCGGCGAGGCCGCGCTGCGCGAGCAGGCCGCGGCGCTGCACACCTTCGCAGGCGCGTCCGACGCACCTGACGCCCCGCGTCCGCAGGACATCGGCCGCTCGCTGGCCGAGACCCGGACGCTGCACGAGCACCGCGCCGTCGTCCTCGGCGCGGACCGCGAGCAGCTGCTGACGGCCCTGGAGGCGCTGGCCACCGGCGCACCGGCGCCCGGCCTGGTGGCGGGGGCGGCCGGCGGAAGCCGGGACAAGACCGTCTTCGTCTTCCCCGGCCAGGGCTCGCAGTGGGTCGGCATGGCGACCGAACTGCTGGACACCTCACCGGTGTTCGCCGAGTCGATCGCCGCCTCGGCGGCGGCGCTCGCACCGTTCACCGACTGGTCGCTGCTCGACGTGCTGCGCGAGGTGGCCGAGGACCCGGCCGACTCCTCGCTGGCCCGGGTGGACATCGTCCAGCCGACCCTGTTCGCCGTCATGGTGGCGCTGGCCGCCGTCTGGCGCTCCTACGGTGTGGAACCCGCGGCCGTGATCGGCCACTCGCAGGGCGAGATCGCCGCGGCCTGCGTGGCCGGCGCGCTCAGCCTGGAGGACGCCGCACGCATCGTGGCGCTGCGCAGTCAGGCGCTGCTGGCGCTGGCCGGGCAGGGCGGCATGATGTCGGTGCCGCTGCCCAGGGAGCGCACCGTCGAGCGGCTGGCCGGCTGGGGCGAGCGGATCTCGGTGGCCGCCGTCAACGGACCGTCCTCCACCGTCGTCTCCGGCGACTCCGCGGCGCTGGACGAGCTCTACCAGGCGCTGGTGGCCGACGAGGTCAAGGCGCGCAGGATCCCGGTGGACTACGCCTCGCACTCCGCCCACGTGGAGCTGATCGAGGAGCAGCTCGCCGAGCTGCTGGCGCCGGTGCGCCCGCGTCCCGCACAGGTGCCGTTCCTGTCCACGGTCACCGCCGACTGGGTGGACGGCACCGGCATGGACGCCGCCTACTGGTACCGCAACCTGCGTCAGACCGTGCTCCTGGAGGACGCCACGCGGGCGCTGCTGGAGCAGAAGTACGACGTCTTCCTCGAGATGAGCCCGCACCCGGTGCTCGCCGTGGGCATCGAGGAGACCGTCGAGGCGACCGGTGCGGACGCACTCTTCCTCGGCTCGCTGCGGCGCGGCCGCGGCGGCCTGGCGCAGCTGCTGGGCTCGATCGCCGGTGCGTTCGCGGCCGGCGTGCCGGTCGACTGGAGTGCCGCCTTCACCGGCACCGACGCCCGGCGGGTCGACCTGCCGACCTACGCCTTCCAGCACGAGCACTTCTGGCTGTCCGCCGAGGCGGGCGTCGGTGACGTGTCCTCGGCCGGCCTGACCGCCGCCGGGCACCCGCTGCTCGGCGCTGCGGTCGAACTCGCCGACGGCGACGGCCTGGTGCTCACCGGCCGGCTCTCCCGGCAGACCCACCCGTGGCTGGTGGACCACACCGTCTTTGACACCGTGCTGCTGCCCGGGACGGCCTTCGTCGAGCTGGCCACCCAGGCCGGCGACCGGGTCGGCTGCGACAGCGTCGAGGAGCTGACCCTCGCCGCGCCGCTGATCCTGCCCGAGCAGGGCGCGATCCAGCTCCAGCTCGCCGTGGGCGCGCCGGACCCGAACGGCCGCCGCGAGCTGGCCGTGCACTCCCGCCCCGAGGGCGGGGAGCAGCCGTGGACCCGCAACGCCACCGCCACGCTGGCCCCGGCCGAGCCGGCCCCGGCCGTCGACCTCACCGCCTGGCCGCCGTCCGGCGCCGAGGAGGTGGACCTCGCCGGCGGCTACCAGCGCCTCGCGGAGGCCGGGTTCGGCTACGGCCCGCTCTTCCAGGGGCTGCGCCGGCTGTGGCAGCGCGGCGCCGACGAGGTCTTCGCCGAGGTCGCCCTGGCCGAGGAACTCGCCTCCGAGGCAGGCAGTTTCGCTCTGCACCCGGCCCTGCTGGATGCCGCGCTGCACCTGCTGCTGCCCGGCGTGACCCGTGGTGAGCGCCAGGCGGGCCTGCCGTTCGCCTGGTCCGGGGTGCGGGTGCACGCCACCGGCGCCCGCATGCTGCGGGTCCGGGCCACCTTCACCGGCCCCGACGCGGCCTCCTTCGTGCTGGCCGACGGCGCCGGCGCGCCGGTCGCCACCGTCGAGAGCCTGACGCTGCGGCCGATCTCGCCGGAGGCCCTGCGCGGCAGCGGCACCGGCACCGGCCGATCGGATGCACTGTTCGGCCTCGACTGGCCGACCCTGCCCACCGTCGAGGCGGGTACCGACCGGTACGACGCGAGCGGCTGGGCGCTGGTCGGCGCCACCCATGAACTCACCGAGGCCACCGGCGCCACGGTCCATCCGGACCTGGCCGCACTGGTGGACTCGGTGGCCCGAGGCGCCACGGCTCCTGCGGTGACGATCCTGCCCATTGAGGGCGGCGGAATCGATGCCCACACCGCGGGGGCCGCGGCGCACCGCGTGCTCGAACTGACCCGCGCCTGGCTGGCCGACGAGCGCCTGGCCGACACCCGGCTGCTGGCGGTGTTCCGCGGCGCGGTCGCCGCCCGCTCCGGTGAGCCGGTCACCGACCCGGCCGCCGCCACCGCCTGGGGCCTGCTGCGCTCGGCGCAGACCGAGAACCCCGACCGCTTCGTCCTGCTCGACACCGACAGCGCGCTGCTGCCGGCCCGGGCGCTGGCCGCGGCGATCGATGCGGGTGAGCGTGAACTGGCACTGCGCTCCGGCGAGTTGCACGCCGCCCGGCTCTCCCGCTCGGCCACCGGCGAGGACCTGCTGCCCACTCCGGACGTCCCCGAGTGGCGGGTGGTCGCCCCGGTCAAGGGCACCCTGCGCAACCTGGCCATCGCCCCCTGCCCCGAGGTGGCGGCGCCGCTGCGCGCCGGCGAGGTCCGGGTCGCGCTGCGCGCGGCCGGCCTGAACTTCCGCGACGTCCTGGTGGCGCTCGGCCTGGTGCCCGAGAACGGCGCCCAGATGGGCCGCGAGGGCGCGGGCGTGGTCATCGAGGTCGGTCCCGGCGTCGACGACCTGCGGGTCGGCGACCAGGTGATGGGCCTGTTCGACGGCGCCTTCGCCTCGGTGGCGATCGGCGACCGGCGGCTGATCGCCCGGATGCCCGACGGGTGGACGTTCGCCCAGGCGGCAGCCATTCCGGTGGTCTTCCTCACCGCGTACTACGGTCTGGTCGACCTCGGCCAGGTCCGCCCGGGTGAGTCGGTGCTGGTGCACGCGGCGGCCGGCGGCGTCGGCATCGCGGCCGTCCAGCTCGCCCGCCACCTGGGCGCCGAGGTCTACGGCACGGCCAGCCCCGGCAAGTGGGACACGCTGCGCGCGCTCGGCCTGGACGACGACCACATCGCCTCCTCGCGCACGCTGGACTTCGAAGCGCAGTTCCAGCGGGTGAGCGGCGGACGCGGCGTCGACGTGGTCCTCAACTCGCTTGCGGCCGAGTACATCGACGCCTCGCTGCGGCTGATGCCCGGCGGCGGCCGGTTCCTGGAGATGGGCAAGACGGACATCCGCGACGCGGACCGCCTCGCCGCCGACCACCCCGGGGTGGACTACCAGGTGTACGACCTCACCGTGCTCGCCCGCACCGAGCCGGGCGCCGTCGGCGGCGTGCCGGACCGGGTGCAGGAGATGCTGGTCGAGATCCTGGCCCTGTTCGAGAAGGGCGTCTTCGCGCCGCTGCCCGTCACCGCCTGGGACGTGCGCCGCGCACCGGAGGCGTTCCGCTTCCTGCAGCAGGGACGCAACGTCGGCAAGGTCGTGCTGACCGTCCCCGCCCGCCCGGCCCCCGGCGGCACGGTGCTGATCACCGGCGCCACCGGCGGTCTCGGCACCCTCGCCGCCCGCCACCTGGTCACCGAGTACGGGGTGCGCGACCTGCTGCTGACCAGTCGGCGCGGTGCCGCGGCACCGGGCGCCGAGGAGCTGGCGGCCGAACTGACCGCGCTCGGCGCCCGGGTCACCCTGGCGGCCTGCGACGTGGCCGACCGCGCGGCGCTGGCCGAGCTGCTCGCCGCGATCCCGGTTGAGCACCCGCTGACCGGCGTGGTGCACACCGCGGGCGTGCTGGACGACGGCGTCGTCGCCGACATGACGCCCGAGCAGCTGGACCAGGTGATGCGGCCCAAGGTCGACGCGGCCTGGCACCTGCACGAGCTGACCGCCGACCTGGACCTGTCCATGTTCGTGCTCTACTCCTCGGTCGGCGGCCTGATGGGCGCCGGCGGCCAGGGCAACTACGCGGCGGCCAACGGCTATCTCGACGCACTGGCCCAGCACCGCCGCCGCCAGGGCCTGCCCGCCGTCTCGGTGGCGTGGGGCCTGTGGGCCGAGGCCAGCGGGATGACCGGCCACCTGGACGAGACCGACCTGCGCCGGATGGCCCGCGGCGGACTGATCGCACTCTCCTCCGGCGAGGGCATGGAGCTGTTCGACTCCGCCCAGTCGCTCGGCGAGCCCGTCGTGGCGGCCACCAAGCTGGACGTCGCGGCCCTCGGCCGACAGGGCGCGAGCCTGCTGCCGCTCTTCCGCGGCCTGGTCCGTGCCGTGCCGCGGCGCGCCGTGGCCGGACTTGCGGTGGAGAACTCCGCCACCCTGGAGCAGCGGCTCGCCGGCCTGCCGGACGCCGAGCGCGACCGACTGCTGATCGACCTGGTGCGCACCCAGGCCGCCACCGTCCTCGGCCACGCGGGCGCGGACTCCGTGGAGCAGGACCGCGCCTTCAAGTCCCTCGGCTTCGACTCGCTCACCTCGGTCGAACTGCGCAACCGGCTCAACGCCGCCACCGGACTGCGGCTGCCCACCGCGCTGGTCTTCGACTACCCGACGCCCGTCGAACTGGCCGGCTACCTCAAGGAGCAGTTCGTCGTCGAGGACGTCCCGGCCGCGGCGCCCGTCCTGGCCGAACTCGACCGTCTCAAGGGCAGCCTGGGCGCCCTGCTGGGCGACGAGGCCGCGCGGACCGAGATCGGCGACCGGCTGGCCGAGCTGCTCGCCCTCTGCGGACGGGACGCCCTTCCGGCCGCCGCATCCGCTGCGTCCGTGGAGGAGAGCGCCGACGACGCGCTGGACTCCGCGACCGACGACGAGCTGTTCGCGCTGATCGACGGGGGACTGGAATGACGTCCTCCACCTGCACTGTGCTGACCCTGCTGACTCTGCGACACCCCGAAAGGCTGAACTCGCGTGGCTGAGGAACAGAAACTCCGCGACTACCTCAAGCGAGCCATCAACGACGCCCGCGAGGCGCACCGCAAGCTCCGCGAGGTCGAGGAGAAGGAGCACGAGCCGATCGCGATCGTCGGCATGGGCTGCCGATTCCCCGGCGGCGTGGGCTCGGCGAGCGAGCTGTGGGACCTGGTGGCGGCCGAGACCGACGCCGTCGGGCCCTTCCCCGAGGAGCGCGGCTGGCCCGCGGACCTCTACGACGCGGACCCCAAGCGCTCCGGCAGGAGCTACACCCGCGAGGGCGGCTTCCTGCACGAGGCGGGACGGTTCGACGCGCCGTTCTTCGAGATCTCGCCACGTGAGGCGCTCGCCATGGACCCCCAGCAGCGCCTGCTGCTGGAGGTCGCCTGGGAGACCGCCGAGCACGCCGGGATCCGGCCGACCAGCCTGCGCGGCAGCCGCACCGGCGTCTTCGTCGGCGCCACCGGACAGGACTACGGCCCGCGCATGCAGGACGCGCCGCCGAGCGTGGAGGGCCTGGTCCTCACCGGCAGCACCTCCAGCATCATGTCCGGCCGGGTCGCGTACCACCTCGGCCTGACCGGCCCCGCCGTCACGCTGGACACCGCGTGCTCGTCGTCGCTGGTGGCACTCCACCTGGCGGCGCAGGCGCTGCGCTCGGGCGAGTGCGACCTGGCGCTGGCCGGCGGCATCATGATCATGGCGACCCCCGGCACCTTCATCGAGTTCAGCCGCCAGCGCGGGCTGTCGGCAGACGGCCGGTGCAAGTCCTTCTCGGCGGACGCTGACGGCACGGGCTGGGGCGAGGGCGTCGGCATGCTGCTGGTCGAGCGGCTCTCCGACGCGCAGCGCAACGGGCACCAGGTGCTCGCGGTGGTCCGCGGCACCGCCGTCAACCAGGACGGCGCGTCCAACGGCCTCACCGCCCCCAACGGCCGGGCCCAGCAGCGCGTCATCCGCGACGCCCTGGCCGCCGCCCGGCTGACCTCGGCCGAGGTCGACGTGGTGGAGGCGCACGGGACGGGCACCCGGCTGGGTGACCCGATCGAGGCGGAGGCGCTGCTGGCCACCTACGGCAAGGAGCGCGGCGAGGACGCTCCGCTGTGGCTGGGCTCGGTGAAGTCGAACATCGGCCACACCCAGCACGCGGCGGGAGTCGCGGGTGTGATCAAGATGGTCGCGGCGATGCGGCACGGGGTCCTGCCTCGGACGCTGCACGCCGGTGAGCCGACGCCGATGGTGGACTGGTCGGCGGGTGCGGTCGAGGTGCTGTCGGAGTCGCGGGCGTGGCCGGAGACGGGTCGTCCTCGGCGGGCGGCGGTGTCGTCGTTCGGCGTGAGCGGGACGAATGCGCATGTGGTGCTGGAGCAGGCGCCGGTGGTCTCGGCGGTTGCTGAAGGTGTTGCTCCGGTGGTGACGCCGTGGGTGGTGTCGGGTCGGACTGCGGGTGCGCTTCAGGGGCAGGTTGAGCGGTTGCGGTCTGCGGTTGTGGGGCTGCGGCCGGTTGATGTGGGTTGGTCGCTGGCGGTGGGGCGTTCGGTGTTCGAGCACCGGGCTGTTCTGCTGGGCGATGAGACGGTGGAGGGTGTCGCCGGTTCTGGTCGGGTGGCGGTGATGTTCACCGGTCAGGGCGCTCAGCGCGTGGGCATGGGCAAGGAGTTGTACGAGGCTTTCCCCGCCTTCGCGGCCGCTCTGGACGAGGTGCTCGGTCACCTGGACCCCTCGTTGCGCGAGGTGATTCTCTCCGGCACGGGTCTGGACGAGACGGGGAACACGCAGCCTGCGCTGTTCGCGCTGGAGGTGGCGCTGTTCCGCCTGGTGGAGTCGTGGGGTGTGAAGCCCGAGGTGCTGGCGGGTCACTCGATCGGTGAGATCGCTGCCGCGCATGTCGCGGGCGTGCTGTCCCTGGCGGATGCGTGCACGCTGGTGTCGGCGCGCGGACGCCTGATGCAGGCACTGCCGTCCGGTGGCGCGATGGTCGCGGTCCAGGCTTCGGAGGAGGCGGTCCTTCCGCTGCTGTCGGACAAGGTCGCCATCGCGGCCGTGAACGGGCCGACGTCCGTTGTGCTGGCGGGTGTTGAGGCTGATGTCCTGGCGGTTGCTGCCGGGCTGGGGGTGAAGTTCAAGCAGCTGTCGGTGAGTCACGCGTTCCACTCGCCTTTGATGGACCCGATGCTGGCGGACTTCCGCCAGGTCGTCTCCGAACTCACGTTCCACGCACCGCAGTTGCCGATCGTCTCGACGGTGACCGGTGAACTCGCCTCCGCGCAGGAGCTCCAGTCGGTGGACTACTGGGTGGAGCACGTGCGCCGTCCGGTCCGCTTCGCGGACGCGGTGCGCACGATCGAGGCCCGCGGTATCGACTCGCTCCTTGAACTGGGCCCGGACGCCGTGCTGTCCGCGATGGCCGCCGAGGTCACCGAGCTCCCGGCCGTCCCGGCGCTGCGCAAGGGCCGCCCGGAGGCGCAGCAGCTCGTCACGGCGCTGGCCCGCCTCCACGTGACCGGCACGCCCGTCGACTGGCAGGCCTACTACGCCAACTCCGGCGCCCAGCACGTCGACCTGCCCACCTACGCGTTCCAGCACGAGAACTACTGGCTGGTCCCGTCCTCCACGGACGCGGCGGAGTACGTTGCGCCGGCCGTTGAGCGGACCGCGCCGCGCCCCGGCCGTGGGTCGAGCGAACTGATCGACGAACTGGCGGAGTTGAGCGAGGCAGACCAGGAGAAGCGGCTCCTCGATCTGGTCCGCGAGCAGCTCGCCGGGGTTCTCGGCTACGCCGACCCGCAGAGCGTGGGCGCCACCCAGATCTTCACCGAGCTGGGTCTGACCTCGATGACGGCGGTCGACCTGCGCGACGGTCTGAACGCGGCGACCGGTCTGCGTATCCCGGCCACGGTCGGGTTCGACCACCCGACTCCGCAGGCCGTTGCCGCCTACCTCAAGGCGGAGCTGCTCGGTTCGGACGGCGTCCAGCGGACCTTCGCGGCCGGCCGGGCGAGCGACGAGCCGATCGCGATCGTGGGCATGGCCTGCCGCTATCCGGGAGGCACCGCGTCCCCCGAGGATCTGTGGCGTCTGGTGTCCGAGGGCATCGACGCGGTCGGCCCGCTGCCCACCGGCCGCGGCTGGGACGAGGACCTGTACGACCCGGACCCCGACCGCTCGGGCAAGAGTTACGCCCGCGAGGGCGGATTCCTCTACAACGCGGACGAGTTCGACGCACAGTTCTTCGGGATATCGCCGCGTGAGGCCCTGGGGATGGACCCGCAGCAGCGCCTGCTGCTGGAGACTGCCTGGGAGACGTTCGAGCGCGCGGGCATCGACCCGGAGACGGTTCGCGGCGGCCAGATCGGTGTCTTCGCCGGAGGCAACGGCGCGGACTACGCGACCATGATGACCCGTGCGCCGGAGGGTGTCGACGGCTACCTGATGACGGGCAACGCGGCCAGCGTGGTCGCCGGCCGCATCTCGTACGCCCTCGGTCTCGAAGGTCCGGCCATGACGGTGGACACGGCGTGCTCCTCGTCGCTGGTGGCACTCCACCTGGCTGCTCAGGCGCTGCGCTCGGGCGAGTGCGAGATGGCCCTGGTCGGCGGTGTGACGGTGATGTCGACGCCCGGCACGTTCATCGAGTTCAGCCGGCAGCGCGGGTTGGCCGCCGACGGACGCTGCAAGGCGTTCTCGGCGGACGCGGACGGCACCGGTTGGGCCGAGGGTGTGGGCATGCTGCTGGTCGAGCCGCTTTCGCAGGCGCGCAGGAAGGGGCACCAGGTGCTCGCGGTGGTCCGCGGCACGGCGGTGAACCAGGACGGTGCGTCCAACGGGCTGACCGCGCCGAACGGTCCGTCGCAGCAGCGGGTGATCCGCCAGGCGCTGGCGAACGCTCGGCTGACGCCGGCCGAGGTCGATGTGGTGGAGGCGCACGGGACGGGTACCCGGCTGGGTGACCCGATCGAGGCGGAGGCGCTGCTGGCGACCTACGGTCAGGATCACACCGCCGAACAGCCGCTCTGGCTGGGCTCGTTGAAGTCCAACATCGGCCACGCGCAGGCAGCTGCCGGTGTGGGTGGCGTGATCAAGATGGTCGAGGCGATGCGGCACGGTGTCCTGCCGAAGACGCTGCACGCGGACCAGCCCTCGCCGCTGATCGACTGGTCGGCCGGTGCGGTCGAGCTGCTGACGGAGGCCCGGCCGTGGCCGGAGACCGGGCGGCCCCGGCGGGCGGCGGTGTCGTCGTTCGGAGCCAGCGGGACGAATGCGCATGTGGTGCTGGAGCAGGCGCCGGTGCTCTCGGCGGTTGCTGAGGGTGTTGCTCCGGTGGTGACGCCTTGGGTGGTGTCGGGTCGGACTTCGGGTGCGCTTCAGGGGCAGGTTGAGCGGTTGCGGTCTGCGGTTTCGGGGCTGCGGCCGGTTGATGTGGGTTGGTCGCTGGCGGTGGGGCGTTCGGTGTTCGAGCACCGGGCTGTTCTGGTGGGCGATGAGACGGTGGAGGGTGTCGCGGCCGGTTCTGGTCGGGTGGGTGTGATGTTCACCGGTCAGGGTGCTCAGCGTGCGGGTATGGGACGGGAGTTGTACGAGGCCTTCCCCGCCTTCGCCGCCGCTCTCAACGAGGTGCTCGGGCACCTGGACCCGTCGCTGCGCGAGGTGATCCTCTCCGGCGCGGGCCTGGACGAGACCGGGAACACGCAGCCTGCCCTCTTCGCACTGGAGGTGGCACTCTTCCGCCTGGTGGAGTCGTGGGGCGTCAAGCCCGACGTGCTGGCGGGTCACTCGATCGGTGAGATCGCTGCCGCGCATATCGCCGGTGTCCTGTCTCTGGTGGATGCGTGCACGCTGGTGTCGGCACGCGGACGCCTGATGCAGGCCCTGCCCGCCGGTGGCGCGATGGTCGCGGTCGCCGCCTCCGAGGAGACGGTCCTTCCGCTGCTCTCGGACACGGTCGCCATCGCCGCCGTCAACGGACCAACCTCAGTCGTCCTGGCGGGTGTTGAGGTCGACGTCCTGAAGGCCGCTGTCGAGCTGGGGGTGAAGTTCAAGCAGCTGTCGGTCAGCCACGCGTTCCACTCACCGCTGATGGACCCGATGCTCGCCGACTTCCGCCAGGTCGTCTCCGGACTCACCTTCCACGCACCGAAGTTCCCGATCGTCTCCACGGTCACCGGTGAACTCGCCTCCGCGCAGGAGCTCCAGTCCGTCGACTACTGGGTGGAGCATGTCCGCCGCCCGGTCCGCTTCGCTGATGCGGTGCGCACCATCGAGGCCCGCGGCATCGACTCGCTCCTCGAACTGGGCCCGGACGCCGTCCTGTCCGCGATGGCCGGCGACATCACCGAGCTCCCGGCCGTCCCGGCCCTGCGCAAGGGCCGCCCGGAGGCACACCAGCTGGTCACGGCCCTGGCCCGCCTCCACGTGACCGGCACCCCGGTCGACTGGCGCGCCTACTACGCCAACTCCGGCGCCCAGCACGTCGACCTGCCCACCTACGCCTTCCAGCGGGAGTCGTACTGGCTGGTGCCCGTCCAGGAGAGCGCCGATGTGGTCTCCGCGGGCCTGTCCTCCGCCGGGCACCCGCTGCTCGGTGCGGCCGTCGAACTCGCCAACGGCGAGGGCCTGGTCCTCACTGGACGGCTCTCCCTCCCCACCCACCCCTGGCTCGCCGACCACGCGGTCGCCGGTGCGGTGCTGCTGCCCGGCACGGCCTTCGTGGAGATGGCGATCCAGGCCGGTGACCGGGTCGGCTGCGAGACCATCGAGGAACTGACCCTCGCCGCCCCGCTGATCCTGGCCGAGCGCGACGCCGTACAGCTCCAGCTCACCGTCGGCGCGCCGGACGAGGCGGGTCGCCGCATCCTGGGCGTTCACGCCCGGCCCGCGGGCGAGGACGGCGACGACGAGCCGTGGGTCCAGCACGCCTCCGGCGTCCTGGCACCGGCCGCAGCCGCTACCGTCCCCGCTGATCTGCTGGAGTGGCCGCCGGTCGGCGCGACCGAGGTCGATGTCGAGGGCGCGTACGAGCGGCTCGCCGGCCAGGGGTACGGCTACGGTCCGGCGTTCCAGGGCCTGCGGCGCGCCTGGCGGCTGGACGAGGAGGTGTACGCCGAGGTCGTCCTGCCCGAGGCGCAGGCCATGGACGCGGGTCTGTTCACCCTGCACCCGGCGCTGCTCGACGCCACCCTGCACGCCGTGATGCTCAAGGCACTGGAGGACGCCTCGGAACCGGCGCTGCCGTTCTCCTGGGGCGGGGTCACCGTGCATGCCACGGGGGCGGCCGAGTTGCGGGTGCGGTTCACGTCGACCGGGCCCGACACCGTCTCGCTGGTGATCGCGGACGGCGCCGGCAAGCCGGTCGCCGAGGCCGACTCGCTGCTCTGGCGGACCGTCTCGGTGGACGCGCTCACCAGTGCGCGGACCGCGTACCACGAGGCGCTCTTCCAGGTGGAGCGGACCAAGGTCGCCACCGGCCCGAGCGGCTCGTCCGCCGCCGACTGGGTTCTGCTCGGCAACGACGAACTCGGCCTGGCATACGGCCTGTTCGAGGACCTGCCGCGCTACCAGCAGGTGGCCGGGCTGCTCGACGCGGTGGAGCAGGGCGCGCCGCTCCCGGCCGTGGCGCTGACGGCACTGCCGTCGGGTACCGGCACGGGCAGTGATGTACCGCAGGCCGTACGGGAGTTGACCTACCGGGCGCTGGAGCTGGCGCAGGACTGGCTGGCCGACGAGCGGTTGGCGGACTCGACGCTTCTGGTCGTCGCGCGCGGCGCGGAGGACGGGGATCTCGCATTGGCCTCCGCCTGGGCGCTGCTGCGTTCGGCGCAGACCGAGAACCCCGGTCGGATCGTCCTGCTGGACCTGGACACTTCCGGCCCTCCCGGTTCCGAGCCGGGGGCGATGCTGCTCGCCGCCGCAGGCTGCGGAGAGCCCCAACTCGCCCTGGTCGAGGGCGAGCTGCTCGCACCGCGGCTGACCCGGATGCCGATGGTCGCGACGAACGGCACGGACCGGGCCGACCTGGACGGGCCGGTGTCGTTCGACCCCGAGGGCACCGTGCTGGTCACCGGCGCGACCGGTGTGCTCGGCGGGATGCTGGCCCGGCACCTGGTGGTCGAGCACGGCGTGCGCCACCTGCTGCTGACCAGCCGCCGCGGCCCGGCAGCGGACGGCGCCGCCGAGCTGACCGCCGAACTGGCCTCGCTCGGCGCCGAGGTCAGGGTCGCCGCGTGCGACGCGGCCGACCGGGACTCCCTGGCGCGGCTGCTCGCCTCGATCCCCTCGGAGCACCCGCTCGGCGCCGTCGTCCACACCGCGGGTGTCGCCGACGACGGTGTCATCGGCTCACTGACGCCCCAGCGGGTCGACGGGGTCCTGCGTCCCAAGGTGGACGGCGCGTGGAACCTGCACGAGCTGACCCGGGACCTACCGCTCACGGCGTTCGTGCTGTTCTCCTCCGCCGCCGCCGTCTTCGGCGCCCCGGGGCAGGGCAACTACGCGGCCGCCAACGCCTTCCTGGACGCACTGGCCGAGCACCGCCACCGTGCCGGCCTGCCCGCCACCGCGCTGTCCTGGGGCCTGTGGGCGCAGGCCAGCGGGATCACCGGCCACCTGGGCGAGGCCGACCTGCAGCGTATGATCCGCGCCGGTCTGCTGCCGCTCACCGCGGAGGACGGCCTGTCGCTGTTCGGGACCGCCCTCGCCGCGCGACGGCCCTGGGTGCTGCCGATGCGGCTGGACGTCAAGGCCCTGCGGGCGCAGGGCGAGGCCCTGCCCGCGATCCTGCGCGGTCTGGTGCGGGTCGCACCGCGGCGCGCGGTGGCGGGCGGAGCAGCGGCAGGGGAGGGCCAGTCGGCGCTCGGCCAGCGGCTCGCCGGCCTGTCGCCGGCCGAACAGGACGCCGTACTGAACGAGTTGGTCTGCACGCAGGTCGCCACCGTGCTCGGCTTCGGGGATCTGGAACAGGTCGCGGCGGAGCGGGCGTTCAAGGAACTCGGCTTCGACTCGCTCACCGCCGTGGACCTGCGCAACCGGCTCAACGCGACGACCGGACTGCGGCTGCCGGCCACCCTGATCTTCGACTACCCGACCCCGCAGGCGCTCGCCGCGCATCTGCGGGAGGAACTCGTCGACACCGGGCTCTCCCCGGAGCGGCTGGTCCTGGAGCGGATCGAGGCACTGGAGGCGGCGCTGACCGGCATCGAGCTGGACGACATCGCGCTCGGTCAGACCCGGCTGCGACTGAAGGCGCTGATGTCCGCGTGGGACGGCAGCGCAGCGGCAGCAGAGAGTACCGACGTGGCCGGGGAGATCGAGTCGGCATCCGTCGAGGAAATGTATGAATTCGTCGGAAAGGAATTCGGAATCACCTTCGACTAGCGGTAGCAGCAGGGTGAAGAAAAATTCTGGACCTGTCGAAAAAGAATGGGTGGGAAAGTAGCAATGTCGAACGACGAAAAGCTCCTCGGTGTCTTCAAGAAGGTAACCGCCGACCTCGTACAGACCCGTAACCGGCTGCAGGAGCTTGAGCAGAAGAACGAGGAACCGATCGCCATCGTCGGGATGGCGTGCCGCTACCCCGGCGACGTCGAGTCGCCGGAAGACCTGTGGCGACTGGTCGCCGAGGGCACCGACGCGATCTCGTCGTTCCCGACCGGGCGCGGCTGGGCGGAGGACCTCTACGACCCGGACCCCGAGGCGAAGGGCAAGAGCTACACCCGCGAGGGCGGCTTCCTGCACGACGCCGATAAGTTCGACCCACACTTTTTCGACATGAGTCCGCGGGAAGCAGTCGGTGTGGACGCGCAGCAGCGGCTGCTGCTGGAGATCGCCTGGGAGACCTTCGAGCGGGCCGGCATCGACCCCGCCACGGTCCGGGAATCCTCCGTCGGCGTCTTCACCGGCGTGATGTACGGCGACTACGGCCTGCGGTTCCGGGACATTCCCGACGGCCACGAGGGACACCTCCTCACCGGCAGCGCCGGCAGCGTCGCCTCCGGCCGGGTCGCCTACAACCTCGGCCTGACCGGGCCCGCCGTCACCGTGGACACGGCGTGCTCCTCGTCGCTGGTGGCACTCCACCTGGCCGCGCAGGCGCTGCGCTCGGGCGAGTGCTCGATGGCGCTGGCCGGCGGCGTGACCGTGATGTCGACGCCCGGCACCTTCATCGAGTTCAGCCGCCAGCGCGGGCTGGCCCCCGACGGCCGCTCGAAGTCCTTCTCGGCGGATGCGGACGGCGTCGGCTGGGGCGAGGGCGTCGGCATGCTGCTCGTCGAGCGGCTCTCCGACGCGCAGCGCAACGGCCACAACATCCTTGCCGTGGTCCGTGGTTCGGCGATCAACCAGGACGGCGCGTCCAACGGCCTGACCGCCCCCAACGGCCCCTCGCAGCGCCGGGTGATCCGCCACGCGCTGCTGAACGCCCGGCTGACGACGGCCGACGTCGACGTGGTCGAGGCACACGGGACGGGCACCCGGCTGGGTGACCCGATCGAGGCCGACGCGCTCCTCGCCACCTACGGCCAGGACCGGCCGGCGGAACGGCCGCTGCTGCTCGGTTCGGTGAAGTCCAACATCGGCCACACCCAGGCAGCCGCCGGTGTCGCGGGCGTGATCAAGATGGTCGAGGCGATGCGGCGCGGTGTCGTGCCTCGCACGCTGCACGTCGGCGAGCCGTCGCCGGAGGTGGACTGGTCGGCGGGTGCGGTCGAGCTGCTGACCGACGCGCGCGACTGGCCGGAGACGGGTCGTCCTCGGCGGGCGGCGGTGTCCTCGTTCGGGATCAGCGGGACGAATGCGCATGTCGTGCTGGAGCAGGCGCCGGCCGAGGAGGCCGCTCCGGTCGAGGGTGTCGCTCCTGCGGTGACGCCGTGGGTGGTGTCGGGTCGGACGCCTTCCGCGTTGGCCGGGCAGGTCGAGCGGCTTCGGGACTTCGTGGCCGGGTCGGATGTGCGGCCGGTTGATGTGGGCTGGTCGCTGGCGGTGGAGCGTTCGGTGTTCGAGCACCGGGCCGTGCTGGTGGGCGACGAGACGGTGGAGGGTGTCGCCGGTTCTGGCTGGGTGGGTGTGATGTTCACCGGTCAGGGCGCTCAGCGTGCGGGCATGGGACGGGAGTTGTACGAGGCCTTCCCGGTGTTCGCGGCCGCTCTGGACGAGGTGCTCGGGCACCTGGACTCGTCGCTGCGCGACGTGATCCTCTCGGGTGAGGGTCTGGACGAGACGGGGAACACGCAGCCTGCGCTGTTCGCGGTGGAGGTTGCGCTGTTCCGCCTGGTGGAGTCGTGGGGTGTGAAGCCCGAGGTGCTGGCGGGTCACTCGATCGGTGAGATTGCCGCCGCGCATGTCGCCGGCGTGCTGTCCCTCGTGGATGCGTGCACGCTGGTGTCGGCGCGCGGTCGGCTGATGCAGGCGCTGCCGTCCGGTGGCGCGATGGTTGCCGTCGCCGCGTCGGAGGAGACGGTCCTTCCGCTGCTGTCGGACACGGTCGCCATCGCGGCCGTCAACGGGCCGACGTCCGTTGTGCTGGCGGGTGTTGAGGCTGATGTCCTGAAGGTCGCTGTCGAGCTGGGGGTGAAGTTCAAGCAGCTGTCGGTGAGTCACGCGTTCCACTCGCCTTTGATGGACCCGATGCTGGCGGACTTCCGGCAGGTCGTCTCCGGACTCACCTTCCACGCACCGCAGTTGCCGATCGTCTCGACGGTCACCGGTGAACTTGCCTCCGCGCAGGAGCTCCAGTCGGTCGAGTACTGGGTGGAGCACGTGCGCCGTCCGGTCCGCTTCGCTGATGCGGTGCGCACCATCGAGGCCCGCGGCATCGACTCGCTCCTCGAACTGGGCCCGGACGCCGTCCTGTCCGCGATGGCCGGCGACATCACCGAGCTCCCGGCCGTCCCGGCCCTGCGCAAGGGCCGCCCGGAGGCGCAGCAGCTCGTCACGGCGCTCGCTCGCCTGCACGTGACCGGTGCCCCGGTCGACTGGAAGGCGTACTACGCCAACTCCGGCGCTCAGCACGTCGACCTCCCCACCTACGCTTTCCAGCACGAGCGGTACTGGCTGCTGGCCCCGGCTCCCACCGGCGATGTGTCGTCGGCGGGTCTGTCCTCCGCCGGGCACCCGCTGCTCGGCGCTGCGGTCGAACTCGCCGACGGCGAGGGCCTGGTCCTCACCGGACGGTTGTCCCTCCCCACCCACCCCTGGCTCGCCGACCACGCCATCCTGGACACCGTGCTGCTGCCCGGCACGGCCTTCGTCGAGCTGGCCACCCAGGCCGGTGACCGCGTGGGCTGCGAGACCATCGAGGAACTGACCCTCGCCGCGCCGCTGGTCCTGCTGGAGGAGGGTGCGGTCCAGCTCCAGCTGACCGTGAGCGGTCCGGACGAGAGCGGCCGCCGCGAACTCACCGTGCACTCCCGCCCGGAGGGCGAGGACCAGCCATGGACCCAGCACGCCACCGGCACGCTGCTCGCGGCCGCCGCCGGTGCGCCCGAGGGTCTGCTGGTGTGGCCGCCGGCCGGCGCGACCGAGGTCGACGTGACGGGCGCCTATGAGCGGCTCGTCGCGCAGGGCCACGGCTACGGCCCGGCCTTCCAGGGGCTGCGCGCGGTCTGGCAGCGCGACGGCGAGCTGTTCGCCGAGGTCGCCCTGCCGGACGAACTGCGCACCGAGGCAACCCGGTTCGCCCTCCACCCGGCCCTGCTGGACGCCGCCCTGCACCCCCTGCTGCGCGGAGTCGTGGACGACGAGCGGCAGGGCGGGCTGCCGTTCTCCTGGTCCGGTGTCACGGTGCACGGTTCGGGCGCCGCCGTACTGCGCGTGCGGCTGACCCTGCTGGGCCCGGACACCCTGTCGCTGGTCGCCTGGGACGGCACCGGTGCCCCGGTGGTGACCGTGAACTCGCTGCTGTCGCGCGCCATTTCGGCCGAGGCCCTGCGTGCCGCCGGGAACGGCGGCAACGACGCACTGTTCCAGGTCGACTGGACCAGGGTGCTCACCGGTCCCGCTGCCGAGATCCCGGGCGACTGGGCTGCCCTGGACGGTGTCGACGTACTGCTTCCCGGCCTTGCCCGCGGCTACGCGGACTGGGCGGCGCTGGAAGCCGCGCTGGAGTCCGACGCCGACCAGGTCCCGGCCGTGCTGCTCGCGGCGTTCACCGCAACCGACCGCAGCCAGGACCTGGCGGCGGAGACCCGCCTCGCCACCAGGCGCGCCCTGCGGCTGGTCCAACGCTGGCTGGCCGACGCGCGGTTCGCCGACTCCAGGCTCGTCGTGCTCAGCCGCGACGCGGTGGCCACCGACCCGGCCGCCGCAGGTGACCCGGTCCTGGCTGCCGTGCGCGCTCTGGTCCGCACTGCGCAGAACGAGAACCCCGACCGCTTCGTGCTGATCGACCTCGACGGCACGTCGGCCTCGCGGCAGGCCCTGGTCGCCGCCCTCGCCACCGGCGAGCCGGACCTCGCGCTGCGGGCGGGTGACGCCTTCGCGCCCCGACTCGCCAAGGTCCCCACCGCCGCGACCGAGTCGACCCAGAGCGAGGGCGCTCGATGGGACGCCGAGGGCACCGTCCTGGTGACCGGCGCGACCGGCGACCTCGGCGGACTGCTCACCCGCCACCTGGTGACCGAGTACGGCGTCCGCCACCTGCTGCTGGTCAGCCGGCGCGGTGCTGCGGCGCCCGGCGCCGAGGAGTTGGCCACCGAACTGACCGGTCTCGGCGCGCAGGTCACGTTCGCCGCCTGCGATGTCGCCGACCGCGCGGCGCTGGCCGAGCTGCTGGCCGCCGTCCCGGCCGAGCACCCGCTGACCGCGGTCGTGCACACCGCGGGCGTGCTGGACGACGCGATCGCCGCGACGCTGACCGCCGAGCAGCTGGAGCGCGTGCTGCGGCCCAAGGTCGACGCGGCCTGGAACCTGCACGAGCTCACCCAGCACCTGGACCTCGCAGCGTTCGTCCTCTACTCCTCCTCCGCGGCGACCTTCGGTGGTCCCGGGCAGGCCAACTACGCGGCCGCCAACGGATTCCTCGATGAACTCGCCCGCTACCGCCGCTCGTTCGGCCTCCCGGCGACCTCGATCGCCTGGGGCCTGTGGGCGCAGGCCGGCGGCATCACCGACAGCCTCTCGCAGAACGACGTCACCCGGATCGCCAAGGCCGGCATGCTGCCGCTGTCCGCCGAGGACGGCATGGCGCTGTTCGACACGGTCGTCGGCTCCGGGCTCGCCTGGGCCCTGCCGACCCGCCTGGACCTCAGCGTCCTTCGCACGCTGGGCGACGGCCTGCCCGCGCTGCTGCGCGGCCTGGTGCGGGTGGCACCGAGGCGCGCCGCCGCAGCAAGCACCGGTGGCGCCGCCGCCTCGCTGGCCCAGCAGCTCGCGGGACTGAGCGACGCCGAGTGCGAGCGCCTGCTGGTCGACCTCGTCCGCGGCCATGTGGCCGCCGTCCTCGGGCACAGCGACCGCGCGGCGATCGACCGGGACCGCGCGTTCAAGGAGCTCGGGTTCGACTCGCTGACCGCCGTGGAACTGCGCAACCAGCTCAACACGGCCACCGGTCTGCGCCTCTCGGCGGCGCTGATCTTCGACTACCCGACCCCTGCCGCCATCGCGCAGCACCTGCGCGGCGAGCTGGCCGGCAGCAGCCCGGCCGCCGCTGCGGTGCCGGTGCCGCGGACGGCCGTGGACGACGATCCGATCGCGATCGTGGGCATGGCCTGCCGCCTGCCCGGCGGGGTGAGCTCGCCGGAGGACCTCTGGCGGCTGGTCTCGAACGGCGTGGACGCCATCTCCGGCTTCCCGACCGACCGCGGCTGGGACGAAGCCGGGATCTACGACCCGGACCCGGAGGCGAAGGGCAAGAGCTATGCCCGTGAGGGCGGCTTCGTCGACGGCGTCGACCGGTTCGACCCGGCCTTCTTCGGGATCTCGCCGCGGGAGGCCCTCGGGATGGACCCGCAGCAGCGCCTGCTGCTGGAGACCACCTGGGAGAGCATCGAGCAGGCCGGCATCGACCCGCTGTCGCTGCGCGGCAGCCAGACCGGCGTCTTCGTCGGCGTCAGCGGACAGGACCACGGTGGCGTGCTTGCCCAGGTCCCGGGCTACGAGGGCCAGTTGCTGACCGGAAGCGCCAACAGCATTGCCTCCGGCCGGCTTTCCTACCACCTGGGCCTGACCGGCCCGGCGCTCACGCTCGACACGGCGTGCTCCTCGTCGCTGGTGGCACTCCACCTGGCCGCTCAGGCGCTGCGCTCCGGCGAGTGCGACCTGGCCGTGGCCGGCGGCGCGCTGCTGATGTCCACCCCCACCCTGTTCGTGGAGTTCAGCCGGCAGCGCGGGCTGGCTCCGGACGGACGCTGCAAGGCGTTCTCGGCGGACGCGGACGGCACCGGCTGGGCCGAGGGCGTGGGCGTGCTGCTCGTCGAGCGGCTCTCCGACGCGCGGCGCAACGGACACCAGGTGCTCGCGGTGGTCCGCGGCACGGCGGTGAACCAGGACGGCGCGTCCAACGGGCTGATGGCTCCCAACGGTCCCTCGCAGCAGCGGGTGATCCGCCAGGCGCTGTCCGGTGCCGGACTGACCGGGGCCGACGTCGACGTGGTCGAGGCGCACGGGACGGGCACCCGGCTGGGTGACCCGATCGAGGCGGAGGCGCTGCTGGCGACCTACGGCCAGGACCACACCGCCGAACAGCCGCTGCTGCTCGGCTCGGTGAAGTCCAACATCGGCCACACCCAGCACGCCGCCGGTGCGGCGGGCGTGATCAAGATGATCATGGCGATGCGGCACGGCGTCGTGCCTCGCACGCTGCACGTCGGTGAGCCGTCCCCGATGATCGACTGGTCGGCGGGTGCGGTCGAGCTGGTGACGGAGTCCCGCGACTGGCCGGAGACCGGGCGGGCGCGGCGCGCGGCGGTGTCGTCGTTCGGCGTGAGCGGGACCAATGCGCATGTGGTGCTGGAGCAGGCGCCGGTACTCTCGGCGGTTGCTGAAGGTGTTGCTCCGGCGGTGACGCCGTGGGTGGTGTCGGGTCGCACGGCTTCTGCGCTGGCCGGGCAGGTTGAGCGGTTGCGGTCTGCGGTTTCGGGGCTGCGGCCGGTTGATGTGGGCTGCTCGCTGGCGGTGGGGCGTTCGGTGTTCGAGCACCGGGCCGTGCTGGTGGGCGATGAGACGGTGGAGGGTGTCGCGGCCGGTTCTGGTCGGGTGGGTGTGATGTTCACCGGTCAGGGAGCTCAGCGTGCGGGCATGGGCAAGGAGTTGTACGAGGCCTTCCCCGCCTTCGCCGCCGCTCTCGACGAGGTGCTCGGTCACCTGGACCCGTCGCTGCGGGAGGTGATCCTCTCCGGCACGGGCCTGGACGAGACCGGGAACACGCAGCCTGCCCTCTTCGCACTGGAGGTGGCGCTGTTCCGCCTGGTCGAGTCGTGGGGTGTGAAGCCCGAGGTGCTGGCGGGTCACTCGATCGGTGAGATCGCTGCCGCGCATGTCGCGGGCGTGCTGTCCCTGGCGGATGCGTGCACGCTGGTGTCGGCGCGCGGACGCCTGATGCAGGCACTGCCGTCCGGTGGCGCGATGGTCGCGGTCCAGGCTTCGGAGGAGACGGTCCTTCCGCTGCTGTCGGACAAGGTCGCCATCGCGGCCGTGAACGGACCAACCTCAGTCGTCCTGGCGGGTGTTGAGGTCGATGTCCTGAAGGTCGCTGGTGAGCTGGGGGTGAAGTTCAAGCAGCTGTCGGTGAGCCACGCGTTCCACTCGCCGCTGATGGACCCGATGCTGGCGGACTTCCGCCAGGTCGTCTCCGGACTCACCTTCCACGCACCGCAGTTGCCGATCGTCTCCACGGTCACCGGTGAACTCGCCTCCGCACAGGAGCTCCAGTCCGTCGACTACTGGGTCGAGCACGTGAGCCGCCCGGTCCGCTTCGCGGACGCGGTGCGCACCATCGAGGCCCGCGGTATCGACTCGCTCCTCGAACTGGGCCCGGACGCCGTCCTGTCCGCGATGGCCGCCGAGGTGACCGAGCTCCCCGCCATCCCGGCCCTGCGCAAGGGCCGCCCGGAGGCACACCAGCTGGTCACCGCCCTCGCCCGCCTCCACGTGACCGGCACGCCCGTCGACTGGCAGGCGTACTACGCCAACTCCGGTGCGCAGCACGTCGATCTGCCCACCTACGCCTTCCAGCATGAGCGGTACTGGCTGCTGGCCCCGGCGCCCACCGGCGATGTGTTGTCGGCGGGTCTGTCCTCCGCCGGGCACCCGCTGCTCGGTGCGGCGGTCGAACTCGCCGACGGTGAGGGCCTGGTCCTCACCGGACGGCTCGCGCTCTCCACTCACTCCTGGCTGGCCGATCACGCGGTCTTCGGTACTGTCCTGCTGCCCGGCACGGCCTTCGTCGAGCTGGCCACCCAGGCCGGTGACCGGGTCGGTTGCGACACCGTCGAGGAGTTGACCCTCGCCGCGCCGCTGGTCCTCTCCGAGCTTGGTGCGGTCCAGCTCCAGCTGACCGTGAGCGGCGCCGACGAGAGCGGCCGCCACGCGTTCGCGATCTTCTCCCGCCCCGAGGGCGAGGGCCGGTCCTGGACCCAGCACGCGAGCGGAGTGCTCGTCGCGACCGCGTCGGCCGCTCCCGTCGGAGACCCGATGGGCGCCTGGCCGCCGGCCGGGGCCGAGGAGATCGACCTGGCGGACGTCTACGGACGGCTGGTCGACCAGGGCTACGGCTACGGCCCGGCCTTCCAGGGCCTGTTGCGCGCCTGGCGGGTCGGTGGCGAACTGCTCGCCGAGGTCGCGCTGCCGGAGGAGCAGCGTGCCGAGGCCGACCGGTACCTCCTGCACCCCGCCCTGCTCGACGCCTCGCTGCACGTCCTGCTGCCGGGCGTGGCGGAGGCCGACGGCCGCCCGGGGCTGCCGTTCTCCTGGTCCGGGGTGACCGTGCACAGCACTGGCGCCACGGCCCTGCGGGTGCGGCTGGTCCGCACCACCGCCGAGACCGGGCTGGACGAGGTCGCGCTGGCGATCACCGACACGGTCGGAACCCCCGTGGCGACCGTGCGGTCGCTGCTCTCCCGCGAGGTCTCCGCCGAGCTGCTGCGCAGCGCGGGCGGTTCGCACCACGAGTCGCTCTTCCAGGTCGACTGGACGGCGGTGGCCACCACCACCCCGGCCGACACCGCGAGTTGGGCGGTCCTGGCCGACGAGGCCGGCGCGCTCGGCGGCCTCGCGCCGCGCAGCTACCCGGACCTGCCGGCGCTGCGTCGAGCGGTGGACGCGGGGGAGCCGGTGCCGTCCGTCGTCCTGCTGCCCCTGGCGGCCGTGGACGAGGGCACGGCTGCCGGTGACCTCGGGGAGGTCGCCCGCCGCACCACGCACCGTGCGCTGGAGCTGGCCCAGGCGTGGGTGGCGGACAGCCGGTTCGGCTCGTCCCAGCTGGTCCTGGTGACCCGGGACGCTGTGGCCGCCGACGACTCGGCTGCGCTGCGGAACCTGGCGCTGGCGGGTGCGTGGGGCCTGTTCCGCTCCGCGAGCACCGAGAACCCGGGCCGGTTCGCCCAGCTCGACCTGGACGGCTGGGACGGCTCCGACCGCTCGCGGGAGCTGGTCGCGGCTGCGCTGGCCACCGGCGAGCGCGAGTTGGTGATCCGGAACGGCGAGGCCCGGGCGCCGCGGCTGGCGAAGGTCCCGCTGGTCGCTGCCTCGGACCCGGCCTCCCCGTGGGACGCCGAGGGCACGGTGCTGGTCACCGGCGCGACCGGTGGCCTCGGTGTGCTGCTCGCCCGTCACCTGGTGACCGAGCAGGGGGTGCGCCACCTGCTGCTGGTCAGCCGGCGCGGGGGACAGGCCCCCGGCGCGGCCGAGCTGGACGCCGAGCTGACCGCGCTCGGCGCCCGGGTCACCTTCGCCGCCTGCGACGTCACCGACCGGGCGGCGGTGGCCGGGCTGCTGGCCGCCGTCCCGGCCGAGCACCCGCTGACCGCCGTCGTCCACACCGCCGGTGTGCTCGACGACAGCATCCTGGTCTCGATGACCGGCGAGCAGCTGGACGCGGTGCTGGAGCCGAAGGTGAACGCCGGCTGGATCCTGCACGAGCTGACCGCCGAGCTGGACCTGCGCGCCTTCGTGCTCTACGCGTCCGTCTCCGGCATCCTCGGCCCGCCCGGGCAGGCCAACTACGCCGCCGGCAACGCGTTCCTCAACGCGCTGGCCCAGTACCGTCGTTCGCTCGGCCTGTCGGCCACCTCGCTGGCCTGGGGCCTGTGGGACCACGGGATGATCGGTCACCTGGACGAGGCGGACCGGCGGCGTGTCGCCAAGGGCGGGGTCACTCCGATGACCGAGGCGGAGGGCATGGCGCTGTTCGACGCGGCCATCGCCGAGGACCGCAACCTGCTGGCGCCCGTCCGCTTCGACACCGCTGCGCTGCGCGCGCTCGGCGACAACCTGCCCCCGCTGCTGCGGAGTCTGGTCCGGGTGGCACCGCGCCGCGCGGCGGCCGGTGCGGCCGGCGGCGGGACGGGTGGCGCGGACAGCGCGTCCTCGCTCGCCCAGCGCCTGAGCGGTCTGAGCACCGCCGAGCGCGAGCAGGCCCTGGTGGAGCTGGTCCGCGGCGAGGTCGCCGATGTCCTGGGCCACTCCGGCCATGAGGCGATCGACCAGCAGCGCGCGTTCAACGAGCTCGGCTTCGACTCCCTCTCGGCGGTCGAACTGCGCAACCGGCTCAACGCGGTGAGCGGGCTGCGGCTGCCCGCGACCCTGGTGTTCGACTACCCGACGCCGGCCGCCGTCGCCGGCTACCTGGCGGCGGAGCTGCCCGTCCTCGGCAGCACGCCGGTCGGCTCGCTGACCGACGAGATCGACCGCCTGGAGGCCAGCCTGGCCGCCGTCCCGGAGGACCCGGAGGAGTACGAGAACGCCGCCGTCCGCCTGGAGAAGCTGCTGCTGCGGCTGCGGGAGTCGGCCGGTGCCAAGCCCATCGGCGTCTCGGAGGAGGACATCCACGCGGCCTCGGTGGACGAGCTGCTCAACATGATCGACGAAGAGTTCGACCTCGCGTGAGGTCTCGGAATATTCGGACCCATCGACGTATTCGCCCCTCGCGGCAGAGGAAAGTGACATGACGCAGGAAAGCCAGCAGGACAAGGTAGTCGACTACCTCAAGCGGGTCACCGCCGACCTCAGGCGGGCCCGGCAGCGGGTCCAGGAGCTGGAGTCCCGGGACGCCGAGCCCATCGCGATCGTCGGCATGGCCTGCCGCTACCCGGGCGGCGTCGGCTCCCCGGAGGAGCTGTGGCAGCTGGTCATGGAGGGGACCGACGCGATCTCCGGCTTCCCCACCAACCGCGGCTGGGACCAGGACCTCTACGACGCCGACCCCGAGCGCATCGGCAAGAGCTACACCCGCGAGGGCGGCTTCCTGCACGACGCCGACCGGTTCGACCCCGCCTTCTTCGGGATCTCGCCGCGCGAGGCACTGGGCATGGACCCGCAGCAGCGCCTGCTGCTGGAGACCACCTGGGAGACCTTCGAGCAGGCCGGCATCGACCCCGCTGCGATGCGCGGCCAGGACGTCGGCGTCTTCGCGGGCGTCATGTACTACGACTACGCCCCGCCGGTCCGCCAGATCCCGCAGGAGCTGGAAGGCATCCTGATGACGGGCAACGCCGGCAGCGTCATCTCCGGCCGGCTCGCCTACTCCTTCGGCCTGACCGGTCCGACGGTGACGCTGGACACGGCGTGCTCCTCGTCGCTGGTGGCACTCCACCTGGCGGCCCAGGCGGTGCGCGCGGGCGAGTGCTCGATGGCACTGGCGGGCGGTGTCGCGGTCATGCACACCCCGAGCACGTTCGTGGAGTTCAGCCGGCAGCGCGGACTGTCGGCGGACGGCCGCTGCAAGTCCTTCTCGGCGGACGCGGACGGCGTCGGCTGGGGTGAGGGCGTCGGCATGCTGCTCGTCGAGCGGCTCTCCGACGCGCAGCGCAACGGCCACAACATCCTTGCCGTGCTGCGTGGTTCGGCGGTCAACCAGGACGGCGCATCCAACGGCCTGACCGCCCCCAACGGTCCCGCGCAGCAGCGGGTGATCCGCCAGGCGCTGGCCAACGCGCGGCTGCGGCCGGCCGAGGTCGACGTGCTGGAGGCGCACGGGACGGGCACTCGGCTGGGTGACCCGATCGAGGCCGACGCCCTGCTCGCCACCTACGGGCGCCAGCGGGACGGCCAGGAGCCGCTGTGGCTGGGCTCGTTGAAGTCCAACATCGGCCACACCCAGGCCGCCGCAGGCGTCGGTGGCGTGATCAAGATGATCATGGCGATGCGGCACGGCGTCGCACCGATGACCCTGCACGCCGGCGAGCCCTCGCCGGAGGTGGACTGGTCGGCTGGCGCGGTCGAGCTGCTGACGGAGGCCCGGCCGTGGCCGGAGACCGGGCGGCCCCGGCGGGCGGCGGTGTCGTCGTTCGGCGTGAGCGGGACGAATGCGCATGTGGTGCTGGAGCAGGCGCCGGTGGTCTCGGCGGTTGCTGAAGGTGTTGCTCCGGTGGTGACGCCGTGGGTGGTGTCGGGTCGGACTGCGGGTGCGCTTCAGGGGCAGGTTGAGCGGTTGCGGTCTGCGGTTGTGGGGCTGCGGCCGGTTGATGTGGGTTGGTCGCTGGCGGTGGGGCGTTCGGTGTTCGAGCACCGGGCCGTGCTGCTGGGCGACGAGACGGTCGAGGGCGTCGCAGGCTCTGGCCGGGTGGCGGTGATGTTCACCGGTCAGGGCGCTCAGCGTGCGGGCATGGGACGGGAGTTGTACGAGGCCTTCCCCGCCTTCGCCGCTGCCCTCGACGAGGTGCTCGGTCACCTGGACCCGTCGCTGCGCGAGGTGATCCTCTCCGGCGCGGGCCTGGACGAGACGGCGAACACGCAGCCAGCCCTCTTCGCACTTGAGGTGGCACTCTTCCGCCTGGTCCAGTCCTGGGGCATCAAGCCCGAGGTCCTGGCCGGCCACTCGATCGGTGAGATCGCCGCCGCGCACATCGCCGGCGTCCTCTCCCTCACGGACGCGTGCACGCTGGTGTCGGCACGCGGACGCCTGATGCAGGCCCTGCCCGCCGGTGGCGCGATGGTCGCGGTCCAGGCGTCGGAGGAGACAGTCCTTCCGCTGCTGTCGGACAAGGTCGCCATCGCGGCCGTGAACGGACCAACCTCCGTCGTCCTGGCGGGTGTTGAGGACTATGTCCTGAAGGTTGCCGCCGAGCTGGGGGTGAAGTTCAAGCAGCTGTCGGTGAGCCACGCGTTCCACTCGCCTTTGATGGACCCGATGCTGGCCGACTTCCGCCAGGTCGTCTCCGAACTGACCTTCCACGTACCGCAGTTCCCGATCATCTCGACAGTGACCGGTGAACTCGCCTCCGCGCAGGAGCTCCAGTCCGTCGACTACTGGGTCGAGCATGTCCGCCGCCCGGTCCGCTTCGCTGACGCGGTGCGCACCATCGAGGCCCGCGGCATCGACTCGCTCCTCGAACTGGGCCCGGACGCCGTCCTGTCCGCGATGGCCGCCGAGGTCACCGAGCTCCCCGCCATCCCCGCCCTGCGCAAGGGCCGCCCGGAGGCACACCAGCTGGTCACCGCCCTCGCCCGCCTGCACGTGACCGGTACCCCGGTCGACTGGCAGGCCTACTACGCCAACTCCGGCGCCCAGCACGTCGACCTCCCCACCTACGCCTTCCAGCACGAGAACTACTGGCTGGTGACGGAGGCCGGAGCTGGCGACGTGTCCTCGGCGGGTCTGTCCTCCGCCGGGCACCCGCTGCTCGGCGCTGCGGTCGAACTCGCCGACGGCGAGGGCCTGGTCCTCACCGGACGGCTTTCCCTCCCCACTCACTCCTGGCTCGCCGACCACGCCATCCTGGACACCGTGCTGCTGCCCGGCACGGCCTTCGTCGAGCTGGTCACCCAGGCCGGTGACCGCGTGGGCTGCAACACCGTCGAGGAACTGACCCTCGCCGCCCCGCTCGTCCTCTCCGAGCTCGGTGCGGTCCAGCTCCAGCTGACCGTGAGCGGTCCGGACGAGAGCGGCCGGCGCGAACTCACCGTGCACTCCCGCCCGGAGGGCGAGGACCAGCCGTGGGTGCGCCATGCCACTGCCGTCCTGGCCACCGCCGAGCCGGCCCCGGCCGCCGACCTCACCGTCTGGCCGCCGACCGGCGCGACCGTGGTCGACGTGACGGCCGCCTACGAGCGCCTCGCAGCGCAGGGCTACGCCTACGGCCCGGCGTTCCAGGGCCTGCGTGCGGTCTGGCAGCGCGACGGCGAGCTGTTCGCCGAGGTCGCCCTGCCGGACGAACTGCACACCGAGGCCGACCAGTTCACCCTCCACCCGGCCCTCCTGGACGCCGCCCTGCAGACCGTCCTGCTCACCGGGACCACCGACACGGACGCGGACGCCGCCGCCGTCACGCTCTCCTGGTCCGGGGTGAGCATCCAGGCAGCAGGTGCGTCCGTGCTGCGGGCCCGCTTCACCCCGACTGCCGACGGCGCGATGAGCGCGTACCTCGCGGACGGCCAGGGCGTGCTGGTGGCCGGCGTCGAGTCGCTGACCTGGCGGCCCGTGCAGGCGGGCGAGCTGCGCGCTGCGGGCTCGCGGTCGCTGGAGGGTCTCCTCCAGCTGGACTGGCTGCCCGTTCCGGCGGCCCCGCAGCCGGCCGAGGCGGCCGCACTCGCGGGCACCCCCGTCGTCCGGTCGGCCCAGGAACTCACCGAGCTGCTCGGGCAGTCGGGTGACCTCCCGCCGTTCGTGGTGGCCGCCCTGTCGACCCCCGCGACCGACTCGTCCACCTCGTCCACCTCGTCCGCGGCGTTCCCCGACGCCGTCCGGGCCGCGACCCGGCACGCCCTGGACCTGCTCCAGACCTGGCTGGCCGACGAGCGGTCCGCCGCGACGAAGCTGGTCGTGGTGACCGAGAGCGCCGTCGCCGACGCCCCGGCCTCCGGGCCGCGCGACCTGGCGTCCGCGGCGGTCTGGGGCCTGCTGCGCTCGGCGCAGAGCGAGAACCCGGGCCGGATCGTCCTGTTGGACCTGGACGGTGGTGAGTTGAAGCACGCTGCCACGCTCACTACCACCCTCGCCGCCACCCTCGCGTCCGTGCTCGCCACCGACGAGCCGCAGCTGGCCCTGCGCGCCGGCACCCTGCTGGTCCCGCGGCTGGTCCGGGCGGCGGCGTCGTCGTCGGTCGAGCTGCCCGCGGGTCGGTTCGGCCCCGAGGGCACGGTGCTGGTCACCGGCGCGACCGGTGTGCTCGGCGCCCTGCTGGCCCGTCACCTGGTCACCGAGCACGGTGTCGGCCACCTGCTGCTGACCAGTCGCCGCGGTGCTGCGGCGCCGGGTGCCGAGGAGTTGGACGCCGAGCTGACCGCCCTGGGCGCGCACGTCACCTTCGCCGCGTGCGATGCGGCCGACCGTGCGGCGCTGGCCGGGCTGCTGGCCGCGATCCCGGCCGAGCAGCCGCTGACCGCCGTCGTCCACACCGCCGGTGTGCTCGACGACGGCGTGGTGCACAGCCTCAGCGCCGAGCAGCTGGACCGCGTACTGCGGCCCAAGGTCGACGCCGCCTGGCACCTGCACGAGCTCACCGCCGACCTGGACCTGTCCGCCTTCGTCCTGTACTCCTCGATCTCCGGCCTGCTCGGCGGTGCCGGCCAGGGCAACTACGCGGCGGCCAACACCTTCCTCGACGCACTTGCCGGGCAGCGCCGCGCGGCCGGGCTCCCGGCGCTCTCGCTCGCCTGGGGCGCGTGGGGCGGGGGCGGCATGGCGGGCGAGCTGACCGACGCCGACGTGGCCCGACTGCGCCGCACCGGCATCATCCCGCTGGCGCCCGAGCAGGGCCTGGCGCTGTTCGACGCGGCCGTCGCCCACCCGGACCGCGCCGTGCTCGCGCCTGCGCCGTTCGACACCGCGGTGCTCGCCGAGCAGCCCGAAGTACTGCCCTCGATGCTGCGGGCCCTGGTGCCCTCGGCCGGGCGACGGGCCGCCGCAGGCGGCACGGGCGGCACGGACGCGCTGCCCGCGCGACTGGCCGGCCTGACCGCCGACGAGCAGCTGCACGAGCTCACCGAGCTGGTCCGGGCGCAGGTCGCGCGGGTCCTCGGACACGCGGGCGTCGAGAGCGTGGCGCAGGACCGGGCGTTCAAGGAGATCGGCTTCGACTCGCTGACCTCGATCGACCTGCGGAACCGGCTGAACGCCGCGACCGGCCTGCGCCTGCCCGCCGCCCTGGTCTTCGACCACCCGACCCCCGCCGCGGTCGCGGAGTTCCTCCGCGCGGAACTGCTCCCGCAGCTCGGCGCGGCGGCCGAGACGGCCGTGGACCCGCAGGAGCGCGAGTTGCGCGCGCTGCTGGCCGAGATCCCGCTGGAGCGGGTGCGCCGGGCGGGGCTGCTGGACGTGCTGCTCCAGCTCGCCGACCCGGATGCGCAGATCGCGGGCGGTGCCGGGCGGAGTGCCGCTGCCGCTGCGAGCGCCGCGGGCAACGCCCTCGACGCGATCGACGACATGGACGCCGAAAGCCTGCTGCTGATGGCGGCCACCGCCTCGGACGAGTGATGGCAATCGCCGAGACGACTGCCGGAAAGAGTTCTCGATGACTACGAACGAACAGTTTGTCGCCGCTCTGCGGTCCTCCCTCAAGGAGGTGGAGCGCCTGAAGCAGCAGAACCAGCAGCTGGTCGCCGCCACCCTGGAGCCGATCGCGATCGTCGGCATGGCGTGCCGCTTCCCGGGCGGGGTCGGATCGCCGGATGACCTGTGGCGCCTGGTGTCCGAGGGCGTCGACGCGGTCGGCCCGTTCCCGGACGACCGCGGCTGGCCGGCGGACCTGTACCACCCCGATCCGGCCAAGTCCGGTACGACGTACGCTCGCGAGGGCGGCTTCCTGTACGAGGCCGACCGGTTCGACGCCGCGTTCTTCAGGATCTCGCCGCGTGAGGCGCTGGCGATGGACCCCCAGCAGCGGCTGCTGCTGGAGACCGCCTGGGAGACCTTCGAGCGGGCCGGCATCGACCCGCTGTCGCTGCGCGGCAGCCGGACCGGCGTCTTCGTCGGCGGCAACGGCCAGGACTACCCGCTGCTCCTCACCGACCCGCCGAAGGAGGTCGAGGGGCTGCTGATCACGGGCAACGCGGCGAGCGTCGCGTCCGGCCGGATCTCCTACACGCTGGGCCTCACCGGCCCGGCGGTCACGCTGGACACGGCCTGCTCCTCGTCGCTGGTGGCCCTGCACCTCGCCGTGCAGGCACTGCGGGCGGGTGACTGCTCGCTGGCACTCGCGGCCGGCGTGACGGTGATGTCGACGCCCTCGGGCTACATCGAGTTCAGCCGCCAGCGCGGCCTGGCACCGGACAGCCGGTGCAAGGCCTTCTCGGCGGACGCGGACGGCGTCGGCTGGGGCGAGGGCGTCGGGATGCTGCTGGTCGAGCGGCTCTCCGACGCGCGCCGCAACGGGCACCAGGTGCTCGCGGTGGTCCGCGGCACCGCCGTCAACCAGGACGGCGCGTCCAACGGTCTCACCGCCCCCAACGGCCCCGCGCAGCAGCGCGTCATCCGCGACGCGCTGGCCAGCGCCCGGCTCTCGGCCGCCGACGTGGACGCGGTCGAGGCGCACGGCACCGGCACGCCGCTGGGTGACCCGATCGAGGCCGACGCGCTGCTCGCCACCTATGGCAGGGAGCGCGGTGAGAGCGGTCCGCTGTGGCTGGGCTCGGTGAAGTCGAACATCGGCCACACCCAGGCGGCTGCCGGCGTCGCGGGCGTCATCAAGATGGTCGAGGCGATGCGGCACGGTGTCCTGCCGAGCACGCTGCACGCGGACGAACCCACGACCGAGGTGGACTGGTCGGCAGGTGCGGTGCAGCTGCTGACGGAGGCTCGGCCGTGGCCGGAGACGGGTCGTCCGCGGCGGGCTGCGGTCTCCGCGTTCGGGATCAGCGGGACGAATGCGCATGTGGTGCTGGAGCAGGCGCCGGTGCTCTCGGCGGTTGCTGAAGGTGTTGCTCCGGTGGTGACGCCGTGGGTGGTGTCGGGTCGGACTTCGGGTGCGCTTCAGGGGCAGGTCGAGCGGTTGCGGTCTGCGGTTTCGGAGCTGCGGCCGGTTGACGTCGGCTGGTCGCTGGCGGTGGGGCGTTCGGTGTTCGAACACCGGGCCGTGCTGCTGGGCGACGAGACGGTGGAGGGTATCGCGGCCGGCTCTGGTCGGGTGGCGGTGATGTTCACCGGTCAGGGCGCTCAGCGTGCGGGCATGGGACGGGAGTTGTACGAGGCCTTCCCCGCCTTCGCCGCCGCTCTCGACGAGGTGCTCGGTCACCTGGACCCGTCGCTGCGCGAGGTGATCCTCTCCGGCACGGGCCTGGACGAGACCGGGAACACGCAGCCTGCCCTCTTCGCACTGGAGGTGGCCCTGTTCCGCCTGGTCGAGTCCTGGGGCATCAAGCCCGACGTCCTGGCAGGTCACTCGATCGGCGAGATCGCCGCCGCGCACATCGCCGGCATCCTCTCTCTCACGGATGCGTGCACGCTGGTGTCGGCACGCGGACGCCTGATGCAGGCGCTGCCGGCCGGTGGCGCGATGGTCGCGGTCGCCGCCTCCGAGGAGACGGTCCTTCCGATGCTCTCGGACACGGTCGCCATCGCCGCCGTCAACGGGCCGGCGTCCGTCGTCCTGGCGGGTGTTGAGGTCGACGTCCTGAAGGCCGCTGTCGAGCTGGGGGTGAAGTTCAAGCAGCTGTCGGTGAGTCACGCGTTCCACTCACCGCTGATGGACCCGATGCTCGCCGACTTCCGCCAGGTCGTCTCCGAACTCACCTTCCACGCACCGCAGTTCCCGATCGTCTCGACGGTCACCGGTGAACTCGCCTCCGCACAGGAGCTCCAGTCCGTCGACTACTGGGTCGAGCACGTCCGGCGCCCGGTCCGCTTCGCCGACGCCGTCCGCACCATCGAGGCCCGCGGCATCGACTCGCTCCTCGAACTGGGCCCGGACGCCGTCCTGTCCGCGATGGCCGGCGACATCACCGAGCTCCCGGCCGTCCCCGCCCTGCGCAAGGGCCGCCCGGAGGCGCAGCAGCTCGTCACCGCGCTCGCCCGCCTCCACGTGACCGGCACCCCCGTTGACTGGCAGGCCTACTACGCCAACTCCGGCGCCCAGCACGTCGACCTGCCCACCTACGCCTTCCAGCACCGCCGCTTCTGGCCCGAGGTGCATGACAGCAGCTCTCGCCGTACCGTGAGTGCCCGGCCTGACGAGCACGCTGACGAGCACCCCGTGGAGCAGTCCACCGGGCCCGCCCTCGCGGAGCTCACCGGCGCCGAACGGCTCGCAGCGTTTCGGACGCTGGTCGCGACCAAGGTCTCGGCGGTTCTCGGCCACACGGGGGAGGACACGGTCGAGCTCGAGCAGAGCTTCACCGAGCTGGGACTCAACTCCATCACGGCCGTCGAGCTCCGGGACCGGCTGCTGGCGGCGACCGGGCTTCGGCTGAGCGCCGCCGATGTCTTCGACCACCCGAGCGTGTCGGCTCTCGCGGACCGCCTGGCCAACGCTCTCCCGCTGCCCTCAACCCCTACCCCTACTCCTACCCCCACTCCCGGTCGGTCGGACGCCTTCGTCCAGCTGTTCCAGCAGGCGTGCGTCGCCGGGCGGGCACCGGAGGGCATCCGCTTCCTCGCCGCCGCCTCCCGTCTGCGCGCCGGGGCCACGACCCCCGCGCGCAGGGCGGCTGACGTGCCCGTCAGGTTCTCCGCTGCCGAGGGATCCGGTCCGCTGCTGGTCTGCCTGCCGTCCTTCGTGGCGCCGGCCAGCCCGCTCCAGTTCGCCCGGTTCGCCGCCGCGCTGCCCGGTGAACAGGCGGCGGTGGCACACCACTTGCCAGGTTATGGGGACGGCGAGAGCCTGCCCGACACGCTGGACGAGGCGGTCCGGTGGCAGGCGGATGCGGTCCGCCGCACGGTGGGCTCGCGGCCGTTCGTGCTGCTCGGCTACTCCTCCGGCGGTTGGCTTGCTCATGCGGTCGCCGGCGCGTTGGCGGCGGACGGCCGGCCGGCGGCCGGGGTGGTGCTGCTCGACACCTACCTGCCGGGGGATCGCGAGACCGCCGAGCTCCAGACCTCGCTGTTCCGGGAGTTGGCGGTCCGGCCCGAGCTGGTCGGGATGGTGGACGACACCAAGCTGCTGGCGATGGGCCGGTACCTGGAGCTCTTCGAGGACTGGACGCCGGAGGTGACGGCGACCCCCACCCTGCTGGTGCGTGCCGGCGACCTCCTCGCCCCCCGTGACCAGGGGGCCGACGCCGCCCGTACCGGCTGGCCGCTCCCGCACACCGAGGTGGTCACGGCTGGCAGCCATCTCAGCGTGATCGAGGAGTTCGCCGACACCACTGCCAAGGCCGTGGATGTCTGGCTGGCCGACCTCGGATGAGCGCCCCGAGTCCTTCCCCACGCAAACCCACTGACGAAGAGGACCTTCCCTTGTCCACTGCACCACCGACCGTCGCGACGCTCACCGCAGGCGGCGTCGACCTGCTCAGCTGGCGGTTCGTCCAGGACCCGTACGCGACCTATCAGGACCTGCGCGACGCGGGGACCGTCCGCCGGCACGTGGTCAAGACGCTGGCCACGGAGTTGAACGCCTGGGTGGTGACCGACTACGACAACGGCCGTGCCCTGCTGACCGATCCGCGCCTGTCGAAGGACGCGGTGAACCTGCCGGCGATCGTGAACGCCCGGGCCGTGGACCCGAACACCTCGGCACCCGAGCACCCGCGCAGCATGCTGTTCAGCGACCCGCCGGAGCACACCCGGCTGCGCAAGCTGATCGGCAAGGCGTTCACCATGCGCCGGGTGGAGCGGATGCGCGAGTGGATCGAGCAGACCACCGATGAGCTGCTCGACCAAGTCATCACTCCAGGTGAGGAGTTCGACCTGGTCGAGGAGATCGCGCTGGCCCTGCCGATCTACGTGATCGGCAACCTGCTCGGGGTGCCCGCCGAGCGGTTCGGCGACTTCAAGGCCTGGAGCGGCGCGCTGGCGAGCGTGGACATCTCCGCCGAGGAGAAGCAGCGGGCGATCGGCCAGGCGTTCGGCTATCTTGGGCAGTTGATCCAGGAGAAGCGGGCGAACCCCGGTGAGGACATGGTCTCCGCGCTCATCGAGGCGGACGACGACGGGGTGCGGCTGACCGACACCGAGCTGATGTCGACCATCTTCCTGGTGATGAACGCCGGTTACGAGACGACGGCGAACATGATCAGCAGCGGCGTGCTCGCGCTGCTCCAGCACCCGGAGCAGCTGGCGCTGCTCCGCTCGGATCTGTCGCTGCTGCCCGGCGCGGTCGAGGAGTTCCTGCGGTACGAGAGCCCGCTGAACCTGTCCACGATCCGGTTCACCACCAGCCCGGTGCAGGTGGGCGAGGTCACCATCCCGGAGAACGAGATCGTCTTCGTCGCGCTGATGTCGGCGAACCGGGATCCCGCGAGGTTCGCCGATCCGAACCGGCTGGACGTGACCCGGACGTCCAACGCGCACCTGTCCTTCGGGCACGGGGTCCACCACTGCCTGGGTGCCCCGCTCGCCCGCCTGGAGGGCGAGATCGTCTTCCGGAAGCTGCTGGAGCGCTTCCCGGACTGGGAGTTGGCCGCCGAGCCGGCTGCTCTCAGGTGGCGCTACACGGCGCAGTTCCGCGGGCTGGAGACACTCCCGGTCCGCCTGACCTGAGCGAACAACCACCCCTCACACAGTCACATCACCGAACACCGAACACTGAACACCGAAAGAGGAGTACTGACATGGGCGTTGGCAAGGACGTGGTGAACCGGTTCTTCGAGGCCGGCCTGCGCGACGACATCCAGGCGGCGGCGGACTGCTTCGCACCGGACGCCCGCTGGATCATGGCGGAGGGCGCCGAGCCCGGCACCACCTACACCAAGGCCGAGATCCCGGCCTTCCTGGAGAAGATCATCGGCCTCCGCAAGGAGTACGAGGCGAAGGGAATCACGCTGGAGTACGGCGAGTTGCTGGAGGTCCAGGACCGCGTCGTCCTGGAGTTCTCCGTGCTCTCCCCGGAGGGGAAGGTCCTGGACCGCGCCGTGGACCTCTTCACCATCCAGGACGGCCTGATCGCCGTGAAGGACGTGTTCCGCAAGGCGTAGCGGCCGGGCGGGCGGCCCGCTCTGCGGAGCGGGCCGCCCGCTCGAACCACCAGTCAGCTCAGCTCAATTGAAAGGCCGTCAGAACACCATGACCGCAGCACTGTTCGCCGACGATCCATGGATCCGGAGCTACCACCCCGCCCCGGACGCCGCCGTGCGCCTGCTCTGCTTCCCGCACGCCGGCGGCTCGGCCAGCTTCTTCTTCCCGGTCTCCCGCGAACTGTCGCCGGACGTCGACGTGTTGGCCGTCCAGTACCCCGGCCGGCAGGACCGCCGCGCCGAGCCGATCGTGACAGACATCGGCCTCCTCGCCGACCAGGTGCTCGAGCGGCTGGTCGCCGTGTCCGACGACCGTCCGCTGGCGCTGTTCGGACACAGCATGGGCTCGCTGGTGGCCTTCGAGGTGGCCGGGCGGCTCCGGGCGCGCGGCGTCCGCCTCGCCGCGCTGATCGTCTCCGGGCGCCGGGCCCCGCATCTGCAGCGCGCGGACAACGTCCACCAGCGGTCGGACGACGGCCTGGTGGCGGAGTTGAAGGCGCTGAGCGGCACCGACTCCGGGCTGCTCGGTGACGACGAGATCCTGCGGATGATCCTGCCCGCGATCCGCGGCGACTACCAGGCGGTGGAGACCTACCGCTACCAGGCCTCGCCCGCCCTGGAGTGCCCGGTGCTCGCACTGGTCGGCGACAGCGACCCGCGGGTGGACGTCGACGGGGTGCGGGAGTGGGAGCAGCACGCGGCCGGAGAGTTCGAGCTCAGCGTGCTGCCCGGCGGTCACTTCTATCTCGCCCGCGAGCAGGCGTCGGTGCTCGCGGCGATCCGCGCGCGCATCGGCGTGCTGCCCGTGGCGGGGTGACGAGGGACCGTGATCGAGGAACTGCTTCCGGCGGACGTCGCGGCCGAGGAAGCCTACGACGATCTGCCGGACTCCGTGCTCTACGAGCAGGAGATGGCCCTGGTGGCCGATGCGGTCGAGCAGCGCCGGCGGGAGTTCGCGACGGTGCGCGGCTGCGCCCGCACGGCGCTGGCCCGGCTCGGGGTCGAGCCCGCGCCGATCCTGCCGGGTCGGCGCGGCGCGCCGACCTGGCCGCAGGGCGTCGTCGGCAGTATGACGCACTGCGCCGGCTACCGGGCGGCCGCGCTGGCCCGGGCCGACCGGCTGACCGTGATCGGCATCGACGCGGAACCCAACCAGCCGATCGCCAGCCGGGGCGCGCTCGAGCTGGTGACCGTGGAACAGGAGCGTCAGTGGCTCGCCCGGCTGGCCGCGGACCGTCCGGAAGTCAGCTGGGACCGGCTGGTGTTCAGCGCCAAGGAGAGCGTCTACAAGGTCTGGTATCCGCTCACCGGCCGCTCGTTGGAGTTCGAGGACGCGGTGGTCACCGTGGACCCGGATGCCGGCACTTTCCACGCACGCCTGCTGGTGCCGGGACCGACGGTGGCCGGCGCCCGGCTGACCGCCCTGCGGGGCCGCTGGACGACCGGGCGCGGGCTGGTGATCACCGCGATCGCGCTGCCGGCCCACCACCTGGACTGCGCCCGTACCACCGCAGTACCGCACTACCGATAACGAACGACGAGGAGTACCTGAGAGATGTCCGTTCCCGATGGGATCGCTGACGGGTCGGCCGATACTCGTGGCCGGGTCGCCGAGTTGCACGAGCTGCGTGAGCAGGTGCGGCGCGGCCCGAGCGAGAAGGCGACCGAGGCGCAGCACGCCAAGGGGAAGTTGACGGCGCGTGAGCGGATCGATCTGCTGCTGGATGCGGGGTCGTTCCACGAGGTGGAGCCGCTGCGTCGGCACCGGGCGACGGGTTTCGGGCTGGAGGCGAAGAAGCCGCACACCGATGGTGTGATCGTCGGGTGGGGCACGGTGAACGGCCGGACGGTGTTCACCTACGCGCACGACTTCCGGATCTTCGGCGGCGCGTTGGGTGAGGCTCATGCGCAGAAGATCCACAAGATCATGGATATGGCGATCGCCGCGGGTGCGCCGCTGGTGTCGCTGAACGACGGTGCCGGCGCCCGGATCCAGGAGGGTGTCACGGCGCTGGCCGGCTACGGCGGCATCTTCCAGCGCAACACCCGCGCCTCGGGCGTGATCCCGCAGATCTCGGTGATGCTGGGCCCGTGCGCCGGCGGCGCCGCCTACAGCCCCGCGCT
>NZ_JARZAI010000002.1 GCF_029893355.1 Kitasatospora sp. MAA4
TGTCAAGGTAGTGCTCTCCCGCTGAGCTAATCGCGCCTGTCCGTCACCAGAGGTGTCGGCCGGGCTGGTGGCGGCACTGCGAGGTGCCACCGAAGGCCCCGAGGGACCTGTGTGCGCGATACTGGGATCGAACCAGTGACCCCTACCGTGTCAAGGTAGTGCTCTCCCGCTGAGCTAATCGCGCGGGAAGACCCCCGGTCGAACCGGGGGACCTCTTGGAGGTGGAGACGGGATTTGAACCCGTGTACACGGCTTTGCAGGCCGTTGCCTCGCCTCTCGGCCACTCCACCAGGCAACTTGTCAAACATACCAGGAAGAACGATCATGCTGTCCTTCACCGGCACCGAGCGGACGACGAGATTCGAACTCGCGACCCTCACCTTGGCAAGGTGATGCTCTACCAACTGAGCCACGTCCGCCTGTCTTCCGAGCCCTTCACCGCTTCTCAGCGGCTCCGTTTCCCGGCGACGTGTTGAACTTTAGCGGAAACCCTGGCCAGCTCAAATTCCGTATCCGCAGCTAGGGCCCGGGCACCCTCCGAACCTGCCGCCGAACGGCCCCCCGCGCCTAGACTTTCCAGCACCGCAGACCCCCCGCCGCCGGTCCACCCCCCACCCGGCGCAGCTCGTGATCACCGCAGGAGAACCGTGCCCGCCCCCAGCTCCGCCCCCGCCCCCGACCAGCCGATGGCCCGCTTCGGTGGCCGGCTCGCGACGGGCCTGTGCGAGGTGACCTCCGACCCGGCCGCCCTGGAGAGCGACGGCTGGTGGGCGGTCGCGTACGACTTCGAGGGCCGCCTCACCTGCGCCCGGTTCGCCGACGTCCGCCCCGTCCCGGCCCCCGTCCGTACGCCCGGCGCCTGGCGCGGCCCGTTCCCCGACAGCTGGCACAGCTCCCTGGACCGCGCCGGCTACACCGCGGGCGTCCGCGCGATCCGGGAGCGGATCGCGACCGGCGAGGTCTACCAGGCCAATCTCTGCCGAGTGATGACCGCGCCGCTGCCGGACCCCGACCCGGCCCGCAGCGACATCGACGCGCTGACCGGCCTGCTCGCCCACGGCAACCCAGCCCCTTACGCGGGCACCCTGCGGCTGCCGGAGCACGGCATCGAGATCGCCACCGCCTCGCCCGAGCTCTACCTCTCGCGCACCGGTCGGACCGTCTCCTCCGGCCCGATCAAGGGCACCGGCCGCACCGAGGCCGACCTGCTGGAGAAGGACTACGCCGAGAACGTGATGATCGTCGACCTGGTCCGCAACGACCTCGGCCGCGCCTGCGCAATCGGCAGCATCACCGTCCCCGACCTCTGCGCGGTCGAGAAGCACCCCGGGCTGGTGCACCTGGTCTCGCTGGTCCGCGGCACCCTGCGGGACGGCGCCGGCTGGCCCGAGCTGCTGGACGCCACCTTCCCGCCCGGCTCGGTCACCGGCGCCCCCAAGTCCAGCGCGCTGCGGATCATCGACGAGCTGGAGACCGCCCCGCGCGGCCCGTACACCGGCGCCGTCGGCTGGGTGGACGCCGACCGCAGCGAGGCCGAACTCGCGGTCGGCATCCGGACGTTCTGGATCGAGCGGACCGCCGGCGCGGCCCCCGTCCTGCACTTCGGCACGGGCGCGGGCATCACCTGGGGATCCGACCCCGAACACGAGTGGGCGGAGACCGAGCTGAAGGCCGCCCGGCTGGTCGCGATAGCGTCGGGGCAGCATCCGGAGTAGAGCCGTCCACTCCGGGCCCGTGTCTTCTGGAGGAACCCCCGATGATCTGGCTGAACGGATCGCTGGTCGCCGAGGACCGCGCCGAGATCTCCGTCCTCGACCACGGACTGACCGTCGGCGACGGCGTGTTCGAGACGGTCAAGGCCACCGCCGGCCGGCCCTTCGCGCTCACCCGCCACCTCGACCGCCTGGTCCGCTCCGCCACCGGTCTGGGCCTGCCCGCCCCCGACCTGGACGAGGTCCGGGCCGGCTGCGCCGCCGTGCTCGCCGCCAACCCGATGCCGCGCGGCCGACTGCGGATCACCTACACCGGCGGCCTCGCCCCGCTCGGCTCCGAGCGCGGCGACACCCCGCCCACCCTGGTCGTCGCCCTGGGCACCGCCGCCGAGCGCCCCGACAGCACCGCCGTCGCCACCGTCCCGTGGGCCCGCAACGAACACAGCGCGGTGGCCGGCCTGAAGACCACCTCCTACGCCGAGAACGTCGTCGCGCTGGCCTACGCCCACCGCCGCGGCGGCTCCGAGGCGCTGCTCGCCAACACCGCGGGCCGGCTCTGCGAGGGCACCGGCTCCAACGTCTTCGTCGTGGTGGACGGGCAGCTGCTCACCCCGCCGCTCAGCTCCGGCTGCCTGGCCGGCATCACCCGCGCCCTGGTCGCCGAGTGGTGCGGGGCGACCGAGGCCGACCTGCCGTACACGGTCCTGAAGGAGGCCGATGAGGTCTTCCTCACCTCCAGCCTGCGCGACGTCCAGGCCGTGCACCGGATCGACGACCACGAACTCCCGGCGCCTGGCCCGGTCACCGCCAGGGCGATGGCGCAGTTCGCCGCCCGCGCGGCCGACGACCTGGACCCGTGAGCCGTTAGACGGCCACCCTGACGGGGAAGAGGGCTGCCATGACCACCACGCTGCGCCCCGCCGGTCCCGAGACCTCACGGCCGGACGGCGGCCGCGACCGCCGCTGGCAGGTCTGCGCCAACGGCCGCCCGGTGGGCACCGTGCGCACCGGCTCGCACCCGCTGGGCCCCGGCTGGATCGGGCAGATCGCGGACCTGGAGATCATCGCGCCGCAACGGCGGCGCGGCCGGGGGACGTTCGCGATGCTCGCCGCCGAGGAGGTGCTGCGCGGCTGGGGCTGCGGGCGACTGGAACTCTCCGTCCCCGCCGACGCGTCGGCCGCGCTCGCCCTGGCCGGTTCGCTCGGTTACACCGAGACCAACCGCAAACTTGCCAAGGAGCTCGGCCAACCCCCGGCCTGCGCACCGGATCTGACGCTGCGTCGGATCGGTGAGGCCGAGTTCCCGCGCTGGCTGGAGCACATCCGGGCCACCTACCGCGAACACCTGGTCCGCTCCGGGCTGACCCCGCAGCAGGCGTACGACAAGTGCGAGGCCGACCACACCGAGCTGCTCGCCCAGGGGGCCGCCACCCCCGGCGTGGCGCTGCGCCAACTGCTCAGCGGGGGAGGGCCGGTGGGCAGTCTCTGGGTCGACCTGAAGATCGGCGAACGCCCCGACGGCCGGCCGCTGGCCTGGGTGATGACCGTCGACGTCGACGCCGACCGGCGCGGACACGGCTACGGCCGCGAGCTGATGCTCGCGGCCGAACGCGAATGCCTCGCCGCCGGGGTCCGCGACCTCGGCCTGAACGTCTACTCGGCGAACACCGTCGCCATCACGCTCTACGAGTCGCTGGGCTACCGGATCACCAGCCGGATCCTCGCCAAGCGGCTCTAGGGCCTCGCCAAGCGGCCCCAGGAGACCGGATCAGGCCTCCAGCAGCGCCACGATCCGCTCGCGCAGCCCCTCCTGGCTCTGCCCGCCGTCCAGTCGCTGCCCGGCCACCACGTACGTCGGGGTGCCGGTCACGCCGATCGCCTTCCCCTCGGCCTGGTCGGCGTCCACGATCAGGGTGTGCCGGCCGTCGACCAGCGCCAGCTCGATCTCCTCGGTGTCCAGGCCGAGACCGGCGGCCACCTCGATCAGCAGCTCCTGGCCGCGCTCCGCGAGCTCCTCGGTCCGCGCCAGCACCGCCTCCACGAACGGCCAGCCCTGCCCCTGGGCGAAGGCCTCCTCGGCGGCCTCGGCGGCCTCGTAGGCGTGCTTGTGCCGCTCCAGCGGGAAGTGCCGGAACTCGATCGTCAGCGCGTCGCCGTAGCGCTCACGCAGGGCGCGGACGTCGTCGAGGGAGGTGCGGCAGTCCGGACACTGCAGCTCGCACCAGAGTTCCAGGCGGGGGAGAGAGGCTTCGGTCGTCATGCGGCCAGTGTTCCACCACGCGGGGACCGATCGGGACGCCCGCTCAGTGCACGCCCAGCGGCATGGCGTCGTCGGCCGCCGAGCGCTGGCGGGCCCGGTAGGCGGCCACGTGCATCCGGTTCCCGCAGGTCCGGCTGTCGCAGTAGCGCCGAGAGCGGTTGCGCGAGAGGTCGACGAAGACGCGCGCGCAGTCCGGCGCCTCGCAGCGCCGCAGCCGCTCCCGCTCGCCGGCCATCAGGATGAGCCCCAGGGCCATCCCCAGCTCGGCCGCGAGATGGTCGGCCAGCGCCGCGTGCGGGGCGAAGTAGTGCATGTGCCAGCCGTGGCCGTCGTGCTCGGTGAGCCGCGGTGTCGCGTTGACGGCGGCCACCAGCGCGTTCACCAGCTCGGCGGCCTCCGCGGTGGACGCAGCGGTGAAGACCGCCCGCAGCCGCGCCCGCAGCGCGTGGACGGCCGCCAGGTCCTCGGCGGTGACCGCGTCGATCTCGCTGATCTCCCGGCGCTCCACCAGGGCGCCCAGCGCCGCGATGTCGGGGAGCTGCTCGAAGCCGCCCGCCTCGGGTGAGGTGTTGAGAAGCTCGACCAGGATGCCCAGGGCGGACTCGGTGTCATGGGTGATCAGCACGTGGGAACTCCTCGCGTGCGCCGGGGGCGGCGGCCCCGCCCGCGTCGGTCATCACCGCCGCACTCTACCGGGCCGGGCGCGCAGAACGCCGAAGGCACCCGGAGCCATCCGAGCCCTTCCGCCGAGGTGGCGGAGCGGGCGGGCATGGCACCGGGTGCCTTCGGCACTTCTCACTCGAACGCCGTGGACAACCGGCCCCGAGGCCGCGCGCTACGCGGCTGAGCCTGTGGCCGTGCCCCCGAGTAGGACAGCCACCAGGAATATCGACCGGGCCACCGGGGGTGCACCCCCGGGGCGTCAGCTCTCGGCAAGGATGTGCGACAGCTCCCGGTCCAGATCGAAGTGACGATGTTCGGTGCCGGGGGGCACGGCGGCGTCGGTGCGCTTGAGGAACGACTCAAGCGCCCGGGCCGGGGCTTCCAGCAGTGCTTCTCCTTCCGGAGAGCTCAGCGCGATGCAGACGACACCCTGTCCGTGGCTACGCGACGGCCAGACCCGGACGTCGCCGGTACCGGTGGGTCGATGCAGCCCCTCCGCGAGGAGGTCGCGGGCGAACACCCACTCCACGGTCTCGTCGGCACCGGTGTGGAACGTGGCATGCACGGCATAGGGGTCCGCAGTGTCGTAGCGCAGGCCCGCGGGGACGGGCAGTGACGACTCGCTGGACACGATGAGGCGCAGGTGCAGCTCGCAGCTGACCGTGGTGTTCATAAGCGCCATGGCCTTTCGCTCAGTGTGCGCTCGGGGAATCGCACGTCGGCGAACGGACCATCCCACCGCTGGCGCCGATGTAAACCCCTCTGTCCCGATTCGGGGCCTGGCGGTAACTCTTCCGGCGCATTGCACAAAGGGTCGGAAGGGGCCTGGAACGCCTTATCCGGGCGTCGGACGGGACGGCCCTGACGGCGTCCGGAGTGGTTACCGAAAGTGACGATTGGTGGCTGCCGGGCTGGTGGGGACGGGCTTGGGGGCGTTGGGCCCAGGGGTGCGCGGAGCACCCCTCGGGATGCGGTAATGTTTTCCCTGCACCCGGGCGATTAGCTCAGCGGGAGAGCACTTCGTTCACACCGAAGGGGTCACTGGTTCGATCCCAGTATCGCCCACCGGATTGCAGAGTAAGGCGTAGGACCCCGGTCAGTAATTGACCGGGGTCCTACGCCTTTTCGGTGTTCCGGAACTCTTCGGGGCACTTCGGGGAACTGAGGCGACGTCATGGTCCCTTTGTCGGAACCCCGCTGGCGGGCCGTCGGGCGGCCGCCGGCCAACCACGTTGGAGGTACCGCTCCCACGGTGCTACTGTTCATCTCGTTGCCCGGGCGATTAGCTCAGCGGGAGAGCACTTCGTTCACACCGAAGGGGTCACTGGTTCGATCCCAGTATCGCCCACCGGACAACATCAGGGCCGCTGATCGGATATCCGATCAGCGGCCCTGATGCATTGTCAGGCTGCCGCGGGACGCAGCGGCCAGGAGCGGTCCACCCGCTCCGGGGTGCCGGCGCGGTCGAACCAGTCCTGCAGTCCGCGGGCCTGTGCGGCGTGCCAGACGCCCTGCCGCAGGTGCAGCTCGGCAGCAGAGAAGCCGCCCAGCGCCGTCCGGTGCCGGGCGCCGATCGCGCGGACCAGCTCCAGGGACGCCGTGGCGTCGGCCGCCGCGTCGTGCGCGCCCTCCAGGACGACTCCGTAGTGCGCGCAGAGGTCGGTCAGCGTGCGCCGGCCCCGGCGGTAGCGGTCCACGTGCTTGTCGAGCACCCGCGGGTCGACCACCAGCAGCGCGGCGCCGTCCAGGAACTCCTCCAGCGAGCTCTCCCGGTGCCGGCGCAGCTCCCGGTCCAGCAGGGTCAGGTCGTACGGGGCGTTCATCACCACCACCGGCACCCCGGCCCGGGCCTGCTCGGCGAGCGCCCGGGCTATCTCGCCGACCACGGTGTGCGGCGGGCGGCCGAAGGCGCGGACGTGTTCGTCGGTGATGCCGTGCACCGCGCGGGCGCCGTCCGGGATGGCGATGCCCGGATCGGCCAGCCAGGTCCGCCGCTCGGCGGCGCCGCCCGGCGCGGTCTGGACGACCAGCGCGGCGGAGACGACCCGGTCGTTCTCCACGTCCACGCCGGTGGTCTCGGTGTCGAAGGAGGCGAGTGGGCCCTCGTGCCAGTAGTGGTGTTGCTCCATGACCACCCCTCAGGTCCCCCGGGCCCGCCTGGTGCACCGCCGAGGACTGGCGGTGCACCGGCTCATGGCGCCGTTCTGAGCAGGTGATACCCCGGGCAGGTACCCCTTCAACCCCGCCGCCGGGGCGACCGGTGCGACGACCGGCGGATATGGGTGCGCGGTCGGCTCGGTGGGCTCGGTACCATCGTCTCGTCACAGCACTGTGCTGTGCACCAGACATTCAGGAGAGACCGGTGACCGACGTCCGGGTAACCATCAGCCGCGAACCCGATCGGGAAGAGCGCGTGGTGACTACGGGCACCACGGCCGCCGACCTCTTCGCGGACGACCGCTCCGTCATCGCAGCCCGGGTTGCCGGCGTGCTCAAGGACCTGGCCTACCAGGTGCAGGAGGGCGACGAGGTCGAGCCGGTCGAGCTCGGCAGCCCGGACGGCCTCAACATCCTGCGGCACTCCACCGCGCACGTGATGGCGCAGTCCGTGCAGGAGCTCTTCCCCGAGGCCAAGTTGGGCATCGGCCCGCCGATCAAGGACGGCTTCTACTACGACTTCGACGTCGAGAAGCCGTTCCACCCCGACGACCTCAAGGCCGTCGAGAAGAAGATGCAGGAGATCATCAAGCGCGGGCAGAAGTTCGCCCGCCGGGTGGTCACCGACGAGGCGGCCCGCACCGAACTGGCCGGCGAGCCGTACAAGCTGGAGCTGATCGGCCTCAAGGGCTCGGCCTCCTCGGAGGACGGCGCCAACGTCGAGGTGGGCGGCGCCGAGCTGACCATCTACGACAACCTGGACCCGAAGACCGGCGAGCTGTGCTGGGGCGACCTGTGCCGCGGCCCGCACCTGCCGAGCACCCGGATGATCCCGGCCTTCAAGATCATGCGCTCGGCCGCCGCCTACTGGCGCGGCAGCGAGAAGAACCCGCAGCTGCAGCGCCTCTACGGCACCGCCTGGCCGACCAAGGACGAGCTCAAGGCGCACCTGGACTTCCTCACCGAGGCGGCCAAGCGCGACCACCGCAAGCTCGGCAGCGAGCTGGACCTCTTCTCCATCCCGGAGGAGATCGGCTCGGGCCTCGCGGTCTTCCACCCCAAGGGCGGCGTGATGCGCCGGGCCATGGAGGACTACTCGCGCAAGCGGCACGAGGAGTCGGGCTACGAGTTCGTCTACACCCCGCACGCCACCAAGGGCACCCTGTTCGAGCTCTCCGGTCACCTGGACTGGTACGCCGACGGGATGTACCCGCCCATGCAGCTCGACGGCGAGAACGACTACTACCTCAAGCCGATGAACTGCCCGATGCACAACCTGATCTTCCGCTCCCGGGGTCGCTCCTACCGCGAACTCCCGCTGCGGCTCTTCGAGTTCGGCACGGTCTACCGCTACGAGAAGTCCGGCGTGGTGCACGGCCTGACCCGCGCCCGCGGCTTCACCCAGGACGACGCGCACATCTACTGCACCAAGGACCAGATGGCCGGCGAGCTGGACTCGCTGCTGACCTTCGTGCTGGACCTGCTGCGCGACTACGGGCTGAACGACTTCTACCTGGAGCTCTCCACCCGGGACCCGAACAAGTCGGTCGGCTCGGACGAGGACTGGGCCGAGGCCACCCAGGCGCTGGCCGACGCGGCCGAGAAGCAGGGCCTGGAGCTCACCATGGACCCGGAGGGCGCCGCCTTCTACGGTCCGAAGATCTCCGTGCAGGCGCGGGACGCCATCGGGCGCACCTGGCAGATGTCGACCATCCAGGTCGACTTCCAGCTGCCGCAGCGCTTCGAGCTGGAGTTCCAGGGCGCGGACGGCAACCGGCAGCGCCCGGTGATGATCCACCGCGCGCTGTTCGGCTCGATCGAGCGGTTCTTCGCGGTGCTCCTGGAGCACTACGCCGGTGCCATGCCGCCGTGGCTCGCGCCGGTCACCGTCGTCGGTATCCCGATCACCGACGAGCACGTGCCGTACCTCCAGGAGGTCGCGGCCGAGCTGAAGAAGCGCGGCATCCGGGTCGAGGTGGACGCCTCGGACGAGCGGATGCAGAAGAAAATTCGCAACGCCCAGAAGTCGAAGACCCCGTTCATGCTGATCGCGGGCAACGACGACGTCGAGGCGGGCGCGGTGTCGTTCCGCTACCGCAACGGCGAGCAGAAGAACGGCATCCCCCGCGACGAGGCGATCGCCGAGATCGTGGACGCGGTGGAGCGCCGGATCCAGGTCTGAGCCGGATGATCGGCGCGGGGCAGGCTCGATGAGTCTGCCCCGCGCTGGTTTCCCCAGGGCATCCTCCGAATATGCTGATCACCATGACGAGTGAGCCGGAACTGCAGCAGGGCGTGGGGGAGCCGGACGGCTTCAGGCGCCTGTGGACGCCCCATCGGATGGCCTACATCCAGGGCGAGAACAAGCCCACCGGGCCCGCCCCCGGTGACGGGTGTCCGTTCTGCACGATCCCGTCGCTGAGCGACGAGGACGGGCTGGTCGTCCGGCGCGGGGAGCACGTGTTCGCGGTGCTCAACCTGTACCCCTACAACGGCGGCCACCTGATGCTGGTCCCGTACCGGCACGTGGCCGACTACACCGAGCTGACCGAGCCCGAGACGGTCGAGCTCGCCACCCTCACCAAGCAGGCGATGACGGCGCTGCGCGCGGCCTCCGGGGCGCACGGCTTCAACATCGGGATGAACCAGGGCGAGGCGGCCGGCGCCGGCATCGCCGCGCACCTGCACCAGCACGTGGTGCCGCGCTGGGGCGGCGACACCAACTTCATGCCGGTGGTCGGCCACACCAAGGTGCTGCCGCAGCTGCTCGCGGACACCCGCAAGATGCTCGCGGACGCCTGGCCGCAGGTATGACCGAAGGGCCCTGCCGGACACTCCGGCGGGGCCCTTCTCCATGTCTACCGGCCGTCAGTCCGCGTCGTAGGCGTCGGCCCTGAACGGCCGGACGGTCTGCATCTCGGACTTGAGGATCATCGAGCGGTTGCTGAACCGGTCGGTGTCGATGTCGTGGTCGTGCAGGAACTCGATGGTGGCCGCGAGCACCGCGCTCATCACCGGGGTGGCGATCCGGGTCGAGTCGTCCGTCATGAACCGGCTGTTCCACGGCGCCGTCGCCCACGCGGTGCGCAGACCGAACGGCTCCGGCAGGGGCAGCGTGCCGCCGAGCCAGTTGAGCAGCGCGGGCGCCTTCATGAACGGCGCGCGGACCGCCTGGCGCACCACCTCGTCGTTGTCGATCAGCGGGAGTTGGACGGTCTCCTCCACCCAGAACTTGCCCGACTTGGGCCGGGTGATCTCCTTGGGCTTGGGCTTGTCGTGGAAGGTGCCCTGCACCGGGCCCAGCGTGTAGCCGGTCACCGAGATCCGCAGGGTGTTGCCCAGGATCGTCACGGTGACCATCAGGCTGACGATCAACCGGCCGTTGTTCAGCACGAACTGGGTGCCCAGGTAGTGCCGCAGGCCGGCCGCGCCGAAGGTCTGCCGGTTGGCGATGTCGGCCACCGCGTGGTCGCGCATCCGCGGGCCGTCCATCTCCGGGCCCTCCGGGCGGGCGATCTCGGCGGCGCCCGCGCCGACCTCCTGGATCACCCACTGCTGGACGGAGGAGTGCGGGATGCCGCCGTTGCCCACGTCGCTTCGGCCCAGGCCGTTCAACCGGTCGGTGATCTTCTTGATCAGGTCCCAGGCGTGGAAGGTACGGAAGTCCTGGTGGCCCTCGGCGGGGTGGAGGTCCCCGGCGACGTCCCAGGAGCCCCAGTGCTTGCCGAGGCCGAGTATGCCGTTGACGCCCGCGTAGTGCAGGACGTTGGTGTCCTGCTCCATCGAGAGCCGGGTCAGCTGCTTCTTCAGCAGCTCCGCCTTGGCGTCCTTCTCGTCCCGCGGAACGGCGGTGGGCAGCACGGCGGCCAGCACGTTGCCGTCGATCAGCCCGGCCCAGCGGGCCCGCAGGTCCTTGGTGGTGGCCAGGCAGATCTGCCGCGCCCAGTACCAGCCGGCCACCGGGACCAGCAGCGCGACGCGGGCGTAGAGGGAGAGCAGTCCGGTGAACGGCGGGCGCAGCACGAACAACAGGGCCAGCGCCATCGGCAGGACCAGGATCGCGGCGCCGTAGGTGCGCTCCCGGGCCGGGTTGTTCTTGCCCAGCATGACCCGCACCTGGAAGGCGGCGAGCCAGACCAGTGTGCCGGGCAGGAAGAGCAGCCCGCTGACCAGCGTCACCAGGGTGAGCCTGCGGTCGCGGGCGGCCCGCACCTCCTCGGCGGCCAGGCAGTGTTCGACCACCATCCGGGGGTCGGTGCCGAAGGACGGCACCAGCGGCTTGCGCGCGGCGCCGAGCGTGCGGGCGATCACGGCCTTGCTGAAGGCCTCGCCGATGTTGGGTCGGAAGAGGTTGAACCGCCCGTTCTTCAGGGTGAGTTCGGGTTGGGCGGCTTTGGCGAAGTCGTTCGGGTCACCGTCGCGGTAGGCGACCGACGAGAGAGCCTGGGTGACCGCCGTCTGTGGGCCGGCGTCCGTACGGGGTATCTGCGCACCCGGGGTCATGTCCAGCTTGTTCATGCGGCCTCCCCTCCTCCCCTTTTTCTTCAGCGGCAGGCTATCGCGCCGCGGTGCCGTCCCGCCGATGATCGTCTGAAGTGCCGTCACCGGGCAGGACCGGGCCGGTCGCTGCCGACATGCTTCCCCGGATGTGGGCGGTTCGATCCCGATGCGGCAGGATCGGTGTATGAGTGCCAACGATCCTGTCCTGATCTATGACGGGGACTGTGCCTTCTGCACCTCCTGCGTCCGGTGGGCCGAGAAGTACCTGCGGCAGACGCTGGCCTCCGGCGGCTGGACCGCGCAGCCGTTCCAGTTCACCGACCTGAACGAGTTCGGCGTAACCCGGGAGCGGGCCGAGCAGGAGGTGCTCTGGGTCACCCCGACCGGCGCGGTGTACGGCGGTGCGCCGGCGGTGGCCCGGCTGCTGATGCGTACCGGTGGGGTGTCCGCGTACCTGGGCGGGCTGCTGGCGCTGGGCCCGGTGCGCCCGGTGGCCGCCGCGTTCTACCGGCTGATCGCGGCGAACCGCCACCGGATGCCCGGTGGCACCCCGGCCTGCGCGCTGCCGCCCCGGCAGTAGCCCGTCGGGGCCGGGACGGGCGTGGGCGGGCGAAGGCAGGTGTATCGGCTCGATACCATGGGTGAGCCGGGTGGGCTGATCCGCTCGGCCGCCCGGCGCCGCTCTCGGCCGCCGGTGAACACCAGGTGAGATCGGAGCGGTCCGGAAGGCCATGCTCAACAAATACGCGCGTGCCTTCTTCACACGTGTCCTGACGCCGTTCGCCGCCCTGCTGCTGCGCTGGGGCGTCAGCCCGGACGCGGTGACCCTGGTCGGGACGGCCGGCTCGGTGGCCGGCGCCCTGGTGTTCTTCCCGCGGGGCGAGTTCTTCTGGGGCACCATCACGATCACCCTGTTCATCTTCTCGGACCTGGTCGACGGCAACATGGCGCGCCAGTCCGGGCGGTCCAGCAAGTGGGGGGCCTTCCTGGACTCCACGCTGGACCGGGTCGCCGACTCGGCGGTCTTCGGCGGCATCGCGCTCTGGTACGCGGGGCACGGGAACAACGACCTGCTCTGCGCGATGGCGGTGGTCTGCCTGGCGAGCGGCCAGGTGGTCTCGTACACCAAGGCGCGGGCGGAGAGCCTGGGTCTGCCGTGCAACGTCTCGGGGCTGGTCGAGCGGGCCGAGCGGCTGGTGATCAGCCTGGTGGCGGCCGGTCTGGCGGGGCTGAGCACCTTCGGGGTGCCGTACGTCGAGTGGCTGCTGCCGGTGGCCCTGTGGCTGGTGGCGGTGGGCAGTGTCATCACGGTGCTCCAGCGGATGCTGACGGTGCGCCGAGAGGCCTTCGAGGCAGCAGCCATGGCGACCGAGAGCTAGAGGGCGGGGAAGCGGATGAGGGAGAAGCTGGTCGACGGCGGGTACGCGGCGGGGTGGGCCACCGTGAAACTGCTGCCGGAGCCGATGGCGCGCGGTCTCGGCAACCGGATCGCGGACGCGGTCTGGCGCAAGGAGGGCAAGGGGGTGCGCCAGCTCCAGGCGAACCTGGCCCGGGTCCGGCCCGAGGCCGCGGCGGCCGAGCTGCGCGAACTCTCGCGGGCCGGGATGCGCTCCTACCTGCGGTACTGGATGGAGTCCTTCCGGCTGCCGACCTGGAACGACCGCACGATCGCCGACCGGGTCCAGGTGGACGGCATCGAGCACCTGGTGGCGGCGATGGAGTCCGGGCGCGGCGCGCTGGTGGCGCTGCCGCACATGGGCAACTGGGACCTGGCCGGGGCCTGGGTGGTGCGCCACCTCGGGTTCACCTTCACCACCGTCGCCGAGCGGCTCAAGCCCGAGTCGCTCTTCGACCGCTTCGTGGCCTACCGCGAGGGCCTGGGCATGGAGGTGCTGGCGCTGACCGGCGGCGGCGTCTCGGTGACCGGCACGCTCGCCCGCCGGCTGCGGGCCGGGCAGCTGGTCTGCCTGGTCGGCGACCGCGACCTGTCGGACGCCGGCGTTCCGGTGACCTTCTTCGGCGAGACCACCAAGATGCCGGCCGGTCCCGCCGCGCTGACGCAGCGCACCGGCGCGGCGCTGCTGCCGGTCACCCTCTGGTACGACGGTGCGCTGATGCGCGGGACCATCCACCCGCCGGTGGAGCCCCCGGAGGGGGAGGACCGGCACGCTGTCACGCACGCGATGACGCAGACCCTGGCGGACATCTGGGCCGAGGGGATCCGGCAGCACCCGCAGGACTGGCACATGCTGCAGCGCTACTGGCTCGCGGACCTTCCGTCGGCCAAGTCGGCGCGCCCGGAGCACGAAGAGAACGAAAAGTCGGCCGAGCCGACTCCTCGTGCCTGAGCGCGGTCCGACGACCCGGAGGGGAACCACGTGAAGATCGGTATCGTCTGCCCGTACGACTGGGACGTCCCCGGCGGGGTGCAGTTCCACATCCGCGACCTCGCCGAGCACCTGATCGAGCTGGGGCACGAGGTCTCGGTGCTCGCACCGGCCGACGACGAGTCGGGCCTGCCGCCCTACGTGGTCTCGGCCGGCCGCGCGGTGGCCGTCCCGTACAACGGCTCGGTGGCGCGGCTGAGCTTCGGCATCCTCTCCGCGGCCCGGGTGCGGCGCTGGCTGCACGACGGCGACTTCGACATCCTGCACGTCCACGAGCCGACCTCGCCGAGCCTGTCGATACTGGCCGCATGGTCGGCGACCGGGCCGATGGTGGCGACCTTCCACACCTCCAACCCGCGCTCGCGGGCGATGATCGCGGCCTCGCCGATCCTGCAGCCGGGCCTGGAGAAGATCCGCGCCCGGATCGCGGTCAGCGAGTACGCCCGGCGCACCCTGGTCGAGCACCTGGGCGGCGACGCGGTGGTGATCCCCAACGGCGTGGACGTCTCGTTCTTCGCCGACGCCGCGCCCGACCCGCGCTGGAGCGGCGGCACGATCGGCTTCATCGGCCGGATCAACGAGCCGCGCAAGGGCCTGCCCACGCTGCTGGCCGCGCTCCCGGCGATCCTGGCCGCCCGTCCTGACGTCCGGCTGCTGGTGGCGGGCAAGGGCGACCAGGAGGAGGCGGTGGCGGGCCTGGCGCCGGAGGTGCGGGCCAGGATCGAGTTCCTCGGCATGGTCACCGACGAGGAGAAGGCCCGACTGCTGCGCAGCGTCGACCTCTATGTGGCGCCCAACACCGGCGGCGAGAGCTTCGGGATCATCCTGGTGGAGGCGATGTCGGCGGCGGCGCCGGTGCTCGCCAGCGACCTGGACGCGTTCGCGCAGGTGCTGGACGGCGGGCGGGCCGGCGAGCTCTTCCCGGTGGAGGACGCCGACGCGCTGGCCGAGGCGGCGATCCGCCTGCTCGGCGACCCGCAGCGGCTGGCCGAGCTGCGCGTTGCGGCCTCGCGGCACGTCCAGCGCTTCGACTGGAAGACCGTGGGCGCCGACATCCTGGCGGTCTACGAGACGGTGGCCGACGGCGCGGCCGGCGTGCGCGAGGACGAGCAGCGGATCAGCTGGCGCGAACGGCTGGGCCTGCCGCGCCCTTGACGAATCGGTGTGAGCCTGGTCACGACGGTCCGGGACGGTAGCGTTGCCCCCCGTGACTACCTGGATCTGGGCCGCCGTTGCCGTGGTGCTCTTCGCCGTCTACCTCAGTTGGACGGCCGGCCGGCTCGACCGGCTGCACGCCCGGATCGACGCCGCGCGGGCCGGGCTCGACGCCCAGCTGCTGCGCCGGGCCTCGGTGGCCCAGGAGTTGGCGACCTCCACGCTGCTCGACCCGGCCGCCTCGATCCTGCTCTACCAGGCCTCGCACGCGGCCCGGCAGGCCGACGAGGAGCAGCGCGAGGTGGCCGAGAGCGAGTTGAGCCAGGCGCTGCGGGCGGTGTTCGCCGCGCCCGAGCAGGTCGAGGAGTTGCGAGCGGCGCCCGGTGGCGAGGAGGCGCTGAGCGATCTGACCTCGGCGGTGCGCCGCGTCCCGATGGCCCGGCGGTTCCACAACGACGCCGTCCGGGCGGCCCGCGCGGTGCGGCTGCACCGGCTGGTCAGGTACTTCCGGCTGGCCGGAAAGGCGCCGTTTCCGCTGGCTTTCGAGATGGACGACGAGCCGCCCGCCGCACTGAATCCGCAGGGTTCGCCCGTGTAGTTCCAGCCGCTTTGTCGTATCCGGTCGGCCGGGGTGGACTTGGAGGCGCACCAAAAACCGGCTCGAACGGCCTACCATAGGGCGATAGCACTGGTACGTCTTCGAGTGAGGTCCTACGTGTCCACCACCCCTGTCAACACCGCTGACCAGCCGCAGATCGGTACCGCCCGGGTCAAGCGCGGCATGGCCGAGCAGCTCAAGGGCGGTGTGATCATGGACGTGGTCAACGCCGAGCAGGCCAAGATCGCCGAGGATGCCGGTGCGGTCGCCGTCATGGCGCTGGAGCGCGTCCCCGCCGACATCCGCAAGGACGGCGGCGTGGCTCGGATGTCCGACCCCGACATGATCGACGGCATCATCAGCGCCGTCTCCATCCCCGTGATGGCCAAGTCCCGCATCGGCCACTTCGTCGAGGCCCAGGTCCTCCAGGCGCTCGGCGTCGACTACATCGACGAGTCCGAGGTGCTGACCCCGGCCGACGAGGTCAACCACTCCGACAAGTGGGCCTTCACGACCCCCTTCGTCTGCGGCGCCACCAACCTGGGCGAGGCCCTGCGCCGGATCGCCGAGGGCGCGGCCATGATCCGCTCCAAGGGCGAGGCCGGCACCGGCAACGTGGTCGAGGCCGTCCGCCACATGCGCCAGATCAACGGCGACATCCGCCGCCTGGCCACCCTCGACGAGAACGAGCTCTACGTCGCGGCGAAGAACCTGCAGGCCCCCTACGAGCTGGTCAAGGAGGTCGCGCAGCTGGGCAAGCTCCCGGTCGTGCTGTTCTCCGCCGGTGGTGTGGCCACCCCGGCCGACGCCGCGCTGATGATGCAGCTGGGTGCCGAGGGCGTCTTCGTGGGCTCCGGCATCTTCAAGTCCGGCGACCCGGCCAAGCGTGCCGCCGCCGTCGTGAAGGCCACCACCTTCTTCGACGACCCGAAGGTCATCGCGGACGTCTCGCGCGGCCTGGGCGAGGCCATGGTCGGCATCAACTGCGACACCCTGCCCGAGTCCGAGCGGTACGCCAACCGCGGTTGGTAACAACGTAACTTCGGTCCGCCGCGCGGCAGTTCGGCGCGGCGGACCGTTGTGTGTCCCCCTGGATCAGATCCTGCGAAGAAGGTAGCCCACCGTGTCCAGCAGCACCCCCGTCATCGGCGTCCTGGCCCTGCAGGGCGACGTCCGCGAGCACCTGGTCGCGCTCGCCGAGGCGGACGCCCTCGCCCGCCCGGTGCGCCGTCCCGAGGAGCTGGCGGAGGTCGACGCCCTGGTGATACCCGGGGGCGAGTCGACCACCATGTCCAACCTCGCGCTGGCCTTCGGCATGATGACGCCGCTGCGCGAGCGGGTCGCCGCCGGGATGCCGGTCTACGGCTCCTGCGCGGGCATGATCATGCTGGCGGAGAAGATCCTGGACGGCCGCGAGGACCAGCAGACCGTCGGTGGCATCGACATGACCGTGCGCCGCAACGCCTTCGGCCGCCAGAACGAGTCCTTCGAGTCGGCGATCGAGTTCAAGGGCCTCCAGGGCGACCCGGTGCACGGCGTCTTCATCCGCGCCCCCTGGGTGGAGTCGGTCGGCGCCGGCGTCGAGGTGCTGGCCGAGCTGCCGGCGGCGGACGGCGCGGAGAGCCGGATCGTGGCGGTCCGTCAGGGAAACCTGCTGGCCACCTCGTTCCACCCCGAGCTGACCGGCGACCACCGGGTGCACGCCTACTTCGTGCAGCTCGTCGCGGCCGCCGCGCGCTGATCCGGTTCCCGCCGCCTCGGGCGACACCGGTAAGATCTCTCCTGTTCATTTCCCTTTGGCGACGTAAAGGAGCTGGTGATGTCCGGCCACTCTAAGTGGGCTACCACCAAGCACAAGAAAGCCGTGATCGACGCCAAGCGCGGCAAGCTCTTCGCCAAGATGATCAAGAACATCGAGGTGGCGGCACGCACCGGTGGCGGCGACCCGGCCGGCAACCCGACGCTCTACGACGCCATCCAGAAGGCCAAGAAGAGCTCGGTCCCGATCGACAACATCAACCGTGCCGTCAAGCGCGGTTCGGGTGCCGAGGCCGGCGGGGCCGACTACTCGACGATCATGTACGAGGGCTACGGCCCCAACGGTGTCGCGGTGCTCATCGAGTGCCTCACCGACAACCGCAACCGCGCCGCCTCGGACGTGCGCGTGGCGATGACCCGCAACGGCGGCAACATGGCCGACCCGGGCTCGGTGTCGTACATGTTCAACCGCAAGGGCGTCGTCGTCGTCGCCAAGGCGGACGGGATCGACGAGGAGAAGGTGCTCGACGTCGTCCTGGAGGCCGGCGCCGAGGAGGTCAACGACCTCGGTGACAGCTTCGAGGTGATCTCCGCGCCGACCGACATGGTCGCGGTGCGCACCGCGCTGGTGGACGCCGGGATCGACTACGACTCCGCCGACGCCAACTTCGTGCCGAACCTCCAGGTCGAGCTGGACGTCGAGGGCGCCCGCAAGATCTTCAAGCTGATCGACGCGCTGGAGGACAGCGACGACGTGCAGAACGTCTTCGCCAACTTCGACATCTCCGACGAGGTCGGCGCGCAGCTCGACGCCGAGTAGGCATCCGATCTGCTGTTCCGACACCGGCCCGGTGGTCCCCTGCGGACCACCGGGCCGGTGTCGTCGGCGGAGTTGTCAGACCCTGCCGATACCCTGCGAGTCGGCATCACCGACGAAGGGCTTGTGACGTGCGGGTACTGGGCGTGGACCCGGGTTTGACCAGGTGCGGCGTCGGTGTGGTGGACGGCGCGCCCGGGCGCCCGCTGACGATGGTCGCCGTCGGCGTGGTGCGTACGCCCGCCGAGGAGGACGTGCCGCTGCGGCTGCTGGCGATCGAGGCGGGCCTGGAGGAGTGGATCGACACCCACCGTCCCGAGGTCGTCGCCATCGAGCGCGTCTTCGCCCAGCACAACGTCCGTACCGTGATGGGCACCGCGCAGGCCAGCGCCGTCGCGATGCTCTGCGCGGCGCGGCGCGGTATCCCGGTCTTCCTGCACACCCCCAGCGAGGTCAAGGCGGCCGTCTCCGGCTCCGGCCGGGCCGACAAGGCGCAGGTCACCGCCATGGTGACCAGGCTGCTGCGGCTGGACGCACCGCCCAAGCCGGCCGACGCCGCCGACGCGCTGGCGCTGGCCATCTGCCACATCTGGCGCGGGGCGGCCACCGACCGGATCGCCGCCGCACTGGCCCGCACCCGCACCTCCGCCGCCGTCTCCCGTACCGTCGCCCCCCGGCTCGCCCCCCGCAAGGAGTACCTCCCGTGATCGCGTTCGTTCAGGGCCCGGTGGCGGCCATCGGCCACGCCAGTGCGGTCGTCGAGGTTGGCGGCGTCGGCCTGGCATTGCAGTGCACCCCGAGCACGCTGGCCGCGCTGCGCCTGGGCGAGCCCGCCCGGCTGGCCACCTCGCTGGTGGTCCGCGAGGACTCGCTCACCCTCTTCGGCTTCGCCGACGACGACGAGCGGGCCACCTTCGAGATCCTCCAGGCGGCGCCCGGCGTCGGACCGCGCCTGGCCCAGGCCATGCTCGGCGTGCACAGCCCGGACGCGCTGCGCCTGGCGATCGCCGGCGGCGACGAGCGGGCGCTGATCCAGGTGCCCGGGATCGGCAAGGCCAAGGCGGCCAAGCTGCTCCTGGAGTACAAGGACAAGCTCGGCGCCCCGCACGGCAGCGTCCCCGCACAGAAGCCGCTGGCGGCGGGCCCGGCGCCGTGGAGCGAGCAGCTGCACTCGGCGCTGGTCGGCCTCGGGTACGCTCCGCGCGAGGCGGACGACGCCGTCGCGGCCGTCGCCCCCGAGGCCGACGCGCAGGCGGTCACCGACGTCGGTGCGCTGCTCAAGTCCGCGCTGCGCAGCCTCAACCGCCAGCGCTGAACCGCTTTTCGGCGTCCCGTACGCTGACGATTCATCACCATGTCGACTTGGAGCCCGCCCTGATGAGCCCGTACGACTCCGACCCCGCCGACAGGCTGGTCACGTCTTCCGCCGACGGCGAGGACCAGGCGGTCGAGGCGGCGCTGCGGCCCAAGCTGCTCGAGGAGTTCATCGGCCAGGAGCGGGTCCGCGAGCAGCTCTCGCTCGTCCTTCAGGCGGCCCGCAAGCGCGGCGCCTCGCCGGACCACGTGCTGCTCAGCGGCCCGCCCGGGCTCGGCAAGACCACCCTGTCGATGATCATCGCGGCCGAGCTGAACGCCCCGATCCGGATCACCTCCGGGCCGGCCATCCAGCACGCCGGCGACCTCGCGGCGATCCTCTCCTCGCTGACCGAGGGTGAGGTGCTCTTCCTCGACGAGATCCACCGGATGTCGCGGCCCGCCGAGGAGATGCTCTACATGGCGATGGAGGACTTCCGGGTCGACGTGATCGTCGGCAAGGGCCCCGGCGCCACCGCGATCCCGCTGGAGCTGCCGCCCTTCACCCTGGTCGGCGCCACCACCCGGGCCGGGCTGCTGCCGCCGCCGCTGCGCGACCGCTTCGGCTTCACCGGCCACATGGAGTTCTACGCCCCGGCCGAGTTGGAGCGGGTGGTGCACCGCTCGGCCGCGCTGCTGGACGTGGAGATCGACCCGATCGGCGCGGCCGAGATCGCCGGGCGCTCGCGCGGCACGCCCCGGATCGCCAACCGGCTGCTGCGCCGGGTCCGCGACTACGCCCAGGTCAGGCACGACGGCGTGGTCACCAAGGAGATCGCCGCACAGGCCCTGCGGGTCTACGAGGTGGACGAGCGCGGCCTCGACCGGCTGGACCGCGCGGTGCTCACCGCCCTGCTGAAGCTGTTCGGCGGCGGCCCGGTGGGCCTGTCGACGCTGGCCGTCGCGGTGGGGGAGGAGGCCGAGACGGTCGAGGAGGTCGCCGAGCCGTTCCTGGTCCGCGAGGGCCTGCTGGCCCGTACGCCGCGCGGCCGGATCGCCACCGCGGCCGCCTGGCAGCACATGGGCCTCACCCCGCCGATCCAGCCGGGCGCCGGCCGCGGACCGCTGCCCGCCCAGCAGGAGCTGTTCGGTCAGGGCGCCGCCGCCCGGCCGGGTGCCGAGTGACCTCGTGGAACGCCTTCCCGGGCACGGGTTGAGAGTGACCATGCCAGGGACTCGCCACCTTCGGCCGCATGATGCGATGCTTGGCGTTGTCCGATCAGAGCAGGTCTCCTAGACTTCGCCGGACCGTCCCGTCTCACCTGACGGGCGACCATCTCCACTGGCCATCCGCCGGGTGGCTTCCAAAGGACGCTGTCTGCTGTGAATCTCATCATTCTTCTCCTCCCCGTCGCCGCGATCTTCCTGATGTTCCGGTCGCAGAAGAAGCGGCAGCAGCAGGCGTCGTCCATGCAGTCGGCGATGGAGACCGGCTCGGCGGTGCGCACCATCGGTGGGATGTACGCGCTGGTCAAGTCGGTCAACGACTCCACTGTGGAGCTGGAGATCGCGCCCGGCGTGGTCGCGCACTACGCCAAGAGCGCCATCGCCGCGGTGATCGACGAGCAGGAATACGACGAGATCATCAACGGCCGTCCCGAAGAGGACGAGTCGGTCGATCTCGATGACGAGGTCCTGGAGGACGAGACGACGACGGCGGAGGAGCCGGTCAGTCTCGACAAGGGCAGTGGCGACACGCCCGCCGCGAAGTAGTACGGACGGTCTGCAGCACCTCACGGTTGTCCGCGGTTAGCGCTGCCGCCTGCCCTACCGGGCCGGGCGGCGCGCAGCTGGCGGCATGGGACAGGGAGAAACGAGCAAGGTGGCAGCACCCAAGTCGCGTCCGCGCGACGGTTACCCGGGACGGGCGCTGGCCCTCATCCTGGTGGTCACCGTCGGTCTGGTCGCCCTCATGTTCGGGACGGGCCACACGACGCCTCGCCTCGGGATCGACCTTGCAGGCGGCACCAGCATCACGCTGACGGCCGACTCCAAGGACAAGGCCGCGATCAACCAGGCCAATATGAACACCGCGGTCGGGATCATCCAGCAGCGAGTCAACGGGTACGGCGTCTCCGAGGCGGAGGTGCAGACCCAGGGCAGCAACAACATCATCGTCAACATCCCGAAGAACGGCGCCTCGCAGGACGAGGCCAAGCAGGTCGGTACGACTGCCCAGCTGTACTTCCGCCCGGTGCTGGCGACCGCGCCCACCGGTGTGACCGTTCCTCCCGCGACCAGCAGCCCCAGCGCCGCGGCCAGCGGCAGCGCCAAGCCGAGCGCCGGCGCGAGCGCGAGTGCCGGTGCCGGAGCCTCGGCCCAGCCGTCGACCAGCGCCGGTGCGGCCGGCACCCCGAGCGCCGGCGCCTCCACCGCGGGCCGCGCGCTCTCCGACGGCCTGAAGGCCGCCGACCCGAGCGGGACCCCGGGCGCGACGGCGCCGTCCGCCCCGGCCACCGGTGCTGCCGCCGCCCCCAGCGGCATGCCCAGCGCGCCCGCCGCCCCGCAGCCGACGAGCCCCGCCGAGATCTCGGCCGCGCTCACCCAGGGCACCGTCCCGGCCGACGTCCAGCAGCAGTTCACCGCGCTGGACTGCTCGGACATCAAGCAGCGGTCGAAGGACTACCAGACCGACCCGACCAAGGACTCCGTCGCCTGCACCCGCGACAAGGAGCAGGGCGCCTGGACCAAGCTCGCGCTGGGCCCGGTGGCGATCAACGGCAAGGACGTCTCCAAGGCGCAGGCCGGCTTCGACACCCAGAACGGCGCCGGCTGGGAGGTCCAGCTGGGCTTCAACGGCGCCGGCACCAAGGCCTTCGCCGCCACCACCGGCCAGCTCGCCACCCAGCAGTCGCCGGCGAACCAGTTCGCCATCGTGCTGGACGGCCAGGTCATCTCGCACCCGTACGTCAGCCAGTCGATCGTCGGCGGCAACGCCGTGATCTCCGGCAGCTTCACCCAGGACGAGGCCACCGGCCTGGCCAACGTGCTCAGCTTCGGCGCCCTGCCGCTCAGCTTCGTGCAGAGCGACGTCACCACGGTCACCCCGCAGCTCGGTGGCGACCAGCTGCACGCCGGCCTGATCGCCGGCGCCATCGGCCTGCTGCTCGTGGTGCTCTACTCGCTGATCTACTACCGCGGCCTCGGCCTGGTCTCGATCGCGGGCCTGGTGGTCTCGGCGATCCTGACCTACTCGATCATGTGCCTGCTCGGTGCGGGGATCGGCTTCGCGCTGAACCTCCCAGCGGTCTGCGGCGCGATCGTGGCGATCGGTATCACGGCGGACTCGTTCATCGTGTACTTCGAGCGCATCCGCGACGAGGTCCGCGAGGGCGCCCCGCTGCGCCCGGCCGTCCAGCGTGCCTGGCCGCGCGCCCGGCGCACCATCCTGGTGTCCGACTTCGTCTCCTTCCTCTGTGCCGGCGTGCTCTACGTGGTCTCGGTCGGCAAGGTGCAGGGCTTCGCCTTCACCCTCGGCCTGACCACGCTGCTCGACGTCGTGGTGATCTTCCTCTTCACCAAGCCGCTGATCACCCTGCTGGCCCGCAAGAAGTTCTTCTCCAACGGTCACCCGTGGTCCGGTCTGGACCCGAAGCGCCTGGGCGCCCGCCCGCCGGTCCGCAGCACTCGCCGCCGGCCCGCCACCACGTCTGCCGTGAAGGAGGCCTGACGCCATGTCACGCTTCGGCAACCTCGGCCACCGCCTCTACCAGGGCGAGATCAGCTTCGACTTCGTCGGTCGGCGCAAGCTCTGGTACAGCATCTCCGCGGTCATCGCGGGTGTGGCGCTGATCGGTCTGACCGTGATCGGACTGCACCTGAGCATCGAGTTCAAGGGCGGCGCGGTCTACACCGTCTCCAAGCCCGGGCTCTCGGTCGCCCAGGCGCAGGACGTCTCCAACAAGATCACCGGTGACAACACCGCGCTCGTCCAGGCCACCGGCCAGGGCCAGATCCGGATCCAGGTCAGCTCGACCGAGAAGGTCGACTCCTCGACCTTCGTCAACAAGCTCTCCAGCGACCTGGACGTCCCGGTGTCGAGCGTCAACACCCAGGTGGTCGGCCCGAGCTGGGGCCACGAGATCTCCCAGAAGGCCCTGCTGGGCCTGGTGATCTTCATGGTCCTGGTGACCATCTACCTGGCGATCGCCTTCGAGTGGCGGATGGCGGTGGCCGCCCTGGTCGCCCTCATCCACGACCTCCTGATCACCATCGGCGTCTACGCCCTGGTGGGCTTCGAGGTCAGCCCCGGTACGGTGATCGGCTTCCTCACCATCCTCGGGTACTCGCTCTACGACACGGTCGTCGTCTTCGACACCGTGAAGGAGAACACCAAGAACCTGGAGAAGCAGAACAAGCTCACGTACAGCGAGGCCGCCAACGCGGGCCTCAACCAGACCCTGGTGCGTTCCGTGAACACCACCGTGGTCGCCCTGCTGCCGGTGGCCGCACTGCTCTTCATCGGTGGCGGGCTGCTCGGTGCCGGCACGCTGAACGACATCTCGCTCGCCCTCTTCATCGGCCTCTCCGCCGGTGCCTACTCCTCCATCTGCGTCGCCACCCCGCTGCTCGCGCAGCTCAAGGAGCAGCAGCCGGAGATGAAGGCGCTCGCCAAGCGGGTCGCGCTGCGGCGTGCCGCGGACGCCAAGGCCGCGGCCGAGGCGCCCAAGGACGCCGGTGTCGAGGACGGCGAGGACGGCGAGGACGACGCTCTGGCGGCCGGCATGGTCGGCCAGCGCAACCAGCCGGTCAGCCGCGCCCGCGGCAAGGGCCGCCCCTCCGGCAAGCACTGACCCACCTCCGGCTTCAGCAGAAGGACGTTCGTGAACACCCCTGACACCGCCCTGGCCGCCCTGCTGAGCAGCAGGATCCGGGACGTCCCCGACTACCCGAAGCCGGGCGTGCTGTTCAAGGACATCGCGCCGCTGCTCGCCGACGCCGAGGCCTTCGCGGCTCTCACCCAGGCGCTGGCGGACCGGGCCAAGGCGCTGGGAGCGACCAAGGTGGTGGGCCTGGAGGCGCGCGGCTTCGTGCTGGCGGCTCCGGCGGCCTTCGCGGCCGGGCTCGGCTTCGTGCCGATCCGCAAGAAGGGAAAGCTGCCCGGCGAGGTGTTCGCGCAGTCCTACGACCTGGAGTACGGGTCGGCGACGCTGGAGGTGCAGTGCGACGCCTTCGCGCCGGGTGAGCGGGTGCTGGTGGTCGACGACGTGCTGGCCACCGGCGGCACCATCGCCGCCTCGCTGGACCTGGTCCAGCGCACCGGTGCGGAGCTGGTCGGGGTGGTCGTCCTGATGGAGCTCGGCTTCCTGGACGGCCGCGAGCGGCTCGCCGCCCACCTGGGCTCGGCTCCGCTGGAGACCCTCATCACGGTCTGACGGCTGATCTCAAACGAGAGCGGTGCTCTGGAACAAGAGCGGTGCTCTGGAACAAGAGCGGTGCTCGGCAACAAGAGCGCCGATCTGAAACGAGAGCGGTGATCGCATCTGCGGTCACCGCTCTCGGCATGTCAGCCACCGGGCGGCGAAACGCCGACGCTTCACGCTCGGTACGATGAAGGTTCATCCGGTGCGTTCCGAGGAGTGTCCTTGCCCGACGAGGTAGTGCCCACGGCCGAGTCCGGCGCCCCCAGCAACCAGCCCAAGCCCTCGGGGGCCGCCCCGGCGCGCCCGGCAGCGGTCCCGGCCGTTGTCCCGTCCGGCGCCTCCCGGACGGCCGCGCCCGCCGTCCGGTCGATCACCTCCTCCGGCGGAGGCGGCATGCGGGCCCGCCTCGCCCGCTTCGGCGGTCAGCGCAGCACCCTGCTCAACCCGGTGCTCGAACCGCTCTTCCGGACCATCCGGGCCGGCGACCCCAAGGCCGACCCGGCCCTGCTGCGCGACATCGAGCGCGCCTACGCCGTCGCCGAGAAGTGGCACCGCGGCCAGAAGCGCAAGAGCGGCGACCCCTACATCACCCACCCGCTGGCGGTGGCGACCATCCTCGCCGAACTCGGCATGGACGCGGCGACCCTGATGGCCGGCCTGCTACACGACACCGTCGAGGACACCGACTACGGCCTGGAGACGCTGCGCCAGGACTTCGGCGACTCGGTCGCCCTGCTGGTGGACGGTGTCACCAAGCTGGACAAGGTCAAGTTCGGCGAGGCCGCGCAGGCCGAGACCGTGCGCAAGATGGTCGTCGCGATGGCCAAGGACCCGCGGGTCCTGGTGATCAAGCTCGCCGACCGCCTGCACAACATGCGCACCATGCGCTATCTCAAGCGGGAGAAGCAGGAGAAGAAGGCCCGCGAGACGCTGGAGATCTACGCCCCGCTGGCGCACCGGCTGGGCATGAACACCATCAAGTGGGAGCTGGAGGACCTGGCCTTCGCCATCCTCTACCCCAAGATGTACGACGAGATCGTCCGCCTGGTCGCCGAGCGCGCGCCCAAGCGGGACGAGTACCTGGCGACCGTGATCGACCAGGTCCAGGGCGACCTGCGCGGTGCCCGGATCTCGGCCTCGGTGACCGGCCGACCCAAGCACTACTACTCGGTCTACCAGAAGATGATCGTCCGAGGCCGCGACTTCGCGGAGATCTACGACCTGGTGGGCATCCGGGTCCTGGTCGACACCGTCCGCGACTGCTACGCGGCGCTCGGCACCATCCACGCGCGATGGAACCCGGTCCCCGGCCGGTTCAAGGACTACATCGCGATGCCCAAGTTCAACATGTACCAGTCGCTGCACACCACGGTGATCGGCCCCGGCGGCAAGCCGGTCGAGCTCCAGATCCGCACCTTCGACATGCACCGCCGCGCGGAGTACGGCATCGCCGCGCACTGGAAGTACAAGCAGCGCGCGGTGGCCGGCACCTCCAAGGTCCGTACCGACACGCCCTCCCAGGTCCGCAAGGACGACAAGGCCGGCGCCGTCAACGAGATGGCCTGGCTGCGCCAGCTGCTCGACTGGCAGAAGGAGACCGAGGACCCGAGCGAGTTCCTGGAGTCGCTGCGCTTCGACCTCTCCAACAACGAGGTCTTCGTCTTCACGCCCAAGGGCGACGTGATAGCGCTGCCGGCCAGCTCCACCCCGGTGGACTTCGCCTTCGCCGTGCACACCGAGGTCGGCTACCGCTGCATAGGAGCCCGGGTCAACGGGCGCCTGGTGCCGCTGGAGTCGACGTTGGAGAACGGCGACCTGGTCGAGGTCTTCACCTCCAAGGCGGAGGGTGCGGGGCCGTCCCGGGACTGGCTGGGCTTCGTCAAGTCGCCGCGGGCCCGCAACAAGATCAAGGCCTGGTTCTCCAAGGAGCGCCGCGAGGAGGCGATCGAGCAGGGCAAGGACTCCATCGCCCGCGCGATGCGCAAGCAGGGTCTGCCGATCCAGCGGATCCTCACCGGCGACTCGCTGGTGACGCTGGCGCACGAGATGCGCTACCCCGACATCTCCTCGCTCTACGCGGCGATCGGTGAGGGCCACGTCGCCGCGCAGAACATCGTCCAGAAGCTGGTGCAGGCGCTCGGCGGCGAGGAGAGCGCGAACGACGACCTCGCCGACACCGCGACGCCGACCAGCGACGGCCGGGCGGCCCGCCGCCGGCGGGCCAAGGGCGACCCCGGGATCATCGTCAAGGGCGTCGACGACGTCTGGGTCAAGCTCTCGCGGTGCTGCACGCCGGTGCCGGGCGACCCGATCGTCGGCTTCGTGACCCGCGGCAACGGAGTCTCGGTGCACCGGGCGGACTGCGTCAACGTGGACTCGCTGACCCAGCAGCCCGAGCGGATCATCGAGGTCGAGTGGGCGCCGACCCAGTCCTCGGTCTTCCTGGTGGCCATCCAGGTCGAGGCGCTGGACCGGGCGCGGCTGCTCTCGGACGTCACCCGGGTGCTCTCCGACCAGCACGTCAACATCCTGTCGGCGGCGGTGCAGACCTCGCGCGACCGGGTGGCGATGAGCCGCTTCACCTTCGAGATGGGAGACCCCAAGCACCTGGGCCACGTGCTCAAGGCGGTGCGCGGCGTCGAGGGCGTCTACGACGTCTACCGGGTGACCTCGGCCAAGAAGTAGCGGCACGCGATAGGGGCCCCACCGCCGTCGGCGGTGGGGCCCCTATCAGTTACCGCTGATCAGCCGCTGAACTCCTGCAGGCTCTTCAGGGCCTGGTCGAGCAGCTCCTGACGGCCCGCCAGCTCCTTCTCCAGCTTCGCGGCCTTGGACTCGTTGCCCGCCGCACGGGCCTTGTCGGCCTCGGCGCGCAGCTTGTCCACGGCGCTCTGCAGCAGCCCGGTCATGCCGGCCGCACGGGCCTTGGCCTCCGGGTTGGAGCGCTGCCACTCGGCCTCCTCCGCCTCGCGGATCGCCCGCTCGACGGTGTTCAGCCGGGCGTCCAGCTTCGGACGGGCGTCGCGCGGCACGTGCCCGATCGCCTCCCAGCGCTCGTTCACCTCCCGCAGCGCCGCCTTGGCGGCCTTCAGGTCGGTGATCGGCAGGATCGCCTCGGCCTCGACGAGCAGGGCCTCCTTCAGCTTCTGGTTCTCGCCCTGCTCGGCGTCGCGCTCGGTGAAGACCGCCGAACGCGCCTGGAAGAAGACGTCCTGCGCGCCGCGGAACTTCGCCCACAGCTCGTCCTCGGCGTCCCGCTGCGCGCGGCCCGCCGCCTTCCACTGCGCCATCAGGTCGCGGTAGGCCGCCGCGGTGTCGCCCCACTCGGTGGAGCTGGAGAGCGCCTCGGCCTCGGCGACCAGTCGCTCCTTCAGCGCCCGCGCCTGGTCGCGCTCGGCGTCCAGCGAGGCGAAGTGCGCCTTGCGGTGCTTGGAGAAGACCGACCGTGCGTGCGAGAAGCGGTGCCACAGCTCGTCGTCGCTCTTGCGGTCCAGCCGGGGCAGACCCTTCCAGATGTCCACCAGGGCGCGCAGCCGGTCGCCGGCCTCCCGCCACTGGGTGGACTCGGCGAGCTGCTCGGCCTCGGTGACCAGGGCCTCCTTGGCCACCCGGGTCTCGTCGGCCGCCTTGGCGCGGGCCGCCTTGCGCTCGACCTGCCGGGACTCGATCTCGCCGGCGAGCACCTCAAGGCGCTTGGCGAGCGAGGCCAGGTCGCCGACCGCGTGCGCCTCGACCACCTGCGCGCGCAGGTGGTCCAGCGCGGTCTGGGCGTCCTTCGCGGCCAGGTCCGTCTTGCGGACCCGGTGCTCCAGCAGGCCGATCTCGGCAACCAGGCCCTGGTACTTGCGCTCGAAGTAGGCGAGAGCCTCCTCGGGAGAGCCCGCCTGCCAGGAACCTACGACGCGTTCGCCGTCGGCGGTCCTGACGTAGACGGTCCCCTGCTCGTCGACACGGCCCCACGGGTCGCTGCTCACAGCGCCTCCTCCACATGACGTTCCGTCCACGACCATTGTCGTGCGGATCGTCGTCCACAGTTGAATGTGCGGCGGACCGATGGGCCCGCCGTTCCTGCCCGTCCAGCTGTACTGCCGCGGGTGACGGCGATCGGGTCAGGGCACCCTATACAACAGCAACATAGGGGACCAGGCCTGGTGCTGTCCGCATCCCGGCCGGGCCAATTCACGCGGCGTTGTTCTGCCCCGGTCAGCTCTTGACGGTGGTCACCTTGTTCAGCACCACGTTCGCGTTCGGGGCGCCGTCGCCGGTGCCGCCCTGCACGCCGCCGGCCGCGATGTTGTTCAGCACGTCCAGGCCGCCGGTGATCTTGCCGAACGGGGTGTAGCTCGGCGGCAGCTGGGTGTCCTTGTAGACCAGGAAGAACTGGCTGCCGTTGGTGCCCGGGCCCGCGTTGGCCATCGCGACGGTGCCGGCGGGGTAGGTGGCGCCGGTCAGGTTCTCGTCGGCGAACTGGTAGCCGGGGCCGCCGCTGCCGGAGCCGGTCGGGTCGCCGCACTGCAGGACGTAGATGCCCTGGGTGGTGAGGCGGTGGCACTTCACGTGGTCGAAGTAGTTCTCACCCGACAGGAACGCGAACGAGTTGACGGTGTGCGGCGCCTTGGACGGGTCCAGCTGGAGCGTGACGGTGCCGCAGCTGGTCTCCAGCGTCGCGGTGTACTTCGCGTTGGTGTCCACCGACATGGCCGGCTCGGTCTTCCACTGCTTGCCGTTCGGCGTGCCCGGGGCCGGGGCCGTGCAGCCCTTGACCGACACGGGGGCGGCGGCCGAGGCGCTGCTGCCGGGCGTGCTCTGGGCGGGCGCGGCGTTGGCGGTGGTGGCCTTCTTGTCGCTCTTGAAGACACCGCCCGCCCACAGGCCGCCACCGGCCAGGACGACGACGGCGAGCGAGGCGCCGAGAATGCTGTTGCGGCGGCGGGCCCTGGCCTGGGCCTCGACCCGGTTCTGCTGCTGCCGCTCGTACTTCTCGCGGGCGAGCTGGCGCCGCCGCTGTTCGCTGTTGACCACCGGCTGTTGTCTCCTCTGTCGCGCTGGACCCTGGGGTGCGGAACTACTGGGATCGGATCATCGCATCCACTGGCGGCCAAGTGTAGGGACCCCGTCTGTAAGTACGAGGTGAACAGTCCGTGGTCAAGGTCACGATTCACCGGTGGGGCGGCATGCCCTATCCGGTTCGCAACCGGTGCCTTACCGCCGGTAGGCTGCACCGAAGACTCTTCCCACCCCTCGACACCTCCGAAGGACTGCCGTGTTCATCGCCGGATTTCCCGCCGGAGCCTGGGGCACCAACTGCTACCTGGTCGCACCGGCTCCCGGCGAGGAGTGCGTGATCGTCGACCCGGGGCACGAAGCCGCCGGCGGGGTGGAGGACCTGGTGCGCGAGCACCGGTTGAAGCCGGTCGCGGTGGTCCTCACGCACGGGCACATCGACCACGTCGCCTCGGTGGTGCCGGTCTGCGGCGCCCGGGACATCCCGGCCTGGATCCACCCCGAGGACCGCTACATGATGTCCGACCCGGAGAAGGCGCTCGGCCGCTCGGTCGGGCAGCAGCTGCTGGGCCAGCTCACCGTGGGCGAGCCGTCCGACGTGCGCGAGCTGACCGACGGCAGCGTGCTGGAGCTGGCCGGACTGAGCCTCACCGTCGACCACGCCCCCGGCCATACCAAGGGGTCGGTGACCTTCAGGACGCCGCAGCAGCCGGACCTTCCGCCGGTGCTGTTCTCGGGCGACCTGCTCTTCGCCGGCTCCATCGGGCGCACGGACCTCCCGGGCGGCAGCCATGACGCGATCATGCGGTCGCTGGCCCGGGTCTGCCTGCCCCTCGACGACGCCACCGTGGTCCTCTCCGGCCACGGCACCCAGACCACCATCGGCCGTGAGCGCGCCACCAACCCCTACCTCAAGCAGGCGGCGGGGGCAGCGGCTGGCCCCGGGCCGGTACGACGAGGAATGTGACGGAAGAGAAGTTGAGCACCTTCACCGCCCCCAAGGGCACCTACGACCTGCTCCCGCCGAGCTCCGCGACCTTCCTGGCGATCCGCGAGGCGCTGGCCGCGCCGCTGCGCCGAGCCGGCTACGGCTACATCGAGACGCCCGTCTTCGAGGACCTCAAGCTCTTCTCCCGCGGCGTCGGCGAGTCCACCGACATCGTCACCAAGGAGATGTTCTCGCTCACCAAGCGCGGCAAGGAGGACCTCGCGCTGCGCCCCGAGGGCACCGCCTCGGTGGTCCGCGCGACCCTCCAGGCCAACCTGCACAAGCTCGGCAACCTGCCCGTCAAGCTCTGGTACTCCGGCTCGTTCTACCGCTACGAGCGCCCGCAGGCCGGCCGCTACCGGCAGTTCTCGCAGGTCGGCGCCGAGGCGATCGGCGCCGAGGACCCGGCGCTGGACGCCGAGCTGATCATCCTGGCCGACGACAGCTTCCGGGCGCTGGGGCTGCGCGACTACACGCTGCTGATCAACAGCCTCGGCGACAAGCAGTGCCGCCCGGTCTACCGCGCCGCCCTGCAGGAGTTCCTCACCGGCCTGGACCTGGACGAGGACACCCGCCGGCGCGCCGAGATCAACCCGCTGCGGGTGCTGGACGACAAGCGCGAGGCCGTGCAGGCCCAGCTCACCGACGCCCCGCGGCTGCGCGACTTCCTCTGCGAGGACTGCAAGGTCTACGACGAGCAGGTCCGCGAGCTGCTGACGGCGGCCGGGGTGGCCTTCACCGACGACCCCAAGCTGGTCCGCGGGCTCGACTACTACACCCGCACCACCTTCGAGTTCGTCCACAACGGCCTCGGCGCCCAGTCCGCGATCGGCGGCGGCGGCCGCTACGACGGCCTCTCCGAGATGCTCGGCGGCCCGGCGCTGCCGTCCGTCGGCTGGGGCCTGGGCGTGGACCGCACCTACCTCGCGATGGAGGCCGAGGGCATCGTCCTCGACCTGCCCGGCACCACCGCGGTCTACGCCGTGGCGCTCGGCGAGCAGGCCAAGAACGTGCTCTTCGCCAAGGTGGTCGAGCTGCGCCGGGCCGGCGTCGCCACCGACCTCGCCTTCGGCGTCAAGGGCATCAAGAACGCCATGAAGTCCGCCGACCGCTCCGGCGCCCGCTGGGCGCTGGTCGCCGGGGACCGTGATCTCGCCGACGGCGTCGTCCAGTTGAAGGACATGACCACCGGCGAGCAGACCCCCGTCGCCCTCGACGCACTTGTCACCACCCTGAAGGAGAAGCAGCAGTGATCCGCACGCACGACGCGGGCACGCTCCGCGCGGAGCACGCCGGCACCACCATCACCCTGGCCGGCTGGGTGGCTCGCCGCCGCGACCACGGCGGCGTGGCCTTCATCGACCTGCGCGATGCCTCCGGCACCGTGCAGGTGGTGGTCCGCGACCTGGAGTCGGTGCACGGCCTGCGCGCCGAGTACTGCGTCAAGGTGACCGGCGACGTCCGGGTCCGCCCCGAGGGCAACGAGAACCCGGACATCCCGACCGGCAAGGTCGAGGTCGTGGTCAGCGCCATCGAGGTGCTCTCCGAGGCCGCCCCGCTGCCGTTCCAGGTCGCCGAGTACGAGCCGGGCACGGTCAACGAGGAGGTCCGGCTGCGCTACCGCTACCTGGACCTGCGCCGCGAGGGCCCGGCCCGCGCGCTGCGGCTGCGCTCGAAGGTCAACCACATCATCCGCACGGTGATGGAGGAGAACGACTACCTCGACATCGAGACGCCGTACCTCACCCGCTCCACCCCCGAGGGCGCCCGCGACTTCCTGGTCCCGGTCCGCCTGCAGCCCGGCCACTGGTACGCCCTGCCGCAGTCCCCGCAGCTCTTCAAGCAGCTGCTGATGGTGGCCGGCATGGAGCGCTACTACCAGATCGCCCGCTGCTTCCGCGACGAGGACTTCCGCGCCGACCGCCAGCCGGAGTTCACCCAGCTGGACATCGAGGCCTCCTTCGTCGACCAGGAGGACATCCTGGCGCTCGGCGAGAAGGTCGTCTCGCGGATCTGGTCGGACGTGCACGGCTACGAGCTGCCCAGCCCGCTGCCCCGGATGACCTACGCGGACGCGATGAACCGCTACGGCTCCGACAAGCCGGACGTCCGCTTCGGCCAGGAACTCACCGACCTGACCGAGTACTTCAAGGGCACCGAGTTCCGGGTCTTCCAGGCGCCGTACGTCGGCGCGGTCGTGATGCCCGGCGGCGCCTCGCAGCCCCGCAAGCAGCTGGACGCCTGGCAGGACTGGGCCAAGGCGCGCGGCGCCCGCGGCCTTGCCTACGTCGTCATCGACGCCGACACCGGCGAGCTGCGCGGCCCGGTGGCCAAGAACCTCAACGCGGAGCACCTGGCCGGCCTGGCCGCCGCCGCGGGGGCCAAGAACGGTGACGCGATCTTCTTCGCCGCCGGCAAGAAGACCCCCTCGCAGGAGCTGCTCGGCGCCGCCCGTCTGGAGATCGGCCGCCGCTGCGAGCTGATCGACGAGTCGCAGTGGGCCTTCCTGTGGGTCGTGGACTTCCCGATGTTCGAGCCGATCGAGGACGACAAGGGCGAGTTCCAGGGCTGGCACGCGGTGCACCACCCCTTCACCGCCCCGACCGCCGAGTCGCTGGCCACCTTCGACACCGACCCGGGCAGCGCGCTCTCCAACGCGTACGACCTGGTGCTGAACGGCAGCGAGCTGGGCGGCGGGTCGATCCGTATCCACCAGCGCGACGTGCAGAAGCGGGCGTTCGACGCGATCGGGCTCTCCGAGGAGGAGGCCGCCTCGCAGTTCGGCTTCCTGCTGGACGCCTTCAACTACGGCCCGCCGCCGCACGGCGGTGTCGCCTTCGGCCTGGACCGGATCGTCACGCTGCTCGGCGGCTACGACACCATCCGCGACGTCATCGCCTTCCCGAAGACGTCCACCGGCGGTGACCCGCTGACCGGCGCGCCGACCCCGATCACCCCGGCCCAGCGCCGCGAGGCCGGCGTCGACGCCAAGCCCAAGGTCCGCGAGGACGCGAAGTCGGAGACCTCGCAGGACTCCTGACGGTCCGCGAAGCCCCCGGACGCCACCCGGCGTCCGGGGGCTTCGTGCTGCGCGCGGGGGTGATCCGTCCTAACGTGAGGGGTCATCAGCACCCCACGCGCAGGAGGCGCCACCGTGACCGACCAGCCCGCCGTGCAGCCCCGTCTGGCCAGGAAGCCGTATGAAAAGGAACTGCTGCGGCTCCAGAACGAACTGGTCAAGCTGCAGGAGTGGGTGCGGGCGGAGGGCGTCCGCCTGGTGGTGGTGTTCGAGGGGCGCGACGCGGCCGGCAAGGGCGGCGCCATCAAGCGGGTGACCGAGTTCCTCAACCCCCGGGTGGCCCGGATCGCCGCGCTGCCGGCGCCCACCGAGCGCCAGCGCGGGCAGTGGTACTTCCAGCGCTACGTGGAGCAGCTGCCGGCGGCCGGCGAGATCGTGCTCTTCGACCGCAGCTGGTACAACCGGGCCGGCGTGGAGCGCGTGATGGGCTTCTGCACCCCCGAGGAGTACTGGCAGTTCCTGCACCAGGCCCCGATCTTCGAGCGGATGCTGATCGAGGCCGGCATCGAGCTGCGCAAGTACTGGTTCTCGGTCAGCGACGCCGAGCAGGAGCGCCGCTTCCGCGACCGGCTGGCCGACCCGATGCGGCAGTGGAAGCTGTCGCCGATGGACACCGAGTCGATCAGCCGGTGGGAGGACTACTCGCGGGCCAAGGACGAGATGTTCGTCCACACCGACATCCCGGAGTCGCCGTGGAACGTGGTGGAGAGCGAGGACAAGCGCCGGGCCCGGATCAACATGATCGCCCACCTGCTCTCCACCGTCCCCTACCGCGACGTCACCAAGCCCCCGCCGGAGCTGCCGCCCCGCCCGGCGTCCACCGGCTACCAGCGTCCGCCGCGCGACCTGCAGAAGTACGTCCCGGACCACGCGGCCAAGCTGGAGAAGAAGCGGAAGTAGGCTGCGGGGGTGGACGAACCGGACCTCTTCACCGCCGCCGCCGAGGATCTCCAGGCCAGGGAGCCCGGCCGGGCCCCGCTGGCCGTGCGGATGCGCCCGCGCACCCTGGACGAGGTGGCCGGCCAGCGGCAGCTGCTGAAGGAGGGCTCGCCGCTGCGCCGCCTGGTGTCCGGCGCGCGCGGACCGGCCGCGACCAGCTCGGTGATCCTCTGGGGCCCGCCCGGCACCGGCAAGACCACCCTGGCGCACGTGATCAGCCAGGCGGTGGAGGGCCGGTTCGTCGAGCTCTCGGCGATCACCGCCGGCGTCAAGGAGGTGCGGGCGGTGATCGAGGGCGCCCGCCGGGCGGTCGGCATGAGCGGCCGCGAGACGGTGCTCTTCCTGGACGAGATCCACCGCTTCTCCAAGGCCCAGCAGGACTCGCTGCTCCCCGCCGTGGAGAACCGCTGGGTCACCCTGATCGCCGCCACCACCGAGAACCCGTACTTCTCGGTGATCTCCCCGCTGCTCTCCCGCTCGCTGCTGCTCACCCTCGAATCGCTGACCGACGACGACATCCGCGCCCTGCTGCGCCGCGCCCTGGTGGACGAACGCGGTCTCGAGGGGCAGCTGGAGCTCAGTCCGGAGTCCGAGGACCACCTGGTCCGCCTCGCCGGCGGGGACGCCCGGCGGGCGCTGACCACGCTGGAGGCGGCGGCCGGTGCGGCGCTGGAGAAGGGCGAGGCGGTCATCACGCTCGCCACCACCGAGACCGCCGTCAATCAGGCCGCCGTCCGCTACGACAAGGACGGCGACCAGCACTACGACGTCGCCAGCGCGCTGATCAAGTCGATCCGGGGCAGCGACGTGGACGCGACGCTGCACTACCTGGCCCGCATGATCGAGGCCGGCGAGGACGCCCGCTTCATCGCCCGGCGCCTGATGATCTCGGCCAGCGAGGACATCGGCCTGGCCGACCCGACGGCCCTGCCCACCGCCGTCGCGGCGGCCCAGGCGGTGGCACTGATCGGCTTCCCGGAGGCGCGGATCATCCTCTCGCAGGCCGCCATCGCCCTCGCACTGGCGCCCAAGTCGAACGCGGCCTACCTGGCCATCGACGCCGCGCTCGCCGACGTCCGGCAGGGCCTGGCCGGCGCCGTCCCGCCGCACCTGCGCGACGCGCACTACGGCGGCGCGGGCAAGCTGGGGCACGGCCAGGGCTACCAGTACCCGCACGACCTGCCCGGCGGCATCGCCGCCCAGCAGTACGCGCCGGACGCGGTGCACGGCAGGGTCTACTACCAGCCCACCCGGCACGGCGGCGAGGCCCGCTACGCCGACATCGCGGAGTGGACCAGGGCCCGGCTGAAGACCGACGGTCAGTAGGGAACGTGGATCAAGGAGCGGGGCTGGGGTGCGTGCATCGCAAGGCGGAGGAGGGAGTAGCAGCGGAGCTGCGGCGACCGACGACAACGCGGCGAGGTGCGTGCCCCAGCCCCGCGACGCCGCGGGCCCTACTGACCGTCGGTCTCCGGGGGAGTAGTGAAGACGGTATACTCGGTCGGAGTGCCAGGTCCCGGGCACGGCGGCGGGTGAGAACCCGACCGACCGGCCGCACCAGCGGGGCATTGGACCTGACCCTTTCGAGGGTTGCAACTGGAGCGTCGTGCACCGTTTCGGTGTCGCGGGTAGCCCACTCCCTTCCCGGGCGGTGGGCCGTTCGTGTGCTTGCACTTCTGTGCCCGGTCCCGGAGAGCGGCTGATCACCCTCGGGTGGTTTTTCTCCGGATCGCGAGAGGCGACCTCCGTCAACACCTGGTGAAAGCCGTATTCGTAAGCAAGAGAGGTTTGGTTCATGGCGAACCAGAAGCGCCCCAAGGTCAAGATTGCCCGTGCCCTGGGCATTCCGCTGACCCCGAAGTCCGTCAAGTACTTCGAGGCCCGCCCGTACCCGCCCGGCCAGCACGGCCGCGGGCGCAAGCAGAACTCGGACTACAAGGTCCGTCTGATGGAGAAGCAGCGTCTGCGCGCTCAGTACGACCTGAGCGAGACCCAGATGGCTCGCGCCTTCGACCGCGCCAAGAAGGCCGAGGGCAAGACCGGTGACGCTCTCGTCGCCGACCTCGAGGTTCGCCTCGACTCGCTGGTCCTGCGTTCGGGCATCGCCCGCACGATCTACCAGGCCCGCCAGATGGTCGTCCACGGTCACATCGAGGTCAACGGCCACAAGGTCAACAAGCCCTCGTTCCAGCTGAAGCCCGGCTTCGTCGTCACCGTGCGTGAGCGCAGCAAGGCCAAGGGCCCGTTCCTGGTCGCCCGTGAGGGTGGCTACGCGGGTGAGGGTGCGACCCCGAAGTACCTCGAGGTCAACCTCAAGGCGCTGGCCTTCCGTCTGGACCGTGCCCCGCAGCGTCGCGAGATCCCCGTGATCTGCGACGAGCAGCTCGTCGTCGAGTACTACTCGCGCTGACCCGCGAGAGTGGCACACCGAACCCCCGCAGCCTTCGGGCCGCGGGGGTTCGGCGCTTTCCGGGAGCGGCGGCCCCGCCAGCGGATATCCGGTCGGGAGCGGGGGTCCGGGCGCGATAGGGTTCCCTTCTGGAGGAGCGAAGGGAGCACGCAAAGTGTCCGTGGGAGAGCTGGCCGGCCTGATCGTGGCCGTGGGCTGGGCCGTCCTGGTCACTCTGCTCGCCGTCGTCCTGGTGAGGCTCTCCAGGGTGCTGCGCGAGGCCACCGTGCTGGTCTCCTCGGTCACCGAGCAGGCCGTGCCGCTGCTGGCCGACGCGAGCGCCGCCGTGCGCAGCGCGCACGAGCAGCTGGAGCGGGTGGACGAGATCACCGCCAATGTGCAGGACGCCGCCGCCAACGCCAATGCGCTCTCCTCGACGGTCGCCGCCACGCTGGGCGGGCCGCTGGTCAAGGTCGCGGCCTTCAGCTACGGCGTCCGCAAGGCCGTCGGCCGCCAGCAGGCCGGCCCCCTGACGCTGCCTCAGCCGGGCGTCGAGCGCGACGCGTTGACCCGTCTGATCCGGGCCGAGGTGCGCGCCGCCACGGCGCCCCGCGGTGGCCTGCTGGCCCGTGTCCGGCGAGCCGTGAAGGGCTGATGCACCGTGGTTCGACGCATCTTCTGGATGGCGGTCGGTGCCGGCACCGCCGTCTGGGCCATGAACAAGGCCAACGAGGCCGCCCGCAAGCTCACCCCTGACAGCCTCTCGGGCACCGCGGCACGCGGCGCGCTGCACCTGGGCGACGCGGCCAAGCGCTTCGCCCTGGACGTCAAGGCCGGGATGGCCGAGCGCGAGCAGGAGCTGCGCGCTGACCTCGGGCTGGACGGCACAGCCGTGCTGGACCCGCCGCGCCGGCGCCTGAGCGCCGCTCCGGACGCCGGAGAGCGAGCTATCTCGGCGGCCCCGGGCTCTCCGGGCGCCGCCCTGCCCCCGTCGCGTAGGAACACCCCCCAAGTCATCGCGTCAAAGCCCCGTCAGCTCGAACAGCGCCGGGGCAGCACCCCCAACCGGAAGGACCACTAATGGAGTCGGCAGAGATTCGCCGCCGCTGGCTGCGCTTCTTCGAGGACCGCGGCCACACCGTCGTTCCGTCGGCGTCCCTGGTCGCCGACGACCCCACCCTGCTGCTGGTCAACGCCGGCATGGTGCCGTTCAAGCCGTACTTCCTGGGCGAGGTCAAGCCCACCTTCACGACGGCGACCAGCGTGCAGAAGTGCGTGCGGACGCCGGACATCGAAGAGGTCGGCAAGACCACCCGGCACGGCACCTTCTTCCAGATGTGCGGCAACTTCTCCTTCGGCGCCTACTTCAAGGAAGGGGCCATCAGCTACGCGTGGGAGCTGCTGACCTCCTCCGTCGAGGACGGCGGCTACGGCCTGGACCCGGAGAAGCTCTGGATCACCGTCTACCAGGACGACGACGAGGCCGAGAAGATCTGGCTGGAGAAGATCGGCGTCCCCTCCGAGCGCATCCAGCGCCTGGGCAAGGCCGACAACTTCTGGTCGATGGGCGTCCCCGGCCCGTGCGGCCCGTGCTCGGAGATCAACTACGACCGCGGCCCCGCCTACGGCGAGGAGGGCGGCCCGGCCGTCAACGGCGAGCGCTACATGGAGATCTGGAACCTGGTCTTCATGCAGTACGAGCGTGGCGCGGGCACCGGCAAGGACGACTTCCCGATCCTGGGCGACCTGCCGAACAAGAACATCGACACCGGCCTCGGCCTGGAGCGCCTGGCCACCATCCTGCAGGGCGTCGACAACCTCTTCGAGATCGACACCACCCGGATGATCCTGGGCCGGGCCGCCGAGCTGACCGGCCACCGCTACGGCGCCGGCGAGAAGACCGACGTCTCGCTGCGCGTGGTCGCCGACCACATCCGCACCTCGGTGATGCTGGTCGCCGACGGGGTGACCCCGGGCAACGAGGGCCGCGGCTACGTGCTGCGCCGCATCCTGCGCCGCGCGATCCGCAACATGCGCCTGCTGGGCGCCACCGAGCCGGTCGCCCAGTCGCTCACCGAGGTCACCATCGAGGCGATGGGCCCGCAGTACCCCGAGCTCTTCGAGGAGCGCAAGCGCATCGAGACGGTGATCGTCGCCGAGGAGATGTCGTTCCTGCAGACCCTGCGCAGCGGCACCACCATCCTGGAGACCGCCGTCGCCGAGACCAAGTCCTCCGGCAGCGCGATGCTCGCCGGTGACAAGGCCTTCCAGCTGCACGACACCTACGGCTTCCCGATCGACCTCACCCTGGAGATCGCGGCCGAGCAGGGCCTCTCGGTGGACGAGGACGGCTTCCGCCGTCTGATGAAGCAGCAGCGCGACGCCGCCAAGGCCGACGCGCGGGCCAAGAAGCACGGCCACGCCGACGTCTCGGCCTACCGCGAGGTGGCCGACAAGGCAGGCGCCACCGCCTTCACCGGCTACACCGAGACGCACGGCGAGGCCACCGTGGTCGGCCTGCTGGTGGACGGCGTGCCGGCCCCGGCCGCGCACGAGGGCGACGAGGTCGAACTCGTGCTGGACCGTACGCCGTTCTACGCCGAGGGTGGCGGCCAGCTCGCCGACCACGGCCGGATCCGGCTGGACTCCGGTGCCGTGGTCGAGGTCCGCGACGTCCAGCAGCCGGTTCCCGGTGTGATCGTGCACAAGGGCTCGGTGCTGGTCGGCGAGGTGGTGATCGGCGCCGCCGCGTACGCGCAGCTGGACCTGGACCGCCGCCGCGCCGTCTCGCGCGCCCACAGCGCCACCCACCTGACCCACCAGGCGCTGCGTGACGCGCTCGGCCCGACGGCCGCCCAGGCCGGTTCGGAGAACGCCCCCGGCCGGTTCCGCTTCGACTTCGGTTCGCCGACCGCCGTGCCGGGCTCGGTGCTGGTGGACGTCGAGCAGAAGATCAACGAGGTGCTGGCGCGCGAACTCGACGTCACCGCCGAGGTGATGACGATGGATCAGGCCCGCAAGGCCGGCGCCATCGCGATGTTCGGCGAGAAGTACGGCGACGCCGTCCGAGTGGTCACCATCGGTGACTTCTCCAAGGAGCTGTGCGGTGGCACGCACGTCGGCAACACCGCCCAGCTGGGCCTGGTGAAGCTGCTCGGCGAGTCCTCGATCGGCGCCGGTGTGCGCCGTGTCGAGGCACTGGTCGGCGTGGACGCCTACAAGTTCCTGGCCCGCGAGCACACCGTGGTGGCCCAGCTGACCGAGCTGGTCAAGGGCCGTCCGGAGGAGCTGCCGGAGAAGATCGCCGGCATGCTCGGCAAGCTCAAGGACGCCGAGAAGGAGATCGAGCGGTTCCGCGGTGAGAAGGTGCTGGCCGCCGCCGCCGGTCTGGTGGACGCCGCCCAGGACATCCACGGCGTGGCCCTGGTGGCCGCCCGGGTGCCGGACGGCGCCGGCGCCGACGACCTGCGCAAGCTGGTCCTGGACGTGCGCAACCGCCTCGGCTCCAAGCCGGCCGTGGTCGCCGCCTTCACGGTCGCGAACGACCGCCCGCTGACCGTCATCGCCACCAACGAGGACGCCCGCGCCCGCGGCATCAAGGCCGGCGATCTGGTCAAGGTCGCCGCCAAGGCCCTCGGCGGCGGCGGTGGCGGCAAGGACGACGTGGCCCAGGGCGGTGGCACCAACCCGGCCGCCGTGGACGCGGCCGTCGAGGCCGTCCGCGCCCTGGTCGCGGAGCGCACCGCCTGATGGAGCACAGCCTGACGGAGGAGCCCAAGCCCTGGCGCAGGGGCCGGCGGATCGCCGTCGACGTCGGCGACGCCCGGATCGGGGTCGCGTCCTGCGACCCCGACGGGCTGATCGCCACGCCCGTGGAGACGGTCCCTGCCGGGGGCCGCTCCCAGGCGCGGCTCAAGGCGATCGTCGAGGAGTACGACGCGATCGAGGTCGTGGTCGGCCTGCCGCGCTCGCTCAGCGGCAAGGAGGGCCCGGCCGCGGAGAAGGTGCGCGGCTACGCGGGCCGGCTGGCGGCACTGCTCGCCCCGGTCCCGGTCCGGCTGGTCGACGAGCGGATGACCACCGTCACCGCAGCCCAGGGCATGCGGGCGGCCGGTGTGAAGGCCAAGAAGGGCCGAGCGGCGATCGACCAGGCAGCGGCCGTGGTGATCCTGCAGAGCGCGCTTGAGACCGAACGAGTGAGCGGGCACGCGCCCGGTGAGAGCGTCGAGCCGATCAGCTGATCAGCCTGGTCTAGCTTGCTGATGGGGGCCCGTCCGGACGCGTCCGGACGGGCCCCCTGACGTTTGCGCCCAGCCGCGGAGGCTCTCGACCCATGGACCAGGACTCGGCCCCCGGCCTCACCCCCGGGCACCTCGGGGCACCGGCCCTGGAGCCCGGGCCGCAGGAGCGACGCCCGGCGACGCCCCAGCCGTCCCGCTCCGATGCCCGGCCCGACCACACGGGCCTGGCCTGCGGCCTCACCGCGCTGCTGCTCGCGCTGCTGGCCGGCGGCGTCCTGCTGGTCGGCGTTCAGCTGTTCGGCCACCGGGGCACACCGCAGGCGGCCGACTACCCGGGCGCCGGCACCGGCTCGGTGGAGATCTCCGTCCCGCAGGGCGCGAGCCTGACCCGGATCGGGCAACTACTGGTACAGCACAAGGTGGTGGCGAGCACCAAGGCCTTCACCACGGTCGCCGCCCAGGCCACCGGCCAGCGGATCTCGCCCGGCACCTACACGCTCAGGCGGCAGATGTCCGCAGCCGCCGCGCTCACCGTGCTCGGCAACCCGGCCAACGCCAACGGCCTGACCGTCCCCGAGGGTTGGCGCGCCACCCAGATCTACGCCGCGATCGACCGCCGGCTCAAACTGCCCTCCGGCAGCGCGCAGTACGCCGCCGACCAGCACCGCGACGAGCTCGGCCTGCCCGACTACGCGGGCGGCAACCCCGAGGGCCTGTACTTCCCGTCCACCTACAGCGTCACCAGCGACAGCACGCCGCTGTCGCTGCTCCAGCAGATGGTCAAGCAGTCCGGTGTGGAGGCCGGCACCGACGAGCTGGACGGCGACGCGACCGGCAACGGGATCACCGCCTACCAGGCGCTGGTGATGGCCAGCCTGGTCCAGGGCGAGGCGGACAACCCCGACGACATGGCCAAGGTGGCCCGGGTGATCTACAACCGGCTGGCCAAGGGGATGCCGCTGCAGCTCGACTCGACGGTGAACTACGCGCTCGGCCGCACGACGCTGCACACCACGGTGACCGACACCAGGCTCGACTCGCCGTTCAACACCTACCAGCACCCCGGGTTGCCGCCGACGCCGATCGACAGCCCCGGGCACGACGCGCTGGACGCGGTGCTGAATCCGGCGCAGGGGGACTGGCTCTACTTCGTCACCGTGCAGCCGGGGGACACCCGCTTCACCGATAGTGAGCAACAGCACAAGAAGAACGTCGACGATTTCAACGCGTACCAGGCGCAACACGCTCCCTCGCCCAGCGCGAGCCCGTCCTGAGGCCGCTGCGGGCCACTGTGCGCGAGGACGGGATCCGAGGCTTTACCGTGCGGTACGGTAACGTCTCCCAACAGGCGTTGCGCTAGCACGCCGGTTCGAGACGTTGCCGGGACGCCGTCCCGGACGGCCGGTCCGATCAACCGTCCGTCTCCGTCGGCAAAAGGGATTCGATGACTGATCAGGGTCGGGGCTACGGCTCCCAGCCGTGGAACCCCGCCGAGCCCGGGTACGGGGAGCAGGCGCAGCAGGTCGTCGTTCCCGACGGGCAGGGCTACGTCGGGCAGGACCCGTACGCGCAGCAGCAGCACATCCCGCACCAGCAGGGACCGTACGGGCAGGACCAGTTCGCGCAGCAGGGCCAGCCGTACGGCCAGCAGCAGGGCTACGTCCAGCAGGGCCAGTTCGTGCAGCAGCAGGGCCAGCCGATGCAGCCCATGCAGCCGATGCACCCCGGCCAGCAGCAGCCGATGCAGCAGATGCAGCAGGTCTCGTACGAGCAGCAGCAGCAGTGGCAGCAGCAGCCGTATCCCCAGCAGCAACAGCAGCAGGGCTACTCGCAGGGCGCGTTCCCGCAGCAGCAGCAGTACCAGCAGCAACAGCCCGTCCCCGTCACGCAGGCCGTCCCGGTGGTGCAGGTCGCGCCGGTCGCGCCGCAGCCCTCCGGGCCCGGCCCCGACGGCATCGACTGGGAGGCCGAGGCGGCAGCCCTGGACAACCCGGCCGCCGGTACGCAGGAGCAGTACGAGGAAGAGCTCTACGCCGAGGGCGACTACGCCGAGGGCGAGTACGTCGAAGGTGAGTACCCCGAAGGGGAGTACGCCGAGGGCGAGTACGCCGAGGGCGAGCTCGCGGAGCACGACGGGCACACCGAGGACGAGTACGCCGAGGACGAGGACCGGGCGCCGTTCTTCGGCGGCGAGGAGCAGGACACCAGCCGCGAGTCCGAGCGCAAGCGCAAGGAGAAGGGCAAGAAGTCCGGCCGCCGCAACCGCGGCGCCTGCCTGGTGGTCGCCCTCGTGATGCTCGGCGGCGCCGGCGGTGTCGGCTACCTCGGCTACGGCTACTACAAGAGCCACTTCGGTCCGCCGGCCGACTACGTCGGTGACGGCACCGGCGAGGTGCAGGTCGAGATCGCCTCCGGTGCGGCCGGCACCGACATGGCCACCGTGCTGAAGAACGCCGACGTGGTGAAGAGCGCCCAGGCGTTCAGCGACGCGTTCAACAAGAACCTCCCCAAGGCGGGAGGCATCCAGCCGGGGTTCTACACCATGCACCACCAGATGTCCGCCGCCGCCGCCATCCAGCTGATGCTGAGCGCGGCCGGTGGCGACGCGCTGATCGTCCCCGAGGGCCAACCGGCCAGCGCCGTCTACACGTTGATCGACAACAAGCTGAAGCTCCCGGTGGGCACCACGGCCGGCGTGGCGAAGAGCCAGGTGGCCAGTCTCGGCCTGCCGGCCTCCGCCAACGGCAACCCCGAGGGCTACCTCTGGCCGACCAAGTACTCGATCGGCGACGGCATGAAGCCGCTGGACCTGCTCAAGCAGATGGTCAGCAACGCCAACAGCAACTACACCAGCCTCGGCCTGGACGCGGGGGCGCAGGCGGTCGGCCTGAAGAACGCCTACGACGTCATCACCGAGGCCAGCATCCTCCAGCGCGAGGGCAACAACTCGGTGGACTTCGGCCAGATGGCTCGCGTCATCTCCAACCGCCTGGCCACCCACATGCCGCTGGGCATGGACACCACGCTGGAGTACTCGGTGGGTGCCAAGACGCTGACCTCGGCGCAGATCAACGACGGTTCGAACAAGTACAACACCTACTTCAACCAGGGCCTGCCGCCGACGCCGATCGCCAACCCGGGCGCGGACGCGATCAAGGCGGTGCTGAACCCGACGCCGGGTGACTGGAAGTTCTTCTACGCGACGAGCCCGACGCAGACGCTGTTCTTCAACAACCAGGACGACTTCGCGAAGGCCGTCAAGGCCAACTGCGCCGCGCACGGCCAGAGCTTCAACGCGAAGAACACCAGTTGCAACTAGGGCTGAGGAACCGATGAGCACACCCCAGCGCCGGGCCGCCGTGCTCGGCTCGCCGATCGCGCACTCGCTCTCGCCGGTGCTGCACAACGCGGCGTACCGCGCGCTCGGCCTGGAGGGCTGGGAGTACGGGCGCTTCGAGGTGGACGAGGCGGGGCTGCCCGGCTTCGTCGCGGGGCTCGAGCCGGGCCTGTGGGCGGGCCTGTCGCTGACCATGCCGCTCAAGCGCGCGGTGATGCCGCTGCTGGACGAGGTGAGCGCCACGGCGCGGGCCGTGGACGCGGTGAACACGGTGGTCTTCGAGGCCGACGGCCGCCGTACGGGTGACAACACCGACGTGCCCGGCCTGGTCGCCGCGCTGCGCGAGCGCGGGGTGGCGTCGGTGCCGGCCGCCGCCGTGCTCGGGGCCGGGGCCACCGCCTCCTCCGCGCTGGCCGCGCTGGCGCAGGTGTGCACCGGCGAGGTGACGGTGTACGTGCGCAGCCTGGAGCGGGCGCGCGAGATGCTGGCGCTCGGGGAGCGGCTCGGGCTGGCGGTCCGCACCGCGCCCTGGGAGCAGGGCGCCGAGGCACTCGCCGGACCGCTGACCGTCTCCACCACGCCGGTCGGCGCCACCGACGCCTTCGCCGAGGGCCTGACGGCCGCACCCGGGGTGCTCTTCGACGTTCTCTACCACCCGTGGCCGACCGCCCTGGCGGCGGCCTGCGCGGAGCGCGGTGGCACCATCCTGGGGGGCCTCGACCTGCTGGTCCATCAGGCGGTGCTCCAGTGCGAACGCTTCACCCGCATCACCCCTGGCCCGCTCGCGGCGATGCGCGCCGCCGGCGAGCAGGCCCTGGCCGCCGGATAGCGTCCGGACGTCAGTGCTCGGTGCGGGGCTCGCGGCCGCGCAGGACGGTGACCAGGCCGAGCAGCGAGACGATCGCCCAGACCCCCTCCAGCAGCAGGAAACCCCACTGGAGAGTGACGGCGGCCTGGGCGGCGAGGATTGCCGAGCCGCACAGGTTGAAGATCAGATAACCCTTGGACCGCGGGCTGAGCCGACCCGACTGGGCCAGCGCGAAGGGGATCAGTATGAGGATCGACCCGAGGATCTGGACGGCCTGCTCCATGACGGCACACTCCTGACAGTGTGCGTCGTCTTGTCTGTCCGGGTACGGCGCGTCTCGTCCGGTGGCCGCAGGAAGGCGGTCACCCCCATTATGCCTGAGAGTGCTGTCCGCCAACCGGACTGTGGACCGATACCGCCCTCAGTCGTGAAAGGATTCGGGCGAGGGCACCGCACGCCGGAGCCCGCAGACGAATCCCGGTCGGACCCGCAGCCTCACCCGCCGCGACCGGACCGCTGACGAAGGAGCACCGTTGGGTACGTTGCGCTGGCTGACGGCGGGGGAGTCGCACGGCCCCGCACTGGTCGCGACTCTGGAGGGCCTGCCCGCGGGCGTGCCCGTGACCACCGCGATGGTCGCGGACGCCCTGGCGCGTCGCCGGCTCGGCTACGGTCGCGGCGCCCGGATGAAGTTCGAGCAGGACGAGGTCACCTTCCTCGGCGGTGTTCGGCACGGCCTGACCATGGGCAGCCCGGTCGCGGTCATGGTGGGCAACACCGAGTGGCCCAAGTGGGAGCAGGTGATGTCGGCCGACCCGGTCGACCCCGAGATCCTCGCGGGCCTGGCCCGCAACGAGGCGCTGACCCGCCCGCGCCCCGGCCACGCCGACCTGGCCGGCATGCAGAAGTACAGCATCGACGAGGCCCGCCCGATCCTGGAGCGCGCCAGCGCCCGTGAGACGGCCGCCCGGGTCGCGCTGGGCGCCGTCGCCCGCTCGTACCTCAAGGAGACCTGCGGCATCGAGCTGGTCTCGCACGTGGTGGAGCTGGGCGCGGCCAAGGCCCCGGCCGGCGTGCTGCCGCTGCCCGGCGACGAGGCGCGCCTGGACGAGGACCCGGTGCGCTGCCTGGACGCGGACGCCGCCAAGCGGATGGTCGCCGAGATCGACCAGGCCCACAAGGACGGCGACACGCTCGGCGGCGTCGTCGAGGTGCTCGCGTACAACGTGCCGGTGGGCCTGGGCTCGCACGTGCACTGGGACCGCCGCCTGGACGCCCGGCTCGCCGCCGCGCTGATGGGCATCCAGGCGATCAAGGGCGTCGAGGTCGGCGACGGCTTCGAGCTGGCACGGATCCCCGGCTCGCAGGCGCACGACGAGATCGTGCCGACCCCCGAGGGCGTCCGCCGCACCTCCGGCCGCTCCGGCGGCACCGAGGGCGGCCTCTCCACCGGAGAGCTGCTGCGGGTGCGGGCCGCGATGAAGCCGATCGCCACCGTGCCGCGCGCGCTGCAGACCCTGGACGTGCGCACCGGCGAGCCCGCCAAGGCGCACCACCAGCGCTCGGACGTCTGTGCCGTGCCGGCCGCCGGGATCGTCGCCGAGGCGATGGTCGCGCTGGTGCTGGCCGACGCGGTGAGCGAGAAGTTCGGTGGCGACAACGTCTCGGAGACCCGTCGCAACGTCCAGAGCTTCCTCGACCACCTGATCATCCGATGAGCGGCCCACTGGTCGTGCTGGTCGGCCCGCCCGGGGCCGGCAAGAGCACCGTCGGCCGGCTGCTGGCCGAGCGGCTCGGCGCGGAGTTCCGCGACACCGACGCCGACATCGAGCAGCTGGCCGGCAAGCCGATCCCGGAGATCTTCATCGACGAGGGCGAGCCGCACTTCCGCGCCCTGGAGGCGCAGGCCGTCGCCGCCGCGCTGGAGAGCCACCCGGGCGTGCTGGCGCTCGGCGGCGGAGCCGTGATGGCGGACGCCACCCGGCTGCTGCTGGCCGGTCGGCCGGTGGTCTACCTTGAGGTGGCGCTGGCCGACGCGGTCAAGCGGGTCGGCCTGGACGCCCCGCGTCCGCTGCTCGCGGTCAACCCGCGGGCGGCTTGGCGCGAGCTGATGGAGGCCCGTCGGCCGCTGTACCTGGAGGTCGCCGCCGCCGTGATCGGCACCGAGGGGCTCACCCCGGAGCAGGTCGCGGACGCGGTGCTGGAATCCCTGGAGTTGAAGGCAGTATGAGCAGCAGCACCGTCACCATCCACGTCGGGGGCGCGGACGGCCACGAGCCGTATGACGTGCTGATCGGGCACCAGCTGCTCGGCGAACTCGGCGCGCTGATCGGCACGCAGGCCCGCCGGGTGGCGATCATCCACCCGGAGGCGCTGGAGGCGACCGCCGAGGTGATCCGCGAGGACCTGGCCGGCGAGGGGTACGAGGCGATCGCCCTCCAGGTGCCCAACGCCGAGGAGGCCAAGAGCGCGGACGTCGCCGCGTACTGCTGGTCGGTCCTCGGGCAGACCGGCTTCACCCGCAGTGACGTGGTCATCGGCCTCGGCGGCGGCGCCACCACCGACCTGGCCGGCTTCGTGGCCGCGACCTGGCTGCGCGGCGTGCGCTGGATCGCCATGCCCACCACGCTGCTCGGCATGGTGGACGCGGCGGTCGGCGGCAAGACCGGCATCAACATCGCCGAGGGCAAGAACCTGGTCGGGGCCTTCCACCCGCCGGTCGGCGTGCTCGCCGACCTGGCGACCCTGGAGACCGTGCCCAAGCACGACTACGTCTCGGGCCTGGCCGAGGTCATCAAGTGCGGCTTCATCGCCGACCCGGTGATCCTGGACCTGGTCGAGGCCGACCCGGCCGGTGCCACCACTCCGGCCGGCCCGCACACCGTCGAGCTGATCCGGCGCGCCATCCAGGTCAAGGCCGACGTGGTCTCCGGCGACCTCAAGGAGTCCGGCCGCCGCGAGATCCTCAACTACGGCCACACCCTGGCGCACGCCATCGAGCGCAACGAGCGCTACAAGTGGCGGCACGGCGCCGCGGTCTCGGTCGGCATGGTCTTCGCCGCCGAACTCGGCCGGCTGGCCGGGCGGTTGGACGACGAGGCGGCCGACCGGCACCGCACCGTGCTCGCCTCGGTGGGCCTGCCGCTCAGCTACCGCGGGGACGCCTGGCCGAAGTTGCTGGACGCCATGAAGATCGACAAGAAGTCGCGCGGCGACCTGCTGCGCTTCATCGTGCTCGACGGCCTGGCCAAGACCTCCGTCCTGGAGGGACCGGACCCGTCGCTGCTGGTCGCCGCGTACGCCGAGGTGTCGGCGTGAGCGCCGTGCTGGTGCTGAACGGCCCGAACCTCGGCCGCCTCGGCAGCCGCGAACCGGACGTCTACGGCGCCACCAGCTACGCCGGACTGGTCGAGCGCTGCACGGCGCTCGGCAGCGAGCTGGGCTTCGAGGTCGAGGTCCGCGAGACCAACTCCGAGCAGCAGATGATCGAGTGGCTGCACCGCGCGGCCGACGAGAAGACCCCCGTGGTGATCAACCCGGGTGCCTTCACGCACTACTCGTACGCGATGCGCGACGCGGCCGCCCAGCGGACCGCGCCGCTGATCGAGGTGCACATCTCCAACCCGTACGCGCGCGAGGAGTTCCGGCACACCTCGGTGATCGCCGCGGTCGCCTCCGGCACCATCGCGGGCTTCGGCCTGGGCTCCTACGAGCTGGCCCTGCGCGCCCTCGCCGACCAGCTCACCAAGGGGTAGCACGGCTGCTCGAGGAGGCCGGCGGCCCGGCAGGCGGACTGGGCCGCCTGCCGGGCCGCCGTGTAATGTCCCGGACGGGAGGTGTGTCCGTGACGCAGTACGCAGGGGGGGAACAGGTGCCCCCGCGGCCGCTGGCCCCGCCACCGCCGGTGCCGCCGCGCCAGACCGTGCAGCCGTACCCGGCGGCGCCGAGGCGGGCAGCGCTGCCGCCGGGACCGCCGCCGCCGCTGCCCAGCGCGCCGCTCCCGCAGGGCCCGCCGCCCGTGCTGCCGTCCGCACCGCCGCCCCCCGCGCCCGCGCTGTCCGGGCCTCCTGCCGGGCCTCGCGCCGCTCCTGCCGCTCCTCCCGCCGCCGTGCCCGCGCCCGCGCCCGTGCCCGCGCCCGTCCCGCCGCCGGCCGACCGGCCCCGCCGGGTCCAGGCCGCCGCGCCGTCCGCCGCCGTGCCGCCCGGCGGGACCGGGCACTTCGTCATGCCCACCGGCGCGCCGGTCCACCTGCCGGCGCACGTCCCGCACGCCTACACCGGTCCGATCGCCGTCCTGCTGATCGGCCCGGCCGGCGCCGGCAAGACCACGGTCGCCCGGCACTGGGCCGAGCGCCGTCCCACCACCACCGCGCACATCAGCCTGGACGACGTCCGCGAGTGGGTGCAGTCCGGCTTCGCCAACCCGCAGTCCGGCTGGAACAACGCGTCCGAGGCGCAGTACCGGTTGGCCCGCCGCACCTGCGGCTTTGCCTGCCGCAACTACCTGGCCAACGGCATCTCGTGCATCATCGACGACGCGGTCTTCCCGGACCGCCCGGCGATCGGCCTGGGCGGCTGGAAGCGCCACATCGGCCCCGGCATGATCCCGGTGGTGCTGCTCCCGGGCCTGGACTCGGTGCTCGCCCGCAACGCCCGGCGCAGCGGCAACCGGCGGCTCAGCGACGAGGAGGTGGCCCGGATCCACGGCCGGATGGCAGGCTGGTACAACTCCGGCCTGCCGATCATCGACAACTCCCAGCTCGACGTGACCGCCACCGCCGAGGCCCTGGACCGGGTGGTCACCGCCCGCCTCACCGGCCAGCCGGTTCGCTGAACCATCCCGCACCGTACGAGAGTTGACCCGCCATGCCCGAAGGCCACATCCTGCACCGGCTCGCCGCCGAGAACCTGCGCGCCTTCGGCGGCCGCCCGGTGGCCGTCGCCAGCCCGCAGGGCCGGTTCGCCGAGGGCGCGGCGCTGCTCGACGGCCGCACCCTGGACGCCGCCGAGGCGGACGGCAAGCACCTCTTCCTCGGCTTCGGCGACTCCTGGCTGCACATCCACCTGGGCCTCTACGGCGCCTTCAGCTTCGGCGCGGGCCCGGCGCCCGCGCCGGTCGGGCTGATCCGGCTGCGGCTGGAGAACGCCGAGCACCACGCCGACCTGCGCGGGCCGACCACCTGCGAGCTGATCACCCCGGCCGAGAAGGACGCCGTGCACGCCCGGCTCGGCCCGGACCCGCTGCGCGCCGACGCCGACCCGCAGGCCGCCTGGCAGCGCATCTCGCGCAGCCGCAGCACGGTGGCGGCGCTCCTGATGGACCAGAAGGTGCTGGCGGGCGTCGGCAACGTCTACCGCGCCGAGGTGCTCTTCCGCCACGCGATCAGCCCGCACCGGGCCGGCCGCGACCTCTCCCGGGCCGAGTGGGACGCGATCTGGGGCGACCTGGTGGAGCTGATGCACGGGGGCGCCGCGATCGGCCGGATCGACACCGTGCGCCCCGAGCACACCCCCGAGGCGATGGGCCGCCCGCCCCGGGTGGACGACCACGGCGGCGAGGTCTACGTCTACCGCCGCGCCGCGATGCCGTGCCTGGTCTGCGGCACCGAGATCCGCACCGAGTCCCACGCGGCCCGCAACCTCTTCTGGTGCCCCCGCTGCCAGCAGGCCTGACCGATTCCCGGGCCAACCTCGGTAAGGTGCTGCTCCTCACCTCCTGACCGGCGCGAGGTACTCGCGCACGCGGGTGCGGTGCCACCAGGCGCCGGTTTCGCGCCGCTCGTGGGCGGTGGTGAAGCGGTAGCGGTAGAGCACGGCCCGGACGTAGAGGGGTGGGGCGCCCGGGAACGGGTTGTCGCGCAGCAGCCGCAGGGTGGCCGGGTCGTTCACCAGCAAGCGGTTCACGAACGGGCGCAGCCACGGCCGCGCGTACCCGGGGGAGATCGCGGCGAACCACATCATCCAGTCCAACCGCAGGTGGTACGGCGCGAACTGGCGCGGCAGCCGGCGCACGTCCCCGGGCTTCCCGTGGAACCCGTACTCGCGCCACACCGTCCCCCGGGTGATCCGCGGCTCGGCGGTGCCCTCCAGCACCAGTTCCATCCGGACCCGGTTGATGCTGCCGAACGCGCCGTAGGTGTTCACCAGGTGCAGCTGGTTGAAGGAGCGGTTCATCGCCTGGTGGCGGGAGAGCAGGTTGCGCACGGGCCAGTAACTCAGGCCCACCACCAGCGCGGTGGCGGCCAGCACCGCGCCCTGGAACCAGTGCGGGCCGGACCCGGCGGTGCTGGTGCCGTGCGGCAGTTCGACGGCGGAGAAGGCCAGTGCGATGGTGAGCCAGTTGAGCCAGGCGAAGTTGCCGGAGGCCACCAGCCAGAGCTGGGTGACGGCCATCAGCGCCCCCGCCGTCCCCGCCACCGGCTGCGGCAGGAACAGGCAGACAGGGAGCAGCAGTTGGGCGACATGGTTGGCCGCCACCTCGACCCGGTGCAGCGGCTGCGGCAGGTGGTGGAAGAACCAGCTCAGCGGCCCGGGCATCGGCTGCGTCTCGTGGTGGTACTTCAGGCAGGTCAGGTCCCGCCAGCAGGGGTCGCCGCGCAGCTTGATCAGCCCGGCGCCGAACTCGACCCGGAAGAGCAGCCAGCGGAACAGCCAGAGCACGGGGGTGGGTGGCGCCACCGAGGCGTTGCCGAGGAAGACGGCCAGGAAGCCCGCCTCCAGCAGCAGCGACTCCCAGCCGAAGCCGTACCAGACCTGGCCGACGTTGACGATCGACAGGTAGAGCACCCACAGCGCCGCCCAGAGCAGCATCGACGCCCAGAGCGGCACCGCGTCCGCGCCGCCCGCCAGCACGGCCGCCGCCAGCGCGGCGCCCGTCCAGGCGACGACGGCGAAGCCGAGGTCGCTGTAGCCGAACTGGAAGAGGCTCGGCGCACGCCGAAACGGCGCGTAGGCCAGGAACCGCGGCACCGGAAGCATCCCGTGCGCCCCGATCAGCGCCCGGAACTGCCGGGCCGCGACCAGGAAGCCGACCAGGTAGACGGCGGCCAGCAGCCGCAGCAGGACCAGCCTGCTCAGCCCGTACGCGGGGGCGGTGAACCAGTGCACGCGCCCCTCCCTACCAGGCCCGGCCAGCTCCTGCCCGGCACCGCGCCGCAGCACTACGCCGAGACCCCACCACTCGACCGGCAGTGATGGGGTCTCACGGCGATGCGGTCAGACCGTGCCGAACTCTCCGGCCTTGATCCCAGCCACGAACGAGGCGAACGCGCCCGCAGCGAAGACCAGGGCGGGCCCGTGCGGGTCCTTGGAGTCCCGGACTACGGCCGCGCTGGCGGCCGACTGGACGGCGTACTCGACGCAGTTCTCCTGGCCGTTGCTGTAGGAGGACTTTCGGAAGGTCAGACCAAGGACGGAAGCGTCGGAGTAGTGGGTCATTTGGTGAGCCTGTCTTTCAGATCGGTGATGAATTTGAGCGACTTCTCCAGGGACATGGCTTCGGCGGTGACCTTCTGGAGGACCAGCCTGCTATGCCCGTACGCGGGGGCGGTGAACCAGTGCACGCGCCCCTCCCTACCAGGCCCGGCTACGGCTGGCGCGCCACCGCGCCGTAGGAGTACGCCGGGTCAGCGGGACAGCCCTGCGACCTGTCGGAGTCCGTCAGAGGCTGTAGTCGTACCCGATCGTCAACCGGGTCGGCAGGCACCACTCGGAGTACTGGATGATCCCCGTGGCGTCGCCCCAACGACTGGCACCGGCGAGGATCGGCGCACCGACGGGGAGCCCGAGGGCAGCAGCCTCACGCGCGTCAGCCGCCCGGCCGTGCATGTCGTCGCGGGCTGCGGTGACGCGGCGGTCTGTCGCCTCCAGGATGCGGGCGGTCAGGCCGTCGTTCTTGCCAGGAGAGGTGCTGAGCAGGTCCGGAACCAGCACAGCGAACTGGGCGGGGTACCAGTCCACGGCGAACAGCGTCCGCACGCTGCTGCGGCCCGCGACATACTCCCGCCTGACCACCTGGTCCCCGTGGTCGAGATCGAACAGATCGGCGACGTACACGGGCGGCACCACCAGCTGAGCAGCCGCCACGATGCTCGTCTCGCCGTCCATGAAGGTCCGCATAGTGCTACGCACGGCTTCGAGCCGGTCGGCCGGGCTGGAGGTCGCAGGGGTCTCGTCCGCCACGAAGGTGCCGCGCGGGCTGGTGCGGATCAGCTTCTCGACCTGGAGCTGGGAGAGCGCCCTTCGGACGGTCTCGACCGCGACACCCCACTTGGTGGCGAGTTCCTTGTTGCTGGGCAGCTTGGTGCCTGCGGGAAGAGCCCCGGTCAGTATCAGCCGCCGGTAGTGGTCGGTAATTCGAGTGAACGTCTTCTCAGCAGGCATGAGGGCAACTCCGCAGGTGGTGCCGTGTGCTGTCAACGCCAGAGCGTACTAGTTGACTTGAAGCGGTAGCGAGGCAATCTAGATTACTGCCATAGTGACATAGACCACTCGCTGACTAACCGTCAGAGAGGTGGGTTGGATGGCCGTCTATTGATCTTGACGGTTAGTCAACGGGTGTTCCCGTGCTCGTGAGCGGAGCTTTTGCCATGCCTGAAACGCTTGATGAACCGCCCGCGTTCGCGGGCGAAAACAACTGCTGGCTGCCGCGTAGCAACCAGTCGCCGGGGATGGCTCGGCGGTTGCTGGCTGGCCTGCTGGCCGAGATCGAGGGCGGTCACCGCTTCCTGGACATCGGCCTGTTGCTGGTCAGTGAGCTGGTCACGAATGCCGTCGTACACGCCACGCCCCGCGAAAAGCTGGTCTGGCTCTCGCTCGACGTCGACAAGGACCGGTTGCGGATCGAGGTCCACGACGCACGGGCCGACCGCTAACCGGTTCTGCGCGCGGTCGCCAGTGACGCCGAGTCCGGTCGCGGCCTGTTCCTGGTCAAGTCGCTCTCGCTGCGGTGGGGCTGCTGCCCCCGCCCGCATGTCGGAAAAATCGTATGGACAGAGATCGGCCCGGAGAACGGCGCTGCGGCGGTGGCCAGTTGAACACCGGACGGACCGCCGGAAGGGACAGACCAGCCATGACACACCCCGAGCGTGACACCGCCCCCTGGGCAGGCCCGGTCACAGTGGAGATCAGCGGCATCACCGACCCGGCCACCTTCAACCGGCTCCCCGACGCGCTCACCGCACTCTGGGAGTCCATGAGAGCGCTGCCTCTCGGCGAGCTCCAACACGACTGGTTCGGCTGCTACCTCACGCGCCCCGACGCTGTGCAGCGCGTGGCCGAGAACCTGGGGCGCAACGGCGACGTGACCCTGTCGTTCGCGCTCCCTGACGGGACATATCTGATGCGCGTGTTCACCGAGTAGGACGCGAAAAGGGGTGAGACTGCCTTCTTGCCCCTCCGTGGCCCGCTGAACAGGCGCCCGGGCGTGTCTCTTCGTAGGCTCGGAGCATGTCCGATGCGCACGCGGCCCGCCGAGAGCGGCTCCGAGAGCACTGCGGTGCCGTCGGTGCCGACGCGGCGCTGATCACCAGCGCGGCGAACGTCCGATACCTGACGGGCTGCGCTCCGTGCGGGGCCACCCTGCTGCTGACCCGGGAGCGGGCGCTGCTGGCGCTGCCCGCGGACCTGCCGCCGGACGACACCGGCGAGCACCCGTACGCCGACGACCTGGCCCACCTGGCCGCCGCGCCGGACGAGGACACCGCCGCCACCGCCACCGCGGCCGCCCTCACCCTGGGGGTCGGCCACCTGGTGGTCGAGGACCACGACCTCACCGTCAGCCGCCACCGGGCGCTGTCCGCGCAGGCCGCCGGGGTGCGGTTCTCCGATCTGGACTTCGCCGTCGAGCGGCAGCGGGTGATCAAGGACGAGTACGAGATCGGCGACCTGCGGATCGCCGCCGAGATCGCCGACCAGGCGCTCGGCGAGCTGCTGGAGTCCATCCTGGTCGGGCGCACCGAGCGGCACCTGGCGATGGAGCTGGAGCGGCGCATGATCGACCACGGCGCGGATCGGGCGGCCTTCCCGGTCTCGGTGGGCACCGGCAGCCACTCCGGCCGGGCGGGCCACCCGCCCACCGACCGGCGGGTCGAGGAGGGCGACTTCCTGACCGTCTCGCTCGGCGCCCAGTACCGCGGATATGCCGTCTCCACGGCCCGCACCTTCGTGATCGGCGCCGCCCCGGCCACCTGGCAGGTGGAGCTGCACCGGCTGGTCTTCGAGGCCCAGCGGGCCGGCCGGGAGGCGCTGGGACCGGGTGTTCCGGCCGCCGCCGCCGACCGCGCGGCGCGCGACATCCTGCAGGCGGCGGGCCATCTGGAGAGCCCGCCGAGGCCGTTGGGACACGGTGTAGGGCTGGAGGTGAGGGAGGCGCCGCGTCTGGGACCGGCAGACATGGGTAAACTGGACAACCGCGTGCCGGTCACCGTCGGCCCAGGGGTCCATCTCCCGGGCAAGGGCGGGGTCCGGATCGAGGACACGCTCGTCGTACGCCCCCTCGAAGAGGGCGGGCCCGAGCTGCTCACCATCACCACCAAGGAGCTCCTCGCCCTGTAGTCCCACTCGCGTGGGGCCAGGCCGCATCCCTTGGTTCCTTGACAGCTAGATGCAGGAGTAAGTGCGCCCGTGGCTTCCACGAACGATCTCAAGAACGGCATGGTCCTCAAGCTCGACAACGACCAGCTCTGGTCCGTGGTCGAGTTCCAGCATGTGAAGCCGGGCAAGGGCCCCGCCTTCGTGCGCACCAAGCTCAAGCACGTGCTGAGCGGCAAGGTCGTCGACAAGACGTTCAACGCGGGCACCAAGGTCGAGACCGCCAATGTCGACAAGCGCGGCATGCAGTTCTCGTACATGGACGGCGAGCAGTTCGTCTTCATGGACACGGACACCTACGACCAGATGTTCGTCAGCAAGGACGTCGTCGGCGACAACGCCAAGTACCTGCTGGAGGGCTTCGAGGCCCTCGTCGCGGTGCACGAGGGTGCGCCGCTGTACATCGAGCTCCCGGCCTCGGTCGAGCTGATCGTCCAGGAGACCGAGCCGGGCCTGCAGGGCGACCGCTCCACCGGCGGCACCAAGCCGGCCACCCTGGAGACCGGCGCCGAGATCGCCGTCCCGCTCTTCATCGTCACCGGTGAGAAGATCAAGGTCGACACCCGCGACGGCAGCTACCTCGGCCGGGTGAAGGACTAAGTGTCGGCCGCACGTACCAAGGCCCGCACGCGCGCCTTCCAGATCCTCTTCGAGGCCGACCACCGGGACGTCGACCCGCTGTCGGTGCTCGCCGACTGGGTCGCCCGGGCACGGGACCCCAAGCCGGACGAGGGTGTTCCGCAGGTCGGTGAGTACACCATGCAGCTGGTCGAGGGCTACGTCCAGCACGCTCGTCGGATCGACGAGCTGATCTCCACGTACTCGGTGGGCTGGACCCTGGACCGGATGCCGATCGCGGACCGCAACGTCCTGCGGATCGGTGCCTACGAGCTGATCTGGGAGGACGGCGTCCCGGACGCCGTCGTCGTGGACGAGGCGGTGGAGATCGCCAAGGAGTACTCCACGGACGACTCCCCGGCTTTCGTGAACGGCCTGCTGGCCCGTTTCATGGAGCTCAAGCCCTCCATTCGGCGGGCGCAGTAACACCCCTTTTTTTCGATGGCCGCCGGACCTCCTGGTCCGGCGGCCATCGGGCGTTCACGGGGCTGGCGTATGTTGGCTACTGACCAGTAGCTTCCCGAAGGGCGCCCCACCATGACGACTGTGACCGCGACCGGCAGCAGCGAGTTCGACCAGGCCATCGCCCTGCATCCGGGCCCCGATGGCCTGCACCGCGGCGAGCTGGGCGCCGGCTGGCGGATCGGCGGCGGCATCAACGGCGGCCTGCTGCTGGCCGTCGCCGCCAACGCGATCTCCCAGGAGCTGCCGGAGCACCCCGACCCGGTCTCGATCAGCTGCTACTACCTCTCCGCCTCCCGCTCGGGCCCGGCGAGCGTGCGCACCGACGTCGTGCGCCGCGGCCGCTCGCTCTCCACCGCCACCGCCTCGCTCTACCAGGACGAGGACAGTGGCTCGGTCGAGCGGTTGAGAGTGCTTGCCAGCTTCGGCGACCTGGCGGACCAGGAGGGCGAGGTGCACACCGCCGCCGCGCCGCCCGTGATGCCGCCGCCGGAGCAGTGCATCGGCATGGAGCACGCGCCGCCGTCGCTGATCGAGCAGGCCGAGCTGCTGCAGCGCTTCGACCTGCGGCTCGACCCGGCCACCGTCGGGTGGGCGGTCGGCCAGCCGTCCAAGCAGGGCCGGATCCAGGGCTGGTTCCGCTTCGCCGACGGCCGCCTGCCCGACCCGCTGGCGCTGCTGCTGGTGGCGGACGCGCTGCCGCCGGTCACCTTCGACCTCGGCCTGCCCGGCTGGGCCCCCACCATCGAGCTGACGGTCCACCTGCGGGCGCGTCCGGTCCCCGGCTGGCTGCGGGTCAGCCACTCCACCCGCAACCTGGCCGGCGGGTACTTCGAGGAGGACGCGGAGATCTGGGACGAGTCGGGTCGCCTGGTCGCCCAGTCCCGTCAGCTGGCCCGCGCCCCGCGTGCGCCCCGCGGGAAATGATCTCACTCTCAGTTACATGTTCGTGACAACAGGGTGGCCGACGCGCGTCGGCCACCCTGTCGGCATACGTACGGCGCGGCCCCCCGGGGCCGCGCCGTGACGTTTCTGCAAATCCTGCTACCGCGGACGGTCAGCCGGCGTCCTCGTCGCGCACCGCGCGACGGGCGTCGGGGTTGAGCACGCCCCAGCTGATCAGCTGTTCGGTGAGGATCGACGGCGACTGGTCGTAGATCACGGCCAGCGTGCGGAGGTCGTCCTGACGGATCGACAGCACCTTGCCGTTGTAGTCACCGCGCTGGGACTGGATGGTGGCGGCGTAGCGCTGGAGCGGGCCGGCCTTCTCGGACGGAACCTGGGTCAGTCTCTCCAGGTCCAGCACCAGGCGCGGCGGCGGCTCGGCCGCACCGCCCGGAGTGCCGCCCGGCAGGAGCTCCTGCACCGGGACCCCGTAGAACTCGGCCAGTTCGGCCAGGCGCTGCACGGTCACCGCACGGTCGCCGCGCTCGTAGGAGCCGACGACGACCGCCTTCCAGCGCCCCTGGGACTTCTCCTCGACGCCGTGCAGGGAGAGCCCCTGCTGAGTGCGGATCGCTCGGAGTTTGCCTCCGAGCTGCTTCGCGTAGTCGCTGGACATTGGTCTCCCCGGACGAGTTTGTTTCGCGTTCAATGGCGGTCACGGGGGAGTGAGGGGTGCCTCACAACCCAGAGCGTCCTACCGGTGGGTTCGACGTCTGTTCCGTAACTCACTGTGAGGTTACGTAGAGTAAGGTAGCTGCGTCAAGCCGAATGGGGCAGTCGTGCGAATGGTCTGCTACCTCTGCGTGAACACGACATAAAGGTCGACCGGTATCGGGGTGATCGCCCTGGTAGTGTGGATGAGGCTTCCGGCACGACTGGGCAGCCACCCCCCAAGGCATCCTTTAAGGCCCGTCCCGTGAGGCGGGGAAGGAGGTCGGCTTCGGCATGACCGCATCACTTGACTCCACCCAGCCACGTCCGCCGCACCAGGTTCTGGACGGCGCGGACATCTCCCGGGTCATCACCCGGATCGCCCACGAGATCGTGGAGCGCGCGAAAGGCGCCGAGGATGTCGTCCTCCTCGGCATCCACACCCGCGGCGTCCACCTCGGCCGCCGGCTGCACGCCCGGCTGACCCAGATCACCGGCCGCGAGATCCCGCTCGGGACCCTGGACATCACGATGTACCGGGACGACCTGCGGCTCAAGCCCGCCCGCGCCCTGGAGCACACCGAGATCCCCTCCGGCGGCATCGACGGCAAGCTCGTCATCCTCGTCGACGACGTGCTCTTCTCCGGACGCACCATCCGCGCGGCGCTCGACGCGCTCGGCGACATCGGCCGGCCGCGCGCCGTCCAGCTCGCCGTCCTGGTCGACCGCGGCCACCGCGAACTGCCGATCCGCGCCGACTACGTGGGCAAGAACCTGCCCACCTCGCTGCGCGAGGCCGTCCAGGTCCGGCTCTCCGACTCCGACGGGCACGACGCCGTCCTGGTCGGCGACCGCGACTACGCCGCCCGTTCGTCCCAGGCGCTCGCCGCCGACCCGATCCTGCCGGAGTAAGCACCGTGAAGCGCCACCTCGTCTCCGCCGCCGACCTCAGCCGCGACGACGCGCTGCTGGTCCTGGACACCGCCGAGGAGCTCGCCCAGCTCTCCGGCCGGGCCGTCAAGAAGCTCCCCACGCTGCGCGGCCGCACCGTCGTCAACCTGTTCTTCGAGGACTCCACCCGCACCAAGACCTCCTTCGAGGTCGCCGAGAAGCGGCTCTCCGCCGACGTCATCAACTTCGCCGCCAAGGGCTCCTCGGTCTCCAAGGGCGAGAGCCTCAAGGACACCGCGCTGACCCTCCAGGCGATGGGCGCCGACGCCGTCGTCATCCGCCACCACGCCTCCGGTGCGCCGGCCCGCCTCGCCCAGTCCGACTGGCTGCACGGCAGCGTCATCAACGCCGGCGACGGCACCCACGAGCACCCCACCCAGGCCCTGCTGGACGCCTTCACGATGCGCCGCCACCTCAACCCGGGCCTGGGGCACGACCTCGCCGGGCGCAGGGTCACCATCGTCGGCGACGTCCTGCACAGCCGGGTGGCGCGCTCCAACGTGCTGTTGCTGAACACCCTGGGCGCCGAGGTCACCTTCGTGGCCCCGCCGACCCTGCTGCCGATCGGCATCGAGAACTGGCCCTGCGAGGTCAGCTACGACCTCGACAGCACGCTCGCCAAGACCGACGCGGTGATGATGCTGCGGGTCCAGCGCGAGCGGATGAACGCCGCGTTCTTCCCGACCGAGCGCGAGTACTCGCGCCGCTACGGCCTGAACGGCACCCGGATGGCCCGGCTGCCCGAGCACGCCATCGTGATGCACCCCGGCCCGATGGTGCGCGGCATGGAGATCACCGCCGAGGTGGCCGACTCCCCGCGCTGCACCGTGGTCGAGCAGGTCGCCAACGGCGTCTCGATCCGGATGGCCGTCCTGTACCTCCTGCTCGGCGGCGCCACGCTCGCCGACGCCCCCCGCACCGAAGCCCCGGAGAACGCCGCATGAGCAGCTACCTGATCCGCAACGCCCAGATCCTCGGCGGCGCCGCGCAGGACATCTTCATCTCCGAGGGCGTCATCCAGGAGATCGGCACCGACCTCACGGTCGAGGCCGACGTCGACATCGACGCGCACGGCCTGATCGCGCTGCCCGGCCTGGTCGACCTGCACACCCACCTGCGCGAGCCGGGCCGCGAGGACGCCGAGACCGTCCTGACCGGCACCCAGGCCGCCGCCAAGGGCGGCTTCACCGCCGTCCACGCGATGGCCAACACCTTCCCGGTGGCCGACACCGCGGGCGTGGTCGAGCAGGTCTGGCGCCTCGGCCAGGCGGCCGGCTACTGCGACGTGCAGCCGATCGGCGCCGTCACGGTCGGCCTGGAGGGCAAGAAGCTCGCCGAGCTCGGCGCGATGCACGACTCCGCCGCGGCCGTCCGGGTCTTCTCCGACGACGGCAAGTGCGTGGACGACGCGGTGATCATGCGCCGCGCGCTGGAGTACGTGAAGGCCTTCGACGGGGTCGTCGCCCAGCACGCCCAGGAGCCCCGGCTGACCGAGGGCGCCCAGATGAACGAGGGCCAGGTCTCCGGTGAGTTGGGCCTGGGCGGCTGGCCGGCGGTCGCCGAGGAGGCGATCATCGCCCGTGACGTGCTGCTCGCCGCGCACGTCGGCTCCCGGCTGCACGTCTGCCACGTCTCGACGGCCGGCTCGGTGGAGATCATCCGCTGGGCCAAGGCCAAGGGCTGGCCGGTCACCGCCGAGGTGACCCCGCACCACCTGCTGCTCACCGACGAGCTGGTGCGCTCCTACGACGCGGTCTACAAGGTCAACCCGCCGCTGCGCACCGCCGACGACGTGCACGCGCTGCGGATGGCGCTGGCCGACGGCACCATCGACGCCGTCGCCACCGACCACGCCCCGCACCCGATGGAGGACAAGGAGTGCGAGTGGGCGGCCGCCGCGATGGGCATGGTCGGCCTGGAGACCGCGCTCTCGGTGGTCCAGCAGGCGATGGTCGAGACCGGCCTGCTGAACTGGGAGGGCGTCGCGGACCGGATGTCGCACCGCCCGGCGCGGATCGGGCGGCTGTCCGGCCACGGGCGTCCCGTCTCGGTCGGTGAGCCGGCCAACCTGGTGCTTTTCGATCCCGGCTACCGTGGCACCGTGATCCCCGACAGCTTCGCCACCCGCAGCCGCAACACTCCCTACCGGGGGCTCGAACTGCCCGGTCGCGTGCACGCGACCTTCCTGCGCGGGGTGCCCACCGTGCTGGCCGGCGAGCTGGTCGAGCCGGGCGAGCTCGCATGAGCCCGCTCCTGCTGGGCATGCAGCAGGCCAAGGTCAGCAACTGGCCCAACTACATCGGCTGGGCGGTGGGCCTGGCGATCGTGGTCGGCATCGTCTACTGGCTGATGCGCCAGGGCTGGAACTGGCGACGGCACCTGCAGTCCGACCTACCGGCCCTGCCCGCCGTGCCGAGCGACCTCGGCCCGGCCATTCTGGAGAGCAGCGGCCGCTACCACGGCAGCACCACCGCCGGGAACTGGCTCGACCGGGTGGTGGCCCACGGCCTGGGCGTCCGCAGCCTGGCCGAGCTGACCCTCACCGAGCGCGGCCTGCTGGTCGCCCGCCCTGGCGCGGACGACCTGTGGATCCCCGCCGAGCGCCTGACGGGCGCCCGGACCGACTCCGGCATCGCCGGCAAGGTCGTCCCGGCCGGGCTGCTGGTCGTCACCTGGACGCTGGAGGGCCGCGCGCTGGACTCGGGCTTCCGGCTGGACCACCCGGACGAGCACACCCGCTGGGTCACCGAACTCGCAACACGTACGACGAAGACGGAAGGCGTAACACCATGACCGCACCTGCCCCCCTCACTACGAGGCAGCCCCGGGCTGCGCGCCGGGAGCGCGTGCCCGCCGTGCTCGTCCTGGAGGACGGCCGGACCTTCCGCGGCCAGGCGTACGGCGCGACCGGCGAGACCTTCGGCGAGGCGGTCTTCAACACCGGCATGTCCGGCTACCAGGAGACCCTCACCGACCCGTCCTACCACCGCCAGGTGGTGGTCATGACGGCCCCGCAGATCGGCAACACCGGGGTCAACGACGAGGACCCCGAGTCGGCCCGGATCTGGGTGGCCGGCTACGTGGTCCGCGACCCCGCTCGGGTCCCGTCCAACTGGCGCTCCAAGCGCTCGCTGGACGAGGAGCTGGCGAACCAGGGCGTCGTCGGCATCAGCGGCATCGACACCCGCGCGCTCACCCGCCACCTGCGCGAGCGCGGCGCGATGCGGGTCGGCATCTTCTCCGGCCCCGCGCTGGCCGAGGAGAGCGAGCTGCTCGCCCGGGTGCTCCAGGCGCCCGAGATGAAGGGCGCCGACCTCTGCGCCGAGGTCGCCACCACCGAGCCGTACATCGTGCCGGCGGTGGGCGCCAAGCGCTTCACCGTCGCCGCCGTCGACCTCGGCATCAAGGCGATGACCCCGCAGCGGATGGCCGAGCGCGGCATCGAGGTGCACGTGCTGCCCGCCAACTCCACGGTCGAGGACATCTACGCGGTCGCCCCCGACGGCGTGTTCTTCTCCAACGGCCCGGGCGACCCGGCCACCGCCGACCACCAGGTCGCCGTGATGCAGGAGGTGCTGGCGCGCCGCACCCCGCTCTTCGGCATCTGCTTCGGCAACCAGATCCTCGGCCGCGCGCTGGGCTTCGGCACCTACAAGCTCAAGTACGGCCACCGCGGCATCAACCAGCCGGTGCAGGACCGCTCCACCGGCAAGGTGGAGGTCACCGCGCACAACCACGGCTTCGCCGTCGAGGCGCCGCTGGACAAGGTCAGCGACACCCCGTACGGCCGGGCCGAGGTCTCCCACGTCTGCCTCAACGACAACGTCGTCGAGGGCCTGCAGTGCCTGGACGTCCCCGCCTTCAGCGTGCAGTACCACCCCGAGGCGGCCGCCGGTCCGCACGACGCGGCCTACCTCTTCGACCGTTTTGTCGACCTCATGACGGCGTCGCACGCCAACGCAGGGAGCTGACCCGTGCCCAAGCGCACTGATATCAAGTCCGTCCTGGTCATCGGCTCCGGTCCGATCGTGATCGGCCAGGCCGCCGAGTTCGACTACTCCGGCACCCAGGCCTGCCGCGTGCTGCGGGCCGAGGGCCTGCGGGTGATCCTGGTGAACTCCAACCCCGCCACGATCATGACCGACCCGGAGATCGCCGACGCCACCTACGTCGAGCCGATCACCCCCGACTTCGTCGAGAAGATCATCGCCAAGGAGCGCCCCGACGTGCTCCTGCCGACCCTCGGCGGGCAGACCGCGCTCAACACCGCGATCTCGCTGCACGAGAACGGCACGCTCGCCAAGTACGGCGTGGAGCTGATCGGCGCCAACGTCGAGGCGATCCACAAGGGCGAGGACCGCCAGCTCTTCAAGGGCGTGGTCGAGGCGGTCAACGCCAAGATCGGCCACGGCGAGTCGGCCCGCTCGGTGATCTGCCACACCATGGACGAGATCATGGCGGGCGTCGACACCCTCGGCGGCTACCCGGTCGTGGTCCGGCCCTCCTTCACGATGGGCGGCGCCGGCTCCGGCTTCGCGCACGACGAGGAGGACCTGCGCCGCATCGCCGGCCAGGGCCTGGCCCTGTCGCCGACCACCGAGGTGCTCCTGGAGGAGTCCATCCTCGGCTGGAAGGAGTACGAGCTGGAGCTGATGCGCGACCGCAACGACAACGTCGTGGTGGTCTGCTCCATCGAGAACTTCGACCCGATGGGCGTGCACACCGGCGACTCCATCACGGTCGCGCCGGCGATGACGCTGACCGACCGCGAGTACCAGACGCTGCGCGACATCGGCATCGCGATCATCCGCGAGGTCGGCGTCGACACCGGCGGCTGCAACATCCAGTTCGCGATCAACCCGGACGACGGCCGGATCATCGTGATCGAGATGAACCCCCGGGTCTCCCGCTCCTCCGCGCTGGCCTCCAAGGCGACCGGCTTCCCGATCGCCAAGATCGCCGCCAAGCTGGCCGTCGGCTACACGCTGGACGAGATCCCCAACGACATCACCGAGAAGACCCCGGCCTCCTTCGAGCCGGCCCTCGACTACGTCGTGGTGAAGGTCCCGCGCTTCGCCTTCGAGAAGTTCCCCTCCGCCGACGCCACGCTGACCACCACCATGAAGTCGGTGGGCGAGGCCATGGCGATGGGCCGCAACTTCCCCGAGGCGCTGAACAAGGCGCTGCGCTCGCTGGAGAAGAAGGGCTCGCAGTTCTCCTGGATCGGGGAGATCGGCGACAAGGACGCGCTGCTGGCCAAGGCCGCCGTGCCCACCGACGGCCGGATCAACACGGTCATGGAGGCCATCCGGGCCGGCGCCACCCAGCAGGAGGTCTTCGAGTCCACGAAGATCGACCCCTGGTTCGTGGACCAGCTCTTCCTGCTGGACGAGATCGCGGCCGAGGTGGCCGAGGCCGACCGGCTCGACCCGGAGCTGCTGCGGCACGCCAAGCGGCACGGCTTCTCCGACCAGCAGATCGGTGAGATCCGCGGCCTCAAGCCGGACGTGGTCCGCGAGGTGCGGCACGCGCTTGGCATCCGCCCGGTCTTCAAGACGGTCGACACCTGCGCCGCCGAGTTCGCCGCCAACACCCCGTACTTCTACTCGTCCTACGACGAGGAGAGCGAGGTCGCGCCGCGCACCAAGCCCGCCGTGATCATCCTCGGCTCGGGTCCGAACCGGATCGGCCAGGGCATCGAGTTCGACTACTCCTGCGTGCACGCCTCCTTCGCGCTGGCCGAGGCCGGGTACGAGACCGTGATGGTCAACTGCAACCCGGAGACCGTCTCCACCGACTACGACACCTCCGACCGGCTCTACTTCGAGCCGCTCACGCTGGAGGACGTGCTGGAGATCGTGCACGCCGAGACCCTGGCCGGACCGCTGGCCGGCGTGATCGTCCAGCTCGGCGGCCAGACCCCGCTGGGCCTGGCGCAGGCGCTCAAGGACAACGGCGTGCCGATCGTCGGCACCCAGCCCGAGGCCATCGACCTGGCCGAGGAGCGCGGTGCCTTCGGCCGGGTGCTGCGCGACGCGGGCCTGCCGGCCCCCAAGCACGGCACCGCGTTCTCCTTCGAGGAGGCCAAGGCGATCGCCGACGAGATCGGCTACCCGGTGCTCGCCCGCCCGTCCTACGTGCTGGGCGGCCGCGGCATGGAGATCGTCTACGACGAGCCCTCGCTCGCCTCCTACCTGGAGCGGCACGCGGGCCTGATCTCCGAGCACCCGGTGCTCATCGACCGCTTCCTGGACGACGCGGTGGAGATCGACGTCGACGCGCTCTTCGACGGCACCGAGCTCTACCTCGGCGGCGTGATGGAGCACATCGAGGAGGCCGGTATCCACTCCGGCGACTCGGCCTGCGCGCTGCCGCCGATAACGCTGGGCGGCTACGACATCAAGCGCCTGCGCACCTCCACCGAGGCGATCGCGCGCGGCGTCGGTGTCCGCGGTCTGATCAACATCCAGTTCGCGCTCTCCGGGGACATCCTGTACGTCCTGGAGGCCAACCCGCGCGCCTCGCGGACCGTGCCGTTCACCTCCAAGGCGACGGCCGTCCCGCTGGCCAAGGCCGCCGCCCGGATCTCGCTCGGCGCCACCATCGCCGAGCTGCGCGCCGAGGGGATGCTGCCGACCGAGGGCGACGGCGGCACGCTGCCGGCGAACTGCCCGATCTCCGTCAAGGAGGCCGTGATGCCGTGGAGCCGCTTCCGCGACATCCACGGGCGCGGCGTGGACACCGTGCTCGGCCCGGAGATGCGCTCGACCGGTGAGGTCATGGGCATCGACACGGTCTTCGGCACCGCGTACGCCAAGGCGCAGTCCGGCGCGTACGGCGCGCTGCCGACCAAGGGCAAGGTCTTCGTCTCGGTGGCCAACCGCGACAAGCGCAACCTGGTCTTCCCGGCCCGCGCGCTGGTCGAGCTGGGCTTCGAGGTGCTCGCCACCTCCGGCACCGCCGAGGTGCTCCAGCGCGGCGGCATCCCGTCCACCGTGGTGCGCAAGCACAGCGAGGGCGAGGGCCCCAACGGCGAGCGGACCATCGTGCAGCTGATCCACGACGGCGAGGTCGACCTGATCATCAACACCCCGTACGGCACCGGCGGCCGCCTCGACGGCTACGAGATCCGCACCGCGGCCGTCTCGCGCGGCGTGCCGTGCCTGACCACCGTCCAGGCGATGGGTGCGGCCGTCCAGGGCATCGACGCGCTGACCCGGGGCGACGTCGGTGTGATGTCTCTGCAGGAGCACGCGGCGCTGATCAACTCCGCGCGTAAGTAGCTCCATCATCAGTGGGGGGCACCGAAGGTCCGGTGCCTCCCACTGTCATGTGTCATGCGCGTCATGCGAGGAAGGCCTCCCAGCTTGTACAAGATCCTGTTCAACCTCGTGTTCCGGAAGATGGACCCCGAGAAGGCCCACCACCTGGGCTTCTTCTGGATCCGGCTGGCCGCCTCGGTGCCGGGCCTGCGTCAGCTGGTCAAGCTGGTGCTGGCCCCGCAGGACCGGGCGCTGCGCACCACCGCGCTCGGGCTCGACCTGCCGGGCCCGTTCGGCCTGGGCGCCGGCTTCGACAAGAACGCGGTGGGTGTCGACGGCCTGTCGATGCTCGGCTTCGACTTCGTCGAGATCGGCACCGTCACCGGTGAGCCGCAGCCGGGCAACCCGCTGCCGCGGCTCTTCCGGCTGGTCGAGGACCGCGCGCTGATCAACCGGATGGGCTTCAACAACCAGGGCTCGGCCCGGGTCGCGGCCCGGCTGGCCGCCCGCCCGCACACCAGCTCGACCCCGGTGATCGGCGTCAACATCGGCAAGACCAAGGTGGTCGAGGAGGCCGACGCGATCGCCGACTACGTCAAGAGCACCCAGCGGCTGGCCGCGCACGCCGACTACCTGGTGGTCAACGTCAGCTCGCCGAACACCCCCGGGCTGCGCAACCTGCAGGCCGTCTCGCACCTGGGCCCGCTGCTCGCAGCCGTCCGCGAGGCCGCCGACCAGGCCACCCCGTACCACGTCCCGCTGCTGGTCAAGATCGCCCCCGACCTGGCCGACGAGGACATCGACGCGGTCGCCGAGCTCGCCCTGGAGCTGCACCTGGACGGCATCATCGCGACCAACACCACGATCGGCCGCGGCGGCCTGCTGGCGCCGGCCGACCGGGTCGAGGCGATCGGCATGGGCGGGCTCTCCGGCGCGCCGCTCAAGGAGCGCTCGCTGGAGGTGCTCAAGCGCCTGCGCAAGCGCACCGAGGGCCGCCTCACGCTGGTCTCGGTCGGCGGCATCGAGACCGCCGACGACGCCTGGGAGCGGATCACGGCCGGCGCCGACCTGGTGCAGGGCTACAGCGCCTTCATCTACGAGGGCCCGTTCTGGATGCGCAAGGTGCACAAGGGCCTGGGCGCCCACCTGCGCGCCAGCGGCTTCCGCACGATCGCCGAGGCGGTCGGCACCAAGGCCTGACGGTTCGTCACAGCCTGGGGGGATGTGACAGCTGGTGGACGGATTTGGGAGAGTTCGAACGCCAACCGGGCTCACGGCCGTCGAAAGGTGTCCTCGCATGGCCAATCCCCTGCACCTGCGGGCCGAGGTGCTCAGATGCGTCCCCGACGGCGCGTACCACCGCCTGGTGCTGCGCGCCCCCGGGGTGCCGGAGCGGGCCCGGCCGGGCCACTTCGCCACCCTGGCGGTGGGCGGGCCGGACTCCGCGATGCTGCTGCGCCGGGCGTTCTCGATCCACCGCGCCGACCCCGAGGCCGGGACGATCGAGCTGGTGGTGGCCGCGCGCGGCGCGGGCACCCGCCGGCTGGCCGCGGCCGAGCCGGGCGAGTCGCTGGACCTGATCGCCCCGCTCGGCACCCCGTTCCCGCTGCCGGACGGCCCGGTCAGCGCCCTGCTGGTGGCCGAGGGCCACCACAGCGCGGTGCTGTTCGGTCTGGCCGCCGAGATCCAGCGGCGCGGCGGGCAGGTCGGCTTCATTCTCGGCGCTGCGTCCGCGGACCGGCTCCTCGGCGTGGCGCAGGCCCGCGAGCTCACCCGGGACGTCCTGGTGCTCACCGCGGACGGCTCGGCCGGGATGGCCGGCCAGGTCACCGACCCGCTGGCGCAGGCCGTCGGCGCCATCGAGGCGAGCGTCGTCTACGCGGGCGGACCGATCCCGATGCTCCGGGCGGTCGGCGAGATCGCGGCGGAGCTGGAGGTGCGCAGTCACGTCGCGGTCGAGGCGGCGATGGCCTGCGGGGTCGGGATCTGCATGACCTGCGTGCTGCCGGTGGTCGGCGAGGACGGCGTCAGCCGCTTCGTCCGGTCCTGCACCGACGGGCCGGTCTTCGACGGCGCCCGGGTCCGCTGGGCCGACATCGGTACCGTTCCCCCCGACCTCGAAGGCGCCGCTGCGATGGGAGTCAGCTGATGCAGCCGCAGGATGTCGACCTCAGTGCCCCGCTCGGCTCCACGGTGCTGCCCAACCCGCTGAGCACCGCGGCCGGCTGCGCCGGGTACGGGCGGGAGCTGGCGCGCTTCGTGCCGCTGGACGCGCTGGGCACCGTCACCACCAAGACGATCATGCCGTACCCGCGCTCCGGGCGGGCCACCCCGCGGCTGGCCGAGACGCCGTCCGGGATGCTCAACTCGATCGGGATGCCGGGCTCGGGCATCGACGCCTTCGTCCGCCAGGAGCTTCCCTGGCTGGCCGAGCGCGGCGCCCGGGTGCTGGTCTCGATCGCGGGGGAGCGGCTCGAGGAGTTCGCCGCGCTGGTGGAGCGGCTGAACGGGCAGCCCGGGGTGGCCGGCATCGAGCTCAACATCTCCTGCCCGAACACGGCCGACCGCGGCCTGTTCTTCGCCAGCAACCCCGCCACCTCGTACGACGTGGTCCGCGCGGTCCGCAAGGTCACCGACCCCGAACTGCCGGTCTACGCCAAGCTCTCGCCCGACGTCACCTCGATCACCGAGATCGCCGCGGCCTGCGTGCAGGCCGGGGCCGACGGGCTTTCGATGATCAACACCGCCCTCGGGATGGTCGTCGACCTGGAGACCATGCGCCCCGCGCTGGCCGACGGCACCGGTGGGCTCTCCGGCCCGGCGCTGCGGCCGATCGCGCTGCGCTGCGTCTACCAGGTGCACGCGGCGATGCTCGCCGAGCGGATCCCGCCGGTGCCGATCCTCGGCATGGGCGGCATCCGCAGCGGGCGGGACGCGCTGGAGTTCACCCTCGCCGGGGCCTCCGGGGTGGCCGTCGGCACCGCGCTCTTCAACGACCCCGGCGCCCCGCTTCGGATCCTGGACGAGCTGCGCGCCGAGCTGGCTGCCCGGGGCTTCGCCAAGTACACCGACGCGGTGGGACTCGCCCACCGCCCTCTCTAGAGTCTGGAAGGCATTCATGACCACCTTCGGTACCCGGCTGCGCCACGCGATGGACACCCGCGGCCAGCTCTGCGTCGGCATCGACCCGCACGCAGCGCTGCTCGCCGCCTGGGGGCTGGGCGACGACCTGGCCGGTCTGGAGACGTTCAGCCGCACGGTGGTCGAGGCGCTGGCCGACCGGGTCGCCGTGCTCAAGCCGCAGGCCGCCTTCTTCGAGCGCTTCGGCAGCAAGGGCGTCGCCGTCCTGGAGCGCAGCGTGGCCGACGCCCGGGCGGCCGGCGCGCTGGTGCTGATGGACGCCAAGCGCGGCGACATCGGCTCCACCATGGCCGCCTACGCGGAGGCCTTCCTGTCGCCCGGCAGCCCGCTCTTCTCGGACGCCGTGACGGTCAGCCCCTACCTGGGCTTCGGCTCGCTGCAGCCCGCGCTGGACCTGGCCCGCGCCAACGACGCCGGCGTCTTCGCGCTGGCCCTCACTTCCAACCCCGAGGGCTTCGAGGTGCAGCGGGCGGTGGGTCCGGACGGCGTGAGCGTGGCGCAGGGCGTGCTGAACCGGCTGGCGGCCGAGAACAAGGGCGCCGAGCCGCTGGGCTCCTTCGGCGCGGTGGTCGGCGCGACGCTGGCCGACGCGGGCGCGGACCTGGCGATCAACGGACCCCTGCTGGCCCCCGGCATCGGCGCCCAGGGGGCGACCATGGCCGACCTGCCGCGGGTCTTCGGTGCCGAGGTCCGCAACGTGGTGCCCAGCGTCAGCCGGGACGTCCTCAAGCACGGGCCGTCGGTGAGCGCGCTGCGCCAGGCCGCGCAGCGCTTCGTCGAGGAGTACGCCGCGGCGGCGATGTGAGGCCCGTCACAGTCGCTTGACGAACAGGGGCCAAACCCGGCCGATTTCTCCCGAAAAGTCCTGGCCTACCTAGGCTGACCAGGACTTTTCGGCTTCTTTTCCTGACGTGGGCGCACAATGCGGGTAGTGTCCGGCGGTAGGTGCCCTTGGAGGTGCGATTCGCGTTGCTCTCGCAGGTCAGAGCGACGTGGCCGCACTTCGGCCGGAGTCCCCAGCGACTTCGGCAGGCCCCTGGCACCACCTGTCCTAGCACTTCATTTCCTTCCAGACCCTGAGGTGAACGGCGTGGCTCTTCCGCCCCTTACCCCTGAACAGCGCACCGCTGCGCTGGCCAAGGCCGCCGAGGCTCGCCGGGAGCGCGCCGAGGTGAAGAACCGGCTCAAGCACTCCGGAGCCTCCCTGCACGAGGTGATCAAGGCCGGCAAGGCCGACAACGAGGTCATCGGCAAGATGAAGGTCTCCGCGCTGCTGGAGAGCCTTCCGGGCGTCGGCAAGGTCCGCGCCAAGCAGATCATGGAGCGGCTCGGCATCAGCGAGAGCCGCCGGGTGCGCGGCCTCGGTACCAACCAGATCGCCTCCCTGGAGCGCGAGTTCGGCGGCGCTGCATCCTGACGCCACCCGGTGGTCTCCGGTTCGTCCGCGATCCGGGATAATCGGGGCATGAGTGAACGTCCGCGGCTGACCGTGCTCTCCGGCCCTTCGGGGGTCGGCAAGAGCACGGTCGTCGCTCATATGAGGCAGCAGCACCCCGAGGTCTGGCTCTCGGTGTCGGCGACGACCCGCCACCCGAGGCCCGGCGAGCAGCAGGGGATCCACTACCACTTCGTCGACAACGACGAGTTCGACAAGCTGATCGCCAACGGCGAGCTGCTGGAGTGGGCGGTGTTCGCCGGCAACCGCTACGGCACACCCCGCTCCGCCGTGCAGGAGAGGCTGGAGCGCGGCGAACCCGTGCTGCTGGAGATCGACCTGCAGGGTGCCCGCCAGGTGCGCGAGTCGATGCCCGAGGCGCAGCTGGTCTTCCTGGCCCCGCCGAGCTGGGACGAGCTGGTCCGCCGGCTCACCGGCCGCGGCACCGAGAAGCGGGACGTCATCGAGCAGCGGTTGGCGGCGGCGAAGGTCGAGCTGGCCGCCGAGCCGGAGTTCGACACCACGCTGGTCAACACCTCCGTCGAGCAGGTGGCGGCCGAACTGCTAACCTTGCTCGGTGTAGCCTGATCTGATCCTTCTGATGGTGATCTCTCCTGATCCCGATCAGATCGAGCCAGCTCGCTGAGATTTCTGTTTTTCCATCTTTCGGAAGGTTTTCGCGTGTCCTCTTCCATGACTGCTCCCGAGGGCATCATCAACCCGCCGATCGACGAGCTTCTTGAGGCCACCGACTCGAAGTACAGCCTGGTCATCTACGCCGCCAAGCGCGCGCGTCAGATCAACGCTTACTACTCGCAGCTCGGTGAGGGCCTCCTGGAGTACGTCGGCCCGCTGGTCGACACCCACGTGCACGAGAAGCCGCTGTCGATCGCGCTGCGCGAGATCAACGCCGGCATGCTCACGGCCGAGGCCGTCGACGTCGCCTGATTTTCCTATGTGAAGGGCCCGCTGGAGATCCTCCGGCGGGCCTTTTGCTGTGGTGCCATAGGGTGACCACGAGCCCAGTGGAGGAGTGGACCAGCCCATGCACCAGCCCCGTGTCGTCCTCGGAGTCAGCGGCGGGATCGCCGCGTACAAGGCCTGCGAACTGCTGCGCCGGTTCACCGAGTCCGGCCACCAGGTGACCGTGGTGCCCACCGCGGCCTCGCTGCACTTCGTCGGCGAGGCGACCTGGGCCGCGCTCTCCGGCCGCCCGGCGGCCACCGAGACCTGGGAGCGGGTGCACGAGGTCCCGCACGTGCGGATCGGGCAGCAGGCCGACCTGGTGGTGGTCGCACCCGCCACCGCCGACCTGCTCGCCAAGGCGGCCCACGGCCTGGCCGACGACCTGCTGACCAACACGCTGCTGACCGCCCGCTGTCCGGTGGTCTTCGCCCCGGCGATGCACACCGAGATGTGGGAGCACCCCGCGACCCAGGAGAACGTCGCCACGCTGCGCCGGCGCGGCGCGATCGTGCTGGAGCCCGCGGTCGGCCGGCTCACCGGGGTGGACACCGGCAAGGGCCGGCTGCCCGATCCGGGGGCGATCTTCGAGGCCTGCCGGCTGGTGCTGGCCCGCGGCGGTCTGCCGCTGGACCTGGCGGGCCGTCACGTGGTGGTCTCCGGCGGCGGCACCCGCGAGCCGCTGGATCCGGTGCGCTTCCTGGGCAACATCTCCTCCGGCAAGCAGGGCTACGCGCTGGCCGCCACCGCCGCCGCGCGCGGCGCCCGGGTCACTCTGCTGGCCGCCAACACCGAGCTGCCGGACCCGGCCGGCGTCGATGTGGTGAAGGTCTCGACGGCGCTCCAGCTGCGCGAGGCGGCCCTCGCGGCCGCGGCCGACGCCGACGTGGTGGTGATGGCCGCCGCGGTGGCCGACTTCCGGCCCGCCGAGTACGCCGCCGTCAAGATCAAGAAGGTCGAGGGCGCGGAGCCCGCGCCGGTGGCGCTGGTCCGCAATCCCGACATCCTGGCGGAGCTCTCCGCGCACCGGGCGTCCGCCGCCCAGCTGGTGGTGGGCTTCGCCGCCGAGACCGACCACGCCCTGGAACACGGACGGGCCAAGCTCACCCGAAAAGGCTGCGACCTCCTGGTGGTGAACGAGGTCGGCGCGGGCCGGGCTTTTGGTGCTGATACGAACGAAGCCGTCATCCTGGGGTCGGACGGCTCGGAGACGGTCGTCCCGCACGGTCCGAAGGAAGCCCTGGCGGACATCCTCTGGGACCTGGTGGCGCAGCGACTCAAGTGACCAGTGGGTGAGACGGGAACCGGCCAAGTGATGGAGACAGTGTCGAACGCCGGGACCTGCCCGTTACACTCCAGGCATCAAGTCTTTCCGGATGCCCCGGCCCGGCCGGGAGCGTTCAGTCAGCAGCCGCTGCAACCCCAGGGAGCGCTGTGTCTCGCCGCCTGTTCACGTCGGAGTCCGTCACCGAGGGACACCCCGACAAGATCGCTGACCAGATCAGCGACACCATCCTCGACGCCCTCCTCAAGGACGACCCGACCTCCCGGGTCGCCGTGGAGACGCTGATCACCACCGGCCTGGTGCACATCGCCGGCGAGGTGACCACGAAGGCGTACGCGCCGATCGCGCAGCTCGTGCGCGAGAAGATCCTGGAGATCGGGTACGACAGCTCGAAGAAGGGCTTCGACGGCGCCTCCTGCGGCGTCTCGGTGTCCATCGGCGCGCAGTCCCCGGACATCGCCCAGGGTGTCGACACCGCGTACGAGTCGCGCGTCGAAGGTGATGAGGACGACCTCGACAAGCAGGGCGCCGGCGACCAGGGCCTGATGTTCGGTTACGCGTGCACGGACACGCCCGAGCTGATGCCGCTGCCGATCACGCTGGCCCACCGCCTCGCCCGCCGGCTCTCCGAGGTCCGCAAGAACGGGACCATCCCGTACCTGCGCCCCGACGGCAAGACCCAGGTCACCATCGAGTACGACGGCGACAAGGCGTTCCGCCTGGACACCGTGGTGGTCTCCTCGCAGCACGCCTCGGACATCGACCTCGACTCGCTGCTCGCGCCCGACATCCGCGAGTTCGTCGTGGAGCCGGAGCTCAAGCGCCTCGCCGAGGACGGCATCGACCTGGAGGTCGGCGACTACCGGCTGCTGGTCAACCCGACCGGCCGCTTCGAGATCGGCGGCCCGATGGGCGACGCCGGCCTGACCGGCCGCAAGATCATCATCGACACCTACGGCGGCATGGCCCGCCACGGCGGCGGCGCCTTCTCGGGCAAGGACCCGTCCAAGGTCGACCGCTCGGCCGCCTACGCGATGCGCTGGGTCGCCAAGAACATCGTCGCGGCGGGCCTCGCCACCCGCGCCGAGGTGCAGGTCGCGTACGCGATCGGCAAGGCCGAGCCGGTGGGCCTGTTCGTGGAGACCTTCGGCACCGAGACCGTCCCGGTGCTGAAGATCCAGGAGGCCGTCACCCAGGTCTTCGACCTGCGCCCGGCCGCGATCATCCGCGACCTGGACCTGCTGCGCCCGATCTACGCCCAGACCGCCGCTTACGGCCACTTCGGCCGTGAGCTGCCGGACTTCACCTGGGAGCGCACCGACCGCGCGGAGCTGCTGAAGGCTGCCGCGGGCGCGTAACGCATTCGAGTCCGATCCGCGGGCGGCGGCCCACCCCGGCTGGGGTGGCCGCCGCCCGTGGCGTTTCTGTCAGAGCTTTCTGGTACGACTGGATCCATGAGCACCGACGACCCCACTGCCGGCGGGCCTCCCGAGCAGCTCGCGCTCATCCGGGAGACGGTGCGCAAGGCCAAGCCCCGGACGTGGCGGGGTGCGCAGCGGGCGGCCGAGCTGCCAGTGGCGCGGGTGGTGGTCGACAAGGGCCTGCTGCACCTCGACCAGTTCTTCGACTACGCCGTGCCGGCCACGATGGCCGAGGACGCCCAGCCCGGCACCCGGGTCCGGGTCCGGTTCGGCGCGCGGGTGGTGGCCGGCCGCCGCGAGGGCGGCGAGCTGCACGACGGCTTCGTGGTCGAGCGCCTGGCCGCCAGCGACTACGCCGGGCCGCTCGCCCCGCTGGCCCAGGTGCTCTCGCCCGAGCAGGTCCTGACGCCCGCTCTGCTGCGGCTCAGCCGCAAGGTCGCCGACCGCTACGCGGGCACGCTCGCCGACGTGCTCCAGCTCGCCGTGCCGCCCCGGCACGCCAAGGCCGAGGCCGAGCCCTCACCCGAGCCGCTGGCGCCCCCCGCCGCGCTGCCGCCGGGCAGTTGGAGCCGCTACCCGCACGGGCCCGAGTTCCTCGCCTCGCTCGCCGCCGGCCACGCCCCGCGCGCGGTCTGGACGGCGCTGCCCGGGCCCGACTGGCCGGGTGAGATCGCGCTCGCCGTCGCCAACACGCTGGCCGCCGGGCGCGGCGCCGTGGTCGTCCTGCCGGACGGGCGCGCGGTGGCCCGGGTGGACGAGGCGCTGACCGCGCTGCTCGGCCCCGGTCGGCACGCCACGCTGACCGCCGACCTCGGCCCCAAGGAGCGCTACCGGCGCTGGCTGACCGTCAGCCGCGGCTCGGTGCGTGCCGCGATCGGCACCCGGGCCACCATGTTCGCGCCGGTGCGCGACCTCGGCCTGGTGGTGGTCTGGTCGGACGGTGACAGTAGCCACAGCGACCCGCGCGCCCCGCATCCGCACGTGCGCGAGGTGGCGCTGCTGCGGGCGGCCGAGGAGGGCGCCGCGGTGCTGCTCGGCGGCCTCGCGACGACCGTGGAGGGCGCGCAGCTGCTGCGCACCGGCTGGGCCCGGCCGCTGGCGGCCGACCGGGCGGCGGTGCGCGAGGCCGCGCCCCGGGTCCGTACCGTCGGCGACGGCGACCAGGCGCGGGACGCCGCCGCGCAGGCCGCCCGGCTGCCGTCGGTCGCCTGGCAGGTGGCCCGCGAGGCGCTGCGCAGCGGTCCGGTGCTGGTCCAGGTGCCGCGGCGCGGGTACGTGCCGCGGCTGGCCTGCGACCGCTGCCGGACTCCGGCCCGCTGCCGGCACTGCGTCGGCCCGCTGGAGGCCACCGCGGCGGGGCGCGCGCTGTGCTGCTCCTGGTGCGGAGTGGAGGAGGCGGACTGGCACTGCGCCGAGTGCGGATCGTTCCGGCTGCGGGCGCAGGTGGTGGGCGCCCGGCGGACGGCGGAGGAGCTGGGCAAGGCGTTCCCGCAGACCCCGGTGCGCACCTCGGGGCGGGACGCGGTGCTGGCCACCGTCGGCCCGGAGCCCGCGCTGGTGATCTGCACGCCCGGCGCCGAACCGGTGGCCGAGGGCGGTTATGCCGCGGCCCTGCTGCTGGACGGCTGGGCCCTGCTCGGCCGTCCCGACCTGCGGGCCGGCGAGGAGGCGCTGCGGCTCTGGCTGGCGGCGGCCGCGCTGGTCCGGCCGGCCGGTGCGGGGGGTGTGGTGGTGGTCGTGGCGGAGCCGACGGCGCGGCCGGTGCAGGCGCTGGTCCGCTGGGACCCGGCCGGCCACGCGGCCGTCGAGCTGGAGGAGCGGGCCCAGCTGCACTTCCCACCGGTCTCCCGGATGGCCTCGGTGGCCGGGTCGCCGAGCGCGGTCGCCGATCTGCTGGCGCTCACCCGGCTGCCGGAGGGGACCGACATCCTGGGCCCGATCCCGCTCCCCGCCCCGGGGGGACGCGGCGAGGAGCAGGAGCGTGCGCTGCTGCGGGTGAACCCCGGTCAGGGCGGCGCGCTGGCCGCTGCACTGAAGGCGGCGCAGATCGCCCGGGTGGCGCTGCGCACACCCGATCCGGTCAAGGTCAGGATCGACCCGATCGACATCGGCTGACGGCCCTGGCGGGGGCGCTCCAACTGGAGCACTCCGCGGAGTGTGGGGCGCTCAGCGGCCCACGCGCGCCCCCGGGTGCTGCGGCATCCCGCCCTGCCGGGCCGCCGGTACGGCCCGGGCCAGCGGCATCGGGTTGGCGGCCGCCTCCTCGCGCAGCGCCGCCGGGGTGATCGGCGCCGACTCCTCCGAGAGGCAGTCGTCGCGCGGCCCGCCCGGGGCCGGGACCGTCGCGGTCAGCGGCGCGCCGGCCGCACCCAGCAGCTCGGTCGCCGAGCGGCGCATGCCGTACCGCCGGTGCACCGCCTGCTTGGTGACCCCGAGGGCGGAGCCCACCGAGTCCCAGGAGAAGCCGAGCGCCCGGTCGAACTCGACGGCCGCGGCGACCAGGGTCTCCACGCTCTCGCGCAGCTCCTGGGCCAGGCGCACGGTCGGGGCCGGGGCCCGCCCGTAGACCACGAAGCCGCCGGAGCTGCTGGGGCGCCGCGGCCGGTAGACGTTGCCCAGTTGGGCGGTGAGGGTGCGTAGGGCGTCGACCTGGCGGCGGACGCGTTCGATGTCGCGCACCAGCAGGTGCAGGCTCGCCCGTGCCCGGGTGTCGTGGTTGATCTGCTCGGCCATCGTGCTCAGGCCACCTTCCGTGCAAGTGAATGGGGCCTCGCGCCGGCCCGGTGAACTCACGGTCAATCTCACTTGACCAACGCCGAAGCAGGGTCCGGGGTCACGCGTCACACCGATCCGGGATATGCCAGATCTGTCGACCGGACCGCTCGGAGCACCGCATAGACTGGTGTGCTGCCGTTGAAAGCCATCGAGAAACCCCAGCAGTCGACCCCCGACGAGGAGCCCGCCACCGTGCCGATCCAGCCGATCCGGATCTTCGGCGACCCGGTCCTGCGTGCCACGGCACAACCGGTCACCACCTTCGACAAGGAACTGCGCACCCTGGTCAAGGACTTGACCGAGACCATGCTGGACGCCCCCGGTGCAGGCCTGGCCGCGCCCCAACTCGGCGTCTCGCTGCGGGTGTTCACCTACCACGTGGACGGCGTGATCGGGCACCTGATCAACCCCGACCTCTCGCTCACCGAGGAGGAGCAGGACGGCCCCGAGGGCTGCCTCTCGCTGCCCGGGCTGCGCTTCGACACCAAGCGCGCGTACGGGGTGGTGGCCCGCGGCTTCAACCAGTACGGCGACGCGGTGACCATCGAGGGCACCGAGCTGCTGGCCCGCTGCATCCAGCACGAGACCGACCACCTGGACGGGATCATCTTCATCGACCGGCTGGACCGCGAGCTGCGCAAGGAGGCGCTGCGGGCGATCCGCGAGGCCGACTGGGGCAGCGGTCCGGTCCCCGAGGTGCGGATATCGCCGCACAGCACCTTCGGCTCGGTCCGCTGAAGATCCTCGACTCCCCTCCACTTTCTTGAAAGGCCCGTGACTTGCGTCTCGTCTTCGCCGGAACCCCCGAGGTCGCCGTCCCCGCCCTGGAGGCGCTGCTCGCCTCCGACCAGCACGAGGTGGTCGCCGTGGTGACCCGCCCCGACGCACCCGCCGGGCGCGGCCGCAAGCTGGTGGCCAGCCCGGTGGGGCAGCGTGCGCAGGAGGCCGGGATCGAGGTCCTCAAGCCCGCGAAGCCGAGCGAACCGGAGTTCCTGGCCCGACTGACCGAGCTGGCCCCCGACTGCTGCCCGGTGGTCGCCTACGGCGCGCTGCTGCGCGAGCCGGCCCTGGAGATCCCGCGGCACGGCTGGGTCAACCTGCACTTCTCGCTGCTGCCGGCCTGGCGCGGCGCCGCCCCGGTGCAGCACGCGGTGCTGGCCGGCGACGAGGTGACCGGCGCCTCCACCTTCCGGATCGAGCGGGGCCTGGACTCCGGTCCGGTCTTCGGCATCCTGACCGAGGAGATCCGGCCCACCGACACCAGCGGCGAGCTGCTCACCCGCCTCTCGCACGCCGGTGCCCGGCTGCTGACCGCGACCATGGACGGCATCGCCGAGGGCGTCCTGCAGGCCGTCCCGCAGCCCACCGAGGGGATCACCCTCGCCCCCAAGATCAACGTCGAGGACGCCCGGATCGACTGGACGCACCCGGCCCTGCGGATCGACCGCCTGGTGCGCGGCTGCGCCCCGGCGCCCGGCGCCTGGACCACCTTCCGCGGCGAGCGGCTCAAGCTCTCCGGCCCGGTGAAGCTGCTGACCGACAGCAGCGAGCTGCCCCCCGGCGAGCTCGCGGTGAGCAAGAACAGCGTCCGGGTCGGCACCGGGAGCCACGAGATCGAGCTGGGCGAGGTCCAGCCGCAGGGCAAGAAGCCGATGCGGGCGGCAGACTGGGCGCGTGGGGTCCGGATCGAGAGCGGGGAACTGCTCGGCGTCTGACCGCTTGTTTGAACCCCTGTTTCCCGATAACTCCGTAGCACCTTGAGGTTTCCCGTGAGCACCCCCGCCGCCAGCGCCAAGCGCCCCCCGCGTCCGCACCGCCGTCCCAAGAAGGACCCGGCGCGCCTGGTCGCGTTCAAGGCCCTGCGGGCCGTCGACGAGCGCGACGCCTACGCCAACCTGATCCTGCCCTCGCTGCTGCGCGAGGCCGAGCAGAAGGGCATGGACCGCCGCGACGCGGCCCTGGCCACCGAGCTCGTCTACGGGACGCTGCGCCTTCAGGGCAGCTACGACGCGATCATCGCCGCCTGCATCGACCGGCCGCTGCGCGAGGTCGACCCGCCGGTGCTCGACGTGCTGTCGCTGGGTGCGCACCAGCTGCTCGCCACCCGGATCCCCAGCCACGCGGCGGTCTCGGCCACCGTCGAGCTGGCCCGGGCGGTGCTCGGCGACGGGAAGGCGAAGTTCGTCAACGCCGTGCTGCGCCGGATCAGCGCCAAGGACCTGGACGCCTGGATCGCCCAGGTCGCCCCGCCCTTCGAGAAGGACGCCGAGGACCACCTCGCCGTCGTCCACTCGCACCCGCGCTGGGTGGTCTCCTCGCTCTGGGACTCGCTCGGCCGCTGGCAGCCCGACGCCTGCGGGCGCGCGGACATCGAGGAACTGCTGCGCGCCGACAACGAGCGCCCCGAGGTCACCCTGGTGGCCCGGCCCGGTCGCGCCACCGCCGCCGAGCTCGCCGAGGCGCTGCCGGAGAGCGAGCCCGGCCGCTGGTCGCCGTACGCGGTGCGGCTCGCCGAGGGCGGCGACCCGGGCGAGCTGGACGTCATCAAGGAGAACCGGGTCGGCGTCCAGGACGAGGGCAGCCAGCTGGTCGCCCTCGCGCTGGCGGCGGCGCCGATCGAGGGCTCCGACCGGCTCTGGCTGGACGGCTGCGCGGGCCCCGGCGGCAAGGCCGCGCTGCTCGGCGCGCTGGCCGCCGAGCGCGGCGCGGCCCTGGTGGCCTCCGAGAAGCAGCCGCACCGCGCCCGACTGGTGGCGCGCGCCCTGGACGGCAACCCCGGTCCGTACACGGTGATCGCCGCCGACGGCACCCGGCCGGCCTGGCGGCCGGGCAGCTTCGACCGGGCGCTGGTGGACGTCCCGTGCTCGGGCCTCGGCGCGCTGCGCCGTCGCCCGGAGGCGCGTTGGCGGCGCCGGCCCGAGGACATCGCGGGCTTCGGCCAGCTCCAGCGCGACCTGCTGCGCTCGGCGATCGACTCGGTGCGGGTCGGCGGGGTGATCGGCTACGCGACCTGCTCGCCGCACCTGGCCGAGACCCGCGCGGTGGTGGACGACGTGCTGCGCGGCGAGGTGGGTCTGGAGTGGATCGACGCCCGGCCGCTGCTGCCCGGTGTCCCCGCGCTCGGCGCGGGGCCGGACGTGCAGCTCTGGCCGCACCTGCACAGCACCGACGCGATGTACCTCGCGCTGCTGCGCCGCACGTCCTGATCGGCTGAGCGGGCCCGCAGACCCCGGTGGTGGTGGCAGACTGCCACCATGGGGGACGTGCGGGACGAGGAGACCGAGCAGCTGATCCGGCGCTTCGTCGACGAACTGGTCGATGTGGCACCCGTGTCGGCGGTCTGGGCGCACGGGTCGCTGGCGCTGGGGGACTACCGGCAGGGCCGCAGTGATCTCGACATGCTCGCGGTGGTCGAGTCGGCGCCGGACGAGCGCCTGCGGGCTGCCCTGTGCACGATGCACCGGGCCCTGCAGGCCGAACTGCCGCTCGCGGCCCGGCTGAACTGCTCGTACCTGGTGCGCGACGAGCTGGCCGACCCCGAGCGCCGTCACCTCACCTGGGCCCACCAGGACCTGCTGGAGCGCCCGGTGACGCCGGTGACCCGGCGCGAACTGCTGCTGGGCGGGCGGACGTTGCACGGTGAGCACGCTGAGGCGATGGTGCCGCCGGTGAGCGACCAGGTGCTCGCCGAGTTCATCCGCACCGACCTGCGGGAGTACTGGCTGCCGGCCACCGAGGCCTGGCGCCGTTGGCTGGACGACGTCTGGGTGGACGTGGGTCTGCTCACGCTGGCCCGCGGTACCACGACGCTGCGCGACGGGCGGCTGCTGACGAAGGGTCAGGCCATCCCGTTGCTGGGGGAGTTGGGTGTCTCCGCCTGGCTGGTGCGGGACATCCACGAGCGCCGCTACGGGAAGCCCGAGCGGCTCGGCTGGGGCAGCCGGCGGCGGCGCGCGGTGGAGACCCGCCGGGTGATGCGGGCCGGGATCGCCGCGGCGCTGGGCCAGGGGGTCAGTGCGGGTCGAGCGGGCTGAGCATCGCCGTGAGGACCCGGCAGAGCGAGCGCTCGAAGACGCTGTCCGGGTCGGCCGGGGCGCCGCCGGAGGACAACGCCGCGGCCAGTTGCGGATACTGGCCGGTCATCACGGCCTGGACCATGTACTCGACCAGCTCGCGCTGCCCCTGTTCGCGATCCTGCCCGGGGGAGAGGCCGCCGCGCTCCCACTCGGCGAACTGGCAGACGAAGCCGTTCAGGAGGGACATCACCTCCAGCTTCGTCCCGCTGTCGAACGGCACGGGGTCCATCACGGCGAGGTAGTACTCGGCGAAGCGCAGGCCGTTCGGTCCCAGTGAGGGGCGGGTGACCACGACGGTCGCCGCCCACGGGTGGCGCCGCATGATGGCGAGCTGCTGGTGTGCCAACTCCCGTAGGTCGGCCCGGACATCGCCGGACGGCCGGTCCGGGAACCGGTACTCGCCGGTCACCGCGTCCACCATCAGGTCGAAGAGGTGTTCCTTCTTCGGGACGTAGTTGTAGAGCGACATCGTCCCGGCGCCGAGCTCGGCGGCGATCCGGCGCATCGAGACGGCGCTCAGGCCCTCGGCGTCGGCCAGCGCGACCGCGGCGGCGGCGATCGAGGCGCGGCTGTGCGCGGGTCGCGGCCCGCGTCCGGTGCGTTCGGGGCGCAGCCAGATCAGCTCGGGAGTGCTGGCGCTGGACGGGGTCTTGCTGGACGGCACGGAAGATCACCTCGGAACCCATCTTAGCAACGTACGCCGTACGTAGTACGCTGCTGCACAGCACGCCTTTACGTACGGCGTACCTAGAAGGGGAGGGCCCTGCCATGTCCCGCACAGCCCGAGAACAACTCGCGGTATCCGCCCATGGATTGGGCAAGCGATTCGGCAGGACCGTGGCGCTGGACGGCCTGGATCTGGCCGTCCCGGCCGGCACGGTCTACGGCCTGCTCGGCCCGAACGGCGCCGGCAAGACCACCGCCGTCCGGCTGCTCGCGACGCTGACCACCCCCGACGCCGGGTCGGCGCGGGTGGCCGGCTTCGACGTGGCCGAGCAGCCCGAGCAGGTGCGCCGCAGCATCGGGTTCGCCGGGCAGCACGCCGCCGTGGACGAGGGCATCACCGGACGCGAGAACCTCGTCCTGGTCGGCCGCTTCCACCATCTCGGCGCCCGCGAGGCCCGGCTGCGCGCGGACGCCCTGCTGGAGCGCTTCGGCCTCGCCGCGGCCGCCGACCGCCTGGTGCGCGGTTACTCCGGCGGCATGCGGCGGCGCCTGGACCTGATCGCCTGCCTGATCACCCAGCCCCCGGTGCTCTTCCTGGACGAGCCCACCACCGGCCTCGACCCGCGCAGCCGGGGCGAGATCTGGGACGCCGTACGGGAGTTGACGTACGGCGGCAGCACCGTCCTGCTCACCACCCAGTACCTGGACGAGGCCGACCGGCTGGCCGATACCGTGATGGTCCTCGATCACGGGCGCACCATCGCCGAGGGACCCCCGGGCCGACTGAAGGCCGAGATCGGCACCCGGGTGCAGGTGGTCGTCGACGACGTCACCCAACTCCACGTCGCTGCAACGGTGCTGGCCGCCGTCACGGGCGGTGAGCCGATCAGCGACCGGGACAGCCGACAGGTCGAGACACTCTCCCTGCCGGGCCGCGAGGTGCTGCTGCCCGCGCTCGTGCGCGAACTCGACGCCGCCGGTGTCGCCGCCCGGGACGTCGCCCTGCGCACCCCGTCGCTGGACGACGTGTTCCTCGCCCTCACCGCCGAAAGGCAGGCCGCCTGATGTCCGTCTCCACCCTCTCTCCCCGCCCTGCCGCCCCGGCTGATCGAAGCACCCCCGGCCCGCTGCGCCGCACCGCCCTGGACGCGGCCACCTCGGCGACCCGCGTCCTGCTGTACTACCGGCACTCGCCCGCCCTGCTCGCGGTCTCGCTCGCCGTTCCGGTGGTGATGGTGGTGCTCTTCGGCTACGTCTTCGGCAGCGCGATGCAGGTCCCCGGCAGCGGCGACTACCGCGAGTTCCTGATGCCCGGGCTCTTCGCGATGGTGGCGATCAACGGCATCACCCCGACCATGGTCGGCGTCGCCCGCGATGTCGAACGGGGTGCCACCGACCGGCTGCGCTCGATGCCGGTCTCGCGCTTCGGCGTGCTGCTCGGCTCCGCGCTGGCCGACCTGGTGATCGGGGTGGCCGTGCTGGTCCCGCTGGTCGGCGTCGGGCTCGCGGTGGGCTGGCGGATGCGCAACGGCCTCGCCGACGCGCTGGCCGCGTTCGCGCTGCTGGTGCTCTTCCGGTTCGTGATGACCTGGCTGGGCACGTTCCTCGGGTTGGCCGCGGGCAGTGAGCAGATGGCCGGGCAGTTGGCGGTGCTGACCTTCCCGCCCGCCATCGTGACCAATGTGTTCGTGCCGACCGGCGGGATGCCGGGCTGGCTGCGGGTGATCGCCGACTGGAACCCGGCCAGCGCGGTGGTCGCGGCCTGCCGGCAGCTGTTCGGCAACCCGAGCGCCCCGGCCTCCGCCTGGCCGTTGCAGCATCCGGTGGTGGCCACGCTGCTCTGGAGCGCGGTGCTGCTCGCGGTGTTCGCGCCACTGGCCGCCCGGAAGTACTCGACGCACGGGCGATGAACCGTTGCTGGTGTTAGAGGCTGTTCCGGCGAACGGGCGGATTGCCCGGCCCCGCGTGGCACGGCGCGCCCTCGGCGCCGTGCCGCCCGCCGATGATGGGCGGATGCTGCTGGAGCCGTTGCCGCCTGCGTCACCCCGGCCCTGGGAACTGCTGCGGATCCCACCCGCCCGGGCCGCCAGGCTCGCCGCCCTCAACGGGTGGGTCGGGCCGGCGCTGGTCACGCTGCTCGCCGGGGTGCTGCGGTTCGCCAACCTGGGCAGCCCGCGCGCCGTGGTCTTCGACGAGACGTACTACGCGAAGGACGCCTGGTCGCTGCTGCGGTACGGCTACGAGGGGACCTGGGGCGCCGGGGCCGACGTCGACCTGCTGGCCCGGCCGCAGCGGATCGACCTCACCGCCGCGCCGGAGTTCATCGCGCATCCACCGGTCGGCAAGTGGCTGATCGCGCTGGGCGAGGCGATGTTCGGGCTGACCCCGTTCGGCTGGCGGTTCGTGCCGGCCCTGCTGGGGACACTCTCGGTGCTGATGCTCTGCCGGATCGGCCGCCGTCTGCTGCGCTCGACCGTGTGGGGCTGCCTGGCCGGGCTGCTGCTCACCTTCGACGGGCTGCACTTCGTGATGAGCCGTACGGCACTGCTGGACATCGTGCTGATGTTCTGGGTGCTCGCCGCCTTCGGCTGCCTGCTGATCGACCGGGACGCCTTCCGGGCCCGGCTGAACGCCGACTGCGGTCGGCAGCCGAGCGAGGAGGAACGGGCCTCGCGGCCCTGGCGGTTGGCCGCCGGGGTCTGCCTGGGACTGGCGTGCGGCACCAAGTGGAGCGGGGCCTACTCGCTGGCCGCCTTCGGCCTGCTCACGGTGGCCTGGGACGTCGGCGCCTACCGGGCGGCCGGCGCCGTCCGGCCGTGGCGGGTCGCGCTGGTCCGGCAGGCGGTGCCGGCGTTCGCGGCGCTGGTGCCGGTCGCCTTCGCGACCTACCTGGCGTCCTGGACGGGTTGGCTGCTGGGGCAGGGCGGCTACGCACGGGACTGGGCGGTGGGTCAGGACCTGTCCAGCATCGGGCCGTTGGGCTCCTGGGTACCCGGGTCGCTGATCAGCCTGGTCCACTACCACCAGGAGATCTGGGGCTTCCACCTCGTGCTCTCCACGCCGCACCGCTACCAGTCCGATCCGCTGGACTGGCTGCTGCTGACCCGTCCGGTCTCCTACTTCTTCCGGGATTCCGCGGCCGGCTCGGCGGCCTGCCGCACCGAGGGGTGCACGCGCGAGATCCTCGCGCTCGGCACGCCGCTGCTCTGGTGGACGGCGGTGGTCGCCCTCGGCTACCTGCTGCACCGGCTGCTGCGCCGGCGCGACTGGCGGGCGGGCGCGGTGCTCGCCGCGGTGGGGGCGGGCTACCTGCCGTGGTTCCTCTACCAGGGCCGGACGCTGTTCTCCTTCTACACGGTCGCCTTCGTGCCGTTCCTGTGCCTGGCGGTGGCCATGCTGCTGGCCGACCTCGCGGGTCGGCCGGGCCGGCTGCCGTCCTCACCGGACGGGGGCCCGGGGCGGCGGTCGGTGCGGTGGGCGCGGCCGGCGGTGGCGGGGCTGCTGACCGTCGCGGTGGTGGTGAACTTCGCCTGGTTCCTGCCGCTCTACACCGGGCAGGCCGAGACGGTCTCGGCCTGGGAGAGCCGGATCTGGTTCGACAGCTGGATCTGATGGATCCGATGGATCTGACCGGTCGGCTCGGCGAGGGACTTGACTGGCAGTCAGTCTGGACAAACGGACGGGTGCGGCAGAGGGTGACCCCATGGAGTTCACCTACCTCGGCCGTACCGGCCTTCGCGTCTCACGCCTCTGCCTGGGCACCATGAACTTCGGCCCGCACACCGAAGAGGCCGACGCCCACCAGATCATGGACGTGGCCCACGAGCAGGGCATCAACTTCTTCGACACCGCCAACGTCTACGGCTTCGGCGAGAACAAGGGCCGCACCGAGGAGATCATCGGCAGCTGGTTCGCCCAGGGCGGGGGCCGCCGCGAGCGGACCGTCCTCGCCACCAAGCTCTACGGCGACATGGGGTCCTGGCCCAATGAGGGCAAGCTCTCCGCGCTCAACATCCGCCGGGCCGTCGACGCCAGCCTCAAGCGGCTGGGGACCGATTACATCGATCTCTACCAGATGCACCACATCGACCGCGCCACGCCGTGGGAGGAGATCTGGCAGGCCATGGAGGTCCTGGTCACCCAGGGCAAGATCATCTACGTCGGCTCCAGCAACTTCGCGGGCTGGCACCTCGCCCAGGCCCAGGAGGCCGCCAAGGCCCGCGGGTTCCTCGGGCTGACGAGTGAGCAGTCGCTCTACAACCTGCTGGAGCGCAGCGTCGAGCTGGAGGTGGTGCCGGCCGCCGAGCACTACGGCATCGGGCTCATCCCCTGGTCCCCGCTGCACGGCGGCGTCCTCGGCGGGGTGCTGCGCAAGGAGCGCGAGGGCGTCCGCCGGGTCTCCGGCCGCGCCGTCGAGACGCTCGGCGTCAAGCGCGAGCAGATCGCCCGGTACGAGGACCTCGCCGCCGAGATCGGCCACGAGCCCGGCGACATCGCGCTCGCCTGGCTGCTCACCCGCCCGGCTGTCACCGCGCCGATCGTCGGCCCGCGCACGGTGGAGCAACTGCACGCGGCGGTGCGGGCGCTGGACGTGACGCTCGACCAGAAGACGCTGGACCAGCTGGACGAGATCTTCCCGGGCCGCCGCCCGGCGCCGGAGGACTACGCCTGGTGAACAGCTACACCGACGAGCGGCTGGCCGCCGCCTACCAGTCGGGCAACGAGATGCCGGCCGACTCGCTGCGGGGCTGGGCCGAGCTCTTCCTGCGGGAGGCGCCGGTGCCGGCGTCCGGGACCGTCGGTCTGCGGCTGGTGGAGGTCGGCGCCGGCACGGGGATGTTCTGTGCGGCGCTGGCCGACCTGGCGGACGGTGCGCTGGTGGTCGGCATCGAGCCCGCCGCGCCGATGCTCGCGGAGGCGGTGCGGCGCAACGCCCGTCCGCGGGTGCGCTATCTGGCGGGCAGCGCGGAGGCGCTGCCCGTCGCGGACGCCGGGTTCGACCTGGCGCTGCTCTCCCGCGTCGTCCACCATCTGCCGGACCGGCCGGCCGCCGCGCGGGAGATGCTGCGGGTCCTGCGTCCGGGCGGGCGGCTGGTGATCCGGACGACCTTCCGCGAGCGGCTGGACGCGCTCGTCTACACCTACTGGCCGCGGCTGCGGGAGACCGACGCCGGGCGGTTCCCCGCCGAGCGGGAGGTGCTGGCGGACTTCACGGCGGCCGGGTTCACGGTGCACCGGGTGTTCTCGCAGGCGCTGGCGGTGGCCCGTGACCTGGGCGAGTTCCGGGACCGGCTGACCGACCGTCCGCAGTCCAAGTTCCTCGCGCTGACCGAGCGCGAGTTCGCCGAGGGACTGGCCAGGTTGAGCGCGGACGCGCTCGATGCGCGGCGCGCGGCGGCGGCGCAGCCCGTACGTGAGCGGTACGACCTCGTGGTGCTGGAGCGCCCGCGCGAAACGGCTCCGCGAGGAATGCGATCGGTCGGTTTCGTCGAATCATCCGAGTAGTTCCCCGCTGCCCCCCGCGTTTGCCTGGATGATCACCTGCTGATGAAATGGAATCACTCGGGGGGAGCTGTCCGTTGTGCTGGTGCCTCGGTTAAAGTTCCAGCGCCTCTGCCAACGGCAAAAAAAGGGATCGAACAATGAGAGACCGGTCGTCCGGCACGAGTCATCAGCAGCAGTTCGGGATCCGCGCGAATCAGCGGTCGGGCGACCGCCGACGAGTGGTCGTCACGGGAGTGGGAGTGATTTCTCCGCTCGGTGGCGACGCCGCCTCGACCTGGCGGGGGCTGCTGGCGGGGGAGTGCGGTGTGCGGCCGCTGGTCGGGGCGGAGTTCGAGGGGCTGCCGGTGCGGATCGCGGCCCCCGCGGCGATCGACCCGGCCGACCGGCTGCCCCGTACCCAGGCGCGGACCATGGGCCGCAGCGCGCAGTTCGCGCTGCTGGCCGCGCGCGAGGCCTGGGCGGACGCCGGTCTCGCCCACTCGGCGATGCGGGACGGCGAGCTGGACGCCAAGCGGGTCGGGGTGTCGATGGGCACCATCATCGGCGGCGCGCCGGTGCTGGTGGCGGCCGACCAGGTGCTGTCGCAGCGCGGGGCGAGATTCGTCTCGCCGCACACCGCGCCGATGACCGTGCCCAACGGCGCCGCGGCGCAGATCGCGATCGACCTCGGCATCCGCGGTGAGGCGCGGACGGTGGTGGCCGGCTGCGCCTCGGGCACCGAGGCGATCGGCCAGGCGATCGACCGGATCAGGCACGGCCACCTGGACGTCGTGCTGGCCGGCGGCACCGAGGCGGTGATCACCCCCGTGGTGCTGGCCGCGTTCGCCTCGATGCGCGCGCTGTCGCTGGGCGAGGACGGGCCCCTGGGCGCGTCCCGGCCCTTCGACAAGAACCGGGACGGCTTCGTCGTCGGCGAGGGCGCCGGGCTGCTGGTCCTGGAGGACGAGGAGCACGCGCTGGCCCGCGGGGCGCGGATCTACTGCGAGGCGGCCGGGTGGGGCCTGTCCGCCGACGCTCACCACATGGTCGCCCCCCGACCTGACGGCGAGGGGATCGTGGACGCGATAGCCAAGGCGCTGGCCGACGCCGGCGCCGAGCCCGGCGACGTGGTCCACGTGAACGCGCACGCCACCGCGACCCCGAACGGGGACGCCGCGGAGGCGGTCGCGCTGCACGCGGTCTTCGGCGCCGGGATCGGCGACGTCGCGGTCACCGCTCCCAAGGGCGCCCTGGGCCACATGCAGGGGGCCGGCGGTGCGGTGGAGGCGATCGCCACCGTGCTGACCCTGCATCACGGGCTTATCCCGCCCACCGTCGGCTGTGACAATCCGGACGACGAGATAGGCCTCGACGTCGTCGTCGGGGCGCCGCGCCCGCTCTCCCGCGGCGGGGATGTGGCGCTGAGTAACTCCTACGGCTTCGGCGGGCACAACGCGGTTCTCGCCTTCCGTCGCACCGGCTGAGAAAATAAACCGATGGATCGGTTTTCGGCTGGTCGGTTTGGTTGGTCGGTTAATCGGTTCCGGGTGCACTCTCGCGAGGCGCGGGGATCGTCCATATACGGCCTATTCCGCGGAATCCCGGGCGACCGGAAATGATTCAGCCGGGCGCCGCGGGCCGAGCCGTCGTCCGCGCCGTCGTCCGCGCCGTGGTTCGCGCCGTCGTCCGCGCCGGGCCCGGGCCGTGTGGGAGCACCTGGGACGCGGGGGATGATGGGGGCGAGGCGACCGCGGTGGTGGCCCGTACCGAGTGGTGAAGGTATCGGAAATGGCGCAGATCAACCCCAGCATCCTGTCCGCGGACTTCGCTCGCCTCGCCCAGGAGGCCGAGGCCGTCCGGGGGGCCGACTGGCTGCACGTGGACGTGATGGACAACCACTTCGTCCCGAACCTCACACTCGGTGTGCCGATCGTGGAGTCGCTGGCCCGGGCCACCGACACCCCGCTGGACTGCCACCTGATGATCGAGCAGCCGGACCGCTGGGCCCCCCAGTACGTCGAGGCCGGCGCCGGCTCGGTGACCTTCCACGTCGAGGCGGCCGCGGCGCCGGTCCGGCTGGCCCGGGAGATCCGCGCCAAGGGCGCCCGCGCCGCGATGGCGCTGCGCCCGGCCACGCCCATCGAGCCGTACGAGGACCTGCTGTCCGAGCTGGACATGGTCCTGATCATGACGGTCGAGCCCGGCTTCGGCGGCCAGGCGTTCCTGGACATCATGCTGCCCAAGATCCGCCGCACCCGTGAGCTGATCTCCAAGCACGGCCTGGAACTCTGGCTCCAGGTCGACGGCGGCGTCTCGGCGTCCACCATCGAGCGCTGCGCCGAGGCCGGCGCCGACGTCTTCGTGGCCGGCTCGGCCGTCTACGGCGCCGCCGACCCGGCCGAGGCGGTGCGCGCCCTGCGCGCCCAGGCCGATGCCGCCACCACGGGCGCGCCCTGGGCCTGCGCGCACTGAGACGCGATCGCTGCGCCGTCGTCAGCTACCGTGGGATCCTGTGAGCAACCTTGATCTCAAGCCCGTCACCGCCCTCTGCGGCGGCGACGCCAGCACGGGCCCGGTACGGGAGCTGATGACGGGTCGGTCCGTCCGGCTCGGCGAGAGCACCCAGGTGCGCCGACTGCTGCCGAACCTGCCCCGGCGGATGGTCGGCGCCTGGTGCTTCGTCGACCACTACGGCCCGGACGACATCGCCGACGAGCCCGGGATGCAGGTGCCCCCGCACCCGCACCTGGGGCTGCAGACCGTCAGCTGGCTGCACGAGGGCGAGGTGCTGCACCGCGACAGCCTGGGCAGCCTGCAGACCGTCCGCCCGCGCGAGCTCGGCCTGATGACCTCCGGCCGCGCCATCTCGCACTCCGAGGAGTCCCCGCGCTCGCATGCGCGGTTCCTGCACGGCGCCCAGCTCTGGGTCGCCCTACCGGACGCGCACCGGCGCACCGCGCCCGCCTTCGAGCACCACGCCGACCTGCCCGTGGTGACGGCACCCGGCCTGCACGGCACCGTCATCCTCGGCGAACTGGACGGCGCGGCCTCGCCCGGCACCACCTTCACCCCCCTGGTCGGCGTCGACCTCACCCTCACCGAACGCACCGCCGCCGCCCTCCCGCTGGACCCCGGCTTCGAGTACGCGGTGCTGGCGATGACCGGCAGCGTCGACGTGGACGGCGTCCGGGTCGAGCCCGGTTCGATCCTCTACCTGGGCTGCGGCCGGCGCGAACTCCCGCTGCTGGCCCGCACGGACAGCTCGGTGCTGCTGCTGGGCGGGGAGCCGTTCGAGGAGGAGATCCTGATGTGGTGGAATTTCCTGGGACGGACTGATGAGGATATCAGGCAGGCGCGCGAGGACTGGATGACCGGGACCAGGTTCGGTGAGGTGCACGGCTACGACGGCGCCCGGCTGGCCGCGCCCGAGGTGCCCCAACTGCCCATGAAACCACGGGGAAGGGCGCGCTGATCTTGGCGTATGTGCCTGTGAGGCGGCGCGCCGGGTTGCGGTGGATCGTAGGCCGGTCGGTCTGCGATCCGCTGTTCCGGGAGGACGTTCGTGCCGCTCAATAGCTGTCTATGCCGACGGCACCTTGATCGTTTCAAGCCCGGTCGCGGAAGACCAACCCACGCCGCCGTGATCCACTCGACGGGTGATCACAGTTGGCGCTGCCCGTCGGGACCGGGGAGTCCGAACCTGCCTCCGTTCAGGCGGGCTCGGACTTTCCGGTCTCACAAGTGCGGTGCGGGGCACGCCATTCAGCGGGGATGGACCTCCAGGAAGGCGCGGACCGCGGACTCCAGGGCGCCCTCGATCCAGGCCGGCTTCAGGCTGGTGTGCTCGCCCGCGAAGTGCACCCGGCCCTCCACCGTGCGGGTGGCGGGGTGCAGTTCGTGCAGCTGGCCCGGGGTGAAGATGACCGCCTCGCCGAGCGCGTAGCGGGCCCTGGCCCAGGACTGGCTGACGCCCACGCCGGCGTACGAGGAGCGGACGACCGGGCCGAACAGCCGCTCCATGTCGTCCAGGGCGAACGCGACCCGCTCGCCCTCGGTGAGGGAGTCCCAGCGCATGGCGTCGTCGGACCAGCTGTACGAGGCCAGCACCACGCCGCCCGGCGATCCGGCCGGGGCGTGCGAGGGCAGGTAGGTTTTGCGGCTGGGGCTGTCGGAGGTGCAGCCTCCGCCGGTGAAGCCGTTCTTGCCCTGCTCCCAGAAGCGGGTTTTGAACTCCAGCAGCACCTTGGTGGCGGAGTCGTAGTGCAGCTCGTTGACGGCCCGGCGCTTGGGGTAGGACATCAGCGGTTCGACGGTGCAGAAGCGCAGTGCGCTGAACGGGATGGTGACGATCGCGTAGTTGCCCTCGAAGGACTCGGTGGGGTGGATCGGTGCGCCGTCGCAGGACTCCTCGGTGCCGCTCTCGGCGGTGGTCTCGATGCGGACCCCGTGGTCGCTCTGGACGAGGCGGGTCATCCGCCGGCCCATCCGGATGTCGTTCCTGAGCGGCGCGGCCAGGGCCTCGGTCAGGATGACTGGTGGAGCGCGAAGGCGGCGAGCCGATCGTAGAAGTCGCCGGTGGCCAGGGCGGCGGTGGGGTTGTTCGGGTAGTTGACCCACAGCAGCTTTGCGCGGCGCGCGATCTCGGCGGGGATGGCGTCCAGGTCGGGCAGGAAGCCGTTCTCGCGGCGCAGCGGCATGCGGTACACCTGCGCGCCGCAGTACTTGGCCCAGGTCGCGTAGACGGGGTAGCCGGGGTCGGGGACGATCACCACGTCGCCGGGGTCCACGAAAGCCAGCGCCAGGTGGGCCATCGCCTCCTTGCTGCCGAGGGTCACCAGGACCTGCCGGTCGGGGTCGGGACGTAGGCCGAAACGGCGGTCGAAGAAGTCCGAGGCGGCGCTGCGCAGCTGCGATGTCCCCTGGTAGGGAGGGTACTTGTGCAGCTCCGGCTGCTCCACGGCCAGCTGCATGGCGGCGACGATCGCCGGCGGCGTGGGCAGGTCGCAGTCGCCGACACCGTCGGAACCAGCCCGTCAGTGGCCGGGCCGCTCTTCTCTCGATGGGGTCGCGCCCCCTGCGGTCGCGGTGTCACTGGTGGCCCGTACTGTCCACGGCATGGCAATCGTGATGTTCGTCGACGAGACGACGGCGGGGGACCGGAGCGACGGGTGGGGCCTGGAGATCGCCGAGGAGAGGCTCACTGTGCGTGAGTTGATCCGGCGCCGGGTCTTCCAGGAGGTCGCCGAGTACAACGCGCGCACACCGCAGGTGTTCCAGGGGCTCGTGCAGCCGCAGGATGCCGAGCGTGTGCTGAACGGGTACGTGCTGCGGACTCCCCGCCGGATAGACCCCGAGGTGCAGACCGAGCTGGCGCTCAGGGCCTTTGCGGGGAACGGCTTCCTCGTGCTGGTGGGGGACCGCCAGGTCGTCGACCCGGATGAGGAGATCGAGCTGGTGCTGGGTACCGAGGTCACGTTCCTGAAGCTCGTGGCCCTGGTGGGGGGATGACGATGGTGGACATCCAGAGGATCAAGGAGCTGCTGTGGCAGCGCGCGGCAGCCGCCGGGGAGGCGGACGAACTCGCCGTCGAACTGCTGAAGCTGGCGGTCGGCAACAGGGGTAACTGGACCAGGCCGTGGGACGGCGTGCTCGCCGAGGTGCGCGCGCTGCCGTCGGAGACCCGCACCACGCTCGCCGACGCCCTGGTGGCGCGGTACCACGCGGCCGAGGCGGGCCCGGTCTCCCGCGGCAACGCGCTGACCCTGATCGGTGTCATCGCGCGCGGACTGCCCGGCGACCGGCTCTCGGTGGAGCGCCTGAAGAGGCTCGACGAGCTCGGCCGCCGGCACACCTTGTGGTACGGCGAGCGTCACGAGGTCCTTGCCGAGGCCGAACTCGACGCGGGCCGCCCCCTCGCACCCGAGGTGGTGGCCGTCTTCCGGCGCTCGGCCCTCCAGGCCTACGGCGACGGGTCGGTCCTGGCGCTCGCCGACAGGCTCACCGAGCCCGTCCTGAACGTCGGCGAGGAATGGGCCGAGCAAGCCCTGCGGGACGCCCAGGGCAGCCCGGACTGGCAGGACCTCCTTCGGCACGCGACGACGGCCACGGCCAGCAGGCCCAGCCGCCAGTGGGAGCAGCGGGCCCGCATCCTGATCCACCCCCTCGGCGCCGACCGCGTCCGGACCACCCTGCTGCCCTGGCTCGCCCTCGTCGGCCGCCGCACCTTCGAGCTGGACCGCCAGGAGTACGAGCCCGACGTCAACAGCAGCTACGACCCCTACAACGCCAACGCCCTGCGCGGGCTGACCTGGCTGCTCGCCCTGCTGCCCGCTCACCCGGACACCGCCCGCGCCCTCGGCACGCTGGTCGAGACGTCGCTCAGGAAGGTGTCCGGGCTCGGTCCGCGCAACCCGAAGGTCGCCAACGCCGCTGTCACCGCGCTCTCCCGCATCGGCAGCGAACCTGCCCTCGCCGAACTCGCCCGCCTGGCCACCCGGGTGACCTACAAGGGCACGCTCAAGCTGCTCGACACCGCGTTGCAGACCCGGGCCGAGGCGCTGGGCCTGTCCCGTGAGGAGATCGAGGAACTCGCGGTCCCCGCCTACGGACTGACCGAGGTCGGCCGCGCCGAGCAGCAACTGGGCGAGGTCACCGCGGTCCTGGAGGTCACGGGCACCAAGGCGGTCCTCGGCTGGCGCAACTCCGCGGGCAAGGCGGTCAGGAGCGTGCCCGCCGCCGTCAGGCGCGACCACGCCGAGGAGCTCAAGGAGCTGAAGGCGGCGGTCAAGGACATCGACAAGATGCTCTCCGCCCAGAGCGAGCGCCTGGACCGGCAGTTCCTCGCCCGCCGCACCTGGTCCTACACCACCTGGCGCGAGCGGTATCTCGACCATCCCCTCGTCGGCACCCTGGCCCGCCGCCTGCTGTGGACGGTCGACGGCACGACCGTCGGATTCGCCGACGGCGAGCTGCGCACCCTCGCCGACGCCCCGGCCCGCGAAGGGGTCGAGGTCCGGCTCTGGCACCCGGTGGGCCACGAGAGCGCCGAGATCGTGGCCTGGCGCGACTGGCTGGAGCGGCACGGGATCACGCAGCCGTTCAAGCAGGCCCACCGCGAGGTGTATCTGCTGACCGACGCCGAGCGCGCGACGGGAACGTACTCCAACCGTTTCGCCGCGCACATCCTGCGCCAGCACCAGTTCAACTCACTTGCCGCAATCCGGGGTTGGCGCAACAAGCTGCGCCTGATGGTCGACGACACGGCCCCGCCCGCCACCCGGCGGATGCCGCAGTGGGGGCTGCGCGCCGAGTACTGGATCCAGGGGGAGGGTGACGACTACGGCGTCGACACCACCGAGTCCGGCAGCTATCTGCGCCTGACCACCGACCAGGTCCGCTTCTACCCGATCGGTGCGCCGGAGAACTCGGCAAGCTGCTACGGCGGTGAGTACGGCGTGTGGCTGGGGGCCGGTGTCGAGCCGGTGGAGCCCGTCCCGATCGCCGATGTCCCGCCGCTCGTGCTGTCCGAAGTCCTGCGCGACGTCGACCTGTTCGTGGGCGTGGCCAGCGTCGGCAACGACCCGACCTGGCAGGACGGCGGACCGGAGGGCCGCTTCCGGGAGTACTGGACGTCGTACGGCTTCGGTGAGCTCAACCAGAGCGCCGAGACGCGACGCGTGCTGCTGGAGCGGCTGGTACCCCGGCTGGCGATCGCCGACCGCTGCACCATCGAAGGCCGCTTCCTGCACGTGAAGGGCGAGCGCCACACGTACAAGATCCACCTCGGCTCGGGGAACATCCTGAGGACGCCGAACGACCAGTACCTGTGCATCGTCCCGAAGTCCGACCCGGCCGCCCCGCAGGCTGGTTACCTTCCCTTCGAGGGCGACCGCATGCTGGCCGTGATCCTCAGTAAGGCGATGATGCTGGCCGACGACACGAAGATCACGGACCCGACGATCCTGAGCCAGCTGTAGTGGGTGCATGGTGCGATTTCCCTTGCCTGGCGCATTGGTCTAGTCCAAACTGATCGTCGGTCGGATCCCCTGCGGGAGCGGCCGCGCACGGCCCGCAATGCCGCCGCCGCCGGTCACGGTCGACCGGTCGCGGTCATCGGATGAGGGGATGCCATGTCAGAGAGGACGTCGGCCACGGGGCTTCCCTGGGGAGGTCCGGCGGGAGAGCGGGGTCCGTTCGGCCCGGAGATCCAGTCGTTCCGCAGGCGGGCCGGGCTGAGCCAGGAGGAGGCCGCGTTACGGGCCGGGATCAGCACCAGGGCGCTGCGCGACATCGAGCGCGGCCGGGTCCAGCGGCCCCAGTCGCGCACTCTCCAGCGTCTGGGCCAGGTGCTGGGGCTGACCGGCGGCGAGTTGGCGGAGTTGCTGGCGGCCGCCCGTACCGCGCCACCGCGCGTCGACGGGCGGCCGCGCCTGCTGATCCTCGGCCCGCTCTCCCTTCAGCGCGGCCAGACGCCCGTACCGGTCAGCAGCCCGATGCTGCGCCGCCTGCTCGGACTGCTGGCGCTCAAGCACCCCGAGCCGTCCACCCAGCAGGAGATCACCGACACCCTCTGGCCGTCCGGGCCGCCGAGCTCGCACCAGAGCCTGATGCACACCTACATCAGCCAGGTCCGCCAGCTGCTGGAGCCCGCCGGTCTGCGGACCGCCCCGCCGCCGACCGTGGTCCGCACGCCCACCGGATACCTGCTGCAGGCGTCCCGGAACCAGATCGACCTGGGCCAGTTCGACGAGTTGCTGGCCCAGGCGAAGCACGTGCACCGCGCGCCCGACCCGAGGGCCGCGTACGAGTCGCTGACGCAGGCCCTCCAGCGGTGGCGGGGGCCCGTGCTGGCGGACGCGGACCCGGTGCTGCGCCTGCATCCGGCCGCGGTGGCGGCCAACGAGCGGCGGGTCGAGGCGGTGCTGCTGCACGCCGACACGGCGCTGCTGCTGCGGCGGCCCGAGGAGGCCGTCCGGGTCCTGTGGGACATGGTGAACACCGAGCCGCTGCACGAGGGTCTGCACGCCCGGCTGATCCTCACCCTCGCCAGCTGCGGGGAGCAGGCCGCCGCACTCAACGTGTTCAGCCGCCTGCGCGACCGGCTCGACGAGGAGTTGGGCATCGCGCCCAGCGCCGAGGTCCGCGACGCCCACCTGCGGGTGCTGCGCCAGCAACTGCCCCTCGCGCAGCGCCCCGAGCACCCCGCGCCCGCCGAACGCATGGCGCTTCCCGCCCAACTGCCCGCCAGGACCGGCCCCTACGTCGGGCGGCGGCGGCAGCTGCGGGACCTGGACGCCCTGGTCTCGCCCGACCCGGCCGGGCGCTCGCACGTGGTGGCGGTGGTCGGCGCGCCCGGAGTCGGCAAGACCGCCCTTGCCACCCAGTGGGCGCACGCGCGGCGCGAGCACTTCGAGGACGGGCAGCTCTTCGTCGACCTGCGCGGCCATTCCGCGCTCCCGACGCTGCGTCCCGCGGACGTCCTGGCCCAGTTCCTCCGGGCCCTGGGCGCCCCGCCCGACCAGCTGCCCGCGGACGAGGACGAGGCCGCGGCGCTGTACCGCACGCTGCTCGCCGACAAGCAGATGCTGATCGTGCTGGACAACGCGCGCGACTCCGAGCAGGTCAGGCCTCTCATCCCGGGCGCCCAGCGCTGCGCGGTGGTGATCACCAGCCGCAGCCGGCTCGCCGGGCTGGTCGCGAGCGACGGTGCCCGCCAGCTCGTGCTGGACGTGCTCGATCCGGACGAGGCCCGCCAACTGCTCGCCAGCACCGTCGGCGAGAGGCGGGTCGCGGCCGAGCAGGAGGCGGCCGACCGGCTCGTGAAGGTGTGCGGCGGCCTGCCGCTGGCCATCCGGATCGCCGGTGCCAACCTGCTGGCCCGCGACGCCGCCATCGCCGACTACTGCGCCGAGCTGGCGGGCGACGACATGCTCAGCCGGCTGCACATCGAAGGGGACCGGCGCTCGACGGTCCGGGCCACCTTCGACCTCTCCTACCGCGCGCTCCCGGCCGCGGCCCAGCGGGTGTTCCGGCTGCTCAGTCTGATGCCCGGCCCGGATCTCACCGTGCACGGCGCCGCGGCGCTGGCGGACTCGACCTCGGCCGAATCGGCCGGACTGCTGGTGAGTCTGACGGACGCCCATCTGGTGCAGGAACGGGCGGCGAGCCGGTTCGGGCTGCACGACCTGCTGCGCTCCTACGCCCGGGAGCTGGTCAGCAGGGAGGAGGCGCACGCCGCCCGGCAGCGGCTCTTCGACTGGTACCTCTACCACACCGAAGCGGCGGCCCGACTGCTGTACCCGGCGGAGCCGGCCTCGGACCCGTGCGCCGGCGCGGCGCCCTCGGCCGCGCTGGTCCTCTCGGACCACGGCCAGGCCGCGCAGTGGCTGGACAGCGAGCGGGAGAACCTGGCCGGCGCCGTCCTCCAGGCGTCCGGCGCCGGCTTCACCGCCGTCGCCTGGCGGCTGGCGGAGAGCCTGCACGGCTATCTCTCGGTGGGGAAGTACACCGGCGACTGCCTCAAGGTCGCGACCGCCAGCCTGTTCGCCGCCGTCGCCGACGGCGAGCTGCGGGCTCAGGCCGCCGCCCAGTTGCGGCGCGGCGAATGCCACTGGGTGCTGGCGAACAACGCGCAGGCCCTGGAACTGTTCGGCAGTGCGCTGGAGTTGGCGCGGCAGGCGGACTGGCTCGACGGGCAGGCGCTGGCGCTGCGTCGGATCGGCGCCGCGCACCAGGAGAGCGGCGCCATGCGGCTGGCCTCCGATTACCTGTCCCGGGCCCGTGACCTCACCCGGCCCGGCAACGGCGCGGGGACCGCCGACGACGTCACCAACCTGGGGTTGATCTGCTGGAAGCTCGGGCGGCTGCACGAGGCCGCCGAGCACTTCTCGCATGCGGCCCAGCTCTTCCGCGACCTCGACTCCTCCGGTGGGGAGGCGGTCTCGCAGACCAACCTGGGGATCGCCTACCGCGCGCTGGGACGTCCCGGGGACGCGATCCGGGTGCTCGGCGAGACCCTGCCGATCCACCGGAGGAACGGCAACAGGCTCAGCGAGACGGTGGCGCTGTGCGGCCTCTCGGGCGCGTACACCGACCTGGGCGACCACTCCACCGGACGGCTGCTGGCCCACACGGCCCTCTCCGCCGCGCAGGCGCTGCGCAACCGGAGACTGGAGGCCAACGCATTCCTCGTCCTGGGCGCCACGCAGGAGCGCGCACACGATCTGACCGAGGCGGCCGACAGCTACCGGGAGGCGGTCCACCTCGCCGAGGTGGTGAACGACCGCTTCCCGCAGGTCGCCGCGCTCGTCGGGCTCGGAGGGGTCCAGGCGCGCCTGGAGCCGCAGGCCGCCCTGCCCACCGCGGAGCGCGCCGTCACGCTCTCCCGCGAGGCGGAGTTCCGGATGCTCGAAGGCTGCGCGCTCAACGTCCTGGCCTGCGTACGGATACGGCTGGGCGACTCGCGGAGCGCTGCGGAGATCGGACGCGACGCGCTCGCCCTGCACCGCGAGACCGGGCACCGGCCGGGCGAGGCGCGCAGCCAACTGGCGCTCGGCTACGCGCAGTCGGCCCTCGGCGCGCGGGGCGAGGCGTTCGAGCACTGGCGCGAGATGCTGCGGCTCTCCCGGGCGATGGGCGGGGTCCGGATCCGCTGAACGCCGGCCCGGTCACAACTGCTCCGGCAGTTGCCCGAGTTCTGCCGGTTCCCGTGGGACGAGCGGCGGCGACCGGCAGAACCGCAGGTCAGCAGCGGCACGTTCGGCCCGGGTCGGTCTCCCGGGGACTGCCGGTCCTCTGGTCCGACTGTAGGGGCCCGACCAGGCGGGCTCCGTACGGTGGTGGCACCCAAGGACCGTTTCCCCGTGCCGATTCATGAGGTGACACGTTGTCAGAGCTCACGGTGCCCTTCGCCGCACAGCCCAGACGTCAGGAAGGGGTCGGCGAGGTGGACGAGTTCGCGGTCGCGTTCTACGAACGCGCCATCGGACGCGCCGACTTCACCCCGTCCGGGATCGCCGAGGAGCTGGGTGTCCCGTTGCGGCGCGCCGAGCAGGCGGTCGGCGTGCTGCGCGAACTGCGCCTGGTCAAGCCGGTGGAGGGCGGCGCGGACCGGCTGGTCGCGGTCAGCCCGGAGGCCGCCCAGATGGAGCTGCTGGTCCCGCTGGAGTGGGAGATCCACGACAGCCGTCGCCGACTGGCCGGATTCAAGGGTCAGTTGAGCTCCTTCGTGGCGGCGTATCAGAAGCAGGCCAGGAGCCGTGCCGAGGCGGTGGTGATCACCGACGACCCGGAGGAGATCGAACTGCGGCTGCTGGAGGCCGCGCAGGGCTGCACCACCGAGGTCCTGGTGATGCAGCCCTGCGTGGCCCGCGAGACCCGCGAGTTGCAGCTGGCCCGTCCGCTGGTGCTGGAGGCGCTGCGGCGCGGCGCGCAGGGGCGGATCCTCTACCCCCACACCGCCCGCGGCGACTCCGACACCCGCGCGCACATCGGCGAACTCCTGCCGGCCGGTGGGCAGGTGCGCACCACCAAGGAGGTGCACGACCGCTTCCTGGTCTTCGACCGCAGGACTGCGTTCATCCCGGCCGGTGAGGGCGACGCGATCGCCGTCGTCTACGAGGGCGCGGTCGCGGCCTTCCTGGCCGGACTGCACGCCCGGGCCTGGGAGTCCGCCTTCGACGTCGACTCCGGCGCGGCCGGTTACGCCGGGACGCTGGAGGACCTGAAGGCGACTCTGCTCGACCTGCTGGCCTCCGGCGCCAAGGACGAGGTGGTGGCGCGCCGGGTGGGCATGTCCGAGCGGACCTTCCGCCGCCATATGGCCACGATCATGCAGGACCTGTCGGCCACCAGCCGCTTCCAGGCCGGCGTGCTGGCCGCCCGGACCGGCCTGGTCGACCTGGTCCTGAGGAGCGCCGCATGAGCCGGTTCGCCCGCCTCGCGTTCACTGACCGAATTCGGCAGCCGGTTTCGGGCATTGAGAAGCCGGTACCGGAATCCATACGCTGGAATCACCAAAGAGCCCCCGAGGCGAACGGAGACATCGCGCGATGGTCAGCGATGTGATCGACCGAGACGACCGGTTCCGGGGAATCCTGGACCGGCTCGCCACCAAGTCGATCGACGACTACTACAACCCGTACCGGCTGTTCGAGTGGCCGGACCGACTCCCCGAGGACATGTGGTGGATGAGCCCGGAGCTCACCACCACGTACGGGACGGAATGGGCCGAGAAGCTCACTCCGCAGCAGCTCCGCACGCTTTCCAAGCACGAGAGCATCAATTTCTACAGCCTCAACGTGCATGGCATCCGGGAACTGCTCATCGAGGTGGTCGGCCGGATCCACACCGCCGGTTTCGAAACGCCGTCGGAGTTCTTCCACCATTTCATCGGTGAGGAGAACGAGCACATGTGGTTCTTCGCCGAATTCTGCCTGCGCTACGGCGGGAAGATCTACCGGCAGCCGGCCGGCGCGGAGGCGACCGCCTCCTCGGCCAAGATCCAGAGCCTGCTGGTGTTCGCCCGCATCCTGATCTTCGAGGAGCTGGTCGACCACTTCAACTCGGCGATGGCCGAGGACGAGCGGCTGCACGAGACGATCCGCGGCATCAACCGGATCCACCACCAGGACGAGTCCCGGCACATCGCCTTCGGCCGCGAGCTGGTCGACCTGCTCCACCAGGACCTGTTGCAGACCGCCACCGAGCAGGAGCTGGCCGACATCTCCGGCTACCTGCGCCGCTACCTGAAGCACAGCTTCGACTCGCTCTACCACCCGCAGGTCTACCGGGACGCCGGCCTGGAGCGCCCGCACGAGCTGCGCCGGGCCCTGCTGGACTCGCCGGCCCGGGCCGAGGCCGAGCTGCGCACCTTCCGCAAGACCACCAGGTACCTCGAAAGGACGGGACTCATCCGATGAACCGCCTGACCGGGAGCGACGGTGCACCCGCACTGGCCATCCTCGGGCCGCAGGCCACCCGGCTCGTCAAGGAGCTCGACCGGGTCTTCGCCGCATGGGGCCTCGCGGCCGGCGCCGAGGAGATCAGCGCCCCGCCGCTCTTCCCGGTGACCGACCTGGAGAAGTTCGACGTCTACACCAACTTCCCGCAGCTCGCCTGGGTGGCCGGCTCGCTCGATCTGACGAATGATCAGTTCAAGCCGGTGGAGGGCAGGTTCGGACCCGGCGCGGTGAGCGAGGCCCGGTACGGACTGCCGCACGCGACCTGCTACGGCGCGTACCTCTTCCACGAGGGTGACCAGGTCGCCGACGACACCCTGGTGACCCTGGTCAACCGCTGCTTCCGCAACGAGGATCACTACAGCGGGCTGCGCCGCCTCGCCAGCTTCCAGATGCGCGAGATCGTCGCGCTCGGCAGCTTCCAGCACACCCAGCAGGTACTGGCCCGCTTCACCGAGCGGATCCAGTCCTTCGCCGCCGCGCTCGGGATCGACCTGGGCAGGGTGCCGGCCGCCGACCCGTTCTTCCGCAACGACAGCGGCCGCGCCCTGCTGCAGAAGCTCAGTCCGGTCAAGTACGAGTTCCAGTACGGCGACCTGGCGATCGCCTCGGTCAACACCCACCGCAACTTCTTCGGCGAGCGGTGCGGCATCCGGTTGGAGTCCGGCGAGCACGCCTACACCTCCTGCGTGGCCTTCGGGTTGGAACGCTGGCTCGCTGTCCTGACCGAGCACTTCGACGAGGATCTCGACGCCGCGCTGGCCGCCGTGCGCGCCGCCGCCGACCCGTCGTGAGCCGGCCCCGGATCGGCGTCGACCTCGTACCGCTCTCCCGGGTCAGCGAGCTGCTGGATCCCGAAGTCGGGCCGGTGCTCGGGCGGTTCCTCTCCGCCGAGGAGTCGGCCGCCTCCCGGACCCCGGACGGTGCACCCGACCACGCCGGGATCGCCGGACGGCTGGCCGCCAAGGAGGCCGTCTTCAAGCTGTTCGGCGCCGTCGGACGGCCGGTGCCCTGGCAGGGCATCGAGATCCTGCGCGGTCCCGGTGGCCGGCCGGTGGTCCGACTCTCCGGCAGCGCAACCGAGTTGGCCACCAGCGTCGGACTCGGCCCGATCGACGTCAGCATCAGCCACGACGGCGGCTTCGCGATCGCCGTCGCGGCCGCCACCACCTCAGCAGATCACTGATTCCGAAGGGAATGCCATGAGTTCCGCAGGTATCGACAAGGTCCGGGACTGGATCCTCGGCCGCCACCCCGACCGCACCGAGCTTGCCGCCGACGTCGACCTCATCGAGAGCCGGCTGGTCGACTCGCTCGCCTTCGTCGAACTCGTCTACACCATCGAGGATGCCGCAGGCATCGAGATCGACTTCGACGCCATCGACATCGAGGACTTCCAGACCCTGGCGACCATCGAGAAGGCGTTCTTCGCCTGATCCCGAGGAGGGGTCTTCACCATGGATGCAGTCTCGTACACCGCACAGTGGATGGCCGCGGCCCGCGCGCAGGAGTCCGAGCGCGATGACGCGCTGTTCGTCGACCCGCTGGCTCGCGAACTGGCCGCGCCCAGGGGCTTCGAGTTGATCGAGCGCTACGCCGGCGGCGGCCTGCTGCCGTTCATCTCCATCCGGACCAGGTTCCTGGACGACGCCATCCGGGAGATCCTCGCCGAGAGCGGGATCCAGCAGGTGGTGCTGATCGCGGCGGGCATGGACACCCGCGCGTTCCGGCTCGACTGGCCGCAGGGCACCGAGGTCTACGAGGTCGACCACGCCCTGCTGATCGCCGAGAAGCGCCGCCGGCTCGACGCGCTGGGTGCCGAGGCGCGCACCGACCGGCGCGAGGTCTCCGCCGACCTCACCCAGGACTGGCTGCCCGCCCTGGAGGCAGCCGGCTTCGACCGCGACCGCCCGACCCTGTGGGTCGCCGAGGCGCTGACCTTCTTCCTCACCGAGGAGCAGGCCGCCGGACTGCTGCGCCTGCTCGCCTCCGCCTCGGCCCCCGGCAGCCAGCTCGCCTTCGACATCCTCGGGCGCGCCCTGCTGCGCAGCCCGTTCTCGAAGCCCTTCCTGGACACCCTCGCCGCCGACGGGACGCCGTGGATCTTCGGCACCGACGAGCCCGAGGAGTTCCTGACGGCGAACGGCTGGAAGACCACCGACCTGCGCGAGCCCGGCCAACCCGGCGCCGGCGAGGGACGCTGGCCGTACCAGGTCCAGCCGAGGAACCGCCGCGGCGCCAACCGGCTCTGGCTGATCCGCGCCGAGATCGCGACGGCCTGATGAGCCGTCCGATCGCCGATCGCCGGATCACCCTGGAGCGGATCGAGTCGTACCTGCCCGAGCGCAGTGTGCGGATCGAGGAGTTGGGCGAGCGGCTGGGCCTGCGCCGGGCCGAACTCGGCGTGTTCCGCAAGTTCTACGGCCTGGACACGCTCCGCTTCGATCCCGAACTCCCGCTGCTCGACCTGCTGCGGCCCGCCGCGCGCAGCGCTCTGGCCGCCCTGCCCGAGGGCGGCCGGGTGGACTACCTGGCCTACGCCCACGTCACCCAGGCGGTGGCCCCGGCCGACGTGGACATCGCCCAGCTGGTCGCCGACGACCTCGGACTGGCCGGCACCGAGGCATTCGGCCTCAGCCACCAGGCCTGTGTCAGCAGCCTGGGCGCCATCGAGGTGCTCGGCGAACTGCTGCGCGCGGAGGGCGGCGAGGGCGCGTACGCCCTGATGGTCACCGGCGAGCAGGCGTACTCGCCGATCGTCCAGCACGTCCCCAACACCGCGATCATGGCCGACGCCTCGGCCTCCTGCCTGATCACCCTGGACGGCGCCGGCGACGTGGTCCGGTCCTTCGCCCTGCGGACCCTGGGCGAGTACGCCCAGTGGCTGGAGCTGACCCCCGAGCAGAACACCGAGTTCGGCGAGCAGTACGGCGCCAGGATCGCCGAGGTCATCCAGCAGGCCCTGGCGGAGGCCGGGTTGACGCTCGACGAGGTCGACCTGGTGATCCCGCACAACGTCAACAAGCTGGCCTGGCGGCAGACCGTCAAGGAGTTGGACGTAGCAACGGAGAAGGTGTTCCTGGACAACGTCCCGCGCTTCAGCCACACCTTCGCCTCGGACGTCTTCGTCAACTACACGACCCTGCGGGACGCCGGCCGCCTGGTGGACGGCGCCCACTACCTGCTGGTCTCCGTCGGCCTGGGCGCCACCTTCGGCGCGATGGTGATCACCCACCGCGCGGCGGGAGGGATCTGATGAACCGTCAGAAAGTACTGGCCGTCATCGAGAAGGCGCTCAGCGAGGTGCTGGAGCGGCCGATCTCCGGGCTCACGGAGGAGACCGCGCTCTTCGACGAGCTGCACCTCGACTCGCTCGCCGTGCTGGGGCTGCTGATGACCGTCGAGGAGGCGACCGGGATCTCGGTCGACCCGGAGAAGCTCGACATCGACCACCTGCGGACCATGCGCTCCTTCGCCGACTACGTCGAGGCCGCACTGCGCAGCGCGAAGGGGACCTCATGAGCGCACTCGCCGTCCGGGCCGCCGCCGCGGTGCGCTCGCCGCAGGGCCGGGCACCGGGCCAGGCCCCGGCCGCGCTCGACTACTACCGCGACCTGCTCGCTCCCTTCGGGGCGAAGCCGGACGAGGAGTTGCTGAGCCGCGGCTCCCACGTCCACCACCGCGACCTCGCGGACCTGCTCGCCGCCGACGTCGGCGTCGGCCGCAGCCGGCCGGAGCTGCTGATCGTCACCCACGCCCTCCCGGACGTGGTGCCGTTCACCGCCGTCGCGCCGTACCTGACCGATCGCCTCGGCGGCCGGGCGACCAACTTCGCGATCGGCCAGCAGGGCCTGGCCGCACCCTTCACCGCGCTGCGGATCGCCTCGGTGTACCACAGCGCGGGGCGGGCCGCGGAGGTGGTGCTGGCGGTGCTGGAGCAGACCACCCTGCCGACGGCCTTCCCGCTGGTCCAGCAGACCCCGCTGGTCGACTCGGCCGCGGCGCTGGTCCTCGGGGCCTCCACCGGGGACGGCCTGCGTTTCGTCCGGGCGCACTCGGCCGCTTCGGCGGCGGCCGCCCTCGGCGAGGGCGCCCTGGGCCGGGACGTCGGTGAGGACGGCACGCTGCTGGTGCTCGGCCCCTGGGTCACCGAGTCCGTCCCGGAGTGCACCGCGGTGCACCGGGCGGCGCCGGGCAGCTACTGCACCAGCCTCTGGCTGGAGCTGGCCGACCACTGGCAGGAGTGGCAGCAGACCTACCGGCGGATCGTGCTGTGCGACACCGACCCGCGCTCCGGCCGCAGCCACGTCGCACTCTTCGCAACCGAAGGGGAGGTCGGAACACCATGACCACGGTCAACGAGCGGACCATCAGACTGGACTCCGCGCGAGCCGGGACCGGCCCGGCCACCTGGGGGCAGCGGGCGATCTGGGGGGTCGTCACCCGACTGGGTGACGACGCACCCCGGTACAACCTGCCGATCGACCTGCCCGTCACCCCGCCCCGCCCGGTGGCCCGCGTCCTCGCGGACCTGACGGAGCTGCTCCGGCTCCACGACAGCCTGCACACCAGGCTCCTGCCGGACGGCGCGGACGGTCTGGAGCAGGTCGTGGACGGCAGCGGCGAGCTCGCGGTGCAGGTCCGGCAGTGCGCTGCGGCCGAGGCCCCGGCCGTCAGTGCCGATCTGCTCCAGGAGCTGGCCGGGCGCTCCTTCGACCACGCGCGGCAGTGGCCGCTGCGGGTCGGCCTGGTGGAGTGCGAGGGCGCGGTCCACCGGCTGGTGCTGGCCGCCTCGCACGCCGCGATGGACTACTGGGGGCTGGGCCGGCTGCTCCGCGACCTCCAGTCCATCGAGTCAGGGGAGAGTGCCGAGTCGCTGCGCCGCTCCCGCCCGGCCCAACAGCCGCTGGAGGCCGCGGAGTTCCAGGCATCGCCGATCGGCCGGCGCCGGGACGAGGCGGCCCGGCGCTACTGGTGCGAGCAGCTGGCCGCCGGCCCCCGGCGGATGTTCCGCGAGCCGGCAGCGCCGGAACTCGCCGCCGATCCGGACCGGCGCTTCCCCAACGCGGTGCTGCGCTCGCCCGCGCTGGCGGTCGCCGTCGGGCGGGTGGCGGCCGGGCTGGAGGTGAGCGACGCCGCGGTGCTGCTGGGGGCGGCCTCGCATCAGCTGGCCAGGATGTCCGGGAGCAGTGACGTGCTCTTCCAGGTGGTGGTGGGAAACCGATTCCAGCCGGCCGCCGCCGCGTCGGTCAGCACGGTGGCGCAGGAGGCGGTGTTCCTGCTCACGGATGCTGACCGGGACTTGGCGGACGTGGTGCGGCGGACGCGGTCCGTCTCGTTCAGCGCGTTCCGCCACGCGGGGTACGACAAGTGGGCGCTGGAGCGGGAGGTGGCGCAGCTGGTCGAGAAGGGGGAGGCGGCCGACCACTCGTACTGGTGGAACGACACCCGGGACCCGGGCGTCGGGCCGTTCGACACCGTCGAGCAGCCGCGGGCCGCGCTGGGCGAGCTGATCGGGCGGACCGAGCTGAGCTGGCCGACGCAGTTCCCGCCCCGCAGGAACGTCTCGGTGGCGGTGGACGTGCTGACCGCCCCGGGCGCCCTGGACCTCGCGATGACCGCCGACCCGGCGGTCCTGACCCGCGAGGGGATGGAGCGGTTCCTGCGCGGGGTCGAGGGGCTGGTCGTCGGCGAGGCGATCGCGCTGGGGGACGGATGACCGTGCGGTACGCGGGAATCGCCTGGACCGGCGCGGGCTACCGGGTCGAGGTCCTGGACGGCGCCGGGCGCCGGGCGGTTGAGCCGAGCAGCTGGGGTGCCGACCGGGTCGCCGAACTCATCGCCTGGCTGCGGGACCTGGCGGGTGGGCCGACGCCGGCCGTGGTGCTGGAGAGCACCAACGGCCTGCTGGACGGGCCGATGACGGCGGCCGGTCTGGAGGTCTACCGCGCGGACCCCTGGCTGCTGCCGCCCCGGCCGCGGTTCGGGTCCGTCCCGGCCGACCGGCTGGTGGAGCTGGCCCGCAGCGCGCCCGGCAGGCTGACCCGGGTGACCGCCGAAGGGGGCAGCCTGACCGGCCGCGCCGAGGAGTACTTCGACGGCGTGCGGCGCGGCGAGCCGATCCGGGCGGCGCTGACGGCGGCCGGACGCTGCTTCGAGCACGGCCGCCGGGACACCCCGCGGGTCGCGCTCACCTTCGACGACGGCCCCGATCCGGTGCACACCCGCCAGGTGCTGGAGATCCTGGAGCGCTACGGCGCGCGGGCGACCTTCTTCTGCGTCGGTCACCATGTCGCGGCGCTGCCCGACGAGGTGCGCCGGATCGCCTCGGCCGGCCACGAACTGGGCAACCACACCTGGTCGCACCCCTTCCTGCTCGACCTGACGCCGGATCAACTGCGCGAGCAGCTGGACCGGACGGCGGAGGCGGTGGTCCGGGTGACCGGCCAGGTCCCGACCCGGTTCCGACCGCCGTACGGCGCGCTGAGCCCCGAGGTGCTGGCCGCCCTGGAGGGGCATCCGACCACCCTGACGCTGTGGGACGTCGACTCCCGCGACTGGTCCAGGCCCGGGCCCGAGCGGATCGCCGCGACCGTCCTGGACGCCGCCGGGCCGGGTTCGGTGGTGCTGCTGCACGAGGGCGCCGGCGATCGCGGCCAGACCGTACAGGCCCTTCCGTCGATCATCGAGGGCCTGCTCGATCGCGGCCTGGACCTGGTCACCGTGGGAGAACTGCCCGCACCGTGAACGATCTACGACCGAAGGATCGCACCCCCATGGAAGAACTCCTGACCGACCGCACAGCGGCTCTGCCCGATCAACAACCGGCGATCTGGTCCCGCAACTTCCGGTTCTACTTCACCGCCCGCAGCGCGGGCCTGCTCAGCTGGGCCATGCTGCCGGTCGCGGTCTCGGCCGGGCTGCTCCGCGCCGGGTACGGACTGAGCTCGGCGGGGTACGCGATGGCGTTCCTGGTGGGCCCGTTCGCCGCGCTGGTGCTCTTCGGCGGCGTGCTCGCCGACCGCTTCACCGCCCGCCGGATGATGATCGGCGCCGACCTCACCAACCTCACCACCCAGGTGCTGCTCGCCTTCCTCTTCCTGCACGGCATCGACCACCTCTGGCAGCTGTACGCATTGCTGATGGTCGCCGGCACCGCCAACGCGATGTTCCAGCCGGGCGCCTCCTCCACCGTCCCGCTGGTGGCCCGCGACGTGCAGGGCGCCAACGGGGTGCTGCGGATCTCCGAGGCGCTCACCGGGCTGGGCGGCCCGGCGCTGGCCGGTCTGCTGGTCGGCACCGCCTCCACCGGCTGGGTGATGGTGATCTCCGCCGTCGCCTACGGGACCAGCGCCCTCTGCCTGTTCGCGCTGCGGCTCGGGGTGGCGCCCGCCCCGCCGGCCGGCGAGAGCCTGTGGCGCAACCTGGTGGTCGGCTGGCAGGAGTTCCGCGCCCGCAGCTGGCTCTGGGGCGTGATCGTGATCTGGATGTTCTTCGCCGTGCTCTCCTGGGGGCCGCAGCTGTCGATCGCCGCCGGGGTGATCGTGCCCGCCCACGGTGCCACCGCCTTCGGGCTGATCAACTGCGCGCTCGGCGCGGGCACGGTGGCCGGCGGTCTGCTGGCGATCCGCTTCAAGCCCCGGCGGCCGCTCGCCGCCGGGGCCGTGGCGATGATGGCCTACCCGCTCTACCCGCTGGGCATCGTGCTCGGCTGGCCGGTCTGGCTGCTCGCCGCCGCCCAGGTCGTGGTCGGGGCCGGGATCGGCGTCTGGGGCGTGATGTGGGCCACCAGCGTGCAGACCCAGGTGCCGGGCGAGGTTCTCAACCGCGTCCACGCCTACGAGGTCGCGGGCTCGGTCGGCCTGTACCCGGTCGGCAGCGCGCTGGCCGGTCCCGCCGTCAGGGCGTTCGGCACCCACGGGGTGCTGCTGGTCGGCGCGGTGTCCGCGCTCCTCACCGCCACCGCCCTGCTGCTCGCCCGCCCGATCCGCACCCTGGGCCGGGTGCCGGACCGCACCTGAGCGACGTCGGCCGGCCCGATCCCGACGGGGGCGGACCGGCCGACGTTGCGAGGTGCCCGGATCCCCGGGCTGCAGCAGTTCCCCGTTCAGATGATCACAAAATGTGTCGGTGAACACTATCGATCCGTCAGGGAACCGTCCTCACCAAAATCTCATCTACCACCTCGGACAATGCCTGTGACCTGCGCGAGAAGCGGGTCGAGAACGGTGGACACCCCGAAGAAGGAGCACGATGAGCCGGCCGACAGCGGGGTGGAACCCGCTCGACTGGTCCCTGACCCACGGGGTGGTTCCGCACCTCGTCCTGGCGGGGGGACTGGCCGCGCTGATCGCGCTGGCCGCCTCGCGCCGCAGCCGCTGGTGGAGCCGGCGCCTCCCGCTGGCCGTGGCGCTGGGCGCCGCATCGGCGGTGCTGCTGCAGGTCGCGGTGGACGACTGGTGGCAGCCGCTGCCCGACCGGCTGCCGCACCGGGTCACGCTCTGGGCGGGCGTCGGCGTCCTCGGGGTGTGCCTGGCCGCGTTCCGGATACCCGGCGCGCGTCGGCGCATCCGGGCCGCCGCCGTGCTCGGCGCCGCCCTGGTGATGCTGATGTCGCTCTCGCAGATCAACCGGCTCTTCGACCAGTACCCCACCTCGCGGGTCCTGCTGGACCCCTGGATCGGCCGGACCACCGCGCTGACCACGGCCTGGGAGCCGCACACGGTGGCCGCGCCGCCCGGCCGGCCGCTCGCGGAGGTCTGGCACCCGACCTCGCGGATACCGGCCGCGGGCACCATCTCCACCGCCGCGATCCCGGGCGTCAAGTCCGGCTTCAAGGCCCGCGACGCCTACGTCTACCTGCCGCCCGCTTACCGGATGAGCCCGCGTCCGCTGCTGCCCGTCCTGGTGCTGATGGCCGGCGAGCCCGGCTCCCCGGTGGACTGGGTCGGCGCGGGCGGGCTCCAGGACCAGATGGACGCCTTCGCCGCGGACCACCAGGGCCTGGCCCCGATCGTGGTGGTGGTCGACCAGATCGGCTCGCTCTGGAACAACACGCTCTGCATGGACTCCAGGATCGCCAACGAGCAGACCTATCTGGCCCAGGACGTCCCCGACTGGATCGCCACCCGTCTGCAGACCGCCACCGGGCGCACCGCCCGGGCGATCGGCGGGCTCTCGCTGGGCGGGACCTGCTCCCTGCAACTCGCCGTCAACGCCCCGCAGGTGTACGGCTCCTTCCTGGACATCTCGGGCCAGAGCGAACCCACCCTGGGCAGCCACGGCAAGACCGTGGACCAGGCGTTCGGCGGCGACGAGGCGGCCTTCGACGCCGTCGACCCGCTGCACGTGATGGCCCGGCAGAGCTTCCCCGACACGGCCGCCTCCTTCGTGGCCGGCGCGAGCGACGGCGAGTTCCGTCCGCAGCAGGAGACGGCGTACGCGGCCGCCGTCAAGGCCGGCATGAAGGCGACCTTCGGGACCGTCCCCGGCGGCCACGACTGGGGCACCTTCCGCGCGGCACTGGGCGGGAACATCCCGTGGCTGGCCCGGCAGACGGGAATCCTCCCGTGACCGGGACACTCCCCGTGCTCCCGTGCCCCGAGGCCGGCTACCAGGGTCGGTGGCCGCGGCTGGGCGCGTGCCTGGCCCGGCTGCGCGGCGCGCCGCTGACCCTCACGCTGCTGGTGCTGCTGTGGGTGGTCGGGGCCGCCAGCGGCAGCATCACGCACCGGGTGGCCGCCCAGCTGGCCGAACGGGTCGCCACCGGCCTGCCCGCGCTCGCCGACGGCCACTGGTGGAGCCCGGCCACCTCGCTGCTCTGGTGCTCGGGCCTCAGCTCGTACGTGGTCACCAGCGTGCTGCTGCTGGCGATCGGGCCGGTCGCCGAGCGGCGGCTGGGCACCCGGCTCAGCGCCGCGGTGCTGCTCGGCACCCAGGTGCTCGGCGCTCTGCTGGGCATCGGCGCCGTCCGGCTCGGCATGGCCGCTCAGTTGCAGTGGACGCTGGACATCCAGGACCAGCTGACGGTCGGCCCGCTCACCGGGATCCTCGGGCTGGCCGCCGTGCTCAGCTTCCGGCTCACCGTGCTCTGGCGCCGCCGGCTGCGGCTGCTCGTGGTGCTCGTCCCGCTGGTGATGATGCTCTACGTCGGTCATCTGCCGGGCGTGCAGCGGGTCGCCGCGGTGCTGGTCGGGCTGGTCGTCGGCGCACTGCTCTACCGCCGCGGGCCGGCCCTGCCGCGCCGGGTCTCGCACACCGAGGCCCGGGTGCTGGTCGCGCTCTGCGTGGCGGCCACCGCGCTCGGGCCGCTGGTCGCCTCGCTCTACCAGGACGCCGGCGGCCCGTTCAACAGCCTGGGCGACCTCTACTTCTCGCACGTCCCGAGCGCCCAGGACATCGCCGACGCCTGCGACGAATCCGTCCGTGCCTGCGCCCGGGTGCACTCGGTGCAGCGCTTCTACGCCTCCCCGGGCCGGCTGATGGCGGCGCTGGTCCCCGGCCTGCTGCTGGTGCTCGCCGGCGGGCTGCGGCGCGGACTTCGGTCGGCCTGGTGGATCACGATCGTCGCCGAGCTGCTCTGGACGGGCGTCATCGGCCGGGTGCTCGCGCTCTCCTACGGCGATTCGGTCAGTGAGGGCTACACCCGCTACCTCTATGAGGTGATCGGAGAGTCGCTGCTGCTGCCCGTCCTGATACTGGCCCTGCTGCTGGCCACCCGCCGGCGCTTCGGCCAGCGGCTGCGCCGCCGGGACGCCCGCCGGTCGGCCGCCGCGATCTGCGGTGCGCTGCTGGTGAGTTGCGACGCCTACACCGGCATCGGCCGACTGGTCCGCGACCAGTACGAACCCGGCACCACGCTGCTGCGCCTGGTGGTCGGCCTGCCCGCCGAGCTGCTGCCGCCCGCGTACGGCGACCTGCTGCCGGACCGCCCGATCGCGGTCGGCGGCACCGCGCAGTCCCTGGAGATCTTCTGCGGACTGCTCTTCTGGGCCGTCGCGTTGGGCGTCCTGCTGGTCGTCTTCAGCCGCCCCCGGGTGCACGTCGACGCGGAGGACGCCGCCCGGGCCCGCGCGCTGCTCACCGCGCACGGGGGATCGACGCTCTCGTTCATCGCGACCTGGGAGGGCAACCACTACTGGTTCGACGAGGGCGGGCGGGCCGCCGTGCCGTACCGGGTGCTGTCCGGGCTGGGGCTCGCCACGGTCGCGCTGACCACCGGCGACCCGTTCGGCGAACCGGACGCCCGCGGGCGGGCGGTGGCGGGCTTCGCGCGCTACTGCGACGCCCGCGGCTGGACACCCTGCTTCTACAGTGTCACCCCGCAAACCCTGGCAGCAGCCGAGGAGTTGGGCTGGCGCTCGCTCCAGGTCGCCGAGGACACCGTGGTCGCCCTGCCCGACCTCGCCTTCACCGGCCGCAAGTGGCAGGACATCCGCACCTCGCTCAACAAGGCGCAGCGCGAGGGCATCACCGCCGAGTGGTGGAGCTACCGCGACGCGCCGCTCGCCATCCGCGACCAGATCCGGTCGATCTCCGAGGAGTGGGTCAGCGAGAAGGGCCTGCCGGAGATGGGGTTCACCCTCGGGGGCCTGGACGAACTGGCCGATCCGGCCGTGCGGGTGCTGGTCGCGGTCGACGCCGACCGCGTGGTGCACGGGCTCACCAGCTGGATGCCGGTCTACGAGGACGGCCAACCGGTGGGCTGGACGCTGGACTTCATGCGCCGGCGCGCGGACGGGTTCCGGGGCGTCATGGAGTTCCTGATCGCCTCGGCCGCCCTCACCTTCCAGGAGGAGGGCGCCCGATTCCTCAGCCTCTCCGGCGCTCCGCTGGCCCGCTCCGACCGCTCCGAGCAGGACGAGCCGCCCAAGGCACTTCAGCGGATGCTCGACGGGATGGGCGGAATACTCGAACCGGTCTACGGCTTCCGGTCGTTGCTCGCGTTCAAGGCCAAGTTCCAGCCCGAGTACCGCCCGCTGTACATGGCCTACCCCGACCCGGCAGCCCTGCCCGGCATCACCCGCGCCATCGGCAAGGCCTACCTCCCGCACCTGACCCCCGCCCAGGGCCTGCGCCTGACGCGACGACTCACCTCCTAGCCGGAGTCCGAACAGTCTGTAGACCCGTTCGCCACCGAGCGAACGGGTCTACGAGATCCTCCCGACTCTCGTGGTCAGACCAGGAAGACAGCGGCGCGCTCGTCCAACTCCTGGGCTGCCGAGATCCCACGGATCTTGAACTGGGCCAGGTTCTTGCGCATCTCCAGCACCGCGCGGCGGGTCCGGACGGACCGGACGCCCGCCATGCTGTCGAGTGCCCGGTGCCAGGTGCCGCAGGCCTGCTCGATCCCGCCGTCGGCCAGCTCCATCTTGGCCTGGGCCACCAGGTCGAGTGCCTGGATGCGGGCGTACGTGCCGGCAGGCCGTGTTGCCGCAGCCGCCGCGTAGTTCTCCGCTGCCCCCTTGCGGTCGCCGAGGCGGGAGAAGACCTTCGCACTGCGGGAGTTCACGGTCGCGCGGGCCGGCCCCCAGGAGCGCGCCCAGTACGGCATGTCGTCGGTGTCGGCGGCATCCAGCAGGTCCCGGGCCCGCTGGACAGCCTGGACGGCCGCCCGGCGTTGATTGGTGGACGCCAGGCCGTGCGCGTGGGTCACGGTGAACAGGGCTTCGGTCGCCGCGTCGACTCGGCCGACCACGCGGGAGAGCGCCGTGTCGGACAGCGCGATCGTCTTGGTGGGGTGATGGAGCCTCATGCCCTGCTGCGCCAGGGTCCGCAGGACGAAGGCGTCGTGCCCGACAACGCCCGACTCGACCGCAAGGGCGTACGACTGGTGGTAATACCGCTGGGCGAGGCCCTGTTCTCCGGCGTCGTACGCCTTCCAGCCGGCCAGATGGACGCCGACGGCTGCCGCCGACAGCATCTGCTGACGGTCCTCGTGCGTACGGAAAGTGCCTCGGCACAGGGCGGCCACGTCGGAGTGCAGGTACTGGATCAGGGCGGATCGGCCGTGCTGGCCGCCGTGGCGTTCGTCGATCTCGGTGAACATGCTGATCATGTCGCGGACGGCAGCGACCTCGGCCGTCCCGGCCACCGAGCCACGGCGGACGGCAGCGGTCCGTTCGGCGTTCTCCTGCACGTACTCCAGGGGTAGGTGCATCGCGGCAACGGAGAACGCTGACGCGGCCAGGAACTTTCGACGGTCCAAATCAGCTCTCCACACCCTCGCGAGGACGCCCACCGGGTCCGGCCCGATGGTCAGCCCGAGGCCCGGGTCGGATTCTTCCACCGACCGTAGCCCGAGTTCGGCGGGGGTGTAGCTCCGTCCCGTCCTGCGGAACAGGGCCTCGCAGATGAAGGCAGGGGTGTCGCCGTCCGGGTCGGCTCCACGCAGCCACTTGTGGACCGTCGAAGGGTTGGTCCGCAGGTGTATGCCGACCTCGGCCGCCACCATGACCACGCCACGTGCGAGTCCGTCGAACGTTATCTCCGCATCGGTGATCGCTGCTTCGAGCTTGTGGTTCGTCACGGGTGCGGCCATGGAGTGCCCCTTCTCGCCGTTGGTGCGCAGTAAACACGGTAAAGACAACAGGACCTCCATGGCAGCTCCTTGGACGAAGGAACGGGAGTTGACTTGGTGTCAGCTGCCTGGGGTCGCAAGTCGACGTCGACTGTGGGGTGTTTCCCGGGCGGCTGCATCCGATCGCTGCCGCCCGGACAGCCCCCGCTGCCCAGGGTGTCGGCCCTGTTGACCAGGAGCGGACCCCATGACCACCGTGCTGTCGCCGGGAACTGATGACCACACCACTGGGCCTGCGGTCGCATTGCTGCCCTACGAGCCGCAGTCGGCGGCCCTGGCTCGCCGACTGGTCCGGGACACGTTGCTGGAGTGGGACCTGGCCGGTCTCGTGGAGGACACCGAGCTGGTTGTCAGTGAGTTCGCGGCCAACGCTGCGAAGACCGGTTGCCGGACCAGGATGACCGTTGCAGTCGCCCTGGTCGCCACCACCACCGGGCCGGTCGTGCGGGTCTCCGTCCGGGACGGCTCGCGGGCGCTTCCGGTGGTGGTCGGCTCCGGACCTGGCGACGAGTCAGGTCGTGGCCTGCACCTGGTCGGGGCCCTGACCGTGCGGTGGGGCGCCGACCTGGAGGCCAGGGGCAAGACGGTTTGGGCAGATATCGCGGTCGGACCGCAGTGAGCAGCACCACCGCCTGACCCTCCTTGATCTCCTCGTTCCGGCTGGCCGTGCGCACGCCCAGCCCGCACGAGGCCCGGCGGCGCCACGCTCCGCCATCGGGGCCGTAGGCCCCTGCACCACCAGCCGCCCGGCCCTCCGCCGGGACGGACTACCACCCCTTCACCGAGAGGCGATTCGCCATGCCGCGAACCAGTACACCGACCTTGGAGGCCCCGCAGCCTCCGTCGCCCCCGCCGCCCGCTCCTCCGGCCCCGCCGGTCCCGCAGCCGCCGGGCCCTGCCGGGCGGTAGCCGCTCCGCACTCAACCCGTCCGGGGTCTGCCGCGATCAGCGCTTGCAGACCCCGGACGGGACCGTCCCACCGCTTCACCAACGCAGGACAGCACTCCCGTGGAGGAATCTCGTGTCCATCGCCGAGCACGACCCGAACCACATCCCGCCCGCCACGATCGCCTTCAGCGGGCCGGACAACACCGGCAAGACCAAGCAGATCGGCATCCTGGCCCGCAGGATCGGCCCTGACGCGCTGGTCACCGGCCCGCTGGACGCCCACGACCCGCGCTGGGCCGCCATCAAGGACAAGGGCATGGCCGCCTGGTGGTTCGGCAACGGGTCGGTCGGGGAGGTCGCCGACGTGCTCGCCAGCTCCTACCTGGAGCGCGCCCGCACGCCCGTCAGGACGTCGATCCGACTGATGGACCGGGGCATCCCCATGCTGGAAGCCTCCCTCGCCGCTACCGTGGCCGTCCGCGAACAGCTCGACGCAGACCAGGCCGCCGACCGAGCCCGCGCGCTGCTGGAGCCCTTCAGTGACGATCTGCGGGCAGCCGAGGCCGGTGAGTACGGCATCGTCCTGCTGCACGACGACGATCCGGTGATCGGCACCGCCCGCAGCCTCTCCCACGAGCGGAGCGTTACCCCCACGTACGCGGACTACCAGCGCCACCTCCACCAGCAGATCCACCGCCTGGTGCGTGAGGGCCGGTTCGCCCACACTGTCGTCCTCGGCGAGCGCCGGGTGATCGCCGTGCAGGACGAGATCCGCCGCCACCTGCACCCGTTCAACCCTGTCGTGCCACCGCGTGCCCTACCCGAGGTCCGGGTGGTCGCTCTCGGAGGGATGTCCGAGAGCGGCAAGAGTACGGCGGGCGAGTACCTGCGCACGCACCACGGCTACGGCCGCCTCAAGATCGGGCACCTCATCGAGGACGCCGCCCATCGGGTCGGGATCGCCGACCCATACCGGATCAGCGCCATCGTGCGGGCCGAACTCCTCGTCGACGGACTCGACCGGTTCTGCTCGGCCCACCACTTCCTGGACCGAGTGACCATCGAGTCGCTGCACGACCACGACGCGACCGCCGAACTGCGGCGCCTGCTCGGCCGACAGCTGACCGTCCTCTATTTGGACACCGCGCCCGACGTACGGGAGAAGCGCGGCACGTCAGGACCGGCCGACGTGGTGGAGCGCGACGCCGTAAAGGCCCGTCGGGGCGCGGCGGCGATCTCCACGCTCGCCCACGAGATCATCCACAACGACGGCACCCGCCTCCAGTTGGAACGGCGCCTGGACGGGATCGCCCTGGCGGACCGTTGGCCGATGCGGCACCCGGCCACGGCACCGGTCAACAGCCTCGGCCTGCCCGTCAACCTGGAGTCCTACCTGTCCGCCCTGTTGGACCGCACCACGAAGACCCCGGCGATCATCGACCTCCTCGCGGTCACCGGCAGCGGAGCGCGCGGCAAGTACCAGCACGGCTGGAGCGACCTGGACGTCTTCGTGGTCGCCGAACAGGCCGGGCTGCCCCGGCTGCGACGGGAACTCGCCGAGCTGGAAGCCGAACTCGGTGGCGTCAAGCTCGGCATCACGGTCCTCACGCAGAACGAGTGCCGCACCGGCATGGTCACCTCCCGCCTGCTGCATGTCCTTTCGCTGATCGGTTCCGGCTCCCTCGCCCCGCTGTGGTGCCGCCCCGGCCTGGCGCTGCCCGCCCCGGACTTGGCCGCAGACGTGGCTGCCAGTGTCGAGGCCGGCGTCCAGGCGGCTGTGGAAATCCGACGCCAACTTCTCAAGGGCGCCCCTGACCTGCGGGCGCTGTTTAAGATCACTACTCTGCTCGCCAAGGTGATGCTCCGCTTCGAGGGCACCGAGTGCCCCTCCGACGACGATGCTTTGACCGCCTTCCTGGAGCGCGAGCCGGGCACCCGAGCGGACCTGCGGCACCAGGCCCGCGACGATCGCGACGCTGCGGCGGAGCTGGCCAGCACCGTTCTCAGCCACTGGCTGTCCACCCTGGCTCTGCCCACGAGCCGCCGGTGAACACCCAACAGCCACGGACGAACAGGGTCTTCCGAAAGGTGCTCGCCCCGGCCGCCGCCGAGGCCGAGACCAACGGTTGGCAGCAGGTCGCGGGCCACCTGCCGGTGCCCGACCTTCTGGGCCGGACCCGATTGACTGACCGCCACCTCGTTGCCTACCAGGACGTGTTCGCGGGTGGCCGGTGCGACGTACTGCTCGGCGACCTCATTGCCGTCGCCGACCGCGACCCGGCCATCGCCCCGCGCGTCGAGGCGCTGATCGACGCCGTCTGTGACAGCCTCCTCGCGGCAGTCGAGGCCACAGGCCGCAGCGAACGGCTGTCGGTCTGCGTCCCGGGCCTCTACACCGACCGCATCCGCCCCGGCGGCCGGATCGACACCTGGTACCTGGGCGGAGCAGGCCTCAGCATCCCCGCTTCGCCCACCGGCACACCGCTGCCACTGACCGAACTCACCGGCTACGAACTCGTGGTCAACGACCTGCGGTTGCGGCTCGACCTGCCGCAGATCGTCCTCGCCGCCCGCGCGGGTCTGCGGCCTGACAGCCGCTGGAACACTGCGCTCACCCAAGGCGATCCAACCGAGCCCAACATCGCCGACCCGCTGTGCTGGCTCGACTTCGAGTACGCCGGACGCAACACCCTCGTCGGCGAGATCGCCAATCTGCTCTGGTACCTGTTGGCCATGGGCGGCTGGCTGGTGCCGACCTACCAGCCCGACGTGTACGCCCGCACGCTCCACCTGCACCTGCCGCCCTGCACCACACCGCACCTCACCCACGTCGAGCACTCCGCACACCACCGGCACCTGGACATGCGCTACACCTGGCCAGCCGGCCGAGGGCGTGAGGCCGCGATCACCCGCCTCGCCGACCGGATCAGGACCGACCTCGCCAAGGCCGCCGGCCTGAGCCCGGACGGCTTCCTCGCCGAGATCCGGCACTTCCTCGCCGTGCGCATCCTCGGCGTGTTCCCGCCCGCTCGGCTCGCCGCAGGCGACCTGCTCCTGCTGCTGGCCAAGCTCGCCGAGGCCCAGGACCCCGGGACGATCGGCGAGACCTTTACCCGCACCGACCGCTACCAGCCGTCCAATCCAAAGGATGGGAACGACAATGACCACACCAGCGCTGTATGACCTGCCCCTCGCCGCCCTTCCTCTCCAGGGACGCGTGGCCCTGGTGACCGGTGGCGCCACCGGCATCGGCGCCGCCATCGTCCGCGCCTTGGCCGCCGCCGGTGCGACGGTCGCCGTCAACCACCTCGCCCAGATCACCCAAGCCCGCGCCGTCCTCACCCACGTGCGCCGCGAAGGCCGTACCGGCATCGAGATCAGCGCTGACCTCACCGACCCGCACGCCGTCGCCATGATGACCAGCCAGGTCGAATCCGAACTCGGCCCCGTGGACATCCTGGTCAACAACGCGGGCGCCTACCCGCGCATCCCGTGGGACCAGCTCGGCCAGACCGAGTGGGACCACGCCATCGAGACCAATCTGACTATCCACTACCGGGTCTGTTGGGCCGTCACACCGAGCATGGCCGATCGCCGGTGGGGCCGGATCGTCAACATCGGCAGCGTCAACGCCCGCGTCGGACGCGCCGGACTCACCGCCTACAGCACCGCCAAGGCCGGGCTGATCGGCCTGACCCGCTCGCTGGCCAGGGAACTTGGAGCCGACGGCATCTGCGTGAACACTGTCCTGCCGGGAGCCATCCAGGTCGAAGCGGAGAACGCACTGCCCACCCACCACCGTGCCCGACCCGAGGACCAGATCCGACGCCAGTGCGTCCCGCGCCGTGGCCGACCGGAGGACGTCGCGGCGGCTGTCGCCTTCCTCGCTGCTCCGGCCGCATCGTTCGTCACCGGCCAGTCGTTGCACGTCGACGGGGGATGGATCCTCAACTGACCAACTCCGCAACGCCACAGAGAAAGCAGACCACCATGCAAGCGCGTGTCCGAGCCGTCCTCCTCACTCCGAACAACACCCTGCTTCTCATCAAGCGCATCCGCCCCGGCATCCCGCCGTACTGGGTCATCGTCGGCGGCAAGATCGAAGCCACCGACGCCAGCCGCGAGGACGCTCTGCGTCGCGAAGTCCGCGAGGAGACTGGCGGCGAAGCCCAGATCGTCCGCCTCCTGCACACCATCGAGACCGACGGCGAACGCCAGGACTTCTACCTCGCCACCGTCGACAAGTGGAACTTCGAGGACCGTACCGGCCCCGAGTTCAGCCAGGAAGGCCGCGGCGAGTACCTGTTGGAGGAGATCCCGCTGACCACCGCTGCCCTTGACACCGTCAAGCTGTTGCCTGAGGACTTCGCCGCCGTCCTGCGCGACGCCATTGAACAGGGAGAACTCACCACTGTTCAGTGAGAACGAATGCCTGCCGACGAGTCACTCGTCGGCAGGCATCTGCACAGCTCAGGCCGGGGTGAGGCTGTCAGTCGCAGTCCAGTCGACGGCGGCCTCGCGCAGGGGGGAGACCAGGCCGCGCCAGACCAGGACGACGAAGCGGCTGAAGGAGTAGCTGGGTTGGAAGTCCTCCAGGTGGACGGGTGCCGCGCCGATCCGGCCGGCGACCTCGCCACCGGCGGGGCAGCTGAGGTCGGGGGGCAGGTCGCCGGCGTCGCGGAGCAGGGTCATCAGGTCGGCGGAGATGCGGAAGTCCTGGTGCTCGGCCTGGCCGGTGATCATCGAGCGGAAGACCCCGCCGGCGGCGAGGTCCAGTTCCAGGGCGGCGCGCAGGTCTGCGTCGTCCGGGCGGGAGTGAGCGGGCAGTGAGCGCAGCAGCACGGCGACGGCCGCCTCCAGGAAGCGCTCCAGGCCGTCGGCGTCCCGGACCAGGCGGTGCAGCAGCGCCTCGTAGTGGGTCTCCTGGCGACCGTACAGCTCGCCGCTGCCGACCTCGATGGCGAGTTCGTCCTCGATCAGCCGGCGGTCGATCAACTCGGGCTGCTGCCAGGAGCGCCGGTAGTTGACGGCGATCGCGTGGGCCACCGGGTCGGGGGAGTCCTCGAAGAGGAACTCGCGCAGCAGTTCGCACAGGTCGACCACCCGGACGTCCGAAACGGAGTTCAGCAGCCGCAGCGTGCAGCGCAGCAGGGACTTCTGGAAGAGGTAGAGGCAGAACCGGAACTCCAGTCCGCGCAGCCACTCCTCCTCGGTCATGGTGGCGTGGGCCACCACGGTCTCGCCGGTCAGCTCCGGGTCGCTGACGTCCACCGGGAGCCGGCGGACCACGATCTTCTGCTCCTGCTTGAACTTCTCCCGGGTGTAGTCGGTGTTGTTCAGCAGGAGCAGCGGGAAGATGATCGGCGCGCCGCCCGCGCTGAGCACCTCTTCGGTGCCGGTGAGGAAGCTGTCGTAGGTCTCGCCGGGCATCCCCCAGATCAGGTCGGTGTAGGTGGGGATGCCCAGGTCGCGGAACTCGGCCTGGAGGATGCGGAAGTGGTCGGGGCGGATGTTGGAGCGGTTGCCCAGTTCGAGCGCGGTGGGGCTGAAGGACTGCGCCGACAGTGTCACCGGCGCCAGCAGCCCGCCGTCCCGCAGCAGGCCGGCCATCTGGACGATCCGCTTGTTGCAGTTCTTCGCCCAGGTGACGAAGAAGTCGACCCGCTTGTCGTACTTCTGGCAGGTGTCCACGAGCAGTTGGGCGATCTCGACGTCGCGGGGCAGGATGCCGAAGTTGGCGTCGGCCAGGGCGAGCATCATGTGCGGACCGGCCAGCCGGATGATCCGGTCGAGGTCGGCGGCGATCCGCTCCATCGGGAACTGGCGGACCTTGGAGTTGGTCGCGCCACCCCAGTAGCAGAACGCGCAGCTGTAGGGGCAGCCCCGGTTGGTCTCGTACACCAGCAGGGTGGTGGTGGCCAGTTCGGCGTCCGAGTAGACCGAGATCGGCGAGGGCACGGTGGCCAGGTCGGTGATCCGGTCGGCGGCCCGGGTGGTGAGCACCTGCCGGTCGGCGCCGGTGCCCGACCAGTAGCTGAGCCCGTCGATCGAGGCGAGGTCCGCGCGGTCGTCCAGCAGGGCGCGGAGCAGTTCGACGAAGCGGAACTCGCCGTCCCCGTGCACCAGGACGTCCGTCCAGGGCGCCTCGGCGAAGAGCGCGTCCTGCTGGTAGCTGACGTCGTTGCCGCCCATCACGATCCGGCAGTTCGGCCAGGCCAGCTTGACCCGGCGGGCGAGTTCGACGGACTTGGCCCGGTTCCAGAAGTAGACGGTGAACGCGACGACCAGCGGATCGTCCAGCGCGGCGAGGACCTGCTCGCAGGCTTGCTCGAAGACCGGCCCGCGGGAGAGCAGGGCGTGCCGGGTGAACGTGCAGCGGTCCGCGACCTCGGGGACGGCCTGGGCAGCTGCCTGCAGATAGCCCAGCGTGGGGCTGTAGGTGGCGCCGGCGATGGTGGTCAGGTCCACCAGGTGCACCTGGGACTTCGTGGTCATGGCTGTCGTCACCTCGACGTGGTCAGGTCGGCGTCGGCGGCGGGACGCGGCGGCCGGACCCGGGCGGTGTCGGCCTGCTCGCGCCGCAGGCCGAGCCGGGGGGAGGTGACCAGGCGCAGCTGGGAGTCGGTGTCGTAGAGGTCGCGCGGCAGGAGCTCGACCAGGTGGAGGTTGTCCTCGTTGGCGGCCGCAGTCGACTCGGCGGGCCCCCTGCCGTGCTGGGCGTCGTAGAGGTCGGAGATGCCGCCGACGATCTCGACGAAGGCCGCGTTGGGCGTGATCGCCTGCTCGGCGGGCGTGCCGGTGAGCTTCTGCGCGAGCCAGAAGTAGCCGGCCTGGCCCTGGTACTGGTCGTACATCCGGGCCACCATGGCGAGCATCCGGGTGTAACTGTGGCGGTAGAGCGACTCGTAGAACGCGTTCGCCTCGCTCTCGGCCACCTCGCCGTCGAGGACGGCGACGATGGAGGCGGCGGCGAGCAGGGCGCTGTACGAGGCCAGGTGCACCCCGCTGGAGAGCAGCGGGTCGAGGAAGCAGGCCGCGTCGCCGGCCACGAAGTAGCCCGGGCCGCAGAAGTCGGCGGAGACGTAGGAGTAGTCCTGCTCGACCTTGGCGTCCGAGATCCGGGTGTCGCCGTCGAGCAGCGAGCGGACCGTGTCCGACTCCTCGACCAGCGCGGTGAGCAGCCCTTCGAGGGAGTCGTGGTCGCGGCGCCGCTCGCGGAAGGCCGTCTCGTGCATGACGAAGCCGACGCTGCGGCGGCCGCCGCGCAGCGGGATGACCCAGTACCAGCCGTCCGGGGAGGAGATGATGTTGCTGCCGCCCTGGGGGGTGTCCGGCAGCAGCTCCTCGCCGTCCCAGTAGCCCCAGATCGCCACGTTGCGGAAGACCTCGTGCCGGGTGCGGTTGCGGAAGTGCTGGGCAGTGAGGACACCGGCCCGGCCGGAGGCGTCGACCACGTAGTCGAAGCTGGTGGTGTGCAGCTGGTCGGGGGCGTCACCGCTGACCCACTCGGCGGCCACCGGGCGGTCGCCCTCGAAGACGATCCGCTTGACGGCGGCGTTCTGGACGACCCTGGCACCCTGATCCGAGGCATTGTTCAGCAGCAGGTGGTCGAATTCCGACCGGTCGACGGACCAGGAACGTACTTCGGGCCCGAACATCTCGGTCCAGTCCGCACACCAGTCCTTCTCGGCGCCCCAGCGGAACAGTCCGCCGTGCTTGTTCATGAAGCCGAACTCGTCCACCTTCTCCACGGCTCCGGCGAGCTCCAGGACGGCTCGGCAGGAGGAGGCGAGGGCCTCCCCGATGTGGTAGCGGGGGAACACCTCCTTCTCCAGCAGGAGGACGTCGACGCCCGCCCGGGCGAGCAGCGCGGCCGAGAGTGAACCGGCCGGACCGCCGCCGATGACCAGGACTTTCACCGAGGTTGTAGTGGGCTCCACTTGGCTCTCCATCAGATCGTCTACGCACAGGACTGGCGCCCACCTTAGAGGCCGTTCGGCCCAGTGCCGTATCCGCCGTTAGGCCAGTCGAGGGCATCGTGATCTTCGCTCGGGGATCTTCGTATGAGTGGAGTTGTTAGCCCATATGGTCGTCTCCGCAGAGTTCATGCGAATGGATGAGTCGATTCGATCATGACGCCCAGTCAGGTCCCGGTATAGTTCTTTTCGTTCGCGCACGTCGTTTTGAGGTCCGGATTCCGGCCGGGGGCGACCTTTGCGTGGGCAGTCGTTGACATTGTGCGTTCACGTTCCAGTTCGCGTAGAACAAGAAGTAGAACAAGAAGGGGTTCCCTCATGACGTCAACCCGACGGCTTGCGATGGCCGTCCTGTGCTCCACCTCCCTCGCCGCCGCGCTGGTGGCCGCGACCCCCGCGGTGGCGAGCGCGCCGGCCTCGCACCGCGCCGCCTGTGGTGCGTCGGCCGCGGACTACGACGGGACCTTCGCGGGCGCCTTCGACAACAACGCCGCCGCCACCCTCTCGGTCACCTTCGCCGCGCCGCAGAAGGTCACCACGCAGTGGTCCGTCCAGGGCTGGAACGGCTCCGGCAAGGGCGAGTACGAGCTCAGCGCCACCGGCCCGGAGTGGACGAACTCCGACACCGTCGACGGCGCGCTGACCGGTGTGGACTCCGAGGTCTACCGCAGCGTGAGCGTCACGTGCGCCAACGGCAGCAGCACGGTCGCCACGATCGCCGGCCTCGTCGACTCCGGCAAGGCGGAGATCCCGTTCACGATCAACCGTCAGTAGTCCCGGGCCGTCCGTCCGGGCGGACGGCCTGTCGCACCACCTCGGCCGCTGCAATGTGCATTCAGTAGAAAGGCGTTCCCCATGATGTCAATCCGACGGCTCGCGCTGCCCCTCGCGTGTGCCACCGCCCTCACCGCCGCGCTCGTGGTGGCCTCTCCCGCCGTCGCCCTCGCGCCGGCGCAACACCGGGCCGGCGCCTGCGGCGCGGCGGTCCAGGACTACAACGGCAGCTTCTCGGGCAGCTTCGACAAGTCCAGCGGCGACACCATCAACGTCGCGTTCACCGCGCCCCAGTCGGCCGAGACGAACTGGACCGTCGAGGGCTGGACGGGCCACGGCAAGGGCACCTTCGAGCTCACTGCCGGCGGTGTGAAGTGGAACAACTCCGACCTGGTCGCCGGCCCGGCCACGGGCGTGGACACCGAGGAGTACCGCAGCCTGGAGATCAGCTGTGACGACGGTACGAGCGAGGTCGCCGTCATCCGCGGCGAGGTCTCCGCTCCGACCGCGAGCGGCACCGTGAAGTACCCGTTCACGGTGGTCCGCGACGCGTAGTCCCGCCCGCGTTTCACGGTGATGGGCTGGTCCGCCGTCTCGGCGGTGGACCAGCCCATCGGTGCGTCATCAGCGGACCAGGACGCCCAGTTCGGGGGTGATCTGCTTGGCCGTCAGGCCCGTCTCGGCGGCCAGGTCCTCGATGCCGAAGGTGTACCACTCGTGCGTGACGTCCACCTCGCGCACCACCCGGCTCCCGCGCAGCACCCGCCAGGTGGCGGCCCAGCGCATCCGGTCCGGACCGCAGGGTTCGCCCGACAGCCAGGCCTCGTAGTCCTGCTCGCCCAGCGTCTGGCGGGCGATCCGCATCGGCGCGACCGACTGCGGGGCCCGGACCGCCATCAGCTCCACCAGGACCGGCGCACCGGCGGGCAGGCGGTCGAGCAGCTGGCTCCATAGCTCGGCCCGCTCGGCCCGGTCCAGGTAGCCGAGCACCCCGCAGATCACCGCGGCCGAGAGCCGGTCGGGGAGTTCCATCTCCTGGGCGGTGGCGGCGAGGACGGTCACCCGGCGCCGCAGGTCCTCGTCGCGGACCACCCGGCTGGTCAGCGCGGCCCGCATGCCGGGCGACGGCTCGACGGCCAGGATCCGGGCCTCGGGCAGCACGCGTCCGATCACCGCGGTCGCCCGCCCGGTGCCGGCCCCGAGGTCGAGCACCGGGCCGAAGCCGGTGTCCGTCCCGGCGAGGGCGGCGGCGAGCAGCGGGTCGCTCTGCGTCCAGTGCTGGACGCCGACCAGGTCGTAGAACTCGGCGGTGGGGGAGTAGTAGTCGATCACGGTGAACAGGCCTCCGGCATCGTGAGAGTGAGGGGGAGCAGGCATTCGGCGAGGGCTGCGGCCACCTGGCGCCGCTGCGGCACCAGGTAGAAGTGGTCGCCGGGAAAGGTCCGCAGGGTGAAGGCGCCGGTGGTGGCGTGCGCCCAGTCGCCGGCCTGGTCGAGCGTCAGCTCGGTGTCCTCCAGGGCGGCGAACGCCGTCACCGGGCAGTCGAGTCGGCGGCCCAGCGGCGGGCGGTAGGTCTCGATCAGCTGGTAGTCGGCCCGGATGACGGGGGCCATCAGCTGCCACAACTCGGCGTCCTCGAACAGCAGTCGGCTGGTGCCGCCGAGCCGGTCGAGCTCGGCGCGCAGGGCCGCGTCGCCGCCCAGGTGCACCGATCCGGCGCTCACGTGCTCGACCGGCTCGCGCGCCGAGACGATCAGGTGAGCAGGGCGCGGCAGCCGCAGGGCCACCTCGTGGGCGACGGCGGCGCCCATGCTGTGGCCGAAGAGCGCGACAGGCGGCCCCAGAGCCTCCACCTCCGGGAGGACGGCTTCGGCCAGCGTGGTCAGGTCGGTGACCAGCGGCTCGGTGAAGCGGTCCTCCCGGCCGGGGTACTGCACGGCCAGCAGCTCGATCCACGGCGGCAGCAGCTCCGGCCAGCCGCGGAAGGCGCCGGCGCCGCTGCCCGCGTGCGGGAAGCAGACCAGCCGTACGGCGGCGTCGGGCCGGGGCAGGTAGCAGCGCAAACTTGTCATACCGGTAGCTCCTGCATCAGGTCGGCGGGGTGGACGGGCGGGGACTGCGCCCCGCCGATCAGCTCGGGCCGGCCGAGCCGGGTGGTCAGGTCCAGCCACATCCGGCTCACCGTCAGGTCGTACTGGCCGCGCGAGGACCCCGGGCCGTCGTCCAGGATCGCCGTGCGCAGCTCGCCCAGCGCGTGCCGGATGCCGTCGGGCCACAGCTCGGCGAAGGTCCGCCGGAACGAGCGCGGCTGCTCGGCGCCCAACGGTGAGCCGGTCGGCTGGTCCAGGTGCTCGGTGCCGGGGCCGTCCAGTGCGAGCCGGCCGTCCTGCTGCCGACCGACGTGCAGCCGGGGGTTCCAGAGCACCGGACCGTGCGTGTCGGCGAGCGTGAGGGTGCCCGCGTCGGTGCCCAGCGAGACGGTGTGCAGCAGGTGGGCGTGGTTGTCGGGGTCGCCCGGGTCGAGCTGGTTCTGCACCCGCAGCGTCAGCGGCACCCCGGCGACCGCGCCGTGCACCAGCCGGAAGGTCACCGGCGCGCCGGTGGCGGCCCGGACCTCGGCGACGGGCGCCGGATCGGTGAACGCCCACGGGCCGAGCCCGCCCAGCGCCCGGCCCAGGATGTCGAGCAGCGGGAGCAGCACCTGACTCGCGCACGCGGCGTCCACGTACCGGCAGGTCCGCAGGGCCCGCAGGGCCTGCGCGGCGGCGAGGAAGCGGCGAACCGGCTCGACGTGCGGATAGAACGCGTTGAGCTGGTACCGGACGCCGTGCGCGCGCGCCGCCCGCAGGCAGGTGGCCACCTCGTCCGGATGGGCGGGCTGCTCCTGGAGCACATGGACGCCGCGGGCCAGCAGCGCCCGCGCCAAGTCGCCGCCCGCGCCGCCCGCCACCGCCGCGCGGACCACCACGCAGGCCACGTCCACGTCGTCCGGCAGCTGCTCGACGCCGGTGTAGTACGGCACGCCGTACTCGGCCGCGCAACGGCGTGAGCGCGGGCTGTCGTTGGCCAGCACGCCGACCAACTCGAAGTCGGGCGAGGCGGTTTGCAGGGCCTGGAGGTAGAAGGTGCCGAACACCGTGCCGCAGACCACCGTGCGCAGCGGACGCCCGTTCACAAGGCGCCCACGGCGGCGGCCAGTTCGAGCGGCCCGCGCGAGACGTCCAGCGTGGTGCCGGGGACCGCGGCGATCCGGCGGACACTCTCGCCCGCGTCCAGCACCTCGGCCGCGAAGTGCAGCCCGGCCGGGATCTCGCCGGCCAGCGTGGCGGCCACGGCGAGGGCGCCGACGGTGGCGGTGAGCCGGTAGCTGTCGCGGGTGCCGAGGACAGCCGTGGCGGCGCCGGCGGGGGACTCCAGCGCGAACACCATCCGGAAGTACGGCCGGCGTCCCGTCAGGTCCAACTCGGCAGCCCGGACCAGCCGGTCGGCGGCGGTGGCGAGCGGCTCCCGGCCACCGCTCAGGGCCGCGAGCAGATCGCGGACCCGGCGGCCCGGGAACACGTTGAACCAGTCCAGCTCGTCCAGGCCCAGCGCCCGGGCCAGCCGCTCGGCCTCGGTGCTCAGATACGGCTGGAGGGAGACGGAGGTGGGGAAGTACGGCAGCTCGGCGGCGTCCCGGGCGCAGAGCGCCCGGCTGACCCGGCGGCCGTGGCGCCAGGCGGCCAGCGACTCGCCGAACGGGTTGCCCCCGGACCGGTCGCCGTCCACGGAGAGCAGCAGGTCGGCGGCCACCGTCCGGCTGCACCGCTCCAGGCCGCCGGCCCAGACCGTCAACCGCCCGCCGATTCCCGGGTGTTGGCCTTCGGAGGCCAGCCAGCGCGGCAGCAGCCCGGACAGGCCCGGCAGCATGCCCGCCGACAGCACCACGCTGCGCCCGGCGCCCGCCAGGTCCACCTCGCGCAGTTCCTCGTAAGCCGGGTCGTCGCCCGCGACGTCCACGCAGTGCGCCCCGGCGGCCAGCGCCGCCAGGGCGACCCGCCCCCGCACCTCGTACGAGGGGCCCGCGCAGTTCAGCACGACCGCGCAGCCCGCGCAGAAGGCCGCGAGGCTCGCCCGGTCGTCCAGGTCCACCGCGACCGCCTGCGCCGTGCCGCCCGGCAGGCCGGCCGCCACCGCGGCCACCGCGTCGAGCCGCCGACCGCCCAACCGCAGCCGCTCGACGCCCAGTTCGCGCAGCGCGAGCGCCGCGTCCCGCCCCACCACGCCGGATCCGCCCAGCACCCCGACCACCGCGGTGCCCGTCCCTTCGCCCGTCCCTTCGCCCGTCATGAGCCGGCTCCGCCGAGCAGGCCGCGCACGGCCGCCGCCCGGTGTCCGGCGATGCAGGCGAAGTGGTCGCCCTCGATCTCGTGCACCCGCAGCTCGCCCAGGCAGATCCGCTGCCAGTAGGCGTTCATGTCCTCCTGGAGGCCGGGGACGAAGCTGTACGTCCCGGTGTGCGACAGGAAGGTGAGGTCGCCGACGTAGGGTTCCGGCCGGTGCCGGGTGACCGCGAACAGGCTGTGCCGGAAGATCCGGTAGTTCCGGGCGAGTTGGTCCCGGTCGAGCGACGCTCCCTGCAACTCGGCAGCGTGCGCCAGGGCCGCGAGACGCTCCTCGGCGCTGCGCTCGGCCAGCGCGGCGAAGGCCGTGCCCACCTTGGCGTGCTCACCGTCCAGCGCGGCGAGCCGTCCGGCGTCCAGGCGCCCGGGGGTGGTCGCGAGCACGGCCTCGATCGCCTGCCCGAGCGCCGCAGGGTCCGCCGGGAAGCCCACCGACGCCGGGTCGACGCCCAGCGAGAGGGCGAAGGTGTACTCGGCGAGCAGCTCCTCGTGCACCTCGAACGAGGGGCGGTAGCAGCTGATCACGGTCAGGCTCGCGACCTCGGCCCCGCCCTCGGCCAGCGCCCGGGCCACCTCGGTGGCGATCAGCCCGCCCATGCAGTAGCCGACCACCTCGAAGCGCCGCTCGCCGCCGGCCAGCAGCTGCCGCGCGTACTCCCCGCCCAGCCGGTTGATCAGCAGGGCGGGGTCGGTGTCGAGGTAGCGGGTCGCCGAGCCGGCCTCCAGGCCGACCACCGAGCCGGAGGCCGGCCGGCTGCGGTACTCCTCCAGCAGGGCCTGGTACGGCAGCAGGGTGCCGCTGCCGTCGTGCACCAGCACGGTGGTCGGGCCGTCGGCCGGGCCCGCGACCAGCAGGGTCGGCGTGCTGGGACCGTCGGCCTGCGGGGCTTCGGGGGCAGCGGCGCCACGCAGGAAGCCCGCGAGCGCGGCCACCGTCGGCCGCTGGAGCATCTGGCGCAGCAGGTGCTCCCACTCGATCCCGGCCGCCGCCGGCTCGTCCTCCCGCAGACGCCCGACCAGCCGGGCCACCAGCAGGGAGTCCCCGCCGAGCCGGAAGAAGTCGTCCTCCCGGCTGACCCGCGGGCACTGCAGTACCTCGGCCCAGAGCGCGGCGAGCCGCCGTTCGAGATCGTCGGCGGGCTCGGCCGCCGGCGCGGTCCCGGTGCCGGGTTCGCCGCCCGGTGCGGGGATCCGCCGGCGCAGGGCGGACCGGTCGATCTTGCCGTTGGGCGTCAGCGGCAGCTCGTCCAGGATCTCCAGGTGCGCCGGCAGCATGTGTTCGGGCAGCCGCTCGGCCAGATGGCCGGTCAGCTCCTCGCGGGTCAGCCGGACCCGGTCGGTCTTCAGCTGGGAGAAGAAGATCTGCTGCCCGGCCTGCGCGAGGACGTCGTCGGCGGGCGGGAAGCAGAGCCGGACGTCGGCGCCGGCGGCGGCCAGCAGGTCCGTCCACTGCGCGTGGGTCAGGAAGGTCTGGTCGGCGGCCTCGCGCAGGTCGCTGAAGCCGCCGCTCAGCCCGTCGACGAACTCCATCGAGACCAGCAGCGGATGGCGCTCGACGGTGGCCTCCATGAAGACCAACCAGCCGCCCGGCGCCAGCAGTTCGCGCAGCCGGTGCAACGCCACCGCGGCGTCCTTGGCGTTGTGCAGGACGTTGGCGCAGAGGATCACGTCGAAACTGTTTGCTGTCAGGCCCTGTTCGCAGGCGTCCGCGTTGACGTCGAAGAGGCCGTAGCGCACCCACGGGTACGCGGCGAAGCGCTTGCGGGCCTCGCCGAGGAAGAACTTCGAGATGTCGGTGAAGAGGTAGTCCACCTCGAACCCGGCCAGCGCCGGGATCAGGTCGATGCTGGTCCCACCGACGCCGGCGCCGACCTCCAGGATCCGCAGCGGACCGGGGTGGGTGCGCGCGGCGGCCAGTTCGCGCAGCCCGGCGACGGCGACCCGGTTCAGCGCGCGGCTGACCAGGTTGTCGCGGTAGGCGGCCTCGGCCACGTCGAGGTTGCCCTGCGGGAAGAGCAGCTCCAGCGGGTCCTCCTCGCCGCGCAGCAGCTCGGCGAGGTGCTCGCTGCTGGTCCGCACCAGGCGCAGCAGGTCGGCGCCGTAGTCCAGTTGGCGGCCCAGCTGCTCGACGCGCCGCCAACCCTGCTCCGGGTCCACCGGATCGGTGGCGGGCAGTCCGCGGTACCGGCCGGTGGTCGGGTCGTGCCGCAGCCGGCCCGCCCGGGTGAGCGCGCGCAGCCAGCGGCGGACGGCTCGGGCGTGCCGGGCGTGCGCGCCGAGCCCGTCCGCGACCTGCTGCGCGGTGTGCGCGCTCTCGGGTGTGGCGAACAGCCCGGCGGTGCGCAGCGTGCGGGCGATCGCGGTCAGCGCGACCTCGTCGGCCAGGGCGAGGAACTCGCCGAGCAGCTCGCGGTCGACCTCGGCGCCGACCTCGGCACCGGCGGCCTCGGCTGCGGCGACAGCTGTCCCGGCGTAGCTCATCGGCTGGCCGGGCCGGGTGGTCGCGAAGGCCGCCAGCCGCCGCTGGGCCGGCTCGTCGTCGGACACCAGCGCCACCGCCGACGCCACCGCCGGATGGGCCTCGACGGCCGCGGCGAGCTCGGCCGGCTCCACCCGGTGCCCGCGGATCTTCACCTGGTCGTCGATCCGGCCGAGCAACTCGATGGCGCCGTCCGGCAGGTAGCGCCCGAGGTCGCCGGTGCGGTACATCCGCTCGCCGCTGCGCGGGTGGGTGCGGAAGCGCTCGGCGGTCCGGGTGGCGTCCCCCAGGTAGCCGAGGGCCAGGCCGGCGCCGGTGATGTACAGCTCGCCCGGCACCAGGTCCGGGCGGTCGTGCAGGTCGGCGTCGAGCACGTGCCAGCCCTGGTTGGCCAGCGGCGTGCCGTACGGGACGCTTGCCGTGCCGGCGGTGGGATCGATGGCGTGGATGATCGACCAGATCGCCGCCTCGGTCGCGCCGCCGAGGCTGACCAGCTCGCACTGCGGCAGCCGTCGGCCGATCCGCTCGGCCAGCGGGACGGGGATCCAGTCGCCGGAGAGCAGCGCCAGCCGCAGCGAGGCCGGGTCGGCGCCGTCGGTACCCAAGTAGCTGTCCAGCATCTGGAGTTGGGCGGGGACGGAGTTCCACAGGGTGATCCGGTGCCGGGCGATCAGCTCGGCCCAGTGCGCGGGGTCGGCGCGGCGCTGCGGGTCGGGCAGCACCAGCGCGCCGCCGCGGGCCAGCGGGCCGAAGACGTCGTAGACCGAGAGGTCGAAGCCCAGGGCGGCGAGGCCGAGCACGCGGTCGTCCGGGCCCACCGCGAAGCGGTCGTTGACGTCGCTGACGGTGTTCAGTGCGGCGCGGTGGCTGATCATCACCCCCTTGGGCGTGCCGGTCGAGCCCGAGGTGTAGATCACGTAGGCGAGGTCGTCCGGCGCGGCGTCGCGCAGCGGCTCCCGCACCGGCGACTGCGACTCGGTCGTCCCGTCGACGGTCAGCACCCGCAGGCCCGGCAACTCGGCCGCGCACCAAGGCTGGACGAGTACCGTGGCGACCCCGGCGTCGGCGAGCAGCGTGTCCCGGCGGGCCGCCGGCTGGTCGGTGTCGACCGGCAGATAGGCGGCGCCGGCGAGCAGCGTGCCGAGCACGGCGACCACCTGCTCCCAGCCCTTGTCCATCAGCACGGCGACCACCCGGCCCGCCGGGTCGCCGTCGGCGGCCAGCTCCTCGGCCACCGCAGCGGCACGCGCCAGAAGTTGACGGTAGGTCAGTTCGGTGGCGCCCGCGATCACGGCCGTCCGGTCTGGGGTGGCGCGTGCCTGGGCCACCACGCCGGCGTGCAGCAGTCCGTCCGGCAGTGGCCGAGCGGTCCGGTTGACCTGGGTGCGGCGCTCGCGCTGGGGGGCGGGCAGCTCGACGACCGACGGGAGTTCCCACGCCTGGTCACAGGATGCCAGCCGCCGCACGGCCGCCTCGAAGGCGGCGAAGGCGTCCTCGGCCAGTCCGTCGGGGAGGACATCCCGCCGGACGTCCCAGCCGAGCAGCAGGGAGTCGTGGTGCTCCATGACCTGGCAGTCGATCCACACGTGCGGGGTGCGGCTGTGACCGAGGACGATCTCGCCCTCGCGCAGCCGGGTTGGGGAGTCCTCGCCCCCGACGCCCACCGTGCTGGTGAAGACCACCGGCATCAGCGCGGCGTCCTGGCCCCGCCGGCGACCGAGCTCGCGCAGGATCTCGACTCCGGAGCAGGCCTGGTGGTCGAGGTCCTGCCACAGCTGAGCCTGGGCGGCCGCCGCGCGGGACGCGAACGACCCGCCCGCCGAGGTGTCCAGGGTCAGCAGCTCGACCGAGGTGAAGTCGCCCACCAGTCGGCCGACTTCGGGGTGCAGCGGCAGCCGGTTGAACATCGGCAGATCCAACGTGAGGACGGGCCGGGCGCTCCAGCGGCCGACCACCTCCGCGTAAGCGGTGAGCAGCGCGACGGTCGGGGTCACCCCGTGCGCGGCCGCCCGAGCGCGCAGCTGCTGCCAGGCGTCGGCGGGCAGTCGGGCCTGCAAGCGCTCGAAGCGCGCAGCCGTACCGGCGGGCACCCGCGCGGCGCGCGGCAGGGCGGGTGCGGGGGCCAGCGACCTGGTGTCGCCCGCGGGCCCGTCCTCGTCCAGGCGGCTCCACCAGTAGGCGCGGTCCTGCTCCAACCTGCCGTCGCGCAGCTGCCGTTCGGCCGCGAGGTAGTCCCGGTAGCCGATCTCCAGCGGGGGCAGCGGCGAGGTGGGCCGCAGGCAGAGCTGCTCCAACTCGCCCAGCAGCAGCTGGACACTGGCGTAGTCGCAGATCAGCAGGTCGATCGCGAGGTGGACGACGACGTGCAGCGCCGTCCGGGTGACCCGCAGCTCGTGCAGCGGCCACTGCTCGGGGCGGAAGTCGCGGGCGGACAGCTCGGCCCGGGCGCTCTCGATCGCCTGCTGCTCTTCGGCCGCCGAGACGAAGCACGCGTCGGTGACCGGGACGTGCTGCTCGGGAACCTCGGCCAGCACCTGCTGGTAGCCGTCCGGGTGCACGATCGTCCGCAGCGCGTCATGACGATCCGTCAACTGCTGCCAGGCGTCGGCCACCAGCGCCGGATCGAAGGCCGGGAACCGGACCTCCAGATACGCCTGGCAGCCGACACCGCCGAACTCGTAGGCGCTGCTGCGGCCCAGCAGGTACGAGGACTGGACGTCGGTGAGCGGGAACGGCTCGTACCTCGCCGCCGGGTCGGGCGTCAGCCGCGGGCCGGCCGCGCTGCGCCGCAACTCCGCGAGCACGGCGGGCTTGTGCTGCCGCAGCCGGGCGAGTCGCTCCTCGGTCATCACGTGCCGGGGGGCGCGGTAGCGCAGGACGCCGTCCTCCTCCCACAGCCGGACGCCGATGTTCTCAAGTTCACCGATGAGTTCACCGATGAGTTCGCTGACCGTCACAGTGAACCGTCCTCCGTGTCTTCGTCCTCGATGCCGAGGAATTGGGGCCCGATGAGCGTGGCGAGCCCGGCGATGGTGGGCGCGCCGAGTAGCTGGCGCAGGGAGATCTCGCAGCTGAAGCGGTCGCGCAGCCGTTGGACCAGGCGCGTCGCCTGCAGGCTGTCGCCGCCCAGGGCGAAGAAGGTGGCGTCGCGCGCGACAGCGGCCGTGCCGAGCAGCTCACCCCACAGCTCGGCCAGCGCCGTCTCGACCGGGCCGCGCGGGGCCTCGCCGGTGAGCGAACTCCCGGTGTCTGCCAGGGGTTTGAGTGCCGTGCGGTCGACCTTGCCGTTGCCGGTCAGCGGGAGCGCGTCGAGCAGGGTGATGCTGGTGGGCCGGGCGTACGGCGGCAGCCGGTCGACCAGGAACTCCTGGAGCGCGGCCGGATGCGGGCCGGGGGCGTCGGCGGTGACGAAGGCGTGCAGGCGGTAGGCGCCGCGTTCGCCGACGGGGACGACGACGGCCTGTCGTACGTCGGGATGGGCCGTGAGGGCCGCCTCGGTCTCGCCGGGTTCGAGGCGGTGGCCGTTGATCTTGAGTTGGTGGTCGGTGCGGCCGAGGAATTCGAGGGTGCCGTCGGGGTGGTAGCGGGCGAGGTCGCCGGTGCGGTACCAGCGGGTGCCGTCGTGCTGGACGAACTTCTCGGTGGTTCGGTTCGGATCTCCCCGGTAGCCGTCGGCCAGGCCGAGACCGCCGATCCAGAGTTCGCCGGGGACCCAGTCGGGGGTGTCGTGGCCGTGGGGGTTGACGGTGCGGTGGTGTTGGTTGCGCAGCGGGCGGCCGTAGGGGATCGAGGTCCAGTGGGCTGGTACCTGGGTGATGTCGTGGTGGTTGGACCAGATGGAGGCTTCGGTGGCGCCGCCCAGGGCGGTCAGGCGGCAGTGGGGGAGGTGGGTGGTGAGGCGGGGGTGGAGGTCGAGGCCGACCCAGTCGCCGGAGACGAGGGCCAGGCGCAGGGAGTCCGGGAGCTGCGCGGGCTCGGCTGCGGTGAGGAGCATGTCCAGGAGCATCGGGACGCTGTTCCAGAGCGTGACGTGGTGGTGGTTGATGAGGGTGAGCCAGGCTTCGGGGTTGCGTCGGTCGTTCTCGTGGGGGAGGACGAGGGTGGCGCCGGTGGTGAGGGTGCCGAAGATGTCGTAGACGGAGAGGTCGAAGTCGAGGGCGGAGAGGGCCAGCAGGCGGTCGTCGGGGCCGACGTCGTAGCGGTGGTTGATGTCGTGGATGGTGTTGAGGGCGGCGTGGTGGGTGATTTCGACGCCCTTGGGCTCGCCCGTGGAGCCTGAGGTGAAGATGACGTAGGCGAGCGCGTCGCCGGCCACCGGCACCGGCGCAGCCAACGGCTCGTACCCGTCCGCGGCGGCGATCTCGGCCTGCGCGAGGGTGAGCCGGACGCCTCCGGTCGCCAGCATCCGGGCGCGCCGGCTGCTCGGCTGGTCCGGCCCGATCGGCAGGTAGGCGCCACCTGCGGCGAGCACCCCCAGCACGGCGGCGATCTGGTCGGGCCCCTTCGGCAGCGTCACCGCCACCGGCTCGGCCGGCTGCACGTCCCGCGCCCGCAGCAGCGCGGCGATCCGCAGCGCGCGCTCGGCCAGCTGGCCGTACGTCAACTGGCCGTACGTCAGAAGGCTATCCGAGCCCCAGCGCAGGGCGCAGCGGTCGGGGTCTGCGGCCGCCCGCGCGAAGAAGCCCCCGTGCAGCGTCCCGGTCGGCAGCGGGCCGGCCGTCGCGTTGACGGCGTCGCGGACCGCGCGCTGCGCCGCGGGGAGCAGCGCCGGGGTCGGCGCGGACCAGTCCGTCCGGCAGGCCCAGTCGAGCAGGTCGCCGTGGGCGGCGAACATCGCGTCGAGCAGTCCGGTGGGGAAGAGCTCCTCCACCGCGTCCCAGGTGATCAGCAGGCCGCCGTCGCGGACCATCACCTGCTCGTCCAACCAGACCTGCGGCGTCTGCGACACGCTCCACACCGGTCGGCGCAGACCGTCGCTGAGCGCGTCGGCCACCCCGAGGGCGCTGGTGAAGACCACGGGCAGGGTCGCCTCGGTCGCGGCGGCGGGCCCCGCGCTCTCGCGCAGGAGTCCGAGGACGGGCGCGCCGCGGTGGTCGAGGTCGTGCCACAGCCGGTCCTGCAACCGCCGGACCCTGGCCTCGAACGACTCGTCCGGCGCGGGGTGGTGGGCCACTGGCAGCAGGGAGGTGAAGTCGCCGAGGACGCGCTCGATGTCGGCGTGTACGTCGCGGCGGTCGAACAGGGTGAGCGCCACGGTCAGTTCGGGATCGGTGCTCCACTTGCCGAGCACCTCCGCGTAGCAGGCGAGCAGCACGGCGGAGGGAGTGAAGCCGTACTGCCGGGCGCGGTCCTGCAACAACTGCCAGCGCTCGGGAGCGAGCCAGCTCTCCCGGCGGGTGAAGCGCGGCCGGGCGACGGCGGTGGGGTCGGTGGCGAGCGGCAGCGCCGGTGGCGGCGGAAGCTGCGGGATGCGCCGGCGCCAGTAGGCCGACGAGCGGTCGAGTTCGCCCGGATCCGGCGCGACCTGACAGGCGTAGTCGCGGAACGATACGCCGATCGGCGGGAGTTGGGCGTCGGGGTCGCGGTAGAGCTGATCGAGTTCGGAGAACAGGATCATCATGCTCAGCCCGTCGACCAGCAGGTAGTCGAGGCCGATGCCGATCCGGGTGCGGCCGTCGCCGTGCCGGACGGCGCGGACGTCGAAGAGCGGCCAGCGCGACGGGTCGAGGATCTGGTGGGACATCTCCTCGCGCATCGCGGCGGGTTCGGTGGTGATGGGGATGGTGAGCGGGGGAACCTCGGCCAGGATCCGCTGGCTGCCGTCCTCGTCGAAGACCGCGCGCAGCATCTCGTGCCGGGCGATCAGCCGGTTCCAGGCCGCTTCGAGCCGGACCAGGTCGAGGTCGCTCTCCTCGAACTCGCAGTAGTAGTACGACCCGACGCCGCCGAGGGTGAAGGCCGAGGACCGCCCGACCCAGTAGGCGCGCTGCAACTCGGTCGGCGGGAAGGGCTGGTGGCGTGCCACCGAATCGGCGGAGATACCGGCGGGCCGGAGGTCGGCCGGCGGCGCGCTCTCCGGACTGAGTGTCGCGGCGAATTCGGCGAGCAGGGGCGCGGTGAACAGCGCGCTGATCGCGGCCCCCGCGACGCCGGCCGCGCGCAGCCGGGTCACCACCTTGGTGGCGAGCAGCGAATCGCCGCCCAGCGTGAAGAAGTTGCCGTCGCACGAGGGTGCGGGTACGCCCAGCACCTCGGCCCACACGGCGCTCACCAGCAACTCGGCTGGCGTCTGCGGCGGTTGGCCGCCGGACGGTCCGGCTGCGGGCTCCGGGGTGCGGGCGGCGAGGGCGGCCCGGTCGACCTTGCCGTTGGCGGTCAGCGGCAGTTCGTCCCAGGGCGCGATGAGGCTTGGCACCGCGTGCCGGGGCAACCGCTCGGCGAGGAAGGCGCGCAGGGCCTCCGGGGTGACCTGGTGGCCGGTGTCGGGCACGGTGTGCGCCACCAACTGCCGCCGCGCACCGCTGTCGTCGACGGTCACCACCGCTCGGCGCACGCCCGGGTGGCTCGCCAGGGTGGCTTCGATCTCGCCGGGTTCGAGGCGGTGGCCGTTGATCTTGAGTTGGTGGTCGGTGCGGCCGAGGAATTCGAGGGTGCCGTCGGGGTGGTAGCGGGCGAGGTCGCCGGTGCGGTAGTAGCGGGTGCCGTCGTGCTGGATGAACTTCTCGGTGGTGCGGGTGGGGTCGTTGCGATAGCCGGTGGCGAGTCCGGTGCCGGCGATCCAGAGTTCGCCGGGGACCCAGTCGGGGGTCTGGTGGCCGTGGGGGCTGGTGGTGTGGTGGTGTTGGTTGGTGAGGGGGTTGCCGTAGGGGATGGAGGTCCAGGCGGGGTCTACGTCGCGGACCTCGTGGGCGTTGGACCAGATGGAGGCTTCGGTGGCGCCGCCGAGGGCGATGAGGCGGCAGTTCGGGTGGTGGGTGGTGAGGCGGGGCTGGAGGTCGAGTGGGACCCAGTCGCCGGAGACGAGGGCGAGGCGGAGGTGGGTGCTCGATTCAGCGGACGGGGTGGCGGTGAGGAGCATGTCGAGCAGGGTGGGGACGCTGTTCCAGAGCGTGACGTGGTGGTGGTTGATGAGGGTGAGCCAGGCTTCGGGGTTGCGTCGGTCGTTCTCGTGGGGGAGGACGAGGGTGGCGCCGGTGGTGAGGGTGCCGAAGATGTCGTAGACGGAGAGGTCGAAGTCGAGGGCGGAGAGGGCCAGCAGGCGGTCGTCGGGGCCGACGTCGTAGCGGTGGTTGATGTCGTGGACGGTGTTGAGGGCGGCGTGGTGGGTGATCTCGACGCCCTTGGGCTCGCCGGTGGAGCCGGAGGTGAAGATGACGTAGGCGAGGGCGTCGCCGGCCACCATCACCGGCGCAGCCAACGGCTCGTACCGCTCGTGGTCCGCGAAGGACAGCACGGCGACCCCGTCGGGAGCCCGTTCGTCCGGCGCCGCCGTGGTCAGCACGCAGTCGACCCCGGCCCCTCCGTACAGCCGCTCCCGTCGCGCGGCGGGCTGGTCCACCCCGACCGGCACGTACGCCGCACCGGCGGCCAACACGCCGAGAACGGCCGCGATCTGGTCCGGGCCCTTGGGAAGGTGGACGGCCACCGCGCCGCCCGGCCGGACGCCGTTCGCGGCCAGCAGCGCGCCCACCCGCCGTGCCCGCAGCGCCAGTTCGCCGTACCCGAGGCTGCCGCCGTCCCAGACGCAGGCCGTGCGCTCCGGCTCCCGCTCGGCGCGGGCGAAGAAGGACTCGTGCAGCGTGCCGCTCGGCAGCGGCCCGGCCGTCGCGTTGACGCGGGCCCGGACGGCGCGCTGCTCTTCGGGCAGCAGGTCGGGGACGGGCGCGTCCCAGTCCGAGGCGGCGAGCCAGTCCAGCAGGCGTCCGTACGCGTCGAACATGGCGTCCAACAGCCCGGCGGGGAACAGCTGTTCCACCGCGTCCCAGTCGTAGTGCAGGCCCCGCGCCGAGTCGTAGACCTGGTTGTCGAGCCAGGTCTGCGGGGTCTGCGAGATGCCCCAGACCCGGGGCAGCAGCCAGTCGGCGAGGTCGAGCGAGAGGTCGTGCGGGGTGCCCAGCGCGCTGGTGAAGACCACCGGCATCGCCCGCTCCGCGCTGCCCGCCGAGCGGGCCAGCTCGCGCGCCACCCGGACGGCCGACCAGGCGCGGTGGCTCAGGTCCTCTCCCAGGCGCTGCTGGAGGGCGCGGGCCCGGTCGAGGAACCCGGCGCCGGGTGAGGGCCGGTAGGCGACGAGCAGCAGCGAGGTGAAGTCGCCCACCACGTCGTCGACGGCCGGATCAACCTCCTGCCGGTCGAACAGCGTGAGGTTGACCGTGAGTTCGGGGTGCGCACTCCACCGCCCGAGCACCTCGGCGTACCCGGCCAGCAGCACGGCCGACGGTGTCAGCCCGTACGCCCGGGCCCGGTCGGTGACGGCCTGCCAGCGGTCGGCCTCCAGCAGCCCCGAGCGGCGCACGAATTGCGGCGCGGAGACCTCCGACGGGTGGGCGGCGAGAGGCAGTTGGGGCGCCGGCGGCAGATCGGCCAGCCGGTGCGTCCAGTACCGCCGGGCGGCCTCGGAGGCCTCGGCGGACGGCGTGGCCTGGAGCAGGTAGTCGCGGAACGACAGGCCGTCGACCGGCGGGAGTTGGGCCTGCGGATCGCGGTAGAGCCGGTCCAGCTCGTTGAGCACGATCATCATGCTGCGGCCGTCCAGCACGATGTTCTCCAGGCTCACCCCCAGCCGGGTGCGCTGCTCGCCGTCCTGCCCGTATTCCAGTGCGCGCAGGTCGAGCAGCGGCCACCGGGCCGGGTCGCGGACCTGGTGCGACATGGCCGCGCGGAACGCGGCGAGCGCCTGTTCGGCGCTCCCGGCCGCCGCCCGCTCGACCGGGATCGCCACCGTCGGGACCTCGGCCAGGATGCGCTGGTCACCGTGCTCGTCGAAGACGGCCCGCAGCATCTCGTGGCGGGCGATCAGCTGGTTCCAGGCCGCTTCGAGGCGGCCCAGGTCGAGCCCGGGACCGTCGAACTCCAGGTAGTAGTGCGCGCCAACGCCGCCCAGCGGCAGCCCGGCGGCGCGGCCGGTCCAGTAGGCGCGCTGCACGTCGGTGGGCGGGAAGGGGTCGTGGCGGTGCGCGGGATCGGCGACGACGGCGGTGCCCGGCGCGTCCGGCGCGGTCCTGGTGACGCCCGCGGCGAGATCCTTCAGGACGGGGGAGGCGAACACCGCGGACAGCTCCACGGCCAGCCCGGCGGCGCGCAGCCGGCTCACCAGCCGGGTGGCCAGCAGCGAGTCGCCGCCCAGCGCGAAGAAGCTCTGGTCGCGGCCGACCCGCGTGACGCCCAGCACCTCGCACCAGACGGCGGCGAGCGCGCTCTCCACCGGCCCGCACGGCGGGTCGCCGACGGCGAGTGCGGCGGACCCGGCGGGTGCGGCGGCGGGGAGCAGGCGCTCCAGCGCCGAGCGGTCCACCTTGCCGTTGGCGGTGAGCGGCAGCGCGGCCGCGCCGAACAGCTGGTCGGGGATCATCGCGGCCGGCAGCCGGACGGCCAGCCAGTCGCGCAGCGCGGCCTCGTCCGGCAGCCCGGCTTCCGGGGCCTTGGCGGCCCGCAGCAGCACGTGCCCCTCGTCCGGGGCGGCCGATGACGGGCGGAGGCCGGCCGCCGCCAGCACCTGGTGCCACTCCGCGACCGGGAGCAGCGCGGTGCGCCGCTGCCGGCGGACGGGGTCGAGCCGGGTGAAGCCGAGGGTGGGCAGGGCGGCGGCGATCAGGGCGAGCGGCGGGAGTTCGGTCCGCTCCAGCGCCAGCAGCAGGCCGTCGGGCGCCAGTAGCAGCGCGCTGAGCTCCGCGCCGTCGGCCGGGTCGGCGTAGGTGTGCAGCGCGTTGTCGGCCACCACGACGTCGAAACGGCCCAGTAGTTCGGCCGGGACGAGTCGGCCCGTCAGCTGCCGATAGGTGAACTGGCCGGACAAGTCGGCCAGTTGTTCCTCAGCCGCGCTGAGCCGGGTGCCGGACTCGTCCAGCAGGGTGTACCGGTGCCGGGCGTGTGCGGCGGCCAGCAGCCGGGCCAGGCGGCCGCCGCCGGCGCCGAGCACGGCGATCTCCAACGGTTTGGTCGTACCCGGCAGTTCGGCGATCAGCGCGGCCGCCGCGCGATCCGCGCCGGGGGAGTGGGCGGCGAGCGCTTCGGGGGCGAGCACCGGGTCGTCCAGCAGCGTCAGCGGGTCGAGATCGCCGCGTACCACGGCGGCCAGGTCATCGATCCGTTCGGCCAACCGTGCTGCCACCACAGCGAGTTGCCCGTCGACCGGAGGAGCACTGGAGGCAGGTCGGCAGACAGCGGGCAGTCGCGGACCGGCGGCGTAGCCGTCCCGGTCGGCGGTGAGCACACCGCGCGCGGCGAGCCAGTCGAACCAGAGGCTCAGCAGCGGCTGCCACTCGGGCGGCGCCCCCCAGCGCCGGGCCAGCTCGGCGAGCGGCGCGGACGTGCCGGTGATGCCCGCCTCACCGGCGGCGAGCCGGGTGAGGACGTACTCGACCACGCGCGCCTCGGGGTCCGCCTCCGCGTGCTCGAATTCGGCACGCGGGCCCGGCAGGGGAGGTGCCGCCGGGAGGGCCGAGCGGCCGGCCACCGGTGTCGCCACCGCCACCAGCCGCTTGGCCCGGCCGTCGCCGACCGCGGCGACCGTGCAGCGGCCGACCGCCGGGTGCGCCTGGAGGGCGGCCTCGATCTCGCCCAGCTCGGTGCGCACGCCGCGGATCTTGACCTGCCGGTCGATCCGGCCCAGGAACTCCAGGGTGCCGTCCGGCCAGTAGCGCCCGCGGTCACCCGTCCGGTACCAGCGGCCGCCCTCGTGCGGCACGAACCGCTCCGCCGTGAGCCCGGGGTCGCCGAGGTACCCGAGCGCCACCCCGGCACCGCCGATCCACAGCTCACCGGCCACCCAGTCGGGGCGGTCCAGGCCGCCCGGCCCGACCACCCGGAACCGCTGGTTGCGCAGGGGGAACCCGTACGGGACGGACGTCCAGGTCGCCGGGACGTCCGTCACCTCGAAGAGGTTCGACCAGATCGACGCCTCGGTCGCGCCGCCCAGCGCGACGAACCGGCAGGCCCCCCGGGTCCGTTCGGCCAGCCGTCCGGGCAGGTCGAGGCCGATCCAGTCGCCCGACGCCAGCGCGAGCCGCAGCCCGTCCAGCCGCAGGGAGGCCGTGGTGAGCAGCATGTCGAGCAGAACCGGCACCGAGTTCCACACGGTGACCCCGTGCCGGCCGATCAGCTCGGCCCAGGCCCGGGGGTCGCGCCGCTCGCTCTCGTGCGGCAGGACCAGCGTGCCACCGGCGGAGAGCAGACCGAAGATGTCGTAGACCGACAGGTCGAAGTCGAGCGCGGAGACGGCGAGCACCCGGTCCTCGGGGCCGACTGCGAAGCGCTCGTTGAGGTCCACGATGGTGTTGACGGCCGCGCCGTGGGCGACCGCGACGCCCTTCGGCTCGCCGGTGGTGCCCGAGGTGAAGATCACGTAGGCGGGCGCCTCGGCCGGTACCGGGACGGGTTCCGCGAGCGGCGGGTGCGCGCAGGCCGTCGCGACGTCCAGCGCCGACACCGTCGCGGGGAGGTCGGCGGGGGCGGGCCCGTGGGTCAGCAGCAGCCGGACGCCGGCCCGCTCCAGGATCCGCTGCCGCCGCCGGGCCGGCTGGTCGACGCCCACGGGGACGTAGCTGCCGCCGGCGGCGAGCACGCCGAGCACCGCCGCGATCTGCTCGGGCCCCCGGGCGATCGAGACGGCCACCGGCTCGGCCGCCCGCAGACCGCGGGCGCGCAGCGCGCCGGCCACACCGAGCGCACGCTGGGCCAGCTCGGCGTACGTCATCGCCGAGTCCTCGCCTTCGAAGCCCCAGAGCAGCGCGGGGCGCTCCGGCTGCTGCGCGGCGCGTTCGAAGAAGCCCTGGTGCAGGCGGACGACCGGGCGGGGCCCGTCGGTGGCGTTGACCCGCGCGCGGACGGCCTGCTGGCGGGGCGGCAGGGCCGGGCGGACCGGCCGGTCCCAGACGGACTGCTCGGCGGCGAGGCGGTCGATCAACTCCCGGTAGCAGGCGAACATGTCGTCGACCAGCCCGGCCGGGAACAGCTCGTCGACCGCGTCCCAGCACAGCTCGACGCCACCGTGCGACTCGTACACCTGGTGGTCCAGCCAGACCTGCGGGGTCTGCGAGATCATCCAGCCCAACTCGCCGATGGTCTCCCTGACTTCGCCGTCCACCAGGTCGTTGCCCAGGGTGCAGGCGAACACCACGGGCGCGCGCCGCGGCTGGCCCCCGGGCGCCTCCTGCGCGCGGGCCAGGTCGCGCAGCACGTCCACGCCGGAGTACGCGCTGTGCGCGGCGCAGGCCCTGAACTCGGCCTGAAGCGCACGGGCGCGCTCCAGGAACGAGGACTCGGCGCCGACGTCCACGGTGAGCAGCAGCAGGTCGGTGAAGTCGGCGACCATGCCGGGGACGGCCGGGTGGACCGCGTCGCGGTTGAACAGCGGCAGGCTGAGCAGGAATCGGGGGCTCTCGCTGAACGCGCCGAGCACCTCGGCGTACGCGGCGGCGAGCGCCATCGCCGGGGTGCTGCCGCCCTGGCGCGCGCGGCGGCCGAACCGCTGCCAGGCGTCCGGCTCCAGGCGGTAGCGCCGCCGGGTGAAGCGCGGCGCGCCGATCCGGGCGGGGTCGGTGGCCAGCGGCAGGCCGGGCCCGTCCGGGAGGTCGGCGAGCCGCTCCTGCCAGTATGACTGCGCCTCCCGGCTGGCCTCGGCGCGCCGGACCGACTGGTCGGCGAGATACTGCGGGAACTCGAACTCTGATGCCGCTGAAGGGAGTTCGGGAGACTGGTAGGCGCGGGCGAGGTCGGCCAGCAGGATTCTGATGCTCTCGACGTCCGCGACCAGCAGGTCCACGCCGAGGTGGACGCGGGTGGCCGCACCGGGGAGCAGCGAGAGCTGCACGTCCAGCACCTCGCCCAGCTCCACGCGCAACCGGCGGTGCGAGAGCGCGTCCCGGACGGCAGCCAGCCGCTCGGCCCTCAACTGCTCGGCCGCGTCGCGCAGATCGTGTACCCGCAGGCCGGGCCAACCACCCTCCGGCATGATCTGCTGCGTGCCGTCGTCCAGGAACCGCGCCCGCAGCATGCCGTGCCGGGCGAGCACCGCGCGTACGGCGGCTTCGAGCCGCTCGGGCACCAGGTCCGCGCCGTCGAACTCGAAGTAGGCGTGGCAGCCGACCGATCCGAGCACCTGGTCCTCGCGCCGCCCGATCCAGTAGGCGTGCTGCATCGGCGTCAGCGCGAAGGGCGCCTGCGGATCCAGCTCCGTCACCGTCCGATCAGCTGCCTGCCCGCTGCGCGGCTCCGGCAGCTGCGCGGCGGCCAGTGCCGACCAGCGGGCGATCGTCGGCTCCTGCGCCAGCGCCGGGAAGGTCACCGGCACCCCCCGCCGACGCAGCCAGCCGGCCAGCGTCATCGTCCGGATCGAGTCCATACCGCGCTCGGCGAGGTCCTCGGTGTCCCGCAGGTCCCGGGCGTCGCAGCCGAGCAGGTCGGCGACCGCATTTCTGAGTGCGTCCGGTGTGAGGTCAGTGGCCGAAATCCCGTGCTGCGGTGAAAGCATCCCTCGCCCATCGCTCGGATAGCAGTGTACTTGTCCTACTGCCGCACAGAAGGTTGTGCGTCCAGAAACTAATACACCACGCTTCCCGCTCTCGGCAAAAGTCACCTCGGTGTCCGACGGTGAATGGAAATGGCGCTAAAGTACGCCGGGGCACGGCGGTTGGATTGTGCACGACCGCATGATGCGCCCCGCCTTGCACCTCCTCACGTCTCCTCGGGAATATTCGGATCAGTGGGATGAAACGTAGAGCGGACACCCTTGATGCAGTCCTGCGTGCGCAGGCCCGGCGCCTCCCCGAGCGGACGGCGCTGGTCTCCCCGGAGCGACGGGTCGGCTATCGCGAGCTCGACGCCGCCGTCGGGCGGCTGGCAGGCCGGTTGGCCGCCCTGGGGCTGGCCGCCGGTGACCGTGTGGTCGTCCACCTCCCGAACAGTATCGAATTCATACTTCTTATTTTCTCTCTTTTTCGACTCGGTGTGATTCCCGTCCTGGCCCTGCCCGGACATCGGAGAAACGAGATCGATCATCTGTGTAAGATGGCGGAGGCGGTCGGTTACGTCATCCCGGACAGCTGTGCCGGATTCGACTACACCACCCTGGCGGAGGCCGTTCGCGAGGGAAATCCGGGGTTGCGCCATGTCATCGTCGCCGGGCATCCGGACGGCGATCTCGATGAGCTATTCCTGCCGTCAGGCGGTTCCGCACTTCCCTCTTATCGACCGGAATCGGAATTCCCCGATCCCAGGTCGGAGGGCCTGGCCCTGCTCCTCCTGTCGGGCGGGACGACGGGTGCGCCAAAACTCATTCCCCGCACGCATCGGGACTACCTCTACAACATCCGCGAGAGCGCGGCGGTCTGCGGGCTCGACACGGACACCGTCTATCTGGCGGCCCTGCCGGCCGCGCACAACTTCGCCCTCGGCTGCCCCGGCGTGCTGGGCACTCTGGCCGTCGGCGGCACCGTCGTGCTGGCTCCGGACGCCTCGCCCGACCAGGCGTTCCCGCTGATCGCCCGCGAGCGGGTGACGGTCTCCGCGCTCACCCCGCCGCTCCTCACGCTCTGGCTGGCGGAGGCCGCCTGGACGGACGCCGACCTCTCCAGCCTGCGCCTGCTCCAGGTCGGCGGCGCGCGGTTGGGCCGGGCCGAGGCCGCCCGGGTCGGACCCGAACTGGGCTGCCGGCTCCAGCAGGTGTTCGGCATGGCCGAGGGCCTGCTCTGCTTCACCCGGCCCGACGACCCCGAGGAGACCGTGCTCACCACCCAGGGCCGCCCGCTCTCCGCGGCGGACCAACTGCGGGTGGTGGACGGCGAGGAGCGCGAGGTGGCGCCCGGCGAGGTCGGCGAACTGCTGGTCCGCGGCCCGTACACGGTCCGCGGCTACTACCGGGCAGCCGAGTACAACGCCACCGCCTTCACGGCGGACGGCTACTACCGCACCGGCGACCTGGTGCGGATCACCCCGACCGGCCACCTGGTGGTCGAGGGGCGGGTCAAGGACGTCATCAACCGCGGCGGGGAGAAGGTGCCGGCCGCCGAGGTCGAGGACCACCTGTCGGCGCACCCGTCGGTCGCCCAGGCCGCGCTGGTCGGCATGCCGGACCAGCTGCTCGGCGAGCGGTCCTGCGCGTACGTGGTGCCGCACGGGACCGCGCCCACGCTGCCCGAGCTGTCCGCCTTCCTGCGCGAACGGGGGCTGGCCGCCTACAAGTTGCCCGACCGGCTCGAAGTCGTGCCCGCCCTCCCGCGGACCGGCGCGGGCAAGGTCGACAAGCGCGAACTCGCGACCGGTATCGCCGCGAGACTGCGGGCCGAACGCCTCGCACGCACCTGAACTCGCACGCACCTGAATCCGAAGAGCCGCCAGGGAGAGACACCATGACTCCACGCCAGTGCTACCGGGAGACCGAGGTCGACGCTCCGTACGACCCGCTGCTCATGGCCGCGCGACTGGCCAGGGCCCACCGCGGCGAGACGCACGTGCTCTACGAGCAGGGCGACACGTGGTACGTCGGTCTCGGGGTGCTGGCGGAGATCCGGGTGGACCGGCAGCACGTCCACTACGCCTGCGGGACGGACCGGCGCAGCGTCGCCTGGCAGGGGAATCCGTTGCGCGTGGTGGCCGCCCTGCTGGACGAACTGCCGGTGGAGGGCTGGCGCGCCTGCGGCTGGGCGGCCTTCGAGCTCGCCGCCGCGCTGGCCGGCGGGCACCCGGGCAGTGCCTCGACTCCTTTGCTGCACCTGGTCGTTCCCAGGGACGAGGTGCGGATCACGGCCGGCCGCGCGCTGCTGCGCACCTCCGCGGAGGACGCGCAGGCCCGGCTCGCCGCGCTACTCGCCGAGGCGCCCGCCGAGTCCGAGGCGCCCGCCGAGTCCGAGGTGCCCGCCGAGTCCGAGGTGCCCGCCGAGCACGTCCGGGCGGGCGGGCTGCCCGGCCTCGACCTGGCGGCCGACGGCGGGCAGTACCGCAAACTGGTGGCCGAGGCGGTGGCCGACATCGCCGCGGGCGCCTTCGACAAGGTCGTGCTCAGCAGGGTCGTCCCGCTGCCCGGCCCGATCGACCTGGTCGACACCTTCGTACTCGGTCGGCGCCACAACACCCCGGCCCGGTCCTTCCTGCTCGGCATGGACGGCCTGCGGGCGGCCGGCTTCAGCCCGGAGCTGGTCGTCACCGTCTCCGCCGACGGCCTGGTCCGGACCCAGCCGCTGGCGGGCACCCGGGCCCGCACCGACTCCGCCGCCGAGAACCGGCGGCTGCGCGCCGAACTGCTGGGCGACGCCAAGGAGATCCACGAGCACCGGATCTCCGTGGAGGCCGCCCGCGACGAACTCGGCGCCGTGTGCTCGGCGGAGAGCGTCACGGTGGACGAGTTCATGGTCGTCAAGGAGCGCGGCAGCGTGCAGCACCTCGCCTCGCAGCTCTCCGGCCGACTCGCGCCGGGCCTGGACCGCTGGGACGCGTTCGCCGCACTCTTCCCCGCGATCACCGCGACCGGCGTGCCCAAGCCGGCCGCCGTCGCAGCCGTTCGGCAGCACGAACAGGTGGCACGCGAGATGTACGGGGGCGCGGTGCTGGCCGTCGACGCCTCCGGCGTGCTCGATGCCGCCCTGGTGCTGCGCGCCGTGTTCGAGCAGGCTGGACGGGCGTGGCTGCGGGCGGGTGCCGGGATCGTGGCGCAGTCCGTCCCGGCGCGTGAACTGGAGGAGACCTGCGAGAAGTTGCGCAGCGTCGCGGCATATCTGGTACCAGCCGAAGGGCGCTGAAGGGCACTGACGAACGGGAGGGGCGTGCGGTGAACACCGAGCACCTGGCGGCGCAGGCGATCCTCGGCACCGGAGCGATCACCGCGCTGACCGCGCTGGCCGCTCCGGTCTGCCGAAGGCTCGGACAGCCCCTCGTGGTGGGGCAGTTGCTGATCGGCACGGCGCTCGGTCTGCTGCCGGCCCGGGTGACGCAGCTGCTGTTCCCCGCCGAGGTCCTGCCGTTCCTCACCGTCCTGGCCCAACTGGGCCTCGTACTCTTCCTGTTCTCGGTCGGCTACGAGCTCGACCTGCGCGTGCTGCGCAGCCGCCAGCGCGGCGTCCTGCTGGTCTCGGCGGGCAGTCTGCTGCTCCCGCTCGTGCTGGGTGGGCTGTTGGGGTGGGCGCTGTCCGGAGCCGACCTGCTCGGCGCCGCCGCCGGTGTCCGGTCCGGGCCCTCGATCCTCTTCGTGGCCGTGGCGCTGTCCATCACGGCGGTCCCGGTGCTGGCCGGCATCATCCGGGAGCGCGGGCTCACGACGAGCGTCCCCGCCGTGCTGGCGATGACCGCCGCCGGGGTGATCGACGCGATCGGCTGGCTGCTGCTCGCCGTCGCGATCGCGGCCGCCGGCACCGGACGCCAACCCGCCGCCGTGGTGGCCGGGTTCGCCTGCTACCTACTGGTGCTGGCGCTGCTGGTCCGGCCGGCCCTGCGCCGCTGGATGCGCTGGGCCTGGTCGGCCGGGCACGACCGGGCTCCGGTGGTCGTCGCGGTGCTGGCGGTCTCCGCCTGGTGCACCGCGGAGCTCGGACTCCACGTCGTCTTCGGCGCCCTGGCGGTCGGGCTCCTGATGCCCCGCCATGCCGACGGCTCCCGCGACCGGCATCTCCAGCACTCCGTGGAGCAGGCCGGGGCCGTCCTGCTGCCGCTCTTCTTCGTGGTCACCGGACTGTCCGTGCGGATCGGCCAACTGGACGCCGAGGACTGGCTGGTGCTCGCCGTCGTGGTGCTGCTCGGGACGGCCGGGAAGGTCGGCGGCGCGGCGCTGGCGGCGCGGCTGGGCGGACTGGCCCGGCGCGACGCGCTGATCGTCGGGACGCTGCTGAACACCCGGGGCCTGACCGAGCTGATCGCCCTGAACGCGGGCTGGAGCGCCGGCCTGATCGGCCGCCACCTCTACACCGTCCTGGTGCTGATGGCCCTGATCACCACCACGCTGACCGGACCGCTGCTCGCCCTGCTGCACCGCGGCTCACGCAGTCCCGTCACGCTCACCGAGGGTGCTTGCCGGGGCGGGGCGGTTGCGGGTGGCCAGTAGGTAGCCGACGGCGACCAGGAAGAGGAGCAGCGAGGTCCAGTCGTTGAGGCGCAGCCCCAGGATGTGGTTGGCGTGGTCGTCGCGCAGGGCCTCGATCCAGCCGCGCCCGGCGGTGTAGGCGGCGACGTACAGTGCGAACAGCCGCCCGGAGTGCATGCTGAACCGCCGGTCCGCCCACAGCAGCAGGGCGACCACGCCCAGGTCCCAGAGCGACTCGTACAGGAAGGTCGGCTGGTAGGTGGCGATGTCCGGGGTGGCCGCCGGCCGGTGCGCCGGGTCGATGAGCAGGCCCCAGGGCAGGTGGGTGGGGTCGCCGTACAGCTCCTGGTTGAAGTAGTTGCCCCAGCGGCCGATCGCCTGGGCCAGGATCAGGCCGGGGGCGAGGGCGTCCGCGTAGGCGGCCAGCCGGATGCCCCGGCGGCGGCAGCCGATCCAGGCGCCGACCGCTCCGAGCGCGACCGCACCCCAGATGCCGAGGCCGCCGTCCCAGATGTACAGCGCCCTGATCGGCTGCTCACCGGCCTTGAAGTACAGCTCAGGGTCGGTGATCACGTGGTAGAGCCGCCCGCCGACGATCCCGAACGGCACCGCCCAGACCGCGATGTCGGTGATGTCGTCCGGGTTGCCGCCGAGCGCCGACCAGCGCTTGCGGGTCAGCCACAGCGCGGCGGCGATCCCGGCGATGATGCAGAGCGCGTAGGCGCGGATCGGTACCGGCCCCAGGTGCCAGACGCCCCGGGAGGGGCTGGGCAGGTACGCCAGGTGCTGCAGCAGCATGAGGGAGGTGCCTCCAGCGGGCCGAGCGTGGCGGCAGGCCCGCCCCGCGAAGGTCTTCACCGTACCTCGGACACCTGACTGCCTGTGTCAGTCGAGCTCGACCTCGAAGTCCCAGGTGGCCAGCGGCTTGCCCGCGTTGCTCCAGGTCAGCGTGGAGTGGCCCGCGGCGAAGGTCCCGGCCAGGTGGAGGACGGCGTCGTGTCCCGGCCCGGCGGTGGCGGACGCCGCGTCGGCGGTCACCTGCACGGCGTGGCCCAGCTCGTCGCTGACCGCCAGCGCGTCGCCGCTCAGCACCTCGCTGCCCGCCGGGACGCGCAGCGTCACCGTGATGCTGCCCTGGGACTGCGCGGCCGGGGCCGCCCCCGGCGCGGGCGCCGGCAGCGCGAGGTCGGGACCGGTCGCGGTGATCTGCCCCTGCTGCGCGCCGAGGTCGAGATGGACGGCGTCGCCCATCGCGACCAGCTGGGCGTGCCCGGGGGAGGCGGTCGGCACGATCGGCGCCCCCGGGGCGGACGGGATCGCCACCCGGCCCAGGTCCGGCCGGGCCGGCGCGGCCGACGAGCACGCACTCGTCGCGGCGACGAGAAGACCCAGCACAGCAACGGCACCAGGGAGGCGGCGGCCGAGGCCGCGCCCGTGCTGGGCGCGGCCTCGGTCGGTGAAGCGCTGGATCACTTACCGGCTCCGGCCTTCAGACTGTCGTCGACGGCGGTGGCACCGGTGAAGTCGGGTGCCAGCAGCGCGGGTTGGTCCTGCGGCTGCTTGGTGGTGGCGGAGTAGACGCCGTTGCTGCCCAGCGGCGCGGGCGCCACCGCGTGTCCGCCCGGGTTGTTGTAGACGTCCGGACCGAACGGCCGCAGGCCCGGAGTGCCCGCGTAGCCCAGGTGCCCCTGCCCGTCGATGCCGCCCTTGGTGACGTGGAAGAGGTCCTCCATGCTGCGCAGCCAGGAGTAGTGGTTGTACGGCTGGTCGCTGATCGTGCCGGGCTTGACGTAGCGGGAGATCAGCAGCGAGCCGGTGATGCCGCCGCCGGGGGTGGTGTCCTGGCCGAAGGCCTGGTCGCCGGGCTGGCTGGTGTTCGGGCCGGGCAGCTCGTTGCAGCAGGCGATCACGGACTGCGCGGTGTCGGTCGGGGTGTTGAGGGTGGGGTCGGTGTTCCCGGTGTAGTCGCCGGTGGAGTTCCCGTACAGCTTGTACGGCGGGAACGCCTCGTCGAAGGTGATGTCGATCATGCCGTCGTCCTGGAAGGCGGGCGAGGCCATGATCTGCGGGATCCACTTCTCCAGGAACAGGTCCGAGGCGTAGAGGCCGCCCTGGTGGTTGTTCGGGTCGCCGGAGCCGTTGTCGCCCTTGCAGGTGGAGTCGTGCGCGTCCGAGCAGTTGTCCGGGGTGATCCAGGAGAACTGCGGGGTGGTGGACTCGCTCTTCAGGTCCTCGGCCAGCCCGCTCATCGCGTCGTGGCCGGGCTGCGCCGGGCGCCCGTCCAGCGGGACGACCTGCGCGCACTCCTGCGGGTCGTCGATCAGCGAGTGGAACCAGGCCGTCGGGTTGTGCTTGGGCACGTACTGGTCGGCCGCCGTCGCACCGCCCGGGTCCACGACCCCGGCGCCGGACGGGTCTCCGGGGATGCCGCACTTGTACGGGTCCTCGCGGCCGGGCGTGTTGCCCATGTCCTGCATGTACGCCTTCCAGCTGACGTTCTTGTCGTCGAGCTGGTTGAAGAGGGTGTACGTCGAGTCCGGGTAGACGCAGCCCGAGGCCGCGTGCACCTGGCCGTCGGCGGCCGGCGTACCGGGGGAGACGTTCTGGTACTGCGGACAGTCGCCCTGGGTCGCGGGCGCGGGCGCCTGGCCGCTGACCGCGCTGATGTAGTTGTCGAGGCTGTAGTGCCCGGTGCCGTAGTACTGCCGCAGCAGCTCCCCGTACTGCGGCAGGGTCTTCCACAGATAGCTGTTCTGGTTGAGGCCGGTGAACGCGGCTTCGTACGATTTGTTCTCCAGCATGATCATCCACACGTGCTTGATCTTCGGCGGCTGGAAGTTGTGCGACGCAGCTACCGCAGTGCCCGCCCCGCTCCCGCCCACCAGCCCGGCGGCGGCGAGCACCCCCGCCGCCAGCGTCGCCGCGATCCGCGGTCGCCGCGCCGTTCCCATGCGGCCGAGCCGCAGTCCCCTGATTGTCATGACCCCATGCTGGCGAAGCGTTCTACGCGCGTACACCTGTTCGCGTGTAAAACCTGTGTGAACTTCTTCCACTCTGGGCAGGCCTGGATCGCCGACGAACGAACGCAACCAACCGCGCTGATCAAACGTCACACTTCGGTAGTGGGCGCCCGCCGGTCGGCGGGCATGCCGAGAACGCCGGGAACGGCCGGCCTTCTGGATGGGGGAGCACATGATCGGCCACGGCGCGGTCACGTCCGAGCAGCATGAATCCACCGGGGGCCGCAGCCGCTCCCGGCCCCGCACGACGACGCGCCGGGGAGGTGTCCGCCGATGACCGGCATACCCGGAGAGCAGAGCGGCGGCCGCGCCCAGGCCCGCCGGAGCCGTCCGAAACCCCGGCGGCGGGGGCTGCGGATCCTCGCCTACACCAGCGCCGGCCTGGTGCTGGTCACCGCCGGCGCCGGCGCGTACGTCTACCAGACGCTCAGCGGGAACATCCACCACTCCGCGCTGTTCGCCGGCACCTCGGGCGATGCCGGCCACGAGAAGCCGGACGCCTTCGGCCGCACCCCGCTCAACATCCTGGTGATCGGCTCGGACACCCGCGACAACGCGGCCGACTGCCAGATCGGTGGCGACTGCGGCTCGGGCGCCAACGCGGACGTCGAGATGGTCCTGCACGTCTCGGCGGACCGCAGCAACGCCACCGTGATGAGCATCCCGCGCGACACCATGACCCAACTGCCGGGCTGCAACGACGAACAGAACCACACCTCGATGAAGCCCGTCTCGCACGGCCAGATCAACAGCACCCTGGACTACGGCCCGGGCTGCACGGTGGCGGCCGTCCACCAGCTGAGCGGGATCCCGATCGACCACTTCATCACCGTCGACTTCACCGGTGTGGTGAAGATGTCCGACGCGGTGGGCGGCGTGCCCGTCTGCGTCAGCGACGACGTCTACGACGCCAACTCGCACCTCAAGCTGAAGAAGGGCGAGCACACCCTGAAGGGCATGTCCGCCCTGCAGTTCGTCCGCTCCCGGGACGCCTTCGGCGACGGCAGCGACCTGGGCCGCACCGTCACCCAGCACATGTTCATCGGCTCGCTGGTCCGCCAGCTCAAGAGCGCGGGTACCCTCAGCAACCCCGCCGCCGTGTACTCGCTGGCCGACGCCGCCACCAAGGCGCTGACCGTGGACGACGCCCTGAGCGGCATCCCCCAGATGGTCGGTCTGGCGGACGACCTCAACAAGGTGCCCGCCGACCGGATCACCTTCACCACCATGCAGAACGTCCCGGACCCCAGGGACGCGGCCAAGGTGGTGGTCTCACCGGCCGCCAGGAACCTGTTCAACGCGATCACCAACGACCAGTCGCTGACCACCGGCAGCGGCGACAAGTCCAGCGCCGCCGCCCAGGCCACCTCCACGGCCGGCGATCCGGCCGCCCCCGCCACGCCGCCGCCTGCGGCGAAGCCGTCCGGCGCCCCGATCGGCGAGATCGCCGTGCACATCGAGGACGGCAGCAAGGTCACCGGGCGCGGCGTCGCGATCAAGTCGGCGCTGATCGCCCAGGGTTACAGCGCCAGGAGCACCGACGTCAAGGGGCCGGCCAGCGACCGGACCACCGTCGGCTACACCGCCGGCCGCGAGGGCGACGCCCAGGAGGTCGCCGCCTCGCTGGGCCTGCCCGCCACCGCCGTCGTCCCCGGCGCCGGCTCCGGCATCACGCTGACCATCGGCACCGACTGGACCACCGGCACCACCTTCACCGCCGCAGGCGGCGCCGCAGCGACACCGGCGCCCGTCAACACCCAGGCCGCCCTGAGCGACGCCAACTCGGCCACCGCCGACGACGGCAGCAAGTGTGCCCAGGTCAGCCACGAGTACACCGAGAAGATCAACGGCGTCGGCATGACGCCGATCCAGGCCTACGCCAAGTTCCCCAACGTGCCGGACTCCGCGTCTTAGACCGAGCGCCCGCTGAGCGCGGTCAGGGTGCGGAGTCGGGGATCTGCGGGTTGAGGGCGTAGGCGGCGACAGGCGTCCCGAACACCGTGGTGTCCTCGGTCCCGACGGCCACGCAGCCGGTCGGTGCCGCGCCGTTGAGCGGATGCGTGTCTGCTGACGGCGAGGCGCCGGGCGCGGCTGCGGGGGCGGCGAAGTCCTGCGGCCGGACGCCCGCGGCGGCGGCGCCGCGTCCCGTCGGCAGCTTGAGGTACAGCTGCGGCTGACCCTGCGCCGCGGCCGGCGAGGCGGACGGGGACGCCCCCGCGCTCTGCGGCAGCGGCTGGTCGTCGGCCAGCGCCCGGAACACGGCCGGCGCGTCGGGCGCCGGGCTGAGCCAGTTGGCGTTGGCCGGGTAGGGGACGTTGGGCATGGTGATGAAGGTGGTCCGGGCGCTCGGCACGTCGGAGAGCTGCCTGGCCACTGACGTCAGGTTCGTCACCCCGGCCAGCCCGTTGTCGACGGTCAGCGCCTTGGTCGCCGCGTCGGCGAGCTTGTAGAGGGCCACCGGATCGGTCAGCGTGCCGGCGCTCCTGGCCTTCTGCAGCAGCGCCGAGAGGAACACGTGCTGCGCGCTCTCGCGGCCCAGGTCGCCGCCGTCGCCGAAGCCGTGGCGGGTGCGCAGGAACTCCAGCGCCGCCAGGCCCTTGAGCGTGTGGGTGCCCTTGGCGAGCTTCAGGTGCGAGTCCGGGTCGTAGACGTTGTTGTCGACGCAGACGTCGACCCCGCCGACGGCGTCCGACATGCTCACCACACCGGCGAAGTCGACCATCATGAAGTGGTCGATGGGGATGCCGGTCAGGGCGTGGACGGCGGCCACCGTGCAGCCGGGACCGCCGTTCTGGAGGCTGGAGTTGATCTGCACCTGCGCCTGCGCGGGGTAGCTGTGGCCGGTGGCGGGGTCGGTGCAGCTCGGGACGTCCACCACGGTGTCGCGCGGGATGCTCATGATCGTCGCGTCCGTGCGGCCCGCGGAGAGGTGGACGACCATCTCCACGTCGGCGTTGGCGCCGGGCCCGCAGTCGCCACCGATCGCGCAGTCGGCGGCGGAGTCGCGGGTGTCCGAGCCGATCACCAGGATGTTCATCGGGCTCTGACCGGCGCTGTTCTTCGCCTCCGGGCTCTGCGTGCCGGGCGCGAGGTAGAGGGCCGAGTGGTGGATGTCGCCGTTCAGGTGGAAGAAGAGCCAGGTGCCGCCGGCGGCCACCAGCACCACGACGAGTGCCAGCGCGAAGGCGGCCCGGCGCATCCAGCGGTGCCCGTTCGTCATCTCCACCAGCCCCATTCGTTCCAGCGGGGGACGGTCTCCGGAAGCAAGCCCTTCACGCAGCAGGAGGGGAAAACGGCATATCAGCGCCACTGTAGGGTGATCGGCCGCGCCGCGCCTGTTCGGCGAAAGCTCAGCGCGTGCGCCACAGCCGGTAGAGGCCCGCGAGGACGAGCAGCACCCCGGGCACCGAGAGGACGGCGTCCCACAGCAGGCGGTCGCTGCCGGGGATGCGGGCGAGGGTGCAGAGCGCCGTCCCGGAGCCGAGCAGGAGCAGCGGCACGGCCCTGCTGCGCGGCGTGCGCCTCCCCGGGCCCTTTCCGGCCAGGCTGAGCAGCCCGAGGCCGATCAGAGCCAGTGCCAGGGCGAACACGGCGGTGTAACAGATGAGGTCGGCGGTGTGAAGTGACATGTCTGGTCCCGAGCTACCTGGATGATCGCGGTCGGTTTCACCGGTGAGGGTGTCATGGCGGACCGGCGGGGTGGGGGAGGCCCCCACCCCGCCGGTCACTCAGCTGCTACTGGTGCCAGATGTACGCCCAGCACGGGATCCAGGTCCGGTGCCAGCCCCACCACCAGGACCAGTGGGCGAAAAAGTCGACCTCCATGTAGAGGCCGTTGTTCCCGCCGATGTCGTCGATCCAGCTCAGGCCGGCGGCGGAGATGCCCATTTCCGCGCCCACCGCGCCGCACACCGCGGCCGCCGGGGCGCCGATGATGGAGGTGAGCCCCGCCAGGCCGCACGCACCCGCCACGGAGGCGCCGAAGTACAGGCCGTCGATGAGCATCCGGGTGCGGTACTCGCTCGCGTACATGTCGCACCACTTCCAGAAGCTGTTCTGGCCGCACCAACCGCCGTTGCGGCCGTTGGTGCCCGCCAGGTCCAGTCCGGTGACCGGGTTCTGGTCGACGTAGTCGTACGCGGTGGCCGAGCCCTGGAAGACCGGGTCGGTCTGGGCGAAGCGTCCGAGTGCGGGGTTGTAGAGCCGGGCACCCATCAGGATGTCGCCGGTGGGCGTCTCGGCGGAGCGCTGGTCGCCGCCGAGCCACCCGTAGCGGGTGGTGCCGGTGCCCGCGATCGGGTTGCCGTACTCGTCGGTGGCCATCACGACGACCGGGGTGTTGGCGTCGTTGGTGGGCAGCTCCATGGTGACGTCGCCGTGCAGGTCGGTGAGCTGCAGCAGCAGGTCGCCGTTGGCGGAGGCGTAGACGGTGCTCAGGTTCCCGGCGATGTCCTTGATGTCGCGGGTGTAGTGGCCCTGGGCGTCCTCGGTGGTCCAGGCCGGCGAGTCCGAGGTGCCGTCGTAGTGGTCGGTCCGGGCCGCGGTCTGGACCCAACTGCCGGAGGTGTTGGTGGCGTTGGTGGAGGACTTGATCCGGCCGGCCGGGTCGAGCTGCCAGGTGCTCTGGTTGCTGCCCGCGGTCTGCTGGTAGGCCAGGTCGTTGGTGTAGTAGGAGGTGGTGATGCCGTTCGGCTCAGCGGTGTCCCGGCCGAGGGCGTCGTAGGTGTAGCCGGTGTCGGCCAGCCGGTCGGCGCTGTCGTAGCTGTGCGCCGCCGTGCTGCCGCCGCTGGTGGGGCAGGCCGCGTTGGCCGCGCCGACGGCGGTGGTCAGACCGGTCCGGTTGGAGTTCTTGTCGAAGGTGTACTGCCGGCTGGTGCAGGTGCTGATGCCGGCGCTGTTGGCGGGGTGGCTGATCACCGTCTCGGCGACACCGGTCAGCCGGTTGTCGGCGTCGTAGCCGTAGTTGTCGTTGACGCCCAGGCCGCCGGAGGTGGACAGCGCGCGGCTGACCTCCAGCCCGGTGCCGGTGAACCCGGCCTGGTCGGAGACGAGCACGTTGCCGGAGCCGTCGGTGTAGACCCGGGAGGTCGCCTGGCCGGTCTCGTCCGTCGTCACCGTGAGCGCGGTGGAGCCGGGCAGGCTCTCGGTCGCGATGTTCCCGTCGGCGTTGTAGGTGGCGCCGAAGGTACCCGCGTTGGAGTCGGTCTGGCTGGTCACCAGGCCGCGCGGGTCCTTGCTGGTGTCGTAGGTGTAGGTGGTGGTCGACGGCGCCGAGTCGGTGGTCTGGGTCGGCCGGTCCAGCGCGTCGTACTGGACGGTGGAGGTGTTGCTGTTCGCGTCGGTCGAGGAGATGACGCGACCGAGCTGGTCGTAGGCGGTCGTGATGCTCGCGCCGTCCGGCGTGCTGACGGTGCTGGGCAGCCCGGTGCCGGCGTCGTACGCCGTGGTCGAGGTCTGCACCGGCTGGCCGATCCCGCCGGTGACGGCGACCGAGCTCTTCCGTCCGGCCGCGTCGTAGGACGTGGTGGTGGTGCGGGTGACGCCGTTGGCGCTGGTGGCGACGGTGGCCGGGGATCCGTAGAGGTTGTAGGTGGTCGTGGTGGTGGCCCGCTGGGAGGGGTTGGCTCCGCCGCCGGTGATGGCGCCGGCCGGGGAGGTCTGGCAGACCAGGTCGGCCCATTCGGGGTGTCCGCCGCAGGGCGCGCTGCCGGTGGCGGTGTAGTAGCTGGTCAGGGTGGTACCGGCGTCCGAACCGTTCGACGCCGGCTGCGCGTTGGAGATGACGTTGCCGGCCGCGTTGTAGCCGGTGGTGGTGATGATGGCCAGGCCGGCCGGGTCGGTGGTGGTCTTGACGGCCTGTCCGAGCACCCAGTCGTAGCCGGTCGTGGTGGTCTGGGTGTCGGCGTCGGTGCTGTAGCCGGCGATCGCGCTGCCGGTCACGGCGGTGGTCACCGCGTCGGCGATGGTCGCCGAGCCGTCGGTGGGCCGGCCCTCGTCGTAGGTGTTGTGGGTGTGGGTGCGGGCGGCGACCACGGCGCCGGCCGCCAGCGCGGCACTGGTCCCGGAGGCGGCCAGGGCATGCCCCAGGGTCACCTCGTGCAGCGGACCGTAGACGTCGGTCACCTTCTGGTCGGTGCTGTCGTAGACCTTCTCGGTGGACAGCAGGGCCGCGCGCTGGGCCGTGGTCATGGCGGCCAGGCCGAGCACGTTGAGCTCGTTGGTCGTGCTCGGCGCGAGCGCGAGTTCACGGTTGGCGGCGGTCAGCTGGCCGACCGTGCGTCCGACACTGTCGATGTAGGTGGTGCTGATGTGCCCACCAGGGGTGGCCGTGTCGGACTCCCGACCGCCGGCGTCCAGGTAGTGCACGGTGGCCCGCGTGTAGGACCCCGAACCCAGGTTGCCGGTACCGGTGTTGGAGCTCGGCACCTGGTCCGCCGGGAAGACGGCCGTGGCGTCGGTGGGGGCGTCGGACTGGTTCCAGCCTGCCACGTCGGTGCTGCCCATGGCGTTGGGACCGCCGGCGGCGGTGGTCAGCGGCACGTCGTAGACCACGGTGGTCGTGGCGGTGCCGTTGGTCTGGCTCGCCGAACCCGGCGTCAGCGTCGGGCGCGAGGCGCTCAGCAGGCGTCCGGTGTTGGTGTCGCCGGAGGTGCCGGCGGTGCCGTAGGTCAGCGTCCAGGGGAGCTGGCCGGCCGGCGTCAGGCCGGTGATGTGTCCCGCCGTGTCGTACCCGTAGGTGACCGGGAGGGTCGGGCTGATCCGCGGGTCCCACTCCTGGCGCAGCAGGCCGGTGGAGTCGTAGGCGTAGCGGGCGACCGCGGTGGAGGTCTCCGTACCCAGGGACGGATCGGTGGCCCAGAGCGCGACCGTCGAACCCTGTCCGGTGTAGTCGCCGAACGTGCCGCTGGTGGTGCCGGTGGCGGTGGTCGCGGTGGCGTAGTCGAGCTCCAGCACCCGGCAGCCGACCGCCGGCGTGGCCGGGGTCAGGCAGGAGCCGGCCAGGTCGGAGATGGCCGAGGTGGGCGCCGCGATCCGGGCCAGCCGCATGGTGGTGGTGCCACCGGTGGTCACCGAGTCGAAGCGGTAGCGCACCGCGGTGCCGGTGCCGCCCGGGCTGGTCGAACTGACGGCCCAGACACCGGCCGTGGTGCTCGACCTGGTGAAGACGGTGACGGTGCCCGCGTTGTCGGTGAGCGTGTAGGCGTCCGCCGAGCTGTTGTAGCTCAGGGTGAACGAGCCGGCTCCCGGCTCGGGGCTCCACGAGCCGTCGGCGTTCTCGGTGAACGACACCTGCGCGCCGGCCCCCTCGACCAGCGAGACCGCGGTGGAGGTCACCGGCCGGATCTCGGTGTAGTCCGTCAGCGCGGTGAGCGAGGCACCGGTCAGCGACCAGCCGGGGCCGAACGCGGAGACCTGGCCGGCCGGCGTGGTGCCCTGCGGGGTGCGGGAGTCCGCCGTCCGGCCGATCGACATGCCGAACGCGGAGGCGTCGGTGGCGGAGAGCGTGAGGTCACCCGTGGACAGGTTGAGCGAACCCGGGCCCACCTGTGAGGTGGAACTCTGCGAGGCGACCCGGTCGAGCGTCGCGGAGACGGCCGAGGAGTCGTGGGTCCCCGAGGAGGTGTCCGTGAACTCGGCCCGCAGTTGCAGCGAGCCGTCGTCGCCCAGGGTGGTGGCGGCGTCCCAGACCAGCGGCGCGGAGACCTCGTTGGTGACGGCGACCGGCCAGGCGGACAGCGTGTTGCCGCCGGAGGTCACGTTGGCGGGCGGGATGTCGCTCCAGCTGTCGCTGGCGGAGCGGCGGTACTGGAACTTGACGGACTGCCAGGTCGAGGACGAGGCGGCCGAGGTCAGCGTCAGCCGCCGGTCGGTGCGGGCGCCGGAAATCGGCGAGGTCACCGCGCCGCTGCCCGCGTCGAAGGAGTAGACCGTCGGCGCCGACAGGTTGCCGGCCAGGTCCCGGGTGGTGACGGTCAGCGTGTGCGGGCCGTCGGTGGCCGGGGTGGCGCTCACGACGACCGCGCTGCCCGTGGTGGGCACGGAGGTCTGCACACCGGCGTCCAGCTGCCACACGACGGCGGCGGTGTCGGTGCCGCCGGTCGGCGGGGTGAGGGTGAAGTTGCCCGACTGCCCGGCGCCCTTGGCCCAGGCACCCGCGGGGTAGTCCGTCGAGGAGACGGTCGAGGTGCCGGGCAGGGTGGTGTCGACCGTGAAGACCAGGCCGTTGGGGACGGTCTGGCGCGCCCACAGCGAGCCGCTGTAGCCCCACGGCCAGGCCGTGTAGGTGTGGCCGTTGACCAGCTTGCCGGCCGGGACGGTGGCGCTGGAGATGCCGCCGGAGGCGGTCCAGGCACCGTTCAGGTTGGCGATGACCTCGGTGTTGCCGCCGCTCGTGGTGTCGTAGACGTTCCACTGCGCCATCACGTTGCCGCCGTCGGCGTCCGTGACGTTCGCCTGGAGCTGCGGGGTGGTGGTGTTGCTGTAGAGCGTGGTGGTCGAGCCGGTGGTGGCCGAGACGCCCGGAGCGACGTTCGGCGTGGAGGCCATCGGGTACGAGGCGTAGTTCACCGACAGGTACGGGACGTCGGTGCCGTTGTTGGCCGAGTAGAAGCGCTTCCAGCTGTTGGAGTCGCTCTCGTTGGTCGCCTTCAGGCCGATGTTGGCGTAGTTGTACCCGTGGTCACCCGCGTACTGCAGGAAGGTCGACGGGTCGATCGACACCCAGCCGGGGGCTATCGAGCCGCCGCAGGAGGACGGGTAGCCCGCGGTCTGCGTGGTGGTGGCGTACTTCGTGGTCCAGGAGGGCTGGTTGGTCCACACCGTCGCCGTGCTCGCGGCGTTGGTCTGCCACAACTCCCAGGAGTTCTGGGTGCAGTTGGAGGACCAGTACTCGTACAGGTTGAGCGAGGAGGAGAGGATCTTGGTGTTGTCCAGCTGCTGCACCGGGAACTGCAGGAACGACCGCGCCACGTCGCCGCCGCCGTTGTAGGTGCCCAGCTTGAGGTCGGTCGAGGCGTACTGCGGGGTGGTGTAGCTGATCTGGGCGAAGGTGTCGAGCACCGTGGACAGGCTGGTGGACGGGTCGACGGTGACCGGGTACTGGGTCTTCGGATCCGTCAGGAAGGCCGCGTCCGGGGTGAGCGTGAGGTTCACGGTGTCACCGGTCTGGACCATGGCCATCTTCACCGGCGCCTGGTGCAGGTGCTCCAGCGACTTGGCGTCGACCGCCGAGTCCCACATCAGCGGTGCCGGGATGCTGCCGGCCGGCTGGCCCTTGGCGTCGGTGAAGGTCACCGAGCCGTCGGCGGCCTGCTTGGCCGTCAGGCCCTTGGCCGAGATCGGGACGGTGAAGGAGTAGCCCGCCGCAGGACGGCTCCTGAGGACGACGTTCTCCTCGAAGCCGGTCCGGGTGGCCTGCATCGTCAGGTCCGCGCCTGGCGTGACGTTGGCGTACGTCGCGGTGTCGCCGTGCAGCGACGGCTTGGGGAGGGTGCCCTGCCAGCCCACCGCGACGTTGTGGTCGCCGGTGCCCTCGCTCGCGAGCGCACCGTTTCCGCCGCCGGCCAGCTTCAGGCCGGACGGGTGCGCCTTGGGCGCGACCGAGCCGTCGGAGGCGGTCTGCAGGGTGGTGTCGATGTCGCTCCAGCCGCTGCCCTGCTGGAAGCGGATCGGCGCGGCGTAGGCCTGCGTGGTCAGCGTGCCGTCCGGGTTGGCCCAGGTGGTGGACTGCGCGCTGCGCTGGCTCAGGACCTCGACCTTGGCCTTGCGCAGCCGCGCGGTCGCGATCGCCGACGGCAGGTCGGCGGCCGAGAGCGGCCCGGACGGGGTCTTGGCCGGGGTCGGGGCCGCTGTCGCGGCCGGCCGCTTGGCGGGCTGGGCGGCGACCGCCTGCCCGGTGGCCGAGACCGTGACGGCGGCCTCGACCGCCATGAGCAGGGCGACTGCTCCCGCAAGGGTCCGCAGCTGCGAACTCCCTGTTCGGTGTTTCACCAGGAGTACCTCCGAGGCGACCGGGCGTCGGATCGCCCGGTGATCAAGCAGTTCCTACCGGGTCGTCACCTGCGGTGTCCATGTCCCCACGGAGGGCAAAAAGCGCTGGTCAGGCGGGGTGTTCACGGGGTGTTCACGCGAGCCGCACGGTCCCGTTGTGATCGACTCAGGGCAGATGTCCGCATGTGGGGCCCTCGTGGGCTTTTGACCCCTCGCCACCTTCAGGTACCTCTCGGAACTATCCAGCTACCAGTCAGTAGACGGTGATCCGAAAGTGATCACACTGGGTCAGGAGTCGTGATCATTTAGCCGCGCCGAACTGTCAGGCGCTGACGGAAAACTGCCGCCGCTGCGGCTCTGACCTGCACTGTTGTGAAGGTGAGGGATCGCCCCGGCAGATCGGCCGGGGCGATGCGGAGTTGACTCTCCGTCAGGATCAGGGAGTCAGGAGTCGGGAGTCAGGAGTCGGACTCGGCCTGGCCGCCGACCGGGTACCCGAAGACCTCCGGCGGCAGCGTTACCAGCCCGGGCCGCCAGCGCGACAGCACCCACCCGGACGGCGCGAACAGCGGCTGCGGCAGCGCGTCGGGCGCGAAGCGGTCCCAGCCGCCGCAGGCGTGCGGTTCGGTGACCAGCGCGGGCGCGCCGCAGACCGGCGCGAGCACGGCGGCGGTCAGTCGGGCCCGGCCGTCGAGGTGGTCGAGCAGCACGCCGAGGACCCGCATCCGCCTCGAGGGCAGCACGATCCCGGTCTCCTCGGCCAGCTCCCGGGCGGCGGCCTGCTCGAAGGACTCGCCGCCGTGGTCGACCTTGCCGCCCGGCAGGCCCCAGCTGGGCTGCTCGCCGGCCGTGATCCGGCGCCCGAGCAGCACCCGCCCGTCCGGGGCCGGCACGATCACGCCGACCCCGATCAGCGGCGGCTTGGGCCCGGTGGTCACCAGGGGGAGGGCGCGTAGTCCTTGAGGAAGCACCCGTAGATGTCCTCCCCGAGCTCACCGCGCACGATCGGGTCGTACACCCGGGCGGCACCGTCCACCAGGTCCAGCGGCGCGTGGAAGCCCTCGGCGGCCAGCCGCATCTTGTCCGGGTGCGGGCGCTCGTCGGTGATCCAGCCGGTGTCCACCGCGGTCATCAGGATGCGGTCGGTCTCCAGCATCTCCTTGGCGCTGGTGCGGGTCAGCATGTTCAGCGCGGCCTTGGCCATGTTGGTGTGCGGGTGCCCGGCGCCCTTGTAGCCGCGGCTGAACTGGCCCTCCATCGCGGAGACGTTCACCACGTACTTGCGGTGCGCCTTGGCCGCCGCCATGCTCTGGCGCAGGCGGCTGACCAGCAGGAACGGCGCGGTCATGTTGCACAGCTGCACTTCGAGCAGCTCGATCGGGTCGACCTCGTCGACCGTCTGCACCCAGGTGTTGGTGGCGTCCAGGTCGGGGACCAGGCCGCCGGCGTCGATCGCGGTGCCGGCCTCGATCCGGGCCGGCGAGGCCGAGCCGGTGACCAGCGCGAGCGAGGTGACCTGCTGGGCGGTGAGGCCGTCGTGCGCGCCGTCCGCCTGGCCGGGCAGGGCCGGGCGCTCGACGGCGCCGCTGCCGAAGTGGCCGATCACCTCGGAGGCCGGCAGCTCCCCGGCGGGCAGCGGCGCGGACTCCGCCGCCACCAGCTCCGCGTAGGCGCGCGGGGAGCGGCGCACGGTCTGCGCCGCGTTGTTGATCAGGATGTCGAGCGGGCCCTCGGCTGCCACCGAGTCCGCCAGCGCGATGACCTGGGCGGGGTCGCGCAGGTCGATCCCGACGATCTTCAGCCGGTGCAGCCAGTCCGCGCTGTCGGGCATCTCCTTGAAGCGGCGGATCGCGTCGTTGGGGAAGCGCGTGGTGATGGTGGTGTGCGCGCCGTCGCGCAGCAGCCGCAGCGCGATGTACATGCCGATCTTCGCCCGGCCACCGGTGAGCAGCGCGCGGCGGCCGCTCAGGTCGGCCCGGGCGTCGCGGCGCGAGCGGTTCTCCTTGGCGCACGGCGGGCAGAGCTGGTGGTAGAAGGCGTCCACCTCGATGTAGCGGGTCTTGCAGGTGTAGCAGGAGCGCGGGCGCTGCAGGATGCCGGCGATCTCGGTGGTGGTCGGGGTGGAGAGCCCGAACACGCCCGCGGTCTCGTCGTCGATCCGGCCGGGCGCACCGGTCGCGGTGGCGGCCGTCACGGCGCGGTCGTTGGCCGACTTGGCGGCGCGGGTCTCCTGGCGGCGGCGCTGCTTCACGGTGCGGAAGATGCCGGCGACGGCGCGGCGCACGGTGATCGCGTCCGGGTGGTCGACGTCCAGCTCGTCCAGCTCGGCGAGTACGTCGAGGCAGAACTGCAGGCGCTCCGGGTCGATCCCCGGCCCGAACTCGGTCTCCGTGATGTCCTGCATCTCCTCTGCCGTCGTCATGCCTTCGCTGCTTCCTTCATCCGCTGATCCCACCCGATTACTCGATGAATCGTACGGAGTGCTCAGCGGGAGGCCAAACGGCACCGGCCGCCGGCTCGGTAGATTGCGGACCATGACCGCTGCCACCGCACCCGTCGTCCTGCTGCCCTACCCCGCCGAGTCGATCCCCGGGCTGCCCGCCGACCTGGAGGTGCACCTGTTCGACAACGCCTCCTGCGACGGCCGCCCCGGACCGCCGCCGGCCGAGCTGCTGGCCCGCACCGACGTCCTGGTCGTCCCCTACACCTATCTGCACCCGGGCTCGGTGCTGCCGCTGCTGCCCGCCATGCCCCGGCTGCGGGTGGTGCAGACGCAGACCGCCGGGGTGGACGACATCCTCCCGCACATCCCGGCCGGCGTGACGCTCTGCAACGCCCGCGGCGTGCACGACGCCTCCACCGCCGAGCTCGCCGTCACCCTCGCGCTGGCGGCGCTGCGTGACATCCCCGGCTTCGTCCGAGGCCAGGACGCCGAGCAGTGGCGGGTCGGCTTCTACCCGGCGCTGGCCGACCGGACGGTGCTGATCGTGGGCTACGGCGCGGTCGGCGCGGCGATCGAGGAGCGGCTGCGGCCCTTCGAGTGCGAGGTGCTGCGGGTGGCCAGGTCGGCGCGCAGCGCACCGCACGGGCCGGTGCTGGCGCTCGACGAGCTGCCCGCGCTGCTCCCGCGCGCCGACGTGGTGATCCTGGCGGTGCCGCTGTCGGACGCCACCCGGGGCCTGGTGGACACCGCCTTCCTGGCCGCGATGCCCGACGGCGCCCTGCTGGTGAACGTGGCGCGCGGCCCGGTGGTCGACACCGGCGCGCTGCTGGCCGAGCTGACGTCCGGGCGGCTGCGGGCGGCGCTGGACGTCACCGACCCCGAGCCGCTGCCGGCCGGCCACCCGCTCTGGCACGCGCCCGGGCTGCTGATCAGCCCGCACGTCGGCGGCAGCAGCTCGGCGTTCCTGCCGCGCGCGAAGCGCCTGATCGGAGCCCAGCTGACCCGCTTCGCCAAGGGCGAGCCGCTGGAGAACGTGATCATGAAGGGTTAGCTAGCGCGGGTCGGGCCGGTCGAGGTTCCAGTGGCGGACGACCTGGCAGAACCAGGCCTGGTCGTCGTCACCGCGCGGGATCATCGCGAAGCGGCTGATGGTGCGCTGGCCGCCCTCGTGGTCCCCGTAGAGCAGGTCGATGTTGATCCGCTCGCGGTTCTTCATGCGCTGGATCATCGGTGCGTGGTCGGGGTCGGCCGGGTCGCGGATCGCCGCGTGCCAGAAGCCGATGTCCCCGGGGGCGACGTACAGGTCGCGGGACTGGCGGCGGAACGACTCCGGGGAGGCCGGCCGGCGGTCGGCGTAGGTGGCGTCCTCGGCGAACCGCCAGCCGTGGATCACGCCGAGGCCCGCGCCGACGTTGCGCACCGAGGCGGCGAGGTAGAGCCGGCCGTCCTCGACCCGGACGTACCCGGCGCTGCCGGTCAGGCGCGTCCAGTGGCCGTCCATCCAGATCAGCTTCTGGACCGGGTCGTCCACCCGCGAGGAGATCAGCACCGGGCGCAGCGAGGCCTGGACGGCGCGCTCGGCGGAGAGCGCGGCGCGGTCCGCTGAGCGGATCGAGGCGAACGAGGCGACGGCCAGCACCAGCGTGCCGCCGGCGGTCGCCAGCGAGGAGATGGTCGCCCAGTCAGCCATGGGCGCCGGTCCGCCGATCCACCGCGGCGGATGATCGTATGACAGTCATGGCGGCAGAGTAGGGGAAGACCCTCCGACCTGGTCGGAGGGTCCGACAGATGGGCGGGAGCGGCTCAGCTGCCGCCGCCCATGGCGGCCTTGGCCCGTTCCATCATGTCCTGCGGCGACACGTCCTCGATGTGGGTGGCCACACTCCAGTGGTGCCCGAACGGGTCGGCGAACGAGCCGGAGCGGTCGCCGTAGAACTGGTTGGCCAGCGGCCGCAGCACCGTGGCGCCGTGCGCCAGCGCCGCCTCGAACACCGCGTCGACGTCCGGGACGTAGACGTTCAGCAGCACGGGCGTGCCGCCGATCGTCTTGGGGCTGCGCGCGCCCATCTCCACGTTCTCGTCGGCCAGCATGATCACCGAGTCGCCGATCTGCAGCTCTGCGTGGCCGATCCGGCCGTCCGGCCCCGTCATCCGGTCGCCGCGCTGCTCGGCGCCGAGGACGGTGGTGTAGAAGTCGATCGCGGCGGCCGCGCCGCCGACGAACAGGTACGGCGAGACGCGGGGGTATCCGTCGGGAAGGGGTTTCACAGAGGACATGACAGCTCCTGGTGAGTGGGGACGTGCTCCTCTGCGGCCAGCCTGGCACGGGGGTCCGACGGGTGCAGGGCGGCAGCCGTCCGCGGGTGAGGCGGCGCGGCCCGGTATCCGGAGCGTCGCCTGTCGCGGGAGGCTCTTTTCGTCCCCGCGATCGTTAGATTGGAGGCCGGAGGTTCGGCCGTGGCGGAGGGCGGGTGAGCTTGATGGAGGCGGCGGGCGACGCGGAGCAGAGTCCGGTCGGCGCGGTGGGGCGGGTCACCGTCTCGATCCCCTCCGACGGCCCGGGCGAGGTCCTCGTCCCGGTGCGCGGTGGGACCGAGGCGTTCGCGGCCTGGGCCGATCAACCGATCGCCCGGCATGCCCAGGTCATGGTGGTGGAGCGGACCTCCGCCCGTTCGGTCATCGTCGTCCCCTTCCCGTCCACATAGCTCGTCAGAGGAGTCCCGCGATGTTGTTCTGGCATGTTCCCGCGCCGAACGAGGCGCTGCTGATCTCCGGTTCCAAGCGCCAGGCCCAGGACACCCAGTTCCGGATCGTCACCGGCCACGGCAGCTTCGTGATGCCGATCAAACAGAAGGCCCGGATGCTGTCGCTGGCCCTGCGCGAGGCGGAGATCTCCGAGGACTGCGTCACCCAGCAGGGCATCCGCCTCAACGTCCGTGCCGTGACGGTCTTCAAGGTCGGCGACGACTCGGTGTCCATCTCCAACGCGGCCCGCCGCTTCCTGGCCGAACAGGACCGGATGGAGGAGCTGGTCGGCCGGATCTTCGCGGGCCATCTGCGCTCGATCATCGGCGGCCTGACGGTGGAGCAGATCATCCGCGAGCGCGACCGGGTGGCGCAGGAGGTGAAGGCCGGCAGCCACAACGAGATGGAGAAGCTGGGCATCGTGGTGGACGCCCTGCAGATCCAGGAGATCGAGGACGCCACCGGGTACATCACCAACCTGGCCGCCCCGCACGCCGCCGCGGTGGCCAGCCAAGCCCGGATCGCCCAGGCGCGCTCCGACCAGGAGGCCGCCCAGCGCGAGCAGGAGGCGGCGGCGCTGAAGGCGCAGTACGAGCGGGACACCGCGATCAAGCGGGCCGGCTTCGTGGCCGAGACCGAGCAGGCCAACGCGAGGGCCGCCCAGGCCGGCCCGCTGGCCTCGGCCAAGGCCTCGCAGGAGGTCATCGAGGAGCAGACGGCGCTGGCCCAGCGCCAGGCCAACCTGGCCGCCCAGCGGCTGGAGGCGGAGGTCCGCCGCCCGGCCGACGCGGAGGCCTACCGCCAGCGCACGCTGGCCGAGGCGCAGCGCGACCGGGCGAAGTTCGAGGCGGAGGGCGAGGCCTACCGCCGCACCACGCTGGCCACCGCCGAGGCCCAGGCGATCCGGGTCCAGGCGGACGGCACCGCGTACGCCGAGCGGACCACCGCCGAGGCGCAGGCCGCCGCGAACGACGCCCGGGCGGCCTCGCTCAGGAACGGCAACCAGGAGTTGATCGCCGCCAACCGGGTCGTGGAGAACCTGCCGGCCCTGGTGGACGCGGCGGCCCGGGGCATCGCGGGCTCGAACCTGACCATCCTGAACGGCACCGAGGGCGTCAACCAGGTCGCCGCCGGCATCGTCGGCCAGGGGCTGGCGATCCTGGACGCGCTGAAGCAGTCCACCGGCGCGGTGAGCCGCGCCGCGGCCACCCCGCCGGCTGACCCGAGCTGAGTCCGTCCTGCTGTCCTTGCCGCCCGCGAGGGTCGGGAGGAGGCTGGAGGGAACGGGGTGACGGACCGGGGCCAGGAGGCGCACGATGCACAACGAGTGGAACATCGAGCTGAGCTTCGAGGAGGACGGCACCACGACGGCGTGCGACGCCCGGCTGGTCGGGGTGCGCGCGCCGGCGCTGAACGCCCACGCGGAGTCGGTGCGCAGCGCGGCCGACCGCCCCACCGACCGGATCGGCGAGGAGGTCGCGGCCTCGCGGGCGCTGGACATGCTGGCCCGCAAGCTGCACGCGCAGGCCGACGGTGACATCGAGGACGCGAGCATGCGGCCCGCCTACCTGATCTACTGACCGGCCCGACGCAGGCCCGCAGGCGGGTTCCCCGGCATCCGGAGAACCCGCCCTGTCGCTTACTGCTGGGCGTACGTGCCCGAGCCCGAGGCCTGGCCGGGGATCGGGGCGTTCGGCACGGCGGTCAGCAGCTGGTCGAACTCGTTGCGCCAGTAGCGGTGGATGTTGAGCCGGCGCGGGAACTTCTCGCCGGGGAACTGCAGGTAGATCGAGCTCCACACCCGCGCCCGCTTGATCTTGCTCACCGGGAAGGCGGAGCGCGGGAAGACCGCGACGACCTCGCCCGGGCGGTTGGTCCAGCGGCTGGCGGTGTTCACCACGACCGAGGTGTTGGTGAGCGTCAGGAAGTAGAACTTGCGGGTGAACGCGACCACCAGGCCGACCAGCGGGATCTCGTCGAACAGCGCGTTGAGCCAGGGGCTCGGGCCGGTCTCGGTGTGCACGCAGGCGATGAAGGTCTCACCGGGGGGCGCCACCTGGGAGAGCTTCTCAATGACCTGAGCCTTCTGCTTGGCCCGTCGAATCGCCATGAATCCGTCTTTCTGTTTCAGGTGAGTGCCGCGTGAAAGCGCGGCGAAAGCGGCTGAGATTAGCACCTGCGAGTGGGGTCATGCGATGAATTGTTCGAATACAGGTAGGTCAGGAGCCGCGAACGCCCCGGCCCCTGATGTCGTGTCGGACATCAGGGGCCGGGGCGCTGAGGCGGAGTCGGCTACGCGTTCGCCTCCGGCTCGTCCTTCTTCGGCGGCAGCAGCGCGTAGGAGGGGTTGGCGATGGTCAGGAAGCCGTCGGTGTTGCCGACCATGCCCTCCGCCCGCAGCCGGGCGCCGGGCTGGATGCCCTGGATCGCGCGGCGGCCGTAGAAGGTGAGCGTGATGCCGCCGGTCTCGTCGAACAGCTCGCACTCCAGGTGCGGGGTGCCGGAGACCGGGGTGACGTTCACCGAGCGGATCTGGCCCCGGACGCTGGCGCGGTTGCGCCAGTGCAGGTCGGCGATGGCCGTGGTGCCGTCCGCGCGCGGGGTGGCCGGCGCCCGGTCCTCCTCGGGCCCGGCGGACTCCACGACGCGCCGCCGTCCCTTCGAGCCCTCGCTGCGGGCGGCGGCAGCGGTCGGAACCGGGGCGCTCACCAGGTCGGGGCCGAGCTCCTCGATGGCCTGCGTGACGTCGAACGGCACGATGGTGGCCGCGGTGTGCGGCAGCCGGCTGGCGGCCTGCGCGATCCGGTCGCCGACCCGGGCGTGGAAGAGCCGACCGAAGAGCGGGCCGTAGGCGCGCCGGGGTATCAGCAGGGTGACGTCGGTGCGGCCGTCCGCCGTGGCGCGCGCCGAGAGCTCGGCCACCGCGCGGCGCAGCCGGCGGTCGGGGCACTCGATGACCTCCAGTGGGACGTCCGCGGCGTGGTGGGCCTCCCAGCTGCGCTGCAGCCGCTCGGCCTGCCGGTCGTCGACCATGAAGTGCACGGCGCTCAGCTCGGTCGGGCGCAGGCTGCGGGCGTGGTGCAGGGCCTTGACGACGGCCAGGTCGAGGCGGTCCACCAGCACGTAGACGACGCTGCGGGTGTTGGCGGCGGTGGTCGCCGAGGCCGGAGCGGCCGCCAGCGCGGCGGTCTCGGCGCGGTAGCGGCCGTTGGTGCGGATCAGCGCCCAGACGCCGATCGGGAAGATGACGACGACCATCCAGGCGCCCTCGGTGAACTTGGTGACCGCGAACATCACCACCACCGCGGCGGAGGCCACCGACGCTGCGGCATTGACGACGATCTTCATCGTCCGATGCGGGTCGCGGCGCACCCAGTTGTACTTCACCAGGCCGGCGGCGGCCATCACGAAGCCGGTGAAGACCCCGATCGCGTAGAGCGCCACCAGCTTGGTCAGGTCGCCGCCGGTGCCGATCAGCAGCACCAGCGAGGCCACCGCCAGCACGATGATGCCGTTGGAGAAGGCGAGCCGGTGGCCGCGGATGGTCAGCTGCCGGGGCAGGAAGGAGTCCTCGGCGACGAAGCTGGCCAGGAACGGGAAGCCGTTGAAGGAGGTGTTGCCGCCGGTGTACAGGATCAGCGCGGTGGCGATCTGGACGAAGGCGAACATCACGTTGCCGAAGCCGCTCTGCCCGAAGACCAGGTGCGCCTCCTGGGCCAGCACCGTGGGGCTGCCCGAGGAGAACGGCACGGCGTGGGTCTTCCAGGCCAGCGTGGAGACGCCGAGCACCAGGGAGCCGAGGATGGCGCTCATGATCACCAGGGTGCGCCGGGCGTTGGGGCCCTGCGGGCTGCGGAAGGCGCTGACGCCGTTGGAGATGGCCTCCAGGCCGGTCAGCGAGGAACCGCCGTTGGCGAAGGCCCGCATCATGATGAAGAGCGAGGCGCCCATCAGGATGCCGCCGCCGGGGTGGCCGATGTCGATCACACCCGGTGCGTGCAGCTGGGCGTCGGTGAGCTGGGGCAGGCTGCCGGTGAAGAGCCGGATCATGCCGACGACGACGGTCAGCCCGGTCGCCAGGATGAACAGGTAGGTCGGCAGCGAGAAGGCCTTGCCGGCCTCGCGGATGCCCCGCAGGTTGCCGTAGAAGAGCAGCACGACCACCCCGCAGGTGATCCAGATCTTCTCGTGGTCGATGTTGGTGTGCAGCAGCAGCTGGAGCAGCGAGGCGACCGCGTCGGTCCCGGCCGCGGTCTGCACCGCCACCGTCACGATGTAGTCGATCAGCAGCGCGACGGCGGCGATCTGGGCGACCCGCGGTCCGAAGTTCTCGCGCGCCACCACGTACGAGCCGCCGGCCTTGGTGTAGGTCATGACGACGTCGCGGTAGGACAGCGTGAGCAGGAAGAGCAGCGCGAGGATGATGCCGGTGACCGGCATGACCAGCGCGAACCCGGCCACACCGACGGCCGGGATCAGCTGGGTCAGCATCTGCTCGGTGCCGTACGCGCTGGAGCTGATGCAGTCCGGGGCCAGCACGCCGAGCGCGATCGGCTTGGACAGCTTCTCGTTGTGCAGCTCCGAGCTGACCAGCGGCGGCCCCAGCAGGGCCTTCTTGAGGCGGTAGCCGGCACTCTCCGGGAGGTCGACACCGCCGGGGAGTGCGGAGGGTTTTTCGGGGGCGGGGGCAGGCGCGGCCATGCGCCATCCTTTCGGCCGTGAGTACCTGGGGGCGCTGCGCTGCGTTGACCGTGGTACTGCTGACGGCCGTGAGGTGCCGTCACCTTTTTTGACGGTTATCTTCTTAACGCCTTTTGAGCGCCTCGGAGCCCCTGAACATGATCCAATCGGCTTTTTTGACGGTATCTTGACGGGATCTTGCTGCCCGCTGGGAATACGGGGACGGGGGGTGTCACAGCTCAGCCCCGACGGCTCCGGGCCGCCTTGCGGTACCCGTCCAGCACGTCCTGGCGCAGCAGGTAGCCGAAGCCGGCCGACTCCAGGCGCAGCCCCAGCTGCGCCTCGGTGATCCCGAGCTCGGCGGCCGTCTCGGCCAGGTGCCAGTCGCGCGCGGCCAGCCGGGTCAGCAGGTGGCCGCGCCGGACCTGGTTCTCCGAGAGCCGGAAGGTCTTCAGGTACGCGATCCGGCCGTGCTCGTCGGTGATCGTCTCGCCGATGTGGTTCTCCTGCTTCAGCGCGAACGGCGGCAGGAACCTGGAGAGCGTGAACCGGCCCAGGCGGTAGACGGTCTGCGCGGTGTACGGGACGTCGAGGAGACCGCCGGCCATCGCGGAGTCGTGGAAGAGCGCCCAGTCCTGCTCCTGGCGCCGCGCCGCCGCCCGCAGGTCGGCCAGCGAGCGGATGCCCGCATCGGCGATCCTGGTCCGGAAGTCCGCCAGCGGCGCCGACAGCAGCGCGTAGTGGTGGATCAACTCGCCGTAGAGGTCGTTGACCAGGCTCGGGTGCAGGGCGCGGTAGTCCTCGGGGTGCGGGACGGCGAAGGCGGCCGCCAGCGCGTCGCCGGTGTAGACCAGCAGGCCGCACTGGTTCGGATGGATCTCGAAGATCCGCAGCGCGTCGGCCAGCCCGTGCACCTGCCCACCGGCGTAGGCCTCCTCGGCGCGCGGCGACAGGCCGTTGCGGATCGCCCGCTGCGACCACTCCTGCCAGGCGATCGCCGGACCGCCGAAGTGCAGCGCCAGGTAGCCCTCCAGCGCCAGGTGCAGCGGCAGGAAGCGCAGCCGGTCCTTGGCCTGCCGGCGGACCATCCGGCGGTGGAACTGAAGCGGCATGCACGGCGTCGGCAACTCGCCGCGTCCGGAGGTCAGTTGGGTACCGTAGGCGGCGGCCGGCGAGCCGTCGCCGGTCCAGCTGGCGACGAACCCGTGCGGGATGTACGAGAGATAGGAGTCGCGCGGGCCCAACTCGACCAGCCCGGGCCCCTCGTCGTACAGCTCCTGGTGCAACCGCAGGTCCGTCAGCGGTTCCTCGCGCACCAGCGGTACCAACCGGACGCCGCCCCAGACCTGCGAGGGGCGGGTGCTCAGGCCGGTCAGGTCCATCATCACGGGTCCTTCAGGAAGTGGGCGGTGCGGGCGTCCAGATAGGCCGTCAACTCGGCCAGGCCGGTGCGGCCTTCGGCGAACTGGGCGAGCTCGACCAGGGCCGGCAGGTCCTCGGCGTCGCGAAGTCCCGCGGTGGGCACGGTCGGTGCGAGTCGGCGCACGTCGAAGTCGTCCGCGTCGTACACCGGGTTGAGGTGCACGATGCTGGTGCGGCGCTCGGGATCCAGCCGGGTGCGCCAGATCCGCAGCACCTCGCCGGCCAGCCCGGGCGGCGCGTTGTCCCAGCCGTCGGAGACGATCACCAGGCGCTCGGGCGCGGTGTCGAGCGCGTCCAGGATCCGGTGGCCCAGCGGTGTCGCGCCGAACGGGCGGCTGAGCAGCGCGTCGGTGCGACCCGAGGTCCACAGCGCGGTGTAGTGGCCGGCCAGCGCCTCAAGGAGGTGGTGCGCGGCCAGCGCGGCCGCCAGTGGGCGGCGGCGCTTCTGCCCCGACCCGACGGTGGAGAAGCTGTCGTCCAGCACGGCGGCCACCCGCCCCCAGCTGCCCCGGTGCGCGCCCGCCACCCGGCGCGCGGCCGCCCGCAGGGCGTCCGTCAGCTCGGCGCGCCGGGCGACCCGGTCCGCGAGCGGCAGCCCGAGCACGTACGAGGCGAGCCGGGTCAGCGGCATCCGGGTCAGGTCGGCCCGCACCGCGCCGGCCCTGTGGGTACGTCCGGACTCCTGCAACCGCAGCTGCTCCAGGCGGGTCATCCGCGGGGCGATCCGCTCCAGGAAGGCGGCGCGCGCGATCCCGTGCTTGGCGGCGAAGCCCTCGGCCACCGTGTAGGGCAGCTCGTAGAGGGCAGCCTGCTCGTAGTGCGCCCGCCGCCAGCTCTCCAGGATCGGCGTGGCGTACCGCTTGCGGCTCCGCGGCGCGAACACGAAGGGCCCCAACTCCTCACCCGTGGGCACCAGATGGGCGTGCCGCAGAGCCAGCTTGAGTCCGCCGCGGTACTTCACGGCATCGAACGCCGGGTCCGGTCGGGCAGCGATCCAGTCGCGCATCACGGCTCGGGTGCGCCGGTTGTTGACCTTGGCGCGGCGCAGCTCGCGAAACAGCCCGTACACCCGCTGCGGCGGGAGCAGTGCCAGCCGACGGGCGATCAGCCGGCCCTCGCTGCGGCGCTGCTGCTCGCTCGCCTCGCGCGCGGTCTCCAGCAGCCGCCGGACGATCAGCGCCGCGTTGTGATCGTTGATGTCGAGCGCGAGGACGGCGGCGTACAGGTCCCGGTAGTTGCCGATCATGTACGCGTGCAGGAAGTCCAGCGAGAGCCGCTGCTCGCCCTCCTCGCTGTGGAACTCGCGCTGCCCGGTGGAGGTGATCGCCGCGTTGACGAAGAGCAGCACGTCGTCGGCGGCGATCAGGTCGCCGTACGAGTCCATCGGCGGATCCCCCCGGTCGTGAACGGAAATGCCGGCCGGGGAATGGGGGCGCGAACTGCGAATCATTGCGTTAAAGGCAGGTTCCGGAAGTCGCACCGGAGTCCCGCGGCCGGCCCGCCGACCGTAACAGAGCTCCCCACCCGGGCACCGCCCAATTTCCGGGACCCGCACTTGCGCCAAGTGGGCCTGGCGGGGCTTCCGCTTTCGAGTGACACGGCGGCTGGCCGCACGCGGCGCCGTCCCCACGGTGCGTGACCATCGGCTCTGGCCCTGCGGCACCGGGGACGTCACCGGATTGGCCGCGCCTGACGTCACACCGGGGCCCTGTTCCGAGCACGCTGAGACTGACCTGAGGGTATTTCGTCCCCCACCTCCCCGAGGAGGCCCCCCATGAACGCAGCATCGCCGACCACGACCGCCACCGCGGCCGCGTCGGGCCCGGGCACCGACGAGTCCCCGATCCACATCCTCTGGATCAACGCCGGGCTCAGCTGCGACGGCGACTCCGTCTCGCTCACCGCCGCCACCCAGCCCAGCATCGAGGAGATCGCACTCAGCGTGCTCCCGGGCCTGCCCAAGATCGCCGTCCACTGGCCCCTGATCGACTTCGAGTGCGGTCCGGTCCAGGGCGCGGACACCTTCATCGAGTGGTTCTTCAAGGGTGAGCGCGGCGAGATCGACCCGTTCGTCCTGGTCATCGAGGGGTCCATCCCCAACGAGGCGATCAAGGCCGAGGGTTACTGGTGCGGTTTCGGTGACAACCCCGAGACCGGCCAGCCGATCACCACCAGCGAGTGGATCGACCGCCTCGCACCCAAGGCGCTGGCGGTGGTCGCGATCGGCACCTGCGCCACCTACGGCGGCATCCACGCGATGGCCGGCAACCCGACCGGCGCGATGGGCGTGCCCGACTACCTGGGCTGGGACTGGAAGTCCAAGGCCGGCATCCCGATCGTCTGCGTCCCCGGCTGCCCGATCCAGCCCGACAACTTCTCCGAGACGCTGGTCTACCTGCTCCACCAGGCCACCGGCGCCGCCCCGATGATCCCGCTGGACGAACACCTGCGCCCCACCTGGCTGTTCGGCGCCACCGTGCACGAGGGCTGCGACCGGGCCGGCTACTACGAGCAGGGCGAGTTCGCGACCACCTACGACTCGCCCAAGTGCCTGGTGAAGCTCGGCTGCTGGGGCCCGGTGGTGAAGTGCAACGTGCCCAAGCGCGGCTGGATGAACGGCATCGGCGGCTGCCCCAACGTCGGCGGCATCTGCATCGCCTGCACGATGCCCGGCTTCCCGGACAAGTTCATGCCGTTCATGGACGAGCCGCCCGGCGGCAAGATCTCCAGCACCGCCAGCGCCGCCTACGGAGCGGTCGTCCGCAGGCTGCGCGCGGTCACCGCCGCCACCGTGGACAAGGAGCCCAAGTGGCGCCACACCGGGGACAAGCTGACCACCGGCTACCGGCCGCCCTGGTGATCCCGCCTCAGAACCCGAACCGTCCAGCAGCGCTCCCCGCTTGAAGAAGGGCACGGCACACACGATGGCAACACCGACCACGAAGGCGACCGGCGACGGCAGCGGCCTGGTGGAGATGTCCTGGGATCCGATCACCCGGATCGTCGGCAGTCTCGGCATCCACACGAAGATCGACTTCAAGCAGAAGAAGGTCGCGGAGTGCTACAGCACCTCCTCGGTCTTCCGCGGCTACAGCGTCTTCATGCGGGGCAAGGACCCCCGGGACGCGCACTTCATCACCAGCCGCATCTGCGGCATCTGCGGTGACAACCACGCCACGTGCTCGGTGTACGCGCAGAACATGGCCTACGGGGTGAAGCCGCCGCATCTGGGCGAGTGGATCATCAACCTGGGCGAGTCCGCGGAGTACATGTTCGACCACAACATCTTCCAGGAGAACCTGGTCGGGGTCGACTACTGCGAGCGGATGGTCAAGGAGACCAACCCCGGCGTGCTGGAGCTGGCCGAGCGCACGGCCGCCCCGCACGCCGGGGAGCACGGGTACAGGACGATCGCCGACATCATGCGATCGCTCAACCCGATCGAGGGCGAGTTCTACCGCGAGGCGCTCCAGGTCTCCCGCTACACCCGGGAGATGTTCTGTCTGATGGAGGGACGCCACGTGCACCCCTCCACCCTCTACCCGGGCGGCGTCGGCACGGTCGCCTCGGTCCAGCTCTTCACCGACTACCTCAGCCGGCTGATGCGCTACGTGGAGTTCATGAAGCGCGTCGTCCCGCTGCACGACGACCTCTTCGACTTCTTCTACGAGGCGCTGCCCGGCTACGAGGAGGTCGGCCGCCGGCGCGTGCTGCTCGGCTGCTGGGGCGCGCTGAACGACCCGGAGTACTGCGACTTCACCTATCGCAACATGACCGACTGGGGCCGGCGGATGTTCGTCACCCCGGGCATCATCGTGGACGGCAAGCTGGTCACCAACGACCTCACCGAGATCAACCTCGGCATCCGGATCCTGCTCGGCAGCTCCTACTACCAGGACTGGGAGGGCAAGGAGCAGTTCGTCACGCACGACCCGCTCGGCAACCCGGTCGACCCGCGCCACCCGTGGAACCAGCACACCATCCCGGCGCCGCAGAAGCGCAACTTCGACGACAAGTACAGCTGGGTGATGTCGCCGCGCTGGTTCGACGGCAAGGACTACCTGGCGCTGGACACCGGCGGCGGCCCGATCGCGCGGCTCTGGTCCACCGCGCTGTCCGGGCTGGTCGACATCGGCTACGTCAAGGCCACCGGCCACAGCGTGCAGATCAACCTGCCACGCACCATGACCAAGCCCGAGACCAGCTTCGAGTGGAAGATCCCGAAGTGGAGCAACGCGCTGGAGCGCAACCGCGCCCGCACGTACTTCCAGGCCTACGCGGCGGCCGTCGCCCTGCACTTCGCCGAGAAGGGCCTGGCCGAGGTCCGCGCCGGACGCACCCAGACCTGGGAGAAGTTCGAGGTGCCGGACGAGGGCCTGGGGGTCGGCTTCACCGAGGCGGTGCGCGGCGTCCTGTCGCACCACATGGTGATCCGCGACGGCAAGATCGCCAACTACCACCCGTACCCGCCGACTCCGTGGAACGCCAGCACCCGCGACACCTACGGGACGCCCGGCCCCTACGAGGACGCCGTGCAGAACACCCCGATCTTCGAGGAGAACACGCCCGAGAACTTCAAGGGCATCGACATCATGCGCGCCGTACGCAGCTTCGACCCCTGCCTGCCGTGCGGCGTCCACATGTACCTCGGCGAGGGCAAGACCGTGCAGAAGATGCACGTGCCCACCGGCCTGAGCGGCATGGGCGGATGAGCGCCTCCGTGGAAACCCCCGCCAGGCCCAGGACGGCCGATGCCGAGCTGACCGGCCGGCGCGTGGAGGAGGTGCTGGACCGGCTGGCGGCCACCGGCGACCGCGAGGTCTGCGCCTCGGCCGAGGAGCTGGTCCGGCTGCTGATGGACTTCCACGGCGCCGGGCTCGCCCGGATCGTGGAGGTGCTGGACCGGGGCACCGAGCACGCCCGCGCGCTGGACCGGCTGCTGCGCGACGAGTTGGTGTCCAGCCTGCTGGTGCTGCACGAGCTGCACCCCGAGGACGCCGGCACCCGGATCGGCCGCGCGCTGGCCGGGCTGCGCAACAAGCCCGTGGAGCTGGTGCGCTTCGACGCGGCCGACGGCACGCTGCACGTGCGGGCCAGTGGTGGCGGCGGCTGCGGCTGCTCGGCCACCGGCGACGAGACCGAGCAGCTGGTCATGGACGCGATGGCCTGCTTCGCGCCCGAGGTCACCTCGGTGCGCGTGGAGGCCGCCGCCAAGGAGCCGGCGCTGCTGCAGATCGGCACCCGTCCGCCGGGCGCGGCCGCTGGGGCCGTCCCGGTGAAGACCTCGTGAGCACCGCTCAGGCGTGGCCGCCGCGGACCGGGCCCTCGCCCGCCCGCGGCGGCCTGCGCCGCTTCGTCCGGCCGCCGCAGCCGCAGCAGGAGCGCTGCGAGCTGTGCGGGGTGGTGGTGGCCGAAGCCGGGCACCGGCACCTGGTGGACACCGAGAAGCGCTCGCTGGCCTGCGCCTGCACCGCCTGCGCGATGCTCTTCGACCATTCGGGAGCTGCCGGCGGACGGTTCCGGACCGTGCCGGACCGGTACTTCGCCGACCCCGGACACAGCCTGGACGACGGCGCTTGGGACCTGCTGCAGATCCCGGTCAGCGTCGCCTTCTTCTTCCGCAACGCCGCGCTGGACCGGCTGGTCGCGCTCTACCCGAGCCCGGCCGGCGCCACCGAGAGCGAGCTGGACCCGGCCACCTGGCAGACCGTGCTGGGCGGGACCCGGCTGGCCGAGCTGCTCGAACCCGACATCGAGGCGCTGCTGGTGCGCCGCAGCGAGGGCCGCTACGAGTGCTTCCTGGTGCCGATCGACATCTGCTACGAGCTGGTCGGGCGGATGCGGCTGCACTGGCAGGGCTTCGACGGCGGCGCGGAGGCCAGGGCCGACCTGGCGGAACTCTTCGCGCGGGTCAACCGCCGGGCCCGGACGCCGAAGGAGGACCCAGCGCCGTGACGGAGTTCGCCTTCTCCTGCACCGGGGTGCGCGCCGACCGCTACGCGGCCGGTCCCACCCTGGTGTTCAAGCTGCGGATCACCGCTTCCCCTGAGGCCCGGGTGCACGCGCTCGCGCTGCGCTGCCAGTTGCGGATCGAGCCCGCCCGGCGCGGCTACCAGCCGGCCGAGGCGGACGGCCTGGCGGACCTGTTCGGCGAGCGCTCGCGCTGGGGCAGCACGCTGCTGCCGGTGCAGTTCGCCCAGGTCTCCCTGGTGGTGCCCGGCTTCACCGGCGAGACCGAGGTCGACCTCCCGGTGCCGTGCAGCTACGACCTCGACCTCGCGCCCACCCGGTACTTCCACGCGCTGGAGGAGGGCGAGGTGCCGCTGCTGATGCTCTTCTCCGGCACCGCGTTCACCGGGCCCGGCGGCTACCAGGTCGAGCCGGTGCCCTGGGACCGGGAGGCGAACTTCCGGATGCCCGTGGCCGTCTGGCGCGAGATGGTCGAGCAGCACTTCCCCGGCTGCGGCTGGCTGCGGCTGCCCCGCGAGACCATGGACGCGCTGCTCGCCTACCGCTCGCGCCGGGCGCTGCCCTCCTGGGACGCGACCGTGCGCGAGCTGCTGGCTGCCTCGCCGGCCGCCTCGGCTGCCTCGGCTGTCGAACCCCCGCCGCCCGCCTGCGTCCTGTCGGGCGCGGCGGCCCCGCTCGCCACCGGAAGGACGGGCCAGTGACGATCACCGAACCGGAAACCGAGTTCGACACCCGGTTCGCCGCCGCTCGACAGGTGGCGGACGCCGTCCTGTTCGAGGGCTATGTGCTCTACCCCTACCGGGCCTCGGCGGCCAAGAACCGGCTGCGCTGGCAGTTCGGCGTGCTGGTGCCGCCGGCCTGGGGAGCCGACTGCGGCGAGCACGCGATGCAGCGCACCGAGTGCCTGATGGAGCCGCGCCGCGGCGCGACCCTGCTGGTCGAGCTGCGGTTCCTGCACGCCCAGCGGCGTACCGTCCAGCAGCTCGGCCCCGCCGGTGGCTACCGCACGGTGGCCGAACTGGAGCTCTCCGACCGGGTGCTGACGCCCTGGGACGAGGGCGTGGAGGAGCGGGTGCGGCTGACCGTTCCGGTGGCCGAGCTGGGCGGTGCGGGGTACAGCCTGCCGTTCGGGCTGCCGGTCCACGAGGAGGTCGAGACGGTTCGCGACGAGTCCGGCCGCACCGTCGGGCGGCTGCTGCGCCGGCGGGAGGCGCTCAGCGGGGTGATCCGGCTGACCGCCACCGACCTGGAGGGCCCGTACGCGGTGCAGCGGCTGACCGCGGTGGTGGAGAACACCAACGACTGGACGCCGCTGGCCGGGCCGGCCGACCGGGAGTCCGCGCTGCCGCGGGCGCTGGTCTCGGCCCACTTGATGCTCGGGCTCAGCGCCGGGTCCTTCCTGTCCATGGCCGACCCGCCGGAATGGGCCAAGGGCGCCACCGCCGCCTGCCAGAACCTGCACACCTGGCCGGTGCTGGCCGGCGGGTCCGGCGGGACGGACGTGCTGCTCTCCTCGCCGATCATCCTGGAGGACCACCCGGCGATCGCCCCTGAGAGCCCCGGCGCCCTCTACGACGCCCTGGAGATCGACGAGATCCTCGCTCTGCGCACCTCGGCGCTGACCGACCAGGAGAAGCGCGAGGCCCGCGGTACCGACGCGCGGGCTGCGGCCGTGATCGACCTGGCCGACTCGATGCCGCCCGAGGTCCTGGAGCGCCTGCACGGCGCGGTCCGGGCGCTGCGGGAGGTCACCGAGCCTCGCGAGCAGGACGGCGTCGACCTCGTCGACGTCCTGCAGCCGGACACTCCCTGGTGGGATCCGGCCGGCGACCGCTCCTTCGACCCGGCCCGGGACCGGGTGGTGGTGGACGGCCGGTCGGTGGGCGCCGGCAGCCGGGTGCTGCTCAAGCCGGGACTTCGGCGCAGCGACGCCCAGGACCTCTTCCTGCACGGGCGCAGTGCTCAGGTCGAGGCGGTGCTGCACGACGTGGACGGCGCCGTGCACCTGGCGGTGATCGTGGAGGGCGACCCGGGCGCCGACATCCGGCGCGAGCAGGGCCGGTTCCTGTACTTCCAGCCCGACGAGGTCGCCCCGCTGGAGGACGCGTGAGCGTGCCGCAGAGCCGGCGGACCCTGGTGGCGGGTGTCGGCAACATCTTCCTCGGCGACGACGCCTTCGGCGTGGAGACCGTCCGGGAGCTGAGCCGGCAGTCGCTGCCCGAGCACGTCGAGGCGGTCGACATCGGGGTGCGCGGGGTCCACCTGGCCTACCAACTCCTTGAGGGCTACCACACGTTGATCCTGGTCGACGCGACGATGCGGGGCGGCGAGCCGGGCACGCTGTATCTGATCGAGCCCGGCGAGGGCGGCGTGGAGGTGGAGCAGGCCCTGCTCGACGGCCACCGGATGTCCCCGGACTCGGTGTTGGCGCTGCTGGGCACCCTGTGCGCCGGCACCGGGGCCTCCCCGCCCCACCGCACGCTGGTGGTGGGCTGCGAACCCGCCTGCGTCGAGGAGGGGTTGGGGCTCAGCGCGCCGGTGGCCGCCGCGGTGCCGGAGGCCGTCCGGCTGGTGCTGCGCCTGCTGGAAGCCGATCACGACCTTGAACCGAGAGAGGAACACGTCCCATGCTGAAGAAGATCGTCGTCTCCGGCGCGACCGTGGCGGCGCTGGCCGCCCTGGTCTCGCAGGTCCTGCCGGACATCAAGCGCTATCTGCGGATCCGGAGGATGTGAACCAGCGTCAGGTGGCTTGTTGTTGAGCCAGGTTGGGCCAAGTGGGCTACCCCGCCCGCAGGTGGCGGCGTGGCGCTGGTCCCGCTCGTGCGCCGCCGTCCTGTAATGGGGCGATGCACGAGATGTCCATCGCGATGGCCGTGGTCGGCCAGGTGGAGGAGGCGGCGCAGGCCGCCGGCGCCACCGCCGTCCGGTCCATCCGGCTGCAGGTCGGCGAGCTGGCCGGGGTGGTCCCCGACTCGCTCGCCTTCTGCTTTGAACTGGCCTGCTCGGGGACGGTGTTGGAGGGTGCCGAGCTGCTCACCGAGTCGGTGCCCGGGCGCGCCCGGTGCGGGCCCTGCGCCGACGAATGGGCGGTCGGCATGCCGCCGGAGCTGTGCTGCCCGGTCTGCGGCGCGGCGGCCGCGGAGCTGCTCGCGGGCCGCGAGCTGCAGATCGCCGGCGTGTGCTGGGAGGAGGGCCCGGTGCCCGCCCCCACCCGTGAACGGATCCCCGAGGAGCGTTGAACCCATGTGTCGTGTGGTCGACCTGCAGCAGGCGGTACTCGCCAAGAACGACATCTGTGCCCACGAGTTGCGCGCCGAACTGGCCGCTCGCGGCACGATCGTCGTCAACCTGCTCTCCAGTCCCGGCAGCGGGAAGACCGCGCTGCTGGAGCAGGAACTGCTGCTGGCCCGCCGGCGCGGCCTGCCGGTGGCCGCGCTGACCGCCGACCTGGCCACCGAGAACGACGCGGTGCGCCTGGCCCGCTCCGGCGTCCCGGTCAAGCAGGTGCTGACCGACGGGCTCTGCCACCTGGAGGCCGGCATGCTCGGCGCCCACCTGGAGGACTGGCTCCCCGAGGACACCCGGCTGCTGTTCGTGGAGAACGTCGGCAACCTGGTCTGCCCGGCCTCCTACGACCTCGGCGAGTCACTGCGGGTCGCGCTCGCCTCGGTGACCGAAGGGGAGGACAAGCCACTCAAGTACCCCACGGCCTTTGGGTTGGCCCAGCTGGTGGTGGTGACCAAGATGGACATCGCCGAGGCCGTCGGCTTCGACGAGGCGGCGTTCCGGGCGAACGTGCAGCAGGTCAACCCGGGCGTGGAGGTGGTGCTGACCTCCGCACGCAGCGGCGCCGGGGCCGGCCTGCTGCTGGACCGGGCGGCGGCGGTCGCGGACGGCGCCGAGGCGCACCTGCCGGTGATGGCCCACCGGACGGACGCCCACCACAGCCACCACGGGGGCGGCGAACTGCACAGCCACGAGGGCGGTCTGCTGCACGCCCACCCGAACGCCCAGGACGGCGACGGCCACAGCCACGCGCACGCGGCCGGGGCGGCGACCACCGCGCGGGCGCACCGGCCGTGACCGCCGCGCAACCGGGCACCGCCGTCGGCGAGGCCGTGCTGCGCCGCCGGGTCACCGTCCGGGGCGTGGTGCAGGGCGTCGGCTTCCGGCCCTTCGTCTACACCCTGGCCACCGGCCTCGGGTTGGCCGGGCAGGTCAGCAACACCGGCGAGGGCGTGATCGCGGAGGTCGAGGGCGCGCCCGGCGCGGTGGCGCAGTTCTGCGACCGGATCGCCACCGACGCGCCGCCGCTGGCCGTGGTGGAGTCCGTCGACCACCAGGAGCTCGCCGCCGCCGGGGGCTCCGGCTTCGCCATCCTCGCCTCGCGCACCGGCGGCCCGGCCCGCACCCTGGTCTCCCCGGACGTCGCCACCTGCGCCGACTGCCTCGCCGAGCTGGCCGATCCTGCCGACCGCCGTTACCGGCATCCGTTCATCACCTGCACCCACTGCGGGCCGCGCTTCACCATCGTCACCGGGCTGCCCTACGACCGGGCGCACACCACGATGGCCGGCTTCCCGATGTGCGCGGACTGCGCGCGCGAGTACGCGGACCCGGCCGACCGGCGCTTCCACGCGCAGCCGGTCGCCTGCCACGCCTGCGGGCCGCGGCTGCGCCTGCTGCCGGACGACGGCGCCGGGGCGGACCCGATTGCGGCGGCCCGCGGGTTGCTCTCCGCGGGCGCGATCCTCGCCGTCAAGGGCCTGGGCGGCTACCACCTGGCCTGCGACGCGACCGACGCCGCTGCCGTCGCCCGGCTGCGCCGGCGCAAGGCGCGCGGCGACAAGCCGTTCGCGCTGATGGCCCGCAGTCCCGAGGACGTCGAGCGGCTGGTCGAGCTGGGCTCGGCCGAACGGGCGCTGCTGGCCGGCGGCATCCGACCGATCGTCCTGCTGCGAAAGCGGCTTGACGAGTCATCGGAGCTGGCGCAGGCCGTGGCGCCGGGCAGCCCGGACCTCGGGGTGATGCTGCCCTACACGCCGCTGCACCACCTGCTGCTCGGCCTGCCCGGGGACCCGCCGGGCCCCCGGCTGCTCGTGATGACCAGCGGCAACCTGTCCGGCGAGCCGATCGTCACCGACGACGCCGAGGCGCTGGAACGGCTGGCGCACCTGGCCGACGCCTGGCTCACGCACGACCGGCCGATCCACGTGCCCTGCGACGACTCTGTGCTGCGCATCTGCGACGGTGCTCCGCTGATGCTGCGCCGCTCGCGCGGCTATGCGCCGCTGCCGGTGGCGCTGCCGGTACCGGTGCGGGCGGCGCTCGCCGTCGGGGGAGACCTGAAGAACACCTTCTGCCTCGCCGAGGGCCGCCGGGCCTGGCTCTCGGCGCACATCGGGGACATGGACGACCTCGCCACCCAGCACGCCTTCGAGCGCGCCGAGGCGCAGTTGGAGTCGATCACCGGGGTGCGCCCGGCGCTGCTGGCCGCCGACCGGCACCCGGCCTACCGCTCCGGCCGCTGGGCCGAACGGCATCGCGGTGAGCGTCAGTTGGCCAAGGTCCAGCATCACCACGCGCATATCGCCTCGGCGATGGCCGAACACGGCCTGGACGGCGGGCGCCCGGTGATCGGGGTCGCCTTCGACGGGACGGGATACGGCGAGGACGGCGCGGTCTGGGGCGGCGAGATCCTGCTGGCCGACTACGACGGCTACCGCCGCTTCGGACAGTTGGCCTATGTTCCGCTCCCCGGTGGCGACGCCGCCGTGCACCGCCCGTACCGGATGGCGCTGGCCCACCTGCGCGCGGCGGGCCTGCCCTGGACGCCCGACCTGCCCTGTGTGGCGGCCTGTCCGCCCGATGAACTCAGGCTGCTGGAACGCCAGTTGGAGCGCGATCTGAACTGCGTGCCGACCTCCAGCATGGGCCGGCTGTTCGACGCCGTCTCCTCGCTGGCGGGTGTCTGCCAGCTGGCCGGCTATGAGGCGCAGGCCGCCATCGAGTTGGAGGCGGCGGCACTGGCCGCGGTGGTGGACGGCCTCGGCTACGCCTTCGACCTGCGCCCGGGGCCGTCGGGGCGGCTGCTCGCCGATCCGGCGCCGGTGCTGGCGGCCGTGGTCGCCGACCTGCGCGCGGGTGCCGCCCGCGCTCTGATCGCGGCCCGCTTCCACGCGGCGGTGGCCGACCTGGTGCGCCGGTTCTGCGCGGCCGCGCGCGCCGAGACCGGCCTGGACACCGTCGCGCTGAGTGGCGGGGTGTTCGCCAACACCGTGCTCTCCTCGGCCTGTTCGGCGGACCTGACCCGGGACGGCTTCACCGTCCTGCGCCACCGGCTGGTCCCGCCGAACGACGGCGGACTGGCCCTGGGGCAGCTGATGGTCGCGGCCCGGTCGCTGACCGACTCCTGACTCCCGACTTCCCACAGCAAGGAGACACCCCATGTGTTTGGCGGTACCCGGCAGAGTGCTGGACATCGAGGAACGGGACGGCACCCGGATGGCCAACGTCGACTTCGGCGGCGTGGTCAAGGAGGTGTGCCTGGAGTACCTGCCGGACCTGAAGGTCGGCGAGTACGCCATCGTCCACGTCGGATTCGCGTTGCAGCGCCTGGACGAGGAGTCGGCCAGGCACACCCTGGAGCTCTTCGCCGACCTCGGGATGCTCCAGGAGGAGTTCGGTGATCCCTGGGAACTGGCGGCCAGGGAAGGCGGATTCGTCTTCCCGAGCGATTTCCAGGAGGCAGAGAAGTGAAGTACATCGACGAGTTCCAGGATCCGGAGCTGGCCCGGCGGCTGCTCGACGACATCCACGCCACGGTGACCAGGCCGTGGGCGCTGATGGAGGTCTGCGGCGGCCAGACGCACACCATCATCCGGCACGGGATCGACCAACTGCTGCCCGATCTGGTGGAGTTGATCCACGGACCGGGCTGCCCGGTCTGTGTGACGCCACTGGAGGTGATCGACAAGGCGCTGGAGATCGCGTCCCGTCCGGGGGTGATCTTCTGCTCCTTCGGCGACATGCTCCGGGTCCCGGGGACCGGCCGCGACCTGTTCCGGGTCCGCAGCGAGGGCGGCGACGTGCGGGTCGTCTACTCGCCGCTGGACGCCCTGCGGATCGCCCAGCAGAACCCGCAGCACGAGGTGGTGTTCTTCGGCATCGGCTTCGAGACCACCGCCCCGCCCAACGCCATGACGGTCTACCAGGCACGCAAGTTGGGCATCCGCAACTTCAGCCTGCTGGTCTCGCACGTCCGGGTGCCGCCCGCGATCGAGGCCATCATGCAGTCGCCGAGCTGCCGGGTGCAGGGCTTCCTGGCCGCCGGGCACGTGTGCAGCGTGATGGGGACGGGGGAGTACCCGGAGCTGGCCGAGCGGTTCAGGGTGCCGATCGTGGTGACCGGCTTCGAGCCGCTCGACATCCTGGAGGGAGTGCGGCGCACCGTACGGCAGTTGGAGCGCGGCGAGCACACGGTGGAGAACGCCTACCTGCGTGCCGTGCGCCCCGAGGGGAACCCGGCGGCGCAGGCCATGCTCGCGGACGTCTTCGAGGTCACCGACCGGGCGTGGCGCGGGATCGGGGTGATCCCGCAGAGCGGCTGGCGACTGTCCGAGCGCTACCGCGAGTTCGACGCCGAGCAGCGCTTCTCGGTGACCGGCATCCAGACCCGGGAACCGGCCGCCTGCCGGGCCGGCGAGGTGCTCCAGGGCCTGCTGAAGCCGCACGAGTGCGAGGCCTTCGGCACCGTCTGCACCCCCCGCAACCCGCTCGGCGCCACCATGGTCTCCAGCGAGGGCGCGTGCGCCGCCTACTACCTCTACCGCCGACTCGACCTCACCCCCGCACGCCAGGAGGCGAGCCCCGTTGTCTGAGACCACACCCCTGCCGTTCGGCGCCCGAACCCTCAGCCCGGCGGCCCGGCAGCTGCTCCAGGCGGTGGACCCGGCCGCGCCGGACTTCAGCTCCTGGACCTGCCCGGCGCCGCTGCGCGACCAGCCCCGCGTGGTGATGGGCCACGGCGGCGGCGGGGCGCTCTCCGCCGAGCTGGTCCAGCACGTGTTCGCCCCCGCCTTCGGGGGCCCGGTGCTGGCGCAGTTGGGCGACGCCGCGTCCGTCTCGCTCGGCGGCGTCCGGCTGGCGTTCTCCACGGACTCCTACGTGGTGCGCCCGCTGTTCTTCCCCGGCGGGAGTATCGGCGACCTCGCCGTCAACGGGACCGTCAACGACCTGGCCATGAGCGGTGCCCGGGCCGCCTACCTGTCCTGCGGGTTCATCCTGGAGGAGGGCGTGGAGATGTCGGTGCTCGCCCGGGTCTCGCAGGCGCTCGGCGCGGCCGCGCGGGCGGCGGGTGTCGAGGTGGCGACCGGCGACACCAAGGTCGTCGAGGCCGGCCACGGCGACGGCGTCTACATCAACACCGCCGGCATCGGACTGATCCCGGACGGCGTCGACCTGCGGCCGCAGCGGGTGGTCCCCGGAGACGTGGTGATCGTCAGCGGCGAGATCGGCGTGCACGGCGTGGCGATCATGAGCGTCCGGGAGGGCCTGGAGTTCGGGGTGGAGATCGAGAGCGACTGCGCGCCGCTGGGCACTCTGGTGGAGGCGATGCTCGCGGTCACCCCCGACCTGCACGTGCTGCGCGACCCCACCCGGGGCGGGCTGGCCGCCGCGCTCAACGAGATCGCCGCGGCCGCCGGCGTCGGCGTGGCCGTCCAGGAGCGCGCCGTCCCGGTCCCGCCGGCCGTCGCCAACGCCTGCGCGATCCTCGGCCTGGACCCGCTGTACGTGGCCAACGAGGGCAAGCTGGTCGCGTTCGTGCCGCGCGAGCACGCGGACGCCGTCCTGGCGGCGATGCGCGCGCACCCGCTGGGCGCGGGCGCGGTGGTGATCGGCGAGGCCGTGCCGGAGCACCCGGGCATGGTGGTGGCCCGCACCGGCCTCGGCGGCACCCGGGTGGTCGACCTGCCGCTCGGCGAGCAGCTGCCGCGGATCTGCTGATCTGGGTCGGTGCGTCTAGGCGCCCGCCTCGGGGGCCCGGGCCTCCCCGCGTGCCTTGGTGGCGACCACCATGGCCTGGTGGATCTCCCGGGCGGTGTGCTCGTCGGCGGCGGGGACCGGGCTGCCGTGGACGGTGTACCAGTCGAGGGCGTCGGTGTACTGGACGGTGATGATGGCCTCGGTGCCGGTCCAGGTGGTGTGGATGGTCAGATCGCCGGTGATGGCGCCGACCTCCGCGGTCAGGACTCCGCCGGGGCCGGCGATGATGCTCTTCGTGGTCCAGGATTCCCAGGCGTCGGCGGCCATCCAGAACTCCCAACTCGGTCGGTCAGCGATGCGACCGGGACCTGCCCGGCGCCGGAGGGGGCGGCCCGTCCGGCAGTCCCCGGTTCGAGCGTGCGCCTGCGGCGGCCCGTGCGCATCCCGGCGGCGGCCTCCAGTTTGCGGCGAGTAGGCTCGCGGCACGCGCTGCCGGCCCGCTCGGGCCGTCCCGCCAAGGAGAAGGTGACCGCGTGGCCAGAGTCCTGATGCCCCTGCCCGACCGGGACTTCGACGTGACCGAGGTCGCGGTGCCCTGGCGGCTGCTCACCGAGGCCGGCCACCAGGTGGTCCTCGCCACCGAGACCGCCGGCACCGTACCGGCCGCCGACCCGCGGCTGCTGACCGGCGTCGTCCTCGGCAAGCTCGGCGCGGCGCCCGAGGCCAAGGACTGCTACGCGCAGCTGGTCGCCGCGCCCGAGTTCCGGGCCTCGCTCGCCTGGGCGGACCTCGACCCCACCGACTTCGACGCCCTGGTGCTGCCGGGCGGCCACGCGCCCGCGATGCGCCAGTACCTGGGCTCGGAGCTGCTTCAGGCCAAGGTGGCGGCCTTCTGGGCCGCCGGCCGACCGGTGGCCGCGATCTGCCACGGCGTGCTGGTGCTGGCCCGGGCCCAGGATCCGGCGACCGGCCGCAGCCTGCTGTACGGCCGGCGCACCACCTGCCTGCCCGGCTACATGGAGCGCTCCGCCTACCTGGCCACCGCCTGGCGGCTGGGCCGGTACTACCGGACCTACCCCGCCTACGTGGAGACCGAGGTACGGGCGGCGCTGGCGAGCGAGGGCGACTTCGAGCGCGGCCCGCTCACCCTCTCGCGCCGGGGCACCGCGGACGACGACACCGGCGCCTTCACCGTGCTGGACGGTTCCTACCTGTCCGCCCGCTGGCCGGGCGACGCCTACCTCTTCGCGCGCCGGCTGATCGAGCTGTTGGACCGTTGAGGAAGTCAATCTGCTGATTCGCTGAAGGGGTGGAGCTTGATCCGGCGCTGGTGCTCCGCGAAGCGGTTGCCCTCCTGGTCGGTGCCCCTGAGGTAGTGCCGCTGCCACTTCTGCGCGAAGGCGGGTGTGCCGGGCACCAGGCGCTCCTCGGCGAAGCGGTCGCGGCTCTCGGTGAACGCGTCGTACTCCGGTTGTGCGGGGGAGCCGGTCAGCGGCCTCAACTCGGGCCGGAACCGGCTCGGTTCGCCGCGCCGCTGCGGCAGGAGTGCGCAGATCGGCTCCCCCGCGGCGAAGTGCACCTTGAGGTGGGGGCGGGTGAGCTGCCAGTTCATGGTGAAGAACGAGCCGAACCAGTCCGTCTCGATCAGGCCGGAGAGCGCCGTGGCGCCGTCCTTGGGCAGGTTCGTCGGGCCGTGCACGAGCAGGTTCCAGCCGGGAGGGGTGCGGAAGAGGAAGGGGATCTCGAAGGTCAGGATCCCGTGTCCGAAGTTGCTGAACGCCGGCCCGTCCGGTTCCCGACCGTCCTCGTAGTCGACCTTCAGGCTCGACGTGCCGCGGTTGCCCAGCCACTGCGCGGTGAACGGGCGGTTGTTGAGGATCCACCACTCGCTCTGGTTCGCCACCACCAGCGGCAGGCAGCGTCGGGCGAAGCCCTCGTCGGTGGCCGCGATCCAGTCCCGCTGGGCGGGCGCCGGCACGATCCGCAGCGGTGGCTGCCGGGTCGACCCGTCCTTTCCGGCGACCGTGTAGGCGATCAACGGGAGCTCTTCCATGCTGCTGCGCCTGCCCTTCTTCGTCGGTGCGAGGTGTCAGTGGCCGGTCGGCCACTGCGGATCGTTGACCGGCTGCCAGTTCGGGCCGGCGAGGCGCTCGTCGTCGGCGGGTGACCCGCCCGGCGCGCTCCCCAGCGCGAAGTCGCCGACGGGGACCTCCTGCGTCTCGTCAAGGCCGAGCAGGCGGACCGTCAGTTCCGGCTCGCCGGCGTCCTTCAGCGCGCACGGTGCCAGTCCCATCGCCGTCGCCACCAGGTACATGGTCTGGTAGAGCACCCCGACGTGCTTGAGGGTGAGGGCGTACGCGATCGACTGCTCGCTCCAGGAGATCCGCTGGATCCGCGAGGTGATCAGGAGCAGGACGTCCGGCTCGGCCTTGTGCGCGCGGCCGACCTGCCGGATCAGTGCGGCCCGGTCCCGCGGCGCGGTGTCCAGCAGGCGCAGGGCGTGGGCCATCGGGTCGTAGTGGTAGACGCCGGCCGGCAGGTCCTGGCAGCGCCGGACCGTCAGGTAGAGCTCCAGCTCGTACGCGGCGTCCGTGCTGGGGTACGGGCGCGAGGTCCGCTCGAACGGCGGACGGGTGTCCCAGTCGTAGTAGCTCCCCGGGCGCGTGCCGTAGTGGGCGCGGATTCGGGCGACCCGGTAGAGGAACTCGCCCAACTGCTCGGCGGTCAGAGCGTGTTCGCCGTAGCGCAGCAGGGAGCGCCGGGACTCCAGCACGCTGCTGAAGGGCGGGTCCGCGCGCAGGACGTCCGCCGGCGAGGGGCGGAAGAGTGCGATCGGCTCCCCGGCGGCGGGCGCCTTGGTGGCAGGGCGGGCGGGGAGTTCGTCCAGGAAGCGCAGGGCGGGGCGGCGGACGTGCCGGCTGCGGGCGTGGAAGAGCCGGTCGTGGAAGTCCCACGGGCGCAGGTCGGGGTCGACGTCCTCGGCGAAGGCCGGCGGCTCGCTCCCGGCCGGGTCCGAGGCCCGGACCACCAACCCGAGTCCGGTCAGGGCGCCGAGGAGCCGGCCGACGGCCGCCTCGTCCAGGCCGGTCGCCTTGACGAGCTCCGCCGCGGTGGCGGGCCGGGCCAGCCGGGCGACCAGCGCGCAGGCGGCCCGGTCGGGCAGTCGCACCCGAGCCGGTGACTGCGGGGCCTCCAGGACGAACTCGTCCTCCAGGGACCGGCAGAGGGCGAATCGGGAGAGCCGGAACACCCCTTCGGGCGCGGCCGCCGGAAAGCCCGCGACCGGGACCGCTGCCAGCGGCTCGATGCAGGCCAGGACCCGTTCGCCCATCCCGAGTTGGTGATCCAGGAGATGGCTGAGGTGGTCCAGGATCCGTGCCAGGTTGCGCCGGTCCGCCGCGAGCGGCACCGCCGCCTCGACGGAGTCCAGCGCGACCGGCAGCTCGACGAGCCGGTCCAGCACGGCCCGCACCGCCGCGGAGACGCCCTCCAGCACGTAGGAGCGCGGGCTGCGGAAGACCACCAGCCCACCCTCCCGGGCGTACAGGCGCACGTCGGCCCGGAACGCGACGGTGTGCTCGGCGCCGCCGATCGTGCCGCTGCTCATGCCGGCCTCTGGATGGCTGTCGGCCCCGACTCCCGTAGAGCGGGCCGAAGTTCGTCCCGCCCTGCGATGCCGAGCTTGCGGTAGGTGTTGGTCAGATGGAGTTCCACGGTGCGCAGCTCGACGAAGAGCGCCTGGGCGATCTCCCGGTTGGTACTGCCCTGGGCTGCCAACCGCGCGACCCTGAGCTGCGATCCGGTCAGGCCGTCGATCCCGCCGCGTCGGGACTGCCGCAACCGTCCGTTGGCTGCGGCCAGTTCGGAGCGGGCCTGCTCGACGAGATCGCCGGAGCCGCACTCCTGGGCCAGTTCGAGCGCACCGCGCAGGGCCTGCCGGGCGGGCCGCAGGTGCTGTGCCTGGCGCAGCAGCCGGCCCTGCTCGACCAGCGCCCTCGCCAGTTCGAACCGCGCCTCCGAGGAGCGGAGTTGGGCGACCGACTCCTCGGCGGCGGCCAGTGCGCCGGGGCCCGCCAGCACCGCCTGGGCGCGCAGCGCGCCGCCCAGGCGGTCCGGGATGCGCTGGGACCGGGCCAGCTCGACCTCCTCGGCCAGATACCGCTGAGCCAGCTCGGGCCGGTCCAACGCGGCGAGAGCCAGGGCGAGTTCGGAGCGCCAGGCGGCGACGGCCAGCGGGCCGTCCCCGCAGGCGGTGAGCCGGTCGCCGCAGGCCAGCAGGTCCGCCGCGCCGTCCTTCGGGTACCCGGCGGCCGTCCGGAGCCGGCCCCGGGCGAAGAGCAGCAGCGCCCCCGGGTAGCCCGGCGGCGCGCTGCGGGCGCAGCCGGCCTGCTCGAGTTCGGCGTCGGCCGCCTCGTACTCGCCGAGGTCGACCAGGGCGCCGACCAGGGCGGCCAGGGCCAGCGCGGACAGGCCGGTGGCGCGGTCCGGCGCGCAGTCGGCCAGCGGCTCCAGGCCGGCCCGTCCGTCGGCGGCGGCCTCGCGCAACCGGCCGGCCCGGTGGTGGATCTGCGAGCGGGTGGCCAGCGCGAAGGCCAGCAGCGGCCGGTGCCGCCAGCGCCGGGTGGTGGCCAGCGCGCTCTCGCAGCGGGCCAGTGCCTGGGCCAGCCGGCCCAGGCCGCAGAGAGCCCGGGCCGCGTACAGGTGCGCGATGACCTCGGCCGGCGTGGTCGGGGAGGACGTGAGTGCCTGCTCGGCCCGGGCCGCGACCAGGTCGGCGGGCGAGCCGTCGTGCAGGGCGGCGAGGGCGGTCGTGGCCCAGTCGAGCGTGCTGGCGGCGGTGTGGCTGGTGGGTTCGCCGACCCCGTACCCGCACAGCGCCAGCAGCTCCGACAGCCCGCTGCTCGCGGCGGCGCGCGCCGCGGTCTCCGGCGCGAGCCGTACCGCTTCGGCGAGGCTGCGGGCGGCGCCGGGCGGGTCGGTGCGCGCGATCGCCTCGGCGAGTTCGACCAGCACGCCCGCGCGCTGACCGTCCGCCAGCGGTTCGGCCAGGGCGCGCCGCAGGCAGTGGATCGAGGTCTCGACGTCGCCCCCGGCCAGCGCCCGCCGGGCGACCTCCAGCAGCAGCGGGGACACCCACGGTTCGGCCAGCGCTGCGCAGTGCAGCAGGTGCCCGGCGACGTCCGCGTCGTCGGCGCCCTCGGCCCGCAGCAGGCGGGCGGCCCGGCGGTGCAGCGCCTGGAGTTCGGCGGTGGGGATCTCCTGCAGGACGGCCGTGGCCAGCAGCGGGTGGGCGATGCGCGGCGCCGCCGGGTGGGCCGGGACGGTCAGGGCCAGCCGCTCGGTGTTCCTGGAGATCTGCCGCACGGTGTCCGGATCGAGCCCGGTGATCGCGGCCACCCGCTCGACCGTGGCCGCCGTGTCGAGGACGGCGAGGGCGTGCAGGACCGTCAGCGCGTGGGGGGAGACCCGGCGCAGGCGGACGTGCGCCGAGCGGGCCAGCGACTCCACGGCGAGGTCCGGCAGGATCCGCGCCGCCTCGGCGTCCGGCACCGTCCTCAGCTCCGCCAGCCTGGCGGCGAGGGCCGTCAGCAGCAGCGGATTGCCTCCGGTGGCGGTCATCGCGGCCGCCGTGAACGCCGGATGGGGTGCGGCGCCCAGCGCCCTGCCGAGGGCGGCGGCCGCCGAACCGGTCTCCAGTGGGGTGAGCTTCAGTTCGCGCGAGCAGCTGAAGAGCAGGTCCTCCAGCAGGTCCGCGTCGGTACTGCCCGCGCCGGCGCAGACCGCCGTCAGCAGTACCACCGGGAGCTGGTCGACGCGCTCGGCGAGGGCGACCAGCCAGCGCAGCGAGGACGGGTCCGCCCAGTGCGCGTCGTCCACCACGAGCAGGACCGGACGCCCCGCGCCCGGCGGGATCAGGCGGCTCAGCAGGGCGTGGAAGGCATGGGACCGCTCCGACACGTCCTCGGCGCCGGGCCGGTGGGCCACGTCGAGCAGATCCTGGAGCGCGGGCACCTCGGCGAGCAGCCGTTGCCGCTCGCCGGTGCCCAGCCGGCCGATGCCGGAGGCGAAGAGGCGTCCCAGCAGCCCCAGGTGCAGCTCGCGCTCCGCGTGGCTGCCGCGGGCGCGCAGCACCAGGAATCCGCGGCCGCCCGCGCTCAGCTCCGCCGCGTCGAGCAGCCCGCTCTTGCCCAGGCCGGCGCCGCCGCCCACCACGCAGAGTTCGCCGGACCCGGCGGCGGCCCGGTCGAATGCCTCCTCGATCTGCCGAAGCTGCTGTTCGCGTTCGAAGAGAACACCGGAGTCGAATGCCACAGGTCCCCCCATCCCGGGTCGCAGAGTCCGCACGAGACCCCTCTCCGGAGCGGCGGGGCTGGTTTCGCACCCTAACTCCCGACGGCCCGCGCTGATCGGGTCGAGGCGATCCGTGCGTCTTCGGGCAATTCCCGCTCGGCGCTCTTCTGTCGCCGACTCGGATGTGCTATCGAAGGGGGGTGGAGCCCGCTGGGGTGCGGCCCCGGACCTGGCCGACCGGGGGTACCGCGAATGCTGCGGGGACCGAAATCCTCACCGTCGACACTCAGCCCGGCCATTGACACCGGCCTCGGTCCACTGGCTCCATGGTCGGGCACCACCTCTTGTCCGCAGATCGAAGAAAGGACCTGACCATGTCCACCGAGAACGACTTCCAGATCACCGGCGCGACCGACTCCTACCGGGAGCAGGGCGCCGACGTCGTCATCTTCGAAGAGGAGCTGGACGACGTTTCCGGGGCCTCGCTGCCCATTCCCCGGATTCTCAACTAATCGATCCGGAACCTCCGGATTTCCACGGTCCATCCGGACGGCGCGGTCATTCGCGCCGTCCGGATGGACCGCCGCGCTTGCCAGGGCCTGTCCGGCCCTAGAGCCGGTCGAGCCGGCGCACGATTCCCGCTTTCAGCAGAGCCTGGACGACGCCGAGCGCCGTCGCCTCGTCGACCTCCGGGGTCAGATCCCGGGCGCACCACGGTTCCTGGTCGTCGCGTTCCCAGCGGGTCCGGACGAATTGCGCCGCCGCACCGCTGACGGTCAGCGCCCCCGCGGCCTGGACCAGGCGCACCCGTCCGTCGCCCGTCCCCTCGACGGCGAAGAGCGACTCCGTCACCATGACCACCGCGGTGTCCGGGTCCGCCGGGCCCGCCAGCGCCGCCGACACCGGCGTCAGCGGCGGTTCGAGGAACGTCTTGCGGATCTCCTTCGCGATGTCGGCGGCCGCGTCCCCGGAGTCCAGCAGCGGCAGGATCGCGGTGAGCTCCTTGATCAGGTCCGCGACGACGGAGGTGAGCAGCTCGGGCCGCTGTGCCATGCCCCACGGCACCTCGTCGCGCAGACCGGCGAACTCCGCCCGCCGCTCGTCGAGTCGGGCGACCAGCTGCCCGGCCAGCCAGTACCGGCTCAGCATCGGCACGAAACCGACGGCGACGTGGACGGACGGCTCGTCGGTCGCGCTCCCGCTGTGCAGCCAGCCGCGCGGGATCCACAGCACGTCACCGGGCCGCAGCGTCACCTCCAGGGCGGGCGGCTGCTGGGAGATGCGCTCCCACTGCGCCTCGGTCGGCTTGTTCGCCCGGGCGGTCTCGTGCGAGAGCGGGCGGTCGGCCAGCGGCTCGCGCAGCCGCCAGGTCTTGCTGCCGACCGTCTGGACGAGCAGGTTGCCCCCCTCGTCGTGGTGGAACGGGAAGCCGGTGTGGTTCGCCGGCGTCACGAATCCGGTCGCGGACGCCGGCAGCCCCACCTCGTAGGAGAGCCGCCGGCAGAAGTCACCGACCGGTTCCCAGAATCGGTGCAGCACGTCGAGGACGACCGTCGAACCGTCCCGCAGGAGATTTCCGATCGCCCCCGGGCGTACATGGTCGGCGAAAGGCCGCTCGATCGGCCGGCTTCCCCAGGTGAATTCGGAGGCCGGTAGGTTCACCCCGGCGCGGACCACCCGCAGCACGCTCGCCGGAATTCCCTGCTGGAGCATCCGGTCGAAATCAGTGAGACCGAGCAGGCCGACAATCGGGCCCGGCGGCATCGACCAGACCTGTGGGCGGTCGGGCGGGGCCGAGACAAAGGCCTCCGGATCAGGAACGATCTGCGAGAGCGCGCGAAACTTCACAAGAGTCCCCTTCGGACTTCGGGAGAATACGGTACCGGGACGTCTCCGGAGGGGAGCAGAACACATCGAATTCCGTCGGAGCAAGACATTTCGGTAGATGCTGTGGTGGATATTTCGGTGCCGGGAGCCCCCGACCGAAGCATCTGACCGAAGCATCTAGCCGGCACCCTTGTGCCGAGGCGATCACCTTTGCTTCGCTCTCGGGGAACCGCGGCACGGTTATTCGGGAGGGGAGCGGGCATGGACGAGAACCTCGTGGAAAACCGGCATGTCGGGCTGGAGGTCTATCTGACGGTCCGCCGACGCGGTGAGCCGCTGCGCCGGGTACGGCTGCGCACGCCCGCCGAGTTGGCCCTCGCCCAACCGCTGCTGGCGGCGCGCTCTTCGCAGGATGAGGCCGAGCGGCGACGGGCGGCGGCTCGGCTGGGCCTGCTGGTGCGCCCCGAGGACCTGCCCGCCGCCAAGGAGGAGCTGGGCTTCCGCTGCGACGTCGACGAGGAGCTGCTGCGGCTCCTCCCGTCCGAGCACTCGGCCGCGCTGCCCGTGCTGCCGGCCGAGGCGCTGGAGCTGAATCCGCGGCTCTGCGTGCAGTGGGAGCCGCAGCTGCCCGAGGAGTTGGTGGGGCGCGTCGCGCTCGGCGGCGCCGACGGCGGCCCGGTCGGGCCCGGGCCGCGGGAGTTCTCGTCCGAGCGGCCGATCGTCTGGGTCGAGGATCCCCGCCGGGGGACGCTGGCACCGCTGTGGTGCGGCGGAACCTGGGGACCGGAGCTGCGCCGGGTGGCGGTCGAGGGCGCCGACCCGCGGATCCTGCCGCCCGGGAGCCTGCGACCGCTCCAGCTGGCCGGCGTGCTGCTCCCGCGCTCGGACCGGACGGCTCCGGCACCCGGGGCGGTGGAGGCCGTGGGGACCGCAGGCTCCGGCGGGCAGCGCGTCGGGGTGCTGCGGGACCTCTTCAGCCCGCTCTTCCTGGCGGCGCTGCGGCGGCACTTCCGCCGCCTGCGTGCGGAGGGCTACTTCCGCCCCGACCAGGAGCAGGTGGTCGACCGGCGCGACGGTGTGTACTGCGACAGCCTCACGCTCTTCCTCCAGCACCAACTGACCGCCACCGTCGCCGGGTGGACCGGTCGCGCGGTCAGACCGTCCTACACCTGGGTGATGGCCTACCGCCCCGGCGCCGTTCTGCAGCGCCATCGGGACCGCCCGCAGTGCCGGACGAACGTGTCGTTCTGCGTCGACGCCGACCCGGAGGGCCCCCGCGCCGACGCCTGGCCGTTCTACGTCGAGGGACCGGACGGCGGGCTGCCGATCCAGCTGGGCGTCGGCGACGCGGTGATGTACAGCGGCACGGACCAGGACCACTGGCGCGACGCGCTCGCGGAGGACCGCCAGGTCACCGTGTGCCTACTCCACTACGTCGACGCCGACTTCACGGGCCCGCTCGGCTGAGCGCCGCGCACACGAGGGGGAGTCGAATGGAAGCACTGCTGTCCGATGTGTTCGGCACGGACTTTCTGGTCCGCAGCCACGGAAAGGAGCACCGCCTGTTCCGCGGCGAACCCGAGCGGTTCGCCGGGTACTTCGACTGGGGGGTCCTCCAGGACATCCTGTCCTCCCACACCCTGCGCAGCCCCCAACTGCGGCTCGTCCAGCAGAAGAAGCCGCTGCCCGAGCACGCCTATCTCCGCTCGGCCCCGCCCCGGCGCGACCGCAGCCGGACCCACATCGACCCGGACCGGTTCACCTCCGCACTGCGTGACGGGCACACCCTGGCGCTCCGCTATGTGGACGAACTCCACCCGCCGCTGCGGACGTTGGCGTGCGGGTACGAGCAAGTACTGGGCGCCGACTTCGAGTTCAACCTGTACGCCTCCTGGCGCCCCGTCCAGGGCTTCGGGGTGCACCGCGACGACCACGACGTGTTCGTCCACCAGCTGGCCGGCGAGAAGCGCTGGCAGATCTTCGCACCGACCCCCGAGCCGCTGGGCTACGCGGAGGAACTCGGCATGACGGCCGACGCCCTGACGCCGGTCGACGACCTCGTGCTGACCGCCGGCGACCTGCTCTATCTGCCGCGCGGTTTCTGGCACGCCCCGCAGACCGCGGGGTCGGCCCCCTCACTGCACCTGACCGGCTCGGTCGCCTCGGTGCGCGGGGCGGACCTGGTCGACTGGGTGGCGCGCGAGCTGCGGGAGAGCCCCGGCATGCAGGGCGAACTGCCGCGCTTCGCCGACGCGTCCGAGCAGGCCGCGTACCTGGCCCGGCTGCGTGCGCAGGTACTGGCCCGGTGGGACGATCCGCAGCTGCTGAGCCGCTTCCTCGCCCAGCGGGAAGCGCGGTACCCGGCGAGCGCGCCGCTCACTCTGGACTGGAGCCTCGATGACCACTGACGACGTCTGCGACGCCTACGATGCCTACGGTGCTTATGACGAAGCCTACTTGGAGCAGACCCGACGGCGCGTTGAGCGCGAGCAGGGCGGCATCCACACCTACTACGACCGCTCGGTCGTCGATGAGGAGCAGGATCCGCATCCGCTCTGGCGCGCCCGCCTGCGCAGGCACGCCGCGGCCCGCGCGCAGGGCCGGTTCGTCCCGTGGGAGGTGCGCGCGAGCGTCGACGCGCAGGGGCTGCACCCGCGCCGCCGCAGCGAGATCTCCGATTCGGTGATGCTGATGAGCCAGGGGACCTCCCGGCCGCTGGAGTGGCAGGGGCGGGCGCTGTTCAAGAGCGTCTTCGACTTCACCCTGATCCCCATGCTGCTGGCCGAGCTTCAGCCCGCCGCCGTCCTGGAGATCGGATCGGGCAACGGCGCCAGTGCGCTGTGGATGGCGGACCTGGCCGAGCTGTTCGGGTTCCCGTGCCGGATCACCTCGCTCGACGTCGAGCCGGTCGCGGCGGCCCATCCCGAGGTGCGGTTCGTCCGCGGCGACGCCCGCGACCTCGCCGGGGCGCTGCCGGCGGACGCCCTGGCGCACGGTCCCCGGCTGGTGGTGGAGGACGCGCACGTGGCCGTCCGGGAGGTGCTGGAGTACGTCCACGGCCTGCTCGAACCGGGGGACTACCTCATGGTGGAGGACAGCGCGGACAAGGCACCCGAGCTGGCCGCCTTCGCCGCCGCGCACCCGGGCGCATACGCGGTCGACACCCGGTACACCGACTACTTCGGGCGCAACGCCACCAGCTGTGTGGACTCCGTCTGGCGCAGGATGGCCGACAGCGACAGGACCACCTGGTCCTCGACCGGCCGGTAGCCGATCTTCCGGTAGATCGAGTTGCTGGTGGCGTTGGCGGGATCGGTGAAGAGCAGCACCCCGGCCGCGCCCCCGGCCAGCGCGGCGGCCGACGCGGCGGCCGTGACGGCGCTGCCGTAGCCGCGCCCGCGCAGCTGCGGCGGGGTGAAGACCGACGCGATCCACGCCATGCCCGCCGCCATGGACGAGGTCGCGACCATCGCGGTCGGGCGGCCGCCGTCCTCCCAGACGTGCAGGGTGCCTGCTGCGATTCCCAGGTCGACTTGCTCCTCCCCCTCCTCCTCGTCCGACTCCGTGTACCAGTCGGCCAACAGCTCCCGCTCGGCCGCCGCTGCCGGCCGGAACCCGCCGCCGACCGTCGGCGGCGCCAACGTGCCCAGCTGGTAGAGGCGCATGCGCTGCTGCGTGCGGGCCGTGCCGCCGGTGGCCTCGGCCCAGGCGCCGGCGAACGCCTCGGCAGCCGGCGCCGCTCCGGCCACCACCCGCAGCCCCTCGCCCGCCAACACGCCCGCCAGCTCGACCGCCGCTGCCCGCGGCATCCGCCCCAGCCGAACAGCGCCCGCGCCCGTCAGCGCGAACCCCGCCCGCACCGCCCCACCCTCACGCGCCCGCCACCACCCGAAGCGTGCCGCCCCGGCTTCCTGACCCGCACCAAGCTGCTCCAGGACCGTCAGCAGCACCGTGTTCCGCGCCGGATACGCCGCCAGCACGGCCCCAGCAGCCGCACTGCACTCGGCTGCCGAATCGCTCAGAGTCCAGGTCATACCCCAGATCCTGGCCCACCCCCATCCCGCCGCGCAGCCGTTCGCCCGGTCGCGTAGCCGCCCAGCGGCCGCGGATACCGGTCTTCAGCGGCTCCGGGCCGTGGCGTGGTAGTCGACGGCCCGGATGCACCGGTGGATGTGGTCGTTGACCACGCCCACGTTCTGCCCACGGCAAGTCGGGCCGTTCCGCGTGTCGGCGAGCACACTGGAAGGGCTGTTGCCTCTCCGGCCCCGCGACAGTCTGGGCGGTGAACCATGGCGGAGACCACCGACGCGGCACGGACCGTGATCTTGACCGTGGACGACGATCCCGCGGTGTCCCGGGCTGTCGCTCGCGACCTGCGCCGCCGCTACGGTGACGCGTACCGCGTCATGCGCGCCGAGTCGGGTGCGTCGGCGCTCGACGCCCTTCGCGAGCTGAAGCTGCGCGGCTCCCCGGTCGCGATGATCCTGGCCGACTACCGCATGCCGCAGATGGACGGCATCGAGTTCCTGGAGCAGGCCCTCGACCTCTTCCCCGGCGCGCGGCGTGTGCTGCTGACCGCCTACGCCGACACCGATGCGGCGATCGATGCCATCAACGTCGTCGACCTCGACCACTACCTGCTCAAGCCGTGGGAGCCGCCGGAGGAGAAGCTCTACCCCGTGGTGGACGATCTGCTGGAGTCCTGGCGGGTCACCGACGGCCGGACGGCGGGCACCATCAAGGTCGTCGGGCACCGCTGGTCGGCGCAGTCCTCGCGGATCCGGGAGTTCCTGGCCCGCAACCAGGTGCCCTACCGCTGGTACAACTCGGATGAGCCGGAGGGCCGGAGGCTGCTCTCCGCCGCGGGGCAGGACGGGCTCCGGCTGCCACTTGTGGTTACTCCGGACGGTGCGACGCTCGTCGAGCCGCAGGAGCGGGAGCTGGCCACACGGGTGGGTCTTTCGACGACACCGGCGGCCGACTTCTACGACCTCGTCATCGTCGGCGGCGGGCCCGCGGGCTTGGGCGCGGCCGTGTACGGAGCCTCGGAAGGGCTGCGGACGGTCCTGGTCGAGCGCTCGGCGACCGGAGGCCAGGCGGGCCAGAGCTCACGGATCGAGAACTACCTCGGTTTTCCCGACGGCGTATCCGGCGCGCAGCTCACGGATCGGGCACGCCGGCAGGCGGCGAAGTTCGGCGCCGAAATGTTGACGGCGCGCGAGGTCACGGCCCTGGAGGCGAACGGCGCCGCCCGCACACTGCGGTTCTCGGACGGCTCCACCGTCTCGGCGCACTGCGTGATCCTCGCGACCGGCGTGTCCTACCGGCAACTGGACGTGCCGGGAGCGGCCGAGATGACCGGGCGCGGTCTGTACTACGGCTCGGCGCTGACGGAGGCCTCCGACTGCCGAGACCACGACGTGTACATCGTCGGCGGAGCGAACTCCGCGGGCCAGGCCGCGACGTTCCTGGCACGGGGCGCCAAGTCGGTCACCCTGCTGGTGCGCGGCTCGTCGCTGTCGGCCTCCATGTCGCACTATCTGCTGCAGCGCGTCGAGGACGCCCCCACGATCTCGGTACGCACCGACGTGGTCGTGGCGGCAGTCCACGGTGAGGAGCATCTGGAGGGGCTGACCCTGCGCAACACCGTGACGGGGGAGACCGAAGAAGTCGACGCGCAGTGGATGTTCGTGTTCATCGGCGCGGCCCCCATGACCGACTGGCTGGACGGCACGGTGACCAGGGACTCGCACGGCTTCCTCCCCACCGGCCCCGACCTGACGGCTGACGGGCGTCCGCCGTCCGGGTGGGTCCTGGACCGGCCGCCGTACCACCTGGAGACGAACGTTCCCGGAGTCTTCGTGGCGGGGGACGCACGGGCCGAGTCGGCCAAACGGGTCGCCTCCGCCGTCGGCGAGGGTGCCATGGCCGTCATGCTCGTGCACCGCTACCTGGAGCAGTCATGACCGGCGGCCCGGTTCGGTGCAAGGAGGACGAGCTGCGTTCGCTGTTCCTGTTCGAGAAGCTGGGGTCCGACCAGTTGGCGCGGCTGTGCCGCGACGGTCACGTGGAGTGGTTCGACCCGGGGCCGGTGTACCGGGAAGGCGATCCGGCCGCGAACCTGTACGTCCTGTTCCAGGGAACCGTGATCCTCTCGCGCACTGTCGGCGGGCAGGAGGTGGACTTCGGCCGCACGTCCGCGCCCGGCGTCTATGCCGGGGCTTTCCAGGCGTACCTCGGCGACCAGGTGCCCCAGGTGTACAACAACTCGATGCGGGTGACCGAGCGGTCCCGGTTCTTCGTGCTGCCCGCGGACGCATTCGCACAGATCATGCGCAGCTGGTTCCCCATGGCCGTCCACCTGCTGGAGGGCCTGTTCTTCGGGTTCAAGAGCACCCAGGAGGCGGTCGGCCAGAGGGAGCGGCTGTTGGCGCTCGGATCGGCGACCGCCGGGCTCACCCACGAGCTCAACAACCCTGCTGCCGCCGCCGTGCGTGCCGCCGCCGCACTGCGGGAACGCATCGTCGCGGTACGCCGCGGGTTCGGCGAACTCGCGGCCGAACCGCACCGAGGCGACGACCTGGCCCAGCTGAGCGCGCTGGTGGACATGACCGTCGGCCAGATGGGCCGATCCCAGCCGCTCAGCCCGATGCAGGCCGCGGACCGCGAGGACGAGCTCGGCGACTGGCTGCACGAGCACGGCATCGAGGACGGTTGGCAGATGGCGCCGGTCCTCGTGCAGGCGAACCTGGGCACCGACTGGCTCAACCGGATCGCCGCAACCCTGCCCGAGGGCATCCTCGGCAGGGCCCTGAACTGGCTGAGCTGCACGGTTGAGGCCGAACTGCTGCTGAACGAGATCGACGACGCCACCCACCGCATCTCCGCACTCGTCGGCGCGGCGAAGCAGTACACGCAGCTGGACCGGGCCCCGTACCAGAACGCCGACGTACACGAGCTGCTGGACAGCACGCTGATGATGCTCGCCGCGCAGATCGGCCCGGACATCACGGTCGTGCGCGACTACGACGCTGCCCTGCCCCGCATCCCCGGATACCCCGCCGAGCTGAACCAGGTGTGGACGAACCTGATCGACAACGCGGTGTGGGCCATGCGCAGCAGCGGCTCCGGCGGGACCCTCACCGTTCGCACCGCACAGGACGGCGACCACGTGCTGGTCGAGTTCCGCGACACCGGCCCCGGCGTGCCCCCCGAGGTGCGCGACCGCGTCTTCGACCCGTTCTTCACCACCAAACCGGTCGGCGAAGGCACCGGGCTCGGCCTGGACATCTCCTGGCGCATCATCGTCAACCGCCATGGCGGCGACCTGCGGCTCACATCTGTGCCGGGCGACACCTGCTTCCAGGTCCGCCTCCCGATCAACCCCGTCAGGCCCGACAGCCCACCGGAGCAGCCGTGAACACTGCCGGTACCGGTGGCACTGGCGGGTCAGTGGGCGATGGTGGCGTGCATCTCCCAGACCAGGATTTCCGCAGGCTCGACCGCGGTGACCTGCTGCCCGCCGATGGCGGTGAAGCGCACTGCGTCGCCGGTGGCCAGCGGGCCGACGCCCTCCAGGGCGACGCTGCCGCGGGCGACGAACAGGTGCAGGAAGGGGGCGTCGGGCAGGTCGACGCTCTGGCCGGGCTGTAGGCGGGCCACGTGGAGCGCCGCGTGGCGGTTCTTGATGCGGATGGCGGACGCGCCGTCGTGCTTGTCCATCCCGGAGGCGACCGGGATCAGGCCGCCGGACAGCAGCGCGTTGTCGATTTCGAGCTGTTCGTAGCCCGGAGTGATGCCGCGCTCGTCGGGGATGACCCACATCTGGACGAAGTGGACGGGGTCGGTGTGGGTGTCGGCTCCGCTCAGCCTCCAGGAGTCGTTCTTCTCGGAGTGCAGGATGCCGGTGCCGGCGCTCATGCGCTGGGCGAGTCCCGGATAGATCACCCCGGAGTGGCCGGTGGAGTCCTGGTGGACCAGGGAGCCCTGCATCACCCAGGTGACGATCTCCATGTCGCGGTGCGGGTGGGTCTCGAAGCCGCTGCCGGGCTTGACGATGTCGTCGTTGTTGACGAGCAGCAGTCCGTGGTGGGTGTTGGCGGGGTCGTAGTGTCCGCCGAAGGAGAAGGAGTGCTTGGAGTCCAGCCAGTCGATCTTCGTGGCGAGACGCTCCCCGGCGTGGCGGACGTCGATCTGCGGTCGGTTCGCGGTGGCGTTCAAGTCGGGTCCTTTCCGGCGGTCCGGGTTCTCTCGCGAGGCCCGGGCGGTGTCTCTTGGCACCTGCACGACAGAACATCGTTCATCATTCAACTATTCCGGGCGCCCGTCGCCGGTGGCGCGATCACTGGAGTGGCGCGGCGGAGCTGGGCGAAGCTGCCGATGGGCGGACTCGAAGTGGACCGTGAGGGTGGGGCGATCCGGCATCCTGACCGTGTTCGGCCAGGCCGCAACTGTCGTCCGGGGCGACTACTGTGCCGCTCATGTCGGACGAAATACGGGATGGCGGCCCACTCCTCAGGGGCTCGCCCGCGCGTGGGGTTGCTGCCGGAGGGCGTCAGTTGTTCGGGCGGGCGCGGGAGATCGAGGCGCTGCTGGCGGTGCTGGACAGCCTGAAGCCGGCGGGCGGACGGGCGATCGCGCTGGTCGGGGAGCCGGGCATCGGCAAGAGCGCGCTGATGTTCACGGCCGCCGCGCAGGCCAGGGCGATCGGGGTCCGGGTGGCCGCGTCCCAGGGGCAGTACGAGATCGCGGGCACGCTCCCCGGATTCCGGCCGCTGCTGGACGACAACTGCGATGTGCGACAGCAGGTGGCGCAGGGCACCGCCGCCGTGGTGGTCCTGGACGACCTGCACCATCTGGCGGCCGATCAGATCCCGGGCCTGGAGCGGTTGCTCCACGCGTCGACCACCGGTCCGCTGCTCTGCCTGCTGGCCTACCGACAGCGCCAGCTCTCGCCCGCGCTCGCCGCCGTGCTGTCCCGGGCGACGTCCGCGGGCCTGCTGGAGGTCTGGAAGCTCGGCGCGCTCTCCCGGGCGCAGGCCGGGGAACTGCTGGGCGAGCCGGCCGACTTGGAGGAGATCCACCGGGAGGGCCTGGGCAACCCGCAGTACCTCAGGATCCTGGCCGCCGACGGCGAGGCGATCGCCGAGGCCGGCACGGCGATCCTCGGCGAGTTGGCCGCCCTCGACGACACCGCGCTCGCCGCGGTCCAGGCCGCAGCGGTGCTCGGTGAGCCGTTCCACCCGGAGCTGCTCGCCGCGGTCGCGGGGCTGGAGACGGCCGAGACCATGCGGGTGCTGGACGCGCTCACCGCCCTCGACCTGGTGCGGCCGGCCGAACCCGCGTCGCAGCTGGTGCTGCGTCACCGGGCGGTGGGCGAGGTCGTCTACCAGCGCCTCGAACCCAGTCGGCGGCTGACGCTGCACCGCGCGGTTGCGGCCGCGCTCGCCAAGCGGGCGGCACCGATCGCCCGGCGGGCCCACCACGTGGCGCGGGCCGCCGACCCCGACGTGCCGGAACACGTCACGACCCTGATCGCCGCCGCGCGCGACGCCCTGCACGCGTCTCCCGCGACGTCGGCCGAGTATCTGGAGGCCGCGCTGTCGCTGCTCCAGGAGGACGAGGAGCACTGGCACGAAGCGCGGGTGCTCCTCGCACGGACCCGGCTGCTGACCGGGGACGCCGCTGAGAGCCGGGCCCTGCTCGACGCGCTGCGCCCGACCGTGCCCGGCCGGCCCCCGCAGGAGAACGCGGACCCCACCGCACTGGCCGACGCGAGCCGCGCCGCACGGCGGCTCGGCCGCTGGAGCGAAGCCGGCGCCGTGGCTCGCGCCGGGCTCGCGGCACTGGTCGGCAGCGACTGCGCGACGGCCGCCGCCCTGCACTCCGAGCTGGCCGAACACGCGTACGACCTGCGGGACTACGAGAGCTGCCGCCGGCACGCCGGGACGGCCGCCGCGATCGCGCGCCGGAACCACGACCGGGTCGGCGAGGCCAAGGCCCTGGCCCAGATGTCGCTGGCCCACCTCTTCACCGCGGACCTGGCCGCGGCCGAGCGCGCGGCGGACGGCGCGGCCGAAATCATCGACGCCACCTCCGACGCCGTCCTGCTGACCAACCTGGAGGCCCTGTTCCAAGTGGGCATGGCCGAAGGGATCCTGGGACGCCTGACCGCCGCCGAACGCCATCTCACCCGTGGCGCGGCGCTGTCCCGGCGCACCGGGCAGACCTACATCCGGCCCTCGCTCCTGATGGCGCTGACCAACAGCCAACTGCGCTGCGGGAACCTGCTCCGCGCGCTGGCCACGCTCGACGAAGCCGCCCGGCACGCCGAGTTCGACGGAAACCCCGCGGTCCAGGCAATCCTGGCGATGCTCCGCTCCGAGGCGCTGCTCTGGCTGAACGGCTCCGCCGACCTGCCCGAGGTGCTCGCGCTGGCCGATCGCGCCGCGGCGCTCGCCGACGGTCAACCGACCGCTTGGGCCATCAACGTCCGCTGCTTCCACGCCGAACTCGTGCTGCTCACCGGCGAGCCGACCCGGGCCGGCCAGCTGCTGCTGGACGCCGCAGGCGGACCCGACCTGCCCCGGATCCCCGTCTGGCGCCAACCGCGCTGCTGCGAGCTGCTGGCGCAGAGCGCGCTGGCCGAGGGCGATCCGGTGCTGGTCGAGCACTGGGCGCAACGCGCCGAGAGCGCCGTCGCTGAGCTTCCCTCCGCCAGTCGGCGCGGCTTCGCCGGGCGCGCGCGGATGCGGGCCCACGCGATGCGCGGGGACCTCGACCGGGCGGTGGTCAGCGCCCGGGCGGCGATCGCGGACTTCACCGCCGGCGGTGAGCGCGTCGAGGTGTGCCGCACACTGCTCGCGGTGGCCGCGCTCGCGCTGGACGTGGGGCGGACCGAGGGGGTGGGCGGCTGGCTGGACCGGGCGGCGGTGCTGGCCCAGCAGTGCGGCTCGGCCCGGCTGGCCGACGAGGTCGCCCACCAGCGCGGTCGGCTCGCCGCGCACACCGCGCAGGGCGGTGTGGGGCAGGCCGTGCTCACCGGGCGGGAACAGCAGATCGCCCGGCTGGCCGGCACCGGCCTGACCAGCGGTGAGATCGCCGGCACGCTGTTCCTCAGCGTGCGGACGGTCGACAGCCACCTCGGCCGGATCTACCGCAAACTCGGTGTCTCCAACCGGGCGAGCCTCACCCGCGCCCTGCTGAGCGAGGCGCCTGGCGCGAGGTGAGGCGGTCGTCGTCGGTCAGCCGCCGACTCGCCGTGCGAGGACGGTGAGTTGGTCCCGCAGGGTGACCGCGTGGTCGAGCGAGATGCGCAGATGCGGGAATCCCTGCCGCCGCATCACGAACGCCACGCGCTGCCCGTCGCCGACCAGGTGCACGCCGGAGGCGGCGAGCGGCGCGAAGCCCTCCAGCAGTTCGCCGAGCAGCTCCGCCATGGCCGGTGCAGAGGTGGTGACGAGGTAGGCCGCGTCGATCCCGGGCCGCCCGGTGGCCACTGCGGGCAGTCCCAGGAGCCGGTCGATGGTGCCGTGCGGCACCTTTCGGGAGGTCACCTCGAACGGCGGGAACGGCTGACCGGTCAGGACGCTCAGCCGGCAGCCGAACTGCTCGTCCCGGGTGACCGACCCGAGGCCCCGGGTCGTCTGCTCCCGGTACTCGTAGTGCAGCTCCACCGGCACGCCGTGCGGCGAGCCGCTCAGCCGAACCTGCACGTGCAGCGGCTGGGCCGGCGAGTGGCCGCGCCGCATCTCGGGGTTGGCGATCCGGACGGCCAGGTTCGTCGCCGGGTCGCCCTCGACGAGGTCGAGCCCGAGCAGCCAGGCCAGCTGTCCCGCCTGGTACCGGGCGTACGTGCGGCTGCTCCCACGCGTCAGCAGGGTGCCCCTGACCAGGACGAACCCGCCGATCAGCAGGCCGACCAGCGGAACGATCAGAACGGCGATCACTGGGTTCCCCCTTGCACTGTCGGGGCCGGCGGCTGCCAGGCCGACATCGGAGCCGGCTCCGCGCCGGACAGCAGCAGCGCGAGCCGCTGCGGGTCCTCGATCCGCCCGATGAAGACCTCCCGCCCCCCGGGCAGCGTCACCGCCACCACCTCGTAGTTGCCGCGCATGGAGCCGCGGACACTGATCCGTCGCACGCCCTGGATCTCGGCGTGCAGGACGGTCCGGGTCCCGGTCAGCCGCCGCCAGACGAAGCCCTGCTGGTGGACGGCCACCTCCTGCCGCCAGCCGAGCACGGTCGGCGACCCGGCCAGGACGCCCACCGCCAGGCCGTACAGCCCGTTGAGGACCATCCCCTTGCCGATTCCGACCACCCCCGCGATCAGTGCGAGGGCGGCGAGGTACGACAGGTACCCCCCGGGGGCGAGGACGCCCCGAAAGCGCGCCACCGTGGGGCCGAGTTCGGTTTCGCTGCGCCTGGTCACTTCAGCACCGACCCGGTGAGCTTGGTTGCGGTGCCGTTGTCCACGGCGCAGGTGACCCGGCGGTCGAGGTTCGCCCAGGACTGCGCGGTGGGGATGAAGTCGATGACGTTCGCGGTGCTGCCGAGCTTGGTCTGGTCGACGGTCGGGCCGTTGGACGTCTTCTGGCAGGCATCGGAGGCTTCGCTCTTGACCGTCGCCTCGTCGTACGAGTCGTCGGTGAGCGTGGAGAAGCCGATCACCTGGGCGTCGTGCGGCTGGGCGCACGGGATGGCCTCGACGCCGCCCACCTGGTTCTGGTCGCCGGTGCTCGGCTCGTCGAAGCACTGGCCGGTGGTCAGACTGCCCATGTCGAGTCCGCCGCTCTTGGTGACGTTGCCGTTGTCGTCGACCTGCGCGGCGGTGCTCTTCAGGTTGCCGCTCAGCAGGCCGAAGGCGACGACGCCGATCGCGACGACGAATATCGCACCCAGGGCGGAGAAGTACGCGATCCGGAACGGATTGCGCTTGGGCTTCGCGGGCGGGAAGTAGCCGGGAGGGCCGTTCTGTGTGAACTGCCGGTCATCGCCGGCCAGTTGCTGGTCATTCGGGTTGCTCGGGTCGTTTGGCGCAGTCATCGCCTCGTTGTTGCCTCTCCGCGTTCATTCCTGTTGCCAGCTGAACTGTGCCCAGGTCGGTGGCATGGCGGCATCGGTAGAAATACGCGGTTCGACTACGCAATCGGGGCGCGACGGGGACGGGTGAGGGGACCGGCATTTGTAGGTTCCTACGAAGCAGGACGTTGAATCGGTGATCTCTGTTGTGTGGATCTTCAGCGTTCGCGTGTGAACTGGCTTTCGACCTGGGTATCGGCAAGTATTGACGGTTGGGTGCGGGACGCCCGAGTGCGCCCTGCGGCCGAGCCGCCTTCGCATCCGAGGTGTACCGGCTCCCAGTCGGAGAGCCCCTTTCATGCGCTTCTGGAACGACCTCAAGCCCGCGTACGACCTCACGTAGAATACTGATTGACGGTCACGTGAGCCTGGGGGTTCGAACGTTGGACAGGTACGGGTTGTACGAGCGGCTCTCGCGGGCCACCGAGGCGAGTACGTCGATCGAGCGTCAGGACGAGGCCGCCCGGGCGGAGGTGAAGCGCCGCGGTGGGCGGGTGGTCGGCACCTTTGTCGACGAGGGGGTCTCCGGGGCTCTCCCGCCGATGGACCGCCCTGCGATGAAGGAGTTGCTCCAGCAGCTCTCGGGGATGGATGCGGTGATGGTCTGGAAGATCGACCGGATCGCCCGTTCCTTCCTTGGCTTCGCCGAGATCGTCAAGGAGCTGGACAAGTACGGCATCGCGCTGGTGTCGGCGACCGAGCCCATCGATATGACGGGCCCGACAGGCCGGGCGATGGCCCAGATGATCGCGGTCTTCGCTGAGTTGGAACGCGAGATGATCAAGGCCCGGGTTGCCGACTCCATGCGGAAGGCCAAGGAGGAGAACCGCTTCCACGGCGGGCGCATCCCGTACGGCCTGACCGTGGCTGACCACCAAAATGGCAAGGGCCGGGTGCTGGTGCGGGATCACCACGCAGTCGGGGTCCTTCGGGAGGTGCTGCTCTGGGTGCTCGAAGGGGCGACCATGGCGGAGTGCGCTCGACGCCTGAACGACCGCAAGGAACCGACGAGTCGACAGCGCGGCGCGGTGCTCAAGGGATTGGCGAAGGCTGAGGCTGCGCAGTGGCGAGGGGTCTCGCTCAAGCGGATCCTCGCGTCACCCACCATGCTCGGCTATCGGCCGCTCCCGGGCGGAAGAGTGCAGGCAGACGACGACGGGCATTCCGTGCTCGTCTGGGACCCGGTCTTCAGCCGTGACGAATGGGACACCCTGCAGACATGCCTGGCCGAGATGGAGCAGGGCCCGCGCAAGGCGCCGGCTGCCTCGCACTGGCTGTCCGGTGTCCTCAAGTGCACGGTGTGCGGCGGCAATCTCAAGCAATGGGTCTCCGGGACAGGGCTGCGCGCGTTCACCTGCAGAGGCCGCGAGACTGCAGCACACACTCCGACGGTCTACGTTCCGGCGGCGCTGGTGGCGGACTGGGCCCGAGAGCAGTTCCCGGTTGTGTACGGCATCTTGCCCGAGGTGGAACGGCGATGGGTCCCCGGTAGTGATGCGACCCGCGAGCTGTCCGATGTTCGGGCTGCCATCAGACGACTCCGGGACGACCGGGATGTGGGCCTCTTCGATGACGACGAGGACGACTATCGAGAGCGGATGGCCCGTTTGGTCGAGCGCCGCAAGGTTCTTCAGACGGTGCCTCAGGTCGAGCCACACTGGGAGGAGCACCGCACCGGGCGGTCCCTGGCCGAGGTGTGGCATGGTCTCTCGGACGAGCGGCGAGGCCAGCTGATGATCGAGTATGGGCTCGCCGTATGGGTCGACCCGGCTCCCACCAAGGCGAAGAACACGCCAGTGGCGTCGCGTGCACAGTTCGGGCCGGCCTCACCCAGGGAAGACGCGTTGGCTGCTGTCGCGTATGCGGAAGAAGTCTGCTGAGAGAACGGGACAGCCGTGGTCCGGTCGAAAGCAGGATGTGCGCTCGGGTAACCGGGCACCCCTGGTAGTCGACTCGATCGGCCGCTTGACCCGAAGGTCAAGGGTGCGACAGCCGGGCAGCCGGTGGCAAGGGGCGGGGAGCGTGGGAGTTCAATACGCAGGCCGGACTTGTGCCACCGTCCACCCTGGAATGGGCCTCTGCGGCGCTGGATTTGGACGCACCATGAACCGACGCTGCGATGGAAGTCTGCCCCTTTGGCTGCGCCCTCTAAACATACTGACAGTCAGAAGGACGGGATGGGGAAACCAAACAGCAAGCCGTCGGCTGAGGACTGCCCTGAGCCCGGTGTTCGGAGAATGTCGCCACCTGGCAGCGTCCCTCGAACACCGCCCGGGACAGACAGCCCGCGAACGCACGCCGCACATGATCAAGGCGCGCACGCTGGTTCTCGATCCAGCCGGCCGACGGTGAGTGAGGCAGACTGACCGTCACCTGCGAGGAAGGAGCGTCCTGAAGCGACACTGAGCCACGAGACGAACCGGTTTCCGGCGAGCCTGTCGAGGACTTCCTCCTACTTGTCCAGGTCATCGGACGTGATGCCGACGGGGAAGCTGCCGTTGACTGTCCCGGCCGACACGATGAACTCGCAGTCGAGGAAGTCGCTGCCCGGGGCCGGCCGCTCCAGCACGCGGAGACAGACGGCGTGACCGCTCGTCCCCGCAGAAAAGCCACATAGCGCTCTCTCGAAGGAAGTTGGCAGTAGATCAAGGCGGGTACCCCTACTCTCTTACCGTGATTGCTCGGATCATCTGAGTAGGGAGCGATGTATGGACCCGATCGTGCTGGCGGCGGGCACCGCGCTGGTGGGAGCGATGGCCACGGATAGCTGGGAGGGCGCCCGGGCCGCTCTGGTCGCACTATGGCGGCGTGTGCACCAGGACCAAGCCGGGGCGATCGAGGTGGAACTCGCCCAGGTCCGTGCCCAGGTCATCGCCGCGCGGGGCGCTGGGAACACCGAGGCGGAGCAGGTTCTCGCTGGGAACTGGCAGTTGCGGCTGAGAGAGTTGTTGGCCACAGATCCAACGCTTGAGGGTGATCTGCGTCGCTTGCTGGACGAGCAGCTCGCCCCGGCGCTCGCAGCGGACGGTCCAATCGAGTCCGCAATGATCACGATGAGGGCGAAAGTCTCCGGGCATGGCCGCGTGTACCAGGCAGGTCGCGACCAGCACATCATCGACCGTTGAATCCGCGGATCGAGCGACCTGGCGGCGAGGAGCACATGCATCTCCGCGCCGCGGCGTCCGATTCGGCTCGGATCTATCAGGCTGGCGGTGATCAGCACATCGCTGAACAGGGAGACGTACACCTGCACTACGAGGATGGTGTGCGGTACGCACGACGTGTTGGATCGGGCGCAACGGTAGAGGAGTGCCCGTATCCGGGCTTGGCCGCATTCGGCGCCCAGCAGGCTCGATGGTTCTTCGGACGTGAGGGGCTGACCGCGGAACTGACGGCGCGTCTGGACGATCGGCTGCGAACGGGAGGCCCGCTGGTAGTGGTCGCTCCCTCCGGAGCGGGTAAGTCTTCGTTACTGAGCGCAGGCCTGCTTCCTGCGATCACGCGCGGCGCTCTTCCCACCGCCGGGTCCTCGCAATGGCCCTGTGTGCTGCTCACTCCGACAGCTCACCCGCTCCTGTCTCTGGCCGTTCATCTGGCGCCGCTCCTCGGCGTCGACTTGGACGCGTTGGCCGAGGTGTTGGAGACCGGACAGACCGCATTCACCGGCCTGGTGAGCAAGGCACTTGATGCGATGCCGTGCGACGGCGACGACAATGACGTTCGGTTAGTCATCGTGATCGATCAGCTTGAAGAGCTGTTCACGCTCTGCGCGGACGACCGGGAGCGGCACGGCTTTCTTGACCTGGTCACCTCGCTGACCCGGGTGAGGCCGGGAGGCGAACGACCGGTGGCCCTGGTCGTGTACGGGTTGCGGTCGGACTTCTATACCGCGTGCACGGGCTACCCACAGTTGCGGGCTGTGCTGCAGGATGGTCAGGTGCTGGTCGGACCGATGTCTGAAGCCGGGTTGAGGGAAGCGATCCTCTTCCCAGCGCGTGCGGTGGGCCTGCATGTGGAGCCGGGCCTGGTCGAGCTTCTGCTGAGTGACCTCCGACAGGTCACGAGCGACCACTCGGCAGGTGAGGTGCCAGGTGTCCGTGAGGCAGCCAGCTACGAGGCTGGGCGCCTTCCACTGCTGGCGCACGCCTTGCGGGCCACCTGGCAGCAGCGGCACGGTCATACCCTCACGGTGGACGGCTATCGTGCCACGGGAGGAATCCACCACGCCGTCGCCACCACCGCGGATCGCCTCTTCGCAGGACTGGACCCGGCCGGCCAGCGGGCGGCACAGACCATGTTTCTCCGGTTGGTCAGGATCGGCGACGAGGCCCAGGACACGCGCCGACGCGTCCCGCACGCCGATCTGTTGGATGCCGGAGCCCGTTCGGGCTCGACAGCTGCTGTTGTCGACGTCTTCACCCAGGGCCGACTGCTGACCCGTAGTCGTGACACTGTCGAGATCACCCACGAAGCCCTGCTGCACGCGTGGCCGCGACTTTGCCACTGGATCGACATCGACCGGGCCGACAGCCTCACCCGTCAGAAGCTTGAGGAAGCCGCCGCGGTCTGGGAACGCAGCCACCGCGACAGCAGTACTGTCTACCGGGGTAGTCTGCTGGCAGAGGCCCGCGATTGGTCCGCCCTGTCTCACGAGGGCGAGACTAGTTCGACCGCATCGAGGTTTCTCGCCGCTTCGATACAGCAGGAACGCAGGGGCGCCTGGCTACGACGCGTTGTCATTTCCACGCTGTCTGCGCTGGTTGTCATCGCTTCCGGGACGGCGGTAGTCGCAGTCCAGCAGCGCGCCAGCGCGCGCGCCCAACGCGACATCGCCACCGCGAGTCAGATCATCTCCGAAGCCGATAGGCTGCGGACCACCGATCCCGCCTTGTCAGCCCAATTAGACATCGCCGCCTACCGGTTGCGACCGAGTCCGGATCTCTACACCCAACTGGTCGCCGACACGAACGTTCCGCAGTCGACCGCTCTGGGTAGCACCAGTTCCGTAGCGGGCTCGGTGGCGTTCAGTCCTGATCGGCGCACTTTCGCCACTGCGGACGTCGGTCCCGGGAACAGCGGTACGGTGCAGTTGTGGGACATCCGCGATCTGGCTCACCCGCTACCGCTGGGTCAGCCTCTGGTTACCAGCCTTGCTGTCACGTCGATGGTGTTCAGTCCTGACGGGCAGACGCTGGCGGCAGCCAGTGACGGCGACCAGCTCGGTGGCGCAGTCAACGGTGCGGTGCAGCTTTTGGACCTCCACAACCTGACTCGCCCAGGGTTGCTGGGCCGGCCCCTCTCCACCCCCATCGATGGATCCGTCGTGCTTGCGTTCAGCCCCGACGGGCACACCCTGGTCGACGGTGGTCCCGGTCCCGGGAACAGCCACAGTACGATGCAGTTGTGGGATCTCGATGACCTGGCTCAGCCCGTACCAATCGGCAATCCCATGGCCATCTCCAGTGTTGCTGTCACGTCGGTGTCGTTCAGTCCGGACGGGCACACTCTGGCCGAGGCTGCCTACGGCGGGACGGTGCAGTTGTGGGATTTTCATGACCGTACGCGGCCGACACGGCTCGGCCAGCCGTTGGCCAGCATCCAGGGGGGTGCCACCTCGGCAGTGTTCAGCCCCGACGGCCATATCCTGACGGATGCCAGTGCCGGGGCCATAAGTGGTGGTGCGGTGCAGGTCTGGGATATCCGCGACCCGACCGAGCCTCGTCTGCTCGACCAGCTCCCGACCGTCAGCGGCACATCAGCGGACTGGGTGGTATTCAGTACCGCCAAACAGATCATGGCAACTGTCGATGCCAGTGGCACGGTCCAATTGTGGGACACCAGTGACCCGCGGCAGCCAACGCTGTTGGGTGAGCCCCTGATCGACCCGAACGGAAGCGTCCGATCGATGGTGTTCGGCCCCGATGGGCGAACTCTGGCAGGCATTGCAAGTAATGGAACCGTGCAGCTGTGGCGTATCCCGGATACCGTTCTCAACGGCCGCACGGGTGGCGTCACCGCAATGGCGTACAGTCCCGATGGGCACACCTTGGCTGATTCGACCATCGGCATTGATGGAGACGGTGGCGGAACGGTGCAGCTGTGGGATGTGAGGAACTCAGGTGAGCCGAAGCCGTTGGGCCAGCCACTGGCCGCGAGCGTCACCTCCTTGGCGTTCAGCCCTGACGGACACACTCTTGCCGCCGCCGGCGGAATCGCCGGAAGCAGCGGTGTCGTTGGTCCTGCACTGCTGTGGGACGTCAGGGATCCGACTCACCCTGTGCTGCTGGGCCGACCATTTGGCATCAATGGTGACGAAATCCGATCGATGGCTTTCAGTCCCGACAGTCATACCTTGGCCATCGCTGGCTTTAGCAACACGATTCAGCTGTGGGACGTCGCAAATCCGGCGAACCCCGTGCCGCTGGGCGATCCACTCGACACTCATGCTCAGGCGGTCACCGCGGTGGCATTCAGTCCCGACGGGAAAACCCTGACCGCTGCCACCGCCGGCCCCGACCTCGAGGGCAGCGTGCAGCTGTGGGACATCGGGGACCGACACCACCCCAGATTGCTGGGTCAGCCCCTCGGCAGTCAGACTGCCAGCGTCACGGCGGTGGCTTTCAGTCCTGATGGAAACACCCTGGGCAGTGCGGTGGACAGAGAAGCCGATGGGGCCGGTGGAAAGATCCAGCTCTGGACCGTCCGAGACCGGTCGCGACCAGCGCGCCTGGGCCAGCCCCTCACCGAGAACAACGGCCCCATCGGGTCGGTGGCTTTCAGCCTGGACGGAAGCACCCTGGTCAGCGTCACAGGCGACACCACCGGCGGCAGTACGGTGCGGATGTGGGATGTCCGTGACCTGTCCCACCCCGCGGCGCTGGGCCAGCCCCTGAGCATCACCGGTGCCACCAATAGTGATGGCGTCACCGGTGTGGCGTTCAGCTCTGACGGAAGCACGTTCGCCACCCTCAGTGGTGGTGTCGTGCGCCTGTGGGGGATGGATGCCAATCAGGACATCCAGAGGATCTGTGCCGCCACCCGAAACGCTCTGACAGTCCAGCAATGGCACCAGCACGTTCCGGAGGCCCCGTTCAACCCGCCCTGCCGGTGACAGGCATTACTGCCCAGAGGGCGGAGGGCGCACTACTCGCCTGTTGAGGGCAGGAAGTTGGTCAGGGTGCGCCGGATTCATCAGGGAGGCGGTTGTCCTCGCACGCTTGCAGCGGGGTCCCATCATGACTGCGGCGATGATTGGGAGTCTTGCCGGTGGCCTCCATCCATCGTGGTCCACACCTTGCGGACAAAGGTGGGGCTGCGGTGCGCCCGCCAGGCGGTGTCGCCCGGTGGCCATCAGCCTGGACTCGACTGGCCGCACACCTGGACTTTGCCACGGCCGCCGACAGCCAGCTCCCGCCATGTACCCGCTCACTCGCCCTGGCCTGCCCCAGGCAGACGGGCAGTGCCGGCCGGGTGGCTGCCGGATGAAGGAGCGGTGGTGGGGTGCGCACCTCGCCGCGTTTTCGTCTGTCACCGCAGCTCTGCTACTACTCCCTCCTCCGCCTTGCGATGCACACACCCCACCCGCTTGCAAGCTGGACCGTAGGCTGCTGCAGGCGTATTTTTTGTAGCTTCCTACAAGGTGACTCCTCGGTCAATTGGTGATCTTTGGGTGGATCTTCAAGGATTGCGAGTGAACTGGCTTTCGAACTGGGTATCGGCAAGTATTGACGGTTGGGTGCGGGGCGCCCGAGTGCGCTCGGCCGGCCGGCCCTAACCGCACCCGAGGTGTACCCTCCCGCAGCCAGAGAGCCTTCTTCATGCGCTTCTTGAATCCCCAGACCGGCAGCTACGACGACCGTTATTCAGGTTCGTACGACCTCACGTACGACGACGTCTTCATGGTCCCCAGCCGCTCCGCAGTGGGCTCCCGGCAGGGCGTCGACCTTTCCTCCAACGACGGCACCGGGACGACCATCCCGCTGGTGGTCGCCAACATGACTGCGATCGCCGGTCGCCGGATGGCCGAGACGGTGGCCCGCCGCGGCGGGCTGGTGGCCATCCCGCAGGACATCCCGACCGAGGTCATCGCCGAGGTCATCGGCTGGGTGAAGCAGCGCCACCTGGTCTTCGACACCCCCGTCACGCTCGCCCCGGGCGCCACCGTCGCCGACGCGCTCGCGCTGCTGCCCAAGCGCGCGCACGGGGTGCTGGTCGTGGTCGAGGGCGGCCGGCCGGTCGGCGTGGTGGCCGAGTCCGACTGCCACGGGGTGGACCGCTTCACCAGCGTCGCCGAGGTGATGTCCCGCGACCTGCTGCTGCTGGACCAGGGCATCGACCCGCGCGCCGCCTTCGAGCGCCTGAACGAGGGTCACCGCAAGGTCGCCCCCGTGGTGGACGCGGACGGGCTGCTGGTCGGCATCCTGACCCGCAAGGGCGCGCTGCGCGCCACCCTGTACACCCCGGCCGTCGACGCCGCCGGCAAGCTGCGGATCGCTGCCACCGTCGGCATCAACGGCGACGTGGCCGGCAAGGCCAAGGCGCTGATCGAGGCCGGCGCGGACGTGCTCGTGGTGGACACCGCGCACGGCCACCAGGAGTCGATGATCAGCGCGCTGCGCGCGGTGCGCGGCCTCGACCCGCAGATCCCGATCGTGGCCGGCAACGTGGTCTCCGCCGCGGGCGTGCGCGACCTGGTGGAGGCCGGCGCGGACATCCTCAAGGTCGGTGTCGGCCCGGGTGCGATGTGCACCACCCGGATGATGACCGGCGTCGGCCGCCCGCAGTTCTCGGCCGTGCTGGAGTGCGCCGACGAGGCCCGCCGCCTGGGCAAGCACGTCTGGGCGGACGGCGGCGTGCGCCACCCGCGCGACGTCGCGATGGCGCTGGCCGCCGGCGCGTCCAACGTGATGATCGGCTCCTGGTTCGCCGGGACGTACGAGTCCCCGGGCGATCTGCAGACCGCTCCGGACGGGCGCCAGTACAAGGAGAGCTTCGGCATGGCCTCCGCCCGCGCGGTGCGCAACCGCACCGCCGAGGAGTCCGGCTACGACCGGGCCCGCAAGGCGCTCTTCGAGGAGGGCATCTCCACCTCGCGGATGTTCATCGACCCGGCCCGCCCGGGCGTCGAGGACCTGATCGACTCGGTGATCGCCGGCGTGCGCAGCTCCTGCACCTACGCGGGCGCCAACAGCCTGGAGGAGTTCCGCGAGAAGGCGATCGTCGGCGTCCAGAGCGCGGCCGGCTACGCCGAGGGCAAGCCGCTGCACTCCAGCTGGGCCTGATCCCTCAAACGGAAAAGCCCCCGGTCGCTGGAAGCAACGGCCGGGGGCTTCGCACTGTCCGTCAGCCGGTGAAGCCGGCCCACAGCTTGGAGAACTCGTACGGGGTCTGGGCGATGTTGGTGCACTTGAAGAGGGCGCCGGTGCAGGCGTTGGCGTCCCGGGTGACCTCCCAGAAGGCCAGCTCGCCCAGGTGGTTCTGCTGGGCGAAGGTGAGCAGCTGCTGGGCGTCGGCGAGGCCGAAGACCTCGTCGGCGTTGTCGTTCTGACCCAGCATCGGGGTGACGCCGACCATCGCCCAGGTCTGCGCCGTGGTCAGGGCCGGCCAGACCTGAGCGATCTGCGCGCGGGTGGACTGCGCCGCCTTGATCGCGTAACTGCCCATCTGCCCGGACGGGTTGGGCGCCTCGGTGTCGCCGAAGTCCATCGCCATCACGTTGACCACGTCGACGGCGACGCCCGCGGCCTTGGCCGACTGCAGGACGTAGACGCCGTCGGCGGTCAGGCCGCTGGGCAGCACCGGGAGGGTGAGGCTGACCTTGAGGTCGCGGCCCTTGGCCCGCTGGGCGGCCTGGACGGCGGCGACCGCGGCCGAGCGGCGGTCGATCGAGGCGTGGTCGGAGACCGCGGAGCCCTCGATGTCGAAGTCGATCCGGTCCAGGCCGTAGGCGTCGACGACCTTCTGGTACTGGGCCGTCAGGCTCGGCACGTCGGTGCAGGACTGGGCCAGCTCGGTGCCGGCCTCGCCGCCGAAGGACGGCCGGACGTCCCCGCCGGCCGCGCGGACGGCGTCGAAGTCGGCCTTGTCCCAGCCGCTGCCCGGGTCGTAGGCGTTGAACCAGCTGGCGGTGCAGGCGGCGGTGCCGTTCACGATGAAGCCGAGCGAGAGCTGCTTGAGGCCGGTGGTGGCGGTGATCTGCGCCAGGTTGGGCGTCGGGTAGGCCCCCAGGTCGACGAAGGGCGCGGCCACTCCGGCGGCGGTGCCGCTGCCCGCGACGCCGCTCACCGGGGCGGACTGAGCCGACTCGTTGCCGGCCGCGTCGTAGGCGGTGACCGTGAACGTGTGGCTGCTGCCGGCCAGCAGGCCGGTGAGGGTGGTCGAGGCGCCGGTCGTGGTGGTCGCCACCACGCTGCTGCCCTCGTAGATCCGGTAGCCGGCCACCCCGACGTTGTCGGTGGAGGGCGTCCAGGCGAGCGAGATGCTCTCCGGCCCGGTGCCGGAGACCTTGACCCCGGCGGGGACCGTGGGCGGCGTGTTGTCGGCCGGGGCACCCGCGCAGGGGGCGTTGTTGATGGCGCAGTTGGCGGGCAGCACCTGGGTGCCGGTGGTCGAGATGTCCATCCCGACGACGGGGGCGCTGGCGCCGGGCGCGAGCGGTGAGGCCCAGCTCGGGGAGGTCACCGTGTAGTGGGTGCCGCTCTGGGTCAGCGTGCCGTTCCAGGCGCTGCCGGCGCTCTCGCCGGCGGGCAGGTCGAAGGAGAGCGACCACGAGGACACCGTGGTGTTGGTGTTGTTGGTGATCGTGTAGTCCGCCTCGAAGCCGGTGCTCCAGCTCTGCGGTTCGGTGAGTGTCGCGACCAGGCCGGACACGCCGCTCGCAGCCTGTGCGGTGGCGGGCAGCGTAAGGGGTAGGGCGCCTCCCGCCAGCAGTGCGGTGGCGATGACGGTGGGCAGGGTGACACGCCTCATGGGCGGGTCCTCCTTGGCGAAGGGCGGCGCTGGGCACGCCGCCGGACAGTGTGGGGGAGTGCCGCGGCTCCCTTACAGTGGTACAGACCAATAGGGCGCGTCAATACACCCGAGCAGCGGGATTCGCCGTGGGGCAGGTCCGGTGAGGGTCCGTCAGGAGCCGATCGGGGTCAGCAGGGCGCGGCTGACCATGCCCACCGAGTCGTCGAGCGCGCTGACCAGAGCGGCGGCGGCGAGGGGCGCGTCGCGCAGACCGTGCAGCACCTGGACGGTGGCCCAGGCGGCGCCCCGGGCCCGGTCGATGCTCCAGACGTCGAGCACGTGCAGCAGCGCCTCGGCGGCCTTCGCCGACTCGGGCTCGGGCAGCAGCTCCTCGCGGACCTGGGCCTCCACCTGCGCCAGCAGGTCGTTGATCCGGTGGTAGTCCGCCTCGAAGGAGAGCGGATCGCGGCCGAGCAGTCGGGCGGTGTCCAGTACCGCGAGCGGCAGGTCGTGCTCGATGTGGGCGTTCATCCCGGCCAGCGCGAACTGCAGCGGGTGGATGCCGGGGTGGCGGCGCAGCTCGAAGAGCGGTCGCCAGCAGGGCCGGGTCGGGCGCCCGGCCGCGTCGGCGTCGACCGCGGCCAGGTAGCGGCCGGCGAAGACCACGTCGAGGGCGGCCATCGCGTCCGGGTCGGCGAAGTAGGCGGCCGCGAGCCGGTCGTGCACCAGCTCGGTGACGGTCAGGTACATCCGGTGGAAGACGCCGACGCCGTCGCCGGCCGGGAATCCGGGAGCCAGCGCCCGCATTCGTGCGATGACCTGATCAACCGTCGGGACCTCCGGAGCCACTGCGTCCGTCAACGTGCCAACCTCGCCTCGACAGGGGGGTTTCACGATGCCAAATCGCGCGCCCGTACGGAAGGCGCCGCGCAGGCAGCTTGTGCGAATGTCCGACGATAGCCCTGAAGCCCGGCCCGCCCGCTCCGATCGCTCCGATCGCAGGCCCCCGGGCTCCGGGGCTATCGTCGGACATATGGGAGAGCGACAGGTCGCGCCCAACGCGCCCCAGCTGGTCCTGGAGACAGCGAACGACTCGAAGGTTCTGAGCCCGAGCCGTTCGTACCACGTCGGCCGTGATCCGGTCAGCGAGATCGTGCTGGCCGACCCCCGGGTCTCCTGGCATCACGCGCTGCTCCAGGTCGACTACGACCACTGGACGCTGGACGACGTGGGCAGCACCAACGGCACATACGTGGAAGGCCGCCGGGTCGGCCACCTGGACGTCGGGCCGGGCTGCGTGATCCGCTTCGGCAGCCCCGGCGACGGACCGCGCGTCGCGCTCAGCGGCGCCCCGGAGCCCGTCCGCGCCCGGCCCCGGCCGTCCGCGCTGACCTCGCTCACCGGCTCCTACCGCCAGCCGACCAACGTGCTGCCGCTGCCCGCCCGCACCGTGCGGATCGGCCGCGCGCCCGGCAACGACCTGGTCCTGGACGACCTGTCGGTCTCCCGCCTGCACGCCGAACTGCGGGCCCGCGCGGACGGCCGCTACGAGATCGCGGACCTCGGCAGCCACAACGGCACCTACCTCAACGGCCAGCCGGTGCTCCAGGCCATCGTCGGCCCGCAGGACCTGGTCGGCATCGGGCACTCGGTGCTCTGCCTGGTCGACGGCGAGCTGCAGGAGTTCGTCGACACCGGCGACGTCACGCTCGACGTCCAGGGGCTGATCGTCAAGGTCCCCGACGGGCGGCTGCTGCTGGACGGGATCAGCTTCCCGGTCGGCCAGAAGTGCCTGCTCGCGGTGGCCGGACCGAGCGGCTCCGGCAAGTCCACGCTGCTCAACGCGCTGACCGGGCTGCGTCCGGCCGACGAGGGCACGGTGCGCTACGACGGCCGCGACCTCTACCGCGACTACGCCGAACTGCGGCGCCGGATCGGCCTGGTGCCGCAGGACGACATCCTGCACACCCAGCTCACCGTGCGCCGGGCGCTCGGCTACGCCGCCGAACTGCGCTTCCCCGGCGACACCGCGGAGGCGGAGCGGGAGGCCCGGATCGACGAGGTGATCGGCGAACTCGGCCTGGAGAAGCGGGCCGGCCTGGTCATCTCCAGCCTCTCCGGCGGCCAGCGCAAGCGCGTCAGCGTGGCCCTGGAACTCCTCACCAAGCCCTCCCTGCTCTTCCTGGACGAGCCGACCTCGGGCCTGGACCCCGGCATGGACCGCTCGGTGATGCACATGCTGCGCGCTCTCGCCGACGACGGCCGCACGGTCGTCGTGGTCACCCACAGCGTGCTCAGCCTCGACGTCTGCGACCGGCTGCTGCTGCTCGCCCCCGGCGGCCGGATCGCCTACTACGGCCCGCCCGCCGACGCGCTGGCGTACTTCGGCTACAGCCAGTGGCCGGAGGCCTTCGAGGCCTTCGAGACCGAGGAGGACCGCGACTGGGCCGGGCAGTTCCGCTCCTCGGCGTCCTACCGCCGGTACGTCGCGCCGATGACCGAGCAGCGGGCACCGAGCGGGGCCGCCGACCGGCCGACCTCGCCGCCGCCCAGCCCGCAGCGCTGGCACTCCCAACTGGGCACCCTGGTCCGCCGCTACGCCACCGCGCTGGTCGCCGACCGGACCTTCCTGGCGATCATGGTGGCGCTGCCCTTCGTGATGGGCGCGATGGCACACGCGCTGGCCGGCAGCAAGCTCACCAACACCACCGCGCTCAACGCACTGCTGATCCTGTGCGTCGGCGGCGTGCTCACCGGCGCGGCCAACGCGGTCCGCGAGCTGGTCAAGGAACGTGTCATCTACCAGCGCGAACGCGCCGTCGGCCTGTCCCGATCCGCCTACCTCTGCTCCAAGGTGGTGGTGCTGGGCACGGTCACGGTGGTGCAGGCGGTCGTCCTCACCCTGGTCGGTCTCGGCGGCGTGAAGCTGCGACCACAGGGCGGCAGCGGCGTCTTCCTGCCACCGCTGATCGAGATCACCCTCGCCGTCGCACTGCTCTCCTTCACCGCCATGATGCTCGGCCTCCTCATCTCCGCCCTGGTGAAGAAGGAGGAGGTGACCATGCCGCTGCTGGTGCTGCTGGCGATCGTCCAGGTGGTCTTCTGCGGCGCGCTGCTCCGGGTCAGCAGCGTCCCGGGCCTCAACCAGCTCTCCTGGCTGGTGCCTTCACGCTGGGCGCTGGGCGCGATGGCCTCCACCATCGACCTGCGCGCCATCGTCCCCGGGAGCCTGACCACCGACCCGATCTTCCGGCACAGCGCCGGGACCTGGCTGCTCGACATGGGCATGCTGGTGGTCCTCTCCGCCGTGCTGGGGGTGCTGGTCGCCCGCCTGCTGCGCCGGCACGAGCCGGCCGTCATGCGGCGATGAGCCAGACCGGCGAAGGGGGTAGCGGCTTCCTGGCGACCCACGTGGTCCCGCCCGGCGGCCTGCCGACCTGGGCCGACCCGGACCCGGCGCACCCGTCCGCGCGGCTGGACCCGCTGCTGCCCGTCCAGCTGGCCGAGCTGCGCGGGGACTGGGCGCAGGTGCGCTGCTCCAACGGCTGGTCGGCGTGGGTGGACGGGCGGCTGCTGGTCGCGCTGCCGCACAGCCCCGAGGCGGCCGCCCGCCCGCTGGACGTGCTGGAGGACCCGCGCCCGCTGCTGATCAGGCTGGAGCGCGCGCTGGCCGAGTACCGCCGACTGGTGGACGAGCTCGCCGCCGGACGCTGCGACCTGGAGTCCTTCCGCCGCCGCAGCGCGGGCGTCCGGCTGGGCGCGGTGGTCGACGGCGCCGCCGCCTGGCTGCTCGACCTGGACCAGGGCAGCTGGTACTACTGCGACGGCAGCAGGCTGCGCACCTACGCCACCGTCCAGCCGCCGCCGGACGGCCGCGATCGGGGGGCCGACAGCCGATGACCACGATGCCGTCGGACCTGCTCGGCCGCACGATCGCCGGCTACCGCCTGGAACGGGAGATCGGCCGCGGCGGCATGGCCGTGGTCTACCAGGCCGAGGACCTGCGGCTGGGCCGGATGGTGGCCGTCAAGGTGCTCGCCCCCGAACTGGCCCGCAACGAGGTGTTCCGCGAGCGATTCGCGCACGAGTCGCGGATCGCGGCCTCGATCGACCACCCGCACATCGTCCCGGTCTTCGAGGCCGGCGAGGCGCAGGGCGTGCTCTTCATCGCGATGCGCTACGTCCACGGCAGCGACCTGCGCGCGCTGCTCGACCGCGAGGGCCCGCTCGGCGTGCAGAAGACGGCCCGGATCGCCGGCCAGGTGGCCTCCGCGCTGGACGCCGCGCACGACCACGACCTGGTCCACCGCGACGTCAAGCCCGGCAACATCCTGATCGCCGAGGGCACCGACAGCGACCATCCGGAGCACGTCTACCTCACCGACTTCGGGCTGACCAAGAAGTCGCTCTCGCTGACCGGCTTCACCACGGTGGGCCAGTTCGTCGGCACCCTCGACTACGTCGCCCCCGAGCAGATCGCGGGCAAGCCGGTCGACGGCCGGTGCGACGTCTACAGCCTGGGCTGCGTGGTGCACGAGGCGCTGAGCGGGCATCCGCCGTTCGAGCGGGACGACGACATGGCGCTGCTCTGGGCCCACCTGCACGACCCGCCCTCGCCGGTCGGGCTCGGGCCCGGGGTGGCGGCGGTGCTGGCCAGGGCGCTGGCCAAGGCGCCGGAGGACCGGTACGACACCTGCGTGGCCTTCACCACCGACCTGCGCGCGCAGGCGCCCGGGCCCGCGCAGGTCGCCGCGCCGGAGCCGACGCAGGTGGTGCAGCTGGTGGAGCCGCCGAGCCTGCCGCCGCGCCCGCCGGCGCCGCCCGCCTGGGCTGCGCCGGTGTTCGGTGTCGGTGCTACGGACTCCCGCGACGGGACGGGCGGACGCTGAGCGCCCCGACGAAGCCCGCCAGCGCACCCCAGACCACGCCGGCGGCCACCGTCACCAGCAGGTCGCAGTGCAGCGCCACGGCGGCGGCCGGGCCGGTCAGGTCGCCGACGCCCAGGAACGACAGCCCGTAGTTCGCCGCGATCCGGGTCAGCAGCCCCACCACCAGTAGTGCCGCACCGAGCCCGACCGCCATCCGCACCGCGTGCTGCCAGGGTGAGACGGCGCCCGGGTCCGGTGTCGCTGCGGCGGTCTGCCGGGCGGTCAGCACCCCCGCGCCCAGCACCAGGACTGCCGCCAGCGGCAGCAGCAGCCAGGCCCGGCCGTCCTGCTGCGCGAGGGAGGAGAGATCCAGGACGGCCTCCTTGTCGCCGCCGACCCCCAGCACCGAGGCGAGCGGCTCGGGGACGGGCAACCCGATGCTGCCGCCGGTCACCCGGCCGTGCCAGGAGCCGCCGAGGCCGACGCCCAGCGCCATCCAGGCCAGGTTGGGCAGCCCGAGCAGGACCAGCGCCAGGGTGTCCCGGGCGTTCGTCCCGTTGATCATCACGATGATCGCGGCGACCACCCCGAGCAGCACGTACGCCAGCAGGACCAGCAGCACCCCGTGCGCCGCCGGGCGGACCCAGAGCTGGCGGCGCAGCAGGGCGGACGGCAGCGGCGCCCGCCGGGCGACCACGAAGGCGAGCAGCAGCACCACGGCCAGCCACAGCAGCCCCCACCCGACCGCGGCCGACCAGGGGGCGTGGAACCCGACGGTGGGGGTGATGCCGAGCGCGCCGCCGATCAGGTCGGCCTCCGGGCTGCCGGTGGAGATGCTGAAGCTGTGCCGGGCCAGCCGGGTGAGCAGCAGCAGGGCGCCCACCCAGAAGAGCGCCGTCCGCAGCACCCGCGCCGCCAGCTCGCGCGGCGTCAGCACGGCCCGCAGCCGCAGCGGCCACAGGAACGCCCACCCCAGCACCAGAGCGCCGACCAGGCCCACCGAGAGCGGGACCACGTCGATGGCCGCGCTGGCCTGGGCCAGGAACCCGGCGTCGCCGTCCAGCCGGAGCGGGACGCCCTGCGCGCTCAGCACGGTCGCGGCCACCACCGGGAGGAACGAGCCGGACGGCAGCCCGGCCGCGCCGGCCGACCAGAGGCCGAGGGCGGCGACGGCGGCCATCGCCGCGAGGGTGGCGAGGGCGGCGCCGAGGGCCTCCAGCCAGCCGGCCGTCGGGTGGTCGGGGCGGGCGGCGCCGGGGGGACCGTCACTCGGACGCACGCTGTCTCCTACTCGGGTGGGGGCGGGTCGGGCCGGGGCTGTCGGCAGCTCCAGCTTCCGTCGGGGCGGCGGGATCGGCGCGGGGGACGGGGGCGCAGTGGCCCGATGGGGTGGCGGTTCGTGAGGTCGGTTGCGGTTGCGGGGTGGCCCGGACGCACGCAGAGAATGACCCGTGAGCTCCGAAACGCCGTCAGGCCAGCCGTCCGGTCAGTCGCCCGAGGAACCGTCAGGGTCCTCGGGCTCGTCCGGGGCGGCCGGTCCGCCGCCGCCGTCCGGTCCGCCCTCGGGTCCGCCGTCCGGGCCCCCGTGGAGTCCGCCGCCCTCGGGGCAGGTGCCCGGCCCGCCGTCGGGACCGCAGCCGGGCCCGCAGCCCGGCGGGCCGCCGGGACCGCCGTCCTCGGGTGCGGCCGGGGAGCCGACGTCCGTCGGGTCGGCGCAGCCGCCGGCTGGGCCGCCGCCGCGCACGCTGGTCAGCGCGTCGGGCAGCGGTGGCGGGCCGCACCAGCCGTGGTGGCGGCGACGGCGTGCGCTGCTGGCCGCCGCGGGTGCCGTCGTGATCGCCGCCGGGGTGGGCATCGCGCTGGCCGAGCGGCAGCCGAAGAGCACCGGCAACCAGGCAACCGCCGCCTCGCCGCAGGTGATGCTGCAGTCGGCCACCGTGCCCGGTCCCAACCCGTTCACCGCCTCGGTCGCCGTCGCACGGACCACGACCACCGGCGCGCCGTCCGCGGCGGCCGTCTCGGTCCTGCCGACCGGCGCCGGCGGGACTGTGGATGGCGGCTCGGTCGGCCTCTACGGCGGCACCGAGCGGACCGCCAGTTGCGACGTCGGGCAGCTCTCCGACTTCCTGACCACGCACTCGGACAAGGGCAGGGCATGGGCCCAGGTCGAGGGCATCCCGCAGGACTCCATCGCCTCCTACCTGCAGTCGCTGACCCCCGTGGTGCTGCGGGTGGACACCCGGGTCACCAACCACGGCTTCGCGAACGGCGTGGCCAACGGCTTCCAGTCCGTGCTGCAGGCCGGCACCGCGGTGCTGGTGGACAACCGCGGTGTGCTGCGGACGCGTTGCGCCTGCGGGAACCCGCTGCTGCCGCCGGCCGTACTGAACGTGGCGCCGACCTTCAGCGGTACCGCCTGGCCCTCGTTCCACGCGAACACTGTGGTCATCGTCCAACCGGCGCCGACGCCGGTGATCGTGATCGTGATCGTCGACCAGGACAGCGGCAAGGCGATCTCCCGGCCGGTGGGCAGCTCCGGCAGTCACGACACCCGCGCCACCGTGACCCCGAGCCCGCTCACCTCGGCCTCCACGTCGACGTCGACGTCCGGGTCCACGTCCGCGTCCGCCTCCACGTCGACCTCGACCTCGACCTCGGCCTCCGCATCGGGCAGCGAGTCCTCCGGTTCGCCCTCGGGGAGCGCTTCGTCCTCGGAGTCGTCCGCCTCGTCCGCCTCTTCGTCCTCGTCGTCCCACTCGGCCTCGGGGTCCGGGTCCTTCACCTCCGGCTCCGCCTCGACGAAGTCGGCCTCGGGGTCGGGCTCCGGCTCCGGCTCCAGCGCCAGGCCGTCCGTGTCGTGCGCGTCGTCCGCGTCCTCCGCGAGCACCGCGTCCTCTGCGAGCACCGAGTCGTCCTCCTCGGCGGCTTCCCTCGCCTCGCCTTCGTGCGTCAGTGCGGGGGCGCAGAGCCCGTAGGCCCCCACCTCCTAGGCGCCGACGGTGCCGTCGATCGCCTCGCGCAGGAAGTCGGCGTGACCGTTGTGCCGGGCGTAGTCGTGGAGCATGTGCAGCATCACCATGCGCAGCGAGACGTCCTGGCCCCAACGGGCGTTGTGGCCGGTCACGTCGAGCGACTCGGCTTCCCGCTCGATCCGGCGGGAGTGCTCGACCTCCGCCTGCCAGGCCGCGAACGCCTCCGAGCGGGTGGCCGAACTCGCGTCGTACGCCACCTGGTAGTCCATCTCCTCGGACCACACCAGCGGGAGCGAGGTCTCGCCGTTGATCACGATGCGGAACCAGGTGCGCTCCACCTCGGCCATGTGCCGCACCAGGCTCAGCAGGGTGAGTGTCGAGGGCGGACTCGACCGGCGGCGCAGCTCCTCGTCGGAGAGGCCGTCGCACTTCATGGCGAGGGTGGCGCGGTGGTAGTCGAGGAAGGCGCGCAGCATCTCGCGCTCGCCGCCGACCAGGGGTGGGCCGATGCGTTCGGTGGTCATGGCTCCGCATCCTCCAACGATCACTGCGCCCGCGCAAACAGAGACCGGTGGCGGGGTGCGCGGCTGCCGCGCACCCCGCCACCGGCCGGATCTCAGCTGGTCGGCTGGAACTGCAGGAGGCCGCCGCTGTCGGCGGAGGTGCCCGCCAGCAGGAGCGTGCCACTGTCGGCGCTGAGCGCGGCGCCCCAGATCTCGTCGGCGTCGAGGTCGGTGAGCGGGTCGCCGAGCCGGCCGGTGGCGATGTCGGCCACCGCCACCGACGGGCCGTTGCTGACGTCGTCGTTCACCGCGTACAGCGTGCTGCCGTCGCTGCTCACCGTCGGGTAGCGCAGGTCGGCGTAGCCGCTGACGACGGTGATCGTGCTGGTGATGGTGTCGGTGGCGGTGCTGATCACGTGCACCAGGCCGGTGCCGTTGGCGATGGCGTAGACCTTGGTGCCGTCGGGGCTGATCACCGCGCCGTCCGTGCCGTGCTCGCTGGCGGGCTGCGCGACGGTCGCGACCACGGTGGGCTGTGCGCCGCCGACGGCGACGTGGACCAGGCCGGCACCGGTGCTCACGTAGGCGTCCCGGCCGTTGCCGCGCACGAGCACGTCGTCCGCGTACCCGTATGCGCCGGGGAGCTGCACCGAGGTCGTGAAGGCCGAGGCCGCGGTGGAGAAGACCAGCAGTCGCGCGGGCCCGTTCTGGCGGTAGGCGGTGGCGCCGCTCTGGCTGACGTAGACCGAGCTGCCGTCCGGGCTGACCGCCAGGCCGCTGAGGGTGCCCTGGAGCCAGCCCTGGGCGGTGGTCTGCGCGGGCGCGGTGACGCTGGTGAGCACGGTGTCGGTGGTGGTGTTGACGACCGACAGGGTCTGTCCGGTCAGCGCGTAGAGCCGGCTCCCGTCGGGGCTGAACCCCAGCTGCTCGATGACCTCCGAGGAGGGCGCGGGGAGCGCGATGGTGGCGGTCACGGCGCCGGTCGTGGTGTCGAGGACGTCCAGCGCCGCGCTGTAGCCGGTCGGGCCGGTGCTGGTGGCGGTGACGCCGACGAAGGCCTGCCGCCCGCCCGGGGCGACGACCACCGAGGACGGGAAGAAGGTGGAGCCGAGGGCGGTCGTGCCGTCGTAGACGGTGGCGGGTGCGGCGCTGCGGACGCCGGCGGCGTCCGCCACGCCGGTGCCCGCAGCGATCATCGAGAGTAAGGCGACGAGCCCTATCGTCCGGCTCAGGCCCCGAAGTTGGTGCTTCACTGGAATCCTCCCCTTGGGTTGTTCCGCATCGTAGGCGCAACCCCCGACATTCCCGGGAGGATGAGTGAAACAGACCACAACGTCTCCCTCTCCCTGAACGGTTGCGGGCCGTGGCACAATGAGCGCAGTAGTAGCAGTGACGTTCAGCGCACTCCGGGGTCGGTGAAAATCCGAACCGGCGGTTACAGTCCGCGACCCGTCCGCAGCCAGCGGCCGGTTGACCAGGTGAAACTCCTGGACCGACGGTTAAAGTCCGGATGGGAGGCGTGCGCGACGGATCGAGCAGTGCCACGGGTCCCTCTCGGGGTCCGTGTTCAAGGTGCACGGCCAGGGCTCTCTTCTTCGGCGACGGAGTGGAGTTGACCGCGTACACCTGTCACTACCGATCCGTGTCATCTCCCGTTCTTTGCCGCCCCGGAGTCCGCGCCCCTACAGCGCGAGGAGAACCCGGGTGTTCACCGGCATCATCGAAGAGCTCGGCGAGGTCGTCTCCATCGAGGAGTTCGGCGACTCCTCGCGCATCCGTCTGCGCGGCCCGGTGGTCTGTACCGGTGCCCGGCACGGCGATTCCATCGCGGTCAACGGCGTCTGCCTGACCGTTGTCGACAGCCCTGAGGAACTGGCCGCGGACAGCGGCGAGTTCAGCGCGGACGTGATGGCGGAGACTCTTCAGCGGTCCAGCCTGGGCGCGCTGGTGGCCGGCTCGCGGGTCAACCTGGAGCGGGCCATGGCGCTCGGCGCCCGGCTCGGCGGACACCTCGTCCAGGGCCATGTCGACGCCACCGGCAGGCTGTTGGAGCGCTCGCCCGGTGAGCTCGACGCCGAGGGCAAGCCGCGCTGGGAGGTGCTGCGCTTCTCGCTCCCGCAGAGCATCTCGCGCTACCTGGTCGACAAGGGCTCGATCACCGTGGACGGCATCAGCCTCACCGTGGTCGAGGCCGCCGCGGACAGCTTCACGGTCAGCCTGATCCCCGCCACGCTCGCTCTGACCACCTTGGGTGCCAGGGCCGTTGGCGAGCCCGTCAACCTCGAGGTCGACGTCCTGGCGAAGTACGTCGAGCGCCTGCTCGACTCCCGTACCGTTCCGGCGATCTCGAAGGACGCCTCGTGAACTGGCTCAACAGTGTCGCCTTCTCGATATTCGGCGAACACGTGAAGTGGACCGACATGATCGGCAACCTGCTGGGCCTGGGCGCGCTGGCGCTCGGCTGGCGGCGCTCGATCTGGAGCTGGCCGGCCCAACTCCTCTCCGGGGTCGTGCTGTTCGGAGCCTTCGCGACGGGCCACCTGTCCGGCCTCGCGGGCAAGCAGGTGATCGTGATCGTCACCGCGATCTGGGGCTGGTTCCAGTGGCAGCGCGGCCGCCGCGACACCGGCGAGGTCCAGGTGCGGTTCGCCAACTGGACCGAGCGTGCGGTGCTGGTCGGCGCCACCGCGCTGGCCACGGTGGGCGTGGCACTGCTCTTCACCCACTACTCCTGGATGTCCTGGAGCCCGTGGTCCGACGCCTACATCTTCGTCGGCACACTGGCGGCGATGGTCGCCCAGGCCCGCGGCTGGGTGGAGTTCTGGATCGCCTGGATCGCCGTCGACGTGGTCGGCGTCCCGCTCGCCTTCAACAGCGGCTACGCCTTCTCCGGCCTCACCTACAGCATCTACTTCGTCCTGGTCCTGCTCGGACTGCGCACCTGGTGGCTGAGCACCCGCACCCCCCGGACCTCCTCCACTGCGACCCTCCAGGGAGCCACAGCATGAGTACCCAAGACAGTGCCCAGAGCCTCGGCCCGGACCTCAGCCTGGACCCGATCGAGCGCGCCATCGCCGACATCGCGGCCGGCCGGGCCGTGATCGTGGTCGACGACGAGGACCGCGAGAACGAGGGCGACATCATCTTCGCCGCCTCGGCCGCGACCCCCGAACTGCTCGCCTTCACCATCCGCTACAGCTCCGGCGTGATCTGCGTCCCGATGACCGGCGCCGAGGCCGACCGGCTCGCGCTGCCCCCGATGACCCGGGTCAACGAGGACCGCAAGGGCACCGCCTACACCGTCTCGGTGGACGCCCGCGACGTGGAGGCCACCGGCATCTCGGCGGTCGACCGCGCGATGACCGTCCGCCTGCTGGGCGACCCGGCCTCCGGCCCGGGCGATTTCACCCGCCCCGGCCACGTCTTCCCGCTGCGCGCCATGGACGGCGGCGTGCTGGTGCGCCCCGGCCACACCGAGGCCGGCGTCGACCTGGCCCGACTGGCCGGCCTGCCCCCGGCCGCGGCCATCTGCGAGGTGGTCAACGACGACGGGACGATGGCCCGGCTGCCCGAACTGGTCGCCTTCGCCCGCGAGCACGGCCTGGCGATCATCTCGATCGAGGACCTGATCGCCTACCGTCGCCGCACCGAGCTGCACGTGGACCGCGTCGCCGTCACCTCGCTGCCCACCGCCTACGGCGAGTTCACGGCCGTCGGCTACCGCGGCACGCTGGACGGCATCGAGCACATCGCCCTGGTCGCGGGCGGCCTGGACGCCGACGGACTGCTGCCGAACGGCGAGGACGTGCTGGTCCGGGTGCACTCCGAGTGCCTGACCGGCGACGTGCTCGGCTCGCTGCGCTGCGACTGCGGCCCCCAACTCCAGGTCTCGCTCGCCAAGGTGGCCGCCGCCGGCCGCGGCGTGGTGCTCTACCTGCGCGGCCACGAGGGCCGCGGCATCGGCCTGGCCCACAAGCTGCGCGCCTACCAGCTCCAGGAGGAGGGGCGTGACACCGTGGACGCCAACCTCGACCTGGGGCTGCCCGCGGACGCCCGCGACTACAGCATCGGTGCGCAGATGCTCACCGACCTCGGCGTGCGGTCGCTGACGCTGCTCACCAACAACCCCGACAAGCTTGCCGCGCTGACCGAGCACGGCCTCAAGGTCAAGGGCCGGGAGCCGATCCCGGTCGAGGCGGGCGTGCACAACCTCGCCTACCTGCTGACCAAGCGCGACCGGATGGGCCACGACCTGCCGTGGCTCGGCAACGCCTGATCCCCCTCCACACCACACATTCGCGGACGAAGGAAGAGATACCAGTGAGCGGCCACGGAGCACCCGAGCTGACCGTCAAGAACTGCCAGGACCTGCGGGTCGCGGTGATCGCCGCCCAGTGGCACACCAAGGTGATGGACGGCCTGCTGGACGGCGCGCAGCGCGCCCTCAAGGAGCTGGGGATCGAGGAGCCGACCATCGTCCGGGTCCCCGGCACCTTCGAACTCCCGGTTGCGGCCAAGCAGTTGGCCGGGCGCGGCTACGACGCGGTGGTCGCGCTCGGCGTGGTGATCCGCGGCGGCACGCCGCACTTCGACTACGTCTGCCAGGCCGCGGCGCTGGGCCTCACCGAGGTCAGCGTGAGCACCGGGGTGCCGGTCGGCTTCGGCGTGCTGACCTGTGACAACGAGCAGCAGGCCGTGGACCGGGCCGGTCTGCCGGGCTCGGCCGAGGACAAGGGCCACGAGGCGGTCACCGCCGCGGTCGCCACCGCCGCCATGCTGCGCTCGGTCTCCGAGCCCTGGCACTGAGACCCGAGTCTCACCCGGTGGGCCGGAGGGACGGCCGACCGTCCAGCGGACTGTCCACGGTCCGGGACTGTTTACCGTCCGTCCAGGTCCAGCACGTAAGGTGAGTCCATCATGGCTTCGAAGACATTCGAGGAGCTCTTCTCCGAGCTCCAGCAGAAGGCCGCCACCGGCGACCCCTCGTCCTCCCGTACGGCTCAGCTCGTCCAGCAGGGCGTCCACAGCATCGGCAAGAAGGTGGTCGAAGAGGCCGCCGAGGTCTGGATGGCGGCTGAGTTCCAGTCGCAGGAGCAGACCGCCGAGGAGATCTCCCAGCTCCTGTACCACGTTCAGGTGATGATGATCGCCCGCGGGCTGACGCTCGACGACGTCTACGCCTATCTCTGAAGCAGTGCCGTCCCACCCCATCCGCGACCAAGCGAAGGATTCCCCTCTCATGCTGCGCATCGCCCTCCCCAACAAGGGTTCGCTCTCGGGTCCCGCGGCGGAGATGCTCCATGAGGCCGGATACCGCCAGCGCAAGGACCCGAAGGAACTGGTCCTGGTCGACCCGGACAACCAGGTGGAGTTCTTCTTCCTGCGCCCCCGCGACATCGCGGTGTACGTCGGCTCCGGCCGGCTGGACGTCGGGATCACCGGCCGCGATCTGCTGCTCGACTCGGCGTCCAACGCCGAGGAGGTGCTCGCGCTCGGGTTCGGCGGCTCGACCTTCCGCTTCGCCGGTCCGGTCGGCTCGCCCAAGGACGTCCAGGGCCTGCAGGGCCTGCGGATCGCCACCTCCTACACCGGCCTGGTCGAGCAGCACCTGGCCGAGCACGGCGTCACGGCGACGGTGACCAAGCTGGACGGCGCGGTCGAGACCGCGGTGCAGCTCGGTGTCGCCGACGTGATCGCCGACGTGGTGGAGACCGGGACCAGCCTGCGCAACGCCGGTCTGGAGGTCTTCGGCGAGCCGATCCTGATCTCCGACGCCGTGGTGATCCGCCCCAAGGGCGCCGGCCAGGACGCCGGGGTCGACCAGTTCCTGCGCCGCCTGCAGGGCGTGCTGGTGGCCCGCCGCTACGTGCTGATGGACTACGACATCCGCGCCGAGAAGGTCACCGACGCGGTCGCCCTGACGCCCGGCCTGGAGTCGCCGACCGTCTCGCCGCTGCACACCGAGGGCTGGGTGGCGGTCCGTTCAATGGTGCTCCGCAAGGAGGCCCAGCGGATCATGGACGACCTCTGGAGCATCGGCGCCCGGGCCATCCTGGTGACCAACATCCACGCCTGCCGTCTCTGATCAGCCTGTTCCGGGAGCGCCACCGCCATGCCTGACGCCGACCTGCCCACCCTGCCCGTGACCTGGGCGCCGCGCCGCAACCGCGCGGTGCTGCTCCCGGTCAGCGGACTGATCGTGGTCGTCTTCGTCACCGTCGCGCTGGCGCTCCCGGCCAGCTGGCAGCTCAACGACCGGGCCGCCCTGATCACCACCGGTCTGATCTTCGCCGGGGCCGGTGCGATGCTCGCGCGCCCCGAGGTGGTCGCCGATGCGGACGGGATCACCGTGGTGAACTTCGTGCGCACCCGGCGGCTGCACTGGGCGCAGATCGTCCGGGTGAACCTCCGTCAGGGTGATCCGTGGGTGACCCTGGACCTGGCCGACGGCACCTCGCTGGCAGCCGTCGGCATCCAGCCGGGCGGCGGGCGCGAGCAGGCCGTCCGGGCCGCGCTCGGGCTGCGCGACCTCGTCGAGGCACGCGGTGCCGCGTCGGAGCCCAGCGCGGCTCGTTAGCCCCTAGAACACCAGAACCGAATGCGCACAGGTATCGTCTACGCTGGTAAAGCCGGGGCAAAGCAGCCCCGCCCGCCCGCGACCTGAGGAGTGAACCCTCCCCTCGATGGACGATCCGTCCGGTAGTACCCCCGCCGCCTCCCTCCCGCAGCACGGAGAGCAGGCGGCACTGTGATCACCGCCTGGCTGATGCTGCTCGCGGCCGTTCTGCTCATCCTCGCCAACGGCCTCTTCGTGGCCGCCGAGTTCTCCCTCATCACGGTCGACCGCGGCGCCGTGGAGCGGGCCGCCGCCGGCGGCGACCGCCGGGCGATCGGCGTCCGAGCGGCGCTGCGCCGGCTGTCGTTCCAGCTCTCCGGTGCGCAGCTGGGCATCACCGTCACCTCGCTGGTGGTCGGCATGCTGGCCGAACCGGCCCTCTCCACGCTGCTCGGCCCGCTGCTCGCACGGATCGGCGTGCCCTCCTCGGCCGCCACCGGGGTGGCGGTGGTCGTCGGCATGCTGCTGGCCACCGTCGTGCAGATGGTGATCGGCGAGCTGGTCCCCAAGAACTGGGCGATCTCCCGCCCGCTCCAGGTGGCCCGTGCCGTGGCCGGACCGCAGCGGATCTTCTCGACCGCCTGCCGACCGGTGATCACGGCGCTGAACGGCTCGGCCGACCGGCTGGTCCGGGCGCTCGGCCTGGAGCCGACCGAGGAGCTGGCGCACGCCCGTACCCCCGGGGAGCTGGCCTTCCTCGCCCGGCACTCGGCCCGGGCGGGCGCCATAGAGGAGGACACCGCGCTGCTCTTCGTGCGCTCGCTCGGCCTGGCCGAGCTGACCGCCGAGAGCGTGATGACCCCGCGGGTGGACGTGGCCGCGCTCCAGCAGGACGCCACCGCCGCCGACGTGGTCAACCTCACCCGGGCCACCGGCTTCTCCCGCTTCCCGGTCTACCGGGACAGCCTCGACGAGGTCACCGGCACGGTCACCCTCAAGGACGCCCTGGCGGTGCGGCCCGAGCAGCGCGCCAGCGTGCGGATCGCGCAGCTGGCCGGCGTGCCGCTGCTGGTCCCCGAGACCCTGCCGGCCGAGCGGCTGCTCGATCAGCTGCGCAGTCGGACGCCGATGGCGATCGTGATCGACGAGTACGGCGGGACGGCCGGTGTGGTGACCCTGGAGGACATCGTCGAGGAGATCGTCGGTGAGGTGCAGGACGAGCACGACCCGGGCGACGTCCCGGAGTTGCTCTCGGTGCCGCCCGTCGAGGGTCGGCCGGCCTGGCTGGCCGAGGGCCGGGTCCGGATCGACCAGCTCGGCCCGATCGGCCTGGTCGCACCGCACGGCCCGTACGAGACGCTGGCCGGACTGCTGGCCGATCTGCTCGGCAAGATCCCCGAGCCCGGCGAACGCGCCCAGCTGCCCGGCTGGGAGCTGACCGCGCAGGCGGTGGACCGGCACCGCACGACCCGGGTCCGGCTGGTCCGGCTCGGCGGGATGGAGGGCCAGCGGTGATCTTCGTCCAACTCCTCGCCTCGGCCCTGCTGCTGCTCGGCAACGCGTTCTTCGTCGGAGCCGAGTTCGCGGTCATCTCGGTGCGCCGCAGCCAGATCGAGCCGCTCGCGGACGCGGGCAACCGCCGCGCGCGCACCGTGCTGCACGCGCTCACAGACGTCTCGGCGATGCTGGCCGCCGCCCAACTGGGCATCACGGTCTGCTCGCTGCTGCTCGGCGCGCTCGCCGAACCGACCATCGCGCACCTGCTGGAGACCCCGTTCCACGCGTTCGGCCTGCCCGCGGCGCTGATCCACCCGATCGCCTACGCGCTGGCGCTGGCCCTGGTGGTCTTCCTGCACATGGTGATCGGCGAGATGGTGCCCAAGAACATCGCGCTGGCCACGCCGGAGCGCGCCGCGCTCTGGCTCGGCCCGCCGCTGGACCGCCTCGCCCGCCTGCTGAACCCGGTGATCCGGCTGCTGAACGCCTTCGCCAACCTGGTGCTGCGGATCTTCGGGGTCGAGCCGAAGGACGAGGTGGAGTCGGTCTACAACGGCGAGCAACTGCTCTGGATCCTGGCCGAGTCGCGGGCCGCCGGGCTGCTGGAGAAGGGCGAGCAGGAACGCCTGGAGGACGCCCTGGAGCTGGGCCACCGCCCGGTCGCCGAGGTGCTGCTGCCGATGTCGCGGCTGGTCACCGTGGACTCCTCGGTGACCGCCCGCCAGGTCGAGGAGCTGGCGGTGTCCACCGGTTTCTCCCGCTTCCCGGTGGTCGGCGACTCCGGTGACTTCCTCGGCTACCTGCACGTCAAGGACGTGCTGGAGGCGGAGGACCGCGAGGCCGCCGTCCCGGTGCGGCTGTGGCGGCCGATGACGGTGGTGGGGGAGCGGCTCCCGCTGGACGACGCGCTCACCGCGATGCGCCGGGCGGCCGCGCACCTGGCCGCGGTGACCGCGCCGGACGGGCGCACGCTGGGCCTGGTCACCCTGGAGGACGTCCTGGAGGAGCTGGTCGGCGAGATGCACGACCCGGACCACCGGCACACCGCCGCCGAGCGGGCGTAGACCGGCTGCCGTGGCTTCTCAGCTGCGGCCGTCGATCAGCTCGCCGTACGCCTGGACCAGGTCGGGCAGCCGCAGGGTGGCCAGGTCCTCGCGGCCGGGCAGGCTGCGGGCCTGGGAGAGCCGCAGGTCGCGGTAGGCGCAGGACTTCTCGTACAGGGTCCTGATGAACCGGCCGTTGCCGAGGTCGTCGATCCAGCCCTCGGCGACCACGTGGGCGCAGATGCTGGCCAGCTCCTCGGCCGCGTCCTCGTCCCAGCCGTCGCCGTCCCGGGCGGCCAGGGTGCTGCCGATGGCGGTGAGTTCGGCCGGGCGGTAGCTGGGGAAGTCCACCCGGGTGGTGAAGCGGGAGTTGAGGCCGGGGTTGGTCGCCAGCAGGCGGTTCATCCCCTCGGGGTAGCCGGCCAGGATCACCACCAGCCGGTCCCGGTTGTCCTCGGCCCGCTTCAGCAGCACCTGCAACGCCTCGTCGCCGTAGGCGTCGCCCTTGCTGTAGCCGGAGTTGGCGAGGCTGTAGGCCTCGTCGATGAAGAGCACGCCGTCCAGCGCGGAGTCGATCAGCTCGTTCGCCTTGACCGCCGTCTGGCCGAGGAACTCGCCGACCAGGTCGGATCGTTGGGCCTCCACCAGGTGGTCGCCGGAGAGCAGGCCGAGCGCGTGGAAGACCTGGCCGAGGATCCGCGCCACCGTGGTCTTGCCGGTGCCGGATGGGCCGGAGAAGACGAAGTGGCGCTTGGGCGGCTGGACCGGCAGGCCCTGGTCGGCGCGCAACCCGGCCATCCGCAGCTGTGCGGAGAGCGCCCGGACCTGGCGCTTGACCGGGTCGAGGCCGACCATCTGCTCCAACGCGGCGAGCGCGGCGTCCAGTTGGCGCCGGCCCGCGGGGGAGCCGACGGGTGCGGGGCCGCCGCCCTCGGCAGGTGTGGCGGCCAGGTTCTCCCGGACGGCGGCGGCGGCGCTCGGCGCGGCATCCCCGGATCCCGAACCGGGAGCTAAGCCGGGCCCCGACTCGGAGCGTCCCGGGCCGCCCGGCCGACCGCCGAGCTGCAGCGGGCCCGCGTCCGGTTCGTCGGTGTCGGTGGCCTCCAGCGGCTCGGCCAGCTGGTCTGCGCGCTCCTGGGCGTCCGCGATGCCCGGCCCGTCGAAGGTCTCCAGCCCCTCCAGTCCGTCCAGCCCGTCCAGTCCGTCCATCGCCAGCGCCTCGAACGCGGCGGTCGGCGGCTCGGCCGAGTCCGCGGCGCCCAGGGCGTCGGCGGCGTCCTCCACGACGGTGAAGCCGGGCAGCTCGTCCAGCAGCCCGAGCCCGTCCTCGGCGGCGATCGCGGCCAGCCGGGCGGCGGTGTCCATGAACGCCGGATCGGCGCGGTGCACCGCCCGGTAGAGCGGCAGGGCGGCGGCGCTTCGCCCGGCGCCCTCGTACGCCCGGGCCAGCCAGTACCGCAGCTCCTTGCGCTGCGGCTGCTCGGAGCGGCAGCGGGTCAGCGAGGCGGCGAGCGGGGACTGCGCCTGCGCGCACATGTCCAGCCGGACCCGGGCCATCCCGCCGAACAGGCCGGCCTCGATGCCGAGCAGCGGGTCGTCGAGCAGCTGGTCGGTGTCCCGGATGAGCTGCTCCCAGTCCTTGAGCAGGTAGGAGCGGCAGGCGTGCAGGAAGCGCACCGAGGCGTCCTGGTCGGCCGGCGGGCACTGGTCCAGCGCGCGGTCCAGCTCGGCCAGGTGCCGGCCGTCCAACCAGTGCGAGGCGTGCGCGAGGGCGAGGTCGCGGGCGTCCTCCAGGACGGGCTGGACCCACCAGCCGAGCCAGTACCAGGAGCTCAGCGGCCGCTGGTGGTGGCGGCGCTGCTCGCCGAAACGTTTCTTGTGCCGGTGCATGGCGAGCAGCGCGCCCGAGGTGTCGCAGCGCAGGGCGTGCAGGCCGAGCCAGGCGTCGGCCATGCCCGGGTCGAGCCGCACGGCGGTCCGGAACTCCTCCTCGGCGCGGGCGTAGGAGCCAGCCGTGTACGCGTCCATGGCGCGCAGCCATGCGCGGTCGGCCGGTCCGTGCGGACCCGTGGTGCCGGAACTGTCGACAGTGGTCACTCACGCCCCCCGTGGTGTGCACCGAGACGCGGCCGCCTGCTGGCATGCATGTCAGCACCGCGCCCCCGGGGCGCATATGCGCCTGCACTTCATCGTACCGGCGCCGGGCTGATCCGGAAGGGTGCCGCACCAGGTATGTGAACGAACGGTCAATGCGCACAAAGGATTTGGACCTGGGGCAGCAGAACGGCACCTCCGGCTCACGGGGGACGAGTCGGAGGTGCCGGGTCTATGGTTGCGGGCTCAACTATTCCCACTGCGAGGAGAACCTAGTTGCTCCCTGGAACCTGGTCAACCACTTCACGGCGTACGGCCGTCCGGGTGATCCGACCGGTCCGCCCGTCCACCAGGAGCTGGGCGTACGGCCGACTGGGGTCCTGCGCGAAGTGCGCCGCCTCGGCGGCCGACCACCGCTCCCAGAACGCGGCCAGCTCCGGCCCGTCGCGCAACTCGCCCCGGGCGCGGGCGGCTTCGGCGGGCAGCTCCATCCAGATCAGCGCGGCCAGCAGCGGCCGCACCGCGCGGCGTCCGGCGCCGACCCCCTCGACGAGGACGACCGGCGCGGGTGCCACCTCGCGCGCCCCCGCGAAGCGCCGGCTCACCCAGTCGTAGACCTGATGGCTGGCACGCTCCCCGCGCGCCAGCGGCTCCAGCACCTGAGCGCGCAGCCGCCCGGTCCACTCGAACAGCTCCTCGTGCGTCGCCAGGTCGTCCAGGTGCACCACCGGCGCTCCGCCCAGCGCGCGGGCCAGCCGGTCGGCGAAGGTGGTCTTCCCGGAACCCGCGTGGCCGTCCACGGCGACCAGCCGGACGGGTCCGCAGGACGGCGGCAGCGCCCCCAGCTGGTCGGCGAGCGCTGCCAGGCCGTCCGGGTGATCCATGCCCGCCACTCTACGTGCCCGACGCGGGCCTGCGGCGGGCCGCTGACCAGCCGCAGGATGCCCAGGTCAGGCAGCTCGTGACGGGCGGCCCGGGATCGGGCATACTCGCATCGCCAGCTGTGTGAACGACCGTTTACTGCTGACAGCGGTGGCGGCCGAGCCACCCCGTACCCCCCAATGCGCCGTGCCCCAGACCCCGGGGCCCGATCGAGGAGGCGACCCACCCTCATGAACGCCGCACCCCCCAAGCCCGTGGAACGTCAGCTGCCGAGCGACGAGGCCCGCGAACTGCTCGCGCTCACTCGCGACCTGGTCGACCGTGAACTGCTTCCCCGGGCAGCCGAGGAGGAGGCGGCCGGTCGCTTCCCGCGGGAGGTCTTCCGCACGCTGGGCGAGGCGGGCCTGCTCTCGCTGCCCTACGCGGAGGCCGACGGCGGCGGCGAGCAGCCCTACGAGGTCTACCTCCAGGTCCTGGAGGAGCTGTCGTCCGGGTGGCTGGCGGTCGGCCTCGGGGTGAGCGTGCACACGCTGTCCTGCCACGCACTGGCCACCTTCGGCAGCGCCGAGCAGCGCTCCCGCTGGCTGCCGGGGATGCTCGGCGGCGCGCAGCTGGGCGCCTACTGCCTCTCCGAGCCGCAGTCGGGCTCGGACGCGGCCGCGCTGCGCACCCGGGCCGACCGGGACGGCGACGAGTACGTGGTCAGCGGCACCAAGGCCTGGATCACCCACGGCGGCCAGGCCGACTTCTACAGCACCCTGGTGCGCACCGGCGAGGACGGCCCGCGCGGCATAAGCTGCCTGCTCGTCCCGGGCGACAGCGCCGGCCTGTCGTCCGCGCCGCCGGAGCACAAGATGGGCATGCAGAGCTCGCCCACCGCGCAGATGCACTTCGACGGTGTGCGGCTGAGCGCGGACCGGCTGATCGGCGAGGAGGGCCAGGGCTTCCAGATCGCGCTCTCCGCGCTGGACTCCGGCCGCCTCGGCATCGCGGCCTGCGCGATCGGCGTGGCCCAGGCGGCGCTGGACCTCGCGGTGGACTACGCCCGCACCCGCAAGCAGTTCGGCCGTCCGATCGCCGACTTCCAGGGGCTGTCCTTCATGCTCGCCGACATGGCCACCCAGATCGAGGCCGGCCGCGCGCTCTACCTGGCCGCGGCCCGGCTGCGCGACGGCGGCCTCGCGTTCTCCAAGGAGGCCGCGATGGCGAAGCTGTTCTGTACCGACACCGCCATGCGGGTGACGACGGACGCGGTGCAGGTGCTCGGCGGCTACGGCTACACCCAGGACTTCCCGGCCGAGCGCTTCATGCGCGAGGCCAAGGTGCTGCAGATCGTCGAGGGCACCAACCAGATCCAGCGCCTGGTGATCGGCCGCCACCTCACCAAGGGCTGACCGCGCTCCGAGCATGAGGCGGGCCCGGCACCGACTTCCGGTGCCGGGCCCGACTCATTCCCTAGTGCCGCACGAGCCGCCCGGCCGGGGCCTTGCGCATCGGCGGCACCCGGTGCGTGCCCGGCGCCGCGCCCGGGCCGCCCGCGTGCGAGAACGGCTGGGTGCGCCAGTCCAGTTCGGCCGGCCGCGTCAGCAGGAGAGCGAGCGCGGTGTCGGTGTCGGCACCCGGTTCGGGGCCGGTCTCCTCCAGGTCGTCGGCCGGCAGTCCCGACCCCGGGCAGAGCGCGGGGGAGAACGGGTGCCAGGCGGTCCGCAGCACCGCATGCTGCGGCAGTCGCTCCTCCTCGCCCACCAGGGCGATCGGCCGGTCGCACTCCGGGCAGTGCACGCGGAAGATCTCCCAGGACTCGGGCTCGCCGGGGTCGGATCCCGGAGCGCGGTCGAGGCCCGGCGAGAGCTCCTCGCCCTCCGGCCCGTCGAGCTCGTTCCGGGTGCCGTCGGCGCTGAGGGCGCGCTGGTCAGCTGCAGGCATCTGATCCCCCTTTGGATCTGGCCGGGCCGGCTCGGCCGGGGCCAACACGAGCACTTCCCGCCGACGGGGGCTCATAACCCTGCAGGTGACGGCAGGGTGATGCACTGCGGTGTGGCGTTGGCCACATTCCCCTGGCATGTGCCACCAGTGGACCCGCGGGGGCGCGACCGAGTGGGCCGAGCGGGTCGGGGATCTGGGGTAGGTTGACGTCTTGTGGAGGATCTCGACCAACGCATCGTCCAGCTGCTCGTCCAGGACGGGCGGATGAGCTACACCGACCTGGGCAAGGCGACCGGCCTGTCCACCTCGGCCGTGCACCAGCGGGTCCGCCGGCTGGAGCAGCGAGGGGTGATCCGCGGCTACTCGGCGATCATCGACCCCGACGCCGTCGACCTCGCGCTGACGGCCTTCATCTCGGTCAAGCCCTTTGACCCGAGCGCCCCGGACGACGTGCCCGACCGGCTCGCCCCGCTGCCCGAGATCGAGGCCTGCCACAGCGTCGCGGGTGACGAGAGCTACATCCTCAAGGTCCGGGTCTCCGCACCCGGCGACCTGGAGGACCTGCTCGCCCGGATCCGCAGTGCCGCCGGGGTCTCCACCCGGACCACCGTGGTGCTCTCCACGCCCTACGAGGCCCGGCCGCCCAAGCTCTAGCCCCGCTCCGGCCCCAGTGTCCGAGGGGCGGACAAACCGGGTGCAGACTAGTGCCCATGACCGAACGCACCTCCCGCACCGTGCTGCTGCGCGGCGGAACCGTCTACAGCCCGGCCGACCCCTTCGCCACCGCGATGCTGATCGAGGGCGAACAGGTCGCCTGGGTCGGCAGCGAGGGCGCCGCCGACGGCTACGCCTCGGTCGCGGACGAGGTCGTCGACCTCGCCGGTGCGCTGGTCACCCCCGCCTTCGTGGACGCCCACGTGCACGCCACCTCGGCCGGCCTCGCGCTGACCGGACTGGACCTCACCGGCTGCCCCACCCTCGCCGAGGCGCTCACCCGGATCACCGCGTTCGCCGCGACCCAGAGCGCAGCGGGCGGCGTGCTGATCGGCCACGGCTGGGACGAGAGCGGCTGGCCCGAGGGCCGTCCGCCGACCCGCGCCGAGCTGGACGCCGCGGCGGGCGGCGCCGCGATCTACCTCTCCCGCACCGACGTGCACTCGGCCCTGGCCTCCACCGCCCTGCGCGCGCTCACCCCGGGCCTGGACGCCGAGCCCGGCTTCCACCCCGAGGCCCCGCTCACCCGCGACGCCCACCACGCCGTCCGCCGCACCGCCCTGGCCCGCCTGACGGACGCTCAGCGCCGCGCCGCCCAGCTCGCCACCCTGGAGCGCGCCGCCGCCCTCGGCATCGGCTCGCTGCACGAGTGCGCCGGACCGGAGATCTCCTCGGAGCAGGACCTCACCGCGCTGCTCGCACTGGCCGCCGAACACGACGGCCCGGAGGTCTACGGCTACTGGGGCGAGCTGGGCGGCGTGGCCACCGCCCGGCGGCTCGGCGCGGTCGGCGCCGGCGGCGACCTCTTCGTGGACGGCGCGCTCGGCTCGCACACCGCCTGCCTGCACGCGCCCTACCGGGACGCCGAGCACACCGGCACCGCCTATCTGACGGCCGATCAGGTCGCCGACCACGTCACCGCCTGCACCGAGGCGGGCCTCCAGGCCGGCTTCCACGCGATCGGCGACGCAGCGCTCGGCGCCGTGCTGGCCGGCGTCGGCGCGGCGGTCGCCCGGCTCGGCCTGCCCGCCGTCAAGGCGCTGCGGCACCGGGTCGAGCACGCCGAGGCGCTGGACGACAAGGCGGTCGCGGCCTTCGCCGAGTACGGCCTGGTCGCCTCCGTGCAGCCGGCCTTCGACGCCGCCTGGGGCGGTCCGGACGGCATGTACGTGCAGCGCCTGGGCGCCGAGCGGGCGGCGGGACTCAACCCGTTCGCGGCGCTGCTGCGGGCCGGCGTGCCGCTGGCCTTCGGCTCGGACGCGCCGGTCACCGCGCTGGACCCCTGGGGCACCGTGCGCGCCGCCGCCTTCCACCGCACCCCCGAGCACCGGATCTCGGTGCGGGCCGCCTTCAACGCGCACACCCGCGGCGGCTGGCGGGCGATCGGCCGCGACCACGAGGGCGTGCTGGTGCCGGGCGCACCGGCCAGCTACGCGGTCTGGGAGACCGGCGACCTCGTCGTTCAGGCGCCGGACTCCCGGGTGGCGGGCTGGTCCACCGACCCCCGCTCCGGCACCCCTGGCCTGCCCGATCTCACCCCGGGCGGCCCGCTGCCGACCTGTCTGCGCACGGTGGTCCGCGGGCGGACCGTCCACCAGCTCGGACGTCCCGGCTGACCTGGGGATTCTCACCTGACCGCGACTACCGGTGGCCTCCGGCGGGAGGTACCGTCGTCGGATACCCGCCGGGCCCCGGCGATACAGCCAGAGAGATGGTGCGCAGGTGGCATTGCCGCTCGACTCGGAGTCCCGGGTCCACGGCGCGGACGAGGCGTCCGCCGACTCCGGGTCGACTGCGCCCGTCCGGCCCGGTCGGTTCGCCCGGCGCAGGGCCGTGATGCGGGCCGGGCTGCCCCGGACGGCCGTCGCCGCCGCGGCCGGCCTGCTGCTGGCCGCGGCCTTCCCGCCCTACGGCGTGTGGCCGCTGTCGATTGTCGCGGTGGCGCTGCTCTCGCTGCTGACCCGCGGCCGCACCGCGCGCCAGGGCGCCTGGACGGGCTTCGCCTTCGGGTTCCCCTTCTTCCTCGGGCTGCTCGACTGGATCCGGGTGATCGGGTCGGACGCCTGGGTCGGGCTCTCGGCGGTCGAGGCGCTGTTCGTCTGCGCGCTCGGCGCCGGGCTCGCACTGACCTCCCGGCTGCGCGCCTGGCCGCTCTGGGCGGCCTGCCTCTGGGTGGCCCAGGAGTGGGCCCGCGACCGGCTGCCGCTCGGCGGGTTCCCGTGGGGCCGCCTCGCCTTCGCCAACACCGCCAGCCCGTACACGCCGCTGGCCGCGCTGGGCGGGGCTCCGCTGGTCACCTTCGCGGTGGCGCTGACCGGCGCCCTGCTGGCCTTCCTGGCGCTCCCGTACCTGCCGCTGCTCGCGCGCCGAGGCGTCCCCGAGGCTGCGCCCGTCACGCGCCGTCCGGTGCTGGTGCCGGTCCTCGCGGGTGCCTGCGCGGTCGTGGTGGCGGTGGCCGGCTACGCCGTCCCGGTCCCCACCAACGCCGACGCCACCACCAAGGTCGCCGTCATCCAGGGCAACGTCCCGCACCCGGGGATGGACTTCCTGGGCCGCCCGATGCAGGTGCTCGACAACCACGCCGACGCCACCGACCGGCTGGCCGCCGCCGTCAAGGCCGGCCAGGCCCCGCAGCCCGACGTGGTGATCTGGCCGGAGAACTCCTCCGACATGGACCCGTACAGCGATCCCGCCGCCTACGAGCGGATCGACGAGGCGGTCAAGGCGATAGGCGTGCCGACCCTGGTCGGCGCCCTGGTGGACGGCCCGGACAACCAGCACGTGCAGAACGAGGGCATCGTCTGGGACCCGGCGATCGGACCCGGGGCCCACTACACCAAGCAGCACCCGGTGCCGTTCGGCGAGTACGTGCCGTTCCGCTCGGTGCTGATGAAGGTCATCACCCGCCTTCAGCGGGTCGCCCGGGACTTCTACCCCGGCAAGTCGAGCGGCGTGCTCCAGCTGGGCCCGGCCAGGATCGGCGACGTGATCTGCTTCGAGGTCGCATACGACGAGATCGTCCGCGACACCGTCAACGACGGCGGCCGGGTGATCGTGGTGCAGACGAACAACGCCACCTACGCCCGCAGCGGCCAGCCGGACCAGCAGCTCGCGATGTCCCGGCTGCGCGCGGTCGAGCACGGCCGGGCCGTGGTGATCGCCGCGACCAGTGGGATCAGCGCGATCATCCGGCCGGACGGCACGGTGGAGAGCCGCACCGCCGAGCTGGTACCCGCCGAGCTGAGCGCCGACGTGCCGCTGCGCGACGGCAAGACCGTCGCCGACCAGGTCGGCGCGGCGCCCGAGTGGACACTGTCCGTCATCGGCCTGCTGGCCTGCGGCGCGGGCGTCCTGCTGGGCCGCCGCCGGCGCACCTCGGACGGAACACCCGGCCGGGCCGAACCGTTGACCAGTGTGGCGCCCTAGCTGGTCAGGAACCCCGTCCTGCGGCGTGCCGCGCGCCGCGATGGAGTGGACCCGTACCGTGACCCACCAAGCATTCCCCGCCCATGGCAGTACCCCCGCCTCCGGGCGTCCGGCAGGGCGTCCCGCCGGGCGCCGCAGCCGGCTGCGCCGGGTGGTCCCGCTCACGCTGGCCGCCTGGCTGGTGCTGGAGATCTGGCTGCTGGTCCAGGTGGCCTCGCTGATCGGCTGGCTCCCCGTGCTGGCCCTGCTGGTGCTCAGCGCCGCGCTCGGCGTCTCGCTGATCAAGCGCGCCGGGCTGAAGGCCTTCCGGGCCGCCACCGCCGCCTTCGAGCAGGGCACCGTGCCGCCGTCCGGTGCTCCAGAGACGGGCACCAGCCTCACCGTGGCGGGCGGCCTGCTGCTGATCCTGCCCGGTTTCCTGTCGGACCTGGTGGGGCTGACCCTGCTCTTCCCGCCGACCAGGGCGCTCTGGCGGCTGGTCGGCCGCCGGGTGGCGAGTTCCGCGCTGCGCGGCACCGCCCCCGCCGATGCCGCGCCGCTCGCGGACGCGCTGCGCCTTCAGGAGCAGCTGCGGATCCACCGGCCGGACGGCAAGGTGATCCAGGGCGAGGTGGTGGACCCCACCGACCGTCCTTAGAGCTTTTGAACTGCCGAAGGGCCCCGAACCAGAACTCTGGTTCGGGGCCCTTCGGCAGTTCGTCCGCCCGGGGGCGGTTACTCAGGCGCTCTTACGGGTGTCCCGCGGGTGAACCGCGAGGTTCATCCCACCGGAGCGGAGCACGGCCAGCCTCTCGGCCAGCACCTCCTCCAACTCCTCACGGGTCCGGCGCTCCATCAGCATGTCCCAATGGGTCCGGGTTGGCTTGGTCTTCTTCTCCTCCGGCTCGTCACCGTCCAGCAGGACGGCTTCGGTGCCGCAGAAGCGGCACTCCCACGCCGAGGGGATCTCCGCCTCGACGGAGAAGGGCACCTCGAAGCGGTGTCCGTTCTGACATGCGTACTCGACGGTCTGGCGGGGGGCCAGGTCGATGCCACGGTCGGTCTCGTAGCTGGTGGCCCCAAGTCGCGTGCCGCGGAGAGCTCGCTCGCTCATGAATCGTGCCTCCAGGGCTTATGGCCCACAGGACTAGTTGGTCGCTGTCTTCGTCGTTCGGTCAACGCTCGGCCGCCGACGAAGATTCCCGTACCGGGACATGCGTCGTCTGTCGTGCCGCCCCTGTTTGTACCCATCTCCGTCCGATTTGTCACATCTGGAGCCGGATATCACCCTGAGTGCCGCGAAATTCGCACCCTGTGACCGAATGTCTCTTGTTTCCGGAGCGTAATGGCCTTCCGGAGGGTACTGGTGCGATACCTGAATTGGCCATTCCGTTCGGGTGAACCGCGTCTCACCGGAGGGGGGCGGGGCGCACCGGGCGCTCCTTGCCCAGTTCCACCCTGGCCGGCTCGCGGCCCGCCTCGGGCGGCGCCTGCGGCCTCGGCGGGGCGGCGGCCGCCTCGGTGCGGGTGTCGCGGTGCGGGAGCAGCGAGATGACGGCGTCGCGCAGCCGGGCCGGGGCCTCCTCGTCCAGCGGGTCGACGGTGGCCGGGACCTGGACGCGGACCGGGCCGGTACTGCCGATCCGGGCGTAGCCGCGGCCGGGCGGGGTACTCGCGGCGGGGGCGATGTCCAGCGGGACGCCGAGGGCGATCCGCAGGTCGTCCTGGGTGGTGCTGCCCAGCACCACCCGCGCCCGGGTGGTGGCGCGCACGGTGGCCGAGATCCGGTCGGCCGCCTCGATCGCGTCCACCACCACCACGGTGACCCGGGCCGCGCGGCCGTGCCGCAGCGGGATCTCCAGCAGGTCCTGCGGGTCGGGCCGGCCCTCCGCCTGGGCCAGCTCGCTCAGCTCGGTGGGGTGGTCGAGCAGCAGCCAGAGCGGGCGGGTGACGTCGGCGGGCGCGGGCGTGCCGTTGTGTCGGGCGGTGTTGAGCGCGGCGATCCGGCGCTCGGTCTCCTGGGCCGCCCAGTCCAGCGCGGCCAGCGCGCCGTGCAGGCTGGTCTCCACGGTGTGCACGCCCGGGCGGTTGACCAGGCAGGCGTGCTCGCCGGTACCGGCGCCGTCGATCACCAGCAGGTCGCCGTGGACCAGCGCCTGGAGGGCGACGGTGCGCAGCAGGGTGGAGGTGCCCGAGCCGGCCGCGCCCAGCGCCAGCAGGTGCGGCTCGGAGGAGCGGGGGCCGGTGCGCCAGATGACGGGGGGCTGGTGGCTGGGACCGCCGTCCTGGCTGACCGGGATCATCCGCTGGGTGGCCAGCGTGTCGGTGAAGCCGAGCACGATCTCGCCGGGGGCGGTCACCCAGCTCTGCGCGGGGAGGTCGACGGGCAGCGGGGCGAGTGCGGTGACCTGGAGCTTGTTGCACTCCTCGTCCCAGTCGAAGCGGTACTCCCGGGCCCGGCCGGCCTTGCCCTGCACGACCTGCTCGATCCTGGCGCGGGCGGCCGGCTCGGTGTCGGTGAAGTAGGCCGGGTAGCCGAGCTCCAGGGCGCAGAGCCGGCCGTCGCCGTCGAACTCCCAGCCGGCGAAGGCGTTCTTGTAGCTGCCGTCGGGGCTGTAGAGCGGGCAGACCTCGTCGGGGGAGGCGAGGTAGGGGGTGAGGGCGGCGTAGAGCGCGCTCAGCTTGAGATCGGCGACGTCCGGCTCCGGCGCAGCGGCGGCCTTGGGCTGGCGGCCGACCCAGGCGGCGCTGCCGATCAGGGCGGCCACCGCCAGCAGCGGGCCGTGCGGCAGTAGGACGATGCCCACCAGGGCGGCTGCGGTGAGCAGCAGGGTCGGGCCGCGGCGGTCCTTGGGGGTGGCCTGCCAGCGGCTCCTGGCCCAGTCGGCGTGGCGGCGCATGCCGCGTCCGATCAGGGCGAGCGGCGCGAACATGTCGGTGGCGTGGTCACCGGCGGTGCGGGCGATGTCGCGCCCTCGGGTGAGGTGGCGGTTGAGGGACATGGTCCTGACTCCCCGGGCGGATGGGACGACGAAGGACGGCCCGGGGCGGTGGGATCCGCGCCCGGGCCGGTGGGCCTACCTCGGGACGAGGGGCCCGGGGACCGGAGAGGTCAGAACTTGATGCCGCCGAGCAGGTTGGCGAGGCTCGCGCCGCCGGCCTGGATGCTCGGGGCGATGGCGGTGCCGGCGAGGTAGAAGCCGAAGAGGGCGCAGACCAAGGCGTGCGACACCTTGAGTCCGTCCCGGCGGAAGAAGAGGAAGGCGATGGTGCCGAACAGGACGATGCCGGAGATGGACAGGATCACGGGGTCTGCTCCTCAGAGGGGGGACAGGAAGGACCACTGCCGTGGGAATGGCGGCGGTGAGCGGTCCGCGAAGCCATACAGGGGACAGTGTCACGGAAAGTTCCCTTATCGTGACAAAAAGTAATAGATGATGGAACGGCGCAAATGGGTGGACTTTGCGCGAAGCCGCAGGCCGGAGGCGGGTCGGGAGGTAACGGGGCATCGACCCGGCGGTCCCGGCGACCCTGGGGGACCCGGTGCCCGGGGGTTTTCCGGCGTGGTTTCCGGAGTGACGGATGTGATGGGTGGGGTTGATGGGGAATCGGCGCAATTCCCCCGAACGGGTGCGTGACCGATCGCCCGGAGTGTCGTCACCGAATGCCCGCATTGCGGACAACCGCTGGCCCTGGCCGTCACCGGCCGGTTACGGTGCGGGGGCACCACGCGGCGGGCCGGTGCGCGCCGCCGCGCCCTCTCCTGTCAACCCTCCGTAGTGAAGGGCCCGTGATGGCCGACGAGCGCGACCCCCAGAACCTTGCAGACGACCAGGGTGCCGATGCCGAGCTGATCGAGCTGGCCAGCCGGATCTTCGGCGCCGCCCGGTCCGGTGACCAGGCGGCGCTGGCCGCCTTCCTGGACGCGGGCACGCCGGCGAACCTGTCGAACGACAGCGGCGACACCCTGCTGATGCTGGCCGCCTACCACGGGCACGCCGACGCCGTCCGGCTGCTGCTGGCGCGCGGCGCGGACCCGGACCGGGCCAACGACCGCGGGCAGACCCCCCTCGCCGGTGCCGTCTTCAAGGGTGCCGACGACGTGCTGAGCGCCCTGCTGGAGGGCGGCGCTGACCCGGAGGCCGGCCAGCCGTCGGCCGTCGCCACCGCGCAGATGTTCGGCAAGGACGACCTGCTGGCACGGTTCGCCGCGCGCTGAGGCGCTCCGCGGACCCGGTCCCGGAAGGCTCGAAAACTCTGACGGACCGTAGATCATCAGGTCCTATGCTTGTCTGCTATGGAGCTTCGTACCACTGGCTATGACCACCCCGACGCCGAGCTGCTGACCGCCGAGGTCCAGCAGGAGTACATCCGCCGCTACGGCGAGATTGACGAGACGGTGATGCACGCGGAGCACTTCGTGCCGCCGCAGGGGATCTTCGTGGTGGCCTACCTGGACGGCGCGCCGGTCGCCTGCGGCGGCTGGCGCGCCAAGGAGAGCGGTGGGCCGGGCCTGCAGGACGGCGATGCCGAGCTGAAGCGGATGTTCGTCGTCCCGTCGGCCCGCGGCAAGGGGCTGGCCCGGGCCGTCCTGCGCCACCTGGAGGCCGCCGCCGCCGAGGCGGGGCGGGCAAGGGTGATCCTGGAGACCGGCAGCGAGCAGCCCGAGGCAGTGGCGCTCTACACCTCGGAGGGGTACCAGCCGATCACCAAGTTCGGCTTCTACCGGGAATCCCCGCTGAGCATCTGCCTGGGCAAGGAGCTCGACCGGTCTGAGCGAAGCCCGCTGCGCAAGATTTCTTCACATTCCTCGTGATTTACCCGTGCGGTGCCGCCGATTGGCTGGTTACTTCATTGGTCACGGTGAATTCCCACTACTCCGGACGTGGGTTCATTCCCCCCGGAGGTGCATAAACCGCGAATGGGGCGGTTGGGCTGGGCTAGCGTCGTCTCCGCTGCGTCAGTGGGGTGGCCTCCGGAATCGTCCGGACCACTTGTCATGCCCATCCGCTATTTCCCGGGAGACACCGTGCACGAAAATTGCCAACCGGAAAGCAGTGCGGCCGCATCCGCCGGTCGCCGGCTCGCGGTGAACGCGCTCGCCGCCGACGGTCCTCACCGCCGTCGTGTCACCGCCGGAGCACAGCGATGAACGGGGGCCGACTGGACACGCGGCCGACCGTGCAGCCGGAAGCCGCGCCCGAAACCGCGCCCGCGACCGTTGCGGAGTCGGACGAGAACGCGCACGTGCTGGCCTGCCCGACGCGCTGGAGCGATGTTGACGAGAACGGGCACATCAACAATGCCCGACTGGTCGGCTACATCCAGGAGGGAATCCACGACCTCTTTTACCACCACGCTCGGTCGGTCCAGGATTCACTCTTTCCGGCCGGATTCCTGATCGCCCGCCACGAGATCGATTATCTGGAGCAGTTGCACCACCGGCCGGAGCCGCTGCTGGTGCGCTTGCAGGTGGAACGGCTTGGGCGCAGTTCCGCCCAGGTCAGGGTGGACGTCTGCCGCGAGCCCTTCACCTACATGACGGCCCGCACGGTCGTGGTCGCCCGGGACCGTACGTCCGGGCGGTCGCGGAAGCTGAGCCAGTCGGAGCGGCGGTTCCTGTCGGACTATCTGACGGACAGTCCGCATCTGGCGCAGACACAGGTGAAGACGAGGCCGGTGCAGCCGAAGAAGACGTCCCTGCCCAAGGTGCCGCGGGCCAGGTCGCGCTCGGGCGCCGTCCCGAGGAGCCGTCGGGGCTGAGGCTGCGGGCCCGCCCGGAGCGGGCGGGCCCGCCGGCCTCAGGAAAGCACGGCCTGCGCGTCGATCTCCACCAGCATCGCCTCGTGCGGCAGCTCCACGAAGACCGTGGTGCGGCAGGGCTTCACCCCGGAGCCGACATACTCCTCGATGAACTCGGAGTAGGCCTCGTTCATCAGCGCGAAGTCCGCGCGCTTGGTCAGGTAGACCCGGAACATCAGCACGTCCTCGACGCTCGCGCCGGCCGCCTCCAGGATCGCCCGGACGTTCTCCAGGGTGCGCCGGGTCTGCCCTTTCACGTCGCCGAGGTGGACGTGGGCGCCGGTCTGCGGGTCCTGCGGGCCCTGGCCGGAGACCTGGAGGAACGGGCCCTTCCGGACGCCCTGGGAGTAGGCCCAGGCCGGGGCCGGGGCGCCGTCGGTACGGATCTCGGTCTTGTCGGTCATGTCGCTCATCTCGTTCGTCTCGTTCGTCTCACAACGGGGGGCCGGGGGTGGCGCCGCAGTCGGCGGAGACGGCGGCGGCGGTCGCCAGCAGCTGCGGGAGCAGGTCGAGCACCCGCTCGTACGGCAGGACCAGGTCCGGCACCGAGATCGAGGCGGCGGCCACCACCCGTCCGGCGGCATCGCGGACGGGTGCGGCCACGCAGTTCATGAACGGCTCGTGCTCGGCGTGGTCCTGCGCCCAGCCCTGGTCGGCCACCGTCGCCAGTTCGGCGAGCAGGGCCTGCGGGGTGCGCAGGGTGCGGGCGGTGAAGGGGGTGAAGTCGATCCGGGCCACCGCCCTGCGGCGCTCGGCCAAGGGCAGGTCGGCCAGCAGCACCTTGGAGACCGCCGCGCAGTGCAGCGGCACCGGCAGCCCGATCCGCGAGTACATCCGCACCGGCTGGCGGGACTCGTACTTGTCGATGTAGACCACCTCGCCGCCCTCGTAGGCCGCCAGGTGCACGGTCTGCCCGGTGGCGGCGTTGAGTTCGGCCAGGTGGGCGGCGGCGATCCGGCGGACCGGGCGCTGCTCCAGGGCGCGGCTGGAGAGGGCGAAGAGCCCGGCGCCCAGGTGGTAGCGGTAGTCGGCGTCGCGGTGGACCATCCGGGCCTCCTCCAGGCTCTGCAGGAGTCGCAGCACGGTGGTCTTGTGCACGTCGAGCAGGGCCGCGAGCTGGTCCAGCGAGCGCTCGCCCTCGCCCAGCTCGGTGAGCAGCCGCAGGGCACGGGTGACGGTCTGGCTCATCGGTCGTCTCTCCTGGTCTGTACGAGTAGTGGGGAGACGATGCCAGACGCGTCGACCCTGGTCGCGGCCCACTGCGCGGGCGTGGCGTCCAGCAGGCGCGCGACGACCTGCGGGGCGGGTGGGCGGGCGCGGTCGCCGGGGGTGGTGAGCGCGGCGGCGGCGCAGAGGTGGCCCAGGCGCAGCCGGCGGCGCTGGTCGAGGCCGCGTGCGGTGGCGTGCAGGTAGCCGGCGGCGAACGCGTCGCCGGCTCCGGTGGCCTCCACCACGGCGACGGCCGGCGCGGGTTCGGTCACCGTCCGGCCGTCCCGTCCGATCGCGGTGGCCTGCCGATCGGCGTCCTTGACCACCAGCGTGGCGGGGGAGGGCAGCAGGGCCCGCAGGGCGGCCGGGTCGCCGGTGCCGAGCACGGCCTCGGCCTCGTCCGCGCCGAGCAGCACCAGGTCGGCGGCGTCCAGCAGGGCGGGCAGTACGGAGGCGTCGCGGCCGTGCCAGAGGGCAGGGCGCCAGTTGAGGTCGAAGCTGACGGTGCGTCCGGGGCGGCGGTCCGCGAGCAGGGCGTGGAGCAGGGCGAGGCAGCTGTCGGAGAGGGCCGCGGAGATCCCGGACAGGTGCAGCAGGCCGGCCCCGGCCAGCAGCGCGGCCGCTGACGGGTCGTCGAGCAGCGAGGGGCCGAGGGCGGCCGCGGCCGAGCCGGTGCGGTAGTAGTGCAGGCGGCTGCGGCCCGGGCCGAGGTCGCGCGGGTGGGTGCCGGGGGAGCCGACCTCCTTGACGTACAGCCCGGTGGGGCGCAGCGGGTCGACGGCCACGGCGGAGGTGTCCACGCCGTGCGCGGCCAGTTCGGCGGTCAGGCGGCGGCCGAAGCCGTCGTCGCCGACCCGGCTGATCCAGGCGGTCGGGGTGCCGAGGGCGGCGAGCGTGCAGGCGACGTTGGACTCCGCGCCGCCGATGGTGTGCCGGAAGCTCTCGACGCTCTCCAGCGGTCCGGGCCGGTCCGGGAGCAGGACGGCCATCGACTCGCCGAGGCAGACCGCTGCCACTGCTGCTGCCGCCACCGAAACGCACGCCCCTTCGTTGACCCTGGTTGCGGGTCGATGCTAGAACGGGACGAGCACTATATGCAACGCAGATTGCGTATGTTGCAACATCCCAGTTCGGAGGCGCAGTGGTGACTCAGTCCGATGCACGTGGAATCGATGCGGTGCGGGTGGCCGCGCTCGCCGAGGAACGCCTGGACTGGCGCTTCAAGGCCCTGCCGCCCGAGGCCTGGGGGCTGACGGTCGCCGAGTACCTGGCCACCGCGCCCACCCTGGCCGACTTCGGGACCCCGTTGCTGACCCTGGACGCGGGCGCGATGGCGCACAATCTGCGCACCATGGCCGACTGGGCCGCCGCAGCCGGGGTCCGGCTGGCCCCGCACGGCAAGACGACGATGGCGCCCGCGCTCTGGCGCGACCAGTTGGAGGCCGGCGCCTGGGCGATCACGCTGGCCAACCTGCCGCAGCTGCGGGTCGCCCGCGCCTTCGGGGTGCGCCGGGTGCTGCTCGCCAACTCCCTGCTGGATGCGGCCGGACTCGCTTGGCTGGCAGGAGAGTTGGACGCAGACCCGGAGTTCTCGGTGAGCTGCTGGGTGGACTCGGTGCAGGGAGTGGAGCTGATGGACCGGGCGCTGCGCGCCGCCGGGGCCCGGCGTCCGGTCCACGTACAGGTCGAACTGGGCGGCCCCGGCGGGCGGACCGGCGCCCGCGACCTGGACGCCGCGCTCGACATCGCCCGGGCCGCGCACGCCGCGGACACCCTGCGGCTCTGCGGCCTGGGCGGCTACGAAGCCGCGCTCGCCAAGGACGCGACCGCGGCCGGGCTGGCGACGGTCGAGCACTACCTGGAGCAACTCGCAGCGCTGCACGACCTCATGCGCGCCGAGGGGCTCCTCGACCAGGCCGACGAGGTGGTGCTGACGGCCGGCGGCAGCGCGTACTTCGACCAGGTCGCCCGGGTGCTGACCCCGATCGCGCGGGCCCACCCGGACACCTGCGTGGTGCTGCGCTCCGGCGCCTACCTGGTGCACGACGACGGCTTCTACCGCTCCATCTCGCCGCTGGTACGCGGCGCCGAGGGTGGTGAGCCGCTGCGCTCGGCGATGCACGGCTGGGCCCGGGTGCTCTCCCGGCCCGAGGACCAACTCGCCCTGCTGGACGGCGGGAAGCGCGACTTCCCGTACGACCTCGGCCTGCCCGAGCCGCAGTTGGTGCGCGGTGCGGACGGGCCGGTCGCGCTGACCGGCACGGTGACGGCGCTCAACGACCAGCACGCCTTCCTGCGCGGTGCGGGCGACCTGGCGGCGGTCGGCGCGGTCGTGCGCCTGGGCCTCTCGCACCCGTGCACCGCCTTCGACAAGTGGACCCTGATCCCGGTGCTGGACGACGCGGACGGCGCCGACCCCCGGGTGGTCGACCTGGTCCGGACGTTCTTCTGATGCCCGAGCTGCTCTTCCGCGGCGCCACCGTGATCGACGGCACGGGCGCCGACCGGAGGCGCGCCGACGTCACGGTCGACGCGGGCGTCATCACCGGCGTGGGCGGAGAGTTGACTGGGCATCAGGTCATTGATGCCGAAGGCCTGGTGCTCGCACCGGGGTTCATCGACATGCACGCGCACTCCGACCTTCGGATGCTGGTGGAACCGGCTCACCCCTCCCGGATCACCCAGGGCGTCACCTGCGAGCTGCTCGGCCAGGACGGCCTCTCCTACGCGCCGGTGGACGACACCACGCTGCCCCAGCTGCGCCGCCAACTGGCCGGCTGGAACGGCGATCCCGAGGACTTCGGGTGGGACTGGCGCACCGTCGGGCAGTACCTCGACCGGCTGGACCGGGGTGTCGCGGTGAACGCCTGCTATCTCGTCCCGCACGGTTCGCTGCGGATGCTGGTGCTGGGCTGGCAGGACCGCCCGCCGACACCGCAGGAGCTGGTGCGGATGCGCGAGGTGCTCGCGCAGGGGCTGCGCGAGGGCGCCGTCGGCCTGTCCAGCGGGCTGAGCTACCCGCCCGGCCGGTACGCCGGGACCGACGAACTGGTCGCGCTCTGCGAACTGGTGGCCGCGTACGGCGGGTTCCACGCGACGCACCAGCGCTCGTACGGCGCAGGGGCGTTGGAGGGCTACGCGGAGATGGTCGAGATCTCCCGGCGGTCCGGCTGCCCGCTCCACCTGGCGCACGCGACGATGAACTTCGGCGTCAACGCGGGCCGGGCCGGGGAGCTGCTCGACCTGCTCGACCGGGCGATCGCCGACGGCTGCGACCTCACCCTGGACAGCTATCCCTACCTGCCGGGATCCACCACGCTGGCCGCCCTGCTGCCCGGTTGGGCGGCCGAGGGCGGTCCGACGGCGGCGCTGGCCCGGCTCGGCGACCCGTCGGTGCGGGCGCGGATCGCGTACGAGCTGGAGCAGACCGGCAGCGACGGCTGCCACGGCGTGGTGGTGGACTGGGCGACCGTCCAGATCTCCGGAGTGCGCGACCAGCGGCTCGCCCCGGCAGTCGGCGCCACCGTCGCCCAGCTGGCGGCCGAGCGGGGCAGCAGCGGTGCGGAGGTCTTCTTCCAGCTGCTGCGCGAGGACGAGTTGGGCACCACGATCCTCCAGCACGTCGGCCACGAGGAGAACGTCCGGGCCATCATGCGCCACCGCTCGCACACCGTGGGCAGTGACGGCCTGCTGGTCGGGGCCCGGCCGCACCCCCGGGCCTGGGGCACCTTCCCGCGGTATCTCGGTCACTACACACGGGAGTTGGGGGTGCTCACGCTGGAGGAGGCGGTGGCCAGGATGACCGGGCGCCCGGCCCGCCGGCTGCGGCTGCACCGGCGCGGCCTGATCCGTCCCGGCTACCACGCCGACCTGGTGCTCTTCGACCCGCAGACGGTCGGGGCCGGCGCCACCTTCGAGGATCCGTGCCGGCCGGCCACCGGTATCGAGCACGTCTACGTCAACGGCACCGCCGTGCTGCGGGACGCCCGGCCCACCGGAGCGCTCCCCGGCCGCGCGCTGCGCCGTACCGAGCGGGGGACCAGAGCCCGATGACCGTTCCACCCACCGATCAGGCCCTGGAGCTGCGGGCCGCGCTGGCCGCCGACCCCGTGATCGCGGTGGTCCGGGCGCCGCGGATCCCCGACGCCGTCGCGCTCTGCGCCGCGCTCGCGCAGGGGGGCGTCCACTGGGTCGAATTCACCTTCACCACACCGGGGGTGACCGATCAGCTGGCCCGGGCGGTGGCGGCTGGCACCGGCTGCCGGATCGGCGTCGGCACCGTCCTGACGGCCGAGCAGGCCGAGCGGGGGATCGCCGCGGGCGCGTCCTTCCTGGTCACGCCGGGCTGCCGACCGGAGGTCGCGCGGGCGGCGCGCGGCGCGGGCGTCCCGGTGGTGCTCGGCGCGCTCACGCCCACCGAGGTCGGCCGAGCGGTGGATCTGGGGGCTGCGGCCGTCAAGATCTTCCCCGCCCGGGCGTTCGGCCCCGGGTACTTCAGGGACCTGGGCGGCCCCTACCCGGACGTCCCGTTGGTGGCCTCGGGCGGCGTCAGCGCGGGCAACGCGGCCGAGTTCCTGGCCCACGGCGCGCTGGCCGTCTGCGCGGGGTCGGAGGTGGTGGCGCCGGAGCTGGTGGCGGCCGGCGACTGGGCCGCGATCACCCGCAGGGCCGGGCTGTTCACCGCCGCCGCACTCGGGCGGCGGTGAACAGCCCGGTCGGGCTCAGATCTTCGCCAGGAAGGCGTCGGCCATCACCTGGTAGCCGGTGTCGTTGGCGTGGATGTCGCCGCGCGCCATGTTGGTCCAGGTCATGATCCGGTCCACGTTCAGCGGCACCTGCTGGCCGGCCAGCGGGACCAGCGGCAGGAAGGAGTTGGTGCTGAACGCCTTGGCGACGTCGGCCGTCGGCACGCCGTGCACGGCGTCGACCACGTCCAGCGTGGTGTTCAGGGTGTCCGCCAGCGGCACCGAGAGGCCGGCCAGCACCTTGCCCTTGTCGCCGGTCATCCAGGCCGCCAGGAAGGGGTCGTAGAGGTTCATCCCGACGATCTTCGTGTGCGGGCCGGCCGCCGCCCTGAGCCGGGTCAGGATCGTGCCGAGGTCCTTGCCGGCCGTGACGATGCCCTTGCCGGCGCAGACGATGTCCAGGTTGCCGCCGGTGGCGCAGCCGTCCACGTTGTTGGCGCCGATGTCCAGGGTGACCGTGACGTCGTCCCGGTGGTGGTCCTTCAGATAGGCGACCGCCGCGTCGACCTGCGCACCGGCGTACGGGTGCGGGTAGGGGCAGCCGCCGTTGATCATCGATCCGGTGGTCTCGCCCGGGCAGCCCAGGTCGGTGAAGGAGAACGGGTGGCCGGAGTGCTCGGCGCGCTCGCCCAGGGTGCGGGCGAGGTCCTGCGCGTAGCCGTGGCCGACCTCGCTGCCGCCGCCCGGCAGGGTCTGGTAGCCCGCCGCGAGCGAGTCGCCGAGCGCGAGGTAGTAGTGCGGGGTGCGGCTGGGGGCCGCCGCCGAGGCGGGGGCGGCCGAGACGCCGAGCAGGGCGCCGCCGAGCAGGACGGCGCAGGCCGCCCGGTGTCTGCGACCGGACTTGAGTGAACGCATGGACCCTCCCGAAGTGACCCGCCCGCCGCCCGGGTGGCGCGGCGCGGGTCGGACCCGGTGAGGTTACTGCCTGGTAGATCAACTGGTAAGGGGTCTGACCAGGAAATCTTCCGGGCGCTGGAGGCGGCTCAGAGTGCGGTCGGAGCGGAGGAGTCGACGGACGTGCCGGGTGCCGCGAGGGCCTGGCGGGCCTCCTCGGCGGAGGGGGAGTCGACGTCCCGCGCGGCCACCGCGGCCAGCGCCGCCTGGTACGCGACGGCCAGGGCGTCGGCCGGCGCGGTCTCGATGTCGGGGGTGATCCCGACGCCCTCCCAGTTGACGCCGGAGGTCGGGTTGATCGCGCGGGCGGTCGGGATCGTCGCCTCCAGGTGCGGGTGCATGGTGAAGCCCTGGCGCGGGTTGGCGCCACCGCCGGTGCGCTCGCCGACCACCACGGCCCGGCCCAACTGCTGGAGGTCGTACGTGAGTTCCTCGCCGCCGGAGAAGGTGGCCCGGCTGGTCAGGAGGTAGAGCGGCTTGGTGCCGCCGAACTTGGCGCCGGGGACGAACGGCCGGCTCCAGAACTGGCTGTAGTCGTCGTCCTCGCGGTCGTACAGGGTGTTCAGGTGGGTGGGCCGGTCCAGCAGGTAACTGGCGATCTGGGCCACGGTGTTCGGGTCGCCGCCGACGCAGGCGCGCAGGTCGATGATCAGCGCCTCGGCGCGGGCCACCAGGTTGAGGGCGGCGGTCACCGACTCGCCGGTCATCGAGAGCGGGAAGAGGATCGGGGAGAGCTCCAGCAGCGCGACACCGCCGGCGAGCCGCTCGATCTTCGGCACGCCGCCCATCGAGAGGTCGGCGGCGCGGGTCATCTCGGCCATCGCCGCGCCGTCCTCGCCCGCCGGGATCGTGCGGGGGTGGAACTTCAGCCGCAGGTGGCGGTCGTTGTTGACGGACTGCAGGTCCTCGGTGGCCAGGCGGCCCAACTCCTCGGCGTCCGCGGCCTGGTGGTAGCGGCCGGCGGCGAGGCTGTCGTCGAGCACCGCGGTGATCTCGGCGGCGACGTCGGGGAAGACGTAGCGCTCGGTGACCAGCTTGCTGGTCTCGCCGATGATGGCGGTGATCTCGGCGGGCTGGAGCTGGGCCATGGTGGTTCCCCCTGGAAGTGTGCGGCGGTGCGCTTCGGCATGAGTAGATCATGGAATCCGAGAAAGCGTCAACAAATCTCGACACTTAACTTTTGGACCTGCCCGGACATGCGAACAGCGTGCCGGGGGCTTGCTGCCGGCACGCCGTTCAGTGCTGTTGCGTCAGGGGGCGGTGATCAGGCCCAGGGCGATCAGGTCGTCCAGCGGTTCGAGCACGCTGCAGGTGCCGAAGGCGGTGAACTCCCGGCGGGTGGCGGCGATCTGATCGTCCGTCAGCTTGGCGGCGAGGTCGGCCAGGACGGCACCGGACCGCTCGGCGAGCAGCTCGGTCACCTCGGACGGGGTGGCGCGCTCGGCGGCCGCGTGGGTGGCCAGCAGGACGTTGAGGAAGCCGTGGTGCTCGAAGCCGGTGGCCGGGTCGGTGTGCCGCAGCGCGTTGTGCAGGCCGGCGGTGCACTTGAACGCCAGCTCGCGCTCGGCGCAGGCCAGCAGGAACGCGGCGAGCTCGTCCTCGCTCGGGAAGGCGGCGGCCGCCGTCCCGCCGGTGCGGAACTTCGCGCGGTACCGTGTGCCGGCCAGCACGTCCAGGGCGGCCGGGATCCCGGGCCCGCGCGGCACCTCGACGGCGCCCGCGGCCTCCGGCGGCAGCAGCTGCTCGAAGGCCGCCACGACCCGGCGGACCCCCTCGGCCGGTTCGACGCCCGGGTCGGCGGCGACCTCGGCGCCCACCACCCGCAGGCCGCGCCCGGCCCGTACGGCCCGCAGCGCCGGCTCCAGGCCGGTGCTGCCGCCGGGCACGATCACGCCGATCCGCAGCTCCTCGGGATCCTGGGCGACGAGCGTCGCCAGCCCGCCGGCGCCGCACAGGAAGGGGCCGACCAGCTCCGCGTACCAGGCGGCGCGGTGCACCAGGTGGGCGGGGACGGCCTGCTCGAGCGGCAGCTCCCCGGGCGGGAAGATCGCGGCGTCGTCGCAGAGTCCGCTGAACAGCGGGGGCACGGCGCTCCGGTCGGTCGTCATGGGTCCCGTCCTTCTAGGTGTCGACACAGGCTCTGAGCCTGCCGCAGCCCGGCCGTGCAATCAAGGTGGGCCCGGGGTGCAGGCGGCAAGTCGCGAAAATCTGACGGTCCGTCAAGAAGCTTGACGGGGGGCACGGGGCGTGCAGGGCGAGTATTTCGTGGGATGAATTGCGATCCGCATTGCTATGCGACTCGCGCGAAGGCTATGAGCCCCGGCGCGAGAAAGCTCAAGGCATCCTCAAATATTGGTCCAGACTTTAGCCCTAAAGTTGTCAGCGAGCGCCACGATACCGCTTGACCTGCACAGATGGGCCCCGGTGGCCATCCCGCGACGTATTAAGAGTTTCATGCTATGAGGTCACTCGAACGTAACTATTCGGCCATTGGGTCTTTGCAGATCCCTAATCGCCGGTTAGCGTTTGGCCACTCTCACTCCGCCGTCATTGAAGAGGGTTCGTGACATGGCAGTTGTTGACACAATATCTCCGCCGACCTCCGGATCGGGGACCAAGCTCCGCCGCGAGATCGGACTGATCGGCCTGCTCTGGGCTTCGGTCGGCTCGATCATCGGTTCGGGCTGGTTGTTCGGAGCGAAGAACGCGGTGATCGTCGCCGGACCGGCGGCCGTCATCTCGTGGGGGATCGGGGCCGTCGCGATCGTGCTGCTCGCACTGGTCCACGCGGAGCTCGGGGGGCTCTTCCCGGTAGCAGGCGGCACGGCCCGCTACCCGCACTACACCTTCGGTGGCCTGGCCGGCATGTCCTTCGGCTGGTTCTCCTGGCTCCAGGCGGCCACCGTGGCGCCGATCGAGGTCGAGGCCATGATCGGCTACGCCGGTCACTGGTCCTTCGCCGCGCACTTCCTGAACAACAACGGGACGCTGACCAAGTCGGGCTTCGTGGTCTCGGTGCTCCTGATGGCGGTCTTCGTGGCCGTCAACTTCCTCGGCGTCCGCCTGCTGGCCCGCACCAACAGCGCCGCCACCTGGTGGAAGATCGCCATCCCGCTGGTGACGATCTTCGTGCTCGCGCTCACCAACTTCCACTTCGGCAACTTCACCTCGCACGGCTTCGCGCCGTTCGGTGTCAAGGGCGTCCTGGGCGCGATCAGCACCAGCGGCATCATCTTCGCGCTGCTCGGCTTCGAGCAGGCGATCCAGCTGTCCGGTGAGAGCAAGAACCCCAAGCGCGACATCCCGCGCGCGGTCATCGGCTCGGTCTTCATCGGCGCGGTCATCTACACCCTGCTCCAGGTCGTCTACATCGGCGCGCTGCCCGGTGCCTCCTTCGTCCACGGCTGGACCAACCTCGCCTACGAAGGCATCAAGGGCCCGTTCGCGGGTCTGGCCACCGTCGTCGGCCTGGGCTGGCTGGCCTGGGTGCTCTACGTCGACGCGCTGATCTCCCCCGGAGGCACCGGCCTCATCTACACCACCTCCACCTCGCGGATCTCCTACGGTCTGAGCAAGAACGGCTACGCTCCCCAGCTGTTCGAGCGCACCGACGCCCGCGGCGTGCCGTGGTTCGGCCTGATCATCTCCTTCGTCACCGGTGTGATCTGCTTCCTGCCGTTCCCCAGCTGGCAGCAGCTGGTCAGCTTCATCACCTCCGCCAGCGTGCTGATGTACGCCGGCGCCCCGCTCGCCTTCGGTGTCCTGCGCAAGCAGCTCCCGAACCGCGAGCGCCCCTACCGGCTGCCGCTGGGTGACATCGTCGCCCCGCTGTCCTTCGTGGTCGCCAGCCTGATCATCTACTGGTCCGGCTGGGACACCCTGTGGCGTCTGGGCCTGGCGATCATCCTCGGCTACCTGCTGCTCGGCTCCTACGCCGCGTACGCGATCAAGAAGCAGCTGCCGAACGCGCCCCGGCTCAACTGGAAGTCCGCGCAGTGGCTGCCGGTCTACCTGATCGGCCTCGGCGTGATCTCCTGGCAGGGCGGCTTCGGTGTCGGCGCGCAGGGCAACATCCCGCTCTGGGTGGACATGGGCCTGATCGCGGCCTTCTCGCTCGGCATCTACTACTGGGCCCGCGCGGTCGCGCTGCCCGCCGAGGAGATCGAGCGGAACATCGCCGACGTCGAGGTGGTCGACGAGGGCGGTCACTGACAGCCCCGCTCAACCTCGCAACTCCCCGCATGACGGCCGCCGCCGCCCAGGACCCCCACCCTGGGCGGCGGCGGCCGTCTGCGTAGCATGCGCAGCATGACCTCTCATGGGATCCCTGAAGGCGTCGGCCGCACGGCCATCGGCGTGGCACGTACCCGGGCGATCGAGAGCAGCCGCCCGGACCGGCTCTTCGACGACCCGTACGCCGCCGGATTCGTCACCGCCGCGTACGGCGAGGTGCCCGAGCGCAAGCCCGGCGAGGTCTCGCCCGGCATGATCGCGATGGCCCGCAACCTGGTGGTGCGCACCCGGTTCTTCGACGACTACCTGCTGGAGGCCGCCGCGGACGGCTGCCGACAGGTGGTGGTGCCCGCCGCCGGTCTCGACACCCGGGCCTTCCGGCTCGCCTGGCCGGACGGCGTGCGGTTCTTCGAACTCGACGTGCCCGAGGTGCTGGCGTTCAAGGAGCGGGTGCTGGCGGAGCAGGGCGCCGTCGCCGCCTGCCGCCGCACCGCGCTCGCCGCCGACCTGCGCGAGGACTGGTCCGCCGTGCTGAGCGGCGCCGGCTTCGACCCGGCGGCCCGTTCGGTCTGGCTGGTCGAGGGGCTGCTCATCTACTTCGACTCGGACGAGGCGGCCCAGCTGCTCACCACCGTCGGCGAACTGTCCGCCCCCGGAAGCCGGTTGGCCCTCACCCACGGCCCCGGCCGGCGTGACCGCGACCTGCTGAGCGGCGACGAGGTGGCACCCGAACTGGCGCCGGTCGCCGCCCTGTGGCGCGGCGGCCTGGACGAGGACCCGGTGACCTGGCTCGCCCGCGACGGCTGGCGCGCGGCCCGGCACGACCGCGCGGCGGCCGCCGCCTCGTACGGTCGTCCCAACTACGTGTCCCCGCAGGCCCGTTTCGTCACCGCCGAGCGAACGCGGGAGGGTGCGTAGCGGGCCGTCAGCTGCCTGGGAGGGGGCGCTCCTCTTCCACCAGTTGCTTGAAGTGTTCCAGGTCGCCGCGGACGGTGCGTTCGATCGCGGCGACCTGGGCGAAGCCGTGCGGGCCGCCGAAGACCTCGCGGACGGCGTCCGGCTCGTACTCGACGCGGACCTGGACGCGGGTGGTGCTGGCGTCGATCGGGAGGAGGGCGAAGGTGCCCTTCAGGTGGGCCTCGTCCATGGTCTGCCAGGTCATGACCTGGTTCTGGCCGCGGTCGGTGATCTCGGTCTCGAACGCCCGCTCACTGCCGTCGACCTCGATGTCGAGGTGGGCCCTGCTGCCGCCGTGGGTGTGGGCGTGCAGCACGCCGTCGACGAAGCGCGGGTAGTCGTGGACGCGGTGCAGCTGCTCCCAGGCCACCTGTATCGGCACGTCGACATCGATCTGCTCTTCGAGCCTGCTCATCCGGCGCCTCGCCTTCTCCAGCTTGCTGGTGGGTCCCCGCCGACCTATCCAGCGTGCGCCCTCCGCGCGGGGGCGGGCAACTCAGCCAAGGCCCGGGACCTGCTCGGCCAGGGTGTTCCAGAACAGCAGCTCGTAGTGCTGCAACAACCGCGCGTAGCGCCGACCGAGGGCGATCCGCTCCGGCGTCAGGCCGCCGGCGGTGATCACGGAGACCGCCTCGTCCTCCAACTCGGGGGCCGGTACGGCGAAGAAGTCGAAGAAGGCGCAGGAGGCGTCGTCGAAGCCGTAGCGGCGGCGCAGGGCGCGCGCGGTGATCGCGCAGTACTCGCCCCAGGCGGCGAAGTTGGCGGTCAGCGCCAGCACCACGGCGGTCGGGTCGCCGTTCAGGGCGAGCCAGGCCAGGTAGTTGGGGTAGCTCTGGCAGCCGGCCAGCGGCTCACGCCCGGGCCCGGTCGCCGCGTCCCGTCCGCAGCCGGCGGTGAAGGACGCCAGCGCGGTGAGCGCGCGGGACTCGCCGTCGGCCAGCCGGCTGAAGTAGCCGCCGACGGGGGAGTCGGAGCAGCGGGTGGCCAGCAGCAGGAAGCTGCGCCGGTCGCTGGTGATGACGTGGTGCTGCTGGGCGGCGAGTTCGCGCAGCACGGCGAGCGGCGCGGTGCCCTGCTCGATCGGCGCGATGAGCCGGTTCGCGCCGTCCTCCGGGGCGAACTCCCGGCGGATGCTCTGCAGTACCTCGCGTGGCGTCGGGGTCATCGGCTTCCGCCTCCTGTGGCCGCCGTGCGGACGGGCTGACGCGGCTCAGCGTAGACGTTCACCGGGGGTGTCGAGGAGGTCGCCAGGACGTGTCGCTCAGGTCTTAGAAGATCGACCAGCCGGTGGCGGTGGTGAAGGCGTCCAGGGCCGCGACGGCGCCTACCGAGTTGCCGGCCCGGTCCAGGGCCGGTCCCCAGGCGCAGAGCGCGCCGCGGCCGGGCACGATGGTCAGGATGCCGCCGCCGACCCCGCTCTTGCCCGGCAGGCCGACCCGGTAGGCGAACTCGCCGGCCGCGTCGTAGGTCCCGCAGGTCAGCAGGACGGCGTTGATCCGCTTGGCGTCGCTGCGCGAGAGCAGTCGGCTGCCGTCCGCGAGCAGTCCGTGCCGGGCCAGGAAGAGGCCGCTCAGCGCGAGGTCCCGGCAGCTGGCGGTGAGTGCGCAGTGCGCGTAGTAGTTGCTCAGCACGTCCTCGACGGGGTTCTCCAGGTTGCCGTAGCTCGCTATGAAGTGGGCGAGCGCGGCGTTGCGGTGGCCGTGTGCGGCCTCGGAGGCGGCCACCGCGGGGTCGGTGTCGAGCAGCGGGTTGCCGGACTCGGCGCGCAGGAAGTCCCGGACGGTCCGGCCGGCGTCGCCGGTCAGCGTCAGCAGCCGGTCGGTGACCACGATCGCGCCGGAGTTGAGGAAGGGGTTGCGTGGGATGCCGTTCTCGGACTCCAGCTGGACCAGCGAGTTGAACGGCGTGCCGGAGGGTTCCCGGCCGACCCGGTGCCAGACCGACTCGCCCCCGGTGGCCAGGGCCAGCGCGAGGGTGAACAGCTTGGAGATGCTCTGCACCGAGAACGGCTGCTCCCAGTCGCCGGCGCCGTACACCGCACCGTCGACGGTCGCCAGCGCCAGGCCGAACGAGGCCGGGTCGACCTCGGCGAGGGCCGGGATGTAGTCCGCGACCCGCCCGGTGCCGAGCACGGGCAGCGCGGCTTCGGCGGCGCGCTGGAGTTCAAGCTGGTAGTTCATACGATCATTCTGCACGGGGGCGTGGCGCGCCGAGCGGGCGCCGGTCACCCTGCGCCTGCGCTGGGGCTGCGGCACAATGGAGGGCGTGCCCGAGCTGCCCGAAGTCGAAGCACTCAGCGCCTTCTTGACCGAGCGCCTGGTCGGGCGCGCGATCGGCCGGGTGTACCCGGTGGCGATCAACGCGCTCAAGACCTACCAGCCGCCGATCGGCGACCTGGAGGGCCGCACCGTCTCGGAGGTCGGTCGGCGCGGCAAGTTCCTCGTGATCGGCACCGGTGAGCTCCAGTTGGTCGTCCACCTGGCCCGGGCCGGCTGGCTGCGCTGGCGGGAGAACCTGCCGCCCGAACCGCCGCACCCCGGCAAGGGGCCGCTCGCCCTGCGGCTGCGCCTCGCCGACCCTCCCAGCACCGGCTTCGACCTCACCGAGGCCGGCACCCACAAGGGCCTCGCCGTCTACTGCGTCCGCGACCCCGACGAGGTGCCCGGCATCGCCCGGCTCGGCCCGGACCCGCTGGACCCGGCGTTCACCGAGGAGCTCTTCGCCGGGCTGCTGAGCGGCGAGCGGCGCCGGATCAAGGGCTTCCTACGCGACCAGGCCACCATCGCCGGGATCGGCAACGCCTACTCGGACGAGGTGCTGCACGCCGCCCGGCTCTCCCCGTACAAGATCGCGGGGAGGCTCACCGAGGCCGAGAGCGCCACCCTCTACGCGGCGATCGGCAGCACACTGCGGGACGCCGTCGAGCGATCGCGCGGCCTGGCCGCCGGTGAGTTGAAGGCCGAGAAGAAGACCGGCCTGCGCGTGCACGGCCGGGCCGGGCAGCCGTGCCCGGTCTGCGGGGACGTGATCCGCGAAGTCTCGTTCGCCGACTCCGCGCTGCAGTACTGTCCGACCTGCCAGACCGGTGGCAAACCCCTCGCCGACCGCCGGCTCTCCCGCCTGCTGAAGTAGCCGGCGAAGAGCGGGGTATGGACGGTCGCACGGGTGGGTATCGCCCCCGCAGCCGTCCCAAACCCTCTGCAGGAGTGAACCGTGCCCGTGCCTGTGTCCGAGCCTGTGCCCGTCGCTGATCTGAGCCATGCCCGCGGAGCCACCGGCACCCCGCTGCTGACCGAGACCATCGGCGCCAACCTCGACCGCACCGCCGCGGCCTTCGCCGACCGCGAGGCGCTGGTCGACCTGCCGACCGGACGGCGCTGGACGTACCGCCGGCTCGTCGAGGACGTGGACGTGGTGGCCCGCGGACTGCTGGCGCTGGGCGTCACCACCGGGGACCGGGTCGGGATCTGGTCGCCGAACTGCGCGGAGTGGGTGCTGTTGCAGTACGCGACCGCCCGGATCGGCGCCGTCCTGGTCAGCATCAACCCCGGCTACCGCACCCACGAACTGGTCTACGTGCTGCGCCAGTCGGGCGTCCGCACGGTGGTCGCGACGCCCGCGTACAAGACCTCCGACTACGCCGGCATGCTCGCCGAGGCCCGCCCGGACTGCCCCGAACTGCGCGACGTGCTGCTGATCGGCGAGCCCTCCTGGGACGCCCTGCTGACCGCCGGACAGGCCGGCGACCCTGCCCAACCGGCCCTCGTCGGCGCCGGGTTGAGCGCGGATGAACCGATCAACATCCAGTACACCTCGGGCACCACCGGCTTCCCCAAGGGCGCCACCCTCTCGCACCGCAACATCCTCAACAACGGGTACTTCGTCGGCGAGTCCTGCGAGTACACCGAGCAGGACCGGATCTGCATCCCGGTGCCGTTCTACCACTGCTTCGGCATGGTGATGGGCAACCTCGCGGCCACCTCGCACGGCGCCTGCATGGTGATCCCGGCGCCGTCCTTCGATCCGGCGGCGACGCTGGCGGCGGTGGCCGCCGAGCGCTGCACCTCGCTCTACGGCGTCCCGACGATGTTCATCGCGGAGCTCAACGACCCGTCCTTCGCCGAGCACGACCTCTCCACGCTGCGCACCGGCATCATGGCCGGCTCGCCCTGCCCGAGCGAGGTGATGAAGCAGGTGATGGAGCGGATGGGCATGCGGGACGTGTCGATCTGCTACGGCATGACCGAGACCTCGCCGGTCTCCACCCAGACCCGCACGGACGATTCCTTCGAGCACCGGGTCTCCACCGTCGGCCGGGTCGGCCCGCACCTGGAGGTCAAGGTGGTCCACCCGTCCACCGGCGAGACCCTCCCGCGCGGTACCGCAGGCGAGTTGTGCACCCGCGGGTACTCGGTGATGCTCGGCTACTGGGAGGAGCCGGAGCGGACGGCCGAGGCGGTGGACGCGGACGGCTGGATGCACACCGGCGACCTGGCCGTGATGGACGCGGACGGCTACCTGGCCATCACCGGCCGGATCAAGGACATGGTGATCCGCGGCGGCGAGAACGTCTACCCGCGCGAGATCGAGGAGTTCCTCTACCGCCACCCCGACATCCTGGACGCCCAGGTGATCGGGGTGCCCGACGAGAAGTACGGCGAGGAGCTGATGGCCTGGATCCGGCTGCGCCCCGGCGCACCCGAGCTGACTGCCGACGCTCTGCGGGCCTACTGCGACGGCAAGTTGGCACACTACAAGATCCCGCGCTTCGTGCACCTGGTGGACGCGTTCCCGATGACCGTCACCGGCAAGGTCCGCAAGGTGGAGATGCGCGAGGAGGCGGTCCGGCTGCTGGCGGAGTGACGGTCGAAGCCGGACCCGGTGAAGGCGTCGGCCGTGGCGCTGCCGGTGGGGCTGCTGTGCGTCAGGGCGAGCCCCCACTGGGTCGGAGGGTTACCTCGCCGCTGCTCGGCGCTGGGCGGCGGCGAGTACCAGGGAGGCCGCGGAGGCCAGCAGCGCTGCCGCGATCACCGCCGTCCAGCCGCGCCGGAAGGCGTCCAGCGCGGCCTGCGGCCCGTGCGGGGTGCCGATCAGACTGACCGTCAGCGCCACGCCCACCACCGCGCCGACCTGCCGGGCCATCGTGGTGATCGCCGAGCCGGTGGCGAAGCGCGTGGGCGGCAGCGCCGCCGCGGCGGACCCGATGAGGGTGGGCAGGGTCAGTCCCACACCCAGGCCGGTGAGCAGCATCCCGGGCAGCAGTTCGGTGGCGTAGCCGGGCGGGACCGCGATGGCGGTGGTCCACCAGCCGATGCCTGCGGCGAACAGCAGGGTGCCGAGCGCGGCCAGCCGTCCGGGGCCGAGCCTGCGCACCAGTGCGGCGCTGCCCAGTGCGACCGGCGGCACCAGCAGCGGTCCCGGGGCGATGGCGAGTCCGGTGCGCAGCGCCGAGTACCCCCAGGCCTGCTGGCACCACAGGACCGAGGTCAGCAGCATGCCGGCGAAGGCGGCGGTGAACAGCAGGGCTGCGGTGTTGGCGGCGGCGAAACTGGGCACCCGCAGCAGCGGCAGTTCGACGATGGGGGCGCGGTGGCGTGCTGACCGGCGCAGGAACCAGGCGCTCAGCAGGGCGGCCGCGAGCAGGCCGCCGAGGACCCGGGCCGAGCCCCAACCCCAGTCGTCGCCCTTGACCAGGGACACGGCGAGGGCGGCGATGGCGGCGGTGAGCAGTCCCGCGCCGAACAGGTCCGGCAGCGGTCCGTTCTCCTTGCCGCGCAGCCTGGGCAGCACTCGGGCCCCCAGGGCGATGGCGGCGACGCCGACCGGGACGTTGGCGATGAACACCCAGCGCCAGTCGGCCTCGACCAGCAGTCCGCCGAGGACCGGTCCGAGCCCGGCGGCGATCCCGCCGATCGAGGCCCAGGCCCGGATGGCTCCTGGGCGCTCGGCCGGGGGAGTGGCGTCCAGCAGCAGCGCCAGTGAGGTCGGCATCAGCGCGGCCGCGCCCGCCGCCTGGACCACCCGGGCGGCGTCGAGCCAGCCGACGGCCGGGGCGAGTGCGCAGAGTGCGGAGGCGGTGGTGAAGACGGCCAGCCCGGCGAGGAACACCCTGCGGTGGCCGATGCGGTCCGCCAGCCGTCCGGCGGGGACCAGCAGTGCGGCGAACACGATGGCATAGCCGTTCAACACCCAGGACAGGGTGGCCAGGCTGCTGCCGTGGAAGTGCCGCTGCATCGCCGGGAGGGCGACGTTGACGATGAACAGGTCGAGGTTCGAGACGAAGACCGCGGCGGCGACCACCGCGAACGCGGCCCGGCGGTGGGGCCGAGCCGGGTCGGTCGGTGCAGTCACTGGGTTTGATATTGGAACTATCTCCATGGCGCGGAACGCTAGTGGCTGGGAGTTTGAATACGCAACCCTCTATGGCAGGCTGGTGGAGTGACCCCGCACACCGATGACCAGCCCACGGCCGACCGTTCCCCCGCCAAGTCGCTGCCGGGCCGCCCCTGCTCCATCGCAGCCGCGCTCCACGTCCTCGGCGAGAAGTGGGCACTGCTGGCGGTGCGCGAACTCTTCTACGGCAATCACCGATTCGACCGGATCGTCCGCAACACCGGTGCCCCGCGCGACCGGCTCACCGCCCGGCTGCGCGCCCTGGAGGAAGCGGGAGTGATCGAACGCCGCGCCTACAGCGAGCGCCCGCCGCGCTACGAGTACCACCTCACCGAGGCCGGTCGGGACCTCGTCCCGCTCATCCAGTCGCTGCTCGCCTGGGGCGACCGCTGGCTGTCGCCCGAGCCGCCGGTGGTGCTGCGGCACCACCCGGACCACTCGGACCACCCCGACCACCCGTTGGACGCGGCCTGGACCTGCCGCACCTGCGGGGCGGAGGTGCGCGGCCCGGACATCGGCATAGAGATCCGTTCCCCGGGCTGGGACCACCAGGGCCCCACAAGCCACCTGCCGACTGCGGGATCGAGCTGAAGACCGTACAGACCTGGGGAACGAGCTCCCGGGTGGGGCGGCGCCATGTCCAGCGGTGGCTGGGGATCACGGGAGTCTCGATCGGGTTGTCCCGTCGCCTCCGTCGCCAATACCTTTGGGGTGCGGGGGAGTCGTCAGCACTCATGTTGGGGGGACCCATGACAGAGCCCAACCCGGTCGCCGTCAAAGTAGCAGGCAAGGTAGTCACGGTCGGCATGGCCATCGTTGCGCTGTGCATTTTCGCACTCTTAGCCGCCCCTGACCCGAACAACCCCGTCTGCAACGGGCAGCGGATGTCGCAAGGCGATGTCTGCGTGACGCACTCCAGCGACGGCAGCAGGCGGCTTGACTCCTACGACGACCTGCGGTCCGACGACACCGGCATCTTCTGGTGGGGCATCGCCGGCGGCGCGGTTGTTGCGACCGGCGGGCTGTTGGCACTCATACGTGCGCACAGGCGGCCTCGGGGGTACTCCCAGGGCCCGCGCTCAGCGGCTGCCGCGCGGCGGCGGCCGGGGGGCAACGGAGCGAAGCTCTAGGCACTCCTCCTGAGACGCGGGGGCTCAGCCGGTCACACTGCGCCGGACCGACTGCAGGAAGGCCTGGATCGCCGTCAGGTCCTCCCGCAGCCGGGCGAGTCCGGTCTGGGCGGGGATGTCGCGCAGTTCGAGGCGGGCCCGGCCGTCTCCCTCGGCGGCGTGCTCGATGTTGACTGCCTGGTAGTGGCCCATGTCGGCCAGCATCTCCCGGTCGTCCTTGGACCCGCTGTGCAGCTCCTTGTTGTCGAGTTCCCTGTTGAAGGCGATGAGTTGCTCCATCGCCCGGGCGATGTCGAGGTCGCCCCGGTTGGCTGCTTCGGCGATGCGGGCGATCACGGCGTGGTACGTGTCGACAGCGCTCGCCGTGGACTTCCCGAGCCCGAGATCCTTGAGCCAGGGGGAGTTCCGCTTGTCGTAGCCCTCCTGCGCGGTCCGGTGGAAGCGCCTGTCCCAGTCGTCGACGTTGCGTTGCAGGCTCTGCAGGGTCTTCGTGAACAGGGTCACGCTCCCGCCGAAGGCGGTGTCCATGTCCACGGAGATGTGTCCGCTGCCACCGGCTACCGTGGTGTCCGGACGTACGCCGGCCTCGGCCGCCATGGCGAAGATGTGCTGGTCGATCACCTGGGAGATCCAGCTCCTCGGGCCGATGCCCGCCACGGTGACCGGCATGGTCTGGGTCTCCAGGCAGGCGTTGTCGATGTCGAGGATCCAGTACCAGGTCGTCTCCCCCTTCTGGTAGTTGAACTGGATGCCCTTGCCGGGACCGGCCTTGGCGCCGGGCGGGATGCTCGTACGCGGGGTCGGGACATCCTTGATGGGACGCGTCACCACCAGGGTCTCCCACCTTTCCATGATCTCGTCCGCGTGGGCGCGAACCGCTGCCTGCTCGTCCCGCTCGGTCGTCGTCTCCTTCGCGTTCACCATGCGCAACGCGGGGATCTGTTTCGGTTTCTTGCCGTTGGTGGTGGTCCGGCCCTGGAGGACGAGGTCGGTGAAGGTGAACTCGGTGCCGAACCTGATGTCGCCGATCTCCCTCCGGGCCGCGTCGGATGTCAGGCACTGCTCCTCAAGCAGGTTGGTGCACCGGACCAGCTCGGCCAGGATCGCGGCGTCCAGGTCCGGGTTCGGGTCCGGGACGAGCGGCACCCCGCGGGTGAGCAGTCTCATCTGGCTGATCACGGCGGTCCTGTGCGGTGAGGCCCGAATCTGGGACGTCAGGGCGTCCTGCACGCATTCGGCGAGTGTCAGGGTGGAGAAGAGGAACGTCTCGTTCATGGTGTGGAAGCGCTTCATGATCGCGCGTGTGTTCGCTTCGAGGTATCCCGTCGCCGCCGCGCGGTTCGCCGCCGTCACCGCAGGGTCGTAGAACCGCTGAACGATGGCCCTTTGGGCCGAGGCACCCGCCGCCGTGCGCTGCGCCGCAGGCGCCGCCGGCGCCCGTGACGCGTTGGCCTCGGCCTCGCGTTCGAAGCGGTCGGAGGGATCGGAGACTGCGAGCCCCGAGCCGTTGTCGGCGCCCGCAACCGGGCCGTGGCGCTGCTGGATGACGTGGGTGAGTTCGTGCGCGAGGGTGTGCTTGTCCGCGCCGCCCGGGCCGATCACGACGTGGTGGCCCGAGGTGTAGGCCCGGGCGCCGATCTCGGCGGCCGAGCGCTGGGCCGCCTCACCCGTGTGGAGCCGGACGTCGGAGAAGTCGGCGCCGAGGCGGTCCTCCATCTCGCTCCTGATCGGCGCGTCGAGCGGCCGGCCGGAGCTGCGCAGCACGTCGTGGACGGCGGACCGTTGGACCGGCGCGGGCCGGGTCCCGCTCAGCAGGCGGGACACGGCGGCGTTCCCGACGGACCGTTGCAGAGCGAGGACGGCGGCGGGCGACAGGTCGCCGCTGGGCCCGGGGACCGCTACGGCGCTGCGCGCCTCGGGGGGACGGGACGGCGACACGTCCGGCGCCTGCTCCGGCTGGTGAGCGTGCATGGCGGACCCCTCCGGTTGCTCCCTCGTGGTGGGTCATGCGTACCGCGCGGGCGGCCGGCGACGGAACAGGCGCAGGGGTGGGCACGGGAGCGGCGACTGCTGCCCTTTGGGGCAACCCGGTCACGCCAGCGTGGGGAGGGGCTGAGGCGGTGTCGGGCCGACGTAGCGGGCGGCCGGGCGGATGATCTTGCTGTCCTCGGCCTGCTCCAGGATGTTGGCGCACCACCCGACGATCCGGGCAGCGCCGAAGGTCGGGGTGAACATCTCGCGCGGGACGCCGCACTGGTCCATGACCACCCCGGCGTAGTACTCGACGTTGGTGAACAGCTCGCGCCCGGGCTTGAGTTCGGTCAGCGCGTCCAGCACGTGCCGCTCGACCTGGACGGCGAGCTCGGAGAAGCCGCCGCCGAGCCGCTCGGCCACCGAGCGGAGCATCCGCGAGCGGGGGTCCTCGGTCCGGTAGACGGGGTGGCCGAAGCCCATGATCCGCTCGCCGCTCAGCACCCGCTCGCGGACCCACGCCTCGGCGCGCTCCGGCGTCCCGATGGCGTCCAGGGTGTCCAGCGCACGGCTGGGGGCACCGCCGTGCAGCGGTCCGGAGAGCGCACCGAGTGCCCCGACGACGCAGGCGGCGAGGTCGGCGCCGGTGGAGGCGATCACCCGGGAGGTGAAGGTGGAGGCGTTGAAGCCGTGGTCGATGGTGGAGGTCAGGTACTGCTCGATGGCCCGGGCGTGCTCGGGGGTCGGCTCCTGCCCGGTCAGCATGTACAGGTAGTTGGCCGCGAAGCCGAGATCCTCGCGCGGTTCGACCGGCTCCAGCCCCTGGCCGACCCGGTGCAGCGCGGTGATCAGGGTCGGAGCGAGCGCGCTCACGTACAGGGCGTCGGCCCGGCGGCCGTCCGGGTCGGTGTCGTAGAGCGGGCGGGTGCCGCGCAGGCCGGCCGCTATCGGCAGCAGCGCGCGCAGACCGGCCAGCGGCCCGTTGGCGCCGACCCCGTGCGCGACCGGTGCGAGCAGCGGGCGCAGCTCGTCCGGCAGTCGGCGCGGCGCGAGGGTCTCGGCGGTGAAGGCCGCGCGTTCGGCGGCGTCGACGGGAAGTGAGCCGTCGAGCAGCAGCCGCCAGGCGTCCTCGAAGCCGCGCTGCTCGGCGAGGTCGATCGCCGAGTACTGGCGGTAGTGGTAGAAGCCCTCGCGGCCGCGGACGTCGCCGACCCGGGTCTCGGTGACGACGACGCCGGCGAGCCCGCGCGGGACGTCGACCGTGCTGAGCTCGCGAGTGGGGGTCGCGGGGGTGGGGGTCGTGGAGGTGGGGGTCTGGACGGTCATGGCTGGGTCCTCCTCGTAGGGGGTCCGGTCCGGGTGTGTCGCGGTACTTGCGAATCTCGTCCATCCGGTCAATCCTTGTCAATGTTGATTGGATCAATGTGATGGAGGGTGGACGGACGATGGCAGGCGTACGGAGGCACTCGGGCGGCGCGGGCGACGGCGAGCCGCTGCTGACGACCCAGCAGGCCGCGGTGCGGTTGGGCGTCAAGCCCGAGACGCTCTACGCGTACGTCAGCCGCGGCCTGCTGGAGCGGGTGCGGGCACCGGACGGCAAGGGCAGCCTGTACCCCGCCGCCGCCGTGGAGGCGCTGGCCGTCCGGGGCGGGCGGGGAGCGGCCGGGCGGACGGCCGTCGCCGCGGAGCCGATCCGGACCGGCCTCACGTTGATCGAGGCCGACCGGCTCAGCTACCGGGGCCGGGACGTCACCGAGTTCCTGGCGGGCGGCTGCTCGTTCGAGACGGTTGCTCAGTGGCTCTGGAGCGGCGAGGTGTCGGGCCGGCGCTTCACCGCCTCCGCGACCGCCCTCGCCGCCGCCCGTGCCGCTGCCGAGGTGCTGCCCGACCGGGCGCGGGTGGTCGACCGGTTGCAGGCCGCGGTGATCGCGGCGGCCGTCACCGATCCGCTGCGCTTCGACATCCAGCCGGTCGGCGTCATCGCCACCGCCCGGAGCCTGATCGCCACCATGGTGGCCGCCCTGCCGGCGGAGGGGGAGGACCGGCCGGACGCGCCGATCGCCGAACTGCTCTGGCCCCGGCTCACCCGCCGGCCGATGGACCCGGTGGGCCTGCGCGCACTGGACGGCGCCCTGATCCTGCTGGCCGACCACGACATCGCTGCCTCCACCTATGCCGCCCGGATCGCCGCCTCGACCCGCGCGCACCCGTACGCCGTGATCACCGCCGGTCTCGCGGTGCTGGACGGACCGCAGCACGGCGGCGCCGGGGCGCTGGCACACCGCATGATCGCCGACGCGGTGGCGAGCGGCGACTCGCTGGGCGTGCTGGCCGAACGCCTGCGCGGCGAGGGCGGCGTGCCGGGGCTCGGGCACTCGCTCTACCGCGCCGCCGACCCGCGCGCGGAGGCCCTGCTGCGGCTGATCGAGCCGCTGCCGGACCCGGGCGGCGTGCGCCCGGTGGTGCAGGCCCTGGTCGAGGCGGCGCGGGACCGTCTCGGCACCTTCCCCAACTCCGACTTCGCCCTGGCCGCCCTGGCCCATCTGGGCGGGATGTCGGCCGACTCGACCGAAGCCGTGGTCGCCGTGGCCCGCAGCGCGGGCTGGATCGCCCACGCGCTGGAGGAGTACCAGGCACCGGCCGGCCGACACCGCCCGCGCGGCCTGTACGTCGGAGCGTGGCCGGAGACTGAGGAGTCCGGCTGACGCGCATCTCGGGCACTGCCCTGTCGGCTGCCCGTTCGGTCGTTGCGGAACTCGTCGCGGCGGTGGTCACATCGGCGGATGCACGATGTCGAGCAGCAGTCTGCACACGGCCACGGCCCGCGGGCACCGCACGTCCGGGCACCGCACGTCCACGCGCAGGTCGCGCAGGAGCGCGCCGCACCCCAGCGCGCCCTGCGACCGGGCGGCGCGCCGTCCGCTGCGGCGCTGCTGGCGCTTCAGCGGACGGCGGGGAACGCGGCGGTGGTCCGGATGCTCGAGCAGCAGCGCCGAGCCGAGCCTGTGCCTGTGCCTGTGCAGCGGGTTTTTACTCTGACGAGAAAAGACTTCAACGCGGGCAACATCCACACGATCAACCGGGAGTCGGTGTTCGCGAAAGCCGTCGGGCAGCAGAAGAGTTGGCCGGACGGGACGAAGGACGATGTCTGGGCGCAGATTCAGGAAATGGCGAGCTCGGAGGAGAACCACCAGCGCTTCGGCAGCTACGAGGCCCTCATCAACGCGGCTCTCGCATTGCACCGGGCCAAGCTGGCGAAGAATCTTGGCACGGTCACGTCCACGACGATCAGAACCGGAGCCTTGAGCTCGTCCAACCAGTCCAACGAGTCGTCCAACTCGTCCAACCCGTCCGACCCGTCCAACTCGTCCGACTCCGGGGATCAGCTCAGCGACCAGCAGAAGGTCGAGCGGCTCAGCACGCTTCGCCGTGAGGTCTCGGCGATCGTTCCGTCCGCGCTTCACGATTTCCGCAATCGGAATCAGATGGTCACCTCGTTCAAACCTCTCACGGGTGGTTCCAACAGCCAGAACCCGTACTACACGATCGGTACCGGCGGAAACTTCCTGCTGGGCGGAACAGGGACCGGCCACAGCTACGACGACCTGGTCGAGAAAGCCGTGACGCACTCCGGCCTGAAGGAGGAGGCCCTCGCCGAACGGCTGATCACCTACCTCGGAGGGAACACCAAGGCGTTCGAGGGCATGGACGAAGCGGCCGTCAAGCAGTGCCTGAAGATGGTCGCGCTGTTCCAGGGAGCGGAGTTCCGCCGCGCTGCCATGAACCCGCTCGCGGCGGTCGCCGCCCTGAACAGCGTGATCTCCTCCTCGGGCACGGTGGGGATATCCGACGCCATCTACAAGTCCACGCTCTTCGGCCCGACGAACGGTGGCTCGATGCAGTCCCAGTTCCATCGGAACACCGGCGTCGACACCACCACCGAGGCCTTCCTGAAGCAGGCGGTGGCCGAGTACGACAACATAGCCCGCCTCCTGCGGCGCAACGGCTTCGACCCGAACGACCTGGCCGACTTCGAGAAGGGCTGCCTGAGCCTCGCGAAAACGCTGACGGAAGCCCACCAGAAGACCTTCGACTACGAGATGGAGGGTTGATCCGGGCCGGATCAGTGCGCCGGGCGCACGCCGGTGAAGACCGTGGTGGCCCAGAGCAGGAAGACGTCGGGCCGGCGCAGGATGCCCCGCGTGTCCTCGGGGTCGAGCAGCACGTCGAGGGTCTCGCAGTCCTCGGCGTCCAGGGCATCGCTCGCCATCTCGCGCAGCCGGGTCAGCTGGGCGAGGAGGAAGTCGCGGGCAGGGGCGTCAAGGGGGGCGGGCAGGTCGAGGAGGGCGGTGAAGCTGCCGACGTCGGTGAGCCCGGCGGCGGTGAGCATCGCGGGCCAGTCCTCGACCACGGCCGTGCTGCCGGGCAGTTCGGCCCGCATGTCCGTGAACCAGTCCTCCTGGACGGCGTCCAGTCGGGCCTGCAGGCCGGGCCGTCCGATGCCGATGTCGCGGGGGAGGAAGCGCATCGGCAGGCCGCCCTCGGCCACGGCGAGCACTCCGCCGGGCCTGAGCACTCCGGCGAGTGCGTTCAGGATGCTCTGCTGATCGCCGAGGTGGTGCACGGCCTTGCTGCTCCAGACCAGGTCGGCCGTGCCGAGGCCGTCCTGTCCGTGCCCGCCGCTGCTGTTGAGGCCCTCGGGCAGCTCAGCGTGCCGGACGGTCACCCTGTCGCCGAGGCCGAGCTGCTCGGCGCGGGCCAGGGCGCGGTGCAGCAGCCCGGGTGCGCCGTCCACGGCGACCGCCTCGGCGTCCGCGAAGGCCTCGGCGAGCACGCAGGTCATCACGCCCGGGCCGCTGCCGATGTCGAGGATGCGCCGGGCCTGCTTCCGCGGGCCGACCAGTTCGGCGAGGTGCGCCGCCGCCTGCCGGAGGACCGGGAGTTGCAGTTCGCCGTTCGCCTCCAGGTGGGTGGCCATGGCCTCCCAGTCGAGCTCGGTGCCGTCGTGTCCGTGTCCATGTCCGTGTCCGGAGTGGTTGTGTGCGCTCATGCCGGGAAGCGTGCCCGGCGGTTCAGCTGGTGGCAACCTCCGTTGCTGTTTCCGGGACAGTGGTGTGGAATGCCCGGATGGACACCCCAGCGCCCTACCAAGCGGTCCTCGACGAGGTCGCCCCGCGGCTGCGCCGGCTGCGCGCCAAGCGCGGTCTCACGCTGGCCGCGCTCTCCGAGGCGACCGGCATCTCCAAGAGCACGCTGTCCCGGCTGGAGTCGGGACAGCGCCGCCCGAGCCTGGAGCTGCTGCTGCCCCTCGCCGAGGTCTACCAGGTCCCCCTGGACGATCTGGTCGGCGCCCCGGCGGTGGGGGATCCCCGGGTGCGGCTGACCCCGCGCGCCCTGCCGAACGGCGGGACGGTGGTCCCACTGACCCGGGGCCCTGGGCCGCTTCAGGCGTACAAGATGATCATCAATGACCGGGGTACCGAACCGGACCTGCGGACGCACGAGGGCTACGAGTGGCTGTACGTGCTGAACGGCCGGCTGCGGATCGTCCTCGCCGAGCACGATCTGGTCCTCGGCCCGGGCGAGGCGGCCGAGTTCGACACCCGGACGCCGCACTGGTTCAGCAGCGCGGACGGCCGGCCGGTCGAGATCCTCAGCCTCTTCGGGCGGCAGGGCGAGCGCATGCACGTCCGCGCGAAGCCCCGCGCCTGACGCTGCGACGGCTCGGCATGTACGGTGCTCTGACCCGCGGTACGGCACCGATCCACAGGAGAGTCCGCATGTACGCACGCCCGCTCGGTCCCGGAGCACACCTCGCTCCTCTGGAGCCCTGGCAGGCCGCGGAGTTCCTCGCCAACCTCGACCGGTGCCGCACCCACATCGCGCCCTGGGTCGGGCGCAGCTTCGTCGCCACCGACCTGGAGTCGGCCGAGGCGGTGCTGCGCCGCTACTGGGACGCGCAGGCGCTGACCGGCGGCGGCGTCCACGGCATACGGTTGGACGGTGTGCTGGTCGGCGGCGTCATGTTCGTCTCGATCGACACGGTGACGGGCGTCGCCGAGGTCGGCTGCTGGCTGGAGCCCGCGGCGCAGGGGCGCGGGTTGGTCACGCGCGCGGTCGGGATGCTGCTCGACCGGGCCTTCGGCGAACGGGGGCTGCGCCGGGTCATCTGGGACACGCGCTCCGACAACGTCCCGAGCATCAGCACGGCCCGCCGCCTCGGCCTGACCTTCCAGGAGGCGGACGACTCCGGCGAGCACCCCAGGGAGATCTGGTCGATCACCGCCGACGACTGGCTCGGCCGGCGGTCGAGCCAGTCCTCGGATGAGGACCAGATCGACGCGCTGGGCGCGGCGTTCTTCGACGCCTTCACCAACGCCGACGGCCGGAAGGTCGACCTGGCGGGCGCGCTGGAGTCCTCGTTCGTCCCGGGTGCCGTCATCGTGACCCACGCGGATCCGGTGCGGACCGAGTCACTGGCCAACTTCCTGATGCCTCGACAGAAACTGCTAATGGATGGTGAGTTGACCAACTTCCGGGAGTGGGAGACGAGTCGGACCACGCTGGTCTCCGGCGACGTCGCGCAGCGCCTGGTCCGATTCGCCAAGTCCGGTGTCCTGCGCGGAGTTCCCTTCACCGGTGGCGGCGCGGCCTGCACCCAGCTGGTGCGGACGCCCGCGGGCTGGCGGATCGCGGCCATCACCGTGCGCGACGACAGCAGCGCCTGACGCGGACCGTCCGTTATGCCGTGGGCTTCTGTGCCGTGGGCTTCGCGCGCTGGTAGTGGCGGGCGACGCGGGCGCGGTTGCTGCACGACGGCTTGCAGTACTCCTGGCGGCCGTGCCCCTTGACGAAGTAGCGCACGCACCGGGGTGCGGTGCACGCACGCAGTAGCTCGCGCTGCGGTCCGGTCAGGAAGTCGATCGCCGCGCGGGCGAGGGCGGCCGTCAGCCGTACGACGGGATCGGGCTCCCCGCTGCGCAGCGACTTCCGCGGATCGGCGCCAACGGGCCAGTCCAGCTGCGGAGTTACCGACTGGCGGGCGGCGGCCGCGTTGAGGGCGCGCAGTGCGTCCTCCGTGCTGAGCAGCCGGTCGGCGTCTGCGGGGCTCGGAGGTTCGGGGCTCACCGCCCGGGCGAACAGGCTGCGCACCGCCGCGCGCACCGCGACGACCTCGGCCCTGGCGGCCTCGTCCGCGGCGAAGTCGCCGGTGCCCAGGGATGGATCGAGCAGGTCGGACTGCGCGCGCAGCCAGTCGGCCAGCCCCTGGACGGTGGCCAGATCGTCGGCGACTCCGCCGTGCCCGTCGTGGCGGATGGTGGTGGCCAGTTCCAGTGCCAGGTGGCGATCCACTGCGTTCCTCCTCGAGAAGTCTGTCGGGGCCACTTGATCACAGCGCGCCGGATGCCCTACCGTCCCTAACGGTAACACTGCAATTATCCGTTAGCACCTGACGAAGTGGACCAGCCCGTGCTCCTGCTCGCCCAGATCAGCGACCTCCACCTCGACGGCAGCGAGCGCGCCACCGAGCGCGCCAACCGCGTCATGAACCACCTCCGCGCGCTCCCCACGCCCGTCGACGCGGTCCTGGTCACCGGGGACATCGCCGACCACGGAACCCCGGCCGAGTACGAGGAGGCCGCACGCATCCTCAGCGCCCCCTTCCCCGTGCTCACCTGCCCGGGCAACCACGACATCCGATCCCCGTACCGCACGGCGCTGCTCGGCGAACCCGCCTCCGACGCTCCCGTCAACCAGCTGCACCACATCGCGGGCACCGCCATCCTGATGTGCGACTCGACCATCCCGGGACAGGACGACGGGCTCCTCTCCGCCGAAACCCTCAGCTGGCTCACCACCACCCTGGACGGCCTCCCGCAGGGCACGCCGGCCCTGATCGCCTTTCACCAGCCGCCCGTCGACCTCCACCACCCGCTCCCCGACGCCAGCCGGCTCGGGCAGCCCGAGGACCTCGCCGCCCTGCTGGCCGCGTACCCGCAGATCGCCGCGGTCATCACCGGCCACGCGCACACCGCCGCCGCCTCCAGCTTCGCCGGGCGACCCCTGCTCGTCGGCCCGGCGGTCACCTGGACCCTGCGCCTGCCCTGGGAGGGCGACCACCCCGCGGACCGGGAGCAGCCGCCCGGCCTGGCCTTCCACATCCTCGACGACGACCTGCGTCTGACCACCCACTACCGCGTCGTGCTCTGACCGCGACGCCGATGAAGCACCCCTGCGCCGTCTGCACCGTCGCCGGATTCCTGGCGGCCGTCTTCCCCCTGGTGGCGACCCCCGGGACGAGCCTGACCCTGCTGCTCCAGCAGGTGGCCGACGGCGGCCGCCGCCGGGCCCTGCCCGTGATCCTGGGCACGGTCACCGGGCTGTACGTCCACGCGTCGCTCGCCATGGCCGGCCTGGCCGCCCTGGTCATGCGGTCCAGTCAGGCTTTCGAGGTCGTCAAACTCGTCGGGGTGGCCTACCTCGTCGGCCTGGCGGCCTGGACCTGGCGCTCGGCCACCCGCAGTGCCGCGCCCGCGCGGGCGTTCGGCGGCGCTCCCTACGTGCAGGCGCTGCTCGGCAACGTCCTCAACCCGAAGGCCGCGTCCATCTATCTCACTTTGGTCCCGCAGTTCGTCACACCCGACCAACCGGTCGCCGGCCAGATCCTGACCCTCGCCACAGCGCATGCGCTGGTGATCGCGCTCTGGCTCGCCCTGTGGACCGCCCTGGTCGGTCTGGCAGGACGCACCCTGCGCACCCCGGGCTTCAGGTCCGCCCTCGCCAGGATCACGGCGATCGTGCTGCTGGCCCTGGGGATCCGAGCCGCAGTCGGCTGACCCGGCCGGGCCGTGTGACGTCCTGAGGGCCGATGATGGGGTGATGTTGGACTACAGCCCGGAACTGTCCGGCCTGGCGGAGAACCCGAATCTGCCGCAGCATCTGCTCGACCACTTCACCGCCGTCGCGGACGAGGATCTCTGCCAAGACCTCGCACGCCGAGCTGATCTGACTGTTCGTCAGGCGCGCAATCTGGCCGCGCGCTGCGTCCCGTGGACCCTGCGCGAGCTGATCGCCGGTGGGGCGCTTCCGCTCCAGGACATCCCGCAGGACGATCCGTGGCTGCGCGTCGCGGCGGCCGGCCGTCCCGATGTCCCCGCCGCGTGGATCCACGATCTGGCGCGCGACGCCGACGCGTCGATCCGAGTCGAACTCGTGGAAATCGGCGGTCGCTTCGGGGATCTGCACGACCCGCTCCAGCTGCTCCACCTGCTCGCTGACGACGCCCACATCGGCGTGGTGTGCGCCGTCGCCGAGCACGCCGCGCTCCCGGCGAACCTCGCGCGACGCCTGGCCGCCCGGCCGGACCTGCGGATCAGGGACGCCCTGGCGCGGAACGCGGCAACCCCACCGGACGTCCTGGCCGCGCTGTCGGCCGACGGCGGACGCCCGCCGGTCGAGCGGTGCGGCCGGTGCGAGGATCTGCCAGAGGGCTGCGCAGACCACGAGGCCGGCGTCCACGTCGTCCGGGCGGCCACGTTGCAGAACCCGTCCACCCCACCCGCCGGCCTGGAGCGGTTCCTGGATTCCCCGGACGCCTGGGTACGAGCCGCCCTGGCTCGACGACCGGACCTGCCGGACGCCGTCTACCGCCACCTCGCCGCCGACCCCGACAGCCGGGTCCGCCGGGACGCTGCGGCCAACCCGGCCGTCGGCGAGGCCCTGATCCGCGCGCTCGCGGCCGACCCGGACCGGTCCGTCCGCAACGCCGTCGCGGCGAACCTGGCGCTCCCGATGTCCCTGCTGAAACAGCTGGCACCCGCCGTACGGATGGGCGGCGAGCCGTGGCCGCGGATCGCCGCCGCGTCACCCGAGGAGCTTCGCGACCTCGCCCGCTCGACCACGGCCCAACTCCGCGCCCTGGTCGCGGCCCACCCCGACCTCCCGGCCGACCTTGTCGCCGCCCTCGCTGCTGACCCCGACCCGGCCGTGGCCAGGCGACTGGCGCCGCACCCCGGACTGACCCCGGCCCAACTCCACGCGCTGGCCGAACACCACGGCCCACCCCTGCACCCCGCACTCGCCGTCAACCCGCGCTGCCCACCCGCCCTCCTGCACACCATGGCCACCACCGCCACCGGCACCGCGCCCACCCACGACACGCTGCTCGCAGTCGCCCGCCACCCCTCGGCACCCCCGCAGACCCTGCTCCGCTGCCTGGACACCCCGCACGAACGCGTCCGCTCCGCAGCCGCCGCCAACCCCGCGCTACCGGTAGCGGCGATGGCCCGACTGCTGGGCACGGGTGATCGCCCGGAGGGCTTGCAACGGATCGTTCCTACGTGAGGCGGCTCGGCTTTCCTAGCGGAGTTCGTTGTGCCGGGCGGAGCGGTAGACGCTCAGCTCGGCCACGGCGGCCCGCAGGCGGTCGAGCAGCTCGGCCGACCAGTCGTGCCCACGGATGCCCCAGCCGCGCAGCTCCCCGACGAAGATCTCCCTCAACTCCTCGTCCAGGCCTGACCCGAAGAGCGGGACCAGGTAGCCCTCCTGGGTGTACTGGGCGCAGGAGTAACCGCCGCTCTGGTTCTGGTAGATGACACCCGTGGGCGCCGCGACGATCACGAACGTCCAGCCCTGGCCGGAGCCGTCCGGGTCGAGGAAGACGAGCCGTTTCGTGTCGTCCTGGTGCGGCTCAACAGGACCGCAGCTACCAGGAGTTCGCCGACACGCTGCGCCAGGCTGCCGTGACGTGGGAGACCACCTTCACCGTGGACAAGTCCGAGCCGCTGATCCGGCAGGCCCAGAGCGAGAAGTGCTAGTCCTCCGCCTGGGCGAGGTGCGAGGCGACGTTGGCGGGCATCGGGTCGTAGCGCAGCGGGGTGCGGGTGAACGAGCCGGTGCCGTGCGAGAGGGACCGCAAGTCGATTGCGTAGTGGGTGAGTTCGAGCTCCGGGACCTCGGCGCGCAGCAGGCTCTGCCCCGGGCCCGCGGCCTCGGTGCCGAGCACCCGGCCGCGGCGCATCGACAGGTCACTGAAGACCGCGCCCTGGTACTCGTCGGGGATCAACACTCCGACGTCGGCGACCGGTTCGAGGATCCGGACGGTGGTCTGGGCGGCCGCGTCGCGCAGCGCCAGGCCGGCTGCGGTCTGGAACGCGGCGTCGGAGGAGTCCACCGAGTGCGCCTTGCCGTCGACCAGGGTGACCCGGATGTCCACCAGCGGGTGCCCGTCGCCCAGGCCGTTCGCCAACTGCGCCCGCACGCCCTTCTCGACGGACGGGACGAAGTGCCGCGGCACGGCGCCGCCGACCACCTTGTCCACGAACTCGAAACCGCCGCCGGCCGGCAGCGGCTCCACCAGCAACTCGCAGACCGCGTACTGCCCGTGGCCGCCGGACTGCTTGACCAGCCGCCCGTGCCCGGTCGCCGCCGCCGCGAAGGTCTCGCGCAGCGCCACCCGGTACGGCACCTGGTCGACCCGGACGCCGTACAGCGTCCCCAACTGGTACAGGACGTACGCCGCGTGGGCCTCGCCGGTGCACCACAACACGATCTGGTGGGTGTCGGCGTTCTGCTCGACCCGGACCGCCGCGTCGTGCGCGGTGACCTTGGCCAGGCCCTGGGCGAGCTTGTCGTCGTCGGCCTTGCTGTGCGCCTCGACCGCGATCGGCAGCAGCGGCTCCGGCACGCTCCACGGCTCCAGCAGCTGCGGTGCGGCCGGGTCCGAGAGGGTGTCGCCGGCCCGGGCGGCGGTGAGCTTGGCGACGCAGACCAGGTCGCCGGCGATCGCCTCCGGGACCGGGCGCTGGAGCTTGCCGAACGGGCCGGTGAGGGCGGAAATCCGTTCCTCAGTCGCCTCCTGGCCACCGGCTACGCGCAGCAGGGTGTCGGGGTGCAGGGTCCCGGCGAAGACCCGGACCAGGCTGAGCCGCCCGACGTACGGGTCGCCGGTGTTGTGGATCACCTGCGCGGCGAGCGGGCCCTGCGGGTCGCAGGGCAGCGGGTCGTCGCGGCCGGTGCGGTCGGTGGGGGCGGGGAACGAGTCGACGATCAGGTCCAGTAGCTCGACGGCGCCGGTGCCGTCCTCGGTGGTGGGCAGCACCGGGTGCAGCGCGTCGTGCAGCACGGCGCCGCGCAGGCCCTGGGTCAGTGTGCCGGGGTCGAGGTTCTCGCCGTCCAGGTAGCGCTCCAACAGCTCGTCGTCCTCGCCGGCGATGGCCTCCACCAGCTGTTCGCGGGCCGGCCCGGTGTCAGGCGGCGCGCCGACCTCGCCGTGCGTCTCGCCGTGCGCGTCGCCATGCCGGTCGCCGGACAGGACCTCGACCGTGCCGTGCACGTGCCCGTCGATGCGCACCGGCAGGTCGAGCGGCTGGACGGACTCCGGGCGGCCGTCGCCGAAAGCCTGCTGGCAAGCGGCCAGTACCTCGGTGAAGTCGGCGCGGGCTGCGTCCATCCGGGTGACGGCGATGGCCCGCGGGAGCCGGGCGTCGGCACAGGCGCGCCAGAGCGCGAGGACCGGTCCGGTAACGGGCTCGGTGGCCGAGACCAGGAAGACAGCGGCGTCGGCGGCCCGCAGCGCGGCGTTCAGCTCGCCCGCGAAGTCGGCGTAGCCGGGCGGGTCCAGCAGGTTGATCTTGACCCCGCGCCATTCGAGCGGCAGCACGGCCAGCCGGACCGAGCGCTGCTGTTGCTGCTCGATCTCCTCGTAGTCGGCAACGGTCGTCCCGTCCTCGACCCGCCCGGCCCTGGTCACCGCCCCCGCCGCCAGCGCCAGCGACTCGGCCAACGTGGTCTTCCCGACCCCGCTCACCCCGACCAGCACGACATTGCGCAACTGCTCCGGCCGCTCGACCACAGGCGCCCGACCCCCCGCCCCCGCCCGGGACGTTCCTCGCTCGGACATCGCTGCCACTCCTCCCGACACGCACGCACGGGGATCGCACGGGACACATCCCCTCCGAGCTTTCCACCCCTCCCGCAGCCCGGCCATCCGAAGCGGGCGGGCCCTCGCCGTTGCCGGCGGGGGCCCGTCCTCCGTCTCCGCTTCAGCGCGAGGCCGTGGCCCCGCGGGCCGGGAGCGGCGCGGAGGCGGCCTCGGGGGCGGCCGCCTCCGCGGTTTCGGGGGTCGGGACGACCTGGCGGATGCTGAGGATGCTGAGCAGGGCGATCACCCCGCCGACGACCGGAACCGCACCGGCGCCGATCCCCGACAGGGCGAGACCGCCGAGGGCGCCGCCGACGGCCACGCCCAGGAACTGGGCGGAGAAGTGCAGACCCAGGGCCTGGGCCCGCTGGGCGGGGGCGAGGCCGGCCAGCCGGGTCTGCTGGCTGATGCCGCCGGACCACCAGGCCAGTCCGAAGGTGAACATCAACGGGAACGCGATCACCGTGGCCACCACCGGCACGTGCACCAGGGTGAGAACGGTCAGCACCGCGAGCAGTGCGGTGATCAGCAGCAGCGCGCCGCGCAGGACGGTGGCGATGCCGTGCTTGGCGAGCACCCGACTGACCAGGCGGCCGCCGAGCAGTCCGCCCGCTCCGAACACGATCATCAGGGCGGCCACGCCGTCGCTGCTGAGCCCGGTCGCCTGGTGGGCCACGGGGGACAGGTAGGTGTAGACGCAGTAGGCGGCCAGGAAGAGGCCGAAGGTCGTCACCAGACCCCAGCGGATCGGGGTGCGGCGCAGCAGGTTGATCCGCCCGGCGACGCTGGAGCCGGCGGTCGGGACATCGGGCAGTCCGAACCAGACGGCCACCGCGGTGACGACGGCGAGTGCCGTCACGAAGACGAAGGACGCCCGCCAGCCGAAGGCCGAGCCCACGATGGTCCCGATCGGAGCGCCCATGGTCAGCGCGACGGCATTGCCGCCCGCGGTCACCGCGATGGCCCGGGGGAGTTGCTCAGGCGCGCAGAGCGCCGCGGCGGTGGCGGCCGCAGGGGCCGCGAACAGCGCGGCTCCCAGGGCCGCGAGAACCCGAGCGCCGGTCAGCACCGCGAAGTTGGGCGCGACGGCGGCGAGCAGGTTGGCGACAGCGAAGACTAACGCGGCTCCCATCAGCAGGTGCTTGGGCGGAACCTTGTGGAAGAGGCCGATGAGGGGCGGTCCGGCGAGTGCATACACCAGCGCGAACACCGTGACCATCTGTCCACACATGGACACCGAGGCGTGCATGTCGTGAGCGACGCTCGGAAGCACGCCGGCGATCACGTAGCCCTCGGTGCCTACGGTGAACGTGCCGAGTGCCAGGAGGTAGATCCGTGGGTTCATGCATGGACAGTACAACAGTCGTTGAACCTTTGGAAAGTGCGATGCTCGACTGGTGCCCTGTCAGTGAGCCTTCCTGGACAGGCAGTTGCTCGCGACGGCGTCCCGGGCCGATGGCAGTGCCGCCGAAGCGCTCGGGGCCGACCGAGGACGCAGCCGATGGCCTAGGCTCCGCTGCGCGCCCCTGTGCCATCGCTCGGCTGTTCGGCTGTCTGAACTGCCAGGTGCGTCCCAGTCGTTCGGAGCGAGCGGCCTCCCATGATCGTGAAACGGTAGCGACCCGGAAAGTAGACTCAGCGATATGCGAGACGTATTCCATGCCGACCTGGCGAATGTCAGCCTGACCGAGGTGATGCACGGCCTGAGCGATCCGCTCCGGCTGAGGATCGTCGATCTCCTGGCCCGCCGGGGCGAGACCGAGTGCTTTGCGATCTACAGCGCCCTGGGGATCAGTAAGTCGAATGCCTCGCATCATTTCCGGGTGCTACGCGAATGCGGGCTGCTGCGGCGGCTGCACCAGGGGCAGCAGCAGAGCGCCCGCCTTCGTACGGACGAGTTCGAGGAACGGTTTCCCGGGTTGCTCACCGCGGTGCTGAGCAATGTCGACGATGCGCTCCGCGCGGACAGTGCGGAGTCCTCCCCGGTGGGTGCGTAGGCCCGGAGAGGCTGGGAGTGCAGCCCCTCCGGGCCGTTCAGCCGACGTGGTCGAGGCTCACCGGCAGGTGAGTGCGGCTGCGCACCTTGAGTTTGCGGAACACCCGGGTCAGATGCTGTTCCACGGTGCTGACCGTGACGGAGAGTCGTTCCGCGATCTGCCGGTTGGTGTACCCGCGAGCCGCCAGCGACGCCACCCGCCGCTCGGCTCTGCTCAACTCGGCCGCCTGCTCGTCGGCTGACCTGACGGCGCGAGCCGGACCCCGGCCGGTCGGCGGGAACAGGACGCGCAGCGGGCGTTCGGCACCAGCCTGCCCGGCGATGTACTCGGCGCGGCAGCGCATCATCCGGGCCTGTGCGGTATGCCCGAGCTCCTCCTGGGTCCGGCCGAAGTCGGCCACGACGTGCGCCAGTTCGAGCTGGTCGCCCGAATTCTGGAGGATGTCGACGGCCTCGCTGAGAAGCTCGGGGCGCTGGATGGGCTCGGAGCAGGCGGCCAGGATCCGCAGTGCCGAGGCGCGGGCGGTGATCGCGGCGGGGCCGGCCAGGCTCAGCTGTTCCTCGGCCAGCTCCCGCGCGGTGGAGGTGTGGCCGAGCGACAGCATCGTCTGCGCTGCGTCGGTGCGCCACGGAACGAGTCCGGGGAGGTCCAGCTGCCACTGGCGCACCAGTCGGCCGATAGCCTCGAAGTCGTCGAGTGCCGCTTGGAAGTGCCCGGTTGCGTGCAGGTGGCGGCCGCGCGCCTGCAGGTGGTAGAGGCCGATCGGGGTGCGGAACACCGCCCCCGGGACCGGCACGCGGAGATACTCGGCGGCCTGCTCCACGTGCCCGGTCACGGTGTCGACCTGGGCGATCACCGCGAGGGGCCAGCCGATGCCGACCTCGCTGGGAGCTGCGGAGGCGAGTGCCAGGGCGGCCTGCGCGTCGGCCCGGGCCCGTCGCAGATCGCCGCGCCGCAGCGCGATGTCCGCCCTGGCGGCGGTGAAGAGCGACTGCCAGGAGGCCATCCGGGCGGTCACCGCCTCGGCGATGAAGACGTCGCACCAGAACTCGGCGCTCGACAGGCGGTCGGTGGCGATCAGCGTGGTCAGGGCGGTAAGCGTCGGCGCCGCCGTCTGCTCATCCAACAGGGTTGACGCAGACAGGAGTTGTTCGGACTCGGTGGTCAGGTCCGGCAGCGGGTGGCCGGATCTCAAACGGGCGAGCAGGGCGGTTGTCCTGGCTGTGGCGGCCTCGTACTCGGGCGGTTCGGCCGAGGCGTCCAGGTCGGCCGGCACGCCCGGGCCGGTGCCCGGCCGGCGGTTGACGGCCGTGCCGGGATAGGCCAGCTCCAACTGTGCCTGTGCGGCCCGTAACTGCCCGAGCAACTTGGTCGGCAGGGTCGCGGCGGTTCGGTCGATCCTGGCCAGGGCGTCGGCGACGACCCTGTCGTACCCGAACCACAGCAGCAGGCTGGCCGAGTCGAGGATGCGCTTCTCGTCCAGGCGGCCATTCGCCATCAGGTCGGCCAGTTCGGGGATCCGGCGGGCGGCCAGCGGAGGGTCGGTCCGCCACTCGGCGCGGGCGAGGATCGCGGTGGTGGTGGCCTGCTGCAGGTCGTCGATGCTGCCCCGGGCTACCAGCCCCAGGCACTCCAGCGCCAACTCCGGCTCGCCGTCGTCGATGGCGCGTTCGGCCAGGTCGTGGAGCACCTCGACCTCCCACCCTCCCTCGATCCGCTCTGCGGCCAGCAGGTGACGGCCGATCGCGATCGGTGGGGCGTGCTCGTCGCGCAGGATCCCCGCGGCGCCCGCGTGGAGGGCGGCTCGCTGCTCCTCGCCCATGCCGGCGAGGACCGTCTTGCGAGCCGTCGGATGCCGGAACCGCCCGCTGGCGAGGATCCCGGCGTGGTTGAGCTGCCGGATGCCGGCGATCACCGTGTCGGCGTCCATCTGCAGCAGCCGTTTGAGCCGGCAGGGGGTGGCCCACTCCTCCAGGACGGCGACGCCGCTGGCGATCCGGGCGGTGCTCGGACCGCAGCGTTCGATGAGGTGCACAACGGCCTCGCGGTACCCGGCACCCGCCATGGGTTCGCCCGATGCGGCGACCCGGTTGCGGTCGAGGTCGACTGCCAGGCCCTCCAGCAGTCGGGGGTTTCCCCCGCTGACCGTATGGGAGCGGACGGCGAGGCGGGCGGCTGTCTCGTCGCCGAAGCGCTGCGCCAGGAACTCCCGGACAGCGGCTTCGGGCAGCGGGTCGATCCGGATGCGGCGATCGAGCAGGTCGCGCGCCGGCTGGATCTGGAGCCCCGGCACCCCCGTTCCCCTGTCGTCCCGCCCAGCCAGCAGCACCAGCAGAGGTGCTTCTCGGACCTGGCGAACCAGCGCGAACAGGCAGCGCAGTGAGGCTTCGTCGGCGTCGTGCGCGTCGTCCACGACCAGCACCACCGGCCCCGGCATCCGTCGGACGCACGCCTCCAGCACGGCGAGCGGCAGACGGTCCGCCCACTCACCCCCGAAGGGTTCGCCCGGGACCAGCCTCTGCAGCATGCGCAGTGGACGTGTCCGGTCCATGGCGGTCACCGCTGTCGAAAGGACGGTCACACCTCGGGCGGCCGCCCGATCGGTGAAGTTCCGTACCAGAGTGCTCTTGCCGCTCGCCGCGGGTCCGGCCACTGTGGCCAGCCGGGCGCCCTGCGCAGCAGCCGCGGTCAGCACCTGGTCCAACTGTGCTAAGTGATCTTCCCTGTCGACCAGCATGGGCGATTCCTCATCCTCCCCGGTGTGCTCGCAGCCCGATTGCCTACGGACGATGACTAACGGGCGCGAACGTGGATGAAAAACAAGTACGCGCTGTCAGCATCGGCTGCCCCTGGGCATTCTCGGCTGCGACACGTGCGCGTTGGGCAATTCAATCGATCAATGCCGAGCGTACACGGTCGACCGGAACGGCTTCTGTCGGAGTGTGGCGCAAGGCCGGGGAAAAAGAGGCCCTCGCCCCGGTTTGCTCCCGATGCGGGCGATCGAAACGCCCTTTTCATCCCTTTTTGGCGACAATCGCCAGTGTGGCACGAGACACAGGGGTGCGCCGTTGTGAAGCGAGTGGAATTGCGCGGTCCGTTTATGTCCATCGGCCGAGCAGGCCGCAGTGGGCCCTGGGTCGTTCTTGACCGGTCGGCTGACCGGTATTACGGTCGCTCGCCACCCGGCGCTCCGAAACGGTTGGCCGTCGAATTGTCCATCGAATTTACGACTTCTTGCCAGGGGGCCTTCCAGGGGGGCTCGGCGGGCGGATTTTAGGGGGGTCGCTACGGGTTGAACGCGGATGACGCCGTGCTTAGCGTTCGGGGTGGTTCGTGGCGCATCCATCGAGCCGAGGTGCCGCCGCTGCGGCCGGATGCAGGCTGCCGGCGGCTGACGCCGACGGTCGTGCCCCGGACACCGAACGCGAACGTGCCGACCACGCGCCGACCACGCGCCGGACCACGAATGACATCGATCGCAGGGGGAACCGTGAGCAAGTCTGACTACTTCGACCCGAACACCACCGTCGAGCGAGTGGACGTCGCCGATCTGGCGGCGAGGCTGGCCCAGCCGTCCGCCGTCGATCCCTACCCGATCGTGCGCTACGCGCAGACCTTGAAGGAGCTCCGGAAGAAGTCCTCCAGCATCGGCAACGAGCAGCAGCAGATGGAGTTCGGACAGCTGGTCAAGGCCTCACTGGCCGGCCTGGCCGCCGAACTCGGCCTCCCCGGCGACCACTTCTCAGTCGACACCTCGGGGGATCCGCTGCTGGTCAGCGAGGGCACCGGGCAGCACTGGATCATGCCCACCAACTTCGAGAGCGGCGCGTACTTCAGCGCTCCGCACGCGGACCACCACTACGCACTGGAGGCCGAGCAGATCCCGAGGATCAGGATCGGCAAGTACACCAGGTTCGGCAAGGGCAGCGGGATCAACGCGGGAGGCGACATCACCATCGGTGACGGTGCGTGGATGTCCCCGGGCAGCCTTCTGCTGCGTCAGGACCACGCCGCGTACGGCCGACCGTCCATCGCCTCGCGGACCGTCTCCATGACCCGGCAACCAGCGGTCGTGCTACGCGACTTCGCTTGGGTGGGGCGCGACGCGCTGGTGGGCTGGAACAGCGACTACCTCGGGCTCGCCAGCATCGTCGGCACCCGGTCGTTCATCAACGGCTGGGTCGGTGACTACTCCATCGTGGGCGACCACGACCGGATCCTTCAGTACCAGCCCTTCAAGGCGTTCCTGCTCGACCGCTACCACCTCACCGTCGAGGAGGTCGTCCAGATCTCCGACTGGGACCGGGTCAACCAGGACTGGCTCCGGGTCTACGCCGAGCAGAGCCCCCAACTCCTCGGCCCGGACACGGACTCCGAGTTCGCCGACTGCGTACGCGAGGTGGCCGGCCGCAACTGCCGGGCGCTGCTCGTGAATCCCGGCTCGCTGCGCCTGCTGGCCCCGCTCGCTGCCGCGCGAACAGACGTCGTCACCAACTCGACGGCCATGACGGCGTATCTGCTCCAGTGGGCGGGTGAGCACGCGCAGAAGAAGCTGCGGGTCCGGTCCGACCTCACCGACGCCACGCTGCCGCTCGAAACGGCCGGCACCTTCCACTACAACCGGCGGATCGGTTATCACCTGGTGGTCTCCGAGTACTCCGACCTGACGCCCGTGGTGCCGCTCGCCGAGTTGCAGCGCCCGCTGCTGCCGGGCGGGATAGTCGTGATCGACAGCCGCAACCTCCCCGGCAGCCTGGACCACCCCGACAACCTGGTCGAGATCAGGGACCTGCGCGTGGACGGCGTGCTGTTCAAGGCGTTCGCGAAGAAGTAGGCCGACGCCGGAACTGCGAGAGGAGCGGCCACGGGTGCGACCTGCGGCGCGCTGTGGCCGCTCCTCGTCACCCGACCTAGGAGTTCTTGTGATCAGACTGATGGATTATCGCGACGGCGACACGAGGGCCGCGGTCGTGCGGTCCGACGCGGGAGGCGGCATGGGAGGCGGCTTGGCGTTCGCGAGCTCGTATGAGCTGGCGTTCGGATACGCCGACAGCGGCCTGACATGGGCCGACTACCTCGGCAAGCAGCCTGCCAGGACCCCCGAGTGGGCCGAAGCCGGTGGTGGCCGGCGAGCGCCCGGGACCGTTCCCTTCCTTCCCGACACGCCCTCGATGGCAGCGGTCTACAGCTTCGGGTACACGCACGCCTCGGTCAACGGGAAGCCGGTGGAGAAGGGCGGCCTGGACTTCTACTACAAGGGCCCGGGGAGCCTGCTGCTGGCGGACGGCGACCGGCTGACCGGCTCCTCCTGGCTCTCCGGCGGCGGACTGGAGGTCGAGTACTGCGCGATCTACTGCATCGACACCGCAGGCGAGGCCGTCTATCTCGGATACACCCTGGCCAACGACTTCTCCGACGCCGGTCTGCGGACAGCGCACCGCAATCTCGCGAACCTGTCCAAGCTGCACCCGTCCGTCCTGTCGTCCGAGGTCATACTCGGCGACCTGCCGGCGTCCAGCCAGGTCAGCGCCTCGATCGAGCGCGACGGAGCCGTCGCCTGGCAGCGGACCGGAACCCTCGGCCGACAGGCCATGATCTACCCGCGCAGGTTGCTGGAGCGGCTGCTGCTGGGCCCGCGGAACATCTTCCAGCCCGGAATGATCGTCTACCTGCTCCTGGGCACCTCCATCAGCTCCCACAAGGACGGCTTCGAGCTGCGGGACGCCGACAGCATCACCATCCAGGACCACGGCGCCGGCCTGGCGTTGCGCAACGACTTCTTCAACTGACCGCGAGCGGCCGACACGTCCTGTGGCTGGGAGGACTGCAGCATGACCAACCGCACGACCGCCGACATCGTCATCACCCGCGGCACTCTCACCGACGAGGAACTCGCCGCATTGACCGCCGTCCTGCTCACCCGCGCAGCCGCCCGATCCGCCGCCGCGGCCACCGCCCGCCGGCCGATCCCGGCCACTCGCCGCCACCCCCTGACGCTCCGCCCGGTGTACTTCTCTCCCACCAGCTGGCAGCAGGCTGCGTAGGATCGAAGACGCGCGGAAGCCCCGCACCTTGGGGGCTTCCGCAGTCGGGCTCAGACGAACGGGCCGTCGAGCCCCCCGGTGTCAGTCCCCGAGGTAAGGCCACACGACGTTGCGCGACTGCTCCGGCCGTTCGACGACAAGCGCCCGGCCCTCAGCCCCGCCCGGGACGTTCCTCGCCCGGACATCGCGGCCACTCCTCCCGGCGGGCACGCACGGGGATCTCACGGGACGCAACCCCTCCGAGCTTTCCAGCGCTGGCGCGGGCCGGCGTCCGGGCGAGGCGATGGATCCCTGACCCGAGCCGCCGTAGAGGCGGGACCCGACAGGACAAAGCGGCCCACCGGGGAACCGGTGGGCCGCTGGGGAGTTCACTCATCTAGTTCCGGGGGTTAGGAGAGCCCCCGGAACTAGATTCGCTGAACCTCACATGTATCAGTCGCCAGCTAGAAATCGACTGCTGGGCTCATTTTATTGCGTGCGCCGACAGGAACTGGATCAGACATTCCAGCGCGCGCTCGAAGTCGTCCACACTCATCGTGCATGTCTCGAACTGCCCGTACATATCTCCGATTTCAACCCGGCTGGCGTCGATTCTCTTCGCGCTCGCACCGGATGTCCCGAGAGTGTACTCGTGTTCGAATTCCCGTGACATCCTGCGCCACTCGCGAAGGTACGTCTCGGCGCTTGCTGCCCGAGTCCCGAACGGAATGATGAGGGTCTCAATTGTAAGTCTGATGTTATCGTCAGTCCCGGTCGGTCCCTCCGCGATAACGAAATCATCCTCATCTACCGCGAAAGACCACGCCTGTATCCCCATCATGCTGCTACTTCCCCACCGGGAAGAAGGTCGACGGTGTATATGTACCGTCTGCCGTTTTCTGCAGAAATCTGGTCATCTTCACACCACGGACCGTTCCGGTGACCATAGTCCCGCCGCGCTTGTAGGTGCCGTTGTCGAACAGCTCTTGGCCGGCTGCCATGACGTCGGTGTCCGCCCAGTTGGCCGGGAAGAACGTATGGCCAGCGCTGGCATTCTTTGCTAGCCTCCCACCGCCCGGGAGGCGAGCGCCAACTGTCCCGGTCACCGAGACTTTACCGTCCGCATTGGTGGACATTGTACCGTCGATGAATCGATTTTCGGGTGTGCCCCCGGTTTGATCGGGATGAAGGTGCCAGCCTGCGATCTGGCTCCTACCGTTGATAGCGCCGTCCAACACATGCTCGCGGGTGATGATGACGTTGGTGACGGTGTGGGTTTCGGTGCCGTCCTTGCCGGGCACGGAGTTGGTGATCTGGTCGCCGATCTTGATCTGGCTGATCGGCTTGGTGGCGTTGTTGGCCATCAGGACCGGCGTGTTCGCGGTGAAGCTGTGGACCGGGCAGGTGCCGTCGGCTGCGCTGCTGCTTTCCTCGCTCACCGTGTCGCGGGTGGCCGTCGCGGTGGCGTCCTCTGCTGCTACGTCGGTGGCTTCGGTGGCTCCCTTGCCGAAGAGGCCGCCTACGGCGTCGAGGGCCATCGGGCCGGCCTTGCCGAGGATTTTGCCGCCGAGGGCGCCGAGGCCGCCGCCGACTGCGCCGGCGATGCCGCCTTCGAGGGCGGACTTGCGGAAGGAACTGGCGGAGCCGGCCTTGCCGCCGGCTGAGGCGCACTTGAAGCCCTGGTCGACGAGGCCGCCGGCTGCGCCGGAGAGGGCCGAGCAGCCGACCGTTCCGACGCCTGCGGTGGCTGCTTCGCAGCCGGCGAAGACGGCGGTGGAGACCACGAACGAGGTGATCGCCGCGGCGTGGTGCGGCCTGGACGACCGCTGCGGCCTACCTGAACGGTTGGGCGGGGAAGACCGGAGCGGGACCAGGAGGGTCCTGCGGGTCTGGTGAGGCCTTCTTAAGACAGCGGTACCGGCGTGCCACGCTCCCACAGCTCTTCGGCATGGTCGGCGAACCGGGACCACATGCCACCCTCGCCTTGTCCGCGTAGGTGCATCAGTGGGGAGTCGTGACCTACCAGTCGAGCCAAGTGCGGCGTGACGAGGGCGTCCTGATCGAATCGGAAGACAGACAGGCTGACGTGGTTCATGGCGTCCACGGGGGCTGAGAAGCGGGCCGCAAGCCCTTCTTGCGGCCCGAGGCGGCGCAGGTGTTCAAGGCTGATCCTCACCCGGGTGGAGACCGACAGGGCAACGTCCTCGATGGCTTCTCGCTGGCGGGTCACGTCACCGTCAGGGTCGCCCATGAGGAACCTCACCCGACAGCCCGTCTCGGCCTTCCGGCGCAATGTCTCGACCAGGTTCGGCTGTTCGAGCCAGAGGAAGTAGTTCGTGTATCCGGCGAAGTACAGGTCGGCCTGGGCGCTGTTGATCAGTTGACCCCACACGGTTGAGGGGCAAGCCGACCGGTAGGGGTAGCTGCGGACAATCTCCCGATCGGGGCCGGTCTTGAAAACGTCCCGAACTATCTTCGGCCACAGCATAGTTGCCTCAACTCCCAATGCCTGTGCGGCGTCCTCTCGGTTCCGAGTGTGGGGGATCAGGGCGCCGTCGGACAGCCACCGCTCCACGGTCTTGCCCGTCACTCCCACGCGGCCCGCCAGCTGGCGAGGCGAGATGCCAGCAGCGGACATAGCTGATCGTAGAGCAGTATTCAAGGCTTCCCCCAGGGACGTTTGGGCGTTCTGTGACCTCACCGCCGTCACGGCCTGCCTGTCCGTCGGACGAACCCGATACCTCCCTGACGGTGAGTCAGAGTGGGGAGGGAGATGACGCTCATCCAGGGAGTAAGCCGTGGCAGCATCCAGCACAGCAATGAAATTGACGGATGTCCCGGTCCGCGCGGGGTCGGATGTGGTCGTGACGATCGCCGGACTGCTCGTTGAGGGGTTGAGCGCCCGTGGCAAGCAGCAGAGTTGAGTCCCAAGAGGAGCGGATGGTCGGGGAGCTCCGCGAAGCCGCGCAGCGGGCCGTGGGCGCGCTGGTGGACGCGTTGGAGCTCAACGGTCTGCCACCGCTGCCCGGCCTGGAGGGTGGCCGGGTCACCGTCAGTCCGTACGGCGTCCACATCGAGATCGGCGGGTGCAACGTGCGCACTGTGCAGGCGATCGCCGATTGTCTCAAGGATCACGCGTGCTGCTCGGGCCGCGTTCTACCCGGCACGGTCGTGTCCGCTGGGCTGGCCGAACTGTCCTTTGTGCGAAGGGAAATGAGTACGTGAGCAGCACCCCGCCCGACGATGTCCCGCTGGCCGGCAGCTACGTCGTCGACCGCACATCGCTGCGCGTCCTGGTCGTCATGGACAATCGCCACGGCGAGCTCTACCTCCGCCCGCCCGGCGGTGGCGTGGAGATCACCCGCAAGCCGGAGCAGGTCCGCCCCGCTGACCGCAGCGAGACCCTGCGCGGCCGCGTGGCCAAAGCCAACATGGACACCGAACACGGCTGCGGGATGACCGACGACCCGCACGATGAAATCCAACTGACGCTGAACCAAGCGGTAGTTAAGGGGCGAGACGGGCAGCGCGATAGCCGCCAGGCGGGCGTCGACCTTGACTTGGTCGAGGTAGTGCTGGCTGCCAGGGCGCGGGTCAGCCGTTCGAGGTCCTTGCGAGCCTTGGCCGGCTTCCGGTCGTGGGTGGCTTTCTGCCCGGCGGCGTTCGCACTGGAGTGCGCCAGGACGCGTGGAGGTGCTGCGGCGGCCCTTCCAGGTCAGCGGGGTCGTGCCGGCCCGCTGACCTCGACCAGCACGACATTGCGGAACTGCTCCGGCTGCTCGACGACAGGCGCCCGTCCCCGCGTCCGCCCGGGACGTTCCTCGCTCGGACATGCATGTACGGCGATCGCATAGCAGGTATCCCCTCCGACCTTTCCATCGCTGCTCCGGGCTGACCATCTGGGCGGGGCGGGGCGGGGGTAGGGCGGGGCATCGGTGGCTTCGTGCCGGTCGGGTGGCGAGCTGCCTCGGACGGGCGTTCCATTGCGACGTCCTCGCACAGCGCGTGCCAGAACCCGTTGTGCACGAGGGCCTCGTCGTCGACGGCAGCGAGGGTGTCGTGAATCTCGGCCGCTGAGACAGCCGACGAGGCCCTCGCTGAACCCTTCAGCGGGGGCCTCGTCGTCGTTGTGCTGTTCGGATCAGGGGCGGAGGGTCGAGTAGCTTCCTCCTGGCTTCACATGGCCTCCGGACGCAGGTACATCTGCCCGGAGCGCATTCTCAGGCTACTCTCCAGGCCGCGCTCTGCCGCGCTCATTCCGACTCTGAATCCTCGTTCAGGCGTAATGCCAGGAGCATTCGTGTCAGCCCCTTTTGTTCGCACCATCCGATTGCTGGTGCAGCGGTTGAGGATTCGCCAGAGAGACGCGACGAAGGATGCCATCTCCGGGTCTTTCTCCTTATTGAACCCTGCTGCCCAACGGCCGGAGTCCAAGACGCCGGGCGACGTCTCCAGACTCCTCACCCATTGGACGATGGGTCCGGTGCCAGGACCGAAAATTCTGCCGTCCGAGCGGACATCCACTGGAAGTACCGGGTGAAGCGCTGGATTCCAGATGGTTGCGATGGTCCCACAGTCCCCAACCGATGTCTGCACCGGTGGGTTCTCCGCGTCCGCCCAGGGAACATTGGCGAGGAGCTTCACCTCCGGATACCTGGCGCGAATCGCCTGTAGGACTTGGTCCTCATCTCCGGGCAGCAACAGGAGCTGGACTTGTCGACTGACGGGAGACACGTTCTCTCCTTCGGATCGAAACGGGAGATTGCTGGCTACGGTCTGGGCTTCGGAACCAATCAGGATCGGCCCCTTGCCCAACATGTGGATATCAATGGCGTTTCCGAGCTCTCGTGAGCTCCGTTGACTCCGTTCGTCACGGTGTCAACGGAGCTCACGAACAGAGGCGATCCTGTCTTTCGGCTGGAGCGAGAGGTTAGGTCTGCTTATCTCTCCGTTGGCCTCTGATGATCTGTACCGGGCGTACATCTCCGGTGACTCGGTCTATCTCACCTGCAACATGCGTCCAGCCCGAATTGGCATCCATGAGGTCGTCCCGAACGTCGTCCAGGTGATCCACAGTCGATGGCTTGCCCCGCATTCCATACGGGTTGCGCGGGATGCGCAGTGAGGATTCGTCCACGAACTGGTACTTCGTCGAGTGACCTTCAATAGCACTGCCGCAAGTCACCGCTCCACGGTCTTGCCCGTCACTCTCGCGCGGCCCGTCAGCTGGCGAGGTGAGATGCCAGCAGCGGATATAGCTGATCGTAGAGCAGTATTCAAGGCTTCCCCCAGGGACGTTTGGGCGTTCTGCGAGCTTACCGCCGCCACGGCCCGCCTGTCCGTCGGACGAACCCGATGCCTCCCTGACGGTGAGTCAAAGTGGGAAGTGAGATGACGCTCATCCAGGGAGTAAGTCGTGGCGGCGTGCAGCGCCGCAAAGAAAATAACGGATGCCCCGGTCCGTGCAGCGGCACCGCTGCCATCGGTTACATTCCTGCTGACCTTGCCGTCAACTGCAGCCGTGAGATACCCCAGAGGGCCCAGCGGAAACTAATCCACTGGGCCCTCTGGGTCTAATGCGTCACAGAGTATTGCCGCGCGAGCTCTCACGCCTACGCACAATTTCTCTGCTATGTGCTACGAAAGGCTACCCCAGTCGATCACCGGGTCATCCACGAAGTCCACTACGGGAGCCCTGTCAAGCCGCTGACCATTCACTTCTCCGGGCGCCCAGTCGATGCAGCTAGGGCGGTCCCCGCTCCCTGAAAGGCAGAACTCTTCGAGCGCCGCGCGCACCCGGTCGAGTGGAATCGCACTAGCTGGGTCATGAAAAAGAGGGTAGCCCGGGTCTGATACAACGCGCGGGTCGACAGAAGGCGGGTGGGGATTGTTAGAAATCCAAACGGATTCATAGACCTCGCCCACCCTGGAACTGCCGCCGTCGACAAACCAGATGAGACTCCCATATCCCGTCCGCCTGTTGACTGCCACGCGCAGATGGTTATCTGCCGCTCGATTTTCATTGGTGTGCCGCTCGCTTGCCATGGAGAACCACGCATCACTCCCCGGAGTGTAGCTCCTCCCCTCGCCGTCCTCTCCGCGAAGGTTCTCCATGACGTTCGAAACTATGCGTGCCATTTCCTCCGCAGTCTCACCGTAGGCCCAGTTTCCATTGAAGAAGGTGCTCAGTATCACTGCTACCACTCATCCTAGGGGATCTGCGAGGCCACTCAGCGGAACATTCCGCATGGCTCCCGCAGCATCCTTAAACCACACATTCAAAGTCGAACCTCTAGGGAGGATGGCCTTGACGGCCGACTCGCACGCTAGCGTGCCGCTGCACGGACCGTCAGCATGGTTAATGACAACATCCACTGATTCCACACCAGCATTTCGCATGTTCCATGCCAGCTTGGTCTCAACGTGACTCACGGATGGATGCATTCCGGACGGCGGGTTGCTGATGTGGGGAGAATTACTCAGGAACTCGTCGATATCTCCGGAGGCCGAACTGTGTCCACTCTGGAAGGGCGCCCCAACCCTCGAAACTCCATCGTCTCCAAACTTTATAACCTGCCCAACTGTCTTGTCCCCCTGGCCGCGAACCGGGAGGCTGTCGGCGATGTCTCTAACCGAATCGCAGTTGTGGACCAGTACCGGCGTCGTTCCAGCTTCCACATAGTACGTGTGGAGGTCGCCGATGGTGAGGTCGTAGGTGGTGGTGTTGGCGTGGAAGAGGTGGGTGGCGGCGACCGTGGCGGTGCCGGTGGGGGTCGTCAGGACGTCGCCGGGGTTGAGGTACTGGGCCTCGATGAAGGCGTGCTGGGTCTCGTCGTAGAAGGGGTGGTGGTAGGTGGTGGTGAGGGTCGAGCCGTTGGTCTGGACGTCGTCGGCCGGGGCGGGTGCCTGGGTCTGAGTCGCAGGGGCGGTCGTCGAGGTGGCGGCCGTGGGTTCGGCGGCCGAGGCGGGCTGGGCCGGGGCGGCCCAGAGGGTCAGGGCGGCGACGCCGGCGGCGAGGCCGAGGAGGGCCTTGCCGGCCTTGGCGGTGGTCGAGGACGTGGTCGGGGTGATGGTCAGGTTGACGAAGTCGTGGTCGGTGGTGGTGACGATGACGTTGGTGACGGTGTGAGTCTCGGTGCCGTCCTTGCCAGGCACGGAGTTGGTGATCTGGTCGCCGATCTTGATCTGGCTGATGGGCTTGGTGGTGTTGCCGGGCATAAGGACCGGCGTGTTTGCGGTGAAGCTGTGGCAGCCGTCGGCTGCGGTGCTGCTTTCCTCGCTCACCGTGTCGCTGGTGGCGGTCGCGGTGGCGTCTTCTGCTGTGACGTCGACGGCTTCGGTGGCTCCCTTGCCGAACAGGCCGCCTACGGCGTCCAGGGCCATCGGGCCGGCCTTGCCGAGGAGCTTGCCGCCGAGGGCGCCGAGGCCGCCGCCGACTGCGCCGGCGATGCCGCCCTCGAGGGCGGACTTGCCGAACGCACCGGCGGAGCAGGCCTTGCCGCCGGCTGAGGCGCACTTGAAGCCCTGGTCGACCAGGGATCCGGCTGCGCCGGAGAGGGCCGAGCAGCCGACCGTGCCGACGCCTGCGGTGGCTGCTTCGCAGCCGGCGAAGACGGCGGTGGAGACCACGAACGAGGTGATCGCCGCGGCGTGGTGCTTGACGTAGCTGGCGGTGGCGACGGCTGCCTTGGCGACGGCGTGGCCGACGGCCTTTGCCACGTGCTTCACCGCTGCGGCCACGTGTTTCACGGCCTTGGCCACCGCGTGATAGGCGGTATGGACGGCGTGGACCACGGTGTGCACCACGCGTCTGACGGTGCGTACGGAATATCGGTAGACGCGTTGGGCCGCTCGGTAGACCCTTCGGCCTACGTCGGCGACGCGGCTCGCCACGATGGCGGCGGCGCGCTGGGCGGCCTGGAGGACCGCTGCGGCTGCCCTGGCTGCGGCGGCGTAGGCCGCTGCGGCCTGCTGGGCGGCCCACTCGGCCGCCTGGCGTGCCGCGGCTGCTGCCGCGGCCATGGCGGCCTTGGCCGCGTTGGCGACGCGGGAGGCCGCGGCCTTGGCGGCCTGGACCTCGCACGAGCCGGTCCACCAGGAGCAGTGGCCGCTCGGGTCGGTGCCGATCATCGGGTTGTCGTCGACGTAGGCGAACGGGTTCGCCGCGGCCGAGTTGGGGGTGGGGTTGTTGGAGACGGTGTCCTTGTTGAGGAACACGCCGTCGGCCGGGTTGTACCAGCGCGACCCCATGTTGACCTTGCCGTTGGCCGAGTCGGTCCAGCCGGACTGGTAGCCGAGCTGGCCGATCAGGCCGGCGGTCGCGGTGACGTTGCCCAGCGGGTCGTACGTCTGCGAGCCGGTCAGTGTGGTCGAGCCGGCGCCGAACTGGCCGACCACGTCGTCGTGCTGGTCGGTCATCACGGTGCGGCCGGTGGAGGCGGCGCCGCCGGGGGTGTTGGTGCCGATCAGGCCGCCTGCGGAGTCCCAGGTGTAGGTGTTGGAACCGTCCGAGGCGAGCTGGTTGGAGCCGCCGGTGTACTGGAAGGTCCGGTTGCCGGTGGCCGTGCTGGACGAGGTCATCACGCGACCGGAGGCGTCCAGGGCGTAGGTGTCCTGGCCGGCCGTGATCTGCTGGCCGTAGGCGTCCGAGGCGTAGACGGCGGGGGTGCCGCCGGTCCGGTCCTCGATCATGGTGCCGCGGGCGGAGTAGCGGTAGGTCTGCGTACCGTCCGAGGTCAGCTGGTCGCGCTCGTCGTAGGTGAAGACGTTCGAGCCGACCTGGATGCGGTTGCCCGAGGCGTCGTAGGAGTAGGCGGTGTTGGTGGTCCCGTTGTTCCAGGAGGCCAACCGGTTGGCGAAGTCGTAGGTGTAGGTGTTGGCCGAGGCGCCGGTGACGCCGGTGGTGGTCTTGGAGGTCAGGTTGCTGTTCGCGTCGTAGCCGTAGGCGATCGAGGCGAGCGTGGAACTGCCCGAGGTGAGCGTGTCACCGGTCAGGCGGTGCATCTGGTCGTAGCTGAAGGCGCGGCTCTGGCCGCTGGCGCCGTAGCTGACGGTGGTGGGCTGGGAGAGCGCGTTGTAGGAGTAGGTCAGCGTGTTGCCGGTGGCCGGGTCGGCCAGGGTGGAGAGTCGGCCGCCGGTGTCGTAGGTGTAGGAGGTGGTGCCGGCCGCGTCGGTGCGGTTGGCGAGTAGCCCGTCCTTGGTGTAGCCGAACGAGCTGGAGCCGGCCGTGCCGCTCGCGGAGAGCAGGTGGCCGCGGTCGTCGTAGCCGAACGACTCGCTGGTCGCCGGCTGGTAGCCGCTCTGGCCCGCCGTGCCGGCTGCCGTGGTCTGGGCCGTGAGGACCTGGCCCAGCGGGTCGTAGGTGAAGTTGCGGGTGGCTGTGGCCGCCTCGGCTCCACTGCCGGACTGCGAGGTCAGGTTGCCCGAGACGTCGTACGTCATGGACTCGGTGACGCCGCCGGGCTCGTTCACCTGGGTGAGCTGGCCGAGCTGGTCGTAGATGTCGGTCGTGGTGGCGTCGGACGCCGCCGAGTAGGTCGAGGTGGTCGGAGCGATGGAGCTCTCCGGCTTGCCCCAGGAGTTGTAGGTGTACTTCCAGGAGTTGCCGCGGCCGTCGGTGAAGCGGGTCCGCTGACCGGTCGCGTCGTAGCCGAAGGAGGTGGTGATGGAGGAGGTGGCCGAGACCGGCTGGACCTCGTTGGTCACCATGCCGGTGGCGTCGTAGGTGAAGGTGGAGGTGTTGCCGCGGGCGTCGGTGCTGGAGAGCACGTTGCCGTCGCCGTCGTAGGTCCGCGAGGTCCCGGCGAGGTACGTGCCGCCGGCGTTGTACTGCGTACTGCTCACCGGCAGGCCCTGGGCGTTGGTGTTCACCTGGGTGTACGTGCCGTCCGGCGCGATGGTCTGCTGCCGGTTGCCCAGGAAGTCGTACGTGTACTGGGTGGTGTTGCCGGCCGCGTCGGTGGTGGAGGTCGGATCGCCCACCCGGTTGTAGTTGTAGGAGGTGGTGCGGCCCTCGGCGGAGGTCTGCGAGGCCAGGAACGCTCCGTACGGGTTGCCCGTGGTCACCCCGTAGGACGAGGTGCTGGTCAGGGTCTGCGCGGTCGGATAGCGCTCCAGCGTGGTGCTGGTGACCTGGCGGCCCATGTAGTCGTAGGTCGCCTGCTGGACGGCGCCGGAGGCGTCGGTGACGGAGAGCTTGTCGCCGTTCGCGTCGTAGCTGTAGTGGCTCTTGTTGCCGTCCGGGGTGGTCTCCTGCGCCAACTCGCCGCGCTGGTCGAAGATGTAGCTGCTGGACTTGCCGTCGGGCCGGGTCGCGGTGATCACGTTGCCCAGCGCGTCGTAGGTCTGCGTGGTGGTCGCGGTGATCGGGGTGCTGCTACCTGGCGCGGTGTAGGACGGGTCGGTGGCAGAGGTCTCCTCGCCGTTGGCGTCGTAGGTGTGAGTGGTCTCGTTGCCGTTCGGGTCGAGCTGCTCGACCTCTTCGCCGAAGGTGTTGAAACCGCTGGTTGTGACTGGGTGGGCTTGTGCCGGGGCACTGGTGGCGGTCTCCACCGAGACGCTCGGCGCGGAGGTGATGGTGCGGTTGCCGGCCTCGTCGTTGACGTAGTTGGTGGTGTTGCCGTTGGCATCGGTCGTCGAGGTGGCCAGACCGCGCTGGTCGTACGTGGTGCTGGTGGTCTGCTGGTTGGAGGAACCGACCGTTCCACCGCTGCGGCCGTTGCTGAACAGCGTGGCGGCCTCGGTCGGGGAGATGGCGCGCTGGTAGACCTGGACATTGGCGACCTGGCCGTTGTCCAGGTTGTAGGGGGCCATGGTGAGCGCCGTGGATGCACCGACGGTCAGTCCGCCGTTGCCCGTCCACGGGCTGGGGTTGCTGCCGGTGGCGGCGAGTGCGCCGTTGACGTACAGGCTCATCGCCCCCGACGAGGAGTCGAAGACGCCGACCAGGTGGGTCCAGGTGTTCAGCGCGGCCGAGGAGGTGTGCGCCGAGTAGTAGGCGGTGGGGTTCGCCGAGTCCGAGCTGTTGGCGATGAAGGCCCAACCGCCCAGGGCGACGTTGTACTGAAGGTAGAAGGACGGGACGTTGGTGCCGCCCTGGGTGACGAAGGAGTGGTAGGCGGAGGTGTCGGCGAGGTTGACCCAGGCCGAGACCGAGTAGGAGGACGCCGTGTTGAGCACGGGTCCGTTGGTGGAGATGGCGCCGCTGCTCCCGTTGAAGGAGGCTGCGCCGCCGGACCAGGTGACCGCACCGGAGGCCGAGGCGCTGTTGCCGTTGCCGGAGCTGTCGGTGACCGTGGAGCCGGCCGTCTGGTTGAGTGGCCACCAGCCTGCCGGATGGCCCGAGGCGTCCCCGTACAGGGTCTCGGTCAGCGGCCGGCCGGCGGCGTCGTAGGTGGCAGAGGTGGTCTGGTCGTAGCTGGACGAGGAGTTGCGCTGGTTGGTCGTGGCGACCAGGTCGTCGGGGGTGTACGAGATGGTGGTGATCCGGTTGACGCCGGTCGGGTCGACGGTGGTGCCGGTGGTCCGCGAGGCCGCGTCCACCTGGTACTGCGTCACCGTGGCACCGTTGGCGGTGGTGCGCTGGGTGAGGTTGCCGGCCGCGTCGTACAGGTTGGACTGCAGGACGAAGGGGTTGGCGCCGTTGGCGTCGGTCTTGGTGACGGTGGCGGTCATGCCGTCGTCGGTGTAGGTGTACGCGGTGGTGCTGCCCATCGCGTCGGTCACCGAGGCCAGGCGGCCGGCCGGGTCGTAGGCGCGCGAGGACTCGACCACTGTGGTCGGGGCCGTCGGGTTGGTCGGGTCTCCGGTGATGCCGAGCACGCTCTGGGTGAGCAGCTGGCCGTTGGAGTCGTAGGTGTAGGCCGTGACGTTGCCGGCCGGGTCGGTCTCCTGCAGCAGGTTGCCGCTGCTGTCGTAGGTCGAGCGGGTGGTCGCGCCGTTGGGGGCGCCCGCGTTGCCGTTGGCGTCGGTGCGGCTGGCCACCTGGTCGTACTGGTTGTAGGTGGTGCTCTCGGTGCGCGGCGAGTCGCCGCCGGTGGTGTCGGCCACCGTCTGGGAGGTGATGTTGCCGTCGGTGTCGAAGACCGTGCTGGTCACCGAGGTGTGGACGGCGCCGGTGACCCGGTCGGTGATCGGCGGGTTGGTCTCCTGGATGACCTGCCCCTGGCCGTCGTAGGCGAGGGAGGTGGTCAGGCCGGTCGGGTAGGTGTCCGAGATGACGGTCTTGGTCAGCGGACGGCCCTGGCCGTCGTAGGTGTAGGTGGTCTTCAGGCCGGCGGGGTCGGTGGTCGAGGCCACGTCACCGTTGTGCAGGTAGGCGATCGAGTTGACCGCGCCGCCCGGCGAGGTGGTCTTCACCGCCAGGCCCAGCGGGACGTTTCCGGTGTCGGTCGCGGGGAAGTTGGCGCTGCCGTCGCTGTAGGTGGTCGTGGTGGTACGGCCGTTGGGGAAGCCGGCCACCGGCGGGGTGGTGGTGCTGATCTTGTTGCCGGACGCGTCGTAGGCGTAGCTGGTCAGGTAGGTGTTGTCGGTCGCCGAGGACGACCGGCCGTCCCGGACCGTCAGCAGCACGTCGTTGCGCGGGTCGGCGGTGGTGAGCGTGGCGGTGGTGTCGTCCGGCCAGTACGAGAAGTACTTGGTCGAGCAGGTGCCGGCCGCCTGGTTCTGGCAGGCGGTGGTGGATACGGTGTTGCCGCGCACGTCGTGACCCGTGGTGGTCACATCGCCGTTGGGGTCGGTGGTGGTGTGCAGGAAGCCGCCGCTGTCGTAGCCGTACGTCGTCTTGTTGCCGCCGCCGTCGATCTCGGCCACCTGGTGGTTGCCGGCGTTCGGGTCGTACTGGTGGACGAGCGTCTTGCCGCTGGGCTCGATGACGTTCACCGTCTCCAGCGGGACCAGGCCCGTGGAGTTCTGGCCGGCCTGGAAGTGCTGGGCCGCGTCGGCGGCGGTCAGCTGCGAGCGGTAGAAGGCGACGTCGGATATCGAGCCGGGGAAGTAGCCGAGCACGTTGCTCGGCCCGTTCGGCCAGCTGTAGCTCTCGCCCGCCCCGACGTACACGTAGGTGGAGGGGGAGACCGTCCGGGTGCCCAGCGTGGTGCCGGTGAGGGTGCCGTCGAGGTACATCGACTGCGAGGTGGCGGAGGCGGACAGCACCACGTGGTGCCACTTGCCGTCGTTGACCGTCGAAGGGGTGACGATCTGCCAGGAGGTGGTGTACTGGTCCCAGAACTTGCCGTGCAGCTTGCCGTCAGTGCCGACGTACAGGGCTGGCACCCAGCTGTTGCCGCGCGGAGAGCCGCCGGTCAGCGAGGCCCCGGCGTAGTCGAAGAGCACACCGCCCGCCGTGTTGCCGGCCGGCATGTTGAACCACATCTCGACCGAGTTCGGCCCGGTGCCGACCGTGTCGGTGGGCGGCAGCTGGACGTAGGACGAGCTGCCGTCGAACTTGGCCGCGCTGGCGTCGGCGAACGGGCCGCCGGAGCCGAGGGTCACCGCGTTGTAGGTGCCGGTGCCGTACTTGACCTCGTCGTAGGCGTTGCTCGCCCCCGCGGTGTCACCCAGGCGCCAGTAGCCGGCCGGAGCCGCGCCCATCACGGCGGAGCGGTAGACCTGGCTGGAGCCGGCCACCGAGGGCTTGCCGATCTGCCAGACGCCGCCGTTCTCGTCGGTCACCTGGGTGACCTGGGCGGTGTTGGTGTCGTAGGCGACCGTGGCGAACTGCTTGCCCGACGGGCGGGTGATGCCGGTCAGCAGGGAGCCGGCCTGCTTGCCCGCCGCGTACTGGGCGGCCACCTGGGTGGCGGTCAGGCCCTTGGGGAAGGCCGCGACCTGGGCGATGGTGCCGTTGAAGTAGGTCGCGTAGCCGGTGTTGCTGGTGCTGGAGTAGTGCGGTTCGTCGGGCCAGACGCCGCCCAGGAAGCCGGCGCCGATGTAGGTGTGGCCCTGCAGCGCGCTGGTGTAGCCGCCGCTGCGCGAGATCATGCCGCTCAGCGGCGAGCCGACCTGGCTGCCGTCCAGGTAGAGGGTCTGCGAGGACCCCGCACCGGCCAGCACCACCTGGTGCCAGTTGCCGTCGTTGACCGCGCCCGAGACGATCGGCGCGACGCCGGAGGCGTTCCAGAACTCGGCGTTGATCCGGCCGTGCGCGTCCAGGTAGATGGACGGCGTGTACTGGTCGGCGCTGCTCCCGCTGCTCAGCGGCAGCGTGGAGTAGGAGAACAGCACGCCGGGCGTGGTCGAGGTGGTCTTGAACCACATCGACATCGTGTACTGGCTGGAGCTGCTCGCCAGGCTCTTGGGCACCTCGACGTAACTGGAGGCGCCGTCGAAGCCCGCCGCAGTGGCGGTGCTGGCGGCCAGCGGACCGGCCTGGCCCAGCGTGACGTTGCTGTAGGTCGCCTTGTCGGCACCCTCGTTGGTGTTCACGGCGCTGGCGGCGGTGGTCGCGCCGGGCGCCTCGTTGAACGGCCAGAGCGAGGAGGCCCCGGCGTCCAGCACCTGGGTCTGGAACTGCGAACCCGGGGTGTAGCTGTACTGGCTGCAGCTGGTGGTGTCGGTGGGCGAGCAGAGCTTGGTCAGCTGGTCACCCGTGTAGCTGTAGGTCCAGGTGAGGTCGGTGCTCGCGTTCCCGGCCTGCACCGGGTCGGTGTAGACCGTCGCGACGTGCGGGCTGCCCGCGCCGGTCGGGGTGGACCAGGTGAAGTGCAGCGCGCGGCCGGAGACGGCCGAGGTGATGCCGGTGACCTCGCCGGACGTCCAGGAGAAGGTGATCGCCCGGGTGTTGGCGTCGGCGATCGAGGAGATGCCGTACGCGCCGGTGCCCAGGGACTGGGTGAAGGTGTAGACCGTGTCGTTCTTGTCGGTCAGGGTGTAGCCGCCGGTGATGGTGCGCAGCGTGGCGAAGCGGCCGGCCGGTGCGGCGAAGGTGCCGTCCGCGCTCTTGCCGAAGCCGACCTGCGAGCCGTCCGGGTAGGTGACCACGACGCCGGTCAGGGTGCCGGAGGCGTTCTTGAGTTCGGTGGCGCGGGCGTCCAGGACGCTGGACCAGCCGGAGCCGAAGGCGCCGTTGGTGCGGTAGTCGCGGGAGTTGTAGTCGCGGACCACGTCCAGGCTCGGGCCGGTGCCGCTGACCTGGGCGTCGGTGACCGACTTGGTGTAGTTGCCGCTGGCCGGGTCGAACCCGTTCGCGTCCCCGTTCTGGGAGAGCGTGGAGGTGATGGCCGGCTGCGGCACCTGCACGCTGAGCTCGGAGTAGGGCGCGGCGGGGGAGTACTGCGTCCCATTGTTCGCCTGGACGGTCCACTAAATGCCCGATTTGGGGTTAGCTTGCGGCCCCCGCGCCCTCCACGGCCTTCGCCACCGAGGCGCGCACGTCTGACGCCGCGTCGATGACCGCCAGGTTGCCCGCCGAGGTGCCGTGGTCGACCAGCACGAAGTGCACCTTCGGGTTGGCCGCCGCCACCGCGCGCAGCGCCTGGCCGGGCAGCGGGTCGGCTGCGAGCACCACCGAGCACTTCTGCTGGATCAGGGTGTTCGCGTACGACTGCGCGTTGGGGACCGTCGCCGGGCCGATCACCGGCAGCGAGGAGACCTGCGCGTGGCTGGCCGCCGACCCGTCCTGCATGCCGGCCCAGACCGGGGCGTCCGCCGTGGCGGTCACGCCCTGCTGGTCGGTGAGCAGGCAGGCCCGCACCTGGGTGTACTGGCGGGCGCGGATCGGCAGCGGCGCCGGCTTGTGTCCCGGCAGGGTGGCCAGCAGTACGCCCCCCACCACCAGCGCTCCACCGCCCAGGCCCGCTGCCCACCAGATCTGACGCTGATCCATCCTCGGCTCCTCACATGATCATGGTCAGCGCTGTACCGACCCGACGAAGCCGAGATCCTAGCCTCCGGTTGAGCGTGGGATGATCGGTCAAGATTCGGTAATGATTGTCATCTCAGTGGCCATCTGGCTTGGAGATGAAAACCGTTGCCAGATACTCTGGGTGACGTCCACCGAGTCGAACCCCTCCTCCGGGGTCCGTGTCCAGAGGAGTGCCCGTACTCATGCCAGCCCCCCAGCCCCGCCGGGCCTCCGCGCGACGGTCCAACCGGGCGCGACTGGCGCCGATCGCGGTCGCCTCCGTCGTCGCGCTGCTGGCCCTCAGTGCCTGTGCCACCACCTCGCCGGTGAAGAGCGGCGACTCGGCGGACGGCGGGAGCGGCGGCGGGAGCGGCAAGGTGATCCAGGTGGTCGCGGCCGAGAACTTCTGGGGGAGCATCGCCGCCCAGCTCGGCGGCGACCACGTGAAGGTGACCAGCATCATCACCAACCCGGACACCGATCCGCACTCCTACGAGCCCACCGCCGCCGACGGCCGGACCGTGGCGGGCGCGGGGTACGCGATCGTCAACGGCATCGGCTACGACGGCTGGGCCGGCAAGCTGCTGGGCGCCAATCCCAGCAAGGCCCGCACCACCCTGACCGTCGGCGACCTGGTCGGCGTCAAGGAGGGCGGCAACCCGCACCAGTGGTACGCGCCCGCCAGTGTCACCCAGGTGATCGACCGGATAACCGCCGACTACCAGAAGATCGACCCGACCGACGCCGCGTACTTCGACAGTCGGAAGAGCGCTTACGAGAGCACTGCTCTCGCTTCGTACCATCAGCTGATATCCGACATCAAGGCGAAGTACACGGGCACCCCGATCGGGGCCTCCGAGTCGATCGTCACCCCGCTCGCCGCGGGCCTGGGCCTGACGATGCTCACCCCCGACAGCTTCCTGAGCGCGATGAGCGAGGGCACCGACCCCACCGCCGCCGACAAGGCGACCATCGACCGCCAGATCAGCTCCAAGCAGATCAAGATCTACGTCTACAACTCCCAGAACGCCACGCCCGACGTGACCGCCCAGGTCAACGCGGCCAAGGCGCAGGGCATCCCGGTCGCCACGGTCACCGAGACCCTCGCGCCGGCCGGCAGCACCTTCCAGGTCTGGCAGACCAAGGAACTCCAGGGCATCGCCGATGCGCTGAGCCAGGCGGTGACCAAGTGACCACGACTGCCACGGAGTTGACGGAGTCCGGCGCCGCGTCGCCCGGTACGCCGGTGGTCGCGCTGGACGGCGTGGCCGTCCGGGTGGGCGGCCGGACCCTCTGGTCGGACGTCGATCTCACGGTGGGGCAGGGCGAGTTCACCGCCGTCCTCGGCCCGAACGGGGTCGGCAAGTCCACCCTGGTCAAGCTGCTGCTCGGGATGGTCCCCGCCGCGGCCGGCCAGGCCCGGGTGCTCGGCGCCGCCCCCGGCCAGGGCAATCCCCACGTCGGCTACCTGCCGCAGCGCCGCAGCTTCGACGCGAGCCTGCGGATCCGCGGCACCGACGTCGTGCGGCTCGGCCTGGACGGCGACCGCTGGGGTGTCCCGCTGCCCGGCCTGCGCTCCGCGCGCCGCCGGGCGGATGCCCAGAGGGTGGACGAGGTCATCGAGTTGGTCGGTGCCGCCGGCTACGCGCACCGCCCGATCGGCCAGTGCTCGGGCGGCGAGCAGCAGCGGCTGCTGATCGCTCAGGCGCTCGTGCGCCGCCCCCGACTGCTGCTGCTGGACGAGCCGTTGGACAGTCTCGACCTGCCCAACCAGAGCGCGGTGGCCGCGCTGCTGGGCCGGATCTGCCACCAGGAGGGGGTGGCCGTGCTGATGGTCGCCCACGACGTCAACCCGATCCTGCACCACCTGGACCGGGTGGTCTACATCGCCGAGGGCGGCGCCGTCAGCGGTACCCCCGCCGAGGTGATCACCTCGCAGACGCTCACCCGGCTCTACCGGACCCCGGTCGAGGTGCTGCGCACCTCCGACGGGCGCCTGGTGGTGGTCGGCCAGCCCGAGGCACCGGCCGTGCACGCCGACCGGCACGCCGAGCCCGGCGCCGTCATCGGGACCGGAGGCGACCGTGCTGCTCGCTGACGCCGCCTCGCCGGTCTTCTCCTGGAACCTGCTCAGCGACTTCCAGGAGATGTGGTCCTACCCGTTCATGGTCAACGCCTTCCGGGCCGGCGCGATCGTCGCGGTGGTGTCCGCGGCGGTCGGCTGGTTCATGGTGCTGCGCCGGCAGACCTTCGCCGGGCACACCCTGTCGGTGGCCGCCTTCCCCGGCGCCTCGCTGGCCACCCTGCTCGGCGTCAGCGCCACCTTCGGCTACTTCGGCTTCTGCGTGGCCGCCGCCCTGGTGATCGCAGCGCTGCGGCGCAAGGGGCGGGACAGCGGCGCTGAGGAGTCCGCCGTCACCGGCACCGTCCAGGCGTTCGCGCTGGCCTGCGGCTTCCTCTTCATCACGCTCTACAAGGGCCTGCTCAGCGGCCCCGAATCGCTGCTGTTCGGCAGCTTCCTGGGCATCACCACCGGCCAGGTGACAGTGCTCGCGGTGGTCGGCGCGATCGTCCTGGCCGTCCTGGCGGTGATCGGACGCCCGCTGCTGTTCGCGTCCGTCGACCCGGAGGTCGCCGCCGGGCGCGGCGTGCCGGTGCGCCTGCTGGGGACCGTCTTCCTGGTGCTGCTGGGCGCCGCGACCGCCGAGGCCGGCCAGATCACCGGCACCCTGCTGGTCTTCGCGCTGATGGTGGTCCCGGCCGCCACCGCCCAGCAGCTCACCGCCCGCCCCGGGCGCAGCCTGCTGCTGGCCGTGCTGATCGCACTGGCCTCCTGCTGGCTGGGCCTGATCGCCGCCTACTACCAGCCGTACCCGCTCGGCTTCTTCGTCACCGCCTTCGCCTTCGGCGGCTACGTCCTGGCCCATCTCGGCCGCGCCCTCCACGAGGCGCTGAGCCGTGGCCGCGGCCCGCTCGTGATCGGAGGCGCGGCATGAACGCGCTCAGCCAGCCGTTCTTCCAGCACGCCCTGCTGGCCGGCACCTTCATCGCGCTGGCGGCTGGACTGGTCGGCTACTTCCTGGTGCTGCGCGCCCAGATCTTCACCGGCGACGCACTCAGCCACGTCGCCTTCACCGGCGCCATGGCCGCCCTGGCCGGCGGCTACGACCTGCGCCTGGGACTCTTCGCCGGCACCGTCGGCGGCGGACTGCTGCTCGGCGGCATCGGCCGCAAGGGCCGCCCCGACGACGTCGCCATCGGCAGCGTCTTCGCCTGGATCCTCGGCCTGGGCGCCTTCTTCCTCACCGTCTACACCACCTCCCGCAGCGCCGCCCAGGGCGGCGCCGGAACCAGCGTCCTCTTCGGCTCCATCTTCGGACTCAACAGCGGCCAGACCCTGCTGGCCGTCCTGATCGCCGCCGCCGTCTGCGCCGCACTGCTGGCCATCGCCCGACCGCTGCTCTTCGCCACCCTGGACGAGGCCGTCGCGGCGGCGCGGGGGGTACCGGTACGGGTACTGGGACTCGGCTTCCTCGCCCTGGTCGGCGCCACCGCCGGCGAGGCCACCCAGGCCGTCGGCTCACTCCTGCTGCTCGGCCTGCTCGCCGCCCCCGCCGGCGCTGCGATCCGGCTCACCGACCGCCCCTTCCGCGCGCTCGGGCTGTCAGCGGGTCTCGCGGTGCTGGAGATGTGGATCGGGCTGCTGCTCAGCGCCGAGTTCCCCACGCTGCCGCCCAGCTTCGCGATCATGGCCACCGCGACCGCCGTCTACGCCGCGACCTTCCTAGTCCGGCCCGCGCGGGCGGCCCGGACGCCCGTAGCGGTGTCGTAGGAGTTCACCCGGTCGGCGGGCTGCGGATGCCCGGGGCGGTGTGCAGGGATTCACTGGCGCTCTAGGCCGCGCCCATCCCGAGGAGCACCCATGACCCAGTCCGTGGCGGTCGGGAACCCGCTCGACTGGTCACTGACCGAGGGTGTCCTCCCGGTGCTGCTCGTGGTGGTGGGCGTGGCCGCGCTGGCCGCCCTGGTGATCTCGCGCGACCCGCACTGGTGGACCCGCTGGTTGCCGTGCGCGGTGGTGCTGACCGGCGTGAGCACCCTGCTGCTGCACTTCTGGATCGACGACTGGTGGCAGCCCTTCGCCGAGCCGCTGGCGCGCAAGGTGTGGTTCTGGATCGGCACCGGGGTGCTCGGCGTCTTCCTGGCGGGGTTCCGGGTGCCGGCGCTGCGCTGGCGCGGGCGGGGCGCCGCCGTGCTGGCCGCGGTGCTGGTCCTGCTGATGGCGGGCAACCAGGTCAACCGGCACTTCGACCAGTACCCGAGTCTGCGCGTGCTGTTCGCGCCCTGGCTGCAGAAGACCACCGCGCTGCCGGCCGGCACCGAGGCGAGAACCGTCACCGCGCCGCCCGGCAGGACGCTCTTCGAGGTCTGGCAGCCGCCGGCCAAGATGCCCGCCAAGGGCAGCGTCTCCACCGCGCCGATCCCGGGGCTGATCTCCGGCTTCCACCCGCGCTCGGCCTACGTCTACCTGCCGCCCGCCTACCAGACCGACCCGCGCCCGCTGCTGCCCGTCCTGATCCTGATGGCCGGGCAGCCGGGCAGCCCACTGGACTGGGTGACCTCGGGCAACATGCCGGACGCGATGGACGCCTTCGCCGCCGCCCACCACGGCCTGGCCCCGATCGTGGTGGTCGCCGACCCGATCGGGTCGGACTTCAGCAACACCCTCTGCATGAACTCGAAGATCGCCCAGGCGCAGACCTACCTGGCCGAGGACGTGCCGAACTGGGTCCACGCGCACCTGCAGACCGCCGTCGGGCGCGCCCACTGGTCGATCGGCGGGCTCTCGCTCGGCGGCACCTGCGCCCTGCAACTCGCCGTCAACGCACCGCAGGTGTACGGCTCGTTCCTGGACATCTCGGGCCAGAGCGAACCCACCCTGGGCAGCCACACCAAGACCGTGGACACCGCCTTCGGCGGCGACGAGGCGGCCTTCGACGCGGTGGACCCGGTGCAGGTGATGGCCCGGCAGCGGTTCCCGGACACCGCCGCCTCGTTCGTGGTCGGCGCCGGCGACGGCGAGTACGGGCCGCAGCAGAAGACGGTCTACCAGGCGGCGCTCCGGTGCGGCATGAAGGCGATCGCCGGGACCCTGCCCGGCGGGCACGACTGGACGGTGTTCCGGGTCGGGCTCGCCCAGAACATCCCGTGGCTGGCCCAGCAGACAGGAATCCTCCGATGACCACCCCGCCGGTTCGCGAAGACGCCGTCCCGCTCGCCCCCGCGCCCGAGCGCGGCTACCGCTGGCTGCGTCAACTGGAGCTACTGGTCGGTCCGTTGCGCAGCGCGCCGGTCACCCTGGGCCTGCTGGTGGCGCTCTGGGTGATCGGCGCCGCCACCGACTCGCTGCGGGCCCGCCCGCCGCACCACCTGCTGGTGAACGTCGGGGTCGGCATCCCGACCCTGCAGGCCGGGCACTGGTGGACGCCGGTCACCTCGCTCTTCTGGTGCACCGGGGTCGTCGCGTACGTGGTGGCCAGCCTGCTGCTGGTGCTGATCGGCCCACAGGCCGAACGGCGTCTCGGCACGCCGAGGGCGGCCGGCGTGCTGGTCGGCGGCCAGGTGGCCGGCACGCTGCTGGGCACCGCCGTGGTGCGGCTCGGCGTGGCGGCCGGGTCGGCCTGGACCGAGGACATCAAGGACCAGATCGCGGTCGGCCCCACCCCCGGCATCTTCGCGCTGGCCATGGTGCTGAGCTTCCGGCTCACCACGCTGTGGCAGCGCCGCACACAACTGCTGGCGCTGCTGGTGCCGTTGGTGATGGTGCTGTACGTCGGCTACCTGGCGAGCGTGCAGCGGCTGTGCGGCGCGCTGGTCGGTCTGCTGGTCGGGGCGGTGCTCTACGGGCGGCCCGGCGACCTGCGTCTGCGCCGTACCTCGCACAACGAGGCCCGGGTGCTGGTGGCCCTGTGCGTGGCCGCCTCGGCGATCGGACCGCTGGTGGCGAGCGTCTACAAGAACGCCAGTGGTCCCTTCAACAACCTGGCCGGCCTGTACTTCTCGCAGGCGCCCACCGGCGAGGACGTCCGGGTGGCGTGCGAGACCTCGGCCATGGAGTGCGCCCGCGCGCACTCCACCCAGCACTTCTTCAACTCGCCCGGCCTGCTGATGGGGATCCTGATCCCGCTGCTGCTCTTCGTGCTCGCCGAGGGCCTGCGCCGCGGCCTGCGGCTGGCCTGGTGGATCACCGTGCTGGCGCAGGTCGGGTGGATCTCGCTGGTCGGCTGGGCGGTCAAGGACGACTTCACGGGCAGCGACCGGGCCGATCCCACCTCCTACGTGCTGCAGATCTACGGCGAGGCGCTGCTGCTGCCGGTGCTGATCCTGATGCTGCTGATGCTCACCCAGGACCGCTTCGACCTGCGGCTGCCGCGCCGGGCGGTGATCCGGCTGGGCGCGGTGATCGGCGGCGCCTTCCTGCTGGCCTGCGCCGCGTACGTGGGGGTCGGCTGGCTGCTGCGCGACCAGTACGAACCGCGGGCCACCCTGGGCCGGTTGCTGAAGGGGCTGCCCTCGGAGTTCCTGCCGCCCGCCTACAACGACCTGCTGCCGAGCTACCCCGTCACCACCGGTGGAGCGACCCGGGTGCTGGAGGACTACTGCGGAGTGCTGTTCTGGGCGGTGGCGCTGGTGGGGTTGCTGGTGGCGTTTCGGCGGCCGTGGGTGCATGCGGATGCGGCGGCGGGGGCGCGGGCGCGGGCGTTGCTGGAGCGGCACGGGGGTTCGACGTTGTCGTTCCTGTCGACGTGGGACGGGAACCACTACTGGTTCGATGCGGAGGGTGAGGCGGCGGTGGCGTACCGGGTGTTCGCGACGGTGGCGTTGACGACGGGGGATCCGTTCGGGGAGCCGGGGGCGTGCGGGCGGGCGGTGGCGGGGTTCGCGGCGTTCTGTGATGCGCGGGGGTGGACGCCGTGCTTCTACAGCGTGACGCCGGGGGTGCGGGGGGAGGCGGAGGCGCTGGGGTGGCGGTCGGTGCAGGTGGCGGAGGACACGGTGGTGGCGCTGCCGGAGCTGGCGTTCACGGGCAAGAAGTGGCAGGACATCCGGACGTCGCTGAACAGGGCGGGGAAGGAGGGGATCACGGCGGAGTGGTGGAGCTGGGGGTCTGCGCCGCTGGTGATCCGGGATCAGATCCGGTCGATCTCGGAGGAGTGGGTGTCGGACAAGGGGTTGCCGGAGATGGGGTTCACGCTGGGGGGTCTGGAGGAGTTGGACGATCCGGCGGTGCGGGTGCTGGTGGCGGTGGACGGGGATCGGACGGTGCACGGGTTGACGTCGTGGATGCCGGTGTACCGGGACGGGGAGCCGGTGGGGTGGACGCTGGACTTCATGCGGCGGCGCTCGGAGGGGTTCCGGGGGGTGATGGAGTTCCTGATCGCCTCGGCCGCGCTGGGGTTCAAGGAGGAGGGGGCGCTGTTCCTGAGCCTGTCGGGCGCGCCGCTGGCCCGCGCGGACGACGGGGACCCGGCCAACGTGTTGCAGCGGTTGCTGGACTGGATGGGCCGGACGCTGGAGCCGGTGTACGGGTTCCGCTCGCTGCTGGCGTTCAAGGCGAAGTTCCAGCCGGAGTACCGGCCGCTGTACATGGTGTATCCGGATCCGGCGGCGCTGGCGAACATCACCCGGGCGATCGGCAAGGCCTACCTGCCGCACCTGACCCCGGGCCAGGGCGTGCGCCTGATGCGCAGGATGTCCACGTGAGTACGTCCGTCAACAGCCATAGCGGAACGCCCGGATGGGTAGGAGACCGGTCACTGACCGCCGAGTGCGAAGGGATCGCCCATGAGTGAGGATCGATCGACGGCGTCGAGTGCGCCGGCCGTGGATTTCCGCGCAGTCTCCAAGCACTTCGGACCGGTCAGGGCGGTGGACGAACTCAGCCTCCAGCTGCCGCAGGGCCGCACCATCGCGCTGCTCGGCCCCAACGGCGCCGGCAAGTCCACCTCGATCGATCTGCTGCTCGGGCTGCGCAAGCCGACCGGCGGCACGGTACGGGTACTCGGCGGCAGCCCGCGCGAGGCGGTGAACGCCGGGCGGATCGGGGTGATGCTGCAGTCCGGCGGCCTGATGCGGGAGGTGACCGTCCGGGAGTTCCTGACGCTGATCACCCAACTGCACCCCAAACCACTGGAGATCGGGGAACTGCTGGAGCGCGCCAACATCACCGACATCGCCGACCGCAAGGTCGACAAACTCTCCGGCGGCCAGACCCAGCGGGTGCGGTTCGCGGTGGCGATCGCCGGCGAGAACGACCTGCTGGTGCTGGACGAGCCGACCACCGGCATGGACGTGGAGAACCGGCAGATCTTCTGGCACGCGATGAACGCCGAGGCCCGCCGGGGCAAGACCATCCTGTTCGCCACCCACTACCTGGAGGAGGCCGACCAGGCCGCCGACCTGGTGGTCGTGATCAACAAGGGCCGGCTGCTCGCGGAGGGCACCGCCGCCGAGATCAAGGCGATGGCGGGATTCCGCCGGGTGGCGTTCCGGCTGCCCGGCATCCGCGAGGAGCAGCTGCTGGCGATGCCCGGGGTGCGCTCGGTGGACCTCTCCGGCGGGCTGGCGCGGATCCAGACCTCGGACTCCGACGCCACCCTGTACGCGGTGCTCGACGCCGGGCACCGCCCCACCGAGATCGAGGTGACGGCGCTCGGCCTGGAACAGGCCTTCATCGCCATCACCGAACAGGACAACAGCGGCCGGGACGGCGAGGAGGGCGAGTCATGAACGGTGTGTGGGCGCTGACCCGACTGGAGATCCTGCGGGTGTTCCGCAACCGCCGGGTGCTCTTCTTCTCGGTGCTCTACCCGACCCTGCTGTTCGTGGTGATCGGCGGCAGCGCGAAGGGCGAGATCGGCGGGATCCCGGTCCGCAACTACTACATGGTCGCGATGGCCCTGTTCGGCGCGCTCGGCGCGGCCCTGATGAACAACGCGCAGAAGATCGCCCAGGAGCGCACGGACGGCTGGATCAAGCAGCTGAAACTGACCACGCTGCCGGGCAACGGCTACGTGGTGGCGAAGATCGCCTCGGCCGCGATGGTCACCCTGCCGGCGATCGTGGTGGTCTTCGTGGTGGGCGGACTGATGGGTGTGCACCTCCACGCGGCGGTCTGGCTGGAGGCGACGGTGATCATCTGGATCACCTCGTTCGCCTTCACCGCGCTGGGGATCGCGATCGGCTACGCGCTGCCGCAGGACAGCGTGCAACTGGTCGCGATGATCACGTACTTCGTGATGGCGATCCTCGGCGGACTCTGGTTCACCCTCGGCAGCGGGGCACTGGCCGACGTCGGCAAGGCGCTGCCCAGCTACGCGGCCCGGGACTACGTGATGAACCGGGTCACCGGGCTGAACGGCAACGCCACCGACCTGGTGGTGATCGCACTGTGGGTGGTGGCGACCATCGTCTTCGCGGGGTACGTCTACCAGCGCGACGCGAAGATCGACGAATAGTCCGGCCCCGCGCGGCCTGTTGCTGGGCCTGGGTGCTGTTGATAATAGCCATGACAAAAAGTAGGCGGGTCAACTAGGGGGAGCACTCATGGACTTGACGGGTACGCAGATCAGTCGGCGCACCTTCGCCCGCTCGGCGCTGGTGCTGGGCGCGGCGGGCCTCGGGCTCGCTCGCGCGGTGGCGCCGGCCCGGGCGGCCGAACTGCCCGCCGGGACCGACTGGATGGGCGCCCTGCCCGACGCCGGCTACCTGTCCAGACTGACCGTCCCCGGGACGCACGACACCTGCTCGCGCTACGGCGGCCCGATCACGCAGACCCAGACCCTCGCCGTCCCGGACCAACTCGCCGCCGGCGTCCGCTTCCTGGACATCCGCTGCCGCGCGATCAACGGCGTCTTCGCGATCCACCACGGCCCGTTCTTCCAGCAGATCTTCTTCGGCGACGTGCTCAACCTCTGCCAGGCCTTCCTGGCCCAGCATCCGGGGGAGTGCGTGGTGATGCGGGTCAAGCAGGAGTACTCGACCGTCTCCGACGCGGACTTCGCGGCGATCTTCGCGGGCTACCAGGCCAAGTGGTCCGGTCTGCTCTGGGCCGAGAACCGGATCCCGCAGCTCGGCGAGGTGCGCGGCCGGGTCGTGGTGCTGGCGGACAGCTCCGGCCTGCCGGGCATCCCGTGGGGCGGCGCCGGGATGGACATCGAGGACGACTACCAGATCGGGACGATCTTCGAGATCGCCTCGCGCAAGTGGCCCGAGGTCTCCGCCCACCTGGACGCGGCCCGGGCCTCGGCGGACCCGCAGAAGCTGTACGTCACCTTCACCACCTCCTCGGGCTGGGGCCTGTGGCCGCAGCAGGCCGCCGAGGCGATGGCCCCCCGGCTGACCGGCTACCTCGGCGGCCTCAACGCCGCCGCCCGTCCGGTGCTCGGGACGGTGCCGATGGACTTCGTCACCCCGGGGGCGGTGCAGCCGCTGTACGCCCTCAACTTCGGCCTCTGAGCTGTCGGCCTACTCCTGGTGCAGCCGCTCCAGCTCGCGCCGGTCGCGCTTGGTGGGGCGGCCGGTACCGCGGTCGCGACGGCCCACCGCCACGGCGTCCTCGGGCGCCGGCGGCGGGCTGTTGTCGACGTAGCACTCGGCTGCGACGGGCGGCCCGACCCGCTTGCGCACGGTGTCCCTGACGACGACGATCCGCTCCCGCCCGTCCTGACGCACCCGCACCTCGTCCCCGACCCGGATCGACTGCGCCGGCTTGACCCGCTCCCCATTGACCCGCACATGCCCGGATCGGCAGGCCGCGGCAGCCAGCGCCCGGGTCTTGGTGAGCCGGACGGACCAGATCCAGCTGTCGACCCGTACCGTCCCGGTTCCCTCGTTCGTCGCCATAACCCGACTCTAGCCTCGCGCACTCATCAAGCGGGCCCTGCTAGGAGCCGGCGGGGACGGGAACTGGGTGTGCGGTCTGCATGGCGTGCAGGCGGCGGAGGCAGGTGGCGCGTTGGAGGAGGGACAGGCCGGCGACGGCTGTGCCGAGCAGGAGCCAGCCGGCGGGGCCTGCGGCCATCACCACGCCGGTGAGCAGGGGTGGTCCGGCGGACTTCTGTATCGACTGCGACATTCCGGCCACGCCCAGGTAGGCCGCTCGGGACTGCGGGGGAGCGAGGGAGAACGCCAGCTCCCAGGAGCTGACCGAGCGCATCAGTTCGGTGAGGGTGACCAGCAGGGCCGCGCCGAGCATGGCGAGGGTGGCGGCGCGGGCGCCGTGACCGGCGGAGGCTGCGACGGCGGCGCAGCACAGGGCCGTCCCGATCCCGTACAGCAGGACCGCGTGGGCGGCCCGGCGTGGGCCCTCGGCCCGGGCGGAGACGCGGAGTTGGAGGAGGACGACGAGCACGGTGTTGAGGATCAGGAAGGCCGGGACGAGCGCGTGCGGCGCGGTGGTGCGGGTCACCAGCCAGAGCGGGAGGCCGACGTTGAGCACCGAGTCGTCCAGGCACATCGGGACGTCCAGCAGGACGAAGAGCAGGTAGCCGCGGTCGCGCCACGGGCTCGTCGCCTGCGGTGTCGGCGCGTGCAGGCTCGGCGTTGCAGGCGCGTCGGCGGGGTGTGGGGCGGTGCGGCGGACCAGGGCGGCGACGAGCAGGAAGGAGAGCGCGTCGCCCAGGATCAGGACCCGGTAGGCGTCACGGGTGCCGACGGCCAGGCCGAGGGCGGCGATGCCGGAGCCGAGCGCCATGCCGGCGTTCATCGTGGTGCGTGACAGTGCCTGGTAGGTGGAGCGGTGTTCGCCCGCCACCTGGGTGGCGAACAGCGTCTCCAGCGTTTTGGCCGCCCGGTCGCCCAGCGAGATGACGGCGACCACGGGGAGCAGCGCGTCGAAGCCGCTGCTCACCAGCAGCAGGGAGAGCGCCGCCAGGCGCAGCAGGTGGCAGCCGATCAGCAGCGGGCGCACCGGGAAGCGGCCGGCCAGGCGGCCTGCCAGGGGCGAGCCCGCGATGCCCGCCAGCCCGGCCACGCCCAGCAGCAGGCCGATCTGGCGGCTGTCCAGGTGGACCACGAAGGTGAAGTAGAGGACGGCGGAGGCGGCCCACAGCCCTGAACCGGTCCGGTCCAGGAACAGGGCTGTGAGCATGATCCGCGCGTCCCGGCCGCCCGGGGGACGGCGCAGCTGCGCGATCAGGCCGTGTCTGTTCCGCATCGCGGCCCCCGGAGATGTCTTGACGTCAGAAGATCAAGGGAAGCCTGTCCGGGAGAAGTCTTGATGTCAAGATATTTAATGGCTACGGCACCGTGAGGACGACCTTCCCGGTGACCCGGCCGGTGTCGCCGAGGTCGTGGCCCTTGGCGAACTCGGCGAGCGGGAAGACAGCCTCCACCACGGCCCGCAGCCGGCCCGCGGTGACCAGGTCGGCGATGGCGCGCATGCCCGCCTGGTCGGCCTCGACGAGGAGCTGGTAGGCCCGCACCCCGCGGGCGGCGGCCTGTTCGGCGAGGGCCTCGGGCGTTGCCATGACGGCGATGGTGATCAACTGGCCGCCGGGCTTCAGGGTTTCGAGTGAGCGCATAGCCGTGTCGCCGCCGACGGTGTCCAGCACCAGGTCGACCGGGTCGATCGCGGTGAAGTCCTCGGTCCGGTAGTCGATCAGCTCGTCGGCGCCCAGCTCGCGCAGGAGCGCGTGCTTGGGCGCGCTCGCCGTGCCGATCACGTACGCGCCGCGCTCCTTGGCGATCTGCACGGCGAGGTGGCCGACACCGCCCGCGGCGGCGTGGATCAGCACCCGCTGGCCGGGCTGGATGTCCGCCGCGTCCACCAGGGCCTGCCAGGCGGTCAGCGCGGCCAGCGGGAGCGCGCCGGCCTGCACGTGGTCGATGCCCGCGGGCTTGCGGGCCAGTGCGCGTGCCGGGGCCACCACGTACTCGGCGAACGCGCCGACGCCGTGCGGGTAGGGCAGCATGCCGAACACCTCGTCGCCGACCCGGTGGATCGTGACGCCGAGGCCGACGGCCTCCACCACGCCCGAGACGTCCCAGCCGAGGACCAGCGGCAGCTTGCCGACCAGGCCGCCGGCTCGCTTGTGCTTCCAGTCGGTCGGGTTCATGCCCGCCGCGCGGACGCGGACGAGCACCTCGGAGGGACCGGGGGAGGGGCGGTCGATCTCGATCTCCTGGAGAACTTCGGTGCCGCCGTAGGTGTGCTGGCTAATCGCCTTCATCGTGGTCATGGGTTCAGAATGGATCAGCGCTGAGCTGGGAGAATAGTGGCCCGAAGGCCATGATGTGCAAGGATCGGGCCATGCATCGTGTCGTGGTCCTGGCCCTGGACGGGGTCATTCCGTTCGAGTTGAGCCTGCCTTCGCGGTTCCTCGGAGCCGCCCTCGATCCCGAGGGCCGACCGCTCTACGAGGTGGTCACCTGCTCGCTGGACGGGCGCCCGGTCCGCACCTGTGCCGACTACTCGATCGCCGTCGAGCACGACGCGTCGGTGCTGGCCGGGGCGGACACCGTGGTGATCCCCGCCTCTGAGGAGTTCGTCGAGATCACCGACCGCTCCGCGCTGCCGCGCCGGACGGTCGAGGCGCTGGCGCTGATCGGGCCCGGGACCCGGATCGTCGGCATCTGCATCGCCACCTACCTGCTGGCGGCGGCGGGACTGCTGGACGGCAGGCCCGCCGCCACCCACTGGCACCACGCCGACCGGTTCCAACGGCTGTATCCCGAGGTCGCGTTGGCGCCCGACGTGCTGTTCGTGGACGCCGGCCGGGTACTGACCTCGGCCGGTGCGGCGGCGGGCATCGACCTGATGCTGCACGTGATCCGGGAGGACCACGGCAGCGCCGTCGCCACCTTCGTGGCCCGCTGCCTGGTGGTCCCGCCGCAGCGCGAGGGCGGCCAGGCGCAGTACGTGCAGCGGCCGGTGCCCGTGAGTACGGAGGCCGGGACGTCCCGGACGCGCGCCTGGGCGCTGGACCGGCTGCACGAGCCGCTCGGACTGGAGGAGCTGGCGGGGCACGCGGGCATGAGCCGGCGCACCTTCACCCGGCGCTTCCGGGCCGAGACCGGGCTCAGCCCCGGGCAGTGGCTCATCCAGCAACGCGTCGACCTGGCCCGGCAGTTGCTGGAGAGCAGCGACCTCCCGGTGGGCCGGATCGCGCAGCGGGTGGGCTTCGGCACGGACGCCACGCTGCGCCAGCACCTGCACGCCGCGATCAGCACCTCACCGGGGGCCTACCGGCGCACGTTCCGGGGAACACCTGCCGTCAGCCGGTGACGGCGATGCCGTCGGGGACGTTGCCGACGGTGATCGCCGGGCCGGCGGCCGCGGTGGCCGGGTCGACCGGCCTGATCTCGTTGACGTTGGAGTCCACCGCCCACAGCAGGCCGCCGTCCGGGGCGAAGGCCAGCGCGTAGGCGCCGGAGCCGGTGGGGATCAGCGGGCCCGCGGTGTCGGTCGCGGTGTCGATCGGGGTGACGCCGCCCGCGCCGCTCGCCGCGACGTACGCGGTGCGGCCGTCCGGTGCGACGGCGACGTACTCGGGACCGGAGCCGACCGGGACGGTGGCGAGCACCTGGTAGCTGCCGGTGTCGATCACCGAGACCGTGCCCGCGCCGTTGTCGGTGACGTAGGCGCGGCTGCCGTCCGGGGCGAAGGCCACGCCGAAGGGCGCGGCGCCGACCGCGACGGTGTGGGTCACCGTCCTGCTGGCGAGGTCGACCACGCTGACCGTGCCGTCGCCCTGGTCGGCCACCCAGAGCTCGCCGCCGCCGGGGCGCACCCGCAGCCGTTCGGGCTGGGTGCCGACCTTCACCGGGGGACCGGCGGTCAGCGTCGCGGTGTCGATCGGCTGGACCGTGCCGTCGCCGAAGTCACTGACCCAGACGGTCCTTCCGTCCGGGGTCGGTGCGACGTCGGCCGCGACCGTGCCGACCTTGACGTCGGCGGTGACGGCGTTGTCGGTGAGGTCGACCACGCTGACGTCGTTGCTGTTGTTGTTCGCCACGAACAGGTGCCCGGCGGCGGTGGCCAGGCCGTCGGGGCCGCTGCCGACCGGGATCGGCGGACCGGCGTTGCGGGTGCGGGTGTCGACCGGGGTGACCGTGTTGTCGCTGTAGTTGGAGACGTAGGCGGTCGGGATGCTCTGCCCGGGCTGGGCGACGGTGACCAGCAGGTGGGTGCGCGCCAGCACCGCGCCGTCGGCGGCCTGCCCGGTCAGCGCGACCTGGTAGTAGCCAGTGGCCGTGCCGGCGGCGGCGGTGAGCGTGACGGAGGTGGTCGCGTCCGCGCCGGGTGGCGCGGTGACGGTGGCGCCGGACGGGCCCGCGGTCAGGCCGGCCGGCGCGGCGGCCTGCCAGCTGACGGTCGCGGGCGTGCTGCCGGCCGTGTTGTCGACCGTGACGGCCACCGCGGCGCTGCCGCCGGGGGCGATCCTGACCTGGGCGGGGGCGGCGGTCAGCGCGGCGCGGGTGGTCGGCGGGAAGGCGGGCCGACCGGTGCCGTACGACGGTGGCGCGTCGCCGGGGGCGGTGCCCCAGTGGGTGTCCGGGCTGGCGCCGAGGGTGAAGTCGAGGCGGCGGGTGCGGTTCAGGTCCACCCAGGTGTGCGTCGAGGGGTGCCCGTCCACGGCCAGCTGCTGGACGTAACTGGCGCTGCTGGAGGCGCCGTTGGCGTTGATCGTCAGGTCGTGGCCGTCGGGGCCGTGCAGGACGGCGTGCGGGAAGAGCGGGCTGCCGAGCACCAGCGTCGCGGTGCCCGGGGTCTGCGGGTAGACGCCCAGCGCCGCCCACACGTACCAGGAGCTCATCGCGCCGAGGTCGTCGTTGCCGGGCTCGCCGCCGGGGGTGAGGTTGTAGAGCGAGTCCATGACGGCGCGCACGGTGGACTGGGTCTTCCAGGGCTGCCCGATGCTGTCGTACACCCACGGGGTGTCGAACGCGGGCTCGTTGCCCTGCCAGTGGTAGGGCTGGTCGGGCCCCGCGTTGAGCTGGGTGAAGTACTGGTCGAGGCGGGCGGCCGCGGCCTGGTCGCCGCCCATGCCGTCGACCAGGCCGCGCAGGTCCTGCGGCACCATCCAGGTGTACTGGGCGGCGTTGCCCTCCTGGAAGCCGCTCTGGCCGAAGCCGGCACCGGTCTGCACGGGCGGACCCGGCGGGAACGCTCCGTCGGCGTCGCGCGGCCGGATGTAGCCGGTGGCGGTGTCGAAGAGGTTCGCCCAGTTCTGCGAGCGCTGCAGGAACCGGTCGGCGGTGGCCGGTTGGCCCAGGGCGGTGGCGAGTTGGCCGATCGAGAAGTCGGCGAGGGCGTACTCCAGGGTTTCCGAGGCGCCGTTGGGGACCGGGCTGATCGAGTCGGAGCCGACGTTGGGCACGTAGCCCCGGCTCAAGTAGTCGGCGCCGTGCGGCCGTTCCACGTACCAGCCCTGGCCGGGCTGCCCGGCGCTGCTCTCCGCGCCGTGCACCATGGCCTGCAGGGCGCGGCCGGCGTCGAAGCCGCGGGCGCCGAAGGCGTAGGCGTCCGCCAGGATCGGGTCCGCCGGGTCGCCGTTCATCACGCCCGTGTAGCCGTTCGCCACCGGCCACTTGGGGAGCCAGCCGCCCTGGTCGGCGTCGTTCAGCAGCGAGGTCGCCATGTCGGCGGTCTGCGCGGGGGCGATCCTGGCCAGCAGCGGCACCTGCGAGCGGTAGATGTCCCAGCCGGAGAAGTTGCTGTACTGGGCGTGGCCCGGGGAGGCGGTGTGGATCGCGCCGTCGAAGCCCGGGTAGCGCCCGTCGGCGTCGCTGAACAGGTTGGGGTGCAGCAGGGAGTGGTAGAGCGCGGTGTAGAAGGTCGCCTGCTGGGTCCGGGTGCCGCCGGCGATCGCGATGGCCCGCAGCTGCCGGTTCCACAGCGCCTTCGCCTGCCCGGCCACCTTGGCCACATTCCAACTCCCGTCATCACTGCGGAGGTTGGCTTCGGCGCCGGATACGCTGACGTACGAGACGGCGACCCGCATGCCGACCACCGGGTTGCTGCGGGTGTCGAAGGTGAGCCAGCCGCCCGCCACCACACCGCTGGCGGTGGTGTGTTGAGTGTTCTGAGTGTTCGTCAACTGCTGGGTGGCGGGCCGCTGGACGCCGCTGACCGCCACGCTGCCGCTGCCCGGGTCGACCCGGACGGCGGACGAGGACGGGCCACCCCAGGTGCCGGAGGCGGTGAACGGTCGGTCGAAGACCGCGGCGAAGTGCACGGTGTAGGTGTCAGGTTGGCCGCAGAAGTGGCCGCTGGTGACGGAACCGGTGATCTCGTGGTCGCCGACCGTCCGCAGGTCGGCGGCCGAGCCGCCGTTCTCGCTGGAGGCGGCCTTCACCAGCAGCTGCGCCTGCGCGGTGGCGGGGAAGGTGAAGCGGCCGACGCCGGTGCGCGCGGTGGCGGCCAGCTCGGTCCGTACGCCCCCGGCGGTGGTGGCGTACGAGCCCGGCTGGGCGCTCTCCGACGTATGCGTGAAAGGCGCGGCGGCCGAGCTCGGGTCGGCCGGCAGGGCGCCGGTCAGCGGGAGGAAGGGGAAGTCCCCGGCGATGGCGCAGCCGGGTCCGGAGAGGTGGGTGAGGCTGAAGCCGGTGATCGAGGAGTCCGCCGTGTCGTAGCCGCCGCCGGGCGGCCGGGACGGGGTGTCGGGACTCCACTGCAGCATGCCGAACGGCACGTCGGCGCCCGGGAAGGTGTCCACCTGGCCGACCACGGCGCCGCCGCTGCCGGTGCCGACGAACGGGTCGACCAGCGAGGCCGGGTCGGCGACCGCGTTGGCGGTGTCGGCGGTGGCCGCCGCTGGGGAGAGCGTGACGGCGGCCAGCACGGCGCCGGCCAGCAGGAGCGTGCGCAGGGGGCGGAGCACTCGGTGACCTCTTCCGGAGCCTGGGGGACAGTTGGGTCAGGCGGTGCAGTCGGCCTTGTAGAGGAAGCGGGCGGTGGCCGGGTCCTTCAGGTTGTCCCGGGTGATGCTCGCCAGATCGGTCTGCACGGTGGCGGTGACCGGCTTCCTGCCGATCGCGTTACCCAGCTGGTCGACCGCCTGCTGCCCGATCCCGTACGGGTCCTGGGAGATCAGCGCGTCCACCGAGCCGCTCTGCAGGGCCTGGACCTGCTCGGGACCGGCGTCGAAGGAGACCACCTTGACCTTGCCCTGCTTGCCGGCGTTCTTCAGGCCGGTGCCGACGCCCTCCCCGGTCTGCGAGTTGGCGGTGAAGATGCCGCTCACGCCGGGATGCGCGGACAGTTCGTCGCCGACGGCGGAGGCCGCGCCCTGCGCGGTGTCGCCGACCTGGCGGACGTCGTCGATGGTCAGGCCCGGGTACTTGGCGGCCAGTTGCTGCTTGAAGCCCTGGATCCGGGCGTTGGTGGTGGTCGTCGTGAGGTCGGGGGTGAGCACCACGATCTCGCCCGTGCTGCCCAGCAGTTGGGCCATCGTGTCGGCGGCCTGCTGCCCGCCCTGCACGTTGTTGGACGAGATGTGCGTGACGCCGAGCGAGGCGTCGGTGAGCGAGGTGTCCACGATGGCCACCTTTGCTCCCGCGCTCTGCAGCGTCTTCACCGGCGCGGCAAGCGAGTTGGGGTCCACCGGCGAGATCAGCACGCCGCTCGGGCGGTTCGCGGCCACGCTGTTCACCGCGTTCACCTGCTCGGGCACGCTCCAGTCGGCCGACCCGGTGGCGCTGAACGCGTAGCCGAGCTTCTTGGCCTCGGCGCTCGCCCCGCACTTCATGGTGATGTAGAACGGGTCACCGGTCTTGCCGGCGATGAACGCGATGCTCGTGCTGCCGGTGCCGCCACCGCTGCTGCTGGAGCAGCCGGTGACCGCCGCGAGGGCGAGCACGGCGGCCGCGCCGAGCAGCCGGTAGTTCCTGGGGTACACCATCAGAACCTCCTCGTAGGACCTAGTTGAGTTGGCGTCGGCGGCGGCGCAGCTGGTCGAAGTAGACGGCCGCCACCAGGACGGCGCCCACCGCGACGGTCTGCCAGAACGACTGCACCTGCAGGATGGTGAAGCCGCTCTGCAGCACTGCCGGGATGAAGACGCCGATCACCGTGCCGATCACCGAGCCGGTGCCGCCGAACAGGCTGGTGCCGCCGAGCACGACGGCGGCGATCGCGTTCAGGTTGTCCTGGGTCCCGCTGGTCAGCGTGGTGCTGCTGAAGTGCGCCAGGTTGAGCACCCCGGCGAGGCCCGCCAGCAGGCCGGAGAGCGCGTACACCTTGATCAGGTGCCGGTCGACCCGGATGCCGACCCGGCCCGCGGCCTCCGCGTTGGAGCCGATCGCCCGGGTGTAGCGGCCGAACCGGGTCAGTCCGAGCCCGGCCGCCGCGACCGCCACCACCAGCACGGCGATCACGATCAGCCAGGGCACGCCCAGCACGCTGCCGCTGCCGACGGAGTTGGTCAGCGTGTCCGGCACGTTGCCGACGTCCACGCCGTGGGTGAGGATCTGGCCGATGCCCAGCGCCATGCCGAGCGTCCCGAGCGTGACGATCAGCGGCGGGACCTTGGCCTTGGCGACCAGGAAGCCGTTGAGCGAGCCCCAGGCCAGCCCGGCGGCCAGGCCCGCGGCCGTGCCCGCCGCGATCACGCCCCAGCCCGCCTGCGGGCCGCTGTCCAGTGCGTTCATGGTGCGGGCGGCGATCACGCCGGAGAAGATCAGCACCGAGCCGACCGAGAGGTCGATCCCGGCGGTGACGATCACGAAGGTCTGGCCGACCGCGAGCAGCACCAGGATGGACGACTCGGTCGCGATGCTGCGGAACTCGAAGACGGTGGCGAAGGCGTTGGGGCGCAGCGCCGAGAAGACCGCCACCAGGGCCGCCAGCACCAGGAAGGTCCAGACGGTGTTCTGGCCGCGCAGGCGCTGCGCCGCCTCGCGCAGGTCGGTCATCGCGGGTCTCCCTCGTCCTGAGCGTCGTCCTGAGCGTCGAGTTGGGCGTCGAGTTGGGTGTCCAGCGCACCGGTCATCGCGGCGACCAGCTCCTCCAGCGAGGTCTCGGCCGCCGCGAAGCGCGCCACCCGCCGTCCCAGCCGCAGGACTTCGACCCGGTCGGCCACCGACAGCACCTCGGGCATGTTGTGGCTGATCAGCACCACCGAGACGCCGCGGTCCCGGACCCTCCTGATCAGGTCGAGCACCCGGCCGCGCTGGAGCACGCCGAGCGCGGCGGTCGGCTCGTCCATGAAGACGATCCGCGAGGCCCAGGCCACCGAGCGGGCGATCGCCACGCTCTGCCGCTGGCCGCCGGAGAGGGTGGCCACCGGGGCGCCGATGTCCCGTAGCTCGATGCCGAGTTCGCCGAACGCCTCGACGGCGCGGGCTCGCATCGCGCGCTTGTCCAGGACCCCGAGCAGGCCGAGCAGCCCGCCGTGCAGCTGCTCGCGGCCGAGAAAGAGGTTGGCCGCGGCGTCCAGGTCCGCGGCGAGCGCGAGATCCTGGTAGACGGTCTCGATGCCGAGCGCCTGGGCGTCGCGCGGGCCGCCGAACGACGTCGGCTTCCCGTCCAGCAGGATCTCCCCGCCGTCCGGGGCGATCGCCCCGACCAGCGTCTTGACCAGGGTCGACTTGCCCGCGCCGTTGTCGCCGACCAGGGCCACCACTTCGCCCGGGTGGACGGCGAAGTCGGCGCCGCTCAGGGCGTGCACCTGGCCGTAGGTCTTGACGAGTCGCCGGGCCTCCAAGAGGGGGTGGGACACCGTTCCTCCTCGCTGGACTCACTGGACAACGTTGTCGCGCTTGGCATGTACTCACGGGAGCAGGGTGGCTGTCAAGGCTTTCGACCGTCACGCCCGGGGCGCGTGGGGTGCACAAGTAGGCGTGTGGAATGCAGAATTGACGCCTGATCGGATGCTCTGTGGTTAAACTCCCGGCAACGTTGTCAGAGAGGCGGCACCAATGGCGACCGTTCGGCCGACCATGAAGGACGTCGCGGCGGCGGCCGACGTGGGGCTCAAGACGGTGTCGAGAGTGGTCAACGGCGAGCCCGGGGTGCGCGAGGACACCGCGGAGCGGGTCCGCCGGGCCGTCGCGCAGCTCGGCTTCCGGCGCAACGACAGCGCCCGGCTGCTGCGCCAGGGGCGCCACACCAGCAGCGTCGGGCTCGTCCTGGACGACGTGTCGGACCCGTTCTCCTCGATGCTGCACCGCGCGGTGGAAGAAGTGGCTCGCGCCCACGGCTCGTTGCTCTTCACCGGCTCCTCCGCCGCAGACCCCGAACGCGAACGCGAGCTGGCGCTGGCCTTCTGCGCGCGCCGGGTCGACGGCCTGATCGTGGTCCCCACCGCCGCCGAACACGGCTACCTGGCACAGGAGATGGCGGCCGGCACCGCCGTGGTCGCGGTGGACCGCCCGCTGCCGGGCCTGGAGGCGGACGCGGTGCTCAGCGACAACCGCGGCGGCAGCCGCACCGGCGTCGACCACCTGCTGCGCCAGGGCCACCGCCGGATCGGCTACCTCGGCGACCTGCCGGGCATCTTCACCGCAGCCGAACGCCTCGACGGCTACCGGCAGGCGATGGCGGAGGCCGGCTGCGAGGTGCGGGAGCACTGGGTCTCGATGGGCGGCCCCGACCCGATCGGCATCCGGCTCGCCCTGGACCGGATGCTCGCCGGCCGCTGGCCGGTCACCGCCCTGATGTGCGGCAACAACCGGACCAGCGTCGCCGTCCTGCGCGAGTGGGGAACCCGTCCGCACCGCCCGGCCCTGGTCGGCTTCGACGACTTCGAACTCGCCGACCTGCTCGCCACCCCGGTCACCGTCGTCGCCCAGGACCCGATCCGGCTCGGCCGCACGGCGGCACAGCTCCTCTTCCGCCGGCTGTCCGGCGAGCAGGGCCGACCCCAGCTGATCGAACTCCCCACCCGCCTGATCCCGCGCGGCAGCGGCGAGTTGGGACCCTAGGGCTGCTGGGCTGCGGTGGCCAGCAGCTCCAGCACCTCGGCGAGCCGCCCGCGCACCGCCGGGTCCGTGATCACCCCGTCCACGCCAACTGCCCCGCGGTCCACCGGGATCCGCACGCAGGCCGCCTCGAGAACGGCCGCACCCGTATAGCCGAGCACCGCGCGCAGCGTGGCCTCGGCGCCCTGACCGCGACCGGGGGCCGCCGCGTTCACCCAGGCCACCGGCTTGTCGGAGATCTCGGTGCCGCCGACCGTCCAGTCCAGCAGGTTCTTGAACGAACCCGGCAGCGTGCCCGCGTACTCCGGAGCGCAGATCAGCAACGCGCTCGCCTCGCCGATCGCGGCCCGCAACTCGGCCACCGGGGCCGGGAGGGGATCGGTGTCGTCGTCCGGGTTGAAGTGCGGCAGCGCAGCGAGCCCGTTGTACATCGCGGTACGGGTCGGGGCGAGTGCCTCGGCGGTCCGCAGCACCGCCTCGTTGGAGGAGCCGGTCCGCAGGCTTCCGGAGATCAGCAGGATCCGAGGAGTCGTCAACATCACCCCAACCTACCCGGACGCGGTGCGGGTACGACAGAACGGACAGCCGCCTGCCGACCGGTGCCAGGGAAATCCAGGGCGCTCAGGGGCTCGGGGTCGCCGCCGGCTGGTCGCTCGACCAGAACGGGTCGTCGTACTTCGGGATCATGTCCGGGTCTCCATTGGACATGGTCGGCTGCGGGCTGGGGATGCCGAACGCGTCGTGGCTGTCGAGATCCGGGATCGGACCGACTACGACCTGGAAGGCGATGTTGTCCGCGGCTCCGATGGTGATGCCGACGCTTGAACCGCCCGGGATGTCGGCGAACATCGCCGGCTGGTGGGGGTTGATCGACTCGATGCTGTATCCCTTGGCTTTCCAGCTGCGTTCCAACAGGCCCAGCAGCGCCCCGAACTTGGCCTTGGACACCTTGGTCATGATGTACCGGTTCTGCGCGGCGGTTGCGTAGCCGCCGTCCTGCTCGCTCGACTCGGGCCAGGCGTCCCAGTACTTCAGCGGCGGCTTGATGTCGGACATCGAGTCGTCGAGCAGTGTGAGGAGCTTCTGGCGCGCCTGGTCGGGTGTCATCAGGGCCTTCTGGGACTGGGGGGATCCATGGGGGTTCCCGGCGGTGGGGGAGCAGGAGCTGGCGCTCAGGGCCAGCGCCATGGCAGCGGCCACCACGCCGAGAGAGCGCGCGAGTTGGTTCATCTGAGTCATCGGCCAGCCACTCGATTCACATTGTCGTATTTGCCCGCCACGATCTGACCGATGTTAGTGATCGAGTCCTGATTGGCGGCGTCGGTCGGTGACAACGTGCTGCCAGGGCTTTGCGGAGCGTCCATGTACTGCGAGTGGGAGTCGACGGACAGGGGCGCGCCGTCCGCCACGTCGAACCGCTGGGCGCCGAACTGCGCACTGGCGGGATCCGTCCCGTACCACAACTGGTTGGGATCCGCCTGGTTGTAGATCCAGTCCGTGGTGGTTCCGAGGGCGGTGCCGAGGACTGGCCCGCCGGCGACCAGGGCGGTGCCGTCGATGCCGGCCTCGGCCTTCGAAGGCAGGTGGGTCACCGGGTCGTTTCTCGCTGCGCCAACCCAGACATGGCCAGGATCGACATTGAGCTGGGACGCCTTGTCCGCCCCGGTACCGGGACTGCCGACCAGGATGACGTCGTCGGCCCCGGTGCCGCCCGGCCGCTGCGCCGCCAGGCCCACCGTGGTGGAGCCGTAGCTGTGGCCCAGCGCGGTGAGGTGCGCCGGTGCCCCCTGGTGGGTGGCACGTAGCCCGCTGAGGAACTGGTCATAGGATGCCGCGCCCTTCTCCGCCCGGTCAGGGAGCATCACCTCTGCCGTGCTGGGGTCACCGCTGTCCAGGCCGGGCGGCGGGTCGTAGCCGAGCCAGACGATGGAAGCGGTCGTGGCGGTCGGGTCGGCCTTCTTCGCGGCGAGCCAGACGTTGTGTGCGCGGTCGCCGTCCTTGCCACCCACATTGGAGAGCGTGGTGCCGAGCCCGGGGACGTAGGCACTGACGTTCTGCGCGGTGTCCGGGTTGCCGTAGGAGAGGATGCCGCGTCCCTGGCCCTGGTCGCTGATCCCGAGCAGCAGGGCTGGTGGGTGCTGGCCCACATTGTCGCTCAGCGTCTTCTGGATCCTGTTGAAGCCGTCGAGCTTGGTCTTGTCGTCGGCCGAAAGGCTTGGCTTCTGTTCGTACTGGTTGATCAGGTTGGTGAGGTTGATCCGGTTGGCCTGGTCCCGGACCAGCGACGGTATTCCGTCCCGGTTACCGATCAGGTCCGGGTGGGTCTCGATCAGGCGCTGCTGCTCGGCCGGTGTGAGTTGGTTCCACCAGGAGAGGACCTGCGTGGATGTGGCGTCCTTCGACGGGAAGCCGGCCGCGAGCAGGTCCGTCCCCGCCTGGGTGACTGCGCCCAGGTCCTTCTGAGCCTGTGCGATGTCGAGGCCGGAACCGGTACGGGCTCGTTGCGTCAGGTCGTCGAGCAGCTTGGCGATCCGCGCATCCGCGGTAGTCGCCTCATTGACGGCGTCGCTGATCCGGTTGGCTATGGCCTTGCCCTGCTGTGGCGTGTCGTAGTTCGGGTCCTTCCGCTCGGCTGCCGCCGGTGGCGGCCAGGAGACCGTCCCGTCATCGGCCACAGTGAAGTGTCCGTCCTGCGCATCCTGCAGGGCCTCCTGGAGCTTGCCCTGGGCCAGCCGGAAGCTGTCGGCTGCCTCGCGCAGCAAGGTACCCATCGCCGACATCTCGATGTGTGCTGCATCAAGTCGGGTACTGGTGGTGTGCAGCGAGGCGTTGGCGGCACCGGCGGCCGTGCCGATCCACCGGCCGTCGAAGAGGTGCTTGACCACCTGAGTGTCCATCTGGTCGACGTGGCCCTGGAAATCGCCGGCGAGCTTGTCGTAGGCGGCGGCAACGGTGTCCAGGGGGCCGAAGTCGGCCTCACGCAGCTCGGCGAGACTGACCATCAGTTGCCTGCCAAGGCGTAGCGGCCGGCGCTGAGACCAGGGAACGCGTTCGCCGCGCTGGTGTCCGCGTTGCGGTAGGTGGCAGCCGTCTTGCCCAGCTTGTCGCCAACGCCGTCGACCTCGGAACCCAGGGCGCGCAGGCAGTCCTCCCAGGCAGCGGTGCAGCTGCTGAGCGAGCCGGATGTCTGCCAGCCGAGCAAACCTGCTACGGCATCGTCGGATGGCTGCTGGACGGTCTTCAACTCGTTGGGCATCGCTGCGCCGGTGTCGTGGGCGACCTTCGCCGCGGCGTCCAGGTCAGCCGGATCAACTGCGAAGGATGGTGGGCCAGCTGTGCCTACACCGCCTCCGCCAACACTTGCGTTCCCCATGTCTCCCCCTCGGCAATACACGACTCGGCTGTAACTCAGAGCATTGAGAAGTCAGCCTATCGTAAGGATGAAAATGGGATGAATATGGTAATCACCTGGGGTGCCGAGGCTATGCCGTGCGGGATCGCCAACTATCAGTTGGAGCGTCCGCCGGTAGGGGTGGGACGCGCCCCGGACGCGGTGCTGACGGCGGGTCTGGAGGCGTAACCGGTAGCTGGCCTCCGCAGTTGCGCTGGAACGGCGTTCGCCCGTATGGCGCAGCGGTTCCACGGTTCGAGCTTGGCATCAGGCGACCGTTCGTTCTACACCGGGACCGCCTCGATTGCGGTTTCGCTGCGGGAGGCGTGGGTGGGGGCGGGGTGGATTGAGCGGATGGCGAAGCCGGCGGCCGTGAGGAGGGTGCGGTACTGGGCGAGGGTGCGGTCGTGGCCGTCGACCATGACGAGCATCAGGAGGTCGATCAGTTTGGCCTGGGCGGCGAAGCGGGTGGGGCGGGTGGTGGGGGGCTCGTCCTGGTCCTCCAGGTACTCGAAGACGAGCAGGCGGCCGTCGGGCGGGATGGCCTCGCGGACGCGGCGCAGGATGGTGGCGGCGCTGGGGTCGTCCCAGTTGTGCAGGACGCGCGAGAGGATGTAGAGGTCGGCGCCGGGTGGGACGGTCTTCTCGTCGAAGAAGCTGCCGGGGACGAAGTCGACGCGGTCGGCGAGGCCGGCTTCGGTGAGGCGGGTGCGGGCCAGGTCGATCGACTCCGGTAGGTCCACCAGGACGCCGCGCGCTGCGCGGTGGCGGGCGAGGACCTTCGCGAGCAGCCCGCCCTCGCCGCCGCCGATGTCGACGACAGTGCCGAGACCGCGCAGGTCGCAGGCGGCGAGCGCGGCCGGGACGGCGGCGGCGCCCATCGCGGCGTGGAAGGTGGCGGCGGCCTGCGGGTGTTCGCCGAGGTAGTCGTAGAACGGGACGTCGTGCAGCCGCTCGAAGGCGGGCCGGCCGGTGCGCAGGGTGTGCAGGATCTCGCCGAAGGCTCCGTGCACCTCCTCGCCGAACATCAGCGCGGTGGGCCGGCTGGAGCGGCGGTAGTCCGAGCAGAGCAGGCGGGTGGTGGGGGTGAGGGCGAAGGTGCGCGGCGGGCTCTCGCGCAGCAGGTCGCTCGCGCTCAGGGCGCGCAGGGTGCGGTGCAGGGCGCGCGGGTCGGCGCCGCAGGCGGCGGCGAGGTCGTCCACGGTGCGCGGGGCCTCGGCGAGCAGGTCGGGGATGCCGAGTTTGGCGATCGCGTAGCAGGCCTGGGCGATCCAGCCGCCGGTCAACACCGAGAACAGGGCAGCGCGTTCAGCGATTCCGGGCTGCTGGTCAGCCGCGGGTGCGGGCTGCGTCACGACTGCTCGCCGCGCAGCCGGGCGCCGAGGCCGCGGATGGTCTCGGCGGCGGCGATGGCGTGCGAGCGCCGGGTACCGTGCCGGCCGTCCGCGCTGTAGAGATCGGCCTCCTTGGACGCCGGGTGGCCGATCAGGCTCACCTGTACGGTGCCCAGCTGCGCGGCCATCCGCTGGGTGCGGTCGGCCAGGTCGTGCAGCCGGGTGCGCAGCGCGGGGCGGAACTCCTCGGGCACGGCGGGGGAGTTCGAGCCGTCGAACATGCTCACGGTGATCACCGTGGCCCCGCCGGCTTGCAGGCCCTCGACGATGGCCCGCAGATCCGCCTCGACGGCGTCGGCGTCGTAGGAGCGGGCGAGCAGGTTGTAGCCGCCGCAGGCGACCAGGGCGAGGTCGGGGCCGAACGCGCGGGCCTCGTCGAGCTGTTCGGTCCGAACCTGCTCCGAGCGGGTGTTGCGGTAGCCGAAGTTGTGGAACGCGAAGCCCGGTCGCAGCGCGGCGAGTTCGGCGGCGATCCGGTCGGCCCAGGGCTCGTCCGGGTAGCCGGGGCTGGGCTCGCCGAGGCCCTCGGCGATGCTGTCGCCGAGCACCGCGAAGCGCTGCCAGGGGTGCCCGGCGAGCAGGGCCGCCGCCTCTCCGTCGCGCAGGCAGTACGGATCGGCGGTTTCGCCGGGTGTCAGGGCTCTGGGCATGGGCATGGAGGGTGTGTTCCCTTCTGCGGTTGCTTCTCAAACGCTGAACTACGCTGGGTGGAGGGAGAGTAGGGAACGGTCGACGGCGCCGACGGTCGGGCGGCCGGACAGCACCATCGCCTCCGTCAGCTCCTCCCGCAGCAGGCCCAGCACGGCGGCCGCGCCCGCCTGCCCGCCGCAGGCCAGCCCCCAGAGCACCGGGCGGCCGATCAGGGCCGCGTCGGCGCCCAGTGCGAGTGCCTTCAGTACGTCGACCCCGGACCGGATGCCGCCGTCCACCAGGATGGCGCACTGCCCGGCGACGGCGTCCGCGATCTCCGGCAGTGCTTCCACGCTCGGTACCGCGTGGTCCAGTTGGCGGCCGCCGTGGTTGGAGACCACGATGCCCGCCGCGCCGTGCGCCACCGCCCGCCGGGCGTCCTCGGCGGTCAGGATGCCCTTGAGTACGAGCGGCAGCCGGGTCCGCTCGCGCAGCCAGCCGAGGTCGGCCCAGGTGATCGAGGCGTCGAACTGCTCCCGGGAGTGCCGGGCTATGCCGGACTCACCGGGCCGGCTGCCGTGCGTGGCGGCCATCACGGACGGGTCCAGGTTGACCGCCCGGATGTGGTCGGGCAGCGCGAAACCGTGGCGCAGGTCGCGCAGTCGGCGGGCCACCCGGGGGGCGTCCACGGTGAGCACCAGGGCGCCGTAGCCGGCCGCCTCGGCCCGTTCGACCAGGCCGAGCAGCAGTTCGCGCTGCCGCAGCCAGTAGAGCTGCAACCAGTACGGGCCGCTGGTGGCCTCGGCGATCTCCTCCAGGGTGCGGCTGGCGAACATCGCGGCGATGTAGAGCGCGCCCTGCTCGCCGGCCGCCCGGGCGCTGGCGACCTCGCCCACGGGGTGGCAGAGCCGGTGGTAGGCCATCGGCGCCACGCCCATCGGTGCCGCCAGCGCGCCGCCCAGCAGGGTGGTGGCCGGGTCGCACCGGGTGACGTCGACCAGGACGGAGGGCCGGAGCCTGATCCGGTCCCAGGCCCGCCGCGCGCCGCCGATCAGCGACTCGCTGCCGCTCCCGCCGGCCAGGAACGCCCAGACGTCGGCGGGCAGTTGCCCGCGTGCCGGGGCCTCGTACTCGTCCACGCTCAACAGCTGCACGGTGTCACCCTTTTCTTCCCGATGCCTGATCTAGCATGTGCCGCAGCCGAGTTCGGATCACTTCCCACGCCTTGGAAAGGACGCCCGTGGCGACCCAGGCCCGCCGCACCAGGCCGCTGGACCTCAGCGCGCTGCACGCCTCGCTCAGCGATCCGCTGCTGGACGCGATGAACTTCCTCAACGAGGTGACCCAGCGCTTCCCGCAGGCGGTCTCCTTCGCTCCCGGGCGCCCGTACGAGGGGCTCTTCGACGTCGCCGCGATCGAGCGCCACCTGAACGTCTACACCGCCTACCTGACCGAGGAGTTGGGCCAGAGCCCGGAGCAGGTCAGGACCGCCCTCTTCCAGTACGGGCGTACCAACGGCCAGATCCACGCGCTGGTGGCCCGGACCCTGGAGAACGACGAGGGCATCCGGATCGCGCCCGAGGCCGTGGTGGTGACGGTCGGTTGCCAGGAGGGCATGCTGCTGGTGCTGCGCGCGCTGTTCGCCGACGCCGACGACGTGCTGATGGTCAACTCGCCCTGCTACGTGGGCGCCACGGGTGCGGCCCGGCTGCTGGACATCCCGGTCGAGCCGGTCCGCGAGGGTCCGCAGGGCCTGGACCCGGAGCTGGTGGCGGCCACCGCCGCGCGGCTGCGGGCGGCCGGCAAGCGGCCGCGCGCGCTGTACCTGGTACCGGACTTCGGCAATCCATCCGGCGTCAGCCTGGGGGTGGCCGCACGGCACCGGCTGCTGGAGGTGGCGGCGGAGCACGATCTGCTGATCCTGGAGGACAATCCGTACGGCTTCTTCGTCCGGGAGGGCGAGCCCCGCCCGACGCTGAAGTCCCTGGACCGGGACCGCCGGGTGATCCATCTGGGCTCCTTCGCCAAGACGGCGTTCCCCGGCGCCCGGGTCGGCTATGTGCTGGCCGACCAGGAGGTGGCCGCGCCGGACGGGCGGCGCAGCCTGCTGGCCGAGGAGCTCTCCAAGATCAAGAGCATGACGACGGTCAACACCCCGGCGCTGAGCCAGGCGGTGATCGGCGGCCTGCTGATCGAGAGCGGCTTCCGGCTGCGCGAGACCAACGGCGCGGCCATCGCCTTCTATCGCCGCAATCTCGACACCCTGCTGCGGCAGTTGGAGCTGCACCTGCCCAGGGGCCGGCGCGAGGCGCTGGGTCTGAGCTGGAACCGGCCCGACGGCGGGTTCTTCCTGACCGTCAACGTCCGCTTCCGCGCGGACAATCAGGCGCTGGAGCGCTCCGCGCGCGACTACGGAGTGCTCTGGACACCGATGGAATCCTTCTACCCGGGCGGCGGAGGTGAACATCAACTTCGCCTTTCGTGCAGTTACTTGAGTATGGATCAGATCGACGACGGGGTAAGGAGATTCGCCGACTTCGTGGCCGGTGCCTGACCTCACGGGCCCCCGCCCCCTCATCCGGTGCCGTGCTACCCCGCGGCCCCGCCCGCAAAACAGGTCCCAGATCACGGCATGTGTCACGGTGGAGTTCACCTCGTGCGGACCTTCACCGCGTGCTCCCGATGGCACAGATCCTCATCACAAGGAGCCTTGACCAGCCCGGTCGGGTGTGGGAATTTTACGGCGCGAGACAGCCAAACCTGGCTTCGCGCCTGCCGATCGCATCCTTATCCGGGAGACGCGATGTTGGGTTCCGCCGCACCTCGCCCATCGGGAGTCCCGCCGCAGGACGGCTGGGTCGACCACTACCTGCTCGCCGGTCCGGCGGACGAACCGTGTCTGCGGATGGGCCGGATCGTGACCCGTGCGGGGCTGCTCGACCTGGTTGGTGAGCAGCAGAAACGTTTATCCCTAGCGGGAGTTGAGTCCGGCGGTACGGTCACGCTCCGGTTGCCGCCCTCGCTGACGTACATCGCCGTCCTGCTTGCCGCCTGGCGGATCGGTGCCCAAGTGAGCCTGCTCGACCACCGGTTGACGCAGGCCGAGGTCGACCGGGCGCTCGACCGGCTGGCTCCCGAGGTCGTCGTGACGGCCGCGCGGACCGGCGGCGCGGCCCTGCGCGGCTACAGCGAGGTCGACGCGCTCGCCGACCGGCGGCCCGGCGGCCGGCCGGCGGCGAGCGGGCACTGCCTGGTCCAGCTGAGCTCCGGATCGACCGGCCCGAGCAAGGTCATCGCCCGCACGCCGCAGGACCTGATCGCCGAACTCGCCCGCTACGACCGCCTCCCCGACTACCCGGCGCGCGGCGAGCGGATGGTGCTGCTCGCCTCCGTCGTGCACGTGCTGGGCCTGGTCGGCGGGCTGCTGCAGTGCCTGCACGCCGGCGTCCGGCTGGACTTCCCCGAGCGACTGACCGGCACCGGCATCCTGGATGCGGTGGCCGCCGACGAGCGGCCGACCACGGTGCTCGGCGTCCCCTTCCATGCCGAACTCCTCGCCGCCCAAGGCGACCCCGCCCAAGGGCGCTTCCCGCAGTTGCGGCGGATGATCGTGGCGGGCGAGCTGACCCGCCCCGGCCTGCAGGCCGCCTTCGCCGACCGCTACGGCGTCCCGCTCGGCACCATGTTCGGGATGACCGAGCTCGGCATGATCGCCACCGATCTCACCGGCCGCCACCACCCCGCGGTCGAACCGGCCGACGGCATGGAACTGAAGCTTCGGAACGGCGAGTTGCTGATCGCGGCCGCCGCCTCCCCCTACCTCGGCCACACCGACCCGACACGCTGGGCGGACGGCTGGCTGCACACCCGGGACGCCGCGACCGTCGACCCGCAGAGCGGCCTGCTGACCCTGCTGGGCCGACTCGACTCGCAGATCTCGATCGGCGGCCTCAAGGTCGACCTGACCGAGGTCGAGCGGACGGTGACCGCGCTGCCCGGCGTGGCCGAGGCCGTGGTCGTCTTCGACAGTGTCGGCACGGGCGGGATCGACGCCTACCTGGCGCTCCAGGGAACCACTGCGGAGAGCGTGCAGGCCTCTCTCGTCCGGGAGTTGGCGCCCTACAAGCGCCCCCGGCGACTCCATGTGCTGCCCGCTCTCCCGCGCACCACCACCGGCAAGACCCTGCGCGACCCGGCCGCCCTGCGCCGGGCCGCCGCCGAGCACCCCTCCTCCTGATCCCCGCAGCGCCACCCACCCCGCCACGGCGGGGCGACCGGGCGCGGCCGTCCGAAAGGCAGAGCACCGTGGCAGATGTGAAAGAGGAGATCAGCGCGTTCATCGTCCAGTCCCTGCGGGAGATGAACTACGACGTCGACGAGGTCACCGAGGAGACCGATCTCGGACCCGCCGGCCTCGACCTGGAGTCGCTGGCGCTGGCGGAGCTGACGGTCCAGTTGGAGGACGTCTACGGGCTGAAGTTCAGCGACGAGGACGTCGAGACCCTGGCGACGCTGAACCTCGGCGAGTTCGCCACCGCCCTGGCCGCGAGACTGGCCGGCGCCGCGGCGGGCAGAGCTGAATGAGCGCCACCACCCCGCTCGGCCGCGACGAGGTGCTCGCCATGCTGGCGGCCTTCGGCGACCGCGAGCCCCACCAGGTGGACGAGGCGCTCGGATCGCTCGAACTCACCTGGCTGATCACGGAAGTCGAGCAGCGCTACACGGTCTCGCTCGACCTGAGCGACGGGGACCTCGATCGGATGGTCACCGTGACCGGTGCCACCGAGGTGCTGTGCGCGGCGCTGGCCGGCGGCGCCGGTCATGCGTGAGCCGAGGTCGCCCGGGCCCGCCACCGCCAGACGGGTCCTTGTGACCGGTCTCGACGCGCTCACCGCGCACGGCCGTGGCGCAGCCGTGGTCCAGCCCCACATCACCGCCGGCAGAGCCGCGTTCAGCACCGTGGACCGGTTCGCCGTCCAGCGCCACCGGGTGCACCGGGCCGCCCTGCTGCCCGAAGCCGGCACGCTGCTCGACGAGTTGGCGGGCTCGGTCCAGCGGGCATGCGGCCAGGCTGAGTTGGATGTGCGCACGGCAGCGCGGGACGTCCTGCTGCTGGCCGTGCACAGTGACGAGCCGACGCCGCAGGGACCGCTCTCGCGGGCGCTGTCCGCGCGCTGCGGACTGCCCGCGGTGACCCGCCTCTACACCACGGCCTGCGTGGCGGGCAGTACGGCCGTCGCCGACGCCGCCGCGCTGATCGCCTCCGGGCGCGCGGACCGCGTGGTGGTGGCGGCCGGGTACCTGGTGGAGCCGATCCAGTACGCGCTCTTCGACGCCGGACGGGCGCTGGCCCGGGACGGCGAGGTCCGCCCGTTCAGTGCGGACCGCAGGGGCGCGCTGCTCGGCGACGGCGTGGCGGCGGTCGTCCTGGAGGCGGCGGAGAGCGCCGCGGCCCGGGGCGTCCAGGCGCTGGCGGTGCTCGCGGGCTGGGGCCGGGCCGGGGACGCCCACCACGTGGTCCGCCCGCGCCCGGACGGGGCCGGGCTGGCCAGGGCGATCGAGTGCGCGCTGCGCCGGGGCGGCATCGGCGCCGACCAGGTCGGCTACGTGAACGCCAACGCGAACGGCGCCGTGCTCGGCGACAGCGCCGAAGTCGAGGCGCTGCGGCTGGTGTTCGGCAAGGGCGTCGGCAAGGTGCCGGTGAGTTCGACCAAGGGCGTGCACGGCCACGCTCTGGAGGGTTCGGCCCTGCTGGAGCTGGTGGTCACCGTCGAGGCGCTGCGCAGCGGCCGTCTGCCGGTGCAGGCCGGGCTGCGCGCACCCGACCCGCAGTGCCCGCTCGACCTGGTGCGCGACCTGCCGCGGGAGAGCGCCATCCGCTATGCGCTGAGCCTCAACTCGGCCTTCGGCGGCGCCAACACGGCCCTCCTGGTGGGGGCGGCATGAACCTCGTGCTCGCTCGGGAGCTGGGCCTGTCCGTGCTGGCGTGCGCGCACTGGCCGGACGGACCGGAGGACACCGTGACGCCGGTGCCCGGCTTCATCCTCTCCAGCTTCCAACCGCTGGTCGTCGAGGTCGCCCAACGCTGCCTGGAGCAGCGGGCGGTGGCCGACCCGGCGGTGCGCACCGGGCTGCTACTGGCCAGTGCCCGCGGCGACACGGTGACCCGCGCGGCGGTCGCGGCGGCACTGGCCGAGGGGCGGCCGGTCGCGCCGCTGCTGTTCTACCAGTCCAATCCCAACGCCGTGGCCGGCCACATCGCGGCCCGCTGGGGGCTGGACGGCCCGGTGGTGTGCACGGCCCCGCTCGGCGCCGGGGCCGAGGCCGTCCTCGCCGACGCGCTGGGCTGCGCGGCCCTGCTGATCGAGGACGGCGACGCGGACCAGGTCCTGGTCATCGCGGCCGAGCAGGCCGAGCAGGCGGACCAGGCGGACCAGGCGGACCAGGGAGACCAGGGAGACCAGGGGGACCCGGACCACGCGGTGGCGCTCCTGGTCGCCCCCGCCGCAGCACACCGAAGACTCGTGACCCGTGAACGAAGGGACCAGCGATCGTGAGCGTCCGTCAGATCCGTGCCAGTCTCGCCGCCGATCCGCAGGTCGGCGCCGGAAACGTGCTCTCCGCCCGGATGGCACTGGGCATCGGCCTGGACCAGCCGGTGCTGGCCTTCGACACCGACATCGACGGGATCCCAAGCTGGCAGCCCTTCACCGTACGGGAGTTGGACCTGCGGGTGCGGGCCAGAGCGGCCGCGCTGGCCGCCTGCGGGATCGGCCCCCGGGACCCGGTGGTGGTGCACGCCGACGCGGCCGGCGAGGCCGTGCTCGCCACCCTGGCGCTCACCCGGCTCGGCGCCATCCCGGCCCTGCTCAACCCCCGACTGGACCCCGAGCGGGCCGCCCGCTACATCCGGCGGCTGACCGCGGTGGGCGTGCTGGCCGACGAGAGGCACCGCGCGGCGCTGGCCGGCCACGACACCGCCACACCGCTGCTACCGGAGATCGGCTCGCTCGGCGCGGGCGACCCGGACGCCGCCCCGCCCGCCTACCGCCACGCACCGCAGGACCCGGTGGCGATCACCCACTCCTCGGGCACCACCGGCCTGCCCAAGGCGGTCGTCCACTCGCACGACAGCCTGTACGCGGCCGTCCGCTACCGGCTGGCGCTGCCGCGGCCACAGGGCTCGGACCGGCTGCTCAGCGCGCTGCCGGCGGCGCACGCCGCGACCCTGATCGCCCTCAACCTCGCGCTCAGCTCGCACGCCGAGATCGCCTTCCTCTCCGAGCAGAGCGGCGCCGCCGTGCTGGACGCGATCGAGCTCCGCCGCCCGAACGGCGTGCTCGGCTTCGCCGCCACCTGGTCCGACCTGGCCCGCCACGACCTGGCCGCGCGCGACCTCTCCTCGGTCGCGCTCTGGTGGAACACCGGCGACTGCGCGCACGAGACGCACATCCGCCGCCTGGTGGCGCAGGGCAGCCGGGAGACCCTGGTGGACCGGCGCCGCAGCCGTACCGCCGGCTCGGTCTTCGTGGACGGCCTGGGCTCCACCGAGATGGGCCACTCGCACTTCCACATCACCCACACCCGCGAGAGCGAGCGCTACGGCCGCTGCGTCGGCAAGCCGCACCCGTTCGTCGACTGCGCCGTGCTGGACCCGGCCGGCGAGGCCCTGGGGCCGTACGAGGTCGGCGAGTTGGGCACCCGGTCGCCCACCCTGGCGCTGGGCTACTGGAACGACTCGGCGACCACCTACCGCACCCGGGTGCGCGGCTACTTCCTCACCGGCGACCTGGTCTACCGGGACGAGGAGGGCTACTACTACCACGTGGACCGCGCGGTGGACTCGGTGGACCTGGGCGGCGGCCGCCGCCTGCACACCGCGATGTCCGAGGAACGCGTCCTGGTGGCCTGCCCCGACGTGGTGGACTGCACGGTGGTCGCGGCGCGCGAGGGCGAGCGGGTGGTCACCGACGTGCTGCTGCAACTGGTCGCGGGCGCGGACCGCGAGCGCGACCGCACCAAGGAGGTGACGGCCGCGCTGGAGGAGGCGGTGGCCGTCACCGTCCGGCAGGTGATCGCGGTCGAGGACGGCGCCATCCCGCTGGGCCCGACCGGAAAGGTCCGCAAGGTCCTGCTGCGCGAGCGGCACCTGGCCGGCCTCGCCGCCGAGGCCGGGCGATGAGCGCCGCGGCGCTGCCCGGCGCGGCCGTCACGGGCCTCGGGCTGGTCACCCCGCTCGGCCGCAAGCCGGCGGAGTTCTTCGAGGCGCTGCTGGCGGGCCGCTCCGGGCTCTGCCGACCGGGTGAGGGCCACCCGGCGGGGGGCTGGCTGGAGTCGGCCGGGGTCGCGCCCTGGATCGACCCGCTGGAGGTTCTGCCGCGCACCGAGACGAAGGCGGTGGACCGCTTCGTGCTGCTCGCGCTGGCGGCGGCGGACGACGCGCTGGCGGACGCCGGCCTGGTGGTGGGCCGGGACGTGGACCCGCGCCGGGTCGCCGTGGTGGTCTCCACCGGCGGCGGCGGACTTCAGACCTTCGAGCAGCACTCCCAGCAGCGCACCGAGCGCGGCCGGCCCGGCGTCAGCCCGTACCTGCTGCCCGGCATGCTCTCCAACATGGGCGCCGCCCGGATCGCCATCAAGTACGGTATCCGCGGCTACAGTTCGTCCATCGTGACGGCCTGCGCCGCGGGTGCCCAGTCGATCGCGGAGGGGCTGCGGCTGATCCGCGGCGGCGAGGCGGACGTGGTGGTCTGCGGCGCGGCAGAGTCCTCGCTGCACCCGACGATCGCCGCCGCCTTCGCCAACGCCCGCGCCCTGGCCAGCGGTTGGCAGGACCCGACGCAGGCCAGTCGGCCCTTCGACCACCGCAGGAACGGCTTCGTGCTGGGCGAGGGCAGCGCCGTGCTGGTGCTGGAGCGTGCCGAGCACGCGGACGCGCGGGGCGCCGCCGGCCACGCCGACCTGATCGGCTGGGGCGCCTCCACCGACGCCCACCACCCCACCACGCCCCGCCCGGACGGCGAGGGCGCCGGCGACTCGATGCGCGCCGCGCTCGCCTCGGCCGGACTGTCGCCCGCAGACGTCGGCTACGTCAACGCCCATGGCACCGGGACCAAGTTGGGCGATGTCGCGGAGGCCACCGCGCTGCGCGCGGTCTTCGGCGAGCAGGGCCCGGCGGTGAGCTCCACCAAGGGCGCCACAGGCCATCTGCTCGGCGCCGGGGGAGCGGTGGAGGCGGTGGTGAGTGTCCTCGCGCTCTCCTCGGGCCTGCTGCCACCGACGCTCAACCTCGATACCCCGGGCCCCGGTTGCGAACTCGACCACGTCAGCGGCGCGGCCCGCCGGGTGCCGGTGCGGGCCGCCCTCTCGAACTCCTTCGCCTTCGGCGGTCACAACGTCAGCCTGGTCTTCGGCGCGCCGAGCACCCGGCTGGCCCGCGGCGTTGCCGAAGCCCCCGCGCGGCCCCTCCCGTGAGCGCACCCATCGCAGAGCCCCCGCAGAGGACGGTCACAGCGCCATGAGCATCGATCGGATCGACCATGTCGAGTTCCACGTCGCGAACGCCGACGAGGCCGCCCGCGAGCTCGCCGGGACCTTCGGCTTCCGGTACGGGCCGCACCCGGGTGCGGCGCTCCTGCCGGCGGGGCGCACCGGGGTGCTGCTGCGCCAGGGCGACATCCGTCTGTTGTTCACCTCCTCGGACGAACCCGCCGACCGCGCGGCGCAGTTCGTCCACCGCCACGGCGACGGCGTGGCGGCGGTCGCGCTCTCCTGCGAGGACGCCGCCGCCTGCTATGCCACCGCCTTGGCCGCAGGCGCCGTCCCGATCTCGCCCCCCGCCGTCCACCAGGAGGACGGCCGCCGGGTGGTCAGCGCCTCGATCCGCGGCTTCGGCGACGTGGACCTGCGGTTCGTGCAGCGCGAGCCGGCACCCGCCGACGAGCAGCCGGACGGCCTGCTGGCCGAGGTCGACCACCTCGCGGTATGCGTGCCCTCGGGTGAACTGGCAAGCACCGTACGGTTCATGGAGCAGACCCTGGGACTGAGACAGATCTTCACCGAGTACATCGCGGTCGGCACCCAGGGGATGGACTCGATCGTGGTGCAGAGCCCGTCCGGCGGCGTCACGCTGACCCTGATCGAGCCGGACACCAGCCGCGACCCCGGCCAGATCGACGGCTTCCTGGAGCAGCACCAGGGCGTTGGTGTCCAGCATCTGGCCTTCCGCACCGAGTCCATCGCGCTCGCCGTGCAGACCCTCCAGGACCGGGGGGTGGCCTTTCTCAGCACTCCCGAGCGCTACTACGACCAACTCCGCGACCGGCTGGGCGACTCGGTGATTCCGCTGGAGACGCTGCGCCGGTTGAACATCCTGGTGGACCGGGACCACGGCGGCCAGCTCTTCCAGATCTTCACCCGCTCGGTCCACCCCCGCCGCACCTTCTTCCTGGAGGTCATCGAGCGGCGCGGGGCGCTCACCTTCGGCAGCGCCAACATCAAGGCCCTCTACGAGGCCGTGGAGCGCACCGACGCTTCCCACGCGTAACCCAGGAAGGAAGGCGAATCGTGACACCACAGGCCGAGTTCACCCTGACCGACGCCGACCGGGAGCTGCTGCCCTCACCGCAGGACGTCGGCTTCTACGCCGAGCACGGCTGGTACCTCTCCCAGCGCCTGTTCAGCGACCAGGAGTTGGCGACGCTGGAGGCCGCGAGCGGGCAGTTCTACGCCGGCCGGTCCGATCGCGAGCTGCCCGTGCGGCCGCCCCGGCTGGCCGACTGGCAACCGGCCGACGGCGACGTGCAGCGGCACAACGACTACATCCACCACCGCAGCGAGGCGATCGCCGCGATCCTGCGCAAGCCGCTGATCGGTGCGGTCGCCGCGCGGTTGGCGCAGGCGCACGAGGTGCGGATCTTCCAGTCCACCCTGATCCTCAAACCGCCGCGCCCGCAGGAGCCCAGCAACCTGGTGCCCTGGCACTGCGACCGGCACTACTGGCAGACCTGCGACTCGGAACGGATGCTCACGGCGTTCATCCCGTTCCACCACTGCGACGAGGAGATGGGCACCATCACCATGGTGGACGGCAGCCACCTGTGGAAGGAGATCGACGGCGACGACTCCACCCGGCACTTCGCCCAGCGCGACCGCGCCGAGCTGGAGGAGATCCTCGCGCGGACCGCCCGGTTCAACAACGCCGAGGTGACCAAGGTCCCGGTGGTGATCCCGGCCGGCCACCTGAGCTTCCACCACTGCCGCACCTACCACGGCAGCGGAGCCAACGCCTCGGCCCGCCCGCGCCGGGCGATCTCGCTGCACCTGCAGGACGGCGCCAACCGGTACCGGCCGTACACCAAGGCGGACGGCACGCAGGTGGTCTACAACCACGACGTCCTGGTGCGGCGCACCGCCGAAGGCCACCCCGACTACGCGGACCCGCGGTACTGCCCGACGCTCTGGCGGGACGCGCGGTGAGCGCCCCCACCGCGTCCCCGGGCCCGGCCGAGCTCTATCGCGGGATGCGCCTGATCCGGGTGTTCGAGGAGACGGCACTGTGCCTGGTGAAGTCCGGCGAGATCGTCGGCGGGATCCACCCGTACATCGGGCAGGAGGCCGTCGCGGTCGGCGTCTGCGCCGCGCTGCGCGCCGACGACCAGCTGACCAGCACCCACCGCGGACACGGCCACGTGCTCGCCAAGGGCGCCGACCCGGGCCGGATGCTGGCAGAGCTGGCCGGCCGGGAGAACGGCCTCAACCGCGGGCGCGGCGGCTCGATGCACGCCGCCGACCTGTCACTCGGCGTGCTGGGGGCCAACGGCATCGTGGGCGCCGGCGCGCCGATCGCGGCCGGCGCCGCCTGGGCGGCCGTGCGCCAGGGCCTGGACCGGGTGGTGGCGACCTTCTTCGGGGACGGCGCGCTCAACCAGGGCGTCCTGCTGGAGTCGCTGAACCTGGCCGCGCTCTGGCGGCTGCCGGTGCTCTTCGTCTGCGAGAACAACGGCTACGCCACCACCCTGCCCGTCGAGGCGGGCGTCGCGGGCTCGGTGCTCGGTCGGGCGGCCGCCTTCGGGATCCCGGCCGAGGCGGTGGACGGCATGGACGTCGAGGCCGTCCGGACGGCCACCGAACGGGCGGTGGCCCGCGCCCGGTCCGGCGCCGGGCCCTCCTTCCTGGAGTGCCGGACCTACCGCTTCGAGGGCCACCACACCATGGAGCGCCGGGTCAGGGTGAACTACCGCACCGCCGAGGAGGTCGAGTCCTGGCGGCGCCGGGACCCGTTAGAGCGCTGCGACCCAGGAGCTGGGCAGCGTGCGGCAATTGACCGCGAGATCGACCAACTGATGGCCGAGGCCGTGGAGTTCGCGCTGTCCGGTGCGCACCCCGACCCGGCCGGGGCACTCGACCACCTGTACGCCGACGGGCTGCGGCCCCGGGCGGGAGTCCTGACGTGACCAAACTCTCCTACGCCAAGGCTCTGAACCGGGCGCTCGCCGACGAGTTGGCCCGCGACCCGGCGGTCTGCGTCTTCGGTGAGGACGTCGGCGCGGGCCTGTCCGGCCTCACCCCGGGCCTCCAGGCGCGCTTCGGTGCGCACCGGGTGGTGGACACCCCGCTCTCCGAGCAGGCGTTCACCTCGATGGCGCTGGGCGCGGCGCTGGCCGGGCTGCGGCCGGTGGTGGAGTTCCAGATCCCCTCGCTGCTCTTCCTGGTGTTCGAGCAGATCGCCAACCAGGCGCACAAGACCTCGCTGATGACGGGCGGCCAGAGTGCCGCTCCCGTCACCTACGTGGTGCCGGGATCCGGCTCGCGCGACGGCTGGGCCGGCCAGCACTCGGACCACCCGTACAGCCTCTTCGCGCACGTCGGCGTGAAGACCCTGCTCCCGGCCACCCCGGCCGACGCGTACGGCCTGCTCGTCTCGGCGATCCGCGACCCCGACCCGGTGGTGCTGTTCGCCCCGGCGGGGGCGCTGGGCGTGCGCGAGGACGTCACCACCGAGCTGGTGCCGGTGCCGATCGGCTCGGCCCGGATCCACCGGCCGGGCGAGGACGTCACCGTGGTCGCCGCGGGCCACCTGGTGTACGACGCGCTCGCGGTGGCAGAGGAGTTGGCGAGCGAGATCTCGGTGGAGGTTCTCGACCCGCGCACCGTCTACCCCTTCGACTGGGCGGCGCTGTCCGCCTCGATCGCCCGCACCGGCCGCCTGGTGGTGGTCGACGACTCCAACCGGATGTGCGGCCTGGGCGCGGAGGTGATCGCCGCCGTCGTGGAGCGCGGCACGCCGCTGCGCACCGCCCCGCGCCGGGTCACCCGGCCGGACGGCGCCGTCCTGCCGTTCGCCCTGGGCCTGGACCGTGCCCTGCAGCCCAGCCGGGAGCAGCTGCGGCAGGCCGTCCGGGCCGCCATGTAGTGCACCGTTCGAGCAAGGAGACCCCCATGAGCACCGACCGCTACCACTGGGACCGCCGGCACCCCGGACTCAGCGCCCTGCAACAGGCCATCGAGCCGGCCCGCCTGGCCGTCCTGGGCCACCCGATGTACGGGCGGCTGAACAGCCTGGCAGCCGTGCGGGCCTTCCAGGAGACCCACGTCTTCGCGGTCTGGGACTTCATGTCGCTGCTCAAGAGCCTGCAGCGCAGCCTCACCTGCGTCTCGGTGCCCTGGGTGCCCAGCGGTCCCACCGCCAGCCGCAGACTCATCAACGACATCGTGCTGGTGGAGGAGAGCGACGAGCTCGGCGACGGCTTCATCAGCCACTTCGAGCTCTACCTCGCCGGCATGGCGCAGTCCGGTGCGGACACCGGCCCGATCACCGCCTTCGTGCAGCGGCTGCGCGAGGGGACGGCGGTGACCGAGGCGCTCAAGCTCGCGGCGGCGCCGCAGGCCGCGGTCGACTTCGTCGCCGCCACCTGGGGCATCATCGAGAGCGCGCCGGTGCACTGCCAGGCCGCCGCCTTCGCCTTCGGGCGCGAGGACCTCATCCCCGAGATGTTCCAGCAGGTCATCAGCATCGAGGACGCGCAGGGGCAGTTGGGCACCTTCAAGGACTACCTGGCCCGGCACATCGAGGTCGACGGCGAGCAGCACACCCCGATGGCGATGCAGATGCTGATCGACCTGTGCGGCGAGGACGACGCCATGTGGTCGGCCTGCGCCGAGACGGTGCGCACCGCCCTGGAGGCCCGGTCCGCGCTCTGGACCGCGATCCACGCCTCCACCCTCTCCTGACCGACCGTCACCAACCGTTCACCACAAGGAAGTGGCAACATGACCGAACAGCCGGCACCGACCGTCAACTACGTCGAGCAGCTGCTGGAGCTCTTCGCCGCCTGCGGGGAGAAGGAGGCGGTGGTCTGCGGCGAGCGCAGGCTCAGCTACGCCGAGATGCGCAGCATGGTCCTGGAGCTGGCGACGAAGCTGAGCACGCAGGGGGTGCGCCCCGGCGCCGGCGTCGCCCTGCTGGTCAGGAACCACCCCGATTCGATCGCCCTGCAGCTCGCGCTGCACCTGCTCGGCTGCCGCACGGTGTGGATCGCGACCTACCCGCCCTACCGCGAGCAGGTGGAGTTCATCGAACTCGCCCAGGTCGAGGTGCTGATCTACGACCCGGCGCGGACCGGGCAGCTCACCGAGGAACTGACGCACCGCGCCGAGCCGTTGCAGATCCTCTGCGCCGGGCCCGGCGGCGTCGGCCCGGACCTGCTGGAGCCGCTCGAGCCGGGCGGCCCGGAGTTCGTCCGCGCGCCCGGCACCCCGGAGCCGTCCTCGCTCTTCTACACCGGCGGCACCAGCGGGCGGCCCAAGCTGGTCCTCCACGAGCACCGCTTCTTCCTGGCGCTGCTGGCCGCCGCCGGCTACTACCGCTCGATCGGCGAGCTCGGCATGCGCCACCTCTCCACCACCTCGTTCGTGCACGTCAGCGGCCAGATGCCGGCGCTGCTGACGCTCGCCGAGGACGGCCTGCTGCTGCTGGCCGAGCGGGTCGACCTGGCGTCGTTCCTGGACACCATCCGGGACGAGCGGCTGACCAGCGTCTTCATCTCGCCGGCCCGGCTGTCCGAGCTGCTGGACAGCCCGCTGCTGGACACCGCCGACCTCAGCAGCCTGCGCTACCTCAACTGCGGCGGCGGCCCGATCTCGCCCACCCGGCTCGCCCAGGGGATCGAGCGGTTCGGGCCGGTGCTGCGCCCGGTCTACGGGCTCAGCGAGCTGCCGCTCGTCGCCGACCAGCCGTTCCTGGTGAACGACCCCGAGCACCCCGAGCGGCTGGCCTCGGCCGGCAAGCCCTTCGCGGACACCCGGATCGAGATCCGCGGCGAGAAGGACGAGGTGCTGGGCACCGGCGAGATCGGCGAGGTCTGCGCGGCCGGTTCGCTGGTCATGACGGGGTACTGGAACGAACCCGAGGACAGTGCGCGGACCATGGCCGGCGGCTTCCTGCACACCGGTGACCTCGGCTACCTGGACGAGGACGGCTACCTCTACCTGGTGGACCGCAAGAAGGACATGATCATCACCAGCGTCGGCGCGGCCAACGTCTACACCCGCCCGGTCGAGGACGTGCTGAGCAGCCACCCGGACGTCCGGGCGGCCGCGGTGATCGGGGTGCCGGACGCGGGCTGGGGCGAGGCGGCGCACGCGTACGTGGTGCTCGCCCCGGCCGCGACCGTCACGGTCGAGGAGCTTCAGGCCCTGGTGACAGGCGAGTTGAGTGCTCTGCACGCGCCGCGCGGGATCGACTTCGTCGACTCGCTGCCGCGCACCGCGCTCGACAAGGTGGACAAGCGGGCCCTGCGCGCCCGGCACTACGAGGACCCGGAGCGCCGGACCGCGACCGACCTGGCGCCCCGGTGACGGGCTACGGCCGCTGCGCCAGCCGCGTCGCCAGCAGCCCGCCGATCTCGGCGGCCGGCTCCCGGCGCATCATCAGCCGGTGTTCGGTGCCGATCTCGTGAGACTCGATCCGGCCTGTGACGTAACGCCGCCAGGCTTCGGGCGAGTTGAGCGGCGCGGTGCGCTCCAGCGCGGCCTTGACGAAGAGCAGGTCACCCCGGAACAGCTCCGGGGTGAACCGGCGGCGCAGCCGGACGTTGTGCAGGAAGACCTGGAGGACGGCGGCCAGCCTGGCGTCCTCCAGGCCGTCCAGCAGGTGACCGCGCTCCAGCAGCACGGCGCGGGCGCGCTCCTCGTCCAGCGGAGCGCCGTCCGGGGAGACCAGGCGGCTCGGGTCGCAGCCGGCGTTCTCCAGCAGGGTCGTCAGGTACTCGTGGTCGGTGGGTTCCTGGGCGGGGCTGGCCGGATCGTAGGGGAAGCAGTCGAGCAGGGCGAGCAGGGCGACCTGCTCACCCGCGGCCACCAGCCGACTCGCCATGGTGTGGGCCACGATGCCGCCGAACGACCAGCCGAGCAGCCGGTACGGGCCGTGCGGCTGGACGCCGCGGGCCAGCGCCAGGAACCGTTCGGCGATCCGCTCCACGGACGCCGGCAGCAGGCCCGGATCGGCCAGGCCCTCGGCCTGCAGTGCGAGCACCCGCTGGGCCGGATCGAGGTGCGGCGCCAGCGCCGCGTACTCCCAGGCGATCCCGGCCGCCGGGTGCACGCAGAACAGCGGGTCCCCGGAACCGGGCGAGAGCTCGACCAGCGGTTGGAATCCGGGATGCGTCGGCACATTCACCATCGGAACACTCCCTGAACGAGAGGACGGTTATCACGGAACATCATGGCAAACCCCCGGGGACCGTGCACGGCATTGCACGGCACTGCCCGGATCGCGCTGCCCGCGCCCGGAATTCCCCGGGGTCGCGCGGGCGGCCGTTTCCGGTTTCCCGGAGAAGATATCCGGAAAGCCTTCCGACAGCCCAGTGAGAATTGTGGAGACCATGGCCGACCGACAGCCCGACGCTTTTCCCTTTCCGCTGCACCCCGACGAGTACGGCACCTCCTTGCGCCAGCACCAGCGCCGCCGCCAGGAGTGCCCGCTCGGCGAGGTGGTGCTGCCCAGCGGCGACGCGGCCCATCTGGTGGTCGCCTACGAGGACGTCGCCAAGGTCCTGCGGGACCGCCGCTTCAGCCGCAACCTGCGCTACCCGGGGGCGCCCCGGATGGTCGCCGAGGCCGACATGTCCGACCACCCCGACGCGATCATCAACCACGACCCGCCGGAGCACGGCCGCTTCCGCCAGGTCATCCAGGGGTCCTTCAGCCCCAGCCAGGAGCCGGTCTGGCGGCCCGTGGTGCAGCGCATCGTGGACGGCCTGCTGGACTCGATCGCCGCCGCGGGACCGCCCGCCGACCTGGTCGCGGACTTCGCCGGGGTGCTGCCGATCGCGGTGATGTGCGCGCTGGTGGGCGTGCCGGCCGGCGACCACCGGCTCTTCCAGGAGTGGACCGGGGTCTTCTTCGCGGTGGACCAGGCCAGCACCGAGGAGCGGCTGCGGGCGAACCGGGAGTTCCTGGCCTACATCCGGGCCTTCCTGGCGCAGCGGCGCAAGGAGCCCGGCGAGGACCTGGTCGACGTGCTGGTGGCCGCCTGCGACGAGCAGCAGCGGCTCTCCGAGGCGGAGTTGGTGCAGATGCTCACGGCGCTGCTCATCGGCGGCCACGAGAACACCGCGTCCACGCTGGCCAGGGGCGTTTTCACACTGCTGCGGTTCCCCGAGCAGTTCGCCGCGCTGCGCGACGACCCGGCGCTGACCGCCGCGGCGGTCGAGGAGGTGCTGCGCTTCGAGGTGCCCAGCGAGGGCGCCTTCCTGCGGGTCGCCACCGAGCCGACGCCGCTCTCGGCCGGCACGGTCCAGCCCGGCCGGGCCGTTCAGGTGTCGATCCCCGGCGCCAACCGCGACCCCGGGCACTTCCCCGATCCCGAGCGCTTCGACATCCACCGCACCGCCAATCCCCACCTGACCTTCGGCCTGGGCGCGCACTTCTGCCCCGGCGCCCCGCTGGCCCGCCTGGAGCTGTCGCTCGCCCTGCGCGGCCTGGCCGAGCGCTTCCCCGGCCTGCGGCTGGCCGTCGCGCCCGAGGACGTCCGGTACGCCGAGGGGGCGCTGATCCACCCGCTGCTCAGCCTCCCGGTGGCCTGGTGAGCGGTTGACGCGGGCGGGGGGAACGGCCCGGGCCGGTGGGACGGAATCATTGATTCGGTCCCACCGGCCCGGATTCAGATCAGCCCCCGAAAGGGGCCGACGAGAACTCAGTCCTCGACGACGCTGGCGTCCTCGACGACGTTCGGCTCCTCGGCGACGCTGACGGTGGGCTCTTCGGCGACACGACTCATAGCTGGCCTCCATTCGTGTGGAACACTGGACAGGACACGTACGGTGGAGCAATTTCAAGATAGCCGGGAATCACTGCCCTGCCAAGACGGATAAACCGGACACCGGGTTGATCGAATACCCGGTGATCGGTTCTCCCGGGATTTCAGCGCAGCGTCACCGGGAAATGCTCGAAACCGCGCAGCACCATGCCCCGGCGCACCGGTTTGCCGGCCGCCCGAAGTCCCGGGAACCGCTCCAGCAGCGCCGGGAAGAAGGCCGCGGACTCGATCCTGGCCAGCGGCGCGCCCAGGCAGAAGTGCATGCCGCCGCCGAACGAGACCGAGCCGGTGCCGGGCCGGGTGATGTCGAACGCCTCGGGGTCCGCGAACCGCTCGGGGTCGCGGTTGGCGGCGCCCAGCAGCCCGATCACCAGGGTGCCGGCGGCCACCGGGGTGCGCTGGATCGTCACGTCCTCGGCGGCCACCCGGGCCAGGATCTGGATCGGCGCGTCGTAGCGCAGCGCTTCCTCCACCGCGCCGGGGGCGAGCGCGGGCGCGGCGCGCAGCAGGGCGGCCTGCTCGGGGTGGGCCAGGAACGCGGCGGTCCCGTTCACCAGGTGGTTGACCATGGTGTCGACGCCCGCCATGAAGAGCAGCAGCAGGGTCTGCAGCAGCTCCGCCTCGCTGAGCCCGCCCGCCTGCCCGTCGGCGCTCAGCTGCCTGTCCTCGCCGGCCTCGTCGCGCACCGCCACCAGCGCCGAGGCGAGGTCGTCGGTGGGCTCCTTGCGGCGGTCGGCCACCAGCGCCGCGAAGTAGTCCATCAGTGTCTCGGCGCCACGGTCGGCGGCGGCCAAGGCCGGTTCGTCCACGCTGAGTTCGACCACCTGCATCATCGCGGACATGGACTCCTGGAGCAGCCCCCAGTCCTGCGGCGGGACGCCGACCATCGTCCCGATCACCGAGACCGGCAGCGAGCGGGAGAGCAGCGCCTGAAGGTCGACGGTGCCGCCGTCCGCGCCCGCGTCGGCGATCTCGTCCAGCGCGGTCCGGGCCAGCTGCCCGATCTGCTCGCGCAGCGCCGCCATCCGGCGCGCGGTGAACGCGCCGGACACCAGGCGGCGCAGGCGGGTGTGGTCGGGCGGGTCGCGGAAGAGCATCGCCTCAATGGTGGCGACCTTGCCCGGCCGCTCGCGCCAGCCGGGGGAGACCCGGTCCATCCAGTCCGGTCCCTGGGCCCGGAACGCCGTGCTGCGCACCAGCTCCGCGCAGTCCTGGTGGCCGGTCAGGTAGATCTGCCCGCGCCGGCTGCGGAAGACCGGTGCCAGGGCGCGCAGTTCGGCGTAGACCGGGTAGGGGTCGGCCCGGCCCTGCGGAGTGCCCAGCCGGGCCAGCAGCACCTCGGCCGCCTCTTCGTCGTGGCTCTGCTGCTCACCCATCGGCCAGCCTCCTCGATCAAGGGTCCAGTGGTCCGCGCAGGGGTCATTCTGAGCCGCCCGGACCCGGTCCGTCGAGGTCTGCGACCGCCTCCGCGATCAGCTGACAGGTGGTCAACTCCGTTCATATCATTGCTCTCTGCTCCATGGTCACCGTAAGGTCTCGACAGGCTGCCGATCGCACCTTCGCCCTGCGTTCCCCAACCGGGAGAGCCCGATGCCACTCGATCCACAGGTCCAGGCCCTGCGTGAGCGCCGCGCCCGATCGGCGACCCCACCGCTGTACGAACTGACCGTCGAGCGCGCCCGCGCGGCCGACCTCGCCGACATCCGCGGCGCCGCAGGGGACCCGGAACCGGTCGGCGAGGTAGCCGAGTTGGGCATCCCCGGACCCGGCGGCGAGCTGCTCCTGCGGGTCTACCGCCCGGCCGCACCGGGCCCGCACCCGGCGCTGCTGTACCTCTTCGGCGGCGGCTGGACGCTCGGCACCGTCGACACCTGCGACGCGCTCTGCCGCAGCCTGACCAACGCGGTCGGCTGCACCACCCTCTCGGTCGGCTACCGGCTGGCCCCCGAACACCCCTTCCCGGCCGCGGTGGAGGACTGCTGGGCCACCGCGCGCTGGGTGGCCGACCACGCCGAGCTCCTCGGGATCGACCCGGAGCGGGTGGCCGTCGGCGGGGACAGCGCCGGCGGCAACCTCGCCGCGGCGGTCACCCTGCTCGCCCGGGAGCGCTCCGGCCCCGCGCTGGTCCACCAGTTGCTGGTCTACCCCAACACCGACTACCGGGCCGACACCCTCTCACGCCGCGAGAACGCCGACCCGCTGCTCTTCAACCACCGCTCGGTGGACTGGTACTGGGGCCACTACCTGGCCGACGCGACGGACGGCGACCACCCGCTGGCCTCCCCGCTGCGCGCCGAGGACCTCACCGGGCTGCCCCCGGCCACCGTCATCACCGCCGAGTACGACCCGCTGCGCGACGAGGGCGAGCAGTACGCGCAGCGGCTGCGGGAGGCCGGCGTCGCGGTCCAGGCCACCCGGTACCCGGGCATGGTGCACGGCTTCTTCGCGATGTCCGGCGTCCTGGACGGCGGGCGGGCGGCCGTCGACCAGGCGGCCGAGCGGCTGCGGGCGGCCTTCGCGCAGGGGCGGGCCGATGACCTCGCCTGACCCGGACCCGGTCGCCGACGCGCTGGCCGCCCTGCGCACCCCGCAGGGCGCTGCCCAGCCGTACCCGCACTACGCGCAGCTGCGCGCGTACGCGCCCGTGCACCCCGTGCCCGGCGGCGGCCTGCTGCTCACCCGCTACGAGGACTGCGTCGCCGTCAGCCGCGACCCGCGCTTCCATGCGCAGAACGCGGCCTGGATGGACCTCAAGCGCCCCGACTGGCGTGACCACCCCGGACTACGGGCCACCACCGAGTCGCTCCTCTTCCAGGACCCGCCGGGCCACACCCGGCTGCGCAGACTGGTCGGTGGCGCCTTCACCCAGCGCCGCGCCGCCGCCCTGCGTACGTACGTCGGCGCGCTCACCGGCCGGATCCTCGACCAGGTCGCCGAGCAGGGGGCCGACGGCTCGGCCGTGGACCTGCACGAGGTGCTCGCGGCCGGCCTGCCGATCGCCGTCATCGGCAAGGTGCTCGGCGTCCCCGAGGAGGACCAACCCCGGTTGCGGGAGCCCCTGGAGGGCCTGCGGCTCGCCGTGGACGGCGGCGGTAAGGACGCCCACCTGGAGGTCATCGACCGAGCCGGCACCGCACTCACCGGCTACTTCGGCGAGCTCGCCGCCCGCCGCCGCGCCGACCCCCGCGACGACGTCACCACCGCCCTGGTCGCCGCCATGGACGACGACGCCGAAGACCCGCTGACCCAGGACGAGTTGGAGCAGACCCTCACCCTGGTGTTCAGCGCCGCCATCGAGAGCATGGTCGACATGCTGCTGAACGGTCTCGCCGCCCTGCTGGCCCACCCCGCCCAGGCGGACCTGCTGCGCGCCGACCCGGGGCTGGTCGGCGGCGCGGTGGAGGAGATGCTGCGCTACGACACGCCCGTCCAGGCGATGGCCCGGGTGGCGGGCGAGGACGGCGCGATCGACGGTGTCCGGTTCTCGACGGGCGGGCAGGTGGTGCTCATGCTGGGCGCCGCCAACCGGGACCCGCGCGCCTTCCCCGAGCCTGACCTCTTCGACGTCACCAGGACCGGCGGCCCGACCGTCTTCTCGTTCGGCGGCGGCGTGCACCACTGCCTGGGCGCGCCGCTGGCCCGGATGCAGGCCGCGGTCTTCTTCCCCGCGCTGCTGGAGCGCTTCCCGAAGCTGGCCGCCGCCGGCACCCCGGTCCGCCGCGGCACCGTGCTGCGCGGCTTCGCCGACTTCCCGGTCACCGTGTGCTAGCCGAGTCGGAGCCGACGGCGGCAGCCGCCGAGCCGCCGCCGCTGCACCGCAACCGCGACTTCAACCTGCTGTGGAGCGGGCAGGCGGTCTCCGCGCTCGGCACCCAGATGTCGGGCATCTGCTACCCCCTGCTGGTGCTGGCCGCCACCGGATCGGCCGCTCAGGCCGGCCTGGTCGGCGGGGCCACCCTGGTCGGCAGCCTGCTGATGCTGCTGCCCGCCGGAGTGGTCGCGGACCACTACCCGCGCCGGCGGATCATGGTGGTCACCTCCCTGCTGCAACTGCTCGCCGTTGCCAGCGTGGTGCCGGCCGTGCTGTCCCACCACATCTGGTTGGCGCACCTGATGGCAGTCGGTGCGCTGCAGGGCTGCGCCTCCGCCTTCTTCATGGGCGCCGGGCGCGGCGCGGTGCGCAGGGTCGTCCCGTCCGCGCAGCTGCCCGCGGCGATGGCCCTCACCCAGGCCCGCGGCCAGGCCGCCGCGATGATCGGACCGCCGGTGGGCGGCGCGCTCTTCGGCGTGGCGCAGGCGCTCCCGTTCGGCCTGGACGCGCTCTCCTTCGGGGCGATCACCGTCACCTCGGCGCTGATCCGCGGCTCGTTGGACCCCGAGCGCGGTCCCTCCCCAGGCACCCGACGCGAACCGCTGCGCCGACTCGTCACCGCCGGCGTGCGCTACGTGCTCGCCAACCCCTACCTGCGGATGTACGCCCTGTGGGGCGCCGCCGTGAACGCGGTCGCGGCGGGCATGCTGCTGATGGTGATCGTGCTGGCCCGCAGCCGGGGCGCCGACCCGACCGAGGTCGGCGCCATGGTGTCGGTCAACGCCCTGTGCGGGCTGGGCGGTTCACTGCTCGGCCCGCGCCTGGCCAAGCTCCTCGGCGGCCGCGCGTGGGTGCTGATCACCTCCTGGCTGCTGCCGTTCTGCGCGGTCGGCATCGCGTTCGCGCCCTGGGTCTGGCTGATGACCGTCCTGGGCGCGGTCAGCACCTTCACCGTCATGCCCGCGATCATCGTCTTCCAGGTCCGGGCCACCCGGATCACCCCGGACGACCTCCAGGCGCAGACCGGCAACGCCACCCAGCTGCTCGGCTCCAGCGTCAGCTGGCTGGCCCCCTCCCTCTTCGGCCTGCTCGCCGACTCCCAGGGCGCCCGCACCGCGATCCTGCTCGCCGCCGCCCTCTACGGCGCCACCGCCCTCTGGCTCCAGAACGACCGCACCCTGCGCAGCCTGGACAACGCCCCGTAGTCACCGGGGCGAACGCGCCATCCGGAACCCCACGTCGTCGACCCGGAAGCTCGGGTGGCTGCGGCGCCGCGCGGAGGCCCGGCAGCTCCAGTGCTCGTCGAACCAGCCGCCGCCGCGCAGCACCCGGTAGCTGCCGTAGACCTCGGCGTCGTAGACGTCCCAGCACCAGTCCCAGGTGTTGCCGAGCATGTCGTGCAGGCCCCAGGCGTTGGGCCGCCGGCCGCCCACCTGGTGGATGCGCTCGTCCGAATTGCCGCGGTACCAGGCGATCTCGTCCAGCGGACCGTAGTGCGGCCCGGTCGTGCCGGCCCGGCAGGCGTGTTCCCACTCGGCCTCGGTCGGCAGCCGGTACCCGTCGGCGTTCGCGTTCCACTCGATGCCCTCGTCGTCACCGTCGAGGCGGTAGGCGGGCGCGTAACCCTCGTGCTCGGACAGGGCGTTGCAGAACCGGACCGCGTCCCACCAGGAGACGCCCTCGACCGGCAACCGCTCTCCCCGGGCGGTGCCGGGTCGTTGCTCGGTGATCCGTGCGTACAGCTCCTGGGTGACCGGGAACGCCGCGAGTTGGTACGGGGCAAGCTCAACCGGCCAGCTCCGCCGGGTCCGACGATCCGTCAGGGTGACCTGCCCCGGCTGGATGGCGACCATGTCGTCCTGCGTGCTCACGTCCATGGAGACCATGATCTCATCCGGCCCGGGCGTGCCGGACCCGGACGTCCGCCCCCGCTGCTCCCCGCCCTGCCGCCGCGACCGCCACCATCAGATCGTTGAACGCCCCTGCTGTCACGGCGAGTTCGTCTACTCCCGGGGTTGCGGTCAGTGGCGGGAACCTCCGCGGCCACCCGTCCGGCAGCTCCACCGGGCGCAGCAGGCCGACCCCGCCGCCCAGGCCCTGGCCGAGTGCCTTGGCGAGCGCCTCCTTCTGCGTCCACAGCCACAGGAAAGCCTGCGCCTGCCGATCCGGACCCCACCGCCTTGTCCACGCCGCCTCGTTGGGAGGAAACCAGCGCCGCGCCAGCGCCTCGACCGGGAGCGGACGGACCGTCTCGACGTCCACGCCCACCGCCAACTCCCGGCTCGCCGCCACCGCGACGACCCCGCGTGCGTGACTCACGCTCACCCGCAGCTCGCCCCCGACCAGGTACGGCTGCCCGCTCGCCGCCCGCTCCAACCGCAACCCCGCAACCGGCACCCCGGCGACCCGCGCCGCCAGCCCCAGCACCAGCCTCCGCGCCGCCTCCCGCTCACCCCCCGCGACCCGGCCCACCACCACCTCGACCAGCGGCCGCCTGACGGGCGTCACCGCTTCGGTGCGGAGGGCGCGAAGGCGACAGCTGCGGCCATCCACTGGTGGTCGCAGGTGCCGGCGGCCGCGTAGCTGCCGGTGGCGCGGACCGTCATGTAGCCGGTGGCCAGCTGATCGTCGGCGACGAACAGCGTTGGCAGGGCGGTGAATCCGTTCGACCAGGACGCCGCCGTGCCGCCCTGAACGCCTGCGACACCGAAGACCAGCTCGGGATCGGCGGTGGTGGTCGGCGTTGATCCCGAGTTGAAGTCGGTGCCTGCGGCGCCAGTCGCCGCGGCGTGCCGGTCGACCGCCTTGGCGTTGGTCAACTCATCGACAGCCAGGTGCTGTTCGCCGGTGGAGGGATAACTGACGGTGATCGTGTCGGAGGTCGACAGTGCCTTGACGGCGGTCGCGCTGAGGACCATGGTGCGGTCGCCGGCGCCGCGGTCGTCCTGGTCCGCTGCCGTGGCGTAGGTATTGCCCTTGCTGTCGGTCGCTTTGACCGTCCCGGCGTGGGTGTTGGTGAGCATCAACGCCACCACGAGGGTGTCTCCGGCGGCGACCGCGTGCCCGACCGGCATTTTCGTCGACGTCGCGTACGCGGTCCCGGTCGCCGAGGTGATGCGGGCGACGTAGCCGGGTGCGCCGGGTACCTGGGCTGTGACCGTGACTGTCGTCTTGGTGGCGAGCACCGCTCCGGCTCCGATCGCGGCACCGGCTACCAGCGCGACCAGCACGACCAGCCGAGTGGGGACACGGTCGCGCCGCAGCTCGCGGCGTGGACTCGGCTCGGGTGGGGTGATGTCGGGGGTCCGACCGGTGCTGACCTCAGGATCGCCGGAGGCGGAGGTGATCCCGCCGCTGGACTCTGGTAAGTCAGGCGGCACGGTCGGGCGCTCGGTGGGGTGGTGGTCGACTCGCAGGTGTGCCGTCTCCGGAACTGACGCGGCGTTCGCGGCGGCCATCCACCGTTGGTGCCAGTCGGCCTCGCGGCCGCCGCAGGCCTGGACGTAGACCTTGGTGGTCGTCCAGGACGGCAGCCGGGAACCCGATGCCGCCTCGTGCAGCGTGGTGTGGGAGATCGTCCCCGTGGCTGCGGCCATCGCCCGGAAGGAGGGTTTGCCCGCCTCCAGGCGCAGTTGGCGAAGAGCGGCGGCGAAGTCCGCCACCGCTGCCCGGCGTTCCGCTGCGGCTGCTGCCGCCGGTTCGGTCTTGCTCACTGTGTCCCCCTTCGGTGTTCGATGTTGTCAGACCCTGTCAGGGGCTACCGAACACGTGACGCATCCCCACTATGGGGATCAGCCATCCCCCAAGGCGGCCCCGGATTCGTCCACGGCGCCCTTGGGTGCCCGACTTCGCATCCACAACGGAGGAAACATGATCAGCACGTTCAAGCGCCGTTCGGCCACGGCGGCGATCGTCGCCGCGCTGTCCATCGGGGGCCTGGCGCTCTCGACCACGAGCGCGTTCGCCTCGGGCATTGGAGGCGACGTCTACACCTCGAACTGCCACGGCTACGTCGTCGGCGACTCGCAGAACAACCACTACGCCTACGGCTATGTGACCGGGAGCGGGTGCGAGGTCCGCCTGTGGCAGCGCAACGTCAACACGGGTGGCGAGACCGTCAACGGCTGGTCGTACTCCAGCACGTCCGAGTACTACCACAACGACGGCGTGCACCAGCTCGCGGTCGAGGTGTACGACAACTCGACCGGCGAGGACTCCGGCCCGTGGAACTGGGTGGGCTAGTGCCGCATCCGGCGACGCTTGCCCTGTGGTGAGGTGACGTGCCGTCCGGGTGATGCCCCGGACGGCACGTCCGCGTCGTGAACGGTGCGGTGGCCGTCATGGGCCTGCGACAGGCGTCAGTTGGCGGGGCAGGGAATCGTGAGGCTGTCGACCGCGGACTGCGTGGGTGCGACGACGATCGTGTTGACGCCGAGTGCTCCGATCCGAGTGTCCGTTCCCGAGGCTTCGGTGTCCTCGGGAACGTAGACGCACAGGCCCAGCAGACCGAGCGCGACGGTGCCCTGGGAGCTGTACTCCGGGGCCACGCCCGTGTTGTTGACGACCTCGGCGTAGCTGCCGGCCGGAACGGTGAGGAGGCCGCCGTCGTTCAACATGGCCTGACTGTCCGTGACGACGGGTTGGTTGTTCTCGTAGTCGTCGGTGGTCGTGTAGAGGCAGACGCTGTCGAAGGGGCAGCCGTGGTCGGACCCGACCAGCGGGGCCTGCGGCGCGGCGGCGCGGCGCTGCGCGGCGGGCAGAGCCGTGCTGCCGCGCGCAGTGTCGATCCACGAACGCAGGCCGGCCTCAGCGGTGTTGGCGAAGACGCTGGGGTAGTTCAGCTCACCGCACTTGACGCCCCAGGACACCACGCCCACCTCCACGGGGACGCCGCCCTGGTTCTGCACCAGTGGGCCGCCGCTGTCGCCGTTGCACACGCCGGTTCCGGTGCCGCCCGCGCACACCATGGTCTTGGTGAGCGGGTTGATGTCCTTGTACTGGGCCTCGCAGGTGGACCGGTCGACGACGGGCAGGTCGACGTACTGCTGCTGTTGCGGAATCGACTCGTTCTGCCACGCCGTCCTGCCCCAGCCGGCAGCCTGCACCGGGCCGGTCGGCTCCGAGCCGGTCGCGGGCAGCGCGATCGGGGCGGCGGTGGTCCCGTCGAGCAGGATGGGGGACGCGAGCTTGAGGATCGCGATGTCGCTGTCGATCGTCGACGGGTTGTACGACGGATTCATGATGATCTTGGCGATCGCCACGCTCGTCCCGCCGGTCCGGTCCGCCGAGCCGTACGCGACGGTCATCGCGGAGGCCGCGCGGCCGTCCACGCAGTGCGCTGCTGTCAGGATCGTGTCCGCGTCCAGGATCGAGCCGCCACAGATGTGGGACGTGCCGAACGAGCCACTGATCCGGAGCGACACCAGGTAGGGGAACTGGCCCTGCGCCGACGCGCTGCCGCTGACTATCGCGCCCGCCGGCGGTGCTGCGACGAGCGTGAACAGCAACGCGGAGATCGCGACCGCGATCTGGACTGCCCTGTGTTTGATCATCCCGGTTCCCTCCCTCACGGCACCTGGGCCTGCTGCCCGTGGTGCCGACCGCGATTGATCATAGGGGCCTGATGCGGACATGACGGATAATCATGAAAGCCCGGGTGGCTGCGGTACCGCGCGCCCGGCCCGGGCAACCGCGGCGGGCCGAACGTCACGCGTACGGCCGACCGGGCGCTATGCGGTTGCCGACGTGCCGCCCGACCGCAGCGTGAGCAGCGTGATCTCGCTCGGTGCGAAGACCCGGAAGGGCGGCCCCCAGAAGCCGGTGCCCCGGCTGGTGTAGAGCTGGGTCCGCTCCCCGTGCCGGCTCAGGCCGTGCACCACCGGCTGGTCGATCCGGACGAGGAAGTTGAACGGCCAGATCTGGCCGCCGTGGGTGTGCCCGGAGACCTGAAGGTCGACGCCGGCAGCAGCGGCCTGCGGGACGTACTTGGGCTGGTGGGCGACGAGCAGGACCGGTCGGTCCGGGTCCGCCCCCGCCAGCGCGCCGAGCAGGTTCGCACGGTGCCCGGCCAGGCCGGAGGACTCCGCGGTCACGTCGTCCACGCCCGCGAGCACCAGGGCGTCCCCACCGCGCTCCACCACGACGTGGCGGTTGTGCAGCGGCTCCCAGCCCAGATCCGCCATGCGGTCCAGCCAGCCCTGCGCCTCGCTCCCGTACTCGTGGTTCCCCGTGACGTAGACCTTGGCCAGCCTCGCCCGGACTGTGCCGAGCGGCGCGGACTGCTCCCGGCGCTGGGCGGGGGTGCCGTCGGCGATGTCGCCGGCGTGGACGACGACGTCAGCGTCCAGCGCGTTGACCGCCTCGGTAACCCGGGCCGACCAGCCCGCCCGGTCGATCGGCCCGTAGTGGGTGTCGGCCAGCACGACGACACGGGTCCCGTCCAGCCCGCCGCCGAGCCGCGGGACGTGGACGTCCACCCGCTTCACCCGGGGCACCCGCATGGCCTCGTAGTGTCCCCAGGCCAGCAGCCCGGCCGAGACCACGGCGACCGCCACGGCCACGATCCTGGCCCGCTCGGCGCCGCCGACGCCGACCCCGCTCAGCACGAGGTCCACCAGGCCGCCCAACACCGACCAGGTGAACAGCACCCAGACCACCCCGAGGCTGGTGTCCGCGACGCGAGCGGCCCGGTCGACCCGCCGCGCTCCGTGGCCCGCGACCATCAGGAAGGGAAAGGAGACCAGCCAGGCGGCGATGACGACCGTGCCGCCCAGGAACACCGGGAACGGCCAGTCGGCCCCGGAGCCGAACAGCGTCCACCACGGCGGGAACCCCAGAACCACGAGGACCAGGACAAGCACGGCCAGCCGCCGCCCCAGGGACCGCCGACGCCTCGCACCCCCGCCCGGCGGCACCGGTACCTCCTCGGCCTCGGGCCGGGCGACGGCCACGCTGCTCTCCGACCCGCTGGATTCACTGTCTGTCACTGCGCCGCCCTTCACGTCCGCTGACCCCATCATCCGCCACGCGGTAGCGGTGGAATCGTCCGGGTCCCGTTGAGGAGCTTTCCGCATGGCCTGGCGGAGCCGGCGGGATGGTGCGATCATCCACCGATCGTTCCCGGTCCACGACGACGGCCGGACCCGGACCGGACAGGGGAGTTGGACGTGCCCAGCACCGAACTGAGCCACAGCTACGACATCGCGGCGACGCCCGCCGCTGTGCTTGCCCATCTGGCGGCCCCCGAGAACTACATCGGGCTCTCCCCGCTGCTCGTGGACGTGCGGGACGTGCGGCGCGAGGGCGGGGTCACGCACTACGCGGCCGTCGAGCGCTTGCGGTTCCTCGGACTGGTCCGGCACGACAACGTCATCCAGGTCAGCCTGCGCACCGAGGACGCCCGGTTGCCGGATGAGGCGACGATCAGCGGCGAGGTGGTCAGCCCCGGCGGCGTGCGGATGGACTACCGCTTCGCTGTCACCGCCCGAGGCGACGGCGGCTCCCTGGTGGCCGATCGACTGCGGCTGCACGCGCCGTTCGGCCTGCTTCGCTATGCCGCCGGGAAGGCTGGAGCGGTGCAGGCCGAGCGCGGCCGAGTGCTGGCCCGGCGGCTGGGTGGCGGCAACTGAGGTCGGCGGGCCTACGGGCGCCGCCGAGCGGGTGGGTGGACCTATCCCCGGGCAGTGGGGCGAACGGCGTCGGTCCGGTCCAGTTGGATCAGGTCCCAGCGGTTTCCGTACAGGTCTCGGAAGACGGCGACCGTGCCATAGGGCTCACGTCGAGGTGCCTCTTCGAAGGCGACGCCGGCCGCTCGCATGCGCTCGTAGTCGCGCTCGAACGCATCGGTGTTCAAGAACCAGCCGACGCGGCCACCGGTCTGGTCCCCGACTCTGGCCTCCTGCTCAGAAATCGCGGCTCTGGCGAGGAGCACGGCCGCTTCCCGAGCTCCTCGTGGGGCGACGACCACCCAGCGCTTCCCGTCGCCGATGTGTGTGTCTTCCAGGAGTTCGAAGCCGACGGCGTCCACGTAGAAGGCGATGGCCTCGTCGTAGTCGCGCACGACAACAGTCACCAGTCCGAGATGAGGCATCCAGCCATCCTGCCAGTCGCAGGATGTTGCGGAATTCGGTGTCCGGCTCGGCGGCGCCGTCGGACAGGACGCCGGAGGACCGGCTGCGGCCTGCGGGCTTCAGCGGCGGGTTGTGGGTGTCATGAGTGGGTGCAGGCCGGTTCCGGCTCCTGCTGCCGCGTGTGGTCGTGGCGGGGAAGCAGGAGCGGGGTGGTCAGGATGAGCAGTCCCGCGACCGTGAGAGCGGTGCGTGGGCTGGTGACGTCCGCGAGCAGCCCGCCGAGCGCGGTGAAGACGGCGATGGACGCCTGCTGGCCGATCGACCAGGCCGACAGGGTGCGGGCGACGAGATGCCCGGGGGTGTGTTCGAGCCGGTAGGTCGCGACCACTGGGGTGTACAGGCTCATGTTGATGATGATCGCCAGCTCGACGGCCATCACGGTGACGAGGCCGACGACGCCGGGACGGACGAAGGCCAGGCCGATCAGCCAGATGGCGCGCAGGGTGCCGACGGTCCGGAAGACCCGGTGCCGGCCGTAGCGGGCTACGACACGGTGGGCCAGCCGGGAGCCGATGAGGCCGCCGAGACAGGGGACGGCGAAGGCGAGGCCGTACTGCCAGGGTGGGAAGCCGAGTTGGCGAAGCAGGAGTACGGCCAGCAGCGGCTCGGTGGCCATGATCAGACCGGAGACGAGCATGTTGTTGAGGTAGAGCGGTCGCAGACCGGGGTGGCGCATGATGTGTCGCCACCCGTCGAGCAGCGCGCCCGCCCGGACTCCGCTCGTGTCGGTCGTTCGCGGCGCCTCCTCCTGGCCGCGGATCGCGGTGATGCCCAGCGCGGAGAGCAGGTAGCTGAGCGCGTCGGCCACCACGGTGATGACCGGCCCGAACAGGCCGATCGCCGCCCCGCCGAGCGGTGGCCCGACCGCGATGGAGCTCCAGTTCGTGGACTCGAACCGTGCGTTGGCGACGAGCAGGTCATCCGGCCGGATGAGCGCCTTGAGGTAGGCGCCGCTGGCCGCGTTGAACGCGATCTTGGCTGCGGCGACCAGGACCGAGATCACGAGCAGCTGGACGTAGCCGAGCCGGCCGAAGGCGTAGGCGACCGGGATCGTCGCCATGGCCGCAAACCGGGCCAGGTCCATCGTGATCATGACCGGGCGCTTGCGCCGGAACTCCACCCACGGCGCGAGCGGCACCGCGATCAGCGCGCCTACCGCTGGCCCCACCGCGGAGAGCGTGGACACCTCAGCGGGGCCGGCATGCAACACCAGCACGGCGATCAGCGGCAATGCCCCGAACCCCAGCCCGGAGCCGTACGCGCTCACCGCATAGGCCGCCCACAGCCAGCCGAACTGCCGGCCCAACGGCCTCCTGCCCACCATGCTCAGCGCGCTCCCCTGAAGTCCCACCCGAACCACCCGATGTTGACCAGTGAGAGCTAACCGGGCAGGACAACAGCAGGTCAAACAACTGCTGCGCCAGGTATCCACAACCATTCGTTGTTCACTACAGTCGGTCGGCGTGGATCTCGAAGCAGTACGTACCTTCGTCACCGTCGCGGAAACGGGCCAGTTCCAGAAAGCCGCCGCAGACCTGTCGATCACCCAGCAGGCGGTCTCCAAGCGCATCGCCGCGCTGGAGCGCACCCTCGGCGTGCGGTTGTTCACCCGCGCCCCCCGCGGCGCCGAGCTCACCATCGATGGGCAGGCGTTCCTGCCCCACGCGCGCGAACTGCTGCGCGTCGCCGAGCGTGCGGTCGCGTCCGCGCGCCCCGGCCGCCGCCCGCTGCGCGTCGACGTGATCAACTCGCGCGGCGCTGGGTCGGGCCTGATGCGCGGCTTCCACACCGCGCACCCCGAGATCGACCTCGACGTGCTGATGCTGTTCGACATCCAGGGCGCCGTCACCGCCATCCGCTCCGGTGCGATCGACGCGTCCTTCCGCGCCGTCGCCGCGCCCGGCCGACCCCTCCCCGAGGGCATCGAGTCCGTCCGGGTGCTCGACGAGCCGCTCCAGCTCCTCATCGGCCCCGCCCACGCGCTGGCGGGCGCCCGGTCGGTGACCCTCGCTCAGCTCGCCGGGCACCGGATCTGGATGCCCGGCATCGTCCCCGGTACCGAGTGGACCGCCTACTACGACGACCTTGTGGCCGAGTTCGGCCTCACCATCGAGGCGACCGGCCCCAACTTCGGCTCCGACGCGCTCCTCGACACCATCGCCGACACCCCGGCCCTGGCCACCTTCATGGGCGAGCACACCCTCCCCCAGCTACCGCTGGGAGGTGCCCCCTCCGTCTGGCCCGCCGACCACGGCCTGCGCCGCATCCCGGTGACCGACCCGACACCCGTCTACCCGCACTCGCTTCTCTACCACCGCGACAACCCCCACCCAGCGCTGGCCACCCTCCGCGCCCACCTCACCGCCACCACGACCGGCCACGACGCCACCGGAACCTGGGTACCGGGCTGGGTGATTCCGCGCTGAACGCCTACTGACGGTGCTCAATCCAGAACTTCCCGCCTGATCAACCTCCCGACCCCTCCCTGCCAGGTGCCGCCTGCCGCGTCCTTTCTGCCGACCTGGGCCTGGCCTGTCCGGATCGCCCCCGACGATGGCGTGGTCGCCACCGTGCCGGCGAGCAGGAGCGACACTGATGGCAGCAACTGCAACGACGAGACGACGAAGGCCCGGACCGCTGAGCGATCCGAGCCTTCGTCTTCCCGGGCGGGCCGCGCGGTGCCGGCACCTGCCACCGACGTTCCGATCCGCCCCATGCCGAGGAGCTTCGAGCGACAGCCTGGCGGAGCCGGCGGGATGGTGTGATCATCCACCGATCGTTGCCGTTCCACGACGACGGCCGGAGCCGGACCGGACAGCACGACAACGTCATCCAGGTCAGCCTGCACACCGAGGACGCCCGGTTGCCGGATGAGGCGACGGTCAGCGGCGAGGTGGTCAGCCCTGGCGGCGTGCGGATGGACTACCGCTTCGCTGTCACCGCCCGAGGCGACGGCGGCTCCCTGGTGGCCGATCGACTGCGGCTGCACGCGCCGTTCGGCCTGCTTCACTACAGGGTCAGCCGGCAGCCCTGACCGGCTGACGGCCGGCCAGACAGTGGTCCCGGCCCTGGAAAGTACGGCGGTACGCGGCGGGTGAGACGCCGATTGCGGCGGCCAGGTGCTGGCGCAGCGAGGAGGCGCTGCCGAACCCGGCGCGCTCGGCGACCCGGTTCACCGGCAGATCGCTGGACTCCAGTAGTCTGCGGGCGAGTTCGAGCCGTTGGACGGTGAGCCACTGGCCGGGGGTCTGGCCGGTCTCGGCGAGGAAGCGACGGCTGAAGGTGCGCACGCTCATGCCCGCCTGGGTGGCCAACTGGGCGAGTTGGATGGGCTGGTGGAGCTGCCGGAGGGCCCACTCGCGGGCCCCGGCGGTGTCGCTGCCGGTCGCATCGGGGACGGGTCGGGCAATGTACTGGGCCTGTCCGCCGTCGCGCCATGGCGGAACGACGCATATGCGGGCGACCTGATTGGCGATCTCGCTGCCGTGGTCGCGGCGGATCAGGTGCAGGCAGAGGTCCATCCCGGCGGCGGCGCCGGCCGAGGTGAGTACGTCGTCGTCGTCCACGTAGAGGACGTCGGGATCGAGCGGGGTCCGCGGGTACAGCTCGCGGAAGCGCTCGGCGTGAATCCAGTGCGTGGTGGCGGGCCGGCCGTCGAGCAGCCCGGCGGCGGCGAGGACGAAGGAGGCAGTGCAGATCGACACCAGGCGGGTGCCGGGCCGGAGCCGACCCAGAGCGGCAGTGACCGGCTTGGGGAGCGGGTCGCTGGCGCCGATCGGATCATCGATGGCCGCCACGATCAGGGTGTCGGCGGTGGCGATCACGCTCGCGTCGTGCTCGACGGCGATCGAGAAGTCCTCGCTGGTGCGCACCGGCCGGCCGTCCGGGGTACAGGTGAGCACCTCGTAGAGCCGGTCGCCGTCCGGGCCGTAGGCGAGGCCGAAGGCCTTGGCAGGGATGCCGAGTTCGAAGGGGAAGACGCCGGGGAGGGCGAGGACGACGACGCGGTGCATGGCCTGCTGCATGGCCGGATTCTCTCACTTGTTGGCAATCTGGCCACTCGTTTCGGCTGCTGGGTGGCGTCAGGCTGTTGATCAACCGCGAACGAGATGGGGGAGTGAGTCCAGATGGCGGAGAAGATGATGGCCGTGGCCTTCGAAGAGCCGGGCGGGCCGGAGGTCCTGAAGGTCGTGGAACGGGAGCGGCCGGTACCCGGTCCGACGGAGATCCTGGTCCGGGTGCACGCGGCCGGCGTCAACCCGGTGGACTGGAAGACCCGGGCGGCCGGTGTCCTGCTTGTCCCTGGTGACGGCATCGTGGGGTGGGACGTCTCGGGTGTGGTGGAGACCGTCGGCCTCGGCGTGACGCTCTTCCGGCCGGGTGACGAGGTGTACGGCATGCCGGGCTTTCCGCGGCTGGTCGGCGGCTATGCGCAGTACGTGGCCGCCCCGGCACGCCACTTCGCCCCCAAGCCGGCCGGACTCGACCACGTGCAGGCGGCGGCCCTGCCGCTGGCCGCGATTACGGCCTGGCAGGCCCTGGTGGACATGGCAGCCCTGCAGGAGGGGCAGCGGGTCCTGGTGCACGCCGCGGCAGGTGGTGTGGGGCACCTGGCGGTGCAGGTCGCCAAGGCGTACGGCGCGTATGTCATCGGCACGGCCAGCGCGGGCAAGCACGAGTTCGTGCGGGGGCTGGGTGCGGACGAGGTGATCGACTACACGGCGGTCGACTTCGCTTCGGTGGTCTCCGATGTGGATGTGGTGATCGACCCGATCGTCGGGGACTACCAGGAGCGCTCGCTGTCGGTGCTGCGGAACGGTGGCACGTTGATCACTCTTGCAGCCCGCGAGACCGAGGCGCTCGCCGCGGCAGCGGCCGCGCGCTCCATCCGCTCGGGCTTCATGCTGGTCGAGCCCGACCGGCGAGCGCTGTTGGCCATCACGGAGCTGGTCGAGACTGGCAAGCTGAAAGTCCACGTCGAGGCTGTCTTCCCGCTGGCGGACGCCGCCAAGGCCCACGAGCTCGGTGAAACCGGGAGGACCACGGGGAAGTTGGTGCTCACCGTCGACTGATCCGGAGCTGGTGCAACGAAAAACTGCAGTCACGGAAAGGACGAAGGTCCCGATCGCTGAGCAATTGGGACCTTCGGCACAGCTGGCGGAGGATGCGAGATTCGAACTCGTGAGGGGTTGCCCCCAACACGCTTTCCAATTCTGCGCGGCGCTGTTCAGGTGGGTCCGAACCCGTTCTCACCTGCGGTGGCGCGGATTCCATAGCGCCAGCTGAACAGTGCAGCGGCAACGCTTGATGTCGTTAGAGGCTGAGCGGCTGGAGGAGCTTCCGGCGATGGCCTGGCGGACCCCGAGAACTACATCGGGCTCTCCCCGCTGCTCGTGGACGCGCGGGACGTGCGGTGCGGGGGCGAGGTCACGCACTACGCGGCCGTCGAGCGCTTGCGGTTCCTCGGACTGGTCCGGCACGACAACGTCATCCAGGTCAGCCTGCGCACCGAGGACGCCCGACTGCCGGAAGAGGCGAGGTCAGTGGCGAGGCGGTCAGTCCTGGTGGTGTGCGGATGGACTAGCGGTTCGCCCTCACCGCCCGAGGCGACGGCGGCTCCCTGGTGCCGGAGGTCAATCTGTGCGTTGTCATTGCGCCTCCGCCTTCGGGCGCAACCTTGGTGGCGGCCCTATGGACGACGCCGGCCGCACCTCTTGATTGTCCGGCTCAAACAGATCCAGTATCAGCGTTTCCACCAGTCAGGACGAAGCCCCTGGCGTATTCCTGGCTCGGCGATCAGCTTCGCCTACGTGGTGACATCTCCCTTCACATGCCGCTGGGGGGTGGCTCGTTGTAGGTACTGATCTCGATCAGGTTGCCGTCCGGGTCGCGCAGGTAGGTGCTGGTGATCGGTCCTCGGGCGCCAGTGCGCGGCACGGGGCCCTGCTCCACCGGCACTCCGCAGGCGGACAGGTGGGCCAGGACGTGTTCGTGCGGTGTGTCAGTGACCAGGCACAGGTCGGCGCTGCCTGCGGTCGGACGCATGGCGTGTGGGCGGAGTTCGCGGCCGACCTGGTGGAGGTTGATCTTGGAGGCGCCGAAGGTCAGCGCCCGGCGTCCCTCGCCGAAGGTGACTGCGCTCATGCCCAGGACACGTTCGTAGAAGTCGACGGTGCGTTCCAGGTCGGCGACGGTGAGCACCAGATGGTCCAAACCCGCGATCCGGATCCCGGGAGCCGGTTCGGGGGCGTAGGGGCCCAGTTGCCGAATGCAGGCATCCCAGGCAGCGGCGGAGAGCAGGTCGCGTGAGCGGGTGAACAGCCGGTACAGGGCAGGACCGTGGTGATCGGCGAGGTCGGCGGCGTGTGCCAGCACGTCGAGTTCGTTGGCGGCGGTGATTTCGAGGAAGGCGCGGACGTCCGACTCGGACGGGGTGTGCTCGTGGCCGGTGAGACGGTCGCGGAAGAGCACCGACGGCGCGCAGCCCAGCCGCGGGTACACGGTGCCGCGGTCACACGTGGCGTAGAGGTGGACCAGTGCCTCGGCCCGTTCGCCGATCACCGTGGAGAGGACCGTGCGGTCGGTCGGCTGGGCCAGGTGTTGGTCGAAGCCGTCGGTGCCGTACACGGCATGGCACAGCCCGGCCAGTTGAACGGCCGGATCGGCACCCCAGGCGCCCAGGCGGTCCGCGACGCGGAGCAGGTGTTCCAGGAGGGTCCCGCCGGGATGAGGCATCCCGGCGGCGCCTTGGGTGCGCAGGAACTCCTCGACGGCGGGCCATGCCGCTGCCCGGCCGGAACCGTTGGCCCCGGAACTTTCCGCCGGTGGGGTGGATCGCTGCATCACGCCTCCTGGTACGCCGAGGCGGTCAGCTCTGCCACGAGCCGGGCCGTGGCCGGGGTCTCGATCCCGTGGGCGGCACCGGCGCGCAGGACAGCCCCACCGATGGCGTCGAGTTCGAGCGGACGACCGGCCTCGGCGTCGCGCTGCATCGAGGACTTCATAGTGCTTGGGGCCCGGTCGAAGAACGAGAGCACGGTCTCGGTCGTCACCGGTGCGCCGGCGGCCCGTGCCACAGCGGTGATCTCGTCGAGCACGACGAGCAGTTCCGGGCGCCGTGCGCTGCGTACGGCCTCGACGGCGGCCTGGTAGCGGGTGGTCAGCAGGGCGAACGGGGCGAGAAAGGCGAGCTTGTCCCAGAGCATCACGGTCTCGTCGTCGCGCAGGGTCACGCCGAGGCCGGCATGGCGCAGTCGGTGCGCGAACTCATCGATCGGCGCCGCCAGTTCGAGGTTGGCGAACGGGCTGGAGTGGACGATGTGCCCCGGTGCGGTGCGGGTGGCCTCGACCCGGATCGTGCCGGCGACCACGGTGGCGGCCGGATAGCGCTCGCGCAGTGCGGCAAGGTGGTCGAGGCCGTTGAGCAGGGGGACCACGATCGCGCCGCCGAGGACGTGGGCCGGGACACGGTTGAGCGCGTCCGTCAGGGCGGTCTGCTTGACCGTCACGAAGACTGCGTCCACCGGTTCCCGCAGCCGGGTGTCGGCTTCCACGGCTGCGGTGAAGTCCCCGTACTGGCTGCTCTCGATGCGTAGGCCGTCGTCACGCAGCACGGCTGCGGTCTCCTCGCCTGCCAGGCAGATGACGCGGTGTCCGTCGCGGGCGAGCAGTGCGCCGATCAGGCCGCCGACGCCGCCCGGTCCGAGGACGGCCACCGTCAGATTGGTTGTGGTCACGTGCGCTCCTGTCGTCATGCGGAGACCGGTGCGGTCGAGCGGATGGCCGGGCGGCGGGACCTGCCGGTTGACGCGATGCCGATCCGTGAGGCCGGGGACGGGTCGGCACCCGCCGTGTGCTCACCGCGTCCGGATCGCGGTGATTACAGGGGGCGGGTTGCCGCCCTGGGCCCTGCAGCGATGATCGAGCACTCAGGAGACCCAAGTCAATCCACGGGTTTGCTGGCATATACCAAAGCTATACCTTGGGTTTCCGTGACTCTCGACGATCTCACGGGGGCCACCACCGTCCGGCACTTCATGTCCGCCGCCGTCGTCGACTTCCGCCGCCGCTATCCCCAAGCCAGCCTCGAATTCCAGACCGAGACCTCCGGTCGCGCCTGCTTCGACAGTCTCGCTGCCGGCATCCGACCGGTGCTGGACACCAGCGTCGCCGACTGGGACACCGCGGTCCTGTTGGCCGAGCTGGGCCTGGGCCACGCCGTCGTCCCGACCCTGCCCGCCGGGAACGGCCCCGCTCACCCGGATCTACGTCTGATCCCCATCCCGGCCCTCCCCGCCCTGACCGCAGGCTGGGCAGCGCGCCGCCGGGACGCCCTCTCCCCGCTGGCCCGTGCCTTCGCCGAGACCGTCGCACGGCATTGCGGCAAGCAGACCGTCCCTGGACCGTGATCCGTTCGAGGCAAGGCGAGGCAAGGCGAGGAGAGGGGAGAGGAGGGGCAAGATCGAACGGCCTTGCGGATGAAGATCACATAGGTGTCGCGATGCGGTGAACGTGTGGCAAAAGTGCGTTCGTTCCGTCAGGGCCGGGTGGCGACGGCGAAGATGCGGCGGAAGGGGAAGACCGTGCCGTACGGGCCGGCGGGGTAGGCCTCGCGCAGGAGGGCGCGGTAGTCGGCGAGGAAGCGCTCGCGGTCGGCCGGGTCGGTGAGCAGGGTGAGGACGGGCCGCAGGGCGGTGCCCTGGGCCCAGGCGAGAACCGGGTCGGGGCCGGGGAGCAGGGTGCTGTAGGTGGTCTCCCAGACGTCGACGGCGCAGCCGGTGGCGGCCAGTGCGTCCAGGTAGGTGGCCGGGTGGTGGACGGCGGCGGTGCTGCCCAGGTGGCCGAGGCGGTCGAACCAGCGGGCACTGCGGGTGAGTTCGAGGAGCAGGGTGTGGCTCGGGGCGTCGAAGTTGCCGGGGACCTGGAAGGCGAGGCTCCCGCCGGGGCGCAGTGCGGCGGTCCAGCGGGGCAGTAGGGCGAGGTGGCCGTCGATCCAGTGCAGCAGGGCGTTGCTGACGATCAGGTCGGGCGCTGCGGGGGCCGGGTCGTAGTCGCGGGCGTCGGCGAGCAGGTAGTCGGCGGTGGGCTCGCCGCCGTCGGTGCGGGCGGTGGTGAGCATCTCGGGGGAGTTGTCGATGCCGGTGATCTTCGCTGCGGGCCAGCGCTCGCGCAGCACGGCGGTGGAGTTGCCGGGGCCGCAGCCGATGTCCAGGATCGTGGTGGGCGGGGAGAGCGGGTCGGCGGGGACCCGGGCCAGCAGGTCGTGCAGCGGGCGGGTGCGCTCGTCGGCGAAGCGCAGGTACTGCTCGGGGTCCCAGTGCGGGGTGGTCATCGCTACTCCAAGTATCTCGACGTCAAGATATCTAGGCCAAGCATGATCCTGAGATATCTCGATGTCAAGATAAAGACGACCGGGCAGAATGATCAGATGGACGCCGATGCCGCCCGCGCTGATGCCGCCCGCGCCGCCATTCGCCACGTCGCCACGCGCTCGTCCGGGGCACCCCTGGACCCCGCGCTGCGCGTGACGTTGAACTTCCACCCGGACCGCGAGCTGGACGGCCGGCCGATTCTGGTCGCGCTGGCCGAGGATGGCGTCTACCACTCGCAGTTCGTCACGGGCACCAGCAACGGCGGGCTGACGGCCTACCCGGGCGGTGACCGGTGGCGCTGGGAGAGCCGGATCTTCGGCGGCGCGTACGACGAGGCGCCGGCCCACGAGCGGCCCGTGTACGGGGCGTTGGACTTCCGGCGCCGCCCGCTCGGCGCGGCGCCCCGGTTCGGCTCTGCCCACTTCCGGCTCACCGCCGAGGCGTTGCAGCGCGCGACCTTCTGCTATCCGGACAGCTTCTTCGAGCCGGAGGCGTTCGGCGTCGCCGCCGCGGGCACGGGTGTGGTCGAACTGGCCGAGGGCGATGAGTCCGACGAGGCGGACGCGCTCAACGACTACGTCGAGGCGCAGGTGCACGGGCAGGTGCTGCTGGAGCGGGACGTGGAGGCGGTGGTCCTGGACCCGTGCTACCGGGGGACGGCCGTGGAGGCCGACGCCCGCCGGCTGCCCTTCCCGCTCGCCTGGCATCCCGGGCTGCGCCTGGCCGTTGACGAGCTGCGCCGCCACCCGGACTACCGCGGGCAGGAGTACGTCGACCTGGGCGCGGAGATCGCCGAGGACGGCTTCCTCGACCCGCGGATCATCGGGGAGGCGGCGCGCGGGGGGCGCCATGACCAGCAGGCGCTGAAGAAGGTGTGGCACTACCTGGCGCGCTTCGGCTTGCCTGCCTGACTCGCCCAACCCGCTCTCTGACTGCACGGACGGTGACGGGGCGCGGGCGGATCGTCAGTTCTGGAGGTTGGCGGGTGGGCGAGGAGCTGTTGTTCGGTGCCGAACTGCGCCGGCTGCGGACCGAACAGGGGGTAGCGTACTGGTATGAGTCTGTGATCGGGTGATCCGAGTTCCCTCGGCCAGGGCTTCTCATCGTCACTTGCTGTCACCGGCAAGGCTGAAGGCGGACCCCTATGACTCGGCAGGGGCGAGATGCCACACGCCGTGGGCCAGGTCGAGCGTCGCCGTATAGTCGGCCCGCTCCGGCAACTGCTGGCCAAGGCGCCACCGCTGCGACTGGGCCGACAGCTCGACGGTCACCGTGGTCTCGGATGGGGTCCCGACGACTCCGATCCAGTGGGGGCTCTCAGCAATCAGCTGCTCTGGCAGCGCACCGTCCGGTTCCGGGACTCTCACTGATGAGGCTCCACCAGCACCGATCAGAGCGGACCCGGCCAGCAGGGCCAGCAATCGGCCGAGGACTGACGAGGGAATGGCCGGATCCGTTGACTCCACAGTCAGGTAGCAGTCGTCGTGCCCGGAGAACCAGAAACGCGAGCCATCGAGGCGAGGGAGGACTGGCTCGTTCCAGGCGGCCGTGCCGATGACCAGAGCGAGCTCATCGAGCTGCTCAGGCGTCGCGCCCGTCGGCACGTCGACCAGCGACAGCTCGTAGGGCGACCAGTCGCTGCTCAGGAATCGGGGCAGGCTGTCCCGATGCATCACCAGGAACTCCTCGCCGAGGCCGATGGAGTCAGAAGCCCATGCCCCGAGCGGGTGGACAGTGCAGTCGACCCCTTGCTCCGCTGCGATCAGGGACGGCCGCCACTGCTGGTAGTTCTCGTGCAGGAAGCTGTTCGTCGCCAGGTTCACGACGACGACCGTGTCGCTCGCCGTGCGGGTGAGCACATCGATCAGCTCTCCGGCCTGGGCGGCCGCCGCGCTGATCATCCACGAGCCGTCGGCCTCGCGGACGCTGAAGCTCAACGGGAACGGCAGACACTCCAGCCCGACACAGTTGACGTTGAATGCCCCGTGGCGCTCCACCTTGATCACTGCCGCATCCCCCGTATGAACTCGCCCGCACTGTGACTTGTGCAGACCATCATCCCCTCTGCGTTGACCTATCTGGGGTCCAGTAATGGCGGGAGTCTGTGATCGAGCGATCGATGCTCACAGGTTTGAGGGCGCGTGAGGTCCACGAGCGTGGTCACCGGGGGCGTACTTCTTCCAGGTGCCTCCCGCCTGAGCGGCGACGGCCTCGGTGTGGACGGCGTGGTAGCCGAGCATCCCGGCGACAACCGAAGGTGGTGCCTGAAGGACGACGTTCCTCACCTCGTCGTAGAACGGGACGAGTTCGCCTCGGATGCGGCCGGTGCCGTCGTCCAGGAACTCGTCGAGGCGCTCGGCCAGGACGCAGTTCCCGCAGACCCCGCGCTGGTAGCGCGCGGCTTCGCGGCCGCAGCGTTCGCAGAAGAAGTCACCCAAGCCGCCGGCGCAGTCGGTGCACCACCGCCCGCCGTCCGGTGCGAGGCCGGGGGTGAGCCGGTCAACGCCGCAGCCGATGCATTGGCCGTAGGTCTCCAGTGCGTGGTCACGACAGGCCGCGCACAGGTAGCCTTCGGGCCAGTGGGCCGCGCCGATTTTGACGGGCCGGCGGCAGCGCGCGCAGAACAGGTCTTCGGCCCGGACCCGGGTGCGGCTCATTTCTCCGGACGGACCCGGGCCCGCTTCGGACGGATCGTGGCGGCCAGGTCGACCACGTCGGCGCCGCCCGAGGCGGCGGTGCGGCGCGTGGCCGCGTTCTCGGCCCGGGTGGCGATCAGGTCGGCGGGGGTGACGTCCAGGATGTCGCAGAGCGCGGCCAGCACCGGCAGCGACAGGCGCTCAGGGATCTGGGTTACCAGCCGCCAGACCTGGACCGAGGACAGCTCGATTCCGCGGTCGGCCAGCAACGGGGACAGGTCGGAGGCGGCGAAGATGCCGTGCTGGGCCATCACCTCGCGCAGCCGCCACTGGTAGCTGACCTGGCGCTTCATCATGCCCTCCTTGCCGGCCGCAGAGCGGCGTCCATCGTTGCGTCCAGCGCCCGTCGCAGCGTACGGGTTCGGAAGTCGGAGGATACGCAGGTGTAGATCGCGGTCGTGGACGCGTATTCGTGGCCGACCTGCTCCTGGACGAAGCGGGCGTCCCAGCCGTCCTCGATCAGGTGGGTGACGTAGGACCTCCGGAAGGAGTGGAAGTCCAGATTCTCGTCCAGGCCCAGCGCGTCCCGGTAGGCGGCGAAGCGGGTGTTCATCTGCGAGAACCCGATCCGCGCCGAACGCTCCGAGGGGAAGAGCGCCCCGGCGCCGGAGGTGGCGAACAGCGGGCGCACTTCCTCGCTCCACTGCTGCAGGATCTCCGCCGACCAGTCCCAGACCATCAGCACGCTGCGACGCTTGGGCGGTGATCCCTTCTTCGCCTTGCCATGGCGCACGTAGAGGACGCCGTAGTCGCCGAACTCCGGCCCCTCGGGGTTGCGGCCGAAGTCGACGCCGTCGAGCATCCTCGTCTCGTTGCGTCGCAGGCCGAAGGCGTACGAGGAGCCTCTCCAGTCATCGCTCCGCTTCATCAACTGCCGAACCGAGCTGAGGAGATCCGCACACGTGGCCCCCGACCTGCGATAACGTCAGAACCCCTCCCGATGTGTGGGCCGAACGCAGTCCTGCATCAGATGAAATTGCGGCCGCTTCCGAGGTAAGCCCAAAAGCCGCCAGTACTTGATCTTGGCGCCCTGCGCGGTATCGGCCCGCACCCATTCGGCCGAAGGTCGTTGGTGCTGATACTGACTGATCTCTGGTCCTGGGGCGGGACTTGTGACCTCGATCGAGCGGACCGCGTACCCGCGGTTCAAGCGGCTGATCACCGCGCATGAGCTGCATCTCTTCTTCGCGCCGCCGCGGGAGGAGGCTGCGTGGGCAGCTGAGCGGATGGACTCCGACGGGCATCAGCTCGCGTTGCTGCTGGCGCTGAAGGCGCACATCTCGCCGTACCTGACCGAGCACATCGAACGGTTCGGCGAGTACTCCACCCACGAACTCGGCATCCGGCCCGAGGCGTACGAGACGAAGTTGGACGTCGACTTCAAGGCCCTGCGCGACGCGAACCCGCCCGCCGAGGGCTTCAGCCAAGCGGCATGACCAGCGAACCGCGCGTGCGGGCTACGCCCGCTGGCATGGGGCGGCAGGTGTTACTTCTCGGCCGTGCCGGGTTCCCCGCTGATGGATTCCTGGTAGACGTCCGCATAGGTGGGAGAGTCCTTGAGCAGGTCGTCGCAGAACGCGGCGACATCGTTGCCGATGAGTTCCAAGACCCCCTTGCCCGCAGCGACGCCCTCCTCGAAGAAGTCGACGATCCCGGGGAGCAGGGGCCCGTCAGGCAGGTCGATCGGTCCGACCTTGAACAGGTACCTCTGCATCTCCTTGTAGACGATCTGGTAGTCCGGCGGGAGAGCCTTGACCCGAGCCACGTGCGCCCGCCACTGCTTCTTGCCCTCGATGATGTCTTGGATGCTCACGTCAGCCTCCCAGCCGGCTCAGTTTCCTTGCGACGTTCCTGTTCAACTGCTCGCGCCACCGGTCGCGATAGGTTCGAGCCCCTTCTCCACCGACCAGTGCCGTGCAAAAGCCCCGGATGTCGTCGCCGAGCACCTCGTGGACGCTTTGCCCGTCCGCCGCTGCTACTTCGAACAGCCCCAGGGCGGCGTCGAGGATCGGCATCAGGTTGCGGCCGGTGAAGTCCCCGTGGGGGAAGAGGTGGGCGATGATCTGTCCCCACGCCGCCCGGTAGTCGTCCGGCAGGGCCTCGGCCCGGGTTTCGAACGCCTTCCATTCCCTGGTGAGATCGCTGCCTGTGACCTTCTCCCAGAAGTTCATCTCCCGCCCTCCTTGAGCCTGTCGATGCGTGATGAGACGTACTGCCATTTCGCCCAGAACTTCGCGAGTTCCTCGCGTCCGGCGTCGTTGAGCGCGTAGAACTTGCGTGGCGGACCGACCCCGGATGGTCGTTTCGTCGCCTGGACGAGTCCGTTTCTCTCCAGTCGCAGCAGGATGGTGTACACCGTCCCCTCGATGACGTCGGCGAAGCCGAGTTCGTTCAGCTGACGGGTGATGGCGTACCCGTAGGTTTCCTCGCTGCCGATGATTTCGAGCACGCACCCTTCGAGCGTGCCCTTCAGCATCTCCGTCAGGTCGTCCATCGCGATTCCTCCTCAGCCCTATCGGTACTGCGTGACACCGAGTACCACTATACGGTACCACCGAGTAGCGGAGAGCGGAAGCATCTCCGGTGGGCGCGGACCCGGGACCGGTCTGCGAGGACCCGGGTTTCGCAGCGGCGGCTACTTCATCGGCCCGGCTCCGTTTTCCCCAGGTGGCTTGCCGGCCAGCTTGCGCTGGCCCCCGCCCAGTGGCCCGCCTACTTCCCTGAGCAGCCCTACCGCGACCCCTGCTGATGTCCGCATGTGCGAGCTTGAACAGTCATCAGATGTAGCATCCACCAAGCTAGTCTGGGTGATTCACCCGTAGCTGCGGTTTCTGGTGGACTGTTACAGTCCGCGTCTGCGAGCCGCGTTGAGTGTCGGCTCGCCGGGTCCGTCTCCCACCGTCGAAGGCTCTCCAGTCACCGTCGCCGGACCCTTGACCGCCGCTGCCCTCCCCCGTGCGCAGCGCTGCAATCAGAGAGGGAGAGTCCGATGAAGACCACATTCCTGCCACGCCTGCTGTCCGGCAAGGCGCTGGTGACTGCCGCCCTGCTGGCCCTGGCCGTCCCCGGGGTCGCGTACGCCAACACCGTGAGCGTGACGGTGCGTACCCCCGGCGCCACCGCCGGGCCCACCAGCACCTTCTCCGAGATCTCGACCCACGCGGACTGCACCAGCGGTCTCGTCTCCGGCGGCGGTCTCGAGCAGGCCATCGGTACCGGTACGTCGTCCAACGGCAACCACGTGATGGGCACCGAGCCCAGCTCGGACGGCTCCACCGAGTACACCGGCAGCACCGGGGTGGTGGGCACCGACAACACGCACTGGCTCGGTATCGGCGGCAGCGGCGGCGCGGTGAACAGCTCGTTCTCCACGACTCCGTACGCGGTGTGCTTCACCAGCAACCTGATCAACCACACCCAGATCGTCATGAACAAGGCCGCCGGTCCGACCGCCGCCGCGACGCCGGTCGCGGTCACGGCGACCTGTCCGGCCAACACGGTGCTGCTCGGCGGCGGCGCCCGGACCACCCCGGCCAGTGTCGGCAGCCTCAAGCCGATCGCGAGCTTCCCCACGTTCGACAACTCCGGGCACGACTACGGCCTGAAGGCCGCGGCCGACGGTGAGAGCAACCCCGACTCCTGGACGGCGGTGGGCTGGAACGGCGGCGGTGGCGGCAGCACGAACGAGACCTACGCGTACGCGATCTGCAGCGGCAGCGACATCAACGTCAGCGGCGTCACCGTCAAGGTGCACTACACCGAGGTGAACACCTCCTCCTCGGCGGGCGCGAACACCGTCGTGACGGTCGGCTGCGGCAGCGACGGCAACCTGGTCAGCGGCGGCGCGGACGCCAGCGGCGGCAACGTGACGACCACCGACTACACCGGCCCGGCATCGGGCGGCGACCACCTCAACGGCAGCTTCCCCAGCGACTCCAGCGGCAACCCGGTCAGCGACGGCACCACCACCGCCGCGTACTGGACCGCGGACGCCCACGCGGGCGGCGCCGGCTCCAGCAACACCTACGCGGACGTCTGGGCGCTCTGCGCCAACGACGGCGCCTGAACGACCAGTTGATGACAGTCCGCAGGCGGGCATCGCTGCCCGCCTGCGGACCCAGCAGAGAAAACAGTGCCAACACCATGAGTGACAGCAGCCCGACCTCCCGTCGGACCACCTTCAGATCCACGATGATGTCGGTGGCCGGCACCGCCGGCCTCGTCGCCGCCACGATCGTGCCCCTCACCGCGCCGGCCAGTGCGGCGAACGCGGCCGCGGCGACGGCGAACCCGGCCGCCGCCACGGCGAACTCGGCCGCCGCCACGGCGAATTCGGCCGAGCCCTGCGGCACCGGCGGTGTCTTCAGCACGGCGCCGCAGCCCACCTGCACCTACGACTCCGTGGGCACGGACACCTTCACCGTCCCGGCGGGCACGACCGCGGTGACCGTCGACCTGTTCGGTGCCGAGGGCGGCAGCGCGGCCAGCTACATCGTTCCCCACCCGGTGGTGCCCGGTGCGCCCGGCGGCCTCGGCGGCGAGACCCGCGCGACCCTGCCCGTGACCCCGGGCCAGACCATCCAGCTCACTGTCGGCGCGGCCGGCATCCCCGGCTCCTCCCGGCACGGCGAGTTCGCCCGGCCCGGCGGCACCGGACACGGGAGCGGCGGCGGTGGCGCACACGGCGGCGGCGGCTCGGGTGGTGCCGGCTCGGACGTCCGGGTCGGCGCGTTCGGCGGCTCCGACCGAGTCCTGGTGGCCGGCGGCGGTGGCGGCGCAGGCAACGGCGGGCCCGAGTTGCAGGGTGGCGCCGGCGGTGGCGGGGCCGGCCTGGACGGCGGCCAGAGCAACGGCCCGCTGGGCTCGGGTCTCGCGGGCGGCGGAGGCAGCCAGAACGCGGCCGGCCACGGCAACCCCAACACCCTGAACGGAGGCCCCGGCACTCCCGGCATCGACCTCGACCCCGTCACCAGCCAGCCCGACCCGGGCAGCGGCGGCACCGGCGGCAACGGCGGTGCGGGCGGCCCCGGTGGCGGTGGTGGTGGCGGCGGCTGGCACGGCGGTGGCGGCGGCTCCGGCGGCGGCAACCCGGGCTACTTCCCCGGCGCGGGCGGTGGCGGCGGCAGCAGTTTCGCGGAGCCGTCGGCGACCGACGTCTCGCTCCTCCAGGGCGTCAACCAGGGCAACGGCAAGGCCGTCATCTCGTTCCGGTACGGGACTTCGGTCACGCTCGGCACGGACACCGCGACCCCGCTGTTCGGCCACACCGTCCAGCTGACCGCGACCGTGGCCCCGGCCGACCCGGGCGCGGGCACCCCGACCGGGTCGGTGACCTTCCGGGACGGGACGACCGCGCTGGCGACCGTGCCGCTGAGCGGCGGTGCGGCGACGTTCACCACCGGCAGGTTCCAGCCGGGCGACCACCCCGTCACCGCCACCTACAGCGGCGACCCCGCCTTCGCGGCGAGCAGCACGGCATCGCCCACCGACGTCACCGTCGGCTTCAGCCGGCCGTGCCTCACGGACCACGAGGGCCCGCTGACCGTGGCCGCCGACCAGTCGCTGTGCATCGCCCCCGGCGGTACACAGAACGGCCCCGTGCAGGTGCAGCCCGGCGGAGCGCTGGCGGTGTCGGGTGCGCGGATCAACGGCCCGGTGGCCGTGGCCGGTGCCCTGGCCGTCACCATCTGCCACTCGACCCTCGACGCGCCGGTCACCCTCACGGGCACCAGCGGCTTCGTGCTGCTGGGCGACGGTGAGGGGACGGACTGCACGGGCAACGCCTTCGGGGCCCCACTGACCCTGGACGGCAACACCGGCGGTCTGGAGGTCTCGTCCAACACGATGTCGGCGCCGGTGACCATCGACGACAACAGCGGCAGCGGTCTGCTGCCCGAGGATCTCGTCCCGGAGTTCGAGGGCAACCAGGTCGGGGCGCCGCTGCGCTGCGCGGGCAACGCACCCACCCTGCTGCAGTCGGGCAACACCGTGCACGGGCCGCACAGCGGGCAGTGCAAGTGAGTTGAGACCAAGGCCTGCACGGTGTCACCTCGGGTAGGTTCGAGCTGCCGCGTTGTCAGCTGGAGCGAGGGGGTCGTGGTGACGGGTGTGGAGATCGCGGTCGGCTATCTGTTCGCCTGGATGGTCCGCAAGGCCACCCGGGTGGCGGGGCGCGCGGATGCGGAGGTCGACCGCGCGCTGGACGAGGGGATGGACCGGCTGCACGAGGTGGTCAGCGCCAGGCTGGGACCGGATCCGGCGCTGGAGCGGGCGCAGGAGGAGGCCGAGGCGGGCCGGGACGCGCCGAGTGAGCGCACCCGCCGTCGTCTGATCGACGCGGTGGAGGACGCTGCGGAGCGCGACCCGGGCTTCGCACAGGAGTTGGCGCGGGCGCTCGCGGCGCTTCAGGCGACCGGGCCGGTCGACACGGTGATCGACAGCGGGGCGAGCACGGCGAGCGGCGGCGGCCGGGCCAGCACCGGAGTGCTGCGCCCGGGCGGCGCCGGCGGCGGGTCGGCCACCGCGCAGCGCACCGGGGACGCGACCGCAGAGGGCGCCGGAAGCAGGGCGAGTACGGGTGTCGACTACAGCTGACCGGCCGGGGGCGGGAGCGAGCGCGACGGACACCGGCGACGCGCACGCCGCCGCCGGCGCGGCGGCGGTCAGCGGTCACCGGGGACCCGTACCCGCCGCCGCGTCCGTGCAGGTGTCCCGTACGGGGGACGCGACCGCGACCGCGCCCGGGGCGATCGCGGTGAGCGGCAACCTGACCGTGCACCAGCGAGCGCCGCGGGAACCGGCCGAGTGGCCGCACCAGGTCGGTGCGGTCCCGGCCCGGGCGCACTCCTTCCAGCACCGGGCCGAGGCCCAGCGGCTGCGCGCGGCGGTCCGCGACGGTGGCACCGCCGTGCTGTGCCAGGTCCTGACCGGGATGGGCGGCGTGGGCAAGACCCAGCTCGCCGCCGACTACGCGCACGCCGCCTGGCAGTCCGCCGACGTGGACGTCCTGGTGTGGGTGACCGCCGGCAGCCGCTCGGCCGTGGTGACCGGATACGCGCAGGCCGGCGTCGAGCTGTGCCGGGCCGACCCCGACGACGCGGAACGCGCCGCCGTCTCCTTCCTCTCCTGGCTGCAACCCAAGGCACCCACGGCACCCACGGCACTCAAGGCACTCAAGGCCGGGGAGAGGCCGTGCCGGTGGCTGGTGGTACTGGACGACGTGGCCGACCCGGCCGACCTGCGCGGCCTCTGGCCGCCCGCCGGCCCGAACGGCCGGACGCTGGTCACCACCCGACCTTGCGGTGTGCAGGGGTTGGAGCGGGGATGCGGCCGGGGCGGCCGTGGCGTTCGCGGAGCTGCTGGCCGACCATGTACGGGTGTTGGGCCCCGACCACCCCGAGACCCGGACCGTTCGGGACAACCTCGCGTGGTGGCTGGACCGGCTGGCGCAGTAGGCGCCGACTACGGCACCTCGCTCAACCGTCGCAGGACGCCTTGACACAAGGTCAGACAGCTGACTACGGAGTTGGGGAGGCGAGTACCGCTGCGTCGGCCTCTACGGCGCCGAGTAGCATGCTCGAGGCCGCACGGCCGATGCGCCGAGCGACGGGACAGGACATGGCGGGTATGGGAACGAGACGGTCTGCGATACCCGACCTGGGGCCCTGGCTCCGGGCCCGGGCCCCGCTCCCGCTGCTGGTCGCCGTCCTGCCGATGCTCTGGATCACGGTCGTCAACGCGCATCTGACCGGCGGCTGGAACGCGGTCGACGACCAGTTCATCGTCAAGGCGGCGCAGACCTTCCGGGACGGCGGGGCACCGTACGCCGACAAGCGGTTCCTCTACTTCCCGAGTGCCGTGCTGGTCGCGCTGCCGCAGTCGTACCTCTCGGGGCCGGAGCTCAAGTGGGTGGCGCCGATCATGACGGTGGCCCTGGTGGTGGGCGGCTGGCTCTGCGCGCTGCGGCTCTTCCGGGTGCCGCTGCTCAGCCGCCTGTCGGCGCTCGGGATCCTGCTGCTCTGCTTCCTGGTCCCGTTCCGCAACGTCGTCCAACTCGGCAACTGGACGGCCTACTCGGCGCTGGCGCTGCCGGCCGCCCTGCTGCTGGCGCATCGCTCTCGGTGGGTCTGGGCAGGCCTGGTGATCGGACTGGCGATCGCCACCAAGCCGATGCTGGTCCCGGTGGCGGTCCTCTTCCTGATAGCCAGGCGGCCGATCGCCTTCCTGGTGTCGGCCGCTGTTCCACTCGCCGCCTCGCTCGCGGCTGCCGCGATGATGCCGCAGCCAGGCCTGTTCTTCACCAAGACACTGCCGTTCCTGCTGCACGGCCAGGACGTGTACGCCCGCCCCTTCGACGCCTCGCTCGGCACTCTGCTGCCCAGGCTCGGGGTTCCGCACGCCGTCGCGCTGGGCCTGGCCGGGATCCTCGCGGTAGCTCTCGTCGCCGGGGCCTGGCGGCGCTGGCGCCTCGGCGGGGACGAGGCGCTCCGGCTGACGGAGACCGCCGCCATGCTGATGCTCGCGGCCCTGATCGCCAGCCGGCCTTCCTTCGACCACTATCTCCTGGTCGTCCTGCCGATGCTGACGGCCTCCCTGGTCAGGCCCGGGTCCGCTGCGCGCTCGTGGTGGATCTGGGTCGCCCTGGTCCCGAAACTGGCCGGCTTCACCCAGCACCAGCTCGACCCCCTGCAGAACCAGGCGTACTCGGTGGCCCTGGTCAACGTGGTCCTCACCCTGGTGCTGCTGCGCCGCGTCTTCGTCGACGGCCGCGGACGGTCCGGCGAGGACGAGTGGCCGATGGCCTCCCGGACGCCCGCCGAGGAGCGCGCCTCGGACCGACTGGAGCCGTCCTACAGCTGATCTCTGCGCCGAGCTCTTTCGCAACGGCAGCCGGGTCGACTACGCCTGCTGGACCCTCCCGTAACCGCAGGGGAGAACGCCGCGGCCCGCACACCCGGTGAAGGGTGTGCGGGCCGCGGGCCGGACGGGGTCGGCTCAGGGAGCCGAGTCCGGCACGTCGGTGCTCTTGGCGTAGGCCTGGATCGGCGTCATCGGGACGCCGTTCAGGTTGACGGTGCGATCGTGGCTGACCTGGGCGCACTTGCTGCTGTCGTCGGCGGTCGCCGCGCTGGCGTCGCTCAGGGCGGCCTGGGTGTCGACGGGGGCGGGTGCCGCCGCGGCTCCGCCGGACGAGGCCGCGCCGCCGCTGAACGTGGTCCCGCTGGTCCAGTCGGCGCCGATCACCAGCGTGATCCCCGGGCCCTCGCCGGCCTCGACCGCGGTGGCGGGCAGGCCCGCCGAGGCGGCGACCTCCTGGGCGTCGGCCTCGTGGCCGGCGGTGTAGGTGACGACGCTCTTCGCGGCGGCGGGGCCGTTGGTGGCGGTGCTGGCGCTGCTGTAGCCGGCGGCCTTCAGGGCGGTGGCGACCTCGCCCGCCCGGCCGGCCGTCCCGCTGCCGTTCTTGACGTGGACGGCGATGTCCTTCTTCGGCGCGCCGGCCCCGGCGGCCGGTGCGGCGGGTGTGGGGGCGGCGGGGGCGGCGGGTGCGGGTGCGGCGGCGGCGGCGGTGGCCTGGGCGGCGGCGCTGGACTTGTCGCCGCTGCCGGTGGTGAGTGACTGGTCGTTGCTGATGGCGTCGAAGAGGTTCTTGGCGGCGGGGGCGACGACGACGCGGGCGGCGTCCTTGGGGTCGGGGAGGTTCTGCATGGTGGTGAAGGTGATCCGGTCGGCGGGTACCTTGTTGAGGTCGTCGGCGAGGCCGACCAGCTGGGGGATGCCGCTGAGGCCGGTGTCGACGGTCAGTGCCTTGGTGGCGGCGTTGGCCAGTGAGTAGACGGCGGTGGGGTCGGCCAGGGTGCCGGCGCTCTTGAGCTGGCGGACCATGGCGCCGATGAACATGTGCTGGGAGACGGTGCGGCCCAGGTCGCTGCCGTCGCCGAAGCCGTGGCGGGAGCGGACGAACATCAGGGCGGCCATGCCCTTGAGGGTGTGGGTGCCGGCCTTGAGCTTGAGGTGGGAGTCGGGGTCGTAGACGTTGTCGCTGACGCAGATCGGCACGCCGCCGACCGCGTCGGACATCTGTACGACGCCGGTGAAGTCGACGGTGATGAAGTGGTCGATGGGGATGCCGGAGAGTTGGTGGACGGCGGCCACGGTGCAGCCGGGGCCGTAGTCCAGGGTGCTGTTGATCTGGCCGTACTGGGCCTTCATGTTGGTGTGGTGCTGGGTGTCGGTGCAGGCCGGCAGCTGGGTCATGGTGTCGCGCGGGATGCTCATGACGGTGGCGTTGCTGCGGTCGGCGGAGACGTGCAGGACCATCTCGACGTCGGCGTTGGCGCCGGGGCCGCAGTCGCCGCCGATCGCGCAGTCGGCGGCGTTGTCGCGGCTGTCCGAGCCGATCACCAGGATGTTGAGCGGGGTGCGGCCGAAGGCGTCCGGCTTCTCGTGGCCGGCGTCGCCCGTGGTGCCGGCGAACAGCGCGGAGCTCTTGATGTTCCCGCTCAGCTTCTCGTACACGAACGCGCCGACGCCCGCGGTCACCAGCACCACACCCGCGCTGGTGAAGGCGAGGACCCGCAGCGCCCGGCGGGGCTTCTTGCGGCCCTTGCGGGCGGCGGCACGGCCACCGGTGGCCGCGGCCGGCAGCGGGGCCGGGCCGCCCTTGGCACGCCGCCCCGACCGGGACCTGTCCAGCTGTATATCGGTCATGCCTGCGTGCCCTCACTCCTCGACCGGTCCGACGACCGCTGCTGACCCGTCACGCGCTCTCCCTCATCCAGTCGGCCGGGGCCCCGGCGGTCTCGACAGAGCCGTCCGGATCCGGAGCGCGGCAGTCTGGTTAACTACACGCCCTGTTCCGCTGAACGGTTGCGTCGCCTGCCAAGGTCGACCACGCGGCCCGCGACAGGTTAGCCAAGGTAGCGCCAGTTTTCTGCGGACCACGGACCGGGTGGCAGGTTGCCCGCTCAGCGGTCCGGGGCCGGGTCGGGACGAGGGGCCCGCAGAGAGCCTTTTCGGCCATCTGGAGGGGCAGTTCGGGGTGACCGGGGTGTGACCACGTTCACACCCCGGTCGGCCGTCGGTCGGCGGTCGGCCGGCCGACGGTCAGCGGCCGGACAGCAGCTCGACGACCGGGGCGAAGGCGGCCATGTCGCGCTCCTGCACGCAGACGTAGGAGAAGCCGTAGCGCTCCCGGCGCTCCAGCAGCGTGGCCGCGATCTGCTCCGGCGTGCCGAGCAGCAGGGTGGGCACGTCGAGGATCTGGGCCGCGCTGAGGTACGGCAGGCGCCGGCGGGCACTCTGAGCGGCGTCCGACCGGTCGGGTGTCACCAGCACCGTCTGGACCAGGACGTTGCGCTCGACCTGGTCGGCGCGATCTCCCGCCGCCTGCTCGAAGAACCGCACCCGCTCGTCCATCGCCTCGGCGTCGATCAGCTGCAGGGTGCCGCGCGCCGAGCCGGGCGCCAGCACGGCGCCGGAGAACGAGACGATGTCCGCCTGCCGCGCGGCCAGCCGCAGCACCCGGTCGCCGTTGCCGCCGATCAGCAGCGGGAGCCGGGCCGGCGGCTCGGCGAAGCCCAGGGCGCGCGGCTCGGCGAGCAGCCCGCGCAGCTCGCCGGCGGTCTGCTCCAGGCGCCCGACCCGGCTTCCGGCGGTGCCCCAGTCGAAGCCGGCCTTCTCGAACTCCGCGCGCACGTAGCCGGTCCCCAGGCCCACCTCCACCCGGCCGTCCGTGAGGCCGTCCGCGGTCAGCACGTCCCGGGCCAGCAGCACGGGGTTCCAGAACGCGCTGTTGAGGACGAACGCGGTCAGCCGGACCCGCTCGGTCGCGGCGGCGGCGGAGACCATCGCAGGGAAGGGGGACGGCACGCCGAGGTGGTCGGGTACGGCGATGACGTCGTAGCCGAGGCGCTCGGCGGTGCGGCAGCTCTCCCACCACTGCTCGCGTCGGGCGGGCGGCACCAGGTTGACGCCGAAGCGGAAGCTCTTCACGGGGGTCAGCTCGTCTCGGTCGGCCGGGGTGTGAGCACCGGCTGGGGGAGGAGGTCGGGGAAGCCGTTCAGGACGGCGGCGAGGTCGCCGGCCAGCCGCGCGGCGTCGGCGGAGCCGAGGTAGTCGCCGCGGTGGGCGAGCGCCCCCTGGAGGGCGCCGCCGGTCTCGGCGAGGGTCACGGTGAGGCCGAACTTGTTGGTCTCCTCGTCCTGCAGCTCGTGGTCGAGCGAGACCAGCCGCGCCCCGCCCAGGGCGGCGGACCACCGGGTGGTGCTGACGCTGTTGAGCAGGCAGTCGACGAACGGCGTCCGGCCGGGCGAGCGGGCGGGCCGCAGCGCGCGGACCACCTCGTCGAACGGGGCGCTCTGGTGCTCGAAGGCCGCGATGACCTCCTCGCGGGTGGCCTCCAGCAGGTCCGCGAAGGTCGTCCCGGCGGTGCAGCGCGAGCGCAGCACCAGGGTGTTCAGGCAGGGGCCGACCACGTCGCCGAAGGCGCCGGCGGACCGGTTCGCCACCGGGATGCCGAAGGTCAGGTCGGCCGCGCCGGACCAGCGGTGCAGCACGGCGGCCAGCGCCGCCGCGGTGACCATGAAGCGCGAGGCCCTGCGCTGCGCCTGGAGCGGGAGCAGCCGCTCGGCCAGCCCGGCCGCCAGCGGCAGCCGGACGCTGCCGGGCTGTCCCGGCTCGGCCAGGTCCAGCGAGCTGGGCGCGCCGGCCAGGTGGGTGGACCAGTACGCCAGGTCGACGGTCGCCCGCACCCGGCCGGGGCCGTCCTGCTGGGAGCGGACCAGCTCGCGGTACTGGCGGGCGGGCGGCAGGGGCGGCGCCGAGCCGGCGCCGGTCTGCTGGTGGCACAGCTCCAGCTCGCGGATCAGGACCGGGACCGACTCCCCGTCCAGGACCAGGTGGTGCACGCAGAGCGCGAGCACCCGGCCGCCGTCCGGCAGGGTGAAGAGCCCGGCCGCCAGCAGGCGTCCGGCGGCCGGCGCGAACGCAGCTGCGGCGGCCTCGGACCAGCTGCGCAGCCACGTGTGCTGCTCCGCCTCGGTCGCCCCTGGCAGCTCCGCCTCCTCCAGGGCGGGGGCCCACGGCTCGGCGACCTCCTGGTGCAGGCGGCCGTCGAGGTCGACGAAGCGGGTCCGCAGGATCTCGTGGCGGGCCACCAGAGCGGCGAGCGCGGCGCGCAGCCGGTCCGGGTCCAGCTCGCCCTGGACGCTCCAGTAGAGCGGGATGTGGTACCTGGCGTGGGCCGGGTCCAGCCGCTCGGCGAGCCAGATGCCCTCCTGGAAGCCGGAGGCGGGGAAGGTGCCGCCGGCCGGCTCGGCGTCCGGTTCGGCCGCGTCCTCGGTGGCCTCGGGGGCGCTCGCGCGGCGGGCGTCGATCAGCTCGGCGAGGTCGCCGAGCCGTGGGTGGCCGAACAGGTCGCGCACCGACAGCTCGACGCCCAGTCGCTTGGTGATCCGGGTCAGCAGGGTGGCGGCCAGCAGGGAGTGTCCGCCCAGTTCGAAGAACGAGTCGTCGGCCGAGATGTCCGCGATGCGCAGCACCCGGCTCCAGATCTCGGCGAGCGGCGCCACCGTCTCCGAGACGCTGGTGCGGATCGCGGCCTTCTCGGGCTCGGTGGTGGTGGTGGTGGTGGCGGCCGGGCGGTGGACGGCGGGCAGCAGCGCGGTCGCCTCGGCGAGCGTGCGGTGCCGGTCGGCCACCATGTCGGCCACCACCGCCAGGTAGTCCCGCGTCAGCGCGTCGGTGGCGGCGGGCCCGACCGAGCCGGTCGCGTCCTTCCAGAGCATCCGGCTGCCGGTGCTGCCCTCGGTCAGCTGCACGATGAGCCGGTAGTCGGCCACGTCCGTCGAGTCGAGCATGCTGAGGGTGCAGCGCGAACCGCCGCCGGCGAGCTCGAAGTCGTAGACGTCGAGCCCGTCCGTGGCGGCCGTGTCCCAGTACTCGAAGACCACCTGGTGGGTCTGCGCACGGGCGTCCGGGCCCAGCAGGTGCGCCGAGCGCAGGATCGCCGGCAGCGGAAGGGCGGCGTGCCGCAGGCCGGCGCGCACGGTCGACCGAAGTTCCTGCACCAGCTGCTGGTAGCTGTCCGCGGCGCGCAGCCGCAGGCGGAACGGCAGGACGTTGACAAAGAAGCCCACCCGTCCCTTCAACTCCCGTTCGGGGCGGCCATGGTAGGGAGCGGAGACGATCAGGTCGTCGCTGCCGGTGTGGTGGTGCAGGGTGACGAACAGCGCGCCGAGCATGACGATGAAGTACGAGACGCCCAGCTCCCGGGCCAGTTCGCGCACCTTCCGGGTCAACTCCGGTTCCATCGAGAACGGTTCGGGAACCCGAAGAAGCTGCTCGCGGTCGTCGGACACCGGCAGCGTGCGGGCCGGCGGCAGCCCCGCCAGCGTGTCGCGCCAGTATCCGCGCAGCGGCTCGCCGCTCGCACCCTCGGCCGCCTCGCGCGAGCGCCGGGCGTGCGCCAGCAGCGGCGCGAGCTCCTGCGGGGGTGCCAACTCCTCGCCCGCGTAGGCCCGGCGCAGGTCGTCGAGCAGGACCGGTGTCGAGGTGCCGTCCAGGATGATGTGGTGGACCGTGATCAGCAGCACGGTCCAGTCCGGGCCGTGCAGCAGCTCCACCCGGGAGAGCGGACCGCGGTCCAGGTCGAACGGGATCCGCGCCGCCGCGAGCGCGTCCTCCCGCGGGGCGTCGACCGTCCGGACCGTCACCGCGGGTGCGTCGGTATCGGCCCAGTCCAGGCACATCCCGTCCGCGCCGCGCCGCACCCGGGCCCGCAGCGCGGGGTGGTGCCGGAAGAGCTGGGCGCAGGCGGCCCGGAGCCGCGGCAGGTCCAGGGAGCCGGTGACCTCCAGCGCCAGCGGGATGACGTGCTCCCACTTGGCGGGGTCGAGCTGCCAGGTCACCCACATCGCCTCCTGGGTGACCGACAGCGGGAGCTGCTGCGACGGCACGGATCGGTCCATTCGTCCTCCTCGGGGGTGCGGGTCAGAGCTGCGCGGCGAGCGCGCGCTTGTCGGTCTTCCCCGAGGGGCTCAGTGGCAGCGCGGGCACGTGGACGAACCGGCCGGGGACCATGAAGACCGGCAGCGCGGCCCTGGCGTGGGCGGCCAGCGGCTCGGCCACGCCGTCCGCCGCGATGCCGTCGGGGACGGTGTAGAAGGCCACCAGCTGGCGTTCGCCGATCCGGCTGGTGGTGGGCACCACCACCAGGTCGGCCACGCCGGGCGCGCTGCGCAGCGCCGACTCCACCTCGCCGATCTCGATCCGGTACCCGTTCACCTTGACCTGGTCGTCCGCGCGCCCGGCGTACTCGATGCTGCCGTCCGCCCGGGCCACCCCGAGGTCGCCGCTGCGGTAGTAGCGGCGCGGGGTCCCGCCGGCCGGCGCGAGCAGCGGGTAGCGCTCGGCCGTCAGCTCCGGGCGGTCCAGGTAGCCGATCGCCAACTGCGGCCCGGCGAGGTGGATTTCGCCGATCTCGCCGAGCGGGGTCGGCGAGCCGTCCTCGGCGAGCAGGGCCAACTCGAAGCCCTCCAGCGGCAGTCCGATGTTGAGCGCCGGGTCGGGGTCTCCCGGGCGCACCGGCGAGCCGACCGGCGCGTCCATCTCGGCCGCGAGCAGGTGCCGGTAGGTGGAGAAGACGGTGGTCTCGGTGATGCCGTACATGTTGACGAACCCGGTTGCGGTGCCGTGGAACTGGCGCCACTCGCGGACCGCGTCGACGTCCACCACCTCGCCGCCGAAGATCACGTAGCGCAACGCGAGCGGCTCGGGCGACTCGTCGTCGTCCAGCACGTCGGTGCCCGCCCGGGAGAGGTAGCGGAAGACCGAGGGCACCTGGTTGAGGACGGTCACGCGCTCGGCGCGCAGCAGCTCCAGCGTCGACTCGGGCAGCCGGGCCACCTCGGCCGGCACCACGACGAGCTTGGCGCCGTGCGCGAGTGCCCCCCACAGCTCCCAGACCGAGAAGTCGAAGCAGTACGAGTGGAAGAGCGTCCACACGTCCTCGTGGTCGAGCTCCAGCACCCGGTCGCAGGCCGCCAGCAGGGCCGTCACGTTGCGGTGCGAGACCTCGACCCCCTTGGGCGTGCCGCTGGAGCCCGAGGTGTAGATGACGTAGGCCGGCGCGTCCGGCGTCACGGTGACCTCGCCGACCCGGGGCGCGTGCGGCGCCCAGAGGGCGGCGTCCAGGGGCAGCAACTCGCCCACGGCGGGGGCGGAGCCGGTGCCGTGGTCGGTGTCGGTCAGCACCAGGTCGACCGAGGCGTCCTCGGCCATGAAGCGCACCCGGTCCGCCGGGTAGGACGGGTCGAGCGGCACATAGCTGCAACCGGCCTTCAGCACCGCCAGGATCGCCACCACCACCGCGTTGCCGCGGCGCAGGTGCAGGCCCACCCGCGCGCCGGGGCCGGGCACGCGGCTCAGGATCGCGGCCGCGAGCCGGTCCGCTCGCTCGTCGAGTTGACGGTACGTCAGCTCCTCGTCCGGGTCGGACAGGGCCGGCGCGTCCGGGCGCAGGGCCGCCTGGGCCGCGAATATCTGGTGAAGGCAGAGTTCGGACTGCACGGTACTTGTTCCACTCCTCGTAACGGCGATGTCAGCGCAGGCTGAGCGGGCGCAGGTCGGTCCAGATCTCCTTGATGTGGGCCAGGCAGACGGCCTTGTCGCCGCTCACCCCGACGCCCTCCCAGCCGGCCGGCAGCGCGCTGCCCTCGGGCCAGACGGAGTACTGCTCCTCGTGGTTGCGCACCACGAGGTACGGGCGGTCGTCGCCGTCCTCGAACATCTCGGCTCTCCTTGCGTGTTGGGTGGCCAGTGCGTGTCTCGTAATTCGCGTCGGATCAGCGCACGGCGTTGGGCGCCCGGCTGGGCGTGCCGCCGAGTCGCCCTCGTACTGGGTCGTACTTGGGTGGCTCGGCGGTGCGTCCAGGCGGGATGCCCGGCGTCGCGCGCCCGGCGGGAATTACGAGACACGCCCTGGCCTGGTCAGACGTGCTGGAAGAGGTCCGCGCGGATCTGCGCGAGCATCTCGGGGCCGCTCGGGCCGGTGGGGAAGAAGTGGTCCCCGGGGAGCATCCGCAGGCTGAAGGCGGTGCTCGTGTGGGCGCTCCAGGCGGCGAGTTCGGGCTCCGATACGGTGCTGTCCGCGGTGCCGCCGAAGACGCTGATCGGGACGGCCAGCGGCGCCCGCGCCTTGTAGCGGTAGCCGTGGTCCAGCTCGAAGTCCGCCCGGATCGAGGGCAGCGCCAGTCGCAGCAGCTCCGGCCTGGCCAGCACCTCCCGGGGGGTGCCGCCGAGTTGGACCATCACCTCGGCGAGATCCGGATCGGGCAGCAGGTGGTACGGCAGGCCTGCGCTGCCGAGCCGCGGGGCCCGGTGCGCGGCCGCCACCAGCGCGAGCGGGGTTCGCGCGGGGTCGCGGCTCAGCCGGTCGGCCAGCTCGAAGCCGATGACCGAGCCCAGGCTGTGCCCGAAGACCACCGTCGGGAGCGGCGGTTCGGCCAGCACCGCCTGGGCCAGCGCGTCGGCCAGCGGCTCCATCGCGGTGTACGGCGCCTCCCGCAGCCGGGCGCCGCGGCCGGGCAACTGGACGGCGCAGACCTCCACTTCGGGCGGCAGCAGCTCGAACCAGGAGCGGAACATCGCGGCGGCCGCGCCCGCCCCGGGCAGGCAGAGCAGGCGCACCCGGGCCTGCGGGCGCGGCGGGAACCGCAGCAGCCAGCGTCTGGTCACTGCGCTGCCTTCTGCCGTAGCTGGGCGGCGAGTTCCTCGACCGTGGGGTGGTGGAAGAGCTGGCTGACGCTGAGCGTGAGCCCGGCCTCGCGGGCGCGGTGCACCACCTGGATGCTCTTCAGCGAGTCGCCGCCGATCTCGAAGAAGTCCTCGGCGACACCGGTCTGTTCACGTCCCAGCACCTGGCTCCAGATGTCGCTCAGGGTCCGCTCCAGCTCGTCGCGCGGACCCACCAGCTGCTCGGGGCGGGCCTGCCGGGGGAGCGGGAGGGCCGCGCGGTCGACCTTGCCGCTCGGGTTGAGCGGGAAGCGCGGCAGCACGACGAGTTGGCCGGGGACCATGTACCGGGGCAGCCGGTCGCGCAGCCACTCGCGCAGCGCGGCCGTGAACGCCTCCTCGTCCGGGCCGTCCTGCCCGGCTGTCCCGATCCTCACCAGGTAGGCGGTCAGGGCGGGTTCGGACCCCGGGGTGGTGGCGAGGGTGGTGGTGACCAGGGCGTCCTGGACGCCGGGGTGGCTGCGCAGGGCGTTCTCGATCTCGCCGGGCTCGATCCGGAAGCCGCGGATCTTCAGCTGGTGGTCGTTGCGGCCCAGGAAGTCGATGGTCGCGTCGGCCCGCCAGCGCACCAGGTCGCCGGTGCGGTAGAGCCGGGCGCCGGGGGTGCGGCTGTAGGGGTGCGGGACGAAGCGGTCGGCGGTCAGCTCGGGCCGGCCCAGGTAGCCGCGGGCCAGCGCGACGCCGCCGAGGAACAGCTCACCGGGTATGCCGACCGGCACCGGGCGCAGCAGGTCGTCCAGGACGTACACCTCGACGCCGGCGATCGGGCGCCCGATCGGCACCCGGGCGTCGCGCGGGCCGTCCGAGCCGGGCGTCCGCGGCGGGCACTCCCACTCGGTGACCTCGATCGAGGCCTCGGTGGGGCCGTAGAAGTTGGACAGCCGCACCGGCAGCCGGTCCAGGCAGCGGTCCCTGAGCTGGGCGGGCAGCGCCTGGCCGCTGCACATCACCCGCGTCAGGGAGGCGCACCGGTGCAGGTCGGGCTCCTCCAGGAAGACCTCCAGCATCGGCGGCACGAAGTGCACCGTGGTGATCGCCTCGCGCTCGATCAGGTCGACCAGGTAGGCCGGGTCCCGGTGCCCGCCCGGCTCGGCGACCACCAGCGTGGCGCCGACCGTCAGCGGCCAGAGCAGCTCCTGCACCGAGACGTCGAAGGTGTACGGGGTCTTCTGGAGCACCCGGTCCTCGGGCGTCAGGTGCTGGGAGTCCTGTAGGCAGTGGATGCGGTTGGCCAGCCCGCGGTGCGGGACGCCCACCGCCTTCGGCTCGCCGGTGGAGCCGGAGGTGTAGATCACGTACGCCAGGTCGTCCGGCGCCACCTCGACCGGGACGGCGGCCTCGGCGGCCTCGGCGGCCTCCGGGGACGCGTCGGCGTCCACCGCCAGCACCGGGACGCCGGCCTGCGCGAAGGCGCCGGACAGCTCGGCGGTGGTCAGCACGTGGGTGGCGCCCGACAGTTGGACCAGACGGGCGAGGCGCCCCGGCGGGTCCTCGGGTGACAGCGGCAGGTAGGCGCCGCCGCCGCTGAGCACGGCCAGGATCGAGGGCAGCAGCTCGACGCCGCGCGGCAGGCAGAGTGCGACCACCGAGCGCGGGCTCGCCCCCTGCTCGGCCAGCCGCCGGGCGATCCGCCGGGTCCGGGCGCTCAGTTGCGCGTAGCTCAGCCGGGTGGACTCGAAGACCACCGCGGTCGCCTCCGGCGTGCGGGCGGCCTGGTGCTCGATCAGCTGGTGGACCGGACCGTCCCAGGGGTGCGGCTCGTCGGTCCGGCTCCACCGGTGCAGGATCTCCTCGGCCTCCTCCCGGCCGAGCAGCGAGAGCGCGGAGACCTTCGTCTGCGGCGCGTCGACGGCGGCCCGCAGCAGGTTCCGGTACTGCTGCGCGATGCGCTGCACGGTCGGTGCGTCGAAGAGCTCGGTCCGGTAGCGGAAGGTGGCGACCGCGCCGTCCCCGCTCGGGCGGATCTCCAGCCACAGGTCGGTGAAGGTCGTCGGCGGGCGGACCGGCAGGATCTGCGCCGACAGCCCGTCCAACTGCGGGACGGAGGCCGGCTGCTGGAGGGCGAACATGGTCTGGAACAGCGGGTCGTGGCTGGCCGTGCGGTCCAACTCCAGTGCGGTCACCAGCTGTTCCAGCGGAACGCCCTGGTCGCCGAAGGCGGCCAGCGTGCCGCGCCGGGTGCGCAGCAGCAGCTCGGCGAAGTCGGGGTCGCCGGACAGGTCCTGGCGCAGCGGCAGGGTGTTGACGAACATCCCGATCAGCGGCTCGACGGCCGTGCCGGTGCGTCCGGCGGACGGGCTGCCGATCACCAGGTCCTGCGTGCCGCAGAGTCGGGAGAGCAGCACCGCGAAGGCGGAGAGCAGGGTCATGAACGGGGTGACCCGGTGCTGCCGGGCGGTGCGCGCGGTGGCCTGCCAGAGCTCCGGCTCCAGGGCCAGGTCGAAGGTCGCCCCGGCGTAGCCCTGGACGGCGGGTCGCGGGAAGCTGGTGGGGAGTTCGAGCACGGCCGGCGCCCCGGCCAGCCGCTCCCGCAGCCGGGTCAGCGACTCCTGCGCCCGCAGGCTGAGCAGCTCCTTGCGCTCCAGCTCGGCGTACTGGCCGAACTGGATTGGCAGCGGGTCGAGTTGGGCGTCGATGCCGGTCAACTCGGCGGTGTAGAGCGCGGACAGCTCCAGGTGGAAGCGGCCCATCGACCAGCCGTCGCAGATGCTGTGGTGGCAGACCACCGAGAGGACGTGCTCCTCGGCGTCCAGCCGCAGCAGGCTGGTGCGGATCAGCGGTCCCCGGGTGAGGTCGAACTCGCGCAGGGTGTCGGCCTCGACGAGCGCGGTGGCCCTGGCGATCCGCTCCGGCGCCGGGACCGCCGTCAGGTCGGTGACCGGCAGGGCGAGGGCGTGGGCGGGCGCGATGCGCTGGTAGGGCTCGCCGTCCTCGACCAGGAAGGTGGTCCGCAGCGTCTCGTGCCGGTCGGTGATCCGCTGCAGCGAGCGGTGCAGGGCGCCGGTGTCCAGCGGGCCCTGGAGGTGCAGCGCCGAGACCAGGTTGTAGGCGCTGTTGCCGTTGGTGAAGTGGTCCAGGAACCACAGCCGCCGCTGGGCGAACGACGCCGGCGCGATCACGGTCCGCCCGGCGTCCTGTTCTGTGTGCGTCACGAGGTCTCCCGGGTGTCGCTGTCCGCCGCGGTGGCGTTCAGGGTGTTCAGCAGGTCCACGACGACCGCGGCGAACTCCGGGACCGTCGGGGCGTCGAAGATCGCCTCCATCGGCGGCGCGACCCCGAAGGCGTCCTCGACCAGCGAGAGCAGCTGGACGGCGCTCAGCGAGTCGCCGCCGAGTTCGAAGAAGTCCCGCTCGGCGATGTCCTCGCTGTCACCCAGCACCTTGCCGAAGAGCAGCGCGAGTTGCTCCTCGACGGAGGCGTCGGCGATCCGAGCGGCCGGCGTGGCCGGAGCGGCCGGTGCCTCGGCGGGTGCGGCGGCGTCCGCGCGGGCGAACGGCGCCGGCTTGACCAGGTGCTGCCGTCGCTCGAACGGGTAGCTGGGCAGCAGGGCGCGGCGGTGCACGGTCTCGCCGTGCAGGCGGAACCAGTCGATCGCCGTCCCGTCCTGCCACAGGCGTCCCACCGTGTCGAGCAGCGAGGCGAGTTCGCCCTCCGGCAGGCCGCCGGCCGCCACCCGGTCCAGCTCGCTCAGCAGGGCCTCGGGGCTCAGGGCGGGGGCCGCGCCGGGGCGGGCGGGAGCGGCGGCCGTCAGCGCCTCGATCGCCTGCGCGTGGTCGGTGCAGACCACGTACCGGCGGTGGGCGAAGCCGTGCCGTCCGGTCTGCAGCGTCCAGGCGACCTCGGTGAGTGGCAACTCGGGGTTCCGGGAAAGGTGTTCGGCCAGCCGCAGGGCCATCGTGTCCAGCGCCTGGGGCGACCGGGCGGAGAGCACGAGCAGCTGGCCGCCGGTCGGCGCGGCCGGGGCGGCGGCGCGCGGCGCCTCCTCCAGCACCACGTGCGCGTTCGTCCCGCCGATCCCGAAGGAGCTCACCCCGGCCCGTCGCGGCGCGCCGTCCGACTCCCAACTACGGGTCTCGGTGGGCACGGTGAAGGGGGTGTCGGTGAAGTCGACGGCCGGGTTGGGGCCGTCGAAGTGCAGCGTGGCGGGGATGGTCCGGTGCTCCAGCGCGAGCACGGTCTTGATCAGCCCGGCGACGCCGGCGGCGGTGTCCGTGTGGCCGATGTTCGTCTTGACCGAGCCCAGCGCGACCGAGCCGTCCGCCACCGGGACCGTGCGGAACGCCTGGGTCAGCGCGGTGACCTCGATCGGGTCCCCGACCGGGGTCCCGGTGCCGTGCGCCTCGACGTAGGAGATCGACGCGGGGCTCACCTCGGCCGCCGCGTGCGCCAGCCGGATCACTTCCGCCTGGCCGCGCACGCCGGGTGCGGTGAAGCCCGCGCGCTGGTGCCCGTCGTTGTTGACGGCGGAGCCGCGGATCACGGCGTGCACGTGGTCGCCGTCGTCGATCGCGTCCTGCGCGCGGCGCAGCACGACGACCCCGGCGCCGTCGCCGGCCACGATGCCGCGGGCGTTCCAGGAGAAGGTGCGGCAGCGCCCGTCCGGCGACATGGTGCCGCCCTCCCGGTACCAGTAGCCCGAGCGCGGCAGGCGCAGCGAGACGCCGCCGGCCAGCGCGACGTCGCACTCGCCGGCCAGCAGCGCCCGGCTCGCCTCGTGGACGGCCACCAGCGAGGTCGAGCAGGCGGTCATCACGGCCATGCTGGGCCCGGTCAGGCCGAGCTTGTAGGACACCCGGGTGGACAGGTGCTCGGGCTCGTTGGCCAGGTTGAGCGCGAGGTCGTCCACGCCGGGGAAGCGGTCCGCCTGGGACTGGACCACCGAGGCGTAGCCGTTGCGGCCCGCTCCGGCGTAGACGCCCACCGTGCCGGGCGTGGCGCGCGGGTCGTAGCCGGCCCGTTCCAGGGCCTCCCAGGCGCACTCCAGGAAGAGCTGGTGCTGCGGGTTGAGCAGGGTGGCGTCGCGGCCGGAGAACTGGAAGAACTCGGCGTCGAACTCCCCGATGCCGTCGACCGATCCGTGCATCGGGACGTAGCGCGGGTCGTTGAGCAACTCCGGGTCCTGGCCCCACTCCTGGAGCTCCTGCGCGGTGAAGGGGCGCACCGAGTCCACGCCGGCGACCAGGTTCGCCCAGTACTCCTCGGGCGTCGAGGCGCCCGGGAGCCGGCAGGCCATGCCGACGATCGCGATGTGCGTGTCGTTGTCCTCGGCGTGCTCGATGTCCTCACCGATGCCGATGCCGATGCCGTTGCCGCTCAAGAGTCAGTCCTTCCACGGTTCTGGGTGCGCATCGCCCGCAGCCGGGCGTTTCCGCGCTTGAGGCGTGCTGCCGCCGCGTCGGCGGCGGGTGCGTCGGGGGTGGCGACCGTGGCGCGCGCGGCCTCGGTGGCGCCGAGGTGCTGCGCCAGAGCGGCCACGGTGGGGTGCTCGAAGAGCGTCAGGATCGTCACCTCGCGCGCCAACTCCTGTGCCAGCAACTCCCGTACGGCTGCCAGCAGCAGCGAGTGGCCGCCGATGTCGAAGAAGTTGTCCTGCGGGCCGAAGCTGTCGTGCCCCAGCGCCCTGGCCCAGACGGCGGCGATCTCGCGCTCCCACGGCGCGGCCGCGCCGCGTTCGGCCGCCGGACGGCCGGCCAGCGGCACCGCGTGCTCGGCCAGCGCCGCGCGGTCCACCTTGCCGTTGGCCGTCAGCGGCAGTTCGAGCAGCAGCAGGTACTCGTGCGGGCGCATGTAGCCGGGCAGTCGGCGCCCGACGTGCGCGTGCAGCTCGTCGCGGTCCGGAGCGGCGGCCGGGTCGGCGAGCACCAGGTACGCGGCCAGGGCCGGTTCGGTGCCGGTGCCGGTGCCGGTGCCGGTGCCGGTGGCGGTGACGACGGCGTCCCGGACGCCCGGATGGGCGCGCAGCACGTTCTCGATCTCGCCGGCCTCGATCCGGAAGCCGCGGATCTTCAGCTGGTGGTCGTTGCGGCCGAGGAAGTCGAGGCTGCCGTCGGCGCGCAGCCGGACCAGGTCGCCGGTGCGGTAGAGCCGGGCGCCGGGGGTGCGGCTGAACGGGTGCGGCACGAAGCGGTCGGCGGTCAGCTCGGGCCGGCCCAGGTAGCCGCGGGCCAGCGCGATCCCGCCGAGGTACAGCTCGCCCGGCATCCCGGTCGGCACCGGGCCCAACTCCTGGTCCAGCACGTACACTTCCACGCCCGGGATCGGGCGCCCGATGTCCGGCAGGGCGCCGCGGCCGGCCAGGTCGGTGCGGACCGTCCCGGAGGTGGCGACCACCGTGCTCTCGGTCGGCCCGTAGTTGTTGACCAGGCGGAAGGGCAGCTCCCGCGACCCGACGCCGTGCAGGCGGTCGCCGCCGGTCAGCACGGTGCGCGGCGCGCCGGCGTCCGGCCATGCCGCCTCGGCCATCCGCTCGATCAGCGGGGTGGGCACGAAGCAGCTGGTCACCTCGCGTGCGACCAGCCAGGCGGTCAGGTCGTGCGGGGACAGCACTGTCTCGGCGTCCGGCACCTCCAGCGTGGCGCCGGCACTCAGCGCGGGCCAGATCTCCCAGACCGAGGCGTCGAAGCCGGGGGCGGCGATCAGGGTGGTCCGATCGCCGGGACCGAGGTCGAACTCCCGGCGGTGCCAGGCGACCAGGTTGGCCAGCGACCGGTGCTCGACCATCACGCCCTTGGGTGTGCCGGTGGAGCCGGAGGTGTAGATCACGTAGGCGAGGTCGCCGGGACCGGCCTGCTCGGCCGCGGTGCGGCTGTCCGCGGCGACGTCCGCGCGGACCTCCTCCAGCGTGAGGAGCGCGCCGGCGCCGACCAGAGCGCTGCGCCGGCGGTCGGTGAGGGTCAGCAGCGGCGCGGCCTCGGTGAGGATGGCGGCCAGCCGGGACGGCGGGTTCGCCGGGTCCAGCGGCAGGTAGCCGGCGCCGCTCTTGAGGATGGCCAGCTCGGCGACCACCAGGTCGGCGCCGCGCGGCAGGCAGGTGGCCACCAGGCTCCCGGGTCGCGCGCCGGCGGCGCGCAGCCGCGCCGCGATCAGCTCGGCCTGACGATCCAACTCGGCGTAGCTGAGCTCCTGTTCGGCGCAGCGGACGGCGACGGCGGTCGGCCGCTCGCGGGCCCGGCGTGCCACCAGCAGGTGCACGCACTCGGCCCCGGGGGCGGGCGGTTCGCCGCCGCCGGACAGGACAGTGCGCTCCTCGCGGGCGCCCAGCAGCGGCAGCCGGGCCACCGTCTCCTCGGGCGCGGCCAGCGCGGCCGACAGCAGGCGCACGTAGCGCTCGCCGAGCAGCTCGGCGGTGCGCGCGTCGAAGAGGTCGCTCTGGAAGCCCATCCAGCCCTCGACCCGCTCGGCGCTCCACGCCAGGTGCAGGGTGAGCTCGAACTTGGCGGTCTCGATCCGGATCGGCACCGGGCTGGTCTGCAGCCCGGCCAGTGCCGAGTCGGCGCCGGCCGCCGCGTCCTCGTAGGTGAAGACGCTCTGGAAGACCGGGTGGCGCGAGGTCAGGCGCTCGGGCTGGAGCTCCTCCACCACCTGCTGGAAGGGCAGGTCCTGGTACTCGTAGCCGGCCAGGAAGGTGTCCCGCACGTGGTGCAGCAGCTCGACGAAGGTCATCCCGGGCCGCACCCGGACGCAGAGCGGCAGCATGTTCACGAACAGCCCGACGACGCCCTCGACCTCCAGCGTGGTGCGCCCGCTGACCGGCACGCCGATCACCACCTCCTCGGTGGCGGTCAGCCGGGACAGCAGCGCCGCGTACGCGCTGAGCAGTACGACGAACCTGGTGACCCGGGTGCGGGTGGCCAGCGCCTGGGCCTGTTGGCCGAGTTGGGGGGAGACCAGGAAGGAGCTGGTGTCCCCCTGGTGGCTCGGAAGCTGCGGATGCGGCCAGTCGGTGGGCAGTTGGAGCTGTGGCGGCGCGCAGGCGAGCTGGTCGCGCCAGTAGGCCAGCGCCTCGACGCGCCGAGAGCCGGCCAACATCCGCTGCTCGTCGGCGACATAGTCCCGGTAGTCGTAGGCCGCCGTGGACTTCTCGGGCGCCTGCGCGGTGCCGGCCAGCTCGGCCGCATAGCCCGCCGCCAGGTCGCGTTCGACGATCCCCAGCGACCAGCCGTCGACCACGATGTGGTGGAAGGCGAGCACCAGGACGTGCTCGTCGGCGGCCAACTTGATCAACCGGGCCCGGAACACCGGCCCGTTGACCAGGTCGAAGGGCGCCAGCGCCGCCCGGTCCACCTCCGCCGCCAGTGCGCGTTCGCGTGCGGCGCCCGGCAGGTCGGTGAGGTCGACCGGGGTCAGCGGCACGGTGGCGTGCGGCGCGATCCGCAGCACCGGCGCGCCGTCCACGGTCGGGAAGGTGGCGCGGAGCTGGGCGTGCCGGGCGACCAGGTGGGCGATCGACCGCTCAAGGGCGGGCGCGTCGAGTCCGCCGCGCAGCCGGGTGGCCTTCGGTACGTTGTACTCACTGCCGTCGGGCCGCAACTGCCAGAAGAACCAGAGCCGTTGCTGCGCCGACGAGAGCGGCGAGAAGTCCTGCTGCACGCTAGCGGACACCCCCCTGGCGCTGCGCGTAGGCCGCGAGCCCGCCGATGGTGGGGAACTGGAAGAAGACCGCGAGCGGTACCTCGACCTCCAGGGAGCGGCGCATCCGGGAAATGACCTGCGACGCGGTCAGCGAATGCCCGCCCAGCTCGAAGAAGTCGTCCTCGGTGGTGAGCCCGTCAAGGCGCAGAACGTCCTCCCAGATCCGCGTGATCGCTTGCTCCAGCTGGCTGTGCCGCACTGTGCCGTCGTCCGCTGAATTCCCGTCGGGGTTCATCGCCGCAGGCTTCCTCTCTGTCCGAAGTACTGGGGTCGAAGCGACTCGGTCCGGGTGCGGTGCAAAGGACTTCGCTGATTCCCGGTCTCTGCGCTGATCCCAAGATGAACGGCCGAACAGAGGGAACGCAAGCGGCCCTACCCTTTGGGGAGCAGTTGGCTGCACCTAGGGGCACCGGAGGGATCGATCGCCCACCAACGGGGGAGATGTTCACGCCCGCGACGGCCGTCGGCGGGTTTCGCGCCGCGTGGCGTCCTTGCTGCCATGGCTGACAGCAGAGGCTGTGGGCAGGGGAGTTGGGCTACCGGGCCCGGGGTGCACACAGGCGGGTCGAACGGGTGGGCCGAACGGGCAGACAACGTGAGGCTACTTGCGTATTTCTCATGATCATCCTAGCCTTTTTGCGTTGCCAGGGACCGTTGTGACTTCTTCGGTCCGGCTCGAACTTCCTTGGTCCGGCCTGCCGTCAGGAGCCATTGCCATGCCCTTAGGACAATTCCTCGGACTGTGCCGGGGTCGTGCGGAATCATGAACGCCAAGAGCGTGAAACCCGTCACCGTGGCCGTGCTGGCCAATGACCCGGTAACCGGCGAGGGCGCGGTCTCGTGGCTGTCGACATGCAAGGGCATCACCGCGAGCTATTGGACCTGGCGCCACCCGGCGGACGTCCTGCTGGTCCTGGCGACGGAGGTCACCGGGGACACGCTCTCGCGCGTGGAACGGGTCCAGCACGAAACTCCGGACAGCGCGCTGCCGATGGTGCTGGTCGCACACGAGTTTCCCGAACACCATATGCTGCGGGCGATCGACCTCGGACTGGTGAGCTTCCTGCACCGCCAGGAGAGCGGATTCGAGGAGATCAGGCGGGCCGTCGTGGACGCGGCGGCCGGCGACGACCAGGAATCGGCTCCCGGAGTTCAGCAGGCCCTGATCGCCCACATCAGGACGATCAGGGACAACGCCCTGGTCCCGCACGGGCTGAACATCGCCGGTCTGGTCGACCGGGAGGTCGAGGTGCTCGGTCTGCTGGCCGAAGGCCTGACCACCAACCAGATATCAGCGAAGCTCAGTTACTCCGAACGAACCGTGAAGAGCATCGTGCACGACGTCGTGACGCGGCTGGGCCTGCGCAACCGCACCCACGCCGTCGTCTACGCCCTGCGCACCGGGGTCATCTGAGGCCGACCGGCCCGATCCAGGCAGCAGCACGACGAGCAGCGCGGCGGCCGTGGTCACCGCTCCGACAGTGGCCACCGCCGGCCAACCGCCGTACCGCCACGCAGTCGAACCGACCGCCGAGCCGACCGCGATGCCGAGGAAGCGCAGCGTGAAGTAGCAGGTGTTCAGGCGACTGTGGATGGCCGGATCGAGCGTGAACAGCGCACTCTGGCAGGTGACTTGATTGCCCCAGGTGCCGACGTCCAGCAGCACCGTGCCGGCCGCCAGCCAGCCGACGCCGCTCCCGCCGGGCAGCAGCACGGCCCAGCCGGCGAGCACCAGGGCGATCAGCGCGGCCGGCGCGGCCCGGCTGCCCAGCCGGTCGGCCAGCCGTCCGGCGGCGGGGGAGGCGAGTGCTCCGGCGACCGCGACCAGTCCGAACAGGCCCACGCCGGTGGGCCCGTAGCGGTAGTGCTCGTCCAGTAGGAAGGTCAGCGCGGTCCAGAACGCCCCGAACGAGGCCCCGACCAGCGCCCCGGACAGCGTGATCCGGCGGACCAGCGGGTAGGCGGCGAACACGCGCGGCAGCGAGCGGACCGTCGCGCGGTAGCCGGCGCCGTGCGAGGGCGGGGCGGCGGGCAACGTCCACCGGAGCACCAGCGTCAGCAGCAGGGTAGCCGCCGCCGAGCACCAGTAGACGGACCGCCAGCCGGCCGCCTCGGCGAGCGCCCCGGCGTAGCTCCTGGAAGCCAGCACGCCGACCAGCAGGCCACCCTGCAACACGCCCACGACCTTGCCCCGGGGCTGACCGTCCGAGAGTGCGACGGCCAGCGGCGCCACCAGCTGAGGGACGGGTGACAGCACGCCGATCGCGAAGCTCGCGAGCACCAGCCACCCCGCCGTCGGCGCGAGGGCGGCGGCGGCCAGCGCCAGGGTGGAGGCCGCGCAGAGCGCCAGGATCAGCCTGCGCCGGTCGTGGCTGTCCCCGGCGGGGACCAGCAGCGCGATGCCGGCGGCGTAGCCGAGCTGGGTGGCGGTCGGCACGGCTCCCAGCGCCTCGGGGCCCACCCGCAGCGAGCGGGCGGCGGCGCCCAGCAGCGGCTGGCTGAGGTAGACGTTGGCGGCGGTCACCGCGCTGGTCGCCGCCAGCAGCAGGAGCAGCGGCCGGGTGAGGGGGGTGGTGTCGCGTTGCTCGGTCACATGCGTACACGCTAGGCAGGCCGCGTCTGGCATGCTTTCGCCGTTGTGCCGTCAACTGTCGAGATCGCGCCATTGTGGGAGGGACGCCATGTTCGGCAAGAGCGAGGACCGCGAGGACTACCAGCGCGTCCCGAGGCCGCTCGCCGCGATGGCGCGCGACCTCCCCGACGGCCACCACATCCCCACCCACCACCACCGGCGCGCCCAGCTGATCTACGGCGCCAGCGGCGCGATCACGGTGTCCACCGAGCGCGGGCTCTGGGTGGTGCCCGCGAGTCGTGGCGTCTGGGTCCCGGCCGGCGTCGACCACGCGATGACCTGCACGGGCGCGGTCCGGATGCGCACCCTCTACATCGAGCCGCAGGCGGCCACCGGCCTGCCCGCCGAACCGACCGTGGTCTCGATCACCCCGCTGCTGCGCGAGCTGATCGTCGCCGCGGCCCGCGTCCCGTTGGAGTACGACCTCCAGGGGCGCGACGGTCGGCTGATGGACCTGCTCCTGCTGGAGCTGGAGCCGCACCCCGTCCCCGCACTGCACCTGCCGTCCCCCGGCGACCGGGACCTGGACGCCCTCTGCTCCGCCGTCCGTGCCGACCCCGGAGGCGACTGGACGACCGCGACGGCCGCCGCCCACGCCCACCTCAGCACGCGCAGCCTGCAACGCCGCTTCCCGGCCGCGACCGGGATGACCCTCGCGCACTGGATCCAACAGGCCCGGCTGATCAGGGCGGTGACCCTGCTGGCAGCCGGCACCCCGGTGACGGCCGTCGCCGCCGACCTCGGCTACGCCACACCCAGCGCCTTCACCGCGATGTTCCGCCGCACCCTCGGCACCACCCCGAGCGGCTACTTCACGGCCGACCCCGGCTAGCATCGCGACGGTGACGACAACGCCCGATGACGCCCTCCACGACGCGCTGCGCCGCGCCGACCTCGGGTGGCTCTCCACGCACCTCGACGCGCGGCTCTGCCCGGTGGCGGCCCTCGGCCGGCTGATCCGGCACGAGGACGCCGCCGTACGGTACTTCGGGCTCGTCCTGCTGACCGAGCGGCCCGCCGACGAGGGCGAGGCCGTCGAACTCGCGGCGCTGCTACCGCAGTCGGCGACCGACTCGGCGGAGGCTGCGCTTCTCCTGGCGCGGCTCCACGAACGGCTCTGGCCGTACCTTGCACCGTCGCGCCGACCGGTCCGGCACACCGTCATGCCCCAACTGCCGCTCACCGTAAGGATCGCGTGGCTGCACGCCGAGCTGCTGCACGAACCGGCGGCGCTGCGCGGCGAGCAGCCGGGCGAGCTGCTCTACCAGGCCGTGCGCGACCTTGCGCTCACCGACGCCCGCCGGCCCGACCAGCTGGTGGCCGAACTCGCAGACAGCGCCGACCCGGTGCTGCACACGGTGGCGCTGCGGCTGCTCCGTGAGGGGCTGCACGCCGGCCTGCTGGCGCCCGCCCTGGTCCGGACGCACCTTCTGCGGCTGGCGCTGCACCACAACACCGACACCGACAGCACCGTCGCCACTGCTGCCCTCAGCGAACTCGCCGAGCCCTGGGCGGCGTTGACTCCGCTGCCGATGGGCCGTCTCGCCGCGTTCCTGACCGCCGACGCGGTGGCCGCCGAGCCCGACGCCGCCGACGCCGCCCTCGCGGTCGCCGCCCGGCACGGCCACGGCGGCGTGCTCTGGCAGACCGCCGGGGACCCCGCGCTGCCGCCCGCGCTCCGGCGCCGCGCGGTGGAGCTGCTCGGCGACCTGGCCGACCGCACGGACATCACCGCGCTGACCGACCTGGCGCTGACCGACCCGCTGCTGCTCGGCGGCCCGGCGCTGCACTGCCTGCGCGGCCTGCACCGGCGCGGGCACTTCCCGCAGGACTCGGCCGTCCCGTCCGTCCTCGCCCTGGCGCTGGCCGACCACGTGATTCCCGCCCGCGAGGTCGCGACCGTCCTGTTCACCTGCCGTCAGGCGGTGCTCGACGTACTGACGGACGCGGCGGTGCAGGCCGGCGCCGCCGACTGGCCGCGCCGCCTCGACCTCCTGGTCGCGCTGGCCGGGCAGGGCGCGGCGGAGCTGCCGATCGGGGAGGCGATCACGCGACTGCTGCCGACCGCCCCGCGGCCCGAGCCCTTCCTGGCCGCCCTCCGCGCGCTGCGCCACACGGCCGCCGAGGCCGCCGTGCTGGCCCTGCTGCCCGCGGCGCCGGCAGCGGCGCTGGCCACCCTGGAGGCGATCGGCGGCCGACCCACCGTGTCGGCGCTGCGAACGGCGCTCGGCCTGGGCGCGGACGGCGACCTCGACGGGGGAGCGGGCGTCGTCGCACCGTGGCTGCGGGCCGTCCGCGACCGCGCCCTCATGCTGCTGTGGCAGCTGACCGAGGACCCCGCCGAGCGCCGCGCCCTGCTGGCCCGCCTGGACCCCGCCGAGCTGCCGGACCGGATCGCGGTCCTGCTCGGCGGCCCGGACGAACAGGAACTGGCGCTGCTGAACTCCCGCCCGTCACCCGGCGATTCGCTGCTGGCACTCGAGGCGCGCGCGGCGCGCGGCGGCGCCGGCACGCTGCCCGCCGTCACCGAGCTGCTGCGGCAACTGGTGGCCGCCGCGGCCGCCGACCCGGCGGCCACGCCCGAGCCCGCCGTCCCGCAGCAGGCGCTGGACGCCCTGCACGCGCTGGGCCGCCGCCTGTACGAGCGCGGCAGCATCCGGCCGTCCTGCCTGCTCGGCGCGCCGGACGCCGACGCGGCCGGCCGCGCCCTGGTCGCGACCCTCGCGCTGGACCTGCTGGAGAGCCCCGGACTGTCGGCAGCCGAGCAGGCGGTCCTGCTCGAACTGCTGCTCCGCGCGCCCTGGCCGGGCACCCGCGCGCGCGTCCACCGGCTGCTGCGCCACCGCGACCCGCAGGTACGCAAGCACGCGATCGCGCTGCTCGCCCGCGACGCCACGGGCGAGGACGCGCAGGCGCTGTCGGCGAGCCTGATCACGCTGACCACCGCGGCGGACGTGCAGACCGTGCGTCAGGCGCTCATCGCCCTCGGCCATGCGCGCGCCGACTGGGCCGGCGCTGCGATCGCGGACTGCCTCGACCACCCGACGATGAACATCAAGAAGACCGCCGCCGAGGCGCTGGTGCGCGCGGGTACGCCGCAGGCGGTGCCGCAACTGCTGCGCTGGCTCGGCCGGCACGACAACCCGGGCCTGCGTGGCTCGCTCACCGAGGCACTGCGCGCCGTCCTCGGCGACGCCTACCCGGCGACCCTGCTCGCCGCCGCCGAAGCCGCTGCCGCTGCCGAAGCCGAAGCCGCCGCCGGCACCGAGCACAGCTCCGACCGCCGCGAACTCGAACTCCTGCTGCTCGCCCTGGACGGCACGCTCTCCGCCCGCGCGGTCCTCGCGCTGGAAGCGCAGGCATCCCCGGTCGTCCCCGCCCTGCTCGCGCTACTGGCAGCAGGCCGGATCGGTCTCGCGGCCGGGACGGTCGAGCAGCTGGCACCGGCGCTCGCCCGGCACGGCCTCCCCGCGCCCGCCGCGTCTCGTCCGAGCCCGGCCGCTGCGGCGGACCACGACGTCCGGTCGCTGCTCGCCGAGGGCTGGAACCCGCTCGTCGCGCTGCGCATCGCCGAGCGGGGGCAGCCCCCGCGCCCCGACCGCCTGGCCGAACTCCGGCCGCTGCTGGCGCAGTTCCTGGCGCTGGCCCGGTCCGCGACCGAACGGTCGGCCCGCTCCCGCGTGCTGCGGCTCGCGCTGCTGGCCTGCCCGGCACCGTGGACGCCCGAGGAGCTGGCGAGCTACGCCCGTGCCACCTTCCTGCTGCTCGACGCCCTCGCCGACGCTCCGGACGTGCACACCCTGCTCGAAGCCGTCGCGCCCCTGCTCTCGGCCGTCGAACGGATGGCCGTCGTCACCGCCGTCCGGGCCCTGCCGCCCGCCGCCGCGCCCGCGGGCGACGTCCGCACCCTGGCCCTGCTGCGCCGCTGCGGCGCGGTGCTCGTCCGGGCCGACCTCGACCAGGCCCTCGCCGCCGCCCGGCTCGGCGCCGACCCCTGGCGGGCGGAGGCCGCCGTGCTGCGCGACGCCTTCGCCCTCCCGGCAGAGCCAGCCGCAGAGCCAGCCGCAGAGCCGGACTCGCGCACCCGGCTGTCCGCCCTGATCGACGCCTACCCGTCGGCCCCCACCGAGGCCCGCGACGCGCTGCTCGACCGGATGACGGACCTTCAGCCCCTGGACGCACCGCCCTGGACCATCGCCGAGAGCGCCCGCAGCACCCAGACACCCGATCCGCGCGCCGTCCGCGCCGACGACCTCGACCAGCCCAGGTCGGCAGCCCTGCGGAACCGCCTGCTGGCCATGCTCCGAGCGCCCGCCACCGAGCGCCGCCAGATCGCCGCGCTGGCCCTGCGCGACTGGCCCGAACCGGAGGTCGCGCGCCACCTGCTGCACGCCTACCTGGACGGACGGGTCGAGACCCTGGCGCTCCACCCCGTCCCGCTTGCCCCCGCAGAACTCCGGGCCGACGGGTTCCGCCCCGACCGGGTGGCGCTGCTGGCCCAGCGGATCGACCCGTGGGACCGGATCCCCCTGGTCCCGCTGCTGCTGGAGTACGGCGAGCACGAGGACGCCGCCGTGCGCGCGGCGGCCTGGCAGGCGCTGCGCGGGATTCCCGGCGACGAACTGGCGCGCTGCCTCGCCGACCGGCTCGAGGCCGGCGCCTGGGGCGTGCTCGACCTGCTCGGCAGCCGCCCGCTGCTGCGCACCCCCGCGCTGGAGCGAACCCGCCACCGCCTGCGCGCCGAAGGCCGCGACGACCTCGCGGACCGCCTGCGCCTGCTCGACGGGCCGCTGCGCGATCCCGCCGCCCCCGCCCCCTCCACCGCTGCCCCCGAGCCGCACCTCCCTCCCGAGCCGCCGCGCCCCGCCACCCGGCAGGAGCTGCTGCACCAGGCCCGCACCGGCAGCCCGGAGCAGATCCGCCGGGCGCTCACCGCGCTGGCCGCGCCCGGCACCACCCCGGACGCTGAACTCAGCGACCTGCTCGGCGAGTTGCTCAAGCACCCCAGGGCCGGCGTCCGCCTGCACGCACACCGCACCGCCCGGGCCGTGCTCGACCGGCCGAGCTATCTGCGGCACACGGCAGCCCTGTTGGACGACTCCCAGCCCAGCGTGGTGCGTTCGGCCGTCCGAACCCTCTGCCACGCGGGCTGGACACCCGCGATCCCGGCGGTGGCCGCCCTGCTCGACCACGCCCACCCGGCCGTCCGCCGGGCGGCCACCGAGGGGCTGATCGCGCTGGGCGCCCAGGCGGTCCCCGCCCTGCGGCGCGCGGCCGACCACGCCCGCCCCGACCGTCGGTCCCGCTACACCGACGTCCTCGACGCCCTCACCCAGATCAACTGACAGGCACCTCACGCCGGTCCACGATCCGCAGCTGATCAGTGCCCGAGGGCGTCGACCTGGCGCTTGAGCAGGTCCTGTGCGGCTGTCCGGTCCGAGGTGGCGGAGTAGTAGTTGACGAAGCAGAGGGTGTTCCCGCGCACAGCGGCGGCGTCGACCACGAACTGGTGTTTGCCGTCGACCTGGCTCTGGGCAAAGCCCAGGCCGTGGACCGCGTCGTCGGTGAACACCGACCCGTGTCCTCCCGCCAACCTCCGGTCATTCCCCGGTACATGTCCTGACAGGGCTGCGGCCAGCAGGAGGGCCGCCGGGAGGGCTCGGCGCAGGAGGCTGGGTATCGGCACCCGAGGATCATGGCAGGGCCGGAGGCCCTCAGCCGCGGCGGGCTCGGTGCCAGGCGCGTTCGGCGGCGGCGAGGTCGGCTTCGGCCTCCCGGCGCTGGGCGGCGAAGAGCAGGCCGTAGCCGAAGGTGTCCTGGCGGTGGGCGCGGGCGTCGGTGAGGAGGGCGAGGACGGCCTCTTCGGCGACCACGCCGTCCTGGTGGCGGCCGAGCGCCTGCTGCAACTCCTTCATGCGCCCGGCGAAGCGGGATCCGGCCTTTCCGGTGAGCGGCAGGACGCTCTCGGCGGTGTAGCGGGCCCGCTTGGCGGCCTTGCGGGCCTGGTGCAGCGCGCCGTCGCGGGCCGGGCCGGGGGGTTCGTCGAAGGCGGGGCGGGCGCGGCGGCCGGTGCGTCGGCGTTCGCGGCGCAGGGTCCGCTCGGCCTCGGCTCCGCCGCGCGCGGCGGCGGCCCGCTCGCGCAGCGGAGGGCGGGCAGCGGTCTCCTCCAGGGCGTCCAGCAGGGCCCGGTAGCGCGGGCTGTCGAGGGCGCGCAGGGCGGCGCGGTGGGCGGTGCGGTAGCGGCGGTCGAAGCGGGTGCGGATCCGCGCGGCCAGCTCCTCGGGGTGCGCGGCGGCGGGCAGGGCGGCGGCCTGGGCGGTGAGCCGTTCCCCGAGCACCTCGGCGTCCCGGGCCCGGCCGAGGATCTTGCCCAGCAGGCGCAGCTCCTCGCCGAGCGGGTCGGTCCGCTCGCGCTCCAGCAGGCGGCGGTGGGCGGTCAGCGCGCTGCGCAGCCGGCGGACGCAGATCCGCATCTGGTGCACGGCGTCGGGCTCGTCGCGGCGCACGGCGGCGTCGAGCGCGGTGAGCTCGGAGAGTCGGCCGCGCAGGTAGTCGGTCAGCACCGCGCCGAGGGAGCCCTCGGGCGCCGGCGCCGGGTCGAGGAACGGCAGCACGAGCGCGAGCAGCTGTTCGGGCCGCCGCGGGACGTCGGTGTGAACGGTGCCGGGCAGCACGGCGAGCTGCGCGTCGGGGATCAGGTCGAGCATCTCGGCGGTGTGCGGGAACCGGACGAAGTCGTGGTCGCCGACCAGCAGCAGGGTGGGCGCGCGCAGCGCCCGCAGCTCGTCGGCGGTGTGGCCCTCGGCCGGTGTGGAGGCGAGGACGAGGCGGGACACCAGCGCGGGGCGGGTCACCGCGAGCTCCAGTGCAACCAGGCCGCCGAGGCTGAACCCCAGGAAGTCGGCCCGGTCGACGTTCAGGTGCGCGAGCAGGGCGGCCACATCGTCGGCGATGTCGGCGGTGCGGCCGTGTCCTCGGAGTTCGACCGCGATCACCCGGTGCTGCTCGGCCAGCGGGGTCAGCAGTGGTCCGAAGCTCGGCTCGACGGTGTGCATCCCGCCGTGCAGCAGCACCAGCGGGTGGCCGGCGCCGCGGATCTCGTGATACGTCATCGCGATCCTCCTGCGCCCGACGGTACGCCGAAGGCGGCGCCGGGCGCAGGAGGGCAGAGCGGGACGGCGTCAGCGGGCGGCGGTGTCCCGGCGGGTCGCCGCCAGGTAGCCGACCAGGACCAGGATCGCCAGGCTCCAGCCCGCCGTGGTCGGCCCGAGGCCCAGGTTGAGCCCGCCGCGCTGGTGGCTGACGGCCATCCAGTCCGCGAAGGACGCGCCGAGCGGCCGGGTCAGCACGTACGCGCACCAGAAGGCGGGGATCGCGCCGAGCCGGAACCGCGCGTGGCCGAGGGCCGGCAGGGCGATCAGCACGGTGAACATGACGCCCGAGGCCAGGTAGCCCAGGCCGAAGGTGGTCGCGGTGAGGTCGCCGACGGCGGTGCCGAGCGCGAAGGTGGCCAGCACGGTGGCCCAGTAGAACAGCTCGCGCCGCCGGGTGCGGATGCTGTGGATGGAGAGGGTGCGCTCGGTCGCGTACCAGGCGCCGAAGACCGCGGCCAGGGCCACCAGGAAGAAGGGGGAGGAGATCAGGTACGGCACGCCCAGGCCGACGTGCAGGACGTCGGCGGCCATGGTGCCGAACACGCTGACCATGACGACGGTGGTCCAGTAGATCCAGGCCACGTACCGCCGCACGCTGAGCTGCACCGCCAGGCAGAGGACCAGGCCCACTCCGCCGGCCGCCACCGCGATCATCGGGTCCATCACGTGCGCCAGGTAGTCGGAGAACGTCTCGCCCATCCCGGTGGTCAGCACCTTGATGATCCAGAACAGCGCCGTCACCTCCGGCACCTTGCTCGTCATCTGCCTGACGTGGGCAGCGGGGCGGTTCTGCTGGAGTTGAGCTGTCGTCATGTGAGGCAGAATGGCACAATCCCACCCAGAGTGTCTACATCGCTGTAGACGAAGTGGATCTCGCGGGCAGCCGCAGCGCGATCGTCAGCCCGCCCCCCGGGCGCACCACCGCCTCGACCAGCCCGCCGTGCGCCAGCGCGACCGCCCGGACGATCGACAGACCCAGCCCGGCACCGTCCGGAGCATCGCCCGCGCCCGCGCTGTGGCGGGTGTGCCGGCCGCGGTGGAAGGGCTCGAAGAGCTGGTCCAGCTGCCCGGGATCCACCGGTGGTCCGTCGTTGGCGACGGTCAGCTCCACCCAGCGGGTGCCGTCGGACCCGCGGACCTCGCGGGTGGCCACCGCCAGCAGCTCGCCCTCGCGGTTGTACTTCACCGCGTTCTCCAACAGGTTGGTCACCGCGATCCCCAGCAGCGCGAGGTTGCCGCGCAGCGGGGTGGCGATCAGCTCGCTCTCCAGGCGCAGGCCGCGCGCCCGGCAACGCGCGGCGACCTGGTCCAGCGCCTCCGCCGCGACGTCCGCGAGGTCGTCGTCCTCGAAGTCGGTGACCCGCTGCTCGGAGCGGGCCAGCACCAGCAGCGCGTCGATCAGCCGCTGCGCCTGCTCGGTGGAGTCGGCGACGTCCTGGGCCATCGCCCGCCACTGCGCCTGGGTGGGGTCGGGCTTGGCGAGCGTCACCTCGACGGCGGCCCGGCTCACCGCCAGCGGCGTGCGCAGCTCGTGGCTGGCGTTGGCGACGAACCGCCGCTGGGTGGCGAAGGCCGCGTCCAGCCGCTGGAGCATCTCGTCGAAGGTGTCGCCGAGCTCCTTCAGCTCGTCGGGCGGCCCGGGCAGGTTCAGCCGCTCGTGCAGCGTGGTGCCGCTGGCACGGCGGGCCGCCGCGGTGATGTCCTTGATCGGCCGCAGCATCCGGCCGGCCACCCACCAGCCCAGCAGCGCCGAGACCGCGACCACCAGCAGGAGCAGCAGCAGGGCGTCGCGCAGCAGGTGCGAGACGGCGGCGTCGCGGATCTGGTCGCTCAGGCTGAGGATGTGGTCGTGGTCGGGATCGAGCCGGCCGGGGATCGCGGAGGCGGGCAGCGGCCGGAAGATCGCGTGGTAGAACGCCGTGGTCATGGCCAGCACCAGCGCGCTGCCGCCGACCGTGAACAGGGCCGCGTAGGTGAGGGTGAGGCGCGCGCGGATCGTCAGCGGCGGGTGCACCAGCCACGACCGCAGCCGTCGCCACCCTGACGGCCCGCGCGCGCTCACGGCGCGATCCGGTAGCCGGCGCCGACCAGGGTCTCCACCAGGTCGGGCTGTCCCAGCTTGCGGCGCAGCCGGTTCACGGTGACCCGGACGGTGTTGGTGAACGGGTCGGTGTGCTCGTCCCAGGCCCGCTCCAGCAGCTGCTCGTGGCTGAGCACCGCGCCGTTCGCGCTGAGCAGCACCTGGAGGACGGTGAACTCCTTCGCGGTCAGCGTGATCGGCCGCCCCGAGCGGTGGACGGTGCGGCGCAGCGTGTCCATGGTCAGCTCGCCGCAGGTCAGCTGCGCCGGGTGCGAGCGCCCCCGGCGGGCCAGCGCCCGCACCCGCAGGGTGAGCTCGGTGAACGAGAACGGCTTGCCGAGGTAGTCGTCGGCGCCCAGGGTCAGGCCGTCCACCCGGTCGTCGGTGCCGGACAGCGCGGTCAGCATCAGGATCATCGGCGCGGCGGCGCGCCCCGACAGCCGCTTGCAGACTTCGTCGCCGGGGGTGCCGGGCAGGTCGCGGTCCAGGACGAGGACGTCGTAGGTGTTCAGCTCGGCCTTGTCGAGAGCGTCGGTGCCGTCATGGCTGACGTCGACCGCCATGCCCTGGTCACGCAGTCCCTCGGCGATGCGCGCGGCCAGGCGTTGTTCGTCCTCGACGACCAGAATCCGCATGGGCTCATCCTCTCTCAGTCCGTGCCGGAAGGAGGGCCGCCAGGTCGGCGGTCCACCAGGTCGCCCCGGAGGGGTCGACGGTCAGTGCCTGGTAGCCGGTGCGCTCGGCCAGGTCGTTCAGCCAGTCGCGGGCGGCGGCCGCGCCGTGCGGGCCGTCGGCCAGCGCCAGGGCGGCGGTCGCGTAGCCGTCGGCGCGGGCCAGGTCGGGTCCGGTGACGGTGACCTGGGCCAGCGCGGTGGCGCGCCGGCCGCTGGACGGGTTGAACACGTGCGCGCCGCGCTCGGCGGTGCCGGAGGTGGCCACCGCGCCGTCGCGGACGGTCAGGACGGTGAGCACGGTGCCCGGCCGGTGCGGATCGGTCAGCCCTACCCGCCAGGGCGTCCGGTCCTCCTCGCCGACCCGCAGCCGGACGTCGCCGCCCGCGTTGAGCGTGTGGCGGGTCAGCCCGTGTTCGGTCAGCAGCTCGCCGGCCCGTTCGGTCGCCCAGCCCTTGACCGCGCCGCAGGGGTCGAACCCGGGCGGGTCGCCGACCGCCCAGGCGTCGAAGGCGCCGTCGCTGTCCTGCTTCAACTCCTCGCACAGGGCGAGCACTTCACGGATCTCGGGGCCGTCGGGGCAGCCGTCGACGGCGCTCAGCGGCAGCCTGCCGTCGCGGATCCGGCTGATCGGGCTGTCGGGACGGAACGGCGAGAAGACCTCGTCGACGTGCCGCAGCCACCCGAACGCCGCGTCGGCCGCCGCCCCGAGAACGGTCGCCTTCACCGTGTCGGGGACGGCCAGCGAGACGACGGTGCCCATGACGGTCGCGGTCGCGGTGCGCATCGGGGGCTACTTCCCGGCCGCGTCGAGGGCGGCCTGAAGCGACTGCGCGTAGCCCTCGGAGGTGTAGGTCGCGCCCGACACCACGTCGATGTTCGCGTTCTGCGCCGTCAGCGCCTCGGACTTCAGGACGGGCAGGGCGTAGGAGTCGATCTGCGAGCTGTGGCCGCCGTAGGTCTGCTGGAGCACCACGATGTCGGTCAGCTTGCCGCCGGACTCGACGGCCTGGACCTGCACCGGGCCGTAGCGGGTGTCGATCTCGCTGCCGGTGAACTTCCCGCTGCCGGGCGTGCCCCCGGACGCGGCACCGGAGGACGGCGCGGTGGACGGCGCGGTGGACGGCGCCGCCGCCGCGGGCTGCGGCGCATCCGCCAGCGCGGAGCGCGGCGAGCCGCCGGACTGCGCCTTCACCCCGAGCAGCAGCGTGATGCCGGCGGCGGTGGAGCACAGGGCCATGGTGGTCTTGCGCATGGGCGTGGCCCTCCTCGAATCAGGACTTCGGGTTCAGAACTCGAACGCTTCGGTGTGGATCCGGCCCTGCGCCACCCCGGCGTAGCGCAGCTGCTCCGTGACGCTCTCGGTCATCCCGGCGGGTCCGCACAGGAACACCTCGCGGTGGGCCAGGTCGGGCACCATCCGGCGCAGCTGCCCGGCGGCCAGCGGGTCGGTGCCCGCCGCACGCGGCCCCACCAGCGGGTAGAGGCCGAAGCCGCGCCGCTGGGCGATCGCCTGGAGCTCGCGGTGCAGCACCAGGTCGGCCTCGCTGGAGGCGCGGTAGAGCAGGATCACGTCCGAGCCGCGGCCGGGCAGCGTCTCGAACAGCGCCCGGATCGGGGTGATGCCCGCGCCACCGGCGATCAGCAGGACCCGCCGGTTCCGGCCGGCCCGGCGCGCGGTGAAGGCGCCGTACGGGCCCTCGAACCAGACCCGGGTCCCGGGCCGCAGCCGCGCCAGCGACGCGCTGGAGGCGCCCAGGTCCTTCACCGTGATGCGCAGCGTGCCCGCGCCGGGCGCCGCCGAGAACGAGTAGGGGTGCGACTGCCACCACTGGCCGGGGGCCAGGAACCGCCAGCGGGCGAACTGCCCGGCCTCGGCGTTCAGCAGCTCCAGGTCGCGTCCGGTCAGGTGGATCGAGACCACGCCCGGCCCCTCCCGGACCACCCGCGCCACCCGCAGCCGGTGGCGCAGCGAGCGCCGCAGCGGCAGCCCGATCCGGAAGACCAGCACGGCCGCAGCCACCGCCAGGTGCGCGCCCGACCACAGCAGCCGGTTGCGCGCGGAGGCGGAGAAGTCCGCGCCGACCGCGAACTCGTGCGCGAAGGCCAGGCCCATCGCGACGTAGACCAGCAGGTGGACGTGGTACCAGGTCTCGTAGGCGAGCTTGCGGCGCACCGCGCGGGCCGAGACGACGCCCACCAGCACCAGCAGCACCAGCGCGACGGCGGACAGCAGCACGTCCGGGTAGTCGAAGACGACGGTGACGCCCTCGGAGACCGGGTTCGTCCCCGCCTGCCAGGCGTAGCCCAGGATGATCAGCACCGCGTGCGCCACCGCCAGCGCCACGGTGTACTCGCCGAGCTTGCGGTGGTGGCGGGCCACGACGTCCGAGCCCACCCGGTTCTCCAGCCAGGGCACCCGCGCCATCAGCGCGACCAGCACCAGCAGCAGGTAGGCGGCGAGCAGTCCGGAGATCCGTCCGCTCGCGGTCAGCCAGTCACCGGGGCCGCGCAGCGAGCCCGGGATGGTGTTCTGCCACCACACCGCGAGCACCGCCGGCACCCCGGACCAGATCACCAGCAGCAGGGCCCGCTCCCACAGGGCCCCGGCTCCGGGCACCCCCGGCAGCCCGGGCGGCCGAGCCGCGGGCCTGCCCCGATGCCGGGCCGCGCGCGTGCTGGTTGCGCTCGCTGTCGGCATGAGCGGCTCCCGTCATGGTGCGAGTACTGACTGACGGGATCACTCTCGCGCCACGGGCATAACAGGGCTGTAACAGCCCCATGGGGCCCCTGCGCTGTGACGTGTTTCTCATCTCTCTTATGATCATGGGCGTAACCGAACGCGCCCCCGGCTTCGTCCTTGCCCGTGAACCGCGCGGTCCGACCCGGGATATTGAGAGCACGCATGCAGCTGACAGGCACCCCCTTCCTCCTCCTCACGATCGTGCTCTTCGTGGGCTCGATCGTGCTGGCCGCGATGCAGTGGAGCAGGGCCGGCGGGGCCCCGCGCGAGCAGGTCCAGCCGCAGGGCCGGGCGGGCGGCCGGGCGGCGGGCCGGGCCGCCGGCCGTCGGCGGGGACGGGAGCGGGCAGCCGCGCGCGGGCCGCTGCGGACCGTCGGCTACCTGGCCTCGATCCTGTTCTGCCAGGCCACCGCCGTGATGCTGGTCTTCGTACTGGTCAACAACGCCAACCAGCTCTACGACACCTGGGGCGACCTGCTGGGCACCGCGAACCACGTCCGGACGGTGGCCGCGCCGCCGCCGGACCACGGCCTGGTGGCCGACACGACGCGGGCCAAGGTGATCCAGAACTTCCAGCCGGTGGGCGACAGCGCGGTGCCCGGCGACGTGCGGACCACCGACCTGAAGGGTCAACTCTCCGGTGTCGACGGCGAGGTGGTGGTCTGGACGCCGCCGCAGTACAACGACCCGGCGTACAAGGACAAGACCTTCCCGGTGGTGGAACTGCTGGCCGGCTTCCCCGGCTCCTCCAGCGCCTGGTTCGGCAGCATGGACGTCTCCAAGCAGCTCGCGCCGCTGATGACCTCCGGCCAGGTGACGCCCTTCATCCTGGTCTCGCCGCGCGTCACCCTGCTCGGTGGGGACACCGACACCGGCTGCGCCGACGTCCCCGGCAAGATCAACGCGGAGACCTGGTTCGCGCGCGACGTGCCGCAGATGGTGCTCGACAACTTCCGCGTCGACGCCTCCGCCGCGCGCTGGGCGGTGGCCGGCTACTCGGCGGGCGCGCACTGCGCCACCCGGCTCGCGCTGTCCCACCCCGACCGCTTCCGCGCCGCGGTCAGCATGTCGGGCTACAACGACCCGATGGCCGAGCCCAAGTCGCTGACCGCCAAGGACGCGCACCTGCGGGAGATCTCCAACCCGCTCTACATCCTGACCCACGCCGCGACCCCGCCGAACGTGGCGATCTACGAGACCGGCCGCAAGGGCGACGGCCTGGAGGACGCCCTCGCACTCCAGCAGGCGGCGAAGGCCCCCACCGCCGTGACCGCGGTGGAGAACCCGGGCGCCCATCTGATCAGCACCTGGAAGCCGATGGTGCCGACCGTCTTCAAGTGGCTCTCCACCCTCATCCCGGCCGGCAGCTGAGCCCGGCCGGGATGAGCAGGGCCGCTGTTACTGCAGGGTGACGATCCGCCGCATGCCGAGGGCGGCGTGCGGCACGCCCAACGTCTCGTCGGGCACCAGGCAGAGCAGCGCGTACGTGCCCGGCTGCAGGCCGTGGGCCTGGATCGCGGCGCTGTGGTCCGGCGAGATGCCGCCGAACCCGGTGCCCGGGCCGGTGAACGGGGACGCCGGCTTCCCACCGGCCGCGAGGGCGGCGTAGTAGGCGTCCAACTGGGCGTCGGTGGTCCCGGCGGCGACCGGACGCAGCTGCATCTCGTGGATCTCGGTGGACTCGTTGTGCACCAGGTAGGCCAGGTGCGCGTGGTCGAGGTCCTCGGTCTGGAAGCGCGGGCCGGCGAACGAGTCGCGCTCGATCACCATGCCGTCCTGGAAGCGGGCCTGGTTGGCGCTCTGGCCGCTGGTGCCCACCAGGTCCAGACGCTTCGTCACCGGGTGCGCGGGGTCGGCCCGCAGCGCTGTGAGGTCCACCAGGTAGACGGCGCCGGGGGAGATCTCCTCGGTGAACTGCTCGTGGACCTGCGGGGTGACCAGCGCGCCGCCCAGCGCGTCGGCCTCGGTGCGGAAGGCCTTGATCCCCGCGGCCGCGGTGGCCGGATCCGCGCTGACGGAGGCGGCCAGGTCGCTCATCGCCTTCTCGGGGGTGACACCGTCGTGCGGGCGCAGCAGCTGGAGCTGGCGGCCGCTCGCGTCGTCCGTCGCCACCCGGAAGCTGACCAGTCCGCCCGTGTGGCTGCCGTCCGGCACCTGGATGCCGGCGGCACCCAGGCTGACCTCGATCGGGTGGTCCTCGGGCGAGGTCGCACCCGCCGGGCCCACCCCGCCGAGGACCGCGGCGAAGGTGAGGGTGGTGACGGCGGCCGCTCGCGCGGCCCGGATGTGGAGTTGCTCCGACATGAACATCCTTTCAGGAGGAGATCCCTGAGGAGTCCCCAGCGACGCGGGCGACCCAGCAGATTGCGGGCAGATACGAACCGATCGGGCTAGGTTCTGGTCCGACCGAGTGGAAGGCGGAGCAGATGCGGGCGATCCGGGCGATCGGGCACGCGCTGGGTCACCGCCGGGTACGCCGTCGCCCACCGCCTGATCAGGACGGCGGCATGAAGCCCGCGGCGGTGAGGACCTTGCGGCCGTCGGGCGACTCGACCAGGGCGACGAAGGCCGCCGCGCCGGCACTGTTGGGGGCGTGGGTGAGCGGGGCGATCGGGTAGTCGTTGATGGCGGAGGAGGCCTCGTGGAAGTTGACGCCGGTGACCTTCGATCCGGCGGCCAGCACGTCGGTCTGGTAGACGAGCGAGGCGTCGGCCTCGTCCAGTTCGACCTTGGTCAGCGCGCTCTTCACGTCCGCCTCGTAACTGGCGGGCGTCAGCTGCACGTTGCCGGTGGTCAGGACGGTCTGCGCGGCGGCGCCGCAGGGGACCTGCTTCGCGCAGAGCACGACCTTCAGGCCGGGCTTGGCGAGATCCTGGAGGGTGGTGATCTTCTGCGGGTTGCCGGGCACCACGGCGATCTCCAGCTCGTTGCGCACGAAGACCTTCGGCGTGCCGACCGCGTCGCTCTGGTCGGTGACGGTCTTCATGGTCGCCGGGCTGGCCGCGGCGAAGACGTCGGCGGGGGCGCCGGCCACGATGCTGGCGGCGAGGGCGTCGCTGCCGGCGAAGTTGAAGACCACCTTGGTGCCGGGATGCGTCGCCTCGAACTGCTTGCCGAGCGTGGTGAAGGTGTCCTGGAGCGAGGCGGCCGCGAAGACCGTGATCGTGCCGCTGACGCTCGCGGCGGCGGACGCCGAGCCGGCGGAGGAGGCAGCGCTCGACGACGAACCGGAGGAGCAGCCGCTGACGGCCAGCACGGCGGCGGCACAGCCCGCCGCCAGCGCCAGGCGGACGGTACGGGACGGCACAGGGGTCTCCTCATGGTGGGTGCGAGGGGCGGGCGGGCTGAGCCTAAGGCCGCAGATGCGAGGGGACTCGGTACATTCGCACAGCATTCACCCGCTTGGCCGGGCTGCGGCGGGCTCCTGGGGCGGGCGCCATGGATGACGAACGCGCACGCGCGGCAGCACTGTTGGACGCCCAGGCCAAGGCGGTCTGACCTGGTCCGGCGCAATGGGAGGATGGGGGCATGACCGAGATCCTCACCCCCCGCCTCCTGCTGCGCCGCTGGCAGGACGACGACCTGGCCGCCATGGCGGAGATCAACGCCGACCCGCTGGTGATGCAGTTCATCGGCGACGGCAACCCGCGGGACCTGGAGCAGACGGCCGAGTCGATCGAGCACTGGGAGGAGGAGTGGGACGAGGAGGGCTTCGGCCTCTTCGCGGTCGAGCTGCTGGGCTCGGGCGAGCTGATCGGGTTCGCCGGTCTGTCCGTCCCCGAGTTCCTTCCGGAGGTGCTGCCCGCGGTGGAGATCGGCTGGCGGCTCGGCCGGCAGTTCTGGGGCCAGGGCTACGCCTCCGAAGCCGCCCACGCGGTCCTGGAGTTCGCCCTGGAGGACCGCGGGCTCGACCGGGTGATCAGCATCATCAGGCTCGGCAACGATGCCTCGGAGAACGTGGCGCACAAGCTCGGCATGGAGCTGGACCACGAGACGACGCACCCGGTCTCCGGCTTCCCGCTGCGGGTGCACGCCATCGACCTGACCGAGTACGCCTGAGGCCAACGCGGCTTGCCCGATCCCGGTCAGTCTGACAACTCGGCCGGACGAGTGGCCGTTTCGGCGTGTGCCAGCGCTGCACCCGCGGTGCGTCGGTAGCTCTGCGGCACTGTTCGGATCGTATCGCCGCGATCCGAGAGGCCGCATCCATGGCATCGACTGGCCAGCTCACCCCACCCTCCTCGCCGAAGCACGCCCTGCGCCGAGAGGTGGGGATGATCGGCCTGCTCTGGGCGTCGGTGGGCGCGATCATCGGCTCGGGCTGGCTCTTCGGGGCCGAGAAGGCCGTCACGGCGGCCGGGCCCGCCGCGCTGGTCTCGTGGGGGATCGGCGCGGTGGCGATCATCCTGCTGGCCCTGGTGCACGCCGAGTTGGGCGGGCTCTTCCCGGTCGCGGGCGGCACCGCGCGCTACCCGCACTACGCCTTCGGCGGTTTCGCGGGGATGTCCTTCGGCTGGTTCTCCTGGCTCCAGGCGGCGACCATCGCGCCGATCGAGGTGCAGGCGATGATCGGCTATGCCCGGCACTGGAGTTGGGCGGACGGCTTCCAGCACAAGGACAGCACGCTGACCGCCTCGGGCTTTGTCGTCGCGATGCTGCTGCTGGCCCTCTTCGTCGCCGTGAACTTCCTCGGCGTCAAGTGGCTCGCGAACACCAACAGTGCGGCGACCTGGTGGAAGGTGGCGATCCCGCTGCTCACCATCCTGGTGTTCGCGGTGAAGGAGTTCCACGGCTCCAACTTCACCTCCCAGGGCTTCGCGCCGTACGGCGCCCGGGGCGTGCTGTCGGCGATCAGCACCAGCGGGGTGATCTTCGCGCTGCTCGGCTTCGAGCAGGCCATCCAGTGGGCCGGCGAGAGCATGAACCCGCGCCGTGACATCCCGCGCGCGGTGCTGGGGTCGGTGCTGATCGGCAGCCTGGTCTACATCCTGCTCCAGGTGGTGTTCATCGGGGCGCTCCCGGCCGAGAGCTTCGCCGGCGGGTGGTCCCACCTCACCTACACGGGCATCAGCGGCCCGTTCGCCGGCCTCGCCACGGTGATCGGGCTCGGCTGGCTGGCCAGCCTGCTGTACATCGACGCCATCATCTCGCCCGGCGGCACCGGCCTGATCTACATCACCTCCAGCTCGCGGATCACCTACGGGCTGAGCCGCAACGGCTATGCCCCGGAGTTGATGCAGGCCACCGACCGGCGCGCGGTGCCGTGGATCGGCCTGATCGTCGCCTTCGTGGCCGGGGTGCTCTGCTTCCTGCCGTTCCCGAGCTGGCAGAAGCTGGTCAGCTTCATCACCTCCGCGGTCGTGCTGATGTACGCGGGCGCCCCGCTGGCCTTCGGCGTGCTGCGCAAGCGCATGCCGGGGACCGAGCGGCCCTACCGCCTGCCGGCCGGGTCGGTGGTCTCGCCGGTGGCCTTCGCGATCGCCAGCCTGGTCATCTACTGGGCGGGCTGGGACACCCTCTGGCGCCTGGGCGCCTCGATCCTGCTCGGCTACCTGCTGCTCGGCTCGTACGCCGCCTACGCGCAGTCCAAGCGCCTGCCGGGCGCGCCGCGGATGGACTTCCGGGCGGGGCAGTGGCTGCCGGTCTACCTGGTCGGGATGGGCGTGATCTCCTGGCAGGGCCAGTTCGGCGTCGGCGCCACCAAGAACCTGCCGCTCTGGTGGGACATCGGCGTGGTGGTGGTGTTCGCGCTGGTGACCTACTACTGGGCGCTGGCGGTCTCGCTGCCGGTGGAGGAGATCGAGCGGAACATCCGCGGCGTCGAGGTCATGGACGCCGGCGGTCACTGAGCAGGCGTGCTGCGCAAAGCGGCGTCGCAGGCGGGGCAGCGCCGGGTGGCGTGCGCGGGCGGGTACCAGGGGTCCTCGGGGGAGGCCGGCCGGTAGGCCTCCTCGTCCAGGACGGTCGCGTCCAGCCCGCACAGGGTGCGCGGCGGCGGGGCCTGCGAGGCGTCGGCGGCGTGCACCCAGCGGACCCGGGCGCCGATGTCGACCTCGTCCGCGCCGAGCACCTCGGTGGAGGACTCCAGTTCCAGCAGGATGGTCAGCAGCTTGTCCATGCTTCGACCCTGCACCGTCCCGCCGTGCGCCGCACGGCCGGGGCGGTTTTGAGCAGGAGGCGCGACTGTGGCACAGTTAACACTGTGTTTCCGATCGATTGCCTGGAGTGACGAGCGCGATGCTGACGTCCTTTGCCCGCCCTGCGGGCCACGCCCCTTGCGAGGAGGCCGGCGAGCGGCGGGTGCTGGTCAAGTGCATGGGCCGCACCTACGAGACCAGCGCCGCCGGCGAGCGGATCATCGTCAGCGACGTCACGGACATCACCCGCCCGCTCGCGCTGGGCGCGGCCGTCCGCTCCGGCGACGCGCTGTGGGACGTGCGTGCCTTCGACGGACGGGCCCTGCTGCACACCAGTGACCTGCTGACCGCACTGGTCGCGCTGCGTGAGGACTACACCTCCTCGGCCAGGCGCTGAGCTGATCCACCGGCTGAGCATTTCGGTCGGCCGTGTGAAGAGAACAGGACAATTCTCGGGGAAACCTCCACCAACCGTTGGTCAAAAGGTATCTAATCTCGGGTGAGCGGATTCAACCCAGGGGCGGGCGTCGGCCGGTGGCCGATGGAGGGCAGATGCTGACTTCCTTATTCATGATCACGGTGTCCGGAATACTGTTCTGGATGGCGGCACTCACCCTCTGGTGGATGCTGCACGCCTGGCGGACGCCGGAGACGCTGGCGGGCACGGGCTTCGGGCCCGCGGACGGCGTCTGCGGCCTCTCGTTCTCCTTACTGGTCCCGGCCCGGCACGAGCAGGAGGTGCTGGAGCGCACGGTCGAACGGCTGCTGGAATCCGGCCACACCGCGTACGAGATCCTCGTGATCGTCGGCCACGACGACCCGCAGACCGCCGAGGTGGCGCTGCGGATGGCCGACCGGGCGCCGGAGCGGGTGCGGGTGGTCACGGACACCCACGAGGTCAAGAACAAGCCGAAGGCCCTCAATACCGCGCTCCCGTACTGCCGCGGTGAGGTGGTGGGCGTCTTCGACGCCGAGGACCAGGTCCACCCGGACCTGCTCGCCCACGTCGACCACGCCTTCCGGGCCAGCGGCGCCGCCGTGGTGCAGGGCGGCGTGCAGCTGATCAACTTCCACTCCAGCTGGTACAGCCTGCGCAACTGCCTGGAGTACTTCTTCTGGTTCCGCAGCCGGCTGCACCTGCATGCCAGGAAGGGCTTCATCCCGCTCGGCGGCAACACCGTCTTCGTCCGGACCGAGGTGCTGCGCGCGGCCGGCGGCTGGGACCAGGACTGCCTGGCGGAGGACTGCGACCTGGGCGTCCGGCTCTCCAGCGGCGGCGCCAAGGTGGTGGTCGCGTACGACAGCGCGATGGTGACCCGGGAGGAGACCCCGGGCACCCTCTACAGCCTGCTCAAGCAGCGCACCCGCTGGAACCAGGGCTTCCTCCAGGTCTACCGGAAGAAGGAGTGGCGGCGGCTGCCCTCGCTGCGCCAGCGGCTGCTGGCCCGATGGACCCTCACCACGCCGTTCCTGCAGGCGTTCTCGGGCGTGGTGATCCCGATCGACCTGCTGCTCGCGCTGAGCGTGAAGCTGCCCGTCTCGGTGGCGCTCTTCTCCTTCGTCCCCGCCGTTCCGGCGCTCGCCACCATCGCCTTCGAGGCCGTCGCCCTGCACGACTTCGGCGTGCAGTACGACCTGCGGGTGCGGCCCGTGCACTACCTGAAGCTGATCGCGGGCGGCCCGCTCTACCAGGTGGTGCTGGCCGGGGCGGCGCTGCGCGCGGTCTGGCGCGAGCACCGCGGCCAGCGCGGCTGGGAACTGACCAGACACGTGGGCGCGCATCTCGGCTGAGGTGCGCGGGAATCCGCCGCCGACAGGCCACGGGATTCCAGTGAAAACCCGAAACATCCTGTGCTGACAGTCGGGAGCCGAACGATACCGGTCGGCTATTCGACGCTGCTTTCCCATGCCTACGCTCCGTTGAGAAGGAAGATCCTTGACCGCGCTGCTGGACACGGCCGCCCGCCCGCCGATCACCCCACCGGAAGTCCGGCCACCCCTCCTGAAGCGCTCGGTCCGCCGGCTCGGACCTGACGGCTGGTCCGCCCTCGCCGTCACACTCGCCGTCCTCGCCGTGCAGGCCTGGAACATCGCCGGGTTCCCCGCCGTCAGCGACGACGAGGGGACGTACCTGGCCCAGGCCTGGGCCGTCCAGCACCACCGGGGACTTGCTCCCTACACCTACTGGTACGACCATCCGCCGCTCGGCTGGGTGCAGTTGGCCGTGCTCTCCGGGCTGCCCGAGCTGCTGGCCTCCCCCGAGCACGTCCTCACCGCCGAGCTGCGGATCGCGATGCTCCCGGTCACCGCGGCCAGTGCGCTGCTGCTCCACCTGCTGGCCCGCCGAACAGGCCTGCCGCGCTGGGCCGCTGCGCTCGCCGTCCTGCTGTTCGGCCTGAGCCCGCTCGCGGTCGGCCTGCAACGCGAGCTCTTCCTGGACAACTTCGCGGTGCTCTGGATACTGGCGGCCTTCGCGCTGGCCGCCTCCCCGCGCAAGCACCTGTGGCACCACGTCGCGGCGGGCGTCTGCGCCGGTGTCGCGGTGCTCTCCAAGGAGACCGCCGCGGTGCTGCTGCCCGCGCTGATGCTGCTGCTCTGGCAGCACTGCGACCGCAGCACCCGCAAGTTCTCGCTGGTCGGCTTCGGCAGCGCGCTGGCCCTGGTCGCCCTGGGCTACCCGATGTACGCCGCGCTCAAGGGCGAGCTGATACCGGGCCCGGGCCATGTCTCGCTGCTCGGCGGGCTGCTGTTCCAGCTCCAACGGGCAGGCTCCGGATCGGTGTTGACGCCCGGTTCGGGCTCCCGCCGGGTGCTGGACTCCTGGCTCTACTACGACCGGGTGCTGATCACCGGCGGCCTGGCCGCCGCGCTGGCGCTGCTCGGCTCGCGGCGGCTGCGGGCGCCCGCGCTGGCCGTTCTGCTGCTGGCGGCCGTGGTGCTGCGCCCGGGCGCCGGCTACCTGCCGGCGATGTACGTGATCCAGGCGCTGCCCTTCCTCGCGCTCGCCCTGGCGGGCGCGGCCCACCACGGCGCGCGCCTGGTGCTGCACGCCGTCCCCCGGGTCGGGCTGCGCCCGCTGCGCTGGGCCGTGCTGGCACTGGCCGCCGTGCTCGCGGCCGGTTGGACGGTGCCGCGCTGGTACGCGGGGGACCGGACCGCGCTCACCGTCAACGCCAACGCCCAGTACGACGCCACCGCCCGCTGGATCCGCGCCGAGCTCCCCGACCCGGCGCACACCCGGATCACCGTGGACGACGCGCTCTGGCTGGACCTGGTGCGCGACGGCTTCGTGCCGGGCAGCGGGGTGATCTGGTTCTACAAGGTCGACCTCGACCCGGCCGTCGCCGCCACGCTGCCGCTGGGCTGGCGCAGCCTCGACTACATCGTCTCCACCCCCGCCCTGCGCCAGGACCCGAACGACCTGCCGACCGTCCGCGCGGCCCTCGCCCACTCCGCCGTCGTCGCCTCCTTCGGGGACACGCAGGCGGACCGGATCGAGATACGGCGCATCGTCAAGGACGCCGCGCAGTAGGACCCGCACCCGACCCCTGGAGGAGCTGAGTTGTGACCCGCACATCCCGACCCAAAGCCGTGCCCGTCTACGCCGCGGTGCTCGCGCTGCTGGCGCTGATGCTCGGCGCGCAGCCCGTCTGGGCCGGCGCCGACCTGGTGGTCAACCCGAGCCTGGAGGCGCTGGACGCCAACGGGTTCCCGGTCTGCTGGGAGCAGTCCGGCTGGGGCAACGGAACCGTCAACTACGCCGTCACCTCCGACTCGCACAGCGGCACCCACGCCATGCGGATCACCGTCGCGGGCGTCACCAGCGGCGACCGCAAGGCGATGATGGTGGAGAACCCGTCCTGCGCCCCGTCGGTGACGCCGGACCACCAGTACGACCTGGGTGTCTGGTACACCACCACGACGCCCGACACCGTGGTCACCGCCTTCCGGCACGACGTCGCCGGCGGCTGGCAGTACTGGACCGACCTGGCGACCCTGCCGGTCGCCTCGGCCTACACGCACACCAGCGTGCGCACCCCGGTCGTCCCGCCGAACACCGACCAGATCAGCTGGGGTGTCACGGTGTACGGCAACGGCACGCTGACCACCGACGACTACACCATGGAGGACGCCACCGTGCCGGCCACCGGCTCGGTCTGCACGGCCGGCAGCGCCTGCACCGCCGGCTCCTGGCAGGTGATGCCGTTCCTGAACCCGGTGCGCAGCATGCACGCCATCGTGCTGCACGACGGCAGGGTGCTGCTGATGGCGGGCTCCGGCAACGACCCGATGGCCTTCGCCGCCGGTACCTTCACCTCGGCCGTCTACGACCCGTCCAACGGCACGTTCCATCAGATCCCGACGCCCGCCGACATGTTCTGCTCGGGCCACGTGCAGCTGCCGGACGGCCGGGTGCTGATCGTGGGCGGCACCAAGTCCTACCCCGCCGCCGACGCCAGCCACGGCTACGAGGGCCTCAACACCGGGTACGTCTTCGACCCGGCGACCCAGGCCTACACGCGCACCAACGACATGAACGACGGCCACTGGTACCCCTCGGCCACCGAGATGGGCGACGGCGACATCGTCAGCTTCGGCGGCCTGCGCGGGGACTCCAGCGGCAGCGTCACCACCGAGCTGTACTCCGCCGCCGCGCAGACCTGGCAGCCGACCTGGAAGGTCCACCAGAGCTGGAACTTCTGGGGCCTGTACCCCTCGATGGTGCTGATGCAGGACGGCCGGCTCTTCTACACCGGCAGCCACGTCTTCGGCAACGGCACGCCCGGCGCGGGTGCCTCGATCTACGACTACAACGCCAACACCGTCACCGACGTCCCCGGGTTGCAGAGCAAGGACACCCGCGACCAGTCGATGAGCGTCATGCTGCCGCCCGCCCAGGACCAGCGGGTGCTCACCGTCGGCGGCGGCAACATCGTCAGCAACGTGGACGCCGGACGGCAGACCGACATCGTCGACCTCAAGGCCGCCGCCCCCGCGTACACGCCCGGTCCGCTGCTTCCGCAGGGCAAACTGGCCGACGGCAGCCCCGAGTCGGGCGCCCAGGGCAAGATGTACGTCTCCACCGTGCTGCTGCCCAACGGCCAGGTCTTCGAGACCAACGGTGGCCTGCACAACCGGGCCGATCCGGTCTTCGAGGCCTCGATGTTCGACCCGACCACCAACACCTTCACCCCCGCGATGGCCACCGACCCGATCCCGCGGACCTACCACTCGGCCTCCTTCCTGCTGCCCGACGGCCGGGTGATGACGGTGGGCGACAACCCGGGCAACGGCAGCTTCGACATGCACGTCTCGCTCTACACCCCGCCCTACCTCTACCAGGGCGCCCGCCCGCAGATCACCAGCGTGGCCGACACCATGTGGTCCTACGGCTCCAGCCAGCACATCACCGTGGACGCGCCGATCGTCCGCGCCGAGCTGATCCGCCCGGCCGCCGTCACGCACTCCTCCGACCCCAACCAGCGCTTCGTGGACCTGCCGCTGAGCGTCAACGGGGACGGCAGCGTCAACCTCAACGTGACCAGCAACCCGAACCTCGCGCCGCCCGGGTACTACATGCTCTTCGCGGTCAACGCGAACGGCGTGCCCTCGGTGGCGCAGTGGGTCCATCTGATGTGACGTTCCGTCATCTTCCTGCTCCGAGGAGACTCGTGTGAACCTTCCTGGTACGAAGACCGCCGGGCTGCTGACCGTCGTGGGCCTGGCCGTGGGCGTGTCCCTGATGCTCCCGGCCACCGGCGCCCAGTCCCGCCCGGTCCCGCCGGGCGCGGCGCAGCAGCGGCAGCGGCCCGCCCCGCACGTCATGGACTTCGCCCAGGGCCTGAGCGCCCCGGCGAGGCGGTCGGCGGCCGTGCCGCAGGCCGGGGGCGCGCCCGTCGCGGCCACCGCCGACGGGTGCGACCACGCCTACGGCGACATCAACGTCTGCGTGCCGTGGACGTTTCCGGCCGCGGCCGGCACCGCCCCCGGCGACGGGTGCCGCTGGTTGCTGGCCCACGGCTACCCCGCTCTGGCCGTCCACGGCCGCGACCGGCTGGGCCTGGACACCGACCACGACGGCACCGCCTGCGACCACGGCGACGCGGGCGCCGGCGGCTGAGCCGAAGTCAGCCGAAAAGCGGGCAGAACCGAATGTGCCTGTCTCTGCCGTTTGTTATTCAGTGAATACCACTGTGATGCAACCGTGGTGAATTCAAATCTGTTTCCAGATGCCCCAAAGTGCTATTCCGGGGGGTCGGTGCTACGCGCGATGATCACGCTGACCTGCGGATTTCCCGCACATCTGGGAACTGCCCGGTGGAAACCTGAGAATTGCCTGTTGACCGCTGTTCAGCTGTTCTGATTTGCTTCAGCGCGACGGCGGCGGCATCACCGACCTGGTAGTGACTGACCGACAGTTGTCGTGGTCCAGACCTCTATTCCTTTCCGCGACCCTCTTCAGTGCGCCCGTTTTCCCCACCCGGGCGCATAGCGGAATGGCGAGAGCACGGTCCCGGCGGGCCAATCGGCCCACGTTCTGGAAAGCCGCCGCCCGACTCCCGATCGGAGTGTGGACGGCGGGTTCACGAGAGGAACCCTCCCCCATGGGTAGCCCCCACACCACGCGCCTCGCGCGGCGGGCCGCGCTGACCGGCGCAGTCTCCCTCGCCGTCGCCGCCGCCGGCCTGATGGCCGCTCCGGCCCAGGCCGCCGCGCCCAGCGCGCCGGCCGCGGCGTCGCAGAGCGCCAACCCGTTCAGCCCGTCGTACCAGCACGCGTACCGCCACGGCGCGGTGCCGACGCTCAAGCAGCACACCCAGATGAACAGCTGGGCCACCAGCCACGCCGCCACCACCGCGGCGACCGGCCCCGAGACGCTGTCCTACGGCGGCGGCGTCGACGGCATAGGCGTCCAGAGCGGCCACTCCAAGGTCTACCTGGTGTTCTACGGCAGCCAGTGGGGCACGCAGGGCACGGACTCCAGCGGCAACGCGACCTTCACCGGTGACCCGAGCGGCACCGCGCCGGTCACCCAGAAGATGTTCAAGGGCATCGGCACCAACAACGAGCTGTGGTCGGCCGACCTGACCCAGTGGTGCGACGGCCCGAACGTGGCCAGCGGCGCGACCAGCTGCCCGTCGAACGCCAACTTCATCCCGTACCAGGCCGGTGGCGTGCTCTCCGGTATCTGGTACGACAACTCGGCCGCCTCGCCGAGCGCCGCGACCGGCAACCAGCTGGCCCAGGAAGGTGTCAAGGCCGCCGGCCACTTCGGCAACACCACGCCGGCCGCCAACCGCGACGCCTACTACATCGTCCTGTCGCCCCACGGCACCGACCCGGACGGCTACCAGGACCCCAACACGGGCTACTGCGCCTGGCACGACTGGAACGGCGACACCACGCTGAACGGTGGCGCGGCCAGCTCGCCCTACGGCGACATCGCGTTCAGTAACCAGCCGTACAACGTGGACCAGGGCGCGGGCTGCGGCGTCGGCTTCGTCAACTCGCCCGGTACGCTCGACGGCTACACCATGACGCTCGGCCACGAGTGGCACGAGATGATGTCGGACCAGAACCCGGCCGGCGGCTGGACCAACCACACCGGTGACGCCACCTACAACGGCCAGGAGAACTCCGACGAGTGCGCCTGGCTGAAGCCCGGCACCACCGGCGGCGCGGCCAACGTCGCGTTCGGCACCGGCACCTTCGCCGAGCAGGCCAGCTGGTCCAACGACACCAACGCGTGCTCCATCTCGCACCCGATCGTCGGCGGCGGCTCGACCGGCTCCAACACGGTCACCGTCACCGCCCCGGGCAACCAGAGCGGCACCGTCGGCACCGCCGTCAGCCTGCAGGTCAAGGGCACTGACAGCGACTCGACCCAGAGCCTGACCTACTCGGCCACCGGCCTGCCGGCCGGCCTGTCGATCAGCTCCACCGGCCTGATCACCGGCACCCCGACCGCCGCCGGCACCTCGTCCGTCACGGTCACCGCCAAGGACAGCACCGGCGCCACGGGCAGCAGCACCTTCAGCTTCACCGTCGCCCCGGTCTCCACCGGCTGCACCCCGGCCCAGCTGATCGGCAACGGCGGCTTCGAGACCGGTAGCGCCGCTCCCTGGACCGCCACCTCCGGCGTGATCAACAGCGACACCACCTCCGAGCCCGCCAACTCCGGCAGCTACGACGCCTGGCTGGACGGCTACGGCAGTGCCCACACCGACACCCTGTCGCAGGCCGTCAAGATCCCGGCCGGCTGCAAGGCCAGCTTCACCTACTTCCTGCACATCGACACCGCCAAGACCGGTACCACCGCCGCCGACAAGCTCACCGTCACGGCCAACGGCACCACGCTCCAGACGTTCTCCAACGTGAACGCCAACACCGGCTACACCCAGGAGACCGTCGACCTCTCGGCCTACGCCGGCCAGACGGTCACCCTGAAGTACACCGGCGTCGAGAACTCCTCCTCGGCGCAGACCAGCTTCGTCATCGACGACGCCGCGGTGAACGTCTCCTGACCCGCAGCACCTGGTAGCACCTGACAAGCAACCGAGCGCACTGGTACAGGCCGAAAGCCTGTACCAGTGCGCTCGGTCGTGGGAGCCGGTCGGCGGACCGGCTCCCACTGCTGTTCTGCTAGCTGCTAGTCCTGCTCCCCGCAGTCGCGCAGGGAGATCGACCAGATGCCGCGACCGTGGGTGGCCGCGTAGAGGCGGCCGTCCGGGCCCAGTTCGAGCTGGTCGACGGCGACGGCCGGCAGCCGGCCCACGCGGTTCCAGTCGGTGCGGCCCGGGGCGCGGTAGAGCACGCCGAGGTCGGTGCCGAGGGCCAGTCCGCCGCCCTTGGTGAGGACCAGGGAGTCCGCCGGGACGTCCGGCAGGTCGGTGGAGATGTCGCTCCAGTGCGCTCCGGCGTCCGTGGACTCGAAGACGTGGCCGACGCCGGCGCCCGGTCCGGCCGTCCACGCGCGGGAGAAGCCGTTGACGGTGAGGAACACATGGGCGGAGTCGGCCGGGTCGACGGTCAGGCCGGAGAGGTAGCGGTTGGGGACGGTGGCGTCCACGGGCAGGTTCAGCTGCTGCCAGCCGGTGCCGTCGGCGTTGCCGACCGCGATTCCGCGGGCGAAGCCCTGGCTGTCGCACGGTCCGCACCAGGCCGCGTAGACCTTGCCGCCGGAGGCCGCGACGGCGGTGGCGACATGCCCGGCGCCCAGGTCGAAGGCGCTGGTCCAGGCGCTGGAGCTGCGGATGGCGTAGCCCTGGTTCTGCACCCAGACGTGTCGGCCGCCGGCGATCCAGAGGTTGCCGTTCTGCCCGTCGGCGGCGAGCGGGGCGATGAAGCGGGCCCCGGCGCCGGAGAGGGCGTTGTCGGGCGGGGCGACCGAGAAGGTGGTCGCCTTGGTCGGGTCGACCAGGTAACTGCCGTCGTTGACCGCGCAGTTCTGGGTGACGTTGATCGCCAGGTAGACGTACTCCTGGGCGATGTTGCAGCCGTTGGCCGGGTCGGTCAGCGTCTCGCCGCCGTCGCCGCCGAAGTTGGAGCCCATCACCGTGTCGCGGCCGCGCAGCATCGACTGGCCGTTGTCCTGAAGCCCGCCGGTGACCGAGACGCCGCCGTAGGTGAGGTCCTTGCCGACGCCGACCGAGTAGTACTGGAGGGTGTCGATGGTGCCGTCGTTCAGCGAGGCCCAGTCGGTGCCGTGGCCGGAGGCGTCCACCGCGCCGTTCAGCGGGCGGCGGTAGATGCCGCCGTCGTTGCCGGCGAAGAGGAACGGCGTGCCGTGGTAGCTGCCGACCGCCAGCGCGTGCTGGTCGGGGTGCGTGGTCTGCGGGCAGCTGCCGCTCTGCTGGGTCGGATCGATGCTCCAGCACGGGAAATTGAAGTTCCAGTACGGTCCGGCCGTGTTCCAGTTCGAGCCGCCGTCGGTGGTCTCGAAGACCTCCTCCAGACCCGCGTAGACGTGCTCGGGGTTGCTCGGGTCGACCTGGAGCGACTGGTCGTACCAGGACTGGAGGCCCGGCAGGTCCCCGGGCATGGTCAGCGCGGAGCCGGAGGCGGCGAGCTTCTTGTCGTCCGCGATCCTGGTCCAGGGGCCCAGCGGGGAACCGGACTTGGAGACGAAGATGCCGGCCAGCGCACTGTCCGGGTTGGTCGCCTGGAGCGCGGGCGACTGGTCGATGGCGTAGTAGCGCGAGCCGTCGGCCGAGCGGGCGAAGGTCACCTCGCCGACGTTCGCGGCATCCGTCGGCAGGTCGCCGAGCGCGGTCAGCCGCTGCCAACTGCCGTCCGCTGCCTTGCTGTAGAACCCGTTGTAGGCGTCACCGCTGCGCCAGCCCACGGCGAGAACCACCTTGGAGGGGTCCTTGGGGTCGATCGCGACGTCGTTGGTGATGTTCTGGTAGGGCGCGCTCGGGTCGGTGGCGAGCGAACCACCCGGCAGGTAGGCCGGGTTGGGAGCGAACTCCAGGGTCCATGCGCCGCGCAGGTCGGTCATGGAGTGGCTCCAGACGCCCTTGCTGGTGGCGGCCCAGACCCGGTCGCCGCCGAAGCGCAGCTCGTGGATGGTGGTGCTGTCCAGCTCGGCGCCGCCGACCCGGCTGCGGGTGCTGAAGGTGCCCTGCTGGGGGTGGTCGAGCACGTAGACGCCGCTGCCGAGGTAGGCGTCCGAGCTGGTGGTCGCCTCGCCGGTGCCGAGCCAGAGCCGGCCCCGGGCGTCCAGGGCCAGGGCGCCGGTGGCCTGGGTGGGCAGCTGGTCGCTGATCGGCTGCCACTGGCCGCCGCCGACCGAGGAGCGCCAGACGCCGCCGCCGGCGCTGCCGGTGTAGACGTGTCCGGAGTCGTCGGCCGCCACGGCCGCCATCCGGCCGGTGACGTTGCCCATCCCCGCACTGGAGTTGGAGGAGACGTCACGGTAGCGGGGGTCGTCGGAGTTGTAGGGCAGGCCGGTCAGGTGCTTCCAGGCGCCGCCGGTTCCCGGCAGTGCCTGCAGCGCGCTCCAGGCGGCCGAGAAGGCGCCCGGTGCGACGGTGCCGGGGGACGTACGGGCCTCGGCGCGCTGGTCGGCGCCCTCCTGTATCTCGTCAGCCTCGCCGCCGCCGTCACCCGTGCCGCCGTCCAGCGGCCGTAGGGCGGAGTTGAGTGGGGGATGGGTCAGGGCGGGGTGCAGCGGGGTGGCGCCGGCTGGTGAGCCGACCAGTCCCAGGGTTGCGGCGAGGGCGCAGATCGTGAGCCATCGCCTGGTGCGCAGTGCTGCCGACAACAGAACCTCCCAGTCGTCATTGACGGTTCGCGATGCCGCCGGCAGGGGGATTCCTGCTCGGCGGCACCGGCGAGGGAGACTCGATCACGGCGTGGGGTGCGCCGGTGCCGGTAGGTCAAATATTGATCTATTCGTTGTCCAGCACCTGCCAGGGGGGTGACTCGGCGTCAGCGGGACGGGCTGGGCGACGCACTGTGGCGGTGGATCGGATCGACCGGGAACTGGCTGCCGCTCGACGGGACGGTGACGGGCCCTGTGCTGCTGCCGGGCGCGGGCGTCGACGAGGGCGTACCGGCGGAGGTCGGACCGGCCGAAGGCGTCGGGGTGGCGGTGGGTGTGTTGGAGGAGGTGGGGGTGGCGGTGGGGGTGCCGACCGGCACGCTGGAGGAGGACGCGATCGGGGACGGGGAGGTGTGCGAGGGCAGTGGCTTGGCCGTCGAGGAGCAGGCCGCGAGGGCTGCGACGATCGCTGCGGACACTGCGAGGGCTGCCAGGCGCCTGTTCATCTGTCGGTGCTCCCATGCTGTGCGGGCTTCTGTTGCGGTTTCGGGCCTTGGACGGATCGGAGCGCCCGCCGGTTCCATCCGCCGGAGCGGGGACGACCGGCACGCCTGCGGCACCGCCTCCCCGTGCGCGGGCGGTGCGCGGCGTAGAAAGGGGGCGGCGGCGCTGGGCCGTCCTGTCCTCTGCCTGTCTTCTGCCTTGGGAATGGAGTTCGTCGATGAAAGCCCTGGTGGCCACCGAGTACGCGACGCTCGACCGGATCTCCGTCACCGACCACCCGACACCGTCCCCCGGGCCGGGGCAGGTGCTGGTCAAGGTGGAGGCCGCCGCGCTCAACCCGCTGGACCTCGCGCTGATCACGGGCGCGATGAAGGACATGTTCCCCGTTGAGCACCCGTTGGTCATCGGCATGGACGTGGCCGGCACCGTCGCGAAGCTGGGGGAGGGCGTGACGGAGTACGCGCTCGGCGACCCGGTGCTCGCCTTCGTCGGCCAGGGCGGGACCGTCGCGGAGTACACGGTGGCGACGGTCGCCGACAGGTTCGCCAAGCGGCCCCCGGGGCTTGCCGCCGCCCAGGCCGCCGCGATTCCCGAGTCCGGGCTGACGGCCATGTGCCTGCTGCGCGCGGTCGGGCTCGCCGCGGGGGAGAGCCTGCTGGTGGTGGGCGCCACCGGCGGCATCGGCCTGTACGCCGTGCAGGTCGCCTCCTCACTCGGAGCCCAGGTGATCGCCACGGCCACGGCGGAGGACGCCGAGTACATGAGGTCTCTCGGCGCCGCCGGCACGGTCGACTACAAGGCCGCGGACGTCGTCGCGGAGACCCTGCGCCTGGTGCCCGGCGGGGTGGACGTGGTGCTCGACCTGGTCAACCGCGGTGAGGGACTGGTCGGTTCGGCGCGCGCGGCGCGTCCCGGCGGCCGGCTGGTCTCCCCGCTCTTCGGCCCCGATGACCTGGGCCGCGAGGTGTCGGGCGTCTACATCGGGGGCTTCACCTCCGAGCCGGGAGACCTGGAGAAGCTGGCCGCCCGCGCGGCCGAGGGCACGCTGCGGGTGGAGATCGGCGCGAGCTACCCCCTCGCCGACGCGGCCCGCGCGGTCGCCGACTTCGCGGGCAAGCACATCCGCGGCAAGGTCGTCGTCACGGTGCCGTGAGCATGGAGATCCGTGATCTTTCCCGGCGGGCGCTGTTGCGGTCCGGTGCGGCCTGTGCGGCGCTGACGATGGCAGGCGGGTGCTCGTCGGGCTCCTCCGGTGCGAGCGCGAGCAGCACCGGAGGCTCGATGCCGGCCGAATGGCTCCCGCACACCCGGACGTTCATGGCCTGGCCGGCGCTGGAGGAGGTGTGGGGGAGTCAGCTTCCGGCGGTTCGCCAGGACATCGCGAACGTGGCGAAGGCCGTGGCCGGGTTCGAGCCCGTGGTGCTGATGGCACGGTCCGACCAGGCCGATCAGGCTCGGCAGATGTGCGGCTCCTCGGTCGAGGTGATCGAGTTGGCGGTGGACGACCTGTGGGCCCGGGACACCGGTCCGACGTTCGTCACCGGACCGCAGGGGCTGTCGGGTGTGGACCTCAACTTCAACGGCTGGGGCGGGAAGCAGACGCACGCCGACGACGCCCTGGTCGCCCGCAACCTCCTCGACAGGTACGGGATCCCCCGCGTCCAGGCACCGCTCACCGGTGAGGGCGGTGCCCTCGAGGTGGACGGTGACGGCACGCTGATGGCCACGGAGAGCTCCTGGGTCAACGCCAACCGGAATCCCGGCCGGTCCCGCGATCAGATCGAGGCGGACCTGAAGGAGCTGCTGGGGGTCGGGAAGGTCCTGTGGATCCAGGGCGTCGCCGGCCAGGACATCACCGACTGCCACATCGACGCCCTGGCCAGGTTCGCCGAGCCGGGCGTGGTCGTCCTCCACCGGCCGGCGCCGGACACCCCGCCGGACGTCTGGTCCCAGGCCTCCGACCAGGCGCTCCAGGTGCTCGGTTCGGCGACCGATGCGAAGGGGCGCAAGCTGCGGGTCGTCGAGCTGACCGAGCCGGACCCCACCAGGACCGAGGGGCAGGGCAAGGACTTCCTCGCGACCTATCTGAACTTCTACGTGGTCAACGGCGGTGTGATCGCGCCGAAGTTCGGCGACCAGAGCGCCGACGACCGGGCGGCGGGGATCCTGGCCGACCTCCATCCGGGACGGCAGGTCGTCCAGGTGTCGATCAACGCGGTCGCCGCCGGGGGCGGGGGTATCCACTGCGCGACGCAGCAGCAGCCGGCGGTCAGAGGAAGTACAGGCGGCTGAGCGGTACGGTCTGCGCTGGCTCGGACCGTACCGGGGAGCCGTCGAGGGTGACCAGGCCGTTGCGGGGGTCGACCTGGACGTCTCCCAGGCGGGCGTTGCGGATCATGTCCGCCGGGCCGATCCCCCGGGTTCCGGCGACCGCCACCCGGCGCCGCCGGGTGGTCATGGCGTCGTGCGGACGCCCGAGCGAGCCGGACTCGGCGGCGGCACGGCTGACGAACGCGACCGACAGGTCGGCGGCGGTGCCGCCGTGGGCGCCGAACAGCGGCCCGAGGACCAGCGGTTCGCAGGCGTCGGTGGCCGCGTTCGGGTCGCCCGTCACGCCGTAGGCGGGGAAGCCGGCCTTGAGGACCATCTGGGGCTTCGCGCCGAAGAACGCGGGCCGCCAGAGCACGAGGTCGGCGAGTTTGCCGACCTCGATCGAGCCGACCTCGTGCGAGAGGCCGTGTGCGATGGCCGGGTTGATGGTGAGTTTGGCGATGTAGCGCAGGACGCGGGCGTTGTCGTCGTCGGTCCCGTCGCCCTCCAGCGGGCCGAACTCGGCCTTCATCTTGGCCGCCACGGCGAAGGTGCGGCGGACGGTCTCGCCGGCCCGGCCCATGCCCTGGGCGTCGGAGGAGGTGATGCCGATGACGCCGAGGTCGTGCAGGACGTCCTCGGCGCCCATGGTCCCGGCGCGGATCCGGTCGCGGGCCATCGCGGCGTCGCCCGGCAGGTCGGTCTTCAGCCCGTGAACGGAGACGATCATGCCGTAGTGCTCGGCGACCGCGTCCCGGCCGAAGGGGAGGGTGGGGTTGGTGGAGGAGCCGATGACGTTCGGGACGCCGGCCATCTTGAGCACGTTGGGGACGTGTCCGCCGCCGCAGCCCTCGATGTGGAAGGCGTGGATGGTGCGGCCCTCCAGGACGGAGAGAGTGTCCTCGACGGAGAGGCACTCGTTCAACCCGTCGGTGTGCAGGGCGACTTGGACGTCGTGCTGCTCGGCGACGCGCAGTGCGGTGTCCAACGCACGGGTGTGCGCGCCCATGTCCTCGTGCACCTTGAAGCCGCAGGCGCCGCCCTCGGCCAGCGCCTCCACCAGCGGACCGGGGTCGGAGGACGAACCGCGGCCCAGGAAGCCGATGTTGACCGGCCAGGCGTCGAAGGCGTTGAACGCGTGCCGCAGCGCCCAGGGCGAGTTGACGCCGACGCCCCAGGCGGGGCCGATCTCCTGGCCGATGATGGTGGTGACACCGGAGGCGAGCGAGGCCTCCATGATCCGCGGGGACATCAGGTGGACGTGGGTGTCGATGGCGCCGGCGGTGGCGATCATGCCCTCGCCGGAGACGATCGTGGTGCCGGTGCCGACCACCACGTCGACCCCGTCGAGGGTGTCCGGGTTGCCGGCCCGTCCGATCGAGGCGATCCGGCCCTCGCGGATGCCGATGGACGTCTTGCGGATGCCCTGCGCCGCATCGATCACCAGCACGTTGCTGATCACCACGTCGCAGGTGTCGCGGACGGTGGCGGCCCTGAGGGCCATGCCGTCGCGGGCGGTCTTGCCGAAGCCGACCAGGAACTCCTCGCCCGGCAGCTGCGAGTCGGACTCGACCCGCACCACCAGGCCGGAGTCGCCCAGGCGCACCCGGTCGCCGGCGCGCGGGCCGTGCACGGCGGTGTACTCGTGCGGTTCGATCGTCGTGCTCATCGATCGTCCTCCGGTTCGTCGGTCAGGGCTCCGAGGTAGCCGCACGCGGCGGCTCTGTGCAGTGCCTGCTGCTTGGCGCCCGGGGCGTCCAGGGGGCCGTCGACCAGGCCGGCGAAGCCGATCGCGACGCGGGCGCCGCCGATCGGGACGAGCCCGACCTCGACCACCGCGCCCGGGTCGAAGCGGACGGACGAACCGGCCGGGACGGCCAGACGCATGCCGTAGGCGGTGCCGCGGTCGAAGTCGAGGCGGGGGTTGGCCTCGAAGAAGTGGAAGTGGGAGGTCACGCTCACCGGCACGGTCGCGGTGTTTCGGACCGTCAGGGTGTGGACCGGCCGCGGCAGGTAGGTGGTGTCGGCGGTGGAGATGAAGGCACCGGGCGCGGCCTCGCCCAGGCTCCCGCCGCCGAACGGGTCGGCGACCACCGCCAGTCGGGTGCCGTCGGCGAACACCGCCTCGACGTTGACCTCGGTGACGAGGTCCGGCACGCCCGGCAGGACGTCCTGCGGGCCGAGTGCGCAGCGGGCGCGTTCGATCGCCTCGGCCAGCCGCAGGCCGTCCCGGGCCGCCTCGCAGACGGTGTCCGCGATCAGCGCGGTGGCCTCGGGCACGTTGAGCCGCAGCCCGCGCAGGCGGCGGGCCCGGGCCAGTTCGGCGGCGGTGAAGATCAGCAGCCGGTCGCGCTCGGTCGGAGTCAGCTGCACGGCGTCACCCGGCCGGCTGGTCGTGGGTGGAGCAGTGGATGCCGCCGCCGCCGGAGGCGATGGTGTCGATCTGGATCGGGACGATCTCGCGGTTCGGGAAGTGGTCCTTCATGAGTGCCTGCGCGTGCTCGTCGGCCTTCGGGTCGCCGAACAGCGGCAGGTAGACGCCCTTGTCGCTGACGTAGAAGTTCAGGTACGAGGAGACGAAGGCGTCGCCGCGGCCGGTGATCCGGTCGGGGTCCGGCTGCGGGATCTCGATGACCGTCAGCTTGCGGCCCGTCGCGTCGGTGGCGCCCGCCAGGACGGACCGGGCCTGGTCGGCCGAGCGCGACCAGACGTCCGCCGGCGTGCCGGGGAAGGCCTGGTCCAGGAACACCACGCCGGGGGCGGCGAAGCGGGCGAGGCAGTCCACGTGCGCGTCGGTGATGTCCTTGCCGCGCACGCCGGCCAGCCAGATCACCTTGGTCACGCCCAGGGCCCTCCTGAGCTCCTCCTCGACCTGGTCGCGGCTCCTGCCGGGGTTGCGGTTGTCGTTGACGACCGAGCTCTCGGTGACCAGCAGGGTGCCCTGGCCGTCGCTCTCGAAGGAGCCGCCCTCGGCGACGATCGGGGTAGGGATCCGGTCGATGCCGTACTCGGCCAGGATCGCGCGGGCGACGCCGGCGTCGTTCGCGTGCTGCTGCTTGCCGCCCCAGCCGCTGAAGTTGAAGTCGACGCCCTTGACCTTCCCGGCCTCCTCGACGAACACCGGCGCGGTGTCGCGCGCCCACAGGTCGTCCACCGGGGTCGGGAAGAGCTCGACGTCCGAGCCGCAGGCGTTCTGCGCCGAGGCCTCCTGGCCGGGCCGTACCAGCAGGACCACCGGCTCGCGGCTGCCGATCGCCCGCGCCACACTCGCGATGTCCTGGCGGACGGCGTCGAGTTGCCCGCCCCAGACGTCCGCTGACGCGGGCCAGACCATGAACGTACGTGCGTGCTTCTCCCACTCGGCACCGAGCCTGCGCCCGGGTATCGCGCCGGACGGACCGGTCTGGGCGGGCCCGGCCGGTGCGTCGGGGTCAGCCGCATCGGCGGGCCCGCTGCAGGCCGTGGCGCCGAGCGCGACAACGCCGGCGCCGGCGAGGGACCGCAGCACACTGCGGCGGGAAAGGGCGGACAGGGACATCTGGTTCTCCGGGGGTTGCGTGTTACGGGAGTGGTTCCTGCATCGTCGAGCAGTGGATGCCGCCACCGCCTGCCATCAGGCGGTCGACGTCGAGCTGGACGACGTCACGGCCGGGGAAGGCCGCCTCCAGGGTCCGGCGGGCGGCTGCGTCCTTGGCGGCGTCGCCGAACTGGGCGGCGATGACGGCGCCGTTGACGACATGGAAGTTGAGGTACGAGTCGACGAAGTCGGAGCGTCGCGAGCGGACGCTGTCCGGGCCGTCGACGCGGACGACCTCCAGTCGGCGTCCGCGCGCGTCGGTCGCCGCGCTCAGGACGGCGAACTGCTCGCGCGCGTCCCGCGCCCAGGCGTCCTTGCGGTCGTCGGGCGGCAGCTGGACCAGCACCAGGCCCGGGCGGACGAAGCGGGAGGTGACGTCGATGTGGTTGTCGGTGATGTCCCGGCCCTTGATGCCGGGCACCCAGATCATCCTGTCCGCGCCGTAGGCGTCGAGCACGGCCGCCTCGACCTCGTCGCGGCTCCAGCCGCGGTTGCGGTTCTTGTTGACCAGGCTGCTCTCGGTCGCCAGGACGGTGCCGTCACCGTCGGTCTCGATGCCGCCGCCCTCACCGACGAAGTCGGCGCGGACGAAGGGCAGGCCGATCAGGCGGGCGACGTTCTCGGCGACGCGGGCGTCGTCGGCGTGGACCTGCTTCCTGCCCCAGCCGTTGAAGTTCAGCCCGACGGCCTGGAGGCCGCCGCGACCGTCACGCCGGAAGACCGGCGCGATGTCGCGCATCCACAGGTCGTCGGTCGGGATCGAGCCGATCACGGACACGGCGGGGCCGCAGGCGTGCTGGGCCTGCGCGACCGAGTAGTCGTCCGGTGCGCACATGACCACGGGCTCGTAGCGCGCGATCGTGCCGGCGATCAGTGCGATGTCCTGCTGCACTCCGCGCAGTTGACGTCCCCAGACCGACTTGCGCGACGGCCAGGACATCCACGTCCGGGTGTGCGGGACGTCGTCCGTGGGCACCTGGGGGCGCGTGTGCGGCTCACTCATGGGGACACTGTGGCACTGACTGAAAATTCAGTCAAGCATCGAGGTGCGTGTCGGCGCCCGGATCGAACGCCGGGCGCCTACGGGCGCAGTCGGCTGACCTCGGCGTCGATGCCGGCGGTCAGCAGGGCGCGGGCGTGCTCCAGCGGCAGGCTGCCGCTGAGCCAGCGCACGCTCAGCCCCTCCAGCAGGGCGGTCAGCCGCTCGGCCGCGCCGGCCAGTGCCACCGCCGATCCCATCGGCTGGACCCGCCCGAGGATCTCGGCGATCTCCTGGATCCAGATCAGGGTGGCCCGGGCCAGGTCCTCGCGCAGCTCGGGCTCGAAGACCGCGCTGGCGCGCAGCTCTCCCCAGGCGGTGCTGTTCTCCCGCACCTCGGGGGTGTCCTGGAGTTCGAGCAGCAGGGCCAGCTCCAACTCCTCGCGGGCGCTGAGGGGTTCGCCGCCGTCCAGCTGCTGCCTGGTGTAGCGCTCGGCGCGGTCGCTGATGAACTCGAGCGTCTGGCGGAGGATCCCGGTGCGGTCCTTGAAGTGGTAGTAGATCAGCGCGGTGGACACGCCGGCCTCCGCGGCGAGTTCCTCCACGCGAAGCCCGCGTACCCCGCGCCGTGCGATCACCCGCGCGGCGGCCTCCATGATTGCTGTTCTACGACCGGCCATGGTCCGACACCCTACGCGACCTCCGGGGCGGCCCACTGACCGGAATACCAGGAGGGGCTCAGCCGGAACCCAGCTCGGCGTCGATGGCGCCTTCGAGCAGGTGCCGGGCGTGGTCCAGCGGCAGCGAGCCGCTGAGCCAGCGGACGCTGAGGCCCTCGATGAGGGCCGTCAGACGTTCGGCGGCGGCCGCGTGCGCCGGGGCGGTGCCCAGCGGATCGGCGCGGGCGAGCAGGTCGGCGATCTCGTGGACCCAGGTGTGGGTGGCCCGGGCCAGGTCCTCGCGCAGGTCGGGCTCGAAGACCGCGCTGGCGCGCAGCTCTCCCCAGGCGGTGCTGTTCTCCCGCACCTCGGGGGTGTCCTGGAGTTCGAGCAGCAGGACCTGCTCCAGGTCGGCCCGGGCGTCGTCGGGGTGCGTTCCGGGACTGCGCTCGGCGGTGTAGCGGTCGGCGCGGTCGCTGATGAACTCCAGGGTTCGGCGCAGTGTCCCGGCGCGATCGGTGAAGTGGTAGTAGATCAGCGCGGTCGACACCCCCGCCTCCTGGGCCAGCTCGCCCACGCGCAGTCCGCGCACGCCGCGCCGCGCGATGACGCGGGTGGCTGCCCTGAGTATTTCCGTCCGACGGTCCGACATGAGCGCTGACCCTAGCAGGTTACTGACTTATTAATCAGGGATGGTCGGGGTCTATTACCCCTGGTCATCGCCGCCATGGTCGCCAGACTGGCGGCCTGACGCCGGTGATCGTTCCTGTCACGGGTTGCGATGAGGTCTCGTGAGGACGGAAGTCTTGACTGAATTTTCAGTTCGGTGAAGGATGCGGGGCCAAGCAGGTCCTGCACAACGCCCGCCACAGGAAGAGGTTGCCGTGAGTTTCCGTATGCCAGCCGAATGGACCGAGCACGAGGGCTGCCTGATGGGCTGGCCGGTCCGGCCGGACCTCTGGGGCGAGACCCTGGACGAGGCCAAGCACGAGTACGCCGCGGTCGCCCGGGCCATCGCCCAGTTCGAGCCGGTCACCATGGCAGCACCGCCCGGACACGGCGCCGAGGCCCGCGAGCGGTGCGGCGACGGCGTCACGGTCGTGGAGCTGCCGATGGACGACTCCTGGTTCCGCGACTCCGCGCCGATCCTCGTCCTCGACGAGGAAGGCCACCGCGCCGGCGTCGACTTCCGGTTCAACTCCTGGGGCCGCAAGCACCACCCGTGGGACGCCGACGACCAGGTGAGCGCGCTGCTGCTGGAGCACCTCGGCCTTCCGGTGATCCGCTCCGAGATGATCCTGGAAGGCGGTGCGATCACCGTCGACGGCGAAGGCACCCTGATCACCACCGAGCAGTGCCTGCTGCACCCCAACCGCAACCCGGGGATGAGCCGTGAGGAGATCGAAGCCGAGCTGAAGGCCCGGCTCGGTGTCACCAAGGTCATCTGGCTGCCGTACGGCGGGCTGCTGGACAGCGAGACGGACGGGCACGTGGACGGTGTCTGCGCCTTCGTCGCCCCCGGCAGGGTCGTCGTCCAGCTGCCGGCCGATCCCGAGCACCCCGACTACCTGCGGATGCGCGCCAACCGCGCCGTCCTGGAGCACGCGACCGACGCCCAGGGCCGACCGTTCGAGATCATCGACCTCCCGCAGGCCGCCTGGGTCGAGGTCGCCGGCCAGCGGATCGAGGTCGGCTACCTGAACTTCTACCTCGCCAACGGCGGCGTCGTCGCCCCCGTCGCGGACCACCCCGAGGACGAGGGCGCGCTGGCCGTGCTCGCCCGCGCCTTCCCCGGCCGGAAGGTCGTCGGCGTGCGGACCCGGGTCATCGCGTACGGCGGAGGCGGCGTCCACTGCATCACCCAACAGGTCCCGGCCGCCCCCGCGACTGCCTGACGACCCGCCCCCCGAACGAAAGGAAGCGCGATGCCCCCCACACCGCCGCGCCCCGGAAGACGCCGGACGACCCTGGCAGCTACGACCCTGAGCGCCCTCGTGCTGGTCGCTGCCTGCTCCGGCCCGCCGCAGACCAGCGGCCCCGGCGGCCAGAACGCCTACCCCCTGTCGGCGGACACCCCGGCCGCCAAGGGCGATATCGACTCGTTCAGCTGGGCCCTCTACGCCGAGCCGCCGACCCTGGACTACATCCAGGCCTTCGACTACCCGCAGAACACCATCCTCTCCAACGTCTGCGAGAGCCTGATGCGCTGGACGCCCCAGCTCAAGGAGCAGCCGGGCCTGGCTACGAAGGCGACCAACCCCGACCCCACCACCTGGGTCTTCGACCTGCGCCCCGGCGTGAAGTTCCACGACGGCAGTGTGATGACCGCGGACGACGTGGTGTTCAGCCTGAACCGGCAGATGAACCCGGACAACGGCGGCGCCTGGGCGAACGAGTTCCAGAACGTCGACACCATCGCCCGCACCGGACCGCTCCAGGTCACCGTCAAACTCAAGACCCCCGACTCCCAGTTCCCGCAGTACATGGCCACCGCCGCCGGCGTGGTCGCCAGTGCGCGCGGTGTGCAGGCGGCGGGCAAGGACTACGGCACCAGCGGCAGCCTCGACTGCACCGGCCCGTACCGGCTCGGCACCTGGACCAAGGGCCAGTCGATCGAGCTGGACCGCTTCGACGACTACTGGGGCGCCAGGGCCAAGTCCGGGAAGGTCGTCTTCAAGTTCCTCACCGACCCCTCCGCCCGCACCAACGCCCTGCTCACCGGCGAGGCCGACGGCGGCTACCTGATCCCCACCGAGAGCTACGCCCGCCTGAGGAGCAGCAGTGCCGGGACCCTCTACTTCGGCGAGGGCCTGAGCACCGTCAACGTCAACGTCACCAACATGCAGGGCCCGCTCGGCGACGTCCGGGTCCGCAAGGCGCTCTCGCTGGCGATCGACCGCGCCGGTTTCGTCAACACCGGCCTCGGCGGCAGCGGCACGGTGACCACCTCGCTCACCACCGCGGCGGCGTGGGCCGCAGCGGACCCGGCGACGCGCAGTGCGGCCCTCGACGGTCTCCAGCCGACCGCGCAGGACCTCGCCCAGGCTGCCCAACTGGTCAAGGACGCCGGTGCGACGGGCAAGACCCTCACCATGGCCACCAGCTCGATCGGCCAGGACGTCTCGCTGCTGGCCACGGCCGTGCAGTCGGCGGGTACCAGGATCGGGCTGAACATCCAGCTGAAGACGATCGCCCCGGACGCCTTCACCGCGCTGTTCACCGACCCCAAGGCGCGCGCCGGGATCGACATGTTCCCCGAGACGTACTACCTGTCCATCAGCGACCCGATGGACCTGCTCACCAACTTCCAGACCGGCTCCTACCAGAACTACGCCGGCTACAGCGACAAGGGCTACGACGACCTGGTCAAGCAGGCCGTCGGCAGTTACGACCCGGCCCAGCGGCTGGGCATCGAGGCCAAGTTGAACAGGCAGGCCGCCGACCAGGTGCTGTGGATCCCGGTCGCGCAGTGGCCGACCTCGCTGTACATGAACAAGCGGATCACCGGCGCCCCGACCACGATCTCCTACCTGTACTACCCGTGGGCGGCCGACGTGGGGGCGGCCAGGTGAGCTTCGCGAGATTCGCCGCCCGGCGGCTGCTGGAGATGGCCGCCACCCTGCTCGGCGCCTCCTTCGTGATCTTCGGTGCGATGTACCTGGCACCGGGTGATCCGGCGAGTTTCCTGCTCTCCGGGCGGTCGGCCTCACCGGCCGCGCTGGCGGCGATCAACCAGCAGTACCACCTCGACGACCCCTTCTTCGTACGGTACTTCCGCTGGCTGGGCCAGCTGCTGCACGGCGACTTCGGGCGCTCGATCGAGTACCGCACCGACGTCTCGAAGCTGCTCGCCGACCGGCTGCCCAGCACCCTGCTGCTGGTCGCGATGGCGCTCGTCCTGGTCGTCGCGGCCGGCCTGGCGCTCGGCTGGATCGGTGCGGTGCGCGGCGGGGCCGTCGACTCCACGATCCTGGTCACCACCACCGTCGCGGTCGGCACCCCGTCCTTCGTGGCCGCCATCCTGCTCCAGGGGCTGTTCGCCGTCCGCCTCGGCTGGTTCCCCACCAGCGGCACCGGCCAGGGCTTCGGCGACATGGTCTGGCACCTCACCCTGCCCGCGATCGCCCTGGCCCTCTACCTGATCGGCATGCTCGCCCGGGTCACCCGCGCCGCCATGCTGGAGCAACTGGGCGGCGAACACGTGGCGGTGGCCCGCAGCCGCGGCGTTCCGGAGCGGCAGGTGATCTGGCGCCACGTCTTGCGCAACGCGCTGGGCACCGTGCTCACCACCGGGGGTCTGATCGTCTCCACCCTGATCATCTGCACCGTCCTGGTGGAGTCCGCCTTCAGCATCGGCGGCATCGGACAGCTCCTCGAACTCGCCACCACCACCAAGGACTTCCCCACCGTGCAGGCCATCTCGCTGCTCATCGTCGGGCTGTTCATGACCGTGAACCTGATCGTCGACCTGCTCTTCCCGCTGGTCGATCCCACGGTCACCCTCGGCGCCCGGAGGTCCACCGCATGACCCTCGCCCTCACCCGCCGACCCGGCCTCGCCCGCCTGCGGGCCGCCCGGCAGCCGCTCTACCTGGCCTGCCTCGGCTTCGTCCTGCTGGTCGTCCTCGCGGCGCTGCTCGCGCCGTGGATCGCCCCGAGCGACCCGAACGCCGTCGACCTCGGCAACGTGCTCGCCGGGCCGTCCGCCGGCCACCTGCTCGGCGCCGACACGGCCGGCCGCGACACGCTCTCCCGACTGCTGATCGGCGCCCGCACCTCGCTGATCGGCCCGCTCGGCGTCGTCGTCTTCTCCACCGTCGCCGGCGTCGCGGTCGGCGCCGCCGCCGCCTGGCGCGGCGGCTGGCTGGACTCCGTCCTCTCGCGCAGCACCGAACTCGTCTTCGCCTTCCCCGGGTTGCTGCTCGCGATCCTCATCGTCACGGTCTACGGCGAGGGACTGCTCGCCCCGGTCCTCGCCCTCGCGATCGCCTACCTGCCCTACGTCTCCCGGCTGACCCGCTCGCTCGTCCTCACCGAACGTGAACGCCCCTACGTCGCTGCCTACTTGGTCCAGGGTCACTCCTCGGTGCAGATCTGCCTGCGGCACGTCATCCCCAACATCGCCCCCGTCGTCCTCGCCCAGTCCACCGTCAACTTCGGCTACGCCCTGATCGACCTGGCGGGCCTGTCCTACCTCGGACTCGGCGTCCCGGCGCTGACCCCCGACTGGGGCCGGATGGTCTTCGACGGCCAGACCGCCATCCAACGCGGCTACCCGCTCTCCGCGATCCTGCCCTGCCTGGTGATCGTGCTGACCGTGGTCGCCTTCAACGTCGTCGGCGAACGCTGGGCCGACCAGGTCGCCCGGAGGGACCGATGACCCGCACCCTCGACATCAAGAGCCTGCGCCTGCGCCTGCCCGACACCGCCCGGCCCGTTCTGGACGGCGTCGACCTCCACATCGCGGCCGGCGAAACCGTCGCACTGGTCGGCGAGTCCGGCTCCGGCAAGACCCTGACCTCGCGAACGGTGCTCCGCCTCCTCCCCAAGGGTGCCGAGACCGAGGGCGAGGTCGACGTCGCCGGCGAGAACGTCCTCGCCATGACCCCGCAGCAACTGCACGCCCTGCGCACCGGCCGAGTCGCGATGATCTTCCAGGATCCGCGGGCCGCCATCAACCCGCTGCGCCGCGTCGGCGACTTCCTCACCGAGGGTGTGCGCCTCACCGGCACCCTGAGCGAGCAGGACGCCACCCGCCGCGCCGGCGAACTCCTGGAAGCCGTCGGGCTCAGTGGCGCAGTGCTGCGCCACTACCCCGGGCAGATGTCCGGCGGCATGCTGCAACGCGTCATGATCGCCGCCGCCCTGATGGGCGACCCCGTGCTGCTGCTGGCCGACGAGCCCACCACGGCCCTCGACGTCACCAGCCAGGCGGAAGTGGTCGCGCTGATCGGTGAGTTGAAGGAACGCTTCGGCACCGGGCTGCTGTTCGTCACGCACGACCTCGGTCTGGCCGCAGCCATCAGCGACCGGGTCTACGTGATGTACGCCGGGCGGATCGTCGAGACGGGCCCGGCCGAGGCCCTGTTCGCCGACCCGCGCCACCCCTACACCCGTGCCCTGCTCGACGCCAGCCCGCGGCTGATCGAGCCCGGTCGGCGGCTCGCCGCCATCGACGGCCAACCACCGGATCTGCGCCAGGAGTTGACCGGCTGCCCGTTCGCCCCGCGGTGCCGCTTCGCGACCGGGCTCTGCACCACGCAGGCCCCGCAGCCGCAGGCCGCACCCGGCGCACCCGGTCACCTGGCCGCGTGCCACCACAGCGACCGTCTGGCGGAAGGTGCTGCTGATGCCTGACACCGTGCTCGAAGTCACCGCCCTGCAAAGGACGTTCGGAACCGTCCGGGCCGTCGACGAGGTCTCCTTCGCGCTCGCCCAAGGCGGCTCCCTCGGGATCGTCGGCGAGTCCGGTTCCGGCAAGACCACCACCGCCCGGATCATCGTCGGCCTGGACCGGCCAGACGCCGGAAAGGTGCTGCTGCACGGGCGCGACCGCACCGAGCGCGCCAGAGGCAGAGCCCAACGCCTGGCGCGGGCCCGCCAGATCCAGATGGTCTTCCAGGACCCCTACCTCTCCCTCGACCCGCGCACCAGCGTGCAGGCGGCGCTGCGCGAGACCCTGCGCCTGCACTTCCCGGACATCGACCACGCCCGCCGGATCGCCGAACTCCTCGACCAGGTCGGCCTCGGGAGCTGGGCCGCCGACGCGCTGCCCCGCCGGCTCTCCGGCGGTCAGCGCCAGCGCGTCGCCATCGCCCGCGCGCTGGCCGTCGAACCCGCGGTCATGGTCCTGGACGAGGCCGTCGCGGCCCTGGACGTCTCCGTACAGGCGCAGGTCCTCAACCTGCTGGCCGACATCCGCGAACAGACCGGCATCGGCTACCTGTTCATCACCCACGACCTCGGCGTCGTCCGCTGCGTCACCGACGACGTCGTCGTCATGCGCCACGGGCGAATCGTCGAGTCCGGGGCCACCGCCGAAGTCCTGGCCGCACCCCGACACCCGTACACGCGGCTGCTGCTGGACTCCGTGCCCCGACCGGGCTGGGACCCCCGGCAGATCGCCGCAGCCCGGCGCGCACTCTAGGCCCGGGTACTGGCGGCCAGCGCGAGAACCAGGCCCCGCAGGACGGCGGCAGCGTCGAGCTGGGGGTCCAGGGACTGGATCGCCGCCAGCCCGTCGACGGCTCCGGCCACGGCCTCGCCCAGCGGCCGCGGATCGATGCCGCCTCCGCGCTCCTCGGCCAGCACCGCGAAGAGCCTGACGAAGCAGGCCCGCCAGCGGCGGTACTCGGCGTCCAGGGCGACCCGTACGCGCTCGTCGTGGAGGGCGAACCAGTGCAGTGCGGAGTGCAGTCGGGCCAGGTCCGGCCCCTCCGGCTGGGTCAGCAGCGCGAGGATGCGCTCGGCGCGCTCGGCGAACGTACCGGGAGCGTCGACCGCCGCCTCCAGCGGTGCGATCCAGTCGGGCCGGATGTCCGCGACGACTGCCACGATCAGATCGGTCCGGTCCGCGAAGTGGTAGTGGCACATGCCGTGCGAAATCCCGCACAGCGCAGCCACGTTGCGGGTGGTGAAGCGCTCGCCGCCCTCGCCGGCCAGCAGCGTCCGGGCGGCCGCGAGCAGGCGTGCGCGGGTCTGCTCGCCCTTGGCCGAGGTCCGCGGCCGCAGGGCCGGCCCCGGCGGGACAGCCGGACCGTTCCCGGGAGTTGCGGTGGTGACGTCCTTCGCGCGCACGGCCATGCCGCCACTCTAACGAGTCGATCCGCGAGAAGTCTTGACCGAGCGCTTGGTCAGTTTTATGTTCCCTCTCAACCATGGTGAATCCACGGGCAGTTGACTGGAGGTCAGCAATGAACGAGTACCTGGAACCCCGGCCGCCCGCCGGGCTCGCACGACGCGGATTCCTGACGGCCGCGGGCCTCGCCGCGGCCGGCGCCGCAGTCACCGCCGCGACCGGCGGCCGGGCGGTGGCAGCCATACGTCGGGCGGCTCCGGCTGCGGCTGCGGCTCGCGCAACGGCCACGACGGGCTACTCCGTACCGCTGGACAGCGTTCCGCACACCCGGACCTGGATGGCATGGCCGGACAACACCACCATCTGGCGCAGGCAGCTCAGCGGCGTCCAGTCGAACATCGCGCTCGTCGCCAGGACCATCGCCAAGTACGAGCCGGTCATCATGTGCGCGAACCCGGCGAGCGTCTCCAAGGCCCGGTCGCTGTGCGGCCCCGGCGTCACGGTCATCGGCTCGATCCCGGTCGACGACTGCTGGATGCGCGACACCGGCCCGATCTTCCGCACCGACGCAACGGGCGGACTCGACGCCGTCGGCCTCAACTTCAACGGCTGGGGCGGAAAGCAGAACCCGCACCAGAACGACGCCCTGGTCGCCCAGCGGGTCGCGGCCTACCTCGGCATCCCCTTCACCGCCGCCGGCCTCGTCTGCGAGGGAGGCGCCATCGAAACCGACGGCGCCGGCACCCTGATGGCCACCCGGAGCAGCATCATCAACTCCGACCGCAACCCCAACCTGTCACAGGCCCAGATCGAGGCCGCGATGTGCGCGGCCTACGGTGCTTCCGAGGTGATCTGGTTCCCCGGAATCTCGGGCCAGGACATCACCGACGACCACGTCGACGCCACCTCCCGCTTCCTTGGCGCCGGGGCGGCCGCCGTCCAGATCCCCCAGCCGGCCGACACCGACATCTGGTCCAACGACGAGCGGCAGCAGAACCAGATCCTCTCCGGCTCCACCGACGCACTGGGGGACCCGATCGCGGTCAGCCAGATCCAGGGCCCCGACTACAACCTCATCCGCTCGACGAACCCCAACTTCGTCGGCTCCTACGCCAACTACTACCTCTGCAACGGCGCGGTCATCTCCGCCCAGTTCGGCGACAGCGCCGCCGACGCCGCCGCCAGGACGACGCTGGCCCAGCTCTTCCCGGGCCGGACCGTCGAACAGCTCAACATCGACTCCATCGGAGCGGGAGGCGGCGGCATCCACTGCGTCACCCAGCAGCAGCCGGCGGTGTGAGCCGCCGGCCCTGATCCGGCTCAGGCCTGGGTGGCGGCGCACTGGGGGTGACCCCAGCTGCTGCCGACCTTGGTGATCGTGTCGCCCTTGGCGTACGGGCGGCTGCAGGGGCAGGTGCCCGGGAAGCGCGCCGCCAGGGTCCGCGATCCGGAGCGCTTCGCCGTCGCGCTCGCCGTCGTGCTCGCCGTCGCGGTCTTGGCGGCCGGGCGGCTGCGGGCGGTGGTGGCGGCGGCCGGGTCGGGCACCGGGAGGTCGGCTGCGGTGCCGCCGGCGTCCTGCTGGGTCCTGGCCGCGTCGCTGGCGGCCTTGTCGGCGATCGCGTTCAGCGGGTCGCCGTTCACCTGGTGGGCCGGGACGTACACGAAGGTGACGTCCCGGCCCTCCAGCAGCGCGTCGATGCGCTGGATCAGCTCGCGGTTGGCCACCGGCTTGCCCGCGGCGGTCTTCCAGCCGTTGCGCTTCCAGGCCGCCAGCCACTTCGTCACCGCGTCGCGGGTGTACGTGCTGTCGAGCCGCACCTCCAGCGCCGCGCTCGCGTCCGTTGCGATCAGCAGCTGCTCCAGCGCCGTCAGCTCGCCGACGTTGTTGGTGTTGTGCCCGAGCGCACCGGCCTGCCAGCGCTGCGGCACTCCGCTACCGTCCGCGATCACATAGGCCCAGGCCGCCGGACCCGGATTTCCCTTGGCAGCTCCGTCACAGGCTGCGATGACTCGTTCGACCATGCATCGATCATGCCAGGCCGCGCGGCGCCGCCGAATCCGCGCTCTTCCCGAGCTCGCCCCGTCGCTGGTTATGATCATGCGATTCCGGCGGCAACCAGCAGGAACAGCACAGGAACAGCAGGGGGACCAGCACATGATCGAGCTGACAGCCGAGCCGATGACCTGGGTGATGACCGGTGACAGTATCACCCAGGCCGTCCTGCACACCCACGGCGCACGCGGCTGGGTGGAGCACGTCCACGAGCGGATCCGCTGGCAGCTCGACCGGCTGACCGACATCGTGGTCAACACCGGCGTCTCCGGCTGGCGGGCCCGGGACGTGCTCGGTGCGTACGACCATCTGATCGGCCGCTTCGAGCCCGACGTGCTCTCGATCTCGCTGGGCACCAATGACGCCCGGGCCGGCCTGGCCGGACTCGCCGAGTTCGAGGACTCCATGCGCGCGATCGTCGCCCGCACCGGCGGTGCCCGGATCGTCCTGCACACGCCGCTGGTGGTCAGTGCGGCGGGCCGGCCGGCCCGTGCCGAACTCCCGTCCTACTGCCGGGTCGTGCGCGAGATCGCGGCCGACACCGGCGCCCTCCTGGTGGACCACGAGGCGTACTGGCTGGCCCGGTTCGGCGATGCCGACCCGATCGCGTGGCTGGACGACGACCCGGCCCACCCGAACGCCGCCGGCCACCGGCAGATGGCCGACCACACGCTGCGCAGCCTGGGCCTGGGGGAGCTGACCGAGCTGTAGTTCCACGGCAGCCCCGGTGCACCGGGGCTGCCGCTGGTGGGGCGGACGCGTCAGATCAGGCCCTGGGCCAGCATCGCGTCCGCGACGCGCTCGAAGCCGGCGATGTTCGCGCCGGCCACGTAGTCGCCGGGGGTGCCGTAGCGGGCGGCGGTCTCGAAGCAGGTGTCGTGGATGTCGCGCATGATGCCCGCCAGCCGCTCCTCGACCTGCGCGAACGACCAGGCGTCGCGCCCGGCGTTCTGCGCCATCTCCAGACCGCTGGTGGCGACGCCGCCCGCGTTGGCGGCCTTGCCCGGGCCGAAGGCGACACCGGCCTCCTGGAGGATGCGCACGGCCTCGGGGGTGGTGGGCATGTTCGCCCCCTCCGAGACGGCCTTGACGCCGTTGCGCACGAGGGCAGCCGCGGCCTCGGCGCCCAGCTCGTTCTGGGTGGCCGAGGGCAGGGCGACGTCGGCGGGGACGTCCCACACGCTGCCGCCGGCGACGTAGCGGGCAGAGCCGCCGCGGCGCTGGGCGTAGTCGCTGACGCGCCCGCGCTCGACCTCCTTGATCTGCTTGAGCAGGGCGACGTCTATGCCCTTGTCGTCCACGACGTAGCCCTGCGAGTCGGACGCCGTGACCACGTTCGCGCCGAGCGCCTGGGCCTTCTCGATCGAGTAGATCGCCACGTTGCCGGAACCGGAGACGACGACCGTCTGGCCGTCCAGATCCTCGCCGCGCTTCTTGAGCATCTCGGCGGTGAACAGCACGTTGCCGTAGCCGGTGGCCTCCGTACGGGCCTGCGACCCGCCCCAGTTCAGGCCCTTGCCGGTCAGCACGCCGGCTTCCCAGCGGTTGGTGATCCGGCGGTACTGGCCGAACATGAAGCCGATCTCGCGGCCGCCGACGCCGATGTCACCGGCCGGCACGTCGGTGTGCTCACCCAGGTGCCGGTAGAGCTCGGTCATGAACGACTGGCAGAAGCGCATCACTTCGTTGTCGCTGCGGCCGCGCGGGTCGAAGTCGCTGCCGCCCTTGCCGCCGCCGATGTTCAGGCCGGTCAGGGCGTTCTTGAAGATCTGCTCGAAGCCGAGGAACTTCACGATGCCGAGGTTCACCGACGGGTGGAAGCGCAGACCGCCCTTGTACGGGCCGAGCACGCTGTTGAACTCGACCCGGAAGCCGCGGTTGACCTGGATGACGCCCGCGTCGTCCATCCACGGCACCCGGAACATGACCTGCCGCTCCGGCTCGGCGATCCGCTCGATCAGCCTGGCCTGGGCGTACTCCGGGCGCACCGCGAGCACCGGTGCGAGGCTGTCCAGTACCTCGCGCGCCGCCTGGTGGAACTCGGATTCACCGGGATTGCGCCGCAGGATCTCCGCGTAGACGGACTCCACGGAGGTGCTTGCGATGGTGCGTGCCGACATGGGATCGGTTCCTTTCCCGAGCAGGCCCGGACGATGTCAGGCGCTGCCTGCCGGGCACCCCGTAGTGTCACATTTTGTTGAAGCCATCTCAACGTCTGTGGCGCACCGTCTCATTGGGTGGCCTCACCTCAGGCGCACAGCGCGGGCACCCGCACTTCGGGTTCCGCCTCCTCCGCTTCCTCCGCCTCCGCTGCTGCTGTTGCCTCCCGCCCGCCGCTGCGGGTGGCGCCGGCGCCCGCGATCACCACCAGGACGACGCCGGCCGCCGGTGCCGGGCCGGGGATCTGGCCGAGCACCAGGACGCCCATCAGCAGCGCGATCGCCGGCTCCAGGCTCATCAGCGTGCCGAAGGCGCCGGCGTTGAGGCGGCGCAGCGCGAGGAATTCGAGCGAGAACGGCAGTACGGTGCTCAGCGCGGCCAGCCCCAGCATGACGAGCAGCAGCGGCCAGGTCGCGCGGGCGAGTTCGGACGGTGCGGCGACCAGGCCGGCGACCACACCCGCCACCGGCAGCGAGATCGCCAAGCCCTTCAGTCCGGTGACCTGGTCACCGACGCGCTGGGTCAGCAGGATGTACCCGGCCCAGCAGGCCGCCGCGCCCAGTGCGAAACCGAGGCCGGCCGGGTCGATGCCGCCGCGCCAGGGCTCGGTCAGCAGCACGACGCCGACGGCGGCCAGCGCCGCCCAGTGCTTGCGCCCACCGCCCGGGCGCAGCAGGGAGATCGACAGCGGGCCGAGGAACTCCAGCGCGCTCGCGGTGCCCAGCGGTATGCGTGCGGCGGACAGCATGAAGAGCATCACCATGCCGGCGGTCACCAGGCCCAGCAGCCCGCAGGCCAGCAGGTCCCGGCGCTCGAAGTCGCGCGGACGCGGGCGGACCATCACCAGGAGCAGCACGCCGGCCCAGGCCAGTCGCAGTCCGGCCGTCCCGACGGCGCCGAGCTGGGCGAAGAGCGGTACCGACAGGGCCAGCCCGAGCTGGACCGAGGACATCGCCCCCATGGCCATCAGGGCGCCACTCTGGGCACCGCTCAGCTGCGGACGGGCGGGGAAGCGACGGGTGACGGCTGCCAACGGGATCATGGGATCAGTAGATGGCGCACCCACCGCTCGCGTCCACGTGCCGATCATGGACAATCCGTTCGGGAAAGCTGAACAATGGCCCGATGGAGACACGGCGGCTGCAGATCCTGGCGGAGTTGTCCCGACTGGGCTCGATGCGCGCGGTCGCGGATGTGCTCGGCATCACCACCTCGACGGTCTCGCAGCAGGTCGCCACCCTTGCCCGCGAGATGGACACCGCGCTGATCGAGCCCGTCGGGCGGCTGGTCCGGCTGACGCCCGCGGGTCGGCGGCTCGCCGAGCACGCGGTGACGATCCTCGCCGCGGTCGAGACGGCGCGCCGCGACCTCGGCCCGGGATCCGAGCCCAACGGCACGCTGCGGGTCGCCGGCTTCGCCACCGCCATCCGCGGGTACCTGCTGCCCGTCGTGGTCGACCTCGCCGCGACCAGTCCGCTCGTCCACGTCCTCATCCGGGAACACGAGCCCGCCGAGTCGCTGGAGCTGCTCGCCACCGACGAAGTGGATCTCGCGCTCACCTACGACTACAACCTGGCTCCGGCTGCCGAGGATCCCACGCTCAGCGCGACCCCGCTGTGGACCGCCCGGTGGGGGCTCGGCGTGCCGGCCGACGCCGAGGCCGGCGAGGGAACGACACTGGACACCTTCGCCCGCTTCCGGGCGCACGACTGGATCGTGAACTCCCGCAACACGGCGGACGAGCAGGTCATCCGCACGCTCGCCTCGATGGCGGGGTTCCGCCCACGCGTCACCCACCAGGCCGACAGCCTGGACCTGGTGCAGGAGATGATCGCGTCCGGCCTGGGCGTGGCGCTGCTGCCGGTCGACTTCCCGACGCTGCCCGGAGTGCGGCTCGTCCCCCTGGCCGTCCCCGACGTCGAACTGCGGGCGTACGCGGTGGCCCGGCACGGCCGCCTCGACTGGCCGCCGCTCGCGCTGGTGACCGATCTGCTCACGAGGGCGGCGCCGCCACCCGGGGTGTGACTACTCCGGCTCCTGGGACATCAGTGCCGCGAGTTCCACGGTGGTGACCAGGCGGCGGTCCTCGGCATCGGCGAGGTTGGCGGCGAGCAGGTCGGCCAGTTCCCGGCAACTGCGGGCAAGGGCATGGGAGTCGATGTGAGCCGCGGGGTTCTCGGCCGCCTTGACGGCCTCGCAGAGTGCGGTGGCGCGCTGGTGGGTCCTGGTGAGCTCGATGGCGAAACCGTTGAATTCGGTTCGGTCATCCCCACGTCCGCCTCTCATCCTGAGCGCCAGGCTGACATGGTCTCAGGAACCGGCAGGTTTGGCAGGCTTATCCGCCCGCCAGGAATAGAAGATGACCGAACTCCTCCCGCCCCCGTCGTCCTCCCCCCTGCTGCGCCTGACCGAGGAGGTGCGCGACGCGCTGGCGAGCCGCCGCCCGGTGGTCGCCCTTGAGTCCACGATCATCGCGCACGGCCTGCCCCGGCCACGCAACCTCGGCGTGGCAGCGGAGTTGGAGGAGATCGTCCGGGCGGCCGGCGCCGTCCCGGCGACCGTCGCGGTGCTGGACGGCGTCCCGCACGTCGGGCTCGGCAAGGCGGAGCTGGAGCGGGTCGCCAACGACTCCTCGCTGCGCAAGCTGGGCTTCCGCGATCTCGCGCCGGCCGTGGCGACCGGCGCGAGCGGGGCGACGACGGTGTCCGGGACGGCGTTCCTGGCCGCCCGCGCGGGGATCCGGGTCTTCGCCACCGGTGGGCTCGGCGGCGTCCACCGCGACTGGGTGACCAGCCAGGACGAGTCCGCCGACCTCGGCCTGCTCTCCCGCACCCGGATCACCGTGGTGTGCGCGGGCGTGAAGTCGATCCTGGACGTCCCGGCCACCCTGGAGCGCCTGGAGACACTGGGCGTCAGCACGCTGGGCTTCCGGACCGCCGAGTTCCCCGGCTTCTACCTGTCGAGCTCGGGCCGACCGGTGGACTGGACGGTGCAGAGCGCCGGGCAGGTGGCGGCCGTGATGCGCGCGCAGGACGAACTCGGCGTCCTGGAATCGGCGTTGATCGTCGCCAACCCCGTCCCCCAGGACAAGCAGCTCGACCCGCAGCTGCACGACATGGTGCTCACCGAGGCACTCGCGGCCGCCGAGCGCGCGGGCGCCACCGGGCAGGCGGCCACACCGTTCCTGCTCTCCTACCTCACCGAGCACACCGCGGGCGCCTCGCTGGAGGCCAACCTGGCGGCCGTGCGCGGCAATGTGCGACTCGGCGCCGAGATCGCCGCGCACTGGGCCGGGACGCGGGGATGACGGCCGGCGGCGCTCTCCTGGTCATCGGCGACGTCGTCACCGACGTCGTCGCCCTGCACGGCCCGGCGCTCACCCCGCACACCGACAACGCCGCCCGCACGACGGTACGGCCCGGCGGCTCGGCCGCCAACACGGCTGCGTGGGCCGCCCGTTCGGGAGCCGAGGTGCGCCTGCTGTCCCGGGTCGGCGCGGACTCCGCCGACTGGCACCGGGCCGAACTGCTCGCCACGGGCGTCCGGCCGCACCTGGTGCTCGATCCGGAGCTGCCGACGGCCGTCGTGATCTCACTGGTGGACGCCGCCGCCGAACGCACCTTCGTCACCGACAGCGGTGCGGCCGCCCGGCTCGGCCCCGAGGACTGGGACCCGGCCCTCCTTGAGGGCGCCGCGCGCCTGCATCTCTCGGGCTACCTCCTCTTCACGGAACCCGGCCGCCGCCTCGCCGTCCTCGCCCTCGCGGCCGCCCGCGCCCGGGGCCTGCCGATCAGTGTCGACCCGGCCTCCACCGCTTTCCTCCAACGCCTGGGCCCCGCCGCCTTCCTGGCAGCCGTGACCGGAGCCGAACTGCTCCTGCCGAACCTCGCCGAGGCCCAACTACTGACCGGAACATCCGACCCGGTCACCGCCGCCGAACACCTCAGCGCCAGCTACGGCGAGGCCGTGGTCAAGCTCGGCCACCAAGGCGCACTCGCCGCCCGCCACGGCACGCTGGTGGCCCGGATCCCGGCCGTCCCCGCCTCACCGGTCGACACCACAGGCGCCGGCGACGCCTTCAGCGGCGCCTTCCTGGCCGCCCGCCTGGCCGGCGCCGACCTCACCGAAGCCACCACCGCCGGCTGCCGGGCCGGCGCGGCCGCCGTCACCACAGTGGGCGGCCGCCCGGCCTAGCGCAGGGGTTACTCGGAGACGGTCTGTACCGTGCCCGCGGCGACGGTCCGGCCGCCCTCGCGGACGGCGAAGCCGAGGCCGGGCTCCAGCGGGACGGGCTGGCCGAGGGTGATCGTCATGTCGACGGTCTCACCCGGCAGCGCCACCGAGATTCCCTCGCCCAGCTCGACGTCGCCGACCACGTCGCCCGTGCGAAGGTAGAACTGCGGGCGGTAGCCGCTGGTGATCGGCGTGCGCCGACCGCCCTCCGCCGTCGACAACAGGTGCACCCGTGCGGTGAAGCGGGTGTGCACCGAGGCGCTGCCGACCGCGGCCACGACCTGCCCGCGGCGGATCTGCCCGCGCTGCACACCGCGCAGCAGCAGCGCGACGTTGTCGCCCGCCTCCGCGGACTCCATCGTGCGTCCGAAGGTCTCGACGCCGGTGACGATGGACTGCAGGTCCGAGCCGTAGCCGAGAACCTCCACCCGGTCGCCCATCCGGACCCGGCCGCGCTCAACCGCGCCGGTGACGACCGTGCCGCGACCGGTGATGGTGAGCACGTTCTCGACCGGCAGCAGGAACGGCGCGTCGGTGTAGCGCACGGGCGTGGGGACGTGGACGTCCACCGCGTCCAGCAGCTCCAGCAGGGCCGCCGACCACTGCGGGTCGCCTTCCAGAGCGCGCAGTCCCGACACCCGGACGACGGGCAGGGCGGCGCCGTCGTAGCCGTGGGTGGTCAGCAGCTCGCGGACCTCCAGCTCGACCAGCTCCAGCAGCTCGGGGTCGCCGGCGTCGGCCTTGTTGAGCGCGACGACGACGTGCTCGACGCCGACCTGCCGGGCCAGCAGCACGTGCTCGGAGGTCTGCGGCATCACACCGTCCCGCGCGGAGACGACCAGGATCGCACCGTCCAGCTGGGCGGCGCCGGTGATCATGTTCTTCACGAAGTCGGCGTGGCCGGGCATGTCCACGTGGGCGTAGTGGCGGGTCGCCGTCTCGTACTCGACGTGGGAGATGTTGATGGTGATGCCGCGCGCGGCCTCCTCCGGGGCCCGGTCGATCCGGTCGAACGGGACGAAGGTGCCGCCGCCGCGCTCGGCGAGGACCTTGGTGATGGCGGCGGTGAGGGTGGTCTTGCCGTGGTCGACGTGACCCATGGTGCCGATGTTGAGGTGCGGCTTGGTGCGCACGAAGGCCTGCTTGGCCATGACGGGGTCTTCCCTGTGAGTCGAATGCCTGGTGACGGAACCTCAGCGACGGGCCGACCTTCCCCGTCCGAGGTTCCGGGACATCCCGGGGAAGGTCAGCTTCGTGCGCCGTCGAATGCGGCTGCGACTGCCGGGGCAGCAGCCATCGCGCCCGCGACTGCGGGCAACTCGGCGATGGCGTACTGGTACATGCCGACCATCCTGCCCGCACGCCGAGGCGGGACGCCACGGGTTTTTTCGGCCAGGGTTGCTGATGTCGATCACTGAACGTTGACGTTGAGTCAGATCGATTTGTACGCTACGTAGTCGCATCGTCACGCGAACCTCTGGAGGAGCGATGGGCCAGCCGTGGGATGCGGATCCCGACGCCGTGCTGACCCGGCGCTTGGGCAGGTCGCCGACCGAGCTGGGTACGACTGGGGGACGGGACGGCTGTCCCGATATCTGGGAGCTCGACAATGGCGACATCGCTGTTGTCGGACGCGACCTGACTGCGACCTACAGGGCTCGACTCCCTCAGGACCTCCTTGTCGGCGAGGGTGAGCGCCTCGTGGTCATTCCTCGGGTCACCCTCCTCGCCGCGAAGGCGGACCTGCCGGATGCGTGACCTCCTCGGCGATGCGCCAGGTGACCGGCTCGCTCTCGACGTCTACCGAGATGATTTCCGGAAGCGGGACTTCGCGGTCGACGGCTATGACTCTTGGAAGCTGGAGCGCCGCCAGCAGTTCCAGGAGCCTGAGGACGCCAGCTGGCGCGCCTATGCCGCAGGGGACTGTGCGCAGGCGCTGCAGCTGATCGAGGCCAGGCGTGATGACCTGATCCAGCTCTCCTGCCTGGCCGCTGATCACGAGTGTCGTCTGCTGCGGGTGCGCGTCGTCGAGTTCCCGCTCACCCCCTATCTGGCCTGGGAACTGCGGCTGCTGCGCCTGCGTGCCGAGTGCGGGGAGCTCATTCGCGTCCTCGGCCCTGAGCTGATCGCCGGGTATGAACTGGACGGGCAGCTGCCGGAGCTCATTACCCTGGGCCCGGACACCGTCTACGACATCTCGTACGACGCGGCCGGTCTTGCCGATGGCGCGACCCGTTACATGGATCGCGTGCTCAGGGAGCGGGTCGTGCAGTTCATCGCCCACCTGTATGACCAAGGCGAGGACGTCGGCAGTTTCATGGCCCGTCAGGCAGCTGATCTGTTGCCGACCCGGCTGTCAGCGGAGCGCTGAGTAGTGGTGCGGGAGGCATCACAGAGGTCGTCCGGCGAGACCAGTTCATCGATGTCGGGATCGGCCGGGAACGTCGTGCAGGCCCGAGATATACGGGGAACGATCCACGTCCATGCGGCACCGCAGGCCGCCCAGCGCAGTGAGCCTGTGCCGTGGCAGTTGCCCACGGATCTGCGTGGTTTCGTCAACCGGGTAGCGGAGCAGGAGGCCATGGACCGCCTACTGGCTGAGCATCCGCCGGCGGCCCAGGTCTTGGTGATCACCGGTACTGCGGGGGTCGGTAAGACCTCCCTGGCGTTGCACTGGGCGCACGCCGTCCGAGGGCACTTCCCGGACGGGCAGCTGTACGCGAACCTGCACGGCTACGACCCGCAGGCGCCGGTGGCGCCCGTGCAGATACTCGAGCGCTTCTTGCGGGCCCTGAATGTACCTGCTGCCGCGATTCCCGCCGATCCCGATGCGATGGCGTCGACCTATCGATCTCTGGTAGCGGGCCGTAGGATGCTGATCGTTCTCGACAACGCTTCAAGTGCGGCTCAGGTTCGCCCGCTGCTGCCCGGTGCCCCGGGCTGTCTGGTCGTGGTGACCAGCCGTCATCGGCTCTCGGGTCTCAGCGTGCGGGAGGGGGCTCGGCATCTGACGGTGGAGGTACTGGCGGAACATGATGCTGTCGAGCTCCTACGGGCGGTGACGGCGGACTACCGCAGCGGGGACGATCCGGAGGAGCTCGTGCAGCAAGTGCGCCTGGCAGCTCGCCATCGTCCTGCGTGCCTTCTACATGATCCGTAATCCGTTTCACGACTGGCTTGCAACCTCGCAGCTGGGTCTGGAGGCTGCCCGGCGCGACGGTGATCGGCACGCGCAGGCGGAGCTGCACGAAAGCCTCGGCATGGCCTGTGCCCAGTCCCATCGCCTCGACCAGGCAGCCGAGCAGTACCACGCGGCGCTGGACATCCGTCGAGAGCTCGACGATCCCGCCGGCGAGGCCCTGACCCTCAACGGATTCGGCCTGCTACAGCTGCGCCGCCACCAACTGCTGGGCGCGCAGGACGCCCTTGAACAGGCCCATGCCTTGTTCGAGCATCTTGATGACACCTACTGGGAGCCGCGAACAGCGGTCAACCTCGCCGAGGTCCAGGTGGCGCTCGGTCGGCCCGCCGAGGCAGAGCCGCTGGTCCACGCCGGCTTGGAGACGTTTCCGGGAGAAGGGCGACCGCTGGGCCGAGGGCAACGCGCTGCGGATCCTCAGCCTGATCCAGACCGAAACCGGACACGGGAGCGAGGCACTGGACAGTGCCCAGAGGGCCGTCGACCTCGCATTGGACCTGAACAGCGACGTCGCGGAGGGCCACTGGCTGACCCAGCTCGGACACGCCCAACGTGCCGCTGGCCGACCCGCTGATGCTCTCGTCTCCTATCACCGTGCAGCCGTCCTCCAACGGCGCCTCGGGGACCGCAGCCGCGAGGCCCTGGCCTGGGACGGCACCGGACAGGCGTACCTCGAACTCGGCCGCGCACAGGAAGCGAGCGACTTCCACCGCCGCGCGCTGGCCGTGCACCGTGAGCTCGGTGACCGGTGGCAGCACGCCGTGGCCCTCTGCTGCCTCGCGGACGCGCTGGACGCCAGTGACGCGCCTTCAGACGTGCAGCAGTACAGACGCGAAGCGCTGACGCTGCTCGACGACTTCACAGACCCGGGCGCACTACGTCTGCGCGAACGCATCACGAACGCGCGGGGCGAAGACGCCTGAATTGCCCGTCAGCTCGCAGAGAGCCAGGCATCCCGCGACGGCACGGGGACCGACTCCACGATCCACAGCGGACCGTCCCCGCACTCCATCCGCACTCCGTCACCAGGCTCGGTACGGGAATTGAGGACGGATACCCAGCGACCATCGACAACGGCAAGGGGGCCGGGGACCGGGAACCGCCCGAACCGGAAGGTGCGGACGAGATTGTGGATGTCGTGGCGGCTCGCCGACCAGTCGATGACCGCGCTCTGCGGCCCCATCATGCCTTCGTAACTCGCGCCTTCTGTGCTCTGTACTGTGCCGGTGCAGCCGCTGACAGCCAACTCCAGTGCCTCCGAGAGCAGCTCGCGGGAAAGAGCCTGGATCTGCGCGAAGACGCTGTCACCATCCAGGTCGCCCGGCAGCCCGACACCTCCGTGCTGGACCAGGATCCTCCCCGTGTCGAAGGACTCGTCCATCCAGTGAACCGTCACACCCGTCTCCGGATCACCGTGTCGCACCGCCCAGTGGACAGGCATAGGCCCACGGTGGCGCGGCAGCAGTGAGGGATGAACGTTCAGCACACCGAGGCGCGGAACACGCAGGACCTCGGCCGACAGCTTCCAGGGGAACCCGTTGCACACCACCAGGTCCGGCTGGACGACAGCCAGCGCACGGGCCAGGCCGGCGAGGCTACGCGGAAGCAACAGGTCCGGGCCCGGCGGTAGCTGCGCCAGGATGCTGCCGATCGCTGCTCCCGCTGCGGACGCGGCCTGCCCGCCCGGCCTTCGCGGAGCGGCGTACACGTACGCGACCGGATGATGGCCCGCCGCAACGCAGGGGTCACGGAGGTCGGCGAAGCCCTCCGCGCCATAGGACATCAGAACGACCCGCAAGGGCTCCGGCACTGTTCCTCCCAGAAGCCAAGTCCGCTGCTGGTGCAGCGTACTTGCCTCGTGGGGTGTCACGTTCGGAAAGACACCGGATCCCGTCCGCCAGAAGGAAGCGATGAGCGATTCCCGGTACGTGCCGCGTGTGTTCCCGATCTCCGTCCTGCGATGGCGACACCCTCCCTGGCAAGCTGGGAGCATGGCGTCCTCCGATGATCAAGAACTGAGTACGGCACTGAAGAATGCCGAATCTCCCGCCTGGTCGGTTCGTGCTGCAGCCGGGCGGCAGCTCGCGGTGTCGGACAGGATCGATGAGGCGGCGGACGTCCTCCATCGTCTGCTCCTGGAAGCCCAGGACAGCGCGGTCACCTCGGAGACGGCCGCGGCGCTGCTGGCCCGCAAGGACACCACGGGTCTGCGTTATGTGCTGCTGGCCAGGAGTTGCGCCGCGGCGACCTGGACCGCTGATGAAATCCAAGCGGCTCTGGACTGCGACCCCGACTGGCTGACGGCCGAGGGCGCAGACCGGCTCATCAAGCAGTTGCGGGAGTTGGCAATGGACAGCGATGCCGATGTCCGTGATGAGGCGCAAAGGATCCTCGCGCGCCTGCGGCCGCGCGAGGAGTGGGCCCGAGATCCGGGTCGCGACGCAATCTGATCCGGCACGGCCGGACCTGTGCGTGCCGGAAGAGTCGTCCGTACAGAGTGTCACGCCGCAGAGAACAGCCAACACCCCCTTGCTTCGGGTGAGATTACGCGGCCGGGGTGCCCGCCCGGCCCTCTGGCTTCACGTCTCCCGGCCGTGCGCCAGTGCCCGACCGGGGTCCTTCGGGTCCAACTCGCGTCGCAGGTACAGCTAGCGGATGTGCTTCTGGTCCAGGAGCGCCAGCACCCGCCGCATCAGCTGCCGGTTGTTCCGGAAGATCGGTTTCAGGTCGATGCTGCGCATCTCGGGTCACCCTCACCGGCCCGGCCGCACATGGCGGAACCATGCCTGCGCCTCCTCGGCGGACAGCACCCGGGTGAGGCTGATCGAGCCTTCGAGCATCGGGAAGAACCGGCCGACGTTCCAGCTGCGTTCGTAGGGCTGCTGGTCGAGCACCAGGAGGCGTCGGTTCTCGACCACCGGGATGTCGCTCGGCTTCCCTTCGTTCCAGATCCATTCGCCGTCCGGTGCGGCCAGGTTGAACGCACCGTATGCGACCAGGCCGCCGAAGTCGGCCGCCGGGTCGAACTTCTGGTCGAGGGCGAGGCCCACCGCCTCGGCTGCGGGCGCCTCGCCCGGCAGGTGTCCGCCGCCGATCAGAACGTGGGCGAGCAGGGTGTGCAACTGGAAGTTGTCGCCGATGCCGCCGATCCGCAGCTCGAACCCTGCGCCCGAAGGGCGGTGCAGCACGACGAGCGGTTCGTCGTCCAGGATTTCCAGCGCGTAGGCGAGGCACTTGAGGTCGTGTCGCTCCAGCGACCACAGCTGATCGACCCACTCGGCGAGTTGCTCCGTGAGTTCGCGCCGCGCTTGCGGGCTGCGGCAGAGCACAGCCAGCGCGGGCGGCTGCCACTGGTCGATCGAGGTCCAGGCCAGCGCCAGCCGCAGGGCCTCCGCGCGTGTGCCGCTCAGTCGGCTCAGCAGTGGCTCGTCGATGATGGCGTCGTCGGCCTCCGGGAGGTCGTCCTCGCCCGTGCTCTGCCAGCGGCGCGCGAACTCCAACGCATCGGCTACGGCTTCGCGTACACCCGTGAGGATCGGCTCGGCGCAGGCGAGCGGGTCGGCCCCGCGTTCCACGCAGGCGCCGGCCATCAGCGCCAGCATCGCTCGTGGTGCGGTGGCCGGAAAGTCCGGGACCAGCGCGGCCAGCTGCGGCCCGACCCGGGCGCCCTCGTCTGCCGGGGCATGCTGCAGTGCGTGCCAGACTGCGCCGAACGCCTCCTCGGTGCGTGCACCGTCGCGGGCGGCGACTGCCTGCTCCAGGTCGGCAACGGCGGCGGTCAGCGAGGGCGCTTGGGGATTGTCGGCGGTGATCACCGCCGTACCTTAACCGGTCCCGCCGACACGGCCACCGGCGCCCAGGCCCCTCGATCCGCCCGGGGACGCGGTGGCCTGCGGTCCTGATCGTCCAACCCCTTACATCAAGGGCAGTACGGCCGGCTGGAGAGTCGCCTGCTAGCGTCCCGCCATGACAGGCCATCACCGTGTTCTCCAGTTGCTCCGGGAGCGTCCCGATCTCGCGGGGCTCGCGGCGTACCCGTTCAACTTCGACATCGCCCGGGACGAGCACGTCGAGGCCGTCCGGCTGGCCTCGGGTGCGGGGCTGGTGGCGGTGGCGGGGGACGACACCGGCGGGACGTTCTTCGTCTGCGCGGGCGGGGAGGTGCTGTACGCCGGTTCCGAGGGTGAGGCCGGACTGGTAGCCGACAGCGTGGACGAGGCCCTGGAAGTGCTGATCGGCCTGCCGGGCTGGCACGACTACACCGGCCTCGACCCCCACGCCGACGACGCCACGCTCGCGGCAACGGCGACAGACACCGAGGATGACCTGCACGAGTACTACGGCCCGGACCTCGACGCCGACCGCAGCGCCCTGCTCGCCGCGCTGGGACTGCGCGAGCTCCCGCAACCGCAGCTGATCCGCCGCCTGCACCAGGCCCTGCTGCGCACCGAGCCCGACTTCCTGCTCCTCAACGCGCAGGAGGGCTGCGCCTACACGCTCCTGGACCGGCTGCCCCGCCCACCGCTGTGGCAGACCGTCCTTGAGCCCGGGCGGACGGACCTGGCCCTGCTGCGCACCGATCGCACCCGCTGGTCCGAGGTGGCGGGCGGTGCGGCGCCGCGGGCGACGGCCCTGCGCGCGGCCCAGTACGACCGGCGCGCGACGGATCTGCCGTTCCTGCGCGTTCTGCTCCAGCATGAGGCCCACGAGCACGGCGCCACGGAGGAGCTGCGGCTGGCCGCCGTGCTCGTGGGCCTGCACGGCCAGGAGCAGGACCACCAGCTCCTGCGGACGCTCCGCGAGGCAAACGTCGACACGCACTACCTGCTCGGAGGATTCCCGGACACCACAGCGGAGTTGACCAGCTGGGCGGCCGAGTTCGACGAGTCCAATCACGGCATGGACCCGGGAGACGAGCCTGAGCTCACCTGGGCAGAGCTGGCCCGCCGCCAGGGGCGCACCGAGCTGGCCCGCACCGCGCTGCTGCGTCTGCTCGACGACGCCGGACCACGTGACGCGGCGCTGCTCGCAGGCCTTGCCGGTGAGCTCGCAAGACTCGGGGACTTCACGCAGGCAGCTCGCGCCCGGCACCTGCACGCGTCCCTCCAGGACGACCCCGCGCATCGCGGTGCGGCGCTGGTCGATCTCGCCTCGCTGCAGCGCAGAGCCGGCGACATCGAGGCAGCCTGGCGCTCCCTCCAGCGGGCCGTCGCCGCACTCGACGGCCCGCCCCCGCCCCCGCCCACGGACCAACTGGCACTCGACCTCAACCTTCCGGAACCGCAGCGCCCTACTCTCACTTGGCGCGCGCTGGGTCTCGGCCTGAGGGTCACCGAGGAGCACTTCCGCATCGCCCACGAAGCCGCGACGATCTGCCTGCCCGCCGTCGCCCGGGCAGCGCTCGCGGCCGGGGCCGCGTTGCTGCCGGAGCTGCCCCGCCCGACAGCGGCTCTGCACCGGTTGGCCCGGGAGACGAGGGCGATGCTGGGCGGCGCACCGTCGCCCGTTCCCGATCAGCTCGGTAGTGCGGGCGGGCTGATGACTCCTTCGGCTGAGCCAGGTGCGGGGCGCCCGGAGTGATGTGCGGTCGGCTCTGATCCGCGACCCGGCAGGCCCGCCGGAGTGGGTCGACCGCTACTGGTGAGGCTGCGTTCTGGAACCGGTCCGGGTTCGGGCTTCGACTCCGTACCGCAACCACCGTCCGGATCGCCTCTGGTCGGCGCAGCTCCTGGCGGGGTCCGGGTCAGGACATCCGGGTGCGGCCCTGCGGCCGCCCCCGGTGTGGTGCTCGGGTGGGCCCGTGGAAGACTTCGGCGGCGGAAGCCCAGGTGGCAGGCCTGGGCGCGGTTGAACCGGGAGTGGCGTCGGTGCGCAAGGGTGAGGCGAAGGCCCTGTTGGAGCAGGCTCGGGCGGCGTGGGAGGCGGAGCAGTGGCAGCTCTCCGCGGACCGCTACGAGGAGGTGCTGCGGCACTACCCCGACGAGGAGCCGAGCGGTGTCTGGTGGTTCGACGCCGCGTTGGCGCACAAGTTCCTCCGCAACTGGGACAAGGCGTTCGAGCTCGGCAAGGAGGCCGCGGCCCGGGCGCCGCGCGGGGAGGGCGATCCCGCGTACTGGAACCTGGGCATCGCCGCGACGGTGCTGCGTGACTGGCCGGTGGCCCGTGACGCCTGGTCAGGCTTCGGCATCACGCTGCCCGAAGGCGAGGGAGAGATCGTCGGCCGCTTCGGGATGGCCTGCGTGCGGCTGGAGACCGCCGGTGAGTACGAGGTGGTCTGGGCGCAGCGGTTGTGCCCGACGCGGGCACGGGTTGTCAGTGTCCCGGTGACGTCGGGACGCCGGTTCGGTGAGATCGTGCTGCACGACGGGGCGCCGACCGGCGAGCGCATCGTCGACGGCCGAAGCCACAGTGTCTTCGACGAGATCATGCTGTTCGAGCTCTCCGACCTGCCGACGCACACCGTCAGCCTGAACGCCCCGGCGCCGGACGACCTGGAGGCGCTGGTCGAGATGTTCGCCGAGCGGGGCTACGGTGCGGAACCGGCGAGCAGCGTCAACCTGCTGTGCAAGTGCTGCAGTGAGGGCAGCCACGAGCAGGAGCGCAGCGTGCACGGCGGCACTCAGCAGGTCTCGCTCGCAGCGCCGATGGACGAGGTCAGGAGCCTCCTCGGCACCTGGGCCGGCGGCGGTCCCGGGCGAGCCTGGCGGGATCTGGAACTCGTCGGCTGAACATGCCTGACGGCAAGGAGTTGGGGGCCGAGGGCATACGCGCGGGTCGGAACGCTCGAAGGGCTGCTGCGGCCACCGTGCGGCTCTCCGTCCCTGCCGTCCCCATCAGCAGGTCGCCGGGCGGCGAGAGCTCGGGACCGCCGCAGCCCGGCTCGGCGGGTGCTCCGGAGCTCGGTGTCGTCAGTTGGCCGCGAACGTGAACCAGTTGACGTTCACGTAGTCGGCGGGCTGGCCGCTGGTGAAGGTGAGGTAGACGGTGTGGACGCCGGTGACGCGGGCGATCGTGGCCGGGACGGTGGTCCAGCTCTGCCAGCCACCCGTGTTCGCGAGGGCGAAGCTGCCGACGGGCGGGGCGGTGGGGCTGTCGAGCCGGACTTCGACGAGGCCGCTGACGTTGGCGGCCGCACCGGAGGCCACGCGGGCCTTGAACTGGGTGGCGCCGGTGGCGCCGAAGTCGATGCCGGCGTAGCCGAGCCAGTCGCCGGTGGAGATCCAACCGACGTCCTGGCCGCCACCGACGTCGCTGCATGCCTCGGTCCGGGTGCCCGACTGGGAGGTGTAGGCCGTTGCCTGGATCGTGCGGTAGGCGCTGCTGCCGCCCGGGGGTGGCGGGTTGCCGGGGTCCTGGGCCGCCGCCCCGACGGTGATGGTGAACAGGGTGGGGGTGGAGGACTGGACCTTGCCCTCGAAGTCGACGCCGGCTGGGTGGACGTCGTCGTAGGGGAATGCGTAGCCGAGGTGGTCGGACGTCGTCGCGTGCAGGATGCGCGCGTAGTGGTTGCTCCGAGTCTCGGTGTAGAAGGCGGCAGGGTTCTCGCCGTCGGGCTGGTTCGGATCGGTCAGCAGCGTCGTGCGGTTGAAAGCCGCGGCGAGACGTGCGCTGAGGTTTCCCATCTCGTCGTTGCCCGTGGTGAAGGGCGCGCTGCTGCAGTTGAAGACGGCTGCGGTGGACGGCTTGGTGAAGCTTCCCATGCCGGGGAACGTCAGCACCCCGTTGCTCACACGGCCGCTGACGGTGCCCCAGGTGTACTGGGTGTCGATCACCAGGTCCGTGCTCTGGTACTTCTGCCACACGTCGTCGATGTAGGAGTCGAGGTACCCGGCGAAGAGCGAACTGTTCGACCCGATGGCGAGGTTGGGACTGAGAACGCGCAGGTTCTTCCCCGCGGAGTCCTGGACGATCAGATGTGCCCAGTCGCTGCCGTCCGCCGCAGCCTGTGTGCGCAGGGCGGAGCAGACGGAGTCGAGTCCGCCGGCCGGCAGTCCCTGGACCGTCTGGGTTCCCTGGGAGGTCTGCAGGTTGAAGGAGATGGGCACGGAGACGAAGTCGACGAAGCTGATGTTGGCGTAGAGCTGGCTCTGGTCGTAGGTGAACTCGCAGAAGCTGTAAGCCGTGTTGATGTTCGGATCGCTGGGGTTGCTCACCGACGGCATGGCGATACCGGGCCCGGGGTTGACCAGGAACACGAGTTTGCTTCCGATGGAGAAGTAGATCCGGCCGCTCGCCAGCCGGGGAAGCGAGATCGTGCGGGGCGCTGCTCCGGCGGGTGGCAGGGCGATCGCGCAGTCGACGCCGAGCGGGGCTCCGGGGGCGGAGGGGGAGGGCGGGTGGTAGAGCGTCCGGCCGTCCGCCTGAAGGAAGGCCCAGGTGTTGCCCTGAGCGATGTCCAGCCCCAGCACATAGGCGTAGACGGTGTCCGAGGACGCGTTGTTGGACAGGTCCACGGCCAGCGTGGCCGGTGTGGCGGCCCTGGCACGTCGCTCCTGAGCGGTGAGCACGATCGGGGCGGCCAGGGCGGCGATCGAGGCGCCGATCAGTGTTCTACGGGCGATCACGGAGCACTCCCGGGGAGAAGCGGTTCAGGTCCAGATGGTCTGCCACTCTGGCCAGTTGGCGTGGTTGAGTCAAGAGGTGTGGCATTAAGGCTCGCCAAAGCCACCCTTTCGTTGATCCCTTGAACGCTGCGTCCAGCCTCATTCAGAAGGTGAACGTTGCGCTACCTCTTGACGGTGGTCCAGACCACCAAGAGACTCCCCTTCGAACGCGCTCGCCCCCGATCGGCTGTTGGACGACGTCCCTTGTGAACTGATTCGAAGGCAGCTACCCCACGGCGGCCGAGAGTCACGCTCCGAGGTGATGCCAGCAGTTCCACAGGCCCGATCTGGCGTTCACTTCGCGAACACAGACGAGAGGACCTCACCGCATGCATCGCACTGCCCTTCCGAGCCGCAGGCCGTCGCACCCTGGGTGGAGTCAACGCACCGTGGCGCTGCTCGCTGGTCTCGCCCTGGCGCTCGCCGGACTGGTCGGCCTCACGTCCACGTCCGGGACCGCGGCCGCCGCGTCCAGCGACTACACCCAGAGCGCCACCCCGCTCAACGCCTCGCAGGCACAGATCACGTTCACGCCGACGACGCCGGCCCTCTACGTCGACATCCACTACCTGATCAACGGCGCGGGCCAGCAGAACTTCCGGATGGCGAACGGCGCCGGTAACTGGACCCAGACCATCAGCTCGCTCACCACCGGCACGCTGGTCGAGTACTGGTTCACCTACGAGAAGAACGGCCCGCAGTACGACACCCCGCACTTCACCTACACGCAGGGCGGAGGCGGCGGTCCGGGGTGCCCGACCCAGTCCGACACCCCGGACTTCGGGCCGAACGTGCACGTCTTCGACCCCAGCATGTCCAGCGCCACCGTCCAGTCCCAGCTCGACGCCCAGTTCGCCCAGATGAAGGACACCAACACCGCGCAGTTCTCCGAGAACCGGGTGGCCGACCTGTTCAAGCCCGGCGTGTACAGCGTGGAGGACAACGTCGGCTTCTACACCTCGGTCGCGGGCCTGGGGCAGAACCCGGACGACGTGACCATCAACGGCCACGTCACGGTCGACGCGTTCAACGCCTCGGACGCAGGCAACGCGACGCAGAACTTCTGGCGATCGGCGGAGAACCTGGCCATCAACCCGGCCGGTGGCGACCGCTGGGCGGTGGCGCAGGCGGCGCCGTTCCGGCGCATCGACGTTCACGGTGACCTGCAGCTCTACCCCGCCAGCTACGGCTGGGCGAGCGGCGGTTACCTCGCCGACACCAGGGTGACGGGTCAGGCGTCCTCCGCCTCGCAGCAGCAGTGGTACACCCGGGACAGCAACCTGGGCAGCTGGAACGGCGGCGTGTGGAACATGGTCTTCTCCGGCACCAGCGGCGCACCGGCGAACACCTTCCCGAACCCACCGGAGACCACTCTGGGCACCACCCCCGTCTCGCGTGACGTGCCCTACCTGTACGTCGACGGCACCGGCAAGTACCGGGTGTTCCTGCCCTCGCTGCGCACCAACGCCTCCGGCCCCAGCTGGGCGGGCGGCAGCACTCCGGGCAGTTCGCTGGCGATGAACCAGTTCTACGTCGTCAAGGCCGGCGACACCGCCTCGACCATCAACGCGGCGCTCGCCCAGGGGTGCAACCTGTTCGTCACCCCGGGCGTCTACCACCTCGACCGGACGCTCAACGTCACCAAGGCCGACACGGTAGTCCTGGGCATCGGCTACCCGACGTTCGTGCCGGACAACGGAGTCAACGCGATGCAGGTGGCCGACGTCGACGGCGTCCGGCTCAAGGGCCTGCTGTTCGATGCCGGTACCACCAACTCGGCCGCGCTGCTGACCGTTGGGGCCTCCGGATCCGGCGCGAGCCATGCGGCCGACCCGACGACGATCCAGGACGTGTTCTTCCGGATCGGTGGCGAGATCGCGGGCAGGGCGACCGCGAGCCTGGTCGTCAACAGCAACGACGCGATCATCGACGACATCTGGGCCTGGCGTGCCGACCACGGCAACGCGGGCACGGTCGGCTGGGGTGTCAACACGGCTGACAACGGCCTGATCGTCAACGGCGACAACGTCGAGGCAACGGGCCTGTTCGTCGAGCACTACCAGAAGTACGACGTCACCTGGAACGGCCAGAACGGCAAGACGATCTTCTTCCAGAACGAGATGCCCTACGACGTGCCGAACCAGGCCGCCTGGATGAGCCCGACCGGGGTCAACGGCTACGCCGCCTACAAGGTGGGCGACAACGTCACCTCGCACGAGGCGTGGGGCCTGGGCAGCTACTGCTACTTCAACGTCAACCCGTCGGTGAACAGCTACCACGCATTCGAGGTACCGGCCACCCAGGGTGTGAAGCTCCACGACACGTTCACCGTCTCCCTCGGCGGCAAGGGCACGATCACCCATGTCATCAACGACACGGGAGCGATCACGCCCACGGGCAGCACCGTGCCCAGCAACGTGGTCTCCTTCCCCTGACCCAGCACCTGACGCGCCGGCCGGTCCGCGGTCCCCGGACCGGCCGGCACGCCGCGGCGCGGTTCGCGCACACCCGGCAGGGCGATCAGGACACGCCCTTATGCCTCGAGGGTCTTCGCGGCGTCGCGGATGACGTCGAGGACGAAGTCGGGGTGCGAGAGCATGGGCACGTGGCTGCTGTCGACGGCGTAGGTCTTCGCGCCGATGCGCTCGGCAGCGGCCCGTTCCAGGTCCGGGTTCACGGTGCGGTCGTTGTTCGCGACGATGTACCAACTCGGCTTCGTACGCCAGGCGGTGCCGGGAACCTGCTGGTTGAACAGGTCCGGGACGGGCACGGCGCTGGTCGCGAGGACGAGCTTCTGCTCGGCTGCCGGCAGGTCGCCGCAGAAGTCGCCGATGCCCGACTCGAGCAGCCAGATGCGGCCGTCGGCGACGTCGATGTGCCCGAAGACGGGCATGCGGGCGAACTTGTCCTGCTGATCCTGCGAGGTCTCGTCCTCGTCGGGGGCGAGCGCGGCGATGTAGACCAGAGCACCCACGCGGTCGTGGATGCCGGCCTTGGTGATCAGGGTCCCGCCGTAGGAGTGACCGACGAGCACGACGGGGCCGGGCACGTGGTTGATGGCGCGGGTGACGCACGCGACGTCGCCTTCGAGTGAGTCGAGGCCGTGCTGCGAGCTGAGGACCTCGTGCCCTTCGGCCTGGAGCGTGGGGATGAGCTTGCTGAAACAGGAGCCGTCGGCCCAGAGTCCGTGGGCGAAGACGATGCTGGCCTTGCTGGTCATGTTTCCCCTTTTCGTGGGCACCAGGACATGGCAATGGAAACTACACTGGGTTCCCACGCTATTACTCTTGGTGGTGATTCGCATTCGGGGGGCGAGCGGGCTGGGGAGCCGCGGAATCCGGGGAGGCGAGGACTGGGTACCCTCGACCAAGACCCCTCGATGACCCGCGAAACGGCGTCCTCCCGCCCCCAGCAGAAGCGCACTACGACGATGACCCCACACTGGGCTGACCTGCTGCGCAACCCGGAGCGGATCTCCGCGCTCTACCAGGACCTGTCGGATGTTCAGCCGCTGGTGCTGCGCTCGGTCAATCTCGACCGGCGCGGCCCGACGCTCACCCAGCGGGTCAGCACCAGCGGACGTCCCGACCACCCGCCGGCGCAGTGGGTGGCGTCCCACTGCGACACGGTCGAGTTCCACCTCCAGTTCCTCGACATCGCGGACTTCTCGATGGCCGGCCACCGCCTCCCCGCGACCGTCACGCTGGACATCCGCGAGCTGGAGCGCAGCCGGGTCGAGCTGGCGGTGCGCGGCGAGTCCGTCCGCCTGGGGTTCTCCTGCCACCGATCCGTCACGATCGGCCGCCTGAGCGCCTGGAACTCCCGGAGCTCGGACCGCGAGCCGACCCGGCACTACCTCAGCCCGCTCGACCGAAGGCTCCACACCGCACCGCCGGAGACCTGGAAGAAGAACTACTATGACCGCGCCTGACTGGACCGAACTCGTCGCCGGCACGGCTGACCTCGTCCAGCTCTTCCACGGGCCCGTGCCGCTCGCGGAGTTCGACCTGCTCGGCCTGCTCGTGGACGAGCGCGCCGACAGCGGGATCACCGTGGGCTTCGCCACCACCGAGGTCCCGGGAGCGGCGGCTTCCCCGCTGTTCGAGGGCGGGGTGAACGCGCTGGAGTTCTTCCTCGTGTTCTCCCACGTCGAGGAGTTGGACATCCACGGCTGGGACCACACCGGCCTGCACACCTACGACATCCGCCAGGCCGGCTCCGGACCCCTCAGCGTCCGGCTGACAGGTGACCACTCCACCGTCGCCTTCACGGCGGGCAGCTGCCGGATCGAGGGAATCCGCACCTACCGCGCCGCGGTGGACGGCATGTGAGCTCACACGAGTGCGTGGTCGCTCCAGCGCTCCGGGTGGGAGGGTGCGCGCTCGACGTGGGCATTGGTGCATCGGTCCGCGAGGCCCTGGCTGGCCATCAGGTAGAGGCGAGGCCGGTCTTGAGTGCGGCGAGGGAGTCGTCCAGCGCCCTCGCCGCGGCGGGCACGTGCGGGGCGAGGGTGCAGAAGGCGTGGACCAGGTCCTCGTGGTTGCGGTGCTCGACCGGGACGCCGGCTGCGCGCAGCAGTTGGGCGTAGCGGATGCCTTCGTCGCGGATGGCGTCGCCTTGGACGGTGGCGATGTAGGCGGGTGGCAGGCCGGTGTGGCTCTGGGCGTAGGCGGGTGCGGCGCCGGAGATCTTGGGGTCGCGGTCGCCCAGGTACCAGCCGACGCTCAGTTCGACGGCGCGGCGGGGCAGGACGGGCGCGTTGGCGTTCTCCGTCTCGGAGGGCAGGGTGGGGTCGATGTGTGTGCAGGGGTACCACATCAGCTGGAAGCGCAGCGGTGGCCCGCCGGCGTCGCGGGCGCGCAGGGCGACCATGGCGGCCAGGTTCCCGCCGGCCGAGTCGCCGGCCACGGCGATGCGGTCGGGGTCCGCTCCGAGTTCGCGGGCGTGGGCGGCGGTCCAGCGCAGCACGGTGAACGCATCCTCCAGCGCGGCCGGGTACGGGTCCTCGGGGGCGAGCCGGTAGTCGACGGAGACCACGACCGCGTCGGCTCGGTGGGCGATGGTGCGGGCGACGTTGTCGTGGGTGTCGAGGTTGCCCATGAAGAATCCGCCGCCGTGGTAGTACACGACTACCGGCAGGCCGGCCGCATCGGCCTGGGGCCAGTAGATGCGCACGCCCACCCCGTCGACGCGGCGGTCCTCGACACGCGGCAGCTCGACGACGCGCGGCTGTGCGATGGCGTTCGCGATGTTGGCGCGGCGCAGTTCCTCCAGCGGAACTGTGTCGAAGTCGGTGGTCGGCATGCCGTCGAGCAGTTTCTGCAGAGTCGGGTCCAGTGGCACGGCGTCGCTCACTCCTGTCACGGTCGATGGCAGCGTCCGGCGCCCCACGGTGAACGGAGCTCTCGCCGGGGCCCGGGCCGCACGCCGATCACTCTAGAACGCAAAAGGGGCAAAACCGCACGAGGGCGCGGTGGTCGCCTCGGGCACCCCGGATGAGGTGCTCACCCCCGAGCTGCTGGAGAAGGTGTCCGGGGTACGGGCTGCGGTGCTGGAGCACCAGCCCGCTGGCCGGCGCGAGAGAGCGGGCTCGGCACACAGCCGCGCGGCGAGGTCCGGCCGGCGGTTTGACTCCGGCAAGCAGCACAGCTCGCCTCGCTCGTGCGCGCACCTCCACCCGCCGTGCCAACAGCGGGATCGTGCCTGTGGGCTATATGGACCGACAGCCATGGCGCAGCGATCTGGTGGTTCGGAGACTGGAGGTGTTGCCGGAGGCGCCGGCAGAGCGAAGGACAAGGGGTTGCAGTGACTGGCGATTTCTCCGCACCGGCTGGGGTGCGCGTGCCGGACTCGAGGCTCGCCCGCGAGGCGACCGAGCTCGTCCGGGACAGCGCGAGTGACCTGGTCTACGACCACTCGCGCCGGGTGTTCTTCTTCGGCAGCCTCCAGGGGCGCAACCGGGACCTCAGCTTCGACCCCGAACTGCTCTACGTCGCGGCGCTGTTCCACGACCTCGGCCTGGGAGAAGCCTTCCGCGCCGGCGGGCGGCGCTTCGAGGTCGACAGCGCCGACGAGGCCCGCCGGTTCCTGCAGGCCCGGCAGGTGCCGGAGGACAGCATCCGACGGGTGTGGACGGCCATCGCGCTGCACACCACCCCCGGCATCCCCGAGTTCATGGAGCCGGAGGTGGCCCTGGTGACCGCCGGCGTCGAGTACGACGTGCTCGGCATCGGCTACCACGACGTCGACGAGGCGGACCGCGCCGCGGTTGTCGCCCTGCACCCGCGCCCCGACTTCAAGCAGCGCATCCTGGGTGCCTTCACCGACGGCATGCGACCCCGGCCGGAGACCACGCTCGGCACGGTCAACGCCGACGTGCTCGCGCACTACGTGCCCGGCTTCGAGCGCTGGGACTTCGTCCGCACGATCCTGGACTCTCCCTGGGCCGAGTGACCACCCGCAAGGAGCTGGGCGGGTTCAACTGCGGACGAGCAAGCCGCGAGGTGCGGGTGAGTTCCGGTTCGGCCTGGGTGTCGTGCCGGCGGATGCAGGCGCCGGTGGCGGCGTTCTGCTGCACAGCTCCCAGCCTCAGCGTCAGTTGTCGGGGAAGGCGAGTACCACGCACCCGTCCTTGCCCGGTGCGCCGGAACTGCCGATGTTGGGCGGGGTGCCGTTGGCGCTGCCGGGGGCAGGAGGGGGAGGGGCGTCGGCGCTGAACAGATCGAGGATCATGGCCGAGCTCTGTTGCAGGGGATGGACAGTGGGCCGCGGATTCAGGTACCGGCACGGGTGGTTGTACGCCGGTGCTCCGCCGTGACTCGGGCGGATGCTGATCCCGTCCTCAACCGGACGGAGATCAGGCGGTCGGGTCGGTATCCGGCGCTTCCCGGCGGTGCGTCGCCCGAGCTGTCCTGATCTGTCTGAACCACCTTCATGTGCCCTGCGGTGTGCGTCGTTTCGGCCGCACCGCGAGCGTGCTCCCGGCGGCGAGAACGGGAGCCCCGAGAAGAAGGGAACTACCATGACGCTGAGCCCGAGCCGGGCCGCGCCGTCGGCCCGCCTGATCGTCACTGTCCTGGCGGCCTGTCTCATCGCCCTGGGGATCACCGTGTCCCCGCTCACCACGACGTCGGCCCAGGCGGCCGGCCCCCTCCAGAACCTGTTCTTTCAGGCCGACACGAACCGCAACCTCGATCTTGGGGGCGGTTCGTCCAACGACGGGACTGCCGTCGAAACCTACGCGGCGCAAACCGGTCATGCCCAGTCCTGGCGCCTGAACGTCAACCCGGCGGACTCCACGTTCACGATCGTGAACAACTCGACCGGCAAGTGCATCGACAAGGGTTCGTCGCCCAACTGGTACCTCACCGAGTGGAGTTGCAGGGGGCAGAGCAGCCAGAGATGGTACGTCCAGCCTGTACAGGGGGATTGGAAGGACTTCATGTTCCGTCAGGTTGACACCGGACAGTGCATGGACCTCTTCAACGGCAACGACTGGGACACTGCTTGGGTCGGACAGTACAGCTGCAACGGAACCCCCAACCAGGACTGGTCTCCGGTCATTCCTGGAGGACAGATCACCTGGGTGGATACCACCGCTTATGCCGCCCTGAGGAACCTGGCCGTCGACTACGCCGCCAACAAGTGTCAGCAGGACACCTCCACCTGCTACTGGGTGGAGTCCAGCGAGTCCCCCGCGGCTCCCCTGCCGAGCAAGTGCGTCTCAGCTGTCTGGTACAATTCTCAGCCCAATCCGTTCCCCTACGCCTTCTCGGTGCAGGACATGACGGGCTGGTCGAACACTGCCGGCACCGAGCTGAGCACATCGTTGGAGACCGGGAAAGTAGCGGAGCTGGTCGCGAAGGTATCGGTCACCCTCAAGGCGTCCTACAGCCACACCTGGAGCGGCTCGAGTACCGTCAGCAACTCGGTCACCATTCCGGCTCAACCCGGCATGTACAACTACGTGGCGCTGTCGCTGCTGGCGACCAAGGTGACGGGCACCTGGACCTTCGATGTCGGCGGGTACTCGTGGACGGCCGACGACACCATCACCGTTCCGCTCGCGAACAACCCGAGCGGTGGCCCCGGCACCACCGTCTACCAACCGGTCAGCACCCCGACCTGGCCTACCTGCAACTGAGTCGAGAGGACTGTCGTCTGTCGCCCGGCATTCGTCGAATGCCGGGCGACAGAAGCGTTCAGCCGTGGCGGCGGACGAGCTTCCCACGTCCAGTCCGCGACTGACAGAGCACCCTGACAGAGTGGACGAATGGCGACGAACCACGAGTACTCATCCCATCTCCGCCCCACTCGCCTTGAACCGTGGTTGGACACCGCCCTGGTCCACAGCGATCTACGTGCGGCGAAAGTGCTCGTCTACGACGCCTGCGGGTTCACCTGCACACAGCCGGTCCCCGAGGCCGAGAGTGCCGAGTACGCCGCCCACGCATTCACCGTTGACGGACTCTCCATCCGGTTCCGCGCAGGAAAGACGACCCCCACCAAGGTCGGCCAGTTCGTCACCGTATGGAAGAGGTCCTCAGGCGGGCCCATCCAGCCCTTTGACATCACCGACCCCGTCGACCTCTTCGTCATCAGCACCCGTGACCGTCACCACTTTGGCCAGTTCGTCTTTCCCCTGGACGTGCTCCGCCAACACGGTGTGGTATCGGTGAACGGTTCCGGCGGGAAACGAGCCTTCCGCGTCTACCCGCCCTGGGTGACCATCGCCAACCGCCAGGCCGGCAGCACGCAAGCCTGGCAGCTCGACCACTTCCTGCACCTGTACCAGGACAGGCCCATCGACTCTGCCCGTGCCCACGAGCTCTACCACCCATAGGACGGTGACCTGCCGGTTGCAGGCCAGGCTGTGTCCGCCAGGTGGGGCCCGGCGGACACAGCGGGTGAATGGGACAAGAGCTCGCGCCTGCGGAGGGACGACCCGCGTAGCCGAAGCACGGACCGCAGGCGGATGACCGCCAGCTGCAGGTGAGTTGGGGTCGGCCCAGTCAGCGGGCCGCTGTCGGTGACGGGACCGGGACATCCGTGCTACCGGGGCTCGGCAGGGTCCACTGCTGGTCTGCCGTGCCGGCGCAGTCCTTGGCGGTGGTCGTGCCGTCGGTGGCTGCGGTGAGGCAGAGCCCGGACTGGAGGTTCCTGAAGGTCTTCGCAGCAGCGTCGTAGGTCCAGCGCTTGACCGGGTCGGTGACCTTGCCCTCGGCGGCGCTGTCGCCCTGGCAGTCGCCGACCGCGGTGGCGGAGCCCTGAGCGCTGAGGCAGTTGTCGGACCTCAGACGCAGCGTCTGGTCGGCGGCGTACACCCAGGCCTGGTCACCGGCAGTGCTGTTGCAGTCGGACATTGCGGCGTTGCCGTCGCCGGGAGAGCGCAGGCACTTCTGGCCGTTCTCGACCGCGCCCCGCGCGGTGTTGTCGACGGCGGCGCGCTGCACCGTGCCCTGCCCGGTGGTGTCGACCCTGGCGGCCGACCCGCAGGTGTCGTTGACGTGGGTGCCGGAGACCGTGGCCTTGACCGTGCCGCCGTTCGCGGTCGGCGCTCCGAACGCGACGGCGGTGGCCGGCTGGTTGTAGCAGTTGGACTGGCTGCTGCTCCACTCGAAGTACTCGGTCCAGTCCATCATCCCGTCGGAGGAGATGCCGGCCGCCGGCCGGCCCTTGTCGGCCTTGATGCTGCCGACCTCGTAGCTGGTGCGGGTGGTGGAGTCGGTGACGGTGGCGGTGAACCAGCCCTGGCCCTGGGGGGCGACCGTGAACTCGTAGGTGTGGCCGGCCGTCCAGTCCACGTGTGCCTGGCAGTGCTGGCCGTCGCCCTCCCCACCGAACGGTTCGCAGGAACTGTCGGGCCCCGGCCTGGAGTCCGTGGCGTCCCACACGGAGAAGAGAAGCGTGCGCTTGTCGCCGCCGTTGCTCTGCATGCCGAAGTAGGCGCCCTGGCCGTTGTCGAATCCGAACTGGTGGCTCCAGAAGATGTTCGCGGTGTAGCCGGGGTCGGTCTGCGGCGTCGTCGTCCAGGTGACGTCGTGCAGGGCGCCGGTTCCGGAGGGAAATCCGTAGTACGTGTACGTGCCCGGGGTGGGGCCGGCGGCGGCGTCGGGGGCAAGCAGGACGACGGATCCTCCCCCCACCGCCAGGGCGGCGGCGAGGCCTATCAGGCGGCGGCGCTTCTTCTGAGGACGATTGCCCACTGTGCACGCTCTTTCCGGGTTGCGGACACCACAGGTGTCCTGCGGGAAGCCCGGGTTGGCCGGGGAAGGCTGTTCCGCAGCGACCCGGGCAGGCATGACCGGGCAGCCGGACCACGAGCTGGGGGCCTCGTGGTCCGGCTGCCGGTGTGTATGTCCGATCACGGACGTGAGAAGCATCCACCGACGCCAGGGCGCGGCGCCTGCGGAGGAATACCTGTTCGGCTACCTGTGTCCGGTCGTGGGGTCACTACGGCAGGATGAGAGGCCACATCGGATGGACCCGGTTGGTGTCGGCCGTCAGGGCCAGCCGGTTCAGACCGAAGCCGTCCTCGATGGTCTGCAGCAGGGCGTAGTGGTTGTAGTCGGAGTCGTCCTTGAAGTTGCGGGGGCCGTTCTTGGAGATCACGATCGCCGGGATGTGCCCGCCGCCGTAGTGCCCGCCGGGCCAGTCGGGAGAGATGTCCGGGTCGCCGGCCGGTGTGATCGGGGAGTCGCAGCAGTAGTGGGTGTCCGCGTAGCCTCCGGTGCTGTCGGGGCCGAAGGCATCGGACTCGTCGGGCACGATGACGATCGCGTTGGTCGAGCCGTTGTTCCAGGCCTGGCTGGCCGTGATCGTGTCGACCGCCTTGCGCACGAAAGTCTCGGCCTTGGACTTGAGCGCGATGTCGTTGGCGTCGTCCTTGCTGTCCGCCAGGGGGCACGGCGATTCGGGGTGCCCCGGGACGGCGGTGTCGACGCCGCCGTGCATATCGTTGCAGATGTCGGGGCTGATCCAGACGTACCGGGGGATCGTGCCGTTGCGGCCGTTGAGGTCATCGCTGAGGGACGTGTAGGGCTTGATGTGCTGGCGCCGGGCGCTGTCGTCGCGGACGTCGGTGTAGAGCATGAAGGGGTTGTGCCGGTTGACGTACAGCCCGCCGTTGGCGCTGTTCCCCGTGAAGCCCGTGGACGGCATGGCGTCCATGTAGGCGCCCCACGGCACGTTGTTCGCCTCGAGCTCGTCGACGATGTTGCGATGGTCGACGCGGTTGTCCGGGTCGTCGTTGTTCAGCCACCAGTTGTGGCCGGACGTGGCCGCGATGTAGTTCGGCTCGCTGGGGTGCGTGATGCCGTAGTAGCTGGTTGCCAGGGCGTAGTGGTTGGCCAGCTGGTTGAAGTAGGGGGCGTGCGAGTCTCCGATGATGCTGTCGTACGAGTGGTTCTCCAGCATGATCACAAAGACGTGGTCCAGCGATGGGTTCGCAGCCGCGGACGGTGCGGCCGCCACCACTGACGGCAGGACGGAGCCGATCAGCAGCGTTGCTGCTGCCAGTGCTCTCACTCCGCGGCGCCGACGTCGTTCGCTCATCGGTTCTTCTTTCTCTGCGGTGCCCGGACCCGCATTCCCGTACGGCCCGGGCGGTTCCCGATTTCGGCCGGTGCAGCCGAGTGACCAGAGTGTTTCCGTCCTGGGCGCTGCGTTTGACATGCGCGCCGTCATGTCACCCGATCGGATCAGCGCTCGGCGTTGGGGTGGGGGCGAGAAAGGTTAGGGGTCGTCCCTCATGTCCGCCCGAGGGGTGAACTGCGTGAATAAGGCCAGCAGAACGAGCGCTACCCCATCCGCTCGGAAACCCCTCACCGAAGGGAATGGAAATGTCGACCAAGAAGTTCCGCATTGCCCTGCTCGCCGCTCTCGCACTCGCGGTGCCGGCCGTGTCGCTGGGTACCGCCACCGGGGCGCAGGCCGCCTCGGCGCCCAGCTACTCGACGTGGCAGCACGACGTGAAGAAGGACATCGCTCCCGCGATCCCGTGGCTGGAGAACCGCGTCGACGAGGGCGGCAGCAAGCTGGCCATCGTGCTCGACATCGACAACACCTCGCTGGAGTCGTACTACCACCCGGGGGACCCCAACGTGCCGGTGCTCAAGGTTGCCCAGTGGGCGGAGGACCACGACATGTACGTGCTGGTCGTCACCGCGCGCACCGACTCGTCGTCGGCCTGGCAGGACATGCAGGACGCCGGTTACCCGGTGGACGGCGTCTGCACCCGCCACCACGGCGAGTCGACGCCGGACGGCAAGGCGCGCTGCCGGAAGGACTTCACCGAGGACGGTTACACCATCACCGCCAACATCGGTAACCGCGACACCGACTTCGAGGGCGGCTACTTCGAGAAGCACTTCAAGCTGCCCGACTACGGGGGCATTCTCGAGTGAGCCTCTGACGCGTCGCTCCGCAGGCGGCGGTAGAGGGGGATCGGCGGATCCCCGAGCCCGCTCGGTCGAATCGACCGAGCGGGCTCTCAGCGCTGCGACCGGGTCGTCCAGGTGGCTATCTGGGTACGCGAGGTGAAGCCCAGTTTGACCAGGATGCGCTGGACGTGGCCCTGCGCGGTGCGGGGTGAGACGACCAGCAGAGCGGCGATCTGCTTGTCCGTCAGCCCCTGCGCGACCAACCGGACGACCTGCTGCTCGCGCCCGGTGAGCGGGGAGGCCGTTGCGGCGCTCCGGCACCCGGGCGTTCGCTCCAGCGCGCGGTCGACGGCCTGTTCGACGGCCAGTGCCCGGCCGGCCTGGACCGAGCGGGTGAAGGCCTCGTCGCCGAGAGCCCGGCGGAGCCGGGCCTCGCAGTCGGTGTGGTGCCGGAGGAGCCGGCCGACCCCCGGGAGCCTGGTACCGAGCTGCTGCCACAGGGACTGTGCGGCCCCGAGCAGCTCGGCGGCCTCCGGAGCGCGGTCCTGCTGCGCCCGGGTCCAGGCGAGGACCTCCAGACACTGGGCGACGCCGAGCCGGTTGTGGGCGGGAGGGCCGCAGCGCAGGCTCTCCTGGAGTCGTCGTGCGGCCGCCGCGGTCGCACCGAGCAGGAGCTCCTGGAGGCCGCTCAGCCACAGTGCCCAGGAGCGGGCCCACTGCGCCTGCTGCCGCTCGCACAGTTCGAGACCCTCCTGGCACAGGGCCCTCGCCCGGCTGTCCCCCGCCAGACAGCAGGCCAGGCCGAGCAGGAAGAGCGCGGACCAGGCGTCGCCGTGGTCGCCGTCGGCCCGGTGACGGGCGAGCGTGTCCTCCAGCAGCTGGACACCGGTGGCCAGGTCGTCGGCGAAGAGGGCGGCCAGACCGGCGAGTTGCTCGGCCTGGGCGCTCGCCCGCGGTTCGTCCAGTTCGGCGGCGAGTGCCCGGCACTCGGTGACCCGGGCGGCTGCGGCCTCGTCCGCGCCGACCAGCAGGGCAAGCCACCCGTCGGCCCGCAGGGCCGCGATCCGGGCCGGGCTGCGGGCGGTGTCGGCGGCGAGGGCCCGGGCCAGCCAGAGCCGGTTCTCCTCGAGGTGGTCCGCGCCGAGTTGCGGGCTCCACAGGGCGGCGGCCATCCGCAGGCCGGCCCCCGCCTCGCCCGGCGTGTCCAGGCAGAAGTCCAGGGCCGCGCGCAGGTTGGGTCTCTCCTGGTCCAGGCGGCAGGCCCAGGTGGCCTGTTGGGCGGTGAACCACTCGTGGTCGGCGCGCAGCACCAGGGTCAGGTAGTGGTCGCGGTGCCGGCGGCGCAGGGCCTGGCGCTCGTCCGGCTCGCCGAGGTGGAGGCGGCCGTACTGGCGGATGGTCTCCATCATCCGGTAGCGCACCCGGGCGCCGTGTTCCTCCCGGATCAGGACGGACTTGTCGATCAGGCCGGCCACCAGGTCGAGCACGGCCGCCGGCGGCAGCTGGGCGTCCGGGCACACGGCCTCGGCGGCCTCCAGGTCCATGCTGCCGGCGAACGCGGACAGCCGCGTCCACAGGATCCGCTCCTGCGGGGTGCAGAGGTCGAAGCTCCAGTCGAGGACAGCGCGCAGGGTCTGCTGACGGGCCGGCGCCGCCCGGTTTCCCTGAGTGAGCAGGTCGAAGCGCCGGTCCAGCCGGTCCAGGATCTGCCGGCAGGTCAGGGTTCGCAGACGGGTGGCGGCGAGCTCGACGGCGAGCGGTATGCCCTCCAGCAGGTGGCAGATCAGGGCGGCGGCGTGCGCCTGCGGCTGGGTCGGGGTGAACTCGCCGAGGGCGGCCGCGGCCCGGTCGACGAAGAGCTCCAGCGCCTCATTGGGCATGTCGGGTCCGGTCCGGGGCCGGTCCGGGTGCGGGGCGGCCAGCGGCGGCACGGGCAGCGGGCATTCGCCGTCGACCCCGAGAGCCTGCCGGCTGGTGACCAGCAGCTGGAGGTGGGGCAGCGCGGCCAGCAGGCGGCTGACCAGCAGCGCGCAGGGGTCGAGCAGGTGTTCGCAGTTGTCGAGGAGCAGCAGGAGCCGCCGGCCGTACAACTGGTCGGTGAGCGCCGCCAGCGGCGGGCGGGCTGCCGCGTGTTCGAGATCGAGGCCGGCCAGTGTGGCGTGTTCGAGTAGATCCGCCCGCTCGACGGCGGCCACGTCCACCCGCCACACCCCGGCCGGGTAGGAGCGCTGGACCTCGGTCGCCAGGCGCAGCGCGAGCCGGGTCTTGCCGATGCCGCCCAGGCCGACCAGGGTCAGCAGTCGGGTCCGGGAGAGCAGGGCGCGCGCGCTCGTGAGTTCGCGGCGGCGGCCGACGAAGCTGGTCGTGTCCGCGGGGAGGTTGCCGGGTCGGCGTCGTGAGTCGTCCATGGGGTCAGACCGGGTGTGGGGGCACGGTCCATCAGTCCAATGATCCGGTGTGCGTGGTCGGGCGGGACGAGGACCACGTTCCCGCTGCCGCTGCCGGTGATCAATCAGGTGGACCGCGCTGCGGATACCCGATCTACTCCCAGGCCACCTGGGATGACCCTTCGTCTCGCCCTTGACTCGCGTACCGCCACGGGTAGTTCGACGCTGCCGAGGCCCGGCTCGGCGGGAATAGCGTCCGGCCAAGGATGAAGGGAGAAAACTATGACAGCAATCAACAAGGCCACCGGAACAGCCGTTTCGCTCGTGCTGGCCGGCCTCCTCGTGGTGGCGCCCGGCCTTCCGACCGTTCGGGCCTCGGCTGCCCCGGTCTGCGCGGACAGCCAGTGCATGGCGCGGGAGAGCGCGCAGTGGCGGGCGAATAACCCGAGGCTGGCGACCTTCCTGGACGTGTTCAACTGGATCGCCTTCGCGATCAGTCTGAGCCCGGCCGGCCCGGTGCGCCCCGCTACGTTCCGCAACGCGTTCCAGGGCGTCGGACTGTCCCGCGGAACCCTGCCGTCGGGGATCTCGCCGGTCTCGACGAGGTTCGGGTCGCTGGAGAGCACCTCGACCCAGGCGTACGCGCAGCTGGAGGTCGCCGTCGACCTCATCGAGGAGACCATCGCCGAGCCGGGACTCGACCCGGCCGACGCACAGCACCTCGTCGACCTCGCCCGGCAGCACGACCTCGACCTCGCCGCCGACCTCCAGCAGGTGTACGACGGCACCCGCACGTCCGCTGAGCTGGCGGACTGGATCAACACCGAGGTCCAGTCGGCCGCCGACGGCTTCCTCAACGCGGCCAACGAGGTCTCGAACACCTACGCCGAGGGCGACGTCCCCTCCGACGCCGTGATCCGCTCCTTCGACGGGGTGGGAACGGCGATGACCGCGGGCTCGGCCGCCGAGTCCAACTGGCAGGGCTTCTGGCAGAACCCGGCCGCCGACCTCGGTGCGGACAAGGGCGTGCTCGGTCCGAAGAACGTGGGGATCGCCAAGCTGCTCGATCCGAACTCCGGGAAGATCGGCACCGTGGCCGGCGGCCCGGCCAAGTACCAGCAGATGGTCAAGGACTTCACCGATTCGCTGAAGTCCCCCTCCCGTACCGCGGCCGACGCGATGGCGCGGTTCGACCGGCTCGAGGCGGCGTTCTCCGCGCCGAACCGGCAGGGCGTCACCATGACCTACCTGCCGAAGGCGAACCTCGACGTGGCCCGCGAGACCATCGCGGCCAAGCGCATGTACGAGGCGGGGATCACGGACCTGCAGCCGGGCGGGACGGTGGCGAGCGGCCTCACGCCCGACTATGTCGCGCTGGACCAGAGCTTCGTCGGCGACTGCGTGCGGATGTCCGGGCCGAAGTCCGCCGACGCGTTCAAGGCCGGAGTCAAGGCCAAGATCGGCGAGAAGTTGAAGGTCTACGCCGCGCGGACCGGGCAGCCGGTCCGGGTGGTGATCGACGCCTCCGACAGCCCCGCCGTCACCGGCGCCTCGCTCGGCGACTTCGCCGACCTGGCGGCGGCCGGGGTGCGGATGGTGTCGCCGCAGGACGCTGCCACCATCAAGGACGTCGTCGTCCTCGGCCCGGGCGGCATGCTGGTGCAGACCGACTCCGCGGGCCGGATCGTCCTCTCGACCCAGCAGTGAGCGCTCGCCGGACCGCCGGATCATCCGGCGGTCCGGCGGTACGCCCCGGTCAGTTCGCCTGGAGGTAGGCGGGTGCCAGGGCCGCCTTCGTGAGGAGACGGGCGGCGCCGGTGCCGTCGGCGGGGACGGTCCACAGGTCGGTGCCGTAGTTGCCGGGCAGGGCGTAGACCAGGGTGGAGTCGTCGGACCAGACGGCCTGGTCGTCGATGTTGCGGTGCTCGGCGGTCGCGGTCTCGGTCATGGTGCGCAGGTCCAGGACGTACAGCCGCCAGGGGGCGTCCGGGGAGGCCCCGGGGACGCGCTTCTTGTAGGCGATCCGGGTGCCGTCGGGCGACAGCGAGGGGCACTCGACGTTCTGGTGCAGGGTGGTCAGGGTGCGGGCGGAGAGCGATCCCTGGACCAGGTAGGTCTGGCCGCCGGTCGCCACGGTGGCGTAGAAGCGGTCGTCGTCGGCGAAGGTGACGCCCCAGACGTTGATGTCGCTCGCCCGGTAGGGGTGGCCGTCCTTGATGATCGTGAACGTCTCCAGGTTGTCGTCGAGCTTCCAGGTGCGGGTGTCCACGATCGAGGTGCGGGTGGAGAAGTTGGTCCCCGCGTACGAGTCGCCGCCGACGAAGACCGTCCACGCGGCGAGCCGGCCGTCGGGGGAGACCCGGGCCCGGGTCGGGATGCCGGCCAGCGGGAAGCGGTGCAGCTCGCGCAGCCCGGCGTCGAGGATGACGGCCTGGTAGCTGTCCCCGAGCGTGCCGTGCTCGGCCTGGAGGCAGACACCGGTGCCGGAAGCGGCGTAGAAGCGCAGGCACTTGACACCGGAGGCGGTGCGCGGGGCGTCCGGCCGGTCGGCCGGGACGGTGACCAGGTCGTCGCGGTACGGCCCCCAGGTCATGTTGCGGAAGACCAGTTCCCGGCCGCTCGGCGGCCGGAGCGTGAGGTTGCCGTTGCGCACCGCGGGCCCGCCGGCCTGTTGGTGCTCCCGTTGGCCCGCGTTCGCGGAGGCGTTCAGGACGGCGGTGGTGCCGACGCCGCCGAGTAGCAGGACGGCGAACAGCAGCAGGAGCACGCGCCGGGTCATGTCGTTGCCTCCTGGTGGGTGCGGAGGATGCCGAAGGCCACAACTGATGTTGTCGCCAGGGCGGTTGCGGCGAGCGCGAGCGCGGTGTGCCCGCCCCAGGCGCTCCACGCCGCGCCGAAGGCGAGCGAGCAGACGAACCTGGCGGCGCCCTGGCCGGTGCCCACCAGGGCGAGCCCGGCGCCCTGGTGCTCGGCCGGGACGGTGCCGGACGCGGCGGCGGCGAGGACGCCGTCGGTGGCCGCGTAGAACGCGCCGTGCAGGGCGAGTACCAGGAGGACCGGCGCGGCGCCGGACAGCGGGCAGAGCAGCAGCCCGTACCCGAGCAGCAGCGCGCCGTGTCCGGCCAGGAACAGCCTGGGTCGGCCGATGCGGTCCGCGAGCGAGCCGAACGGCACGGCCAGCAGCAGGAATGCGGCCGAGGTGCCCAGCGGCAGCAGCGGGAACAAGCCCACGGCGAGGCCGGTCCGACGCTGGATCAGGAGGTAGACGAAGGCGTCGCTGACCGTGCTGAGGCCCAGCAGCACCGCGCACAGGGTCAGCCGGCGCAGGGCCGGTACCCGGATCAGCGCGAGGGTCTGGCGCAGTGGCGGCTTCGCGGCGGGGCCGACCGCGCGGCGGGACGGGACGAACAGCAGCAGGACCAGGACGCCGAGCGCCGCCACGCACGCGCTGACGGTGAACACCGCGTGGTAGCCGTCGGTACCGGCGCTCGCGCCGCCCTGCGAACCGTCGGCGGCGGCGAGTACGGCGAACGCGATGAGCGGGCCGAGCAGCGCGCCGACGGTGTCCATGGCGCGGTGCACGCCGAAGGCCCGGCCGCGGTGCTCGGGGGCGGTGGCGAGCGAGATCATCGCGTCCCGGGGTGCGGTGCGCAGGCCCTTGCCGGTGCGCTCGACGGCGAGCACCGCGCCGATCGCCGGCACGCTGCCGGCGAGCAGCAGCAGGGGTTTGCACAGCGCGGACAGGCCGTAGCCGAAGGCGGCCACCGCCTTGTGCCGGCCGCCGCCGCGGTCGGCGAGAGCGCCGCCGAGCAGCTGGACCAGGGCGGTGGCGCCGTTGTTGACGCCGTCCAGCAGGCCGAACCCGAGCGGGGAGAGGCCGAGGCCGGCCACCACGTAGAGCGGCAGCACGGCGGTGATCATTTCGGAGGAGACGTCGGTGATGAGGCTCACCGCCCCGAGCGCCAGAACGGCGCTCGGAACGGCGGCCCTGCTCCCGGTGGTGCCGGGGAGGGAGCGACAACGGTCTGCAAGGTACATAGGCGTCAGTTCCAGATACCGGTGATGTCGGAGGCACCGCCGGAGGCGCCGGCGTGGGTGTTCAGGCCGGCCAGGTCCTCCAGGGTGTGCAGCATGTCGTAGTGGTTGTAGCTGCTGCTGGAGCTCGAACCCGGGGCGACGTGCTGGCCGTAGAGGAGGGTGGGGATCTGGTTGCCGGAGTTGAGGTCGTCCTCGTCGTAGGTGACCACGAGCAGGCTGTTGTGGCTCTTGGCCCACTGCGCGTAGGAGTCCAGGTTGTCCTTCACCCAGCTGTCCCCGGTGCCGACGCTGCAGTCGTGCATGTCGTCGCAGAGGTCGGGGACCACGAAGGAGACCTTCGGCAGCTGCGAGAAGTCGCTCGGGAACTGGTTGAAGGTGTGCTCGGTGTTGGTCGGCACGTTGTCGAAGCCGAACCACGGCGCGTGCTTCTGGGCGTAGTCGCCGCTGCTGCACGTGGTGCTGCCCTGGGAGGGCAGGCCTTCGTTGTAACTACCCCAGCTCTTGCCGGAGTTGAGAAGTTCGGAGGCCAGGTTGGGAGCACTGGTGAAGCCGGTGTCGACGCAGCTGTCGTCGGTGACGCCCTGGGTGTCGCCGGAGAACAGCGCGTAGTAGTTCGGCTGGCTGGGGTGGGTGATTCCGTAGGACTGGGTGAGGGTGGCGCCGCCGCTCGCCAGGGAGTTGAGGTACGGGGCGTCGGAGCTGCCGAGGATCTGCCCGTAGGCGTGGTTCTCCATCACGACCACCACCACGTGGTCGGGGGAGGGGAGGGTGTCCGCGTGCGCGGGGACGGAGGACCAGAGCCCGAGAGCTCCGGTCGCCAGCGCGGCGGCACAACCCGCCGCGACCAGCGGGCGGTGGGAGTGCACTTTGGGTGAGGACATGACAAACCTCCGATGAGCCTTGGGGATGGGGAGTTGCATCGGTGTTGGACTTGCCTGAATTCGGGCGTCGCGCAGGCGGGGCGGCGATGCTTCGGCACTCGCGGCAGATCCTGCGGAAGGTCGCCGAGTCGGAGTGTGCGGGGCGGTGCGAACCGGAGTCAAGAGAAATCCGCGAGCACTTGTTCCGACCCGATCGGCCGGGCGGCTCATAACTGTATAGGGAAGGGAATTCAGGGCCTTACTGTTCTTTGCTGAATCATTACCTTCTTCCCGTCCACCTGGATGGCCCCCGTCTGCCATGTTTCGGCCGCGCGTTCCGATTCGCTGGGACGCCTGGCACCAGGAGGACCTCGTGAAGCTCCGTCACCTCGCCGCCGTCGCGGCACTCTCGCTGCTGCCGCTCGGCAGCCCGGTCCTCGCCGGCACCGCGTCGGCCGAGCCGACGGTGGCCCTGGCCGGGACCGTCACGCCGGCCACCGTCGGCGCCCAGCGGCAGGGCGCGCTGCCGGCCGGGCAGCAGCTGTCCGTGGCCGTCAGCCTGAAGTTGCGCAACTCCGCCGAGCTGGACAGGTTCATCGCCGAGGTCAGCACCCCCGGCTCCGCCGAGCACGGCCACTACCTCACGCCTGCGCAGTTCACCGCCCAGTACGCCCCCAGCCAGTCCGACGTCCAGCGGGTGCAGGCCTATCTGCGCGGCCAGGGTCTGACCACGACCGCCGTCAGCGCCAACCGGCAGGTGGTCGACGTGACCGGCAGCGTGGCCCGCATCGATGCGGCGTTCCACACCACCGAGGCCAGCTACCTCGACCGGACCGAACGGCGCACCTTCTACGCCCCCGACAAGGCCGTCTCGCTGCCGGCCGGCGTGGCCTCCGTGGTCGCCGGCATATCCGGCCTCGACAACGTCGCGGTCCACCACCACAGTGCCGTGACGAGGGCCGACGAGAGCGCGAGCGCGGCTCCCACCCCGGGCCTCACCCCGAGCCAGTACGACTCCGCCTACCATCTCGACAAGGTGGGCGGGCACGGCGACGGCCAGACCGTCGCGCTGTTCGAGCTCGCCGGCTACAACCCGGCCAACCTCGCCACCTACGACCAGCAGTACGGTCTTAAGGGCCCGGCCGTCAGCACGGTCTCGCTCGACGGTGCCCACTACGACGGCCCCGCCTGGACTTCGGGCGAGGACGAGGTGGAGATGGACAGCGAGATCATCCGCGGCGTCGCACCCCAGGCCACCCAGGTGGTCTACGAAGCACCCAACAGTGACCAGGGCGAGATCGACATCTACAACCGGATCGTCTCCGACGGCCGGGCGACGGTCATCTCCAACTCCTGGGGCGAGTGCGAGGACGTAGAGGCCGACGCCCACCTCGACGCCGTCAACGACATTTTCAAGGAGGCGGCCGCGCAGGGCATCAGCACCTTCAGCGCCACGGGTGACTACGGCTACCAGGACTGCTACAGCCCGGACGACCCGAACCCCAAGGACGCCGACGGGAAGCCCGTCGACGGCTATGCCGCGGCTGTCGACTTCCCCGCCTCCAGCCCGTACGACACGGCGGTCGGCGGCACCACGCTCAGCCTCAACCCCGACGGCTCCTACAACTCCGAGTCGGCGTGGAGCGGCGGCGGTGGCGGGGAGTCCGCGGTGTGGGACAAGCCGGACTGGCAGCCCGGTAGCGGCGGCCGCACGGTGCCGGACGTCGCCTCGGTCGCAGACCCGAAGAGCGGCTTCAGCCTCTACACCGCCGGCGGCAGGAACAACCCGGCGCCAGCCTGGTCCCCCACCAACGGCGGCACCAGCGCGGCGGCCCCGCTCTGGGCCGGCTTCGCGGTGCTCTACAACCAGAAGGCGCAGGCGCAGAAGCAGTCGAACCTGGGCTTCGCCAACCCGGCGCTCTACCGGATCGCGGCCGGCCCGGGCTACCCCGGCGCGTTCAACGACATCACCACCGGCACCAACAAGTCGAGCCAGGTCCCGCAGGGCAACGGCGGCTTCGCGGCCGGCCCCGGCTACGACGAGGTGACCGGTCTGGGCTCGCCGATCGCCGACGGGCTGGCCGGCGCCCTGCTGGGCGGCGGCAATTGACGCCGGGAGGCCGACCCTGCGAACCGTGACCTGATCGTCATCCCCGTACGCCCGCCGGGCCCACCCCGGCGGGCGTACGGGGTCCATCGCGAGCAAAGCGAGACCCGTGCAGTAGTGACACGCGCTGTGCCGCGCACGTACTGTCCCCGGACCCGGCCACTCCGGACCGATTCGTTCGCTTTCCCACGGATTGAGGAAGGGCGCCATGCCGCCGTCCCATCGCCGCACCGCCGCATCGCCGCGCCCGGCCGCCGGCCCCGGCACGGACTTCGCCGAGGCGCTTCGCGCCGCCATCGAGGCGAGCGGACTCAGCCTGGAGCGCATCCGGTGTCAGCTGGACGCTCGCGGCATCCGGATCAGCACCACCACCCTGAGCCACTGGCGGCGCGGCCGCAGCCAACCGGAACGTGAATCCTCGATGCCGGCAGTCCAACTGATCGAGGAGATCCTCCAGTTGCCGCCGAGCAGCCTGAGCAGCCTGATCGGGCCGCCCCGGCCGCGCGGGCGCTGGGGGAAGGAGTCGTCGCCCAGGCTGTGGTCCCGGCCGCTCAGGCCGGCCGAGCTCTGGCCCGGCGAGCCGTGGCTGGCCGAGGTGGCCGAGGAGTTCGAGGCGGTACCGGGCGACCACCTGGAGCGGCTCTCCGTCCATGACCTCTTCCGTTTCGACGCCCGGCGCGGCGAGTGCATCACGCGCACCGGCCAGGTGGTCCGGGCCACCGCCAACGGCGTCTCCCGCTGCCTGGTGGTGCACGCCGCCGAGGACGCCGACGCCGGCCCGCCGGTCATCACCGCGCTCCACCACGCCCGCCTCGGCCGGGTCCGGACCCGGTCCAAGTCCGGGATGGTCGCCGCGGAACTGCTGCTCGACGCGCCGCTCGGCGCCGGTGACACGGCGGTGTTCGAGTACGAGGTCCACTCCGCCGCCCGCACGCCGGTGACCCGGTGCGGACGCCGCTTCGCCGTACCGGTGCGGCAGTACCTGCTCGAGGCCCAGTTCCCGCCGGGCGTCACCCCGGCGTACTGCTACCGCTACGAGGGCGATCCGGGGGCGGGCGCCGACCGGGAGCGCAGCATGTTGCGGCTCGACACCTCGGCGGCCGTGCACGCGGTCTGGCTGGACCAGGCACCGTCCCGGGTCGGGATCCGCTGGGAGTGGGACTGACGTTCGCGCCCTGTTCGGGTATCCGTGCCGCACGTCTCCCTGATTGATCCCGAGTGCCGGCGGCCGCCAGCCTGGGCGGAGCCAGCACCGTCCGGGCCGTGCCGCGAACGCGCGCGCGCCGGGACGGACCACCGAACGGGAGCACGCGAGTGGGGCGCTTTCCGCTGCCCGCCGGACGACCGGCGACTACCCATGTCACTACCCAGACCACTGCGCAGTGTCCGGCGCGGCCGTACGCATGGTCTCCCGCAGGGTCGGTGCGAGTCGTGACCTCAGTCGGGCATGCGGTTCATTGATTCGCGGGCCGCGCGGATCTTCCATGGAAGTGCGCCGGAGAGCCTGTCCCGCACTCGGGAATTCGGCCGCATTCGGGCCGGAATCCATGGAGTGGGAGGCAGCGATGTCCAGAGCCGCAGCAAGAGAACGATGCGTCCGGGCAGCGATGTACCTGCGCTGCTACCCCGCCGACACCTGGGGAATGGGCTGCCACCAGGACGCCCTGCGCACCCTCGCCCGTCAGAACGGTCTACCGGAACCGGTGCTGTATCTGGACAACGGCGCCCGGTCGTGCGAGGCGCGGCCGGCACTGGAGCGACTGCTGGAACAGGCGGCCCTCGGCCTGGTCGACGTCGTGCTGGTGCCCGGGCCGTTCGTCTTCTCCCTGGACGACGTCGAAGCCGGGCACACCGTCGAACGGCTGCTCGCGGCCGGCTGCCTAGTGCTGGAAATACCCTCCCCCCACCGCACGACCTGGAACGGAGTCTCCTGATGTCAGCTGACCTGGTACCTGCCGCCTACCTGCGGATCTTCCCCCAGAACTCCGGTGCCGTGGAGCACCAGAGCGAGGCGATGCGCCGTTTCGCCGCCCGCCTGGGCGTGCCGGCGCCCACGTTCTACATCGACAACGGCTACCCGTCCACCGGCTCCCGCCCCGCCTTCGAGCGGCTCGCCCGAGCCGTCCTGGAGGGCTCCCACCGGCTGGTGATGGTGCCCGGCCAGTGGGTCTTCTCCGCCGACGACGCCAGAGCCGGCCTGGCGATCCGGATGCTCAGCGCTGCCGGCTGCCGCCGGATCGTGCAACTGCCTTCGGCCGCGACCAAGCGGGCTCCCGCCACACCCGCGGCCAAACGCTGGGAGCGGTCGAAGGAGGCAGGCGCGGACGGCCGGGCCGGTCCGGCAGGTGTGCGCAAGCGCGGCCCGGCCGGCGGCCTGGAGGCGCTGCTCGACCGGCTGGAGATCCCCGTCGCGGGGCCGGACCCCGTCGGACACGACGTGGTGCGAGCCACCGCCGAGGAGGAGACGGTCGAGGTCGACCCGGTGAACGGCGGGTACGCCGACAGCGCGATGTACCTGCGCTGCTTTCCTTACGACGCCACGCAGTTGGTCTTCCATCGGGCCGCACTGCGGCTCTACGCCCGTCAGCTGGGCGTCGCGGAGCCGGCCGTGTTCATGGACAACGGCTGCCCGTCCCGTGGCCCGCGCCCGGCGCTGGACCGGCTCATCCGGCTCGCGGCCCTGGGGAGCTTTCGCACCGTCCTGGTGCCGGGGCCGTTCGTCTTCTCGCTCGATGACCAGGAGGCCCGGTTCGTGACCCGGCAACTCGGCGTCGTCGGCTGCCAGGTGCTGGAACTTCCGCCGGCTGCGAAGTGGTGAGTGCGATGCTGGTCAGCTCCGATCCGGCCTGGCAGGAGTGGGTCGGCCGCACGATCGACCTGCCGGACGGCCGCCCGGCGACGGTCCGGATGGCCCGGCGCGAGCACGCCGCCGACACGCTCTGGGCCGTCGACGCCCGCGGCACGATGCACCGCCTCTCGCGCCACGTCGGGCCACGTCCCCCGTGCACCCATGCCGGGTCGGCCCCGAGGCCGGTCAGCTCACCACCAGGGTCAGCTGCCATACCGCACCCGAGGTCTGACGGCTCGTCAGCTCGGTCTCTCCCGGGGCGGTCGCGGTGAACAGGCCCGTCGTGGTGCCGATCGAGGGGGTCATCACCCCGCTGTCGCCCCGGCGGACCCGACCATCCGGCCGAATCTGGATGGGCTGCCACCGCCCGGCCGGATCGGTGGCCGGGGAGTGCAGGAGTACGGCCACCTGTTGTCCGGTGCGCAGGCAGATGCGGGCACCGCCGTCCGCCTGGGTGAGGGTGCCGGCGGTGTGCGGCAGCACGGCTTCGCCGGCTGCCCGGCAGGGCCGCGCGGCCGGTGTGGTCGGAGCGGCGGCGTGGGCGACGGGGCCGGCGCAGCCCGCGGTCAGGAGCAGCAGCAGAGCGGCGCGGGCTGCGCCGGTGGTTCCGCGGTGGGTCACGGTGTGTGCCTCAGGTCGTCACGAAGGGGCCGGGCGGGCGGGTGGCCGGTTGGCGGACCCGCCCGCCCGGAGCGGCTCAGCCCTGGTCGGTGGGCGAGTTGTAGTACAGGTCGCAGCCGCCGGCGCCGTTGGCGGCGTTGTTGCTCCACAGCGGTTGGACGGCGAACTTCTGACCGCCCAGCGTGACGAGGCCGTAGGTGCTCCTGTCCGACGAGCACTTGTCGGCGCTGTCCGTGCCGGCGTCGTTGTCGGTGGCCCAGCCGGTGGCGTTGGGCTCGACGATCGGGTTGGTGACGCTCTCGGCCCACTCGCGTCCGCCGACCTCGGTGACACCCTCGGTGGCGGGGTTCACCCCGCTGTCGCCCGGGTCGACGGCGCCGGCACCACAGGCGGCACCCGCGTCGGAGACGTACGGCATGTTGGTGTAGGAGATCTGGCTGCCGTCCGGCAGTGTCGCGCTGTCGTGCCAGGCGCAGTAGCCGCCCGCCGTGCCTGCGGCGAAGCCGGCCGGCACCACGCCGGTGGGTGAGTCGATCACGATCTGGGTCTCCGACTGGTTGAGGCCGAAGCGCAGGGCGACCTTGACCGCCTCGGCCTGGATGTCGGCGCTGCTCGGCGCCGCCGGCGCGGGTGCGCTGTCGTCGAGCCAGATGCCGAGCAGCGAGTAGAACGAGGCGCGTCCGGCGAAGTCGGTGGCACCCGAGCAGTCGGCGGATCCGGCCGGGATGCCGGAGCAGTACTGGGTCACCGAACTGCTCCAGTTGTCGTGCGGGGTGCCAAGGCCGTTCAGGAAGTCCCGCTGCAACGGGGCTTCGCCGGCCGGGTCGTTGGTGATGCCGCCGCTGCCCCACTGCGAGCCCCAGTAGACGACGAAGACCCGCGGGGTGTGCTGGACCGGACCGCCGTGGTAGGTCAGTTTGCCGGTGTCGGCGGGGCCGGCGTCCGGGGTGGCGGCAAGGCCGGGCTGGACCGAGAGGCCGAGCGCGGCGATGGCGAGGCCGAGGGCGGCGAGACCGCGGCGGTACTTGGGGCGTGAGGACATTCTCGTCTCCAGTGCGAGTCGGGCCCGTCGACCTGAGTGGTCGCGGCCTGTGCCGCGACCGGTGACGGTGCCGACCACGGTCGCGACCGGAGAGCGGGCGAGCAATACGGATTTGCGGCACCACTCATACGCAAACAAATCCTGACCCGGCGGAACTGTATATGCACCGTGGAGGGAGACTTGACTGTTATTTGCAATCTTTTTGCCTGTTCTCTATATATTTCGCCGGTGATTTCGGTGAATTCTACGACCCTGCAAAGCCACACCAGTAAGGAGACATCGGTCATGACCGGTATCAACTGCCGCAAGGCCCTGACCCTGGCCACCGTCGCGGCCACCCTGCTCACCGCGGCACTGGCCGCCTCCGCCCCGACCGCCGCTGCCGCGGCCCGAGGCGGGTTCCCGCACTTCGACCACGGGGTGCGCGCCGACGAGTTCTGGGCCGGCTACACCGAGACCGGTGACACGTTCACCTCGGTCAGCGCCCAGTGGAGGGTGCCGAGCCTGGACTGCGACTCCACTCCCGACAGCGTGGTCTCGCCCTGGGTCGGACTGGACGGCTTCGACTCCGACACCGTCGAACAGATCGGCTTCGACCAGGACTGCAGCAACGGCAGGGTGAAGTACGAGCCGTGGGTCGAGATGTACCCGAAGCACTCGGTCTACTTCGACGAGACCATGGAGGCCGGCGACCACATCGCGGCCTCCGTCGACGTCGACGGCCAGGACTTCACGCTCACCGAGACCGACAGCACCCAGGGCTGGTCGAAGACCTACCACGAGACCGGCGACTACCAGCTCAACTCCGCCGAGGTGATACTCGAGGACCTCGGCAGCGGCATCCAGCCGGTCGCCGACTTCGGAGCGTTGAACTTCACCGACGCCACCGCGAACGATCAGTCGCTCGGCGATGCCGGCACACCCAACTCCACCGACCTCACGCGCAGCGGCACCCGGCTGACCGCCAACTCCCAGCTCGACGGCGACCAGTTCAGCATCAGATGGCGGCACGCCTGACTCCGGACGCCCGCACTGCCGGGATGTCCCCGAAGCCAGTTCCCCACTCGGCGCCTTGCCGCGAACACGTTCGCGACAAGGCGCCGACCCATGACCAGAGCCTGGAAGGTACCGGATGCGCGAAGGCGTCAACGAACGGAGACTACGGAGAGTGCTGGGATCGGCCGTCGACGGCCGGCCCGGCTTGGTGGTGGTCGAGGGGGAGGCGGGGGTCGGCAAGACCTGGTTCGTGCAGCGGCTGCTGGGCCTTCCGGAAGCCCGGGGCGTGGCCCCGGCGGGGGGGCGGGGGCCCCCCGCCCGCCCCGGGGGGCGGGCCGGGGCGGCGGCGCCGGCGCCCGGGGAGGGCGGGGCGCGGGCCCGGGCCGGGGGGGAGCGGGGGGGGCGGGG